>NZ_JAEPQA010000047.1 GCF_017640745.1 Nisaea sp. | reverse complement strand
GTGCAGCCCGACAGCAGCAGGATCATGGTGTTGATCAGCGGCAGGTCCCAGGCATTGAACGTCACGATGCCTTCCGGCGGCCAGACGCCGGTATCGGGATAGAGCGAGGCGTCGAAGAAGGCCCAGAAGAAGGCGGCGAAGAACATCACCTCGGAGGCGATGAAGAGGATCATGCCGTAGCGCATGCCGAGCTGGACGACAGCATTGTGATGCCCCTGGTACTCAGCCTCACGCACGACATCGCGCCACCAGAAGAACATGGTCATCAGGATCGACAGCAGGCCGGCGATCAGGATGGTGCCGCCGAACGCGTATTCATGCATGTACATGACGGCGCCGACCGCGGCGATGAAGCCGGACATGGACCCGACAAAGGGCCACGGGCTCGGCTCGACGAGATGGAAGGAATGCTGTGGATGTCCGCTCATTATCTTTCCCCTTCAGTCCGGCGCTTTCGGCGCCTTCCTCTCCTTGATTATCCCTTGATATCCGTCGCGCCTTGCGGCCCGGCCCCTGTCGCGTTCAGGGCTGCCTGGTTCTTCGCGGCTTTCGCTCCGGACTGATCCTGTGCCTTGTAGAAAGTGTAGGACAGAGTGATTGTCGTCACCCCGTCCATCTTCACGTCCTTGTCCATCTCCGGGTCGATATAGAACGAGACCGGCATGTCGACCCTCTGTCCCGGCTGCAGTACCTGTTCGGTGAAACAGAAGCAGTCGATCTTGTCGAAATAGATCCCGGCCTTGTCCGGCGTCACGTTGAAGGTCGCCGTCCCGACAATGGGCTCGTCGCCGTTGTTCACCGCCTCGTAGAAGGCAAGCTTGTTTTCCCCGACCTTGAGTTCGACCGCGGTCTGCACCGGCCGGAAGGACCATTTCAGATCCGGCTGTACGCTCGCGTCGAACCGGACAGTGATTTTCCGGTCGAGCACCTCGGTACTGGCGCCGTCCGCAATCTGCGTGGTTCCGCCGAAACCGGTAACACGGCAGAAAAGGTCATAGAGCGGCACCGCCGCAAAGGAGACCCCGACCATGCCCAGCACCAGTGCGCCCAGCGCCAGACCGACCCGTGCATTGCTTCGCTTGCGTTCCGTCCGCTCTGCCATGACTCAGCTCATCTTCAGGATGGTGATGACATAGAACAGCACGAAACATGCGATGATACAGGCGAGAATGGCGAGATTCTTGCCCTTCTTGCGGGCATAGAACTGCTCTCTGCTTTCCGGCTTCTGATCGTCGCTCATCGCGCTCATACCCCCGCCGCCCGATCGATGATCAGCAGCGTGAAAATGACGAAGAGATAGAGAATGGAATAGCCGAACAGGCGGCGGCAGTTCTTCTCGCTGGCGTCGCGGAAGACGCGCCAGGCGGACACCGTGAAGACCGCGCCGAAAGCGGCAGCCGGAAGTCCGTAGGTCAGCAGGCCGATCGAGTCGAACGCAACCGGAAGCAGCGTGATCGGCACCAGCAGCAGGGTATAGATCAGGATCTGCTTCTGTGTTTCGCGTCGTCCGGAAACCACCGGCAGCATCGGGACGCCCGCAGCTTCGTAGTCGCCGGAGCGGTAGAGCGAGAGCGCCCAGAAATGCGGCGGCGTCCACATGAAGATGATCAGGAACATGACCAGCGGCAGCAGCGTGATATCACCGGTCACGGCAGCCCAGCCGATCACCGGCGGAAGCGCACCTGAGGCACCGCCGATGACGATGTTCTGCGGCGTGCGGCGCTTCAGCCACATGGTGTAGATAAAGACATAGAAACCGATCGTCCCGGCCAGCAGCGCGGCCGCGACCCAGTTGGTCGCGAGCCCCATCACCATGACGGAAAAACCGGACAGGATCACGCCGAAGGCGAGCGCCTCGTCGGCGCCGACCTTGCCCATCGGGATGGGACGGCCGCGGGTCCGCGTCATGACGGCGTCAATGTCGCGGTCGTACCACATGTTGATCGCACCGGACGCGCCGGCTGCGATCGCAATGCAAAACACTGCAACGGCGGCCAGGCCCGGATTGATCTCGCCCGGGGCAAGATAGAGGCCGACGAACCCGGTGAAGACGACGAGCGACATCACCCGCGGCTTCAGCAGCGACAGGTAGTCCCGGATTGCTTCAGACGCAGAAGCGGCGGTCGGTGCCGCCGCTTTGAGCTCAATGGAAGTGTCAGACACGCAAGAGAACCTTTCTCGCTTCGGTCCGCTCTGAAATCAGCGCCGCGAGGCGCCGCGGATCACTTGATCCGCGGCAGCTCGTCGAAGGTGTGGAACGGCGGCGGGGAGGACACGGTCCACTCGAGAGTGTCCGCGCTTTCGCCCCACGGATTGTCGCCGGCGACCCGCTTCTTCATGAACGCCTCGAAGACGATGTAGAGGAACAGCAGGGTTGCGGCACCGCCCATATAGGCGCCGATCGAGGCAACGTAGTTCCAGCCGTGCAGCGCATCCGGATAGTCGATGTAGCGCCGCGGCATGCCCGCCAGCCCGAGGAAGTGCATCGGGAAGAAGGTCAGGTTCGCACCGATGAACATGATCCAGAAATGCACGCGGGCGAGGAAGCCGTTGTAGTGATAGCCGGACATTTTCGGGAACCAGTAATAGAACCCGCAGAACAGCGCGAACACGGCACCCAGCGACAGCACGTAGTGGAAGTGCGCAATCACGTAGTAGGTGTTGTGCAGCACCACGTCGACGCCGGCATTGGCCAGGACAACGCCGGTGACGCCACCGACCGTGAACAGGAAGATGAAGCCGATCGCCCAGATCATCGGGACGCGGAACGAGATCGAGCCGCCCCACATGGTCGCGATCCAGGAGAAGATCTTCACGCCCGTCGGCACCGCGATGACCATGGTCGCCGCCGTGAAATAGGCCCGCGTGTCGACGTCGAGGCCCACCGTGTACATGTGGTGCGCCCAGACGATGAAGCCGACGAAGCCGATGGAGACCATCGCGTAGGCCATGCCGAGATAGCCGAAGACCGGCTTGCGCGAAAAGGTCGAGACCACGTGGCTGATGATGCCGAAGGCCGGCAGGATCATGATGTACACCTCGGGGTGGCCGAAGAACCAGAAGAGGTGCAGGAACAGGATCGGGTCACCGCCACCGGACGGCTCGAAGAAGGCCGTGCCGAAATTGCGGTCGGTCAGCAGCATGGTGATGGCGCCGGCCAGAACCGGAAGCGCCAGCAGCAGCAGGAACGCGGTGATCAGGATCGACCAGACAAAAAGCGGCATCTTGTGCAGCGTCATGCCCGGTGCGCGCATGTTGAAGATCGTGGTGATGAAGTTGCTGGCGCCGAGGATCGAGGACGCACCGGCAAGGTGCAGCGACAGGATCGCCATGTCCATCGACGGGCCAGGCGTGCCGAGCTTGCTCGACATCGGCGGGTAGATCGTCCAGCCCACGCCCGCGCCGCCGTCGGCGAAGACCGACAGGAAGAGCAGCAGGAAGGCCGGGATCAGAAGCCAGAAGCTGATGTTGTTCATCCGCGGGAAGGCCATGTCCGGCGCCCCGATCATGAGCGGCACGAACCAGTTGCCGAAACCCCCGATCAGCGCCGGCATGACCAGGAAGAACACCATGATCAGGCCGTGAGCCGTCGTGAAGACGTTCCAGACATGGCCGTTTTCCATGAACTGGACGCCCGGATTCTGAAGCTCCATCCGCATGTAGATGGACATCGCGCCGCCGATCAAGCCGGCGATGATCGCGAAGATCAGGTACATCGTGCCGATGTCTTTGTGGTTGGTCGAATACAACCAGCGCCGGATACCCGTCGGCACCCCATGGTCGTCAGCGTGAGCGTGCGCGGCACTCATATCGGTCTCTCCCAATAGCGTGGTTGTTAGTTGGCATTAACGGCGACGCGGACCGGCGCGTCGCTGTTCATTGCGAATTTTTCCTTCGCGCCCTTCAGCCATTCGGCGTAGTCGGCCTCGTTGAGGGCCTTGACCACGATCGGCATGTAGGCATGGCGGACACCGCAGATCTGGTTGCACTGTCCGTAGAAGGTGCCTTCCTTGTCGAATTGCATCCAGGTCTCGTTGGTGCGGCCGCCGATGGCATAGATCTGCACTACGGCCGACGGCACGAAGAAGGAATGGAAGACGTCGTTGCTGGTCACCAGGACCTGGATCTTCTTGCCCGTCGGAACGACGAGCGGATTGTCGACGTCGAGCAACCGGGTGCCGTTCGCCTTCTGCAGATCCTCGCCCTCAAGCAGGTAGCTGTCGAATACGATCTGCTCGTCTGGATATTCGTAGGACCAGTACCACTGGTTTCCGATGACCTTGATGGTCATGTCCGGATCGACCGCACGATCAAGATAGTAGAGGTTCTTGAAAGACGGGATCGCGACCACCACGAGGATAATGACCGGAACCGCGGTCCAGAGGATCTCGATCAGCGTGTTGTGCGAGGTCCGGGACGGGTTCGGGTTCGCCGAAGCGCGATAGCGGATGCAGACATAGACCAGAAGCGCGAGCACGAAGATCGAGATCGCGAAGATCAGGTAGAGCAGGTAGGTATGGAATTCATTGATGTGAACTCCGACCGGCGAGACCGGATCCTGCAGGCCCAACTGGTAGGGCTGGGGCATGCGGATTTCTTCGGCGCCGGCGGGCAGAGCCAGCGTTGCGACCAACAGGAGGGGCAGCGCCGCGAGATGCGCGAGGCTGGAGATTGCCCGGTTGAAAAGCCTCATGGTGTCCGTTCTCTCCGCAATATTCGTACTCGGGGCCGTTTTTAGCGTCAGGCGCGGCCCTTCACAAGGGTATCGCAATACACTGTCCGTCTCATTGCGTGAAGACAATTCGATCTCCGGCACGGGGCGGTCCAGCGATCCGCGACGAAGTGACGCGCCTCTTGCAACGGACGGGCACCGCGCTCTTCCGCAAGGGCGCACCGTGACTTTCCCGCGCTTGGGACCATATGCTATCGGAAAGATCAAGCCCATACCGGCGACCCGCGTCCGCGCGGGACATATCAGGAGCGGACCTAATGAGCGACCTCAGCAAGACGGACGAACTCTTTTTCGAGCGCAGCGGCATGGATCTCGACCGGGTCGGCCGCCTCGTCGACGAGGCGCTGCACGGCGCGGACGACGGGGAACTGTTCCTGGAATACCGGCAGAGCGAGAGCCTCGCCTTCGATGACGGCCGGCTGAAGACCGCCTCCTTCGATTCGACCCAGGGCTTCGGCCTGCGCGCGATCGCAGGCGAGGCGCACGGCTATGCGCATGCCTCCGATCTTTCCGAGGAGGCCATCAAGCGCGCCGCCGACACCGTCTCCAGCGTGCGTCATGGCCATGGCGGCACCCTCGCCGCCCCGCCCGCCGCCAGCAACGCCACGCTCTATACCGATGCCAATCCGCTCGCCCTGACTCCCTTCGCCGACAAGGTCGATCTGCTGAAGGAAATCGACGCCTATGCCCGCGCCAGGGACCCTCGCGTGAAACAGGTCAGCGCCTCGCTTGCCGGTTCCTGGCAAGCGGTGCAGATCATCCGTGCCGGCGGCCATAGGGTCGCGGATATCCGTCCGCTGGTGCGCCTGAACGTCTCCGTCGTGATGGCGGAAGGCGACCGCATGGAGAGCGGCGGTTGCGGCGCCGGCGGCCGGGTCGCCTACGACCTCTACCTGACGCCGGAGAAATGGAAGGCCCAGGTCGACGAGGCGATGCGCATCGCCGAGGTCAATCTCTCCTCCGTCGCCGCCCCCGCCGGCGAGATGGAAGTCGTGCTCGGCAACGGCTGGCCGGGCGTCATGCTGCACGAGGCGGTCGGCCACGGACTCGAAGGCGACTTCAACCGCAAGAAAACCTCCACCTTTTCAGGAATGATCGGCCAGCGCGTCGCCGCCAAGGGCGTCACCGTGGTCGATGACGGCACCATCCACGACCGCCGCGGCTCGATCAGCATCGACGACGAGGGTACGCGCAGCCAGCGCAATGTGCTGATCGAGGACGGCATCCTGGTCGGCTACATGCAGGACCGGCAGAACGCGCGCCTCATGGGCATGGAGCCGACCGGCAACGGCCGGCGCCAGAGCTTCGCGCACCATCCGATGCCGCGCATGACCAACACCTTCATGGAAGCCGGCGACAAGGATCCGGGCGAGATCCTCGCCTCGGTGAAGAAAGGCCTCTATGCGGTCAATTTCGCCGGCGGCCAGGTCGACATCACCTCCGGCAAGTTCGTGTTCTCCGCCAGCGAGGCCTACCTGATCGAGGACGGCAAGATCGGCGCTCCGGTCAAAGGCGCGACCCTGATCGGCAACGGTCCGGACGCGATGAACCAGATCACCATGATCGGCAACGATCTTGCGCTGGACGACGGAATCGGGACCTGCGGCAAGAGCGGTCAGGGCGTGCCCGTCGGCGTCGGTCAACCCACACTGAAGATGACCGGCGTGACCGTCGGCGGCACCGCAATGTAGGAACGGCTGCCCCGGGCGTTCGATCCGTTAACCTGATATTAGCGTAAATGCTCTAGATCTCGGTCGCTGAGGCTGTGGGATGACCCTGCGGTTGCGCTGATTTGTTGGAGCTTTACCTTGCGAGATGCTTGGGCTGCGATCGCGCTTCTGTTCGGTAGCACGATTTTCATAGGCGTCCTGATGCTGACCGGTCCGGTCGAGCCGAACAGGACGTTGGCAGCTTTTTATCCTCCCTGGTTCGACAGAACCGAAGTGCTCGGCGCCGTAAGCGCCGCGGGCGGGGCGATGTTACGTCACGGCGGCATCGAGACTGTGGCGCTCGTCAGGCTCGACTCTCCCGATGCGGCGGATCGTCTCAAGAATGCCGGCGCCTGGGCCGTTGTAGATCCGGCCGGACTATTCGGATGCGTGGGCTTGAAAGAGGGCACCGCGCTCCCCTTCCAAAAGGAGACTACAGGATGAATACGTTGGATAGAATCCGCGCCAAGGCGGTCAACTTCCTCGCATTGTTCATCGCAGCCCATGTCGTGATCATTGCCGTTCTCGGGCTCGTTCTCGACTCCCATCTGCTCGCCCCGCTTGTCGGCGCAAGTGCCACCGCGCTGCTCTGCGGCCTCGCGGCCTGGAAAGCCAAGGATGCAGCCTCTACGCGGATGCTGATCCCGGTCGGACTGATGGTCATGGTCTCCCTGATGGTCTTCCAGTTCGAGGGCCACCCCTGGCAGATCGACATGCACATGTACTACTTCGCAGCTCTCGCGATCCTGACGACGCTTTGCGACATCAGGGCCGTGATCGCCGCCACGGCAGCTGTCGCCGTCCATCATCTCGGCCTGAACTTCACTTTCCCGGCCGCGATCTTTCCCGACGGCGCCGATTTCTGGCGCGTCGTCGTGCACGCCGTCATCGTGATCGTGGAAGCTCTGATCGTCGGCTGGCTGTCCTTTACCGTGGCACAGACCTTCATGACCTCCGACGCCGCCCTGCAAGAGGCCGAAGCCGCGAAAGCCGAAGCGGAACGCCTTGGCAAGGAGCAGATGGAGCAGGAACGCCGGATGCAGGCGCAGAAGGCAAAGGAAATGTCCGCGCTTGCCGACACGTTCTCCTCCACGGTCGGGTCCATCGCGGTCACCGTCGCCAGCGCTTCCACCGAACTCGGCCAGAACGCCAGCGAACTGAACTCGGTCGCCGGATCGCTCGCGAACCAGTCCCGTGCGGCGAACGAGAACACAGCTTCGGCGGCGGACAATGTGCGCACGGCGGCGGAAGTCGCCGAGGAGCTTGCCAGGTCGTTCTCCGAGATCGGCCAGCGCGTGGCGGAGGCGAGCACCGTGACCCGGGAGGCGGTCGACCAGGCCAATCAGACGAACGACACCGTGTCCGGCCTCGCCGGTGCCGTCGACAAGATCGGCGAGTTCCTGAAGCTGATCACCGATATCGCGGAACAGACCAACCTGCTGGCGCTGAACGCAACCATCGAGGCGGCCCGTGCCGGCGAGGCCGGAAAGGGCTTCGCGGTTGTGGCGACGGAAGTGAAGAACCTCGCCTCGCAGACAGCGGAGGCGACGGAAACGATTTCGGCTCAGATCCAGGCCATCCAGCAGGAATCGACCGAGGCCGTGAAGGCGATTTCCCTGATCGTCGATACGGTCGCGAAAGTGGACGGAATCTCCGCCGGAATCGCTGCGGCGATCGAGGAGCAGGTTGCCGCGACCAACGAGATTTCCAATCAGGTCGCTCAGGCGAGCGAGCGGAGCCTCAGTGCCTCGCAGGGCATGAGCGCGCTCAATGCCGAGAGCGCGCGTAGCGGCGAAGCCGCCAAGTCCATGCTGACGGCTTCCGAACAGCTTGCCCAGGATACCAACCGGCTGCGGTCCGAGATCGATAGCTTCCTCAGCCGCATCAAGGTTTCCTAGGCGCTTTTGCCGTCCGCCGGGGGATCGGGCATGACGCCGGGTCCTTGCGGCCGGCGGCCCAGCCTGGTTTCCCGGTAGCCGATATAGAGACCGGCGGCGATCACGACGGCGCCGCCGATCAGCGTCATTCCGTCCGGCACTTCGGCCCAGATCGCATATCCGAACAGGGTCGCCCAGATCAGCGCCGAATACTCGAATGGCGCGACGATCGCCGCCGGCGCCGCGCGGAAGGCCGAGGTGACGAGAAATTGTCCGCAGCCGCCGAGCAGACCGAGCGCCGCGAGCAATCCCCAGTCCGCCGGTACCGGCGTGACCCAGACCGCGGGCGTGCCGATCGCACTGACCGCAAGCGCGGCGAGGGTCGTGTAGAAGACGATGGAGACCGCGCTGTCGGTCGAGGAGAGGCGGCGCCCGAGCACCATCGCCAGCGCGAAGCAGAAAGACGCACCGATCGGAAGCAGCGCATAGGGTGAGAAAACGTCCGCTCCCGGGCGCACGATGATCAGCACGCCGGCGAAACCGACCAGAACCGCGCAAACTCTCCGAAAGCCGACCTTTTCGCCGAGCAGCGGCACCGACAATGCGGTGACGAAGAGCGGCGAGGCGAAGGCCAGCGCGACGACTTCCGCCAACTCGAGCTTGCCGAGCGCGAAGAAGAAACCGACCGTCGCCCCGGTTCCGGCCACGCCGCGGGCGAGCTGCAGCTTCCAGCGCCGGGTCCGAAGCTGACCCAGCCCACCGGTCCAGAAGACGATGGCGAACAGCGGAATCAGCCCGAAGAGCGTGCGGAAGAAGACGATCTCGATGCTCGGATAACCCGCCGACATCCATTTGATCATCATGTCCATCACGGACATCACGAACACACCCGCAATCATCAGGATGATGCCGCGACCGGCGGCAAAGCCGTCCTGGTCGTTTCCGTGATTCATTGCTTTCGACTTTCGCTTCTTGCCGCGGCGCCGAGACTAGTCGCCCGAAGCGAGGACGGCATTGTAAAAATCGTCTTCGAAGAGAGAAGCGGTACCGCCGGTATGGAGCAGGCAGGCAGGCTCGTCCGGCGCGATGCTACCGTCGGCCAGCATCGAGAGCAGGGCCGCGGCCGGTTTCGCCGTGTAGGTGTGCTCGAGCAGCAGGGCCTCGGTCGCGGCGAATTGCCGGATCGCCGCAACGGCATCCGGCCCCGGAATGCCATACCCGGGGCCCAGAAACCGGTCGGTGAAGCGCGCGACCGAATCGACCGTCCGCCCGGCGGTCCCGATCAGTAGTTCGAGCCCGGCAAATATCCGAGCAACGCGCTCCGCCAGCTCGGCCTCGCGGTATTCGACGCTGACGAGATGGGCTGTTCCATCGAAACCGCCACGGAGGAGACCATAGAGAAAGCCGGCCTCGGTCGGCCCCATGGATCCCGGAAGCAGGATATGACGGAGCGCCACGCCGCGTTCGCGGGCCTGCGCCAGCAGTTCCTCGCCCGAGTGCACGTAGCCCGCCGCACCGAGCACCGGATCGCCGATCAGATAAGGCTTCCGGCCTTCCCGGCGCAGCGCCTCCATTCTCGCTTCGGCCGCCTGCCCGCGCGCGCGCTCCCCGACCGGGCCGAGGTAGGAGATCTCGGCCCCGAAAAGATGGCTGAGCCGAAGATTTCCCTCGATGCGCTCCGGCCGGTCAGCATTATGCAGGATGACGCAACCGAGACCTGATTTTGCCGCGGCCGCGGCGGTCAGACGGCACTGGTTGGACGCGGTGTGCCCCGCGACGACCAGCGTGTCCGCGCCGGAAGCGAATGCCGCGCCGAGCCAGTATTCGAGAGAACGCAGCTTGTTCCCGCCGAGGCCGAGCGGCATTGCGTCGTCGCGTTTGACGAAGAGGCGGGGATGTCCGGTCTCCCGGCCGAGACGCTCCAGGGGCTGGAAGGGCGTCGGCCCTTCCAGAAGCGGGTATCTCGGGAGCGCGTCCAGCTCCATCCCTTCCCCTTTCCGGCCCAGGGGGCCGCCGGCGATCAGTACCGCTGGTATTCGAACAGCGGATCGATCTTGCCGCCCCACTCGCCGTGGTAGAGGTCGAGCAGACGGTCGGCGGGAGACTTGCCGGATTCGGCGACTTCCTGCAGCCAGTTGAGGAAGCCGGTCTCGTCATTGCCTTCGGAATCGACACAGGCCCGGCGCTTCAGGCCATGGCGGGAAATCTCGATCATCCGCTTCGCCAGGTCCTGCACCGTACCGTCTCGGAACGGGGTCTGCAGGCCGTGTTTCGGAACCGCCGCGCGCAGCGCTTCCATTTCCTCGATGCTCCAGCCGGCGATCATGTCCAGTGCCGCCTGCTGCGAGTCCGAATCGTAGAGGATCCCGGTCCAGAGCGCGGGCAGCGCGCAGATATTGCGCCATGGCCCGGTATCGGCACCGCGCATCTCGATATATTTCTTCAGCCGGACCTCGGGGAAACTGGTCGTCATGTGATCGGTCCAGTCGCCCATGAAGGCCTCTTCGCCCTCATAGCCCTCGAGCTCGCCCGCCATGAACTTGCGGAAGCTCTTGCCGGAGACGTCCTGGTACTGACCGTCGCGGTAGAGGAAATACATCGGTACGTCGAGCATGTAGTCGACATAGCGCTCGAAGCCAAAGCCGTCCTCGAAGACGAAGGGCAGCATGCCGCAGCGGTCCGGGTCGGTATCGGTCCAGACATGGGAGCGGTAGCTCTTGAAGCCGTTCGGCTTGCCTTCCTTGAAGGGCGAATTGGCGAAGAGCGCGGTCGCAACCGGCTGCAGCGCGACGCTGATGCGGAATTTCTCCACCATGTCGGCTTCGTTCGCGAAGTCGTAGTTCGCCTGCACGGTGCAGGTCCGCTTCATCATATCGAGGCCGAGCGTGCCGACCTTCTGCATATAGGCGCTCATGATCACGTAGCGCCCCTTGGGCATGAACTCGATCTGTTCGCGGGTCGAGGTCGGATCGAAGCCGGCCCCGAGCATGCCGACGCCGAGTTCGTCGTTCACTTCCTTGATCTGCGCCAGGTGCGTGTGCACCTCGTCGCAGGTCTGGTGCAGGTTCTCGAGAGGCGCACCGGAAAGCTCGAACTGTCCGCCCGGCTCCAAAGTGATCGCGCAGCCTGCGTGATTCAGCGCGATGACATTGTCGCCCTCGTAGATCGGCTCCCAGCCGAACTTGTCGACCAGACCCTGCAGGATCGCGCCGATGCCGTCCTTGCCGAAATAGGGCAGCCGCTTGTGGTCGCTGAGACGGAAGGGGAATTTCTCGTGCTCGGTGCCCACCCGCCACGCCGATTTCGGCTTGCAGGCGGATTCGAGATCCTCGACGAGCTGCGCCTTGCTGACGATGGGATCGCCCTTGGCGCCGGGGGGACGGGACATGTTTCCTCCGTTAGGATCGAAGTTGCGCGCCTGACGGCTGCGCTCTCGGGTTTAGAGATCAAGTCCCTCGGGACGTTTCATGGTCCAATCCCCGGCCAGTGCCTGCCAACAGGCGAGCGCCGCAAGCGCCGCCGTGTCGGCACGCAACAAACGCGGCCCTAGACTGACTGGTGTAACAAAGGAGCATTGCCTCAAGCGGTCAAGTTCACGATCGGCAAAACCTCCTTCCGGACCGATCAACAATCCGCTAGGGGTTCCCCCCTTGAAAGGAGGCCCGGACAACACGTCGGCAATCGGGTTTCCGGCGCCTGTCTCGTCGCAGACGATCAAGGGGCGGTCCTCCGGCCAGGCGTCGAGCAGCGCATCGAGACGCACCGGCTCGCGGATCTCCGGAATGCCGAGCCGCGCGGTCTGTTCCGCCGCCTCGATCGCATTCGCCAGCAAACGGTCGGTCTTCACGCGTTCGACATTGGTGCGCTCGGTCAATACCGGCCAGAGCAGCGAAGCTCCGAGTTCCGTCGCCTTCTGCGCGATGAAGTCGATGCGCGCCCGCTTGATCGGCGCGAAGGCCAGCCAGATATCGGGCTCGTCGATCTGCGGACGGCTTTGCCCTGTCAGCAATAACGAGGTGCTGCTCCTGCCGATCTCCGCGATCTCCGCGACCCATTCACCGTCCCGGCCGTTGAATACGGCGACCCGGGCACCGGCGCCGAGCCTCAGAACGTTTTTCAGATAGTGGGTCTGGTCTTTCTCGAGCCCGACGCTCCCGCCCGCGGAGAGATCAGGGCTCACAAAGAGACGGGTTTCGATCTTCTGGCTCATCCAGCCTCACGCTTCGGCGGCGCGGAACCGCGCCGGCCAGGACCTCGCACCCCGATGCTTGCCCGGGAGTGCCGCCCGGTTTATGCAGAAGCCACCATGACCGCAAGCGATATCGCACGCAATGACTGGGTGGACCGGCTGCTGCCATCTGCCGCACGCCCGTATGCCCGCCTGATGCGGCTCGACCGGCCGATCGGCACCTGGCTGCTGCTGCTGCCCTGCTGGTGGGGCCTCGCACTCGGCTGGCAGGCGACCGGCAAGGCCCTGCCCGTTCTCGACCTGCTCTGGCTCTATGTCCTGTTCAGCGTGGGCGCGACCGTGATGCGCGGCGCCGGCTGCACCATCAACGATCTCTGGGACCGCGAATTCGACCGCAAGGTCGCCCGCACCATGGACCGGCCGATCGCCAGCGGCGCGATCTCGGTGAAACAGGCCTTCGCCTTCCTCGGCCTGCAGCTCGGCGCCGGGTTGCTCATCCTGCTGCAACTGAATGAAACCTGCTGGCTGCTCGGCGTCCTGGTGCTGCTGCTCGTCGTCACCTATCCGCTCTTCAAGCGGATCACCTACTGGCCGCAATTCGTCCTCGGGCTGACCTTCAACTGGGGCGCGCTCATGGGGTGGGCCGCGGTCACGGGCGACATCCAGCTCGCCAACAGCGTGCTGTACCTGGCCGGCATCGTCTGGACGCTCGGATACGACACGATCTACGCCCATCAGGACAAGGAGGATGACGTGCTTATCGGCGTGAAATCCTCCGCACTCGCCCTTGGCGCCCGGACGGTACCGTTCCTCTGGATCGTCTATCCCCTGACGCTTGCAGGCATCGCCGCGAGCGGCGCGCTGATCGGCCTCGGATGGCCGTTCTATCTCGTTCTGGCCGCCGCCGGCGCGCAACTCGTCTGGCAGATCCGCACCATCGATATCGACGATCCGAAAGGCTGCCTGCTCCGCTTCCAGTCCAACAGGTATTTCGGCTGGATCGTCACCCTTGCGATCCTCGCAGGATGACGCCGGACGGAACCCCGTCCGTCACAGCGGAGTTCATTCTCCGCAATACCGAGCTTGCTTCACCGCCGCTGATTCCGGAACTGAGGCTTCATCTCGCGACGAAGATCACACCACTCTGGGAAGCGACGGAGAGCGAGCTGCAGCAGCTCGGATTGCCGCCGCCCTACTGGGCCTTCGCCTGGGCTGGCGGACAGGCCCTCGCCCGCTACGTCATCGACCACCCCCATCTGGTCGCCGGCCGCCGCGTCCTCGATATCGGCGCCGGGTCCGGCATCGTCAGCCTAGCCGCCCTCTGGGTTTCGGCAGCGACGGTCATCGCCAACGACATCGATCCGGTCGCCGGCCTCGCGATCCGGACGAATGCCGGGACGAACGGTCTGGAGGCCGGGCTGTCTTTCGCCGGACGGGACATGTTCGACGAACCGGCTCTCGCCGAGGACGGCGGGCCGCTGTTCGATGTCGTCCTTGCCGGAGACGTGTTCTACGAGCGTCCCATGGCCGTACGCGCCGAGACCTGGCTTCGGCGCCACGCGGCGGCCGGCGCACTGGTGCTCGTCGGCGACCCGGGCCGCGCCTATCTGCCGAAAACCGGCCGGGAGCACTGCGCCACATATCAGGTTCCGGTATCCACCGACCTGGAGGACAGGGAGATCAAGGAAACCTCCGTCTGGCGGCTGACCGCCGAGACCTCTATCCCAGCAGGATCCTGAAACGCGGATCCTCGAAAGCGAGCACGGTTGCGGACATTCTGTCGGAGAGCCCTCTGCGGCGCTCCAGATTCTCGTCGTCCAGAAGCGAGAGGATCCAGTCCTCCAGATCCGGACGGTCGCCGAATCGTTCATGCAACAGCGTAAGCTTGTCAGCCTGAGGGAGGCTGAAGAAACGTCTGTTGCAGGCCTCGATCTCCGCGAGCGCCACCGGGGCCCCGTCGAGCGCCAGCGCCCCGCGCCGGGTGATGTAGCACCCCGCGCGCATCGCCGGGCGCGCCGCACCGAGGTCGATCGCATCCGCGTCGAAGGTTCCGTAGACGTAGCTCTCGCCGACATTCTCGGTCTGATGCATGCGCTCGAGCTGGGGCTCCGTCAGCCAGGTGACCGCGACCCGCACCTCCGTCCCCGGACTGGTGTGCAGCGTCGCCGGAACGGATCCGTATCCCGCGACGTGCGCGCAGTAGACCACGTCATAGCCATGCATCCAGCCCCACGTGACCGGAATCTCGCTGCCCGGACCATCGCCGAACTTGCGGCGCAGCTGCTCCGGCGCGCGGTTGGAACCAACCGCGATCACTGGATGCCGCGAAGACAGGTCGATTTGGTCGTCAAGAGGCTCCGCCTGACCGCGGACGAACAGGAAATCGCCCTCCGGCGCCGGATAGGGATAGCCATAGGCTCTTTGAAGCCTCGGATTGTCGTGGAATACGGACATCGGATCAGCTTGTTTCAGGAAATAACGCAGAAGTTGAATATCATCATACGCCATCGGCAGGCATGTTCGAGCGGGCCACGCTTCGGAATGCTTCTGCGAAATCGGAATATCGGAAATTTCATTCGATTTCTCAATGGTTTAATTTACAGTCATTGTTTAAGCAATTAATCTCTATTTTTAAGTAAATCTTCTTAATTTACTGAAAACCTTGAACTTTCGATCATTATTTCCCTCCGTATTTTAGGCAATTATTAATATACTCCGAGCATGTTCAACTCTGGGAACGGTGTCTCTGGGGAAATTGTCCGTTTCGCATTCTTACGGTTCCGACGGGCGGCAGATGCCCGCCGGACGACTGTTGTCGGACGCGAGCCCCGGAAAGACTCTTTGAACCAGAGAACGAGATCCCGTTCCCGCGCTTGATGGGCGCGAGGTAAGCGGCGGCAAAGAACGGACGACCCGGGAGGAAATCGAATGTCGGCAGTTGAACTCACCACGGATGAAATCGATCAGGACGCGTCCGATGGGCCCGCGGTCAGACGCAGAGGGATCGGTGTCGGC
Source organism: Nisaea sp. (assembly GCF_017640745.1). Lineage (GTDB taxonomy): Bacteria > Pseudomonadota > Alphaproteobacteria > Thalassobaculales > Thalassobaculaceae > Nisaea. The sequence goes on along the minus strand of NZ_JAEPQA010000047.1, from coordinate 2,066 downwards.
GGCAAGCTCTATCTCGCCATCGGCGGAATGTTCATTATCACCGTGGTCGCTGCGGCCGTTTCCTTTTGGGCGTTCGGCGACCTGAAACGGGCGATGAACGGCTTCGCCGGCGAAGCGATCCCTGCAATCAAGAGTTCGCTCCAGATGGCCGCCGAAAGCGCCGCCGTCGCCGCCAAGGCCCCCGAAATCGTGACCGCCCAGTCCGAGGAGGAGCGCGCCGCGACCGAGGCCGAGATCGCCACCCTTCTGACCCGGCTCGAAACCCGGGTGACCGGCCTCTCCGCCCTGACGGATGAGCAGAAGCAGAAGGACCTGCAGCTTATCACCGACTTCCGGACCGGCATCGAGTCTCTCGGGCAGAAAATGAGGGAGAAGGACGAGATTGCCGGCCGTATCCGGACAAGTGTCGCGTCGCTGCTGTCCGACCACGAAGAATTTCTCGGAGAGATCTCGCCGCTTGTCGATGCCGCTACGTCCCGGCTGGCGAAGACCGGCCGGGATGCCGTCGACGATACCTCGAAGATGATCGTCTCCCTGCTTGAGGGAGAAGTGAGCGCCTTGCGGGCAGGGCTGCGTCTGAACGCGGGTCTGCGCGAGATCCTGGCCCTGCTTGCCCGGACCAAGGCAACCGCGGACTTCGAAGCGGTGCCTCCGCTGCGCGAACGCTTCGACGCCCTCGCTGAGGAAGTCCTGAAACAGGAGGAAATGCTTCCCGACACGGAAGCGGCGAATGCCCTCAGGGCCTACACGGAGGCCCTGCTGGGCCTCGGCAGCGGCGAGGACTCGATCTTCTCCGTCCGGTCGACCGAACTCGATTACAACAAGTCGCTGACTTTCCAGGAAACCCTGGCCCTGCAGGAAAAGAGCGGCGGCCTGAACAAGATACTCGTCGAGCTGGAGGCGAAATTCTCCGACATGGTGGAACCCGTGATCAGTGACGCGAGCTCCAATCTGACCGAAGGCGGAAAAGCGCTTAACGAGAAGATCGGCAAGACCATCGACGGTCTGGTCCGAGGCGATGTCGCACGGCTGCGCGCGACGCTGCAGCTGGCCGCCGAGGCCAATCTCATGGCCGGACTTCTCAATTCGGGCGCCAGCGCCAACGACATGCCGGCCCTCAACGTGCTGGACGGACGCTTCCTCATGGAAAGCGTCAACCTCGACGATGCGATCGCCGAATTCCAGCAATATGACGACAATCCGCGGGTGATCGATCTCGCAAACAGGCTCTCTGCCTACGGTGTCGGCGACAAGAGCGTCTTCGGGCTGCGCCGGTCGCAACTCGAGATCGACGAGGCGGCACTGGCTGCCCTTGCTGCCAGTCGTGCCACGGCGGAACAGATCGACGAGGAAGTGCGCGTGATCGTGGCCGCGGCAGAGGAAGCGGCGTCGGCGAGCGAAGCCAGTGCCCTCAACCGGATCGAGGACAGTCAGAACCTGCTCTTCGCAATGGTCGCCATCAGCGCCGCGGCAGGCCTGCTGATCGGCTGGTTCCTGGTGTCCCGTCAGGTGGTGAGCCGGATCAACACCCTGGCGGACAAAATGGGCGTCATCGCGGACGGCAATCTGGAGACCGACGTGGATACCTCCGGCTCCGACGAGATCTCCACGATGGCGCGGACTGTGGAGGTGTTCCGCGACAACGGCCGCGAGGTCGAGCGCCTGCGCGAAGAGCAGCAGCGCGCCGAGGCCCGTTCCGCCGAGGAACGTCGCAAGGCGATGCTGAACCTTGCCGATACCTTCGAACAGTCGGTGAAGGCCATCGTCGACCAGGTCGGCCTTTCGGCCCGCGAGATGGAAAAGAGCTCGGAGACCATGGTGAGCGCCTCCGAGCAAGTGAAGACCGAGTCCGGCGGCGTGCTCTCCATCGCGGAGATGACATCCAACAACGTGAACACGGTGGCTGCGGCGGCCGAGCAGCTCGCGGCCTCGGTGCAGGAAATCTCGACCAATATCGGCGAGACCTCCCGCGTGGCACAGCGCGCTGCCGACAAGGCGGAGACGACCGACCGTATCGTCGCCAGCCTGGACGCGGAATCGCAGAAGATCGGCGAGGTGGTGAAGCT
>NZ_JAEPQA010000046.1 GCF_017640745.1 Nisaea sp. | reverse complement strand
CCAGCGTGTCGTCGCCAGGGAGGCCCGTTAATGTGTCGGCGTCTTCGAACCCGGAGATCGCGTCGTCACCTTCGGTCGCCTGTTCATCGGCGATGACGATGTCTTCGACATTGCTGATCGAAAGGCCGTCCAGGTCGGAGCGGGTATCGACATAGAGCGTGTCGTCGCCCGCGCCGCCATCCACGACGCCGCTGTCGCCGGCATAGATCGCGTCGTCGCCCGCGCCGGCAGAAACCGTGTCGGTGCCATCTTCGGCATAGATCGTGTCGTCGCCGTCGCCGCCATCGAGGAGATCATTTCCGGCACCGCCATCCAAAGTGTCTGCATCTTCGCCACCGGAGAGAGTATCGCTGCCTGCACCGCCGGAGAGGGTGTCTTCACCAGTTCCGCCGGTCAGCGCGTCGTCGCCTTCTCCGCCGTCGAGCGTATCCGCGCCGCTCCCGCCAACAAGCGTGTCGTTGCCGCTGCCGCCATCGAGAAGGTCGTTGCCTGCGCCGCCGTCGAGCAGGTCGTCGCCGGAGAGGCCGGAGACCGTGTCGTCACCGCCAAGGCCGGAGAGGGTGTCGCTGTCCGCGAAGCCGGAGATCGCGTCGTCGCCCTCGGTCGGCTGTTCGTCAGCAATGACGATGTCTTCGACGTTGGAGATGGTGAGGCCGTCGAGGTCGGACCGGGTATCGACATAGAGCGTGTCGTCACCGTCGCCACCATCGACCACGCCGCTGGCGCCGGCATAGATCGCGTCGTCGCCGGCTCCGCCGGAAAGCGTGTCCATGCCGTCCGTGCCGTGGAGAACGTCGTCTCCTTCGCCGCCGTCGAGGATGTCGGCACCGGAGCCGCCACTCAGCGTGTCCGCATCGGACCCGCCATAGAGAGCGTCCGAGCCTTCGCCTCCTTCAAGCACGTCTTCGCCAGCGCCGCCGGACAAAGTGTCGCTGCCAGTTCCACCTGAAAGAGTATCGGCGCCCGTTCCGCCGCTCAGCGCGTCGTTGCCCGCGCCGCCGGTGATCTGATCGTTGCCGGCACCGCCGTCGAGCACGTCGTCGCCATCGAGACCGTCCAGCGTGTCGTTACCGCCGAGGCCGGTGAGGGTGTCGCTACCCGCAAAGCCGGAGATCGCGTCGTCACCTTCGGTCGCCTGTTCGTCGGCGATGACGATGTCTTCGACATTGGAGACCGTCAGGCCGTCGAGGTCGCTGCGCGTATCGACATAAAGCGTGTCGTTACCTTCACCACCGTCGATGACGCCGCTGTCACCTGCGTAGAGCGCGTCGTCGCCCGCGCCGCCGGAAAGCGTGTCCATGCCGTCCGTGCCGTAGAGAGCGTCGTCGCCGTCGCCACCTTCGAGCAGATCGTTGCCTTCGCCTCCATCCAGGATATCGGCATCTTCGCCGCCTGACAGGGTATCGCTGTCCGCACCGCCGGAGAGGGTGTCGGCACCCGTGCCGCCGGTCAGCGCGTCATTGCCCTCGCCGCCCGAGATCTGGTCGTTCCCGGCGCCGCCATCGAGCACGTCGTCGCCCGCGAGCCCGTCCAGCGTGTCGTCGCCGCCGAGGCCGGAGAGGGTGTCGCTGCCCGCGAAGCCGCTGATGGCGTCGTTGCCGTCGGTTGCCTGTTCGTCCGCGATGACGATCTCTTCGACATTGGAGACGGTCAGCCCGTCGAGGTCGCTGCGCGTATCGACGTAAAGGGTGTCGTTGCCTTCGCCGCCGTCGACCACACCGTCGGATCCGGCATAGATCGCATCGTCGCCGGAGCCCGCGGAAACTGTGTCGCTGCCGTCCTCAGCATAGAGAACGTCGTCGCCGTCACCGCCGTCGAGCAGATCGTTGCCCGCGCCGCCATCCAGGATATCGGCGTCGGCGCCGCCGGACAGGGTATCGCTGCCTTCGCCGCCGGAGAGGGTGTCTGCGCCATCTCCGCCCGTCAGGGTATCGTTCCCGGCACCGCCCGTGATCTGGTCATTCCCTGCGCCACCATCGAGCACATCGTCGCCCGCGAGGCCGTCCAGCGTGTCATTACCGCCGAGGCCCGTCAGTGTGTCGGCGTCTTCGAACCCGGCGATCGCATCGTCGCCCTCGGTCGCCTGTTCGTCGGCGATGACAATGTCTTCGACGTTGGAAATGCTGAGACCGTCGAGGTCCGAGCGCGTGTCGACATAGAGCGTGTCGTCGCCCGCGCCGCCATCCACGACGCCGCTGTCGCCGGCATAGATCGCGTCGTTGCCCGCGCCGCCGGAAAGCGTATCCGTGCCATCCGTGCCGTGGAGAACGTCGTCGCCGTCGCCGCCATCGAGCAGGTCGTTGCCCGCGCCGCCGTCCAGGATGTCCGCGTCGCCGCCGCCGGACAGGGTGTCGGAAGCACCGCCGCCGGTGATCTGGTCGTTGCCCGCGCCGCCCTCCAGCAGATCGGCGCCGCCGCTGTTCTCGATCGTGTCGTCGCCCGCGCCGCCGTAAACGGTGTCGGCTCCGCCGCCGGCGACGATTGAATCGTCCCCTTCGCCGCCGTCGATCAGATCCTGGCCGCCGCCCCCCTTCAGAGTGTCGCCGTCCGCGCCGCCGGAGATCGTGTCGTTGCCCGCGCCGCCAACCAGGCTGTCCGCACCCGCGCCGCCGTCGATATTGTCCGCGCCGCCCTGTCCGAGCACGGTGTCGTTCCCGGATCCGGCCTGCAGCGTATCGTTTCCGCTGCCGCCGACGAGACGGTCGTCGCCGTCTCCGCCCCCGATGCTGTCGCTGCCGCCGGCGCCGGTCAGCCGGTCGTCGCCCGTGCCGCCGGAGATCGTGTCGTTGCCGGTCCCGCCGGTTACGGTGTCGTCGCCGTCGCCGGCATCGACCGCATTCGCACCTTCGCCGGTCGAAATGGCGTCGTTGCCCTCGCCGCCGGAGAGGATGTCGTCGCCGTCGCCGCCGTCGAGCGTATCCGCGCCGCTCTCGCCAACAAGCGTGTCGTTGCCGCTGCCGCCATCGAGAAGGTCGTTGCCTGCGCCGCCGTCGAGCAGGTCGTCGCCGGAGAGGCCGGAGACCGTGTCGTTTCCGCCGAGGGCGGAGATGGTGTCGCCGTCGGTGAAGCCGGAGATCAGGTCGTCGCCTTCGGTCGGCTGCTCGTCGGCGATGACGATGTCTTCAACGTTTGAAATCGTCAGGCCGTCGAGATCGGAGCGGGTGTCGACATAGAGCGTGTCGTCTCCGTCGCCACCATCGACCACGCCGCTGTCGCCGGCATAGAGCGCATCGTTGCCGGCTCCGCCGGACAGCGTGTCGCTGCCGTCGTTCCCGGAGAGCACGTCGTCGCCGTCGCCGCCGTCGAGCAGGTCGTTGCCCGCGCCGCCGTCCAGAGTGTCGGCATCGTCTCCGCCGGACAGGGTGTCGCTTCCCGCGGCGCCGTCGAGCAGATCGGTCCCGGCACCGCCCTCGACGATGTCGTCGCCGTCGCCGGCGGAAACGGTGTCGTTTCCGGCAAGCGCGGAGATCGTGTCCGCGTCGTCGGTGCCGTCGATGCTGTCGTCGCCGCTCGTGCCGGTGACAGGGCCGGTGACGAAGGTCAGGCTGGTGCCGTTCTCGCCAACGGCGACATTGACGGACTCGAAGTCGCCGTCGATGGAGAAATAGTAGTCCGGCCAGCCGTTGCCGTTCTTGTCGATGACGACGTAGGTGGTGCCGTTATAGATCTGCAGCGAGACATCCTCGGCATCGAGGGTCTGGTCGGTCAGCAGCAGCGTGTCGCCGCTCTCGAGACCCTGCAGATGGTCGCCCTGGAAATGAGAGGCGCGGCCGGCGATCAGGTCGTTTCCGGCGCCGCCGTCGATGGTGTCGCTGCCTTCGCTCACGAAGATGGTGTCGTCGCCCGCACCGCCGGAGATCACATCGGCTTCGCCGCCGCCGTCGAGCACATCGTCGCCGTCGCCGCCGAGGATCGTGTCCTTGCCGTAGCTGCCGCTGAGGCTGTCGTTCCCGTCGCCGCCCTCGATGACGTCGTTCCCGCCGCCGCCGGAGATGGTGTCGTCGCCGCTGCCGCCGACGAGGGATTCGCTGCCGTAATCGCCGCGCACATAGTCGTTGCCGGCGCCGCCCAGGATGGTGTCGCTGCCGCCGCGCCCGGAGACGGTGTCGTCGCCGTCGCCTGCGTCGATGTAATCGGTCCCGGAGTCGCCGGAGACGAGATCGTTGCCGGCGCCGGCATGGATGGTGTCGTTGCCGCCGCGCCCGGAGATGGTGTCGTCTCCGTCTCCGCCGTCGATCGAATCGTTGCCGTAATCGCCGGAGACCAGATCGTTCCCGGCGCCGGCATCGATCGTGTCGTTGCCGCCGCGACCGTAGATCCGGTCGTCGCCCGCGCCGCCGGTGAGCTGGTCGTTGCCGTAATCGCCGGAGATGGTGTCGTCGCCGGCCCCGCCGTCAAGGCTGTCATGACCGCCTCTGCCGCGGATCAGGTCGTTGCCGTCGCCGCCGAGAACGGTGTCGTTGTTGTAGTCGCCGGAGAGCGTGTCGTCGCCCGAGCCGCCGTCGATCCGGTCGTTGCCGGCCCCGCCGGCGATCCTGTCATTGTCGGCGCCGCCATAGATCGTGTCGTCGCCCTGTCCGCCGGTGATGGAGTCCTCGCCCGCGCCGCCGGAAAAGAGATTGGCGCCGCTGTCGTCGCGCAGGTAGTCGTCGCCGCCGTTCCCGATCAGCGTGTCGTTGCCGTCGCCGCCCGAGAGGGTATCGTCGTCCTCGCCGCCATAGAGATAGTCGTCGCCATTGTCGCCGAAGAGGCTGTTCCGGTCCTCGCCGCCATAGAGCGTGTCGTTTCCGTCGCCGCCGCTGAGCGTGTCCCGGTCCGCGCCGCCGACAAGAAGGTCATTGCCGTCGCCGCCGTCGAGATAGTCGTTACCGTCGCCGCCGAAGAGCTGGTCGTTGCCGTCGCGCCCGTAAAGTGAATCGCGGTTGCCGAGCCCGGAGATCGTATCGTCTCCGTCGGATCCGGTAATGGTGTCCCGGCCATCGGTACCCGACATCATGCCGCCCTGATCCTCCGACTCGTCGTCGTCGCGATCGTCGTCGTCGTCATGACCTCGGTTCCACTTTCTTGCCATTCTTCGCTCCGGAGCGTGGCATTCAGGCCGGCCGGTTTCTCCGGACGGGATTAAGACCAACCATACAGACCGCCATATAGGCGCAATATGCAGATAATTTCAATAAAAGTTTATCTAATTTCATCCTATTGCATGGTGCGCCTGTACGGTTGATAGACCGTAACCTCTAAAATTTAGTTATTTTTTTGCCGTGGGTTAACCCATTAAAGAACCTCACCGGACATTTGGACCGGCGCCCGCGGCCGGTCGTTCCGTCCTCGTGACCGGTATGCAACAGTGTCGCGGAAGAGGCTCGCAAAGCTTACGGTTCGCGGGCATTTCCGGCGTCAAGCGGGCGCCGGGCGTACCGTGACGGCTCGAGGATATTTCGCGTTTGGGGGAAACAGAATGACGATCGAACTCTGGGGCAGGCCGACATCGGCACGGACGCAGAAGGTCCTGCTTGCACTGGCGGAACTAAAGCTGTCTTACAACCTGACCCTGGCCAGCGCGACCATGGGGGCCGCCGGGCATGTCGCCAAGGGCAACAAGGCCTTCGGTGTGGTCGATACGGCGGACTACCGCGCGATGAATCCGAACGGGACCGTGCCGACCATCCGGGACGGCGGCTTCGTGCTCTGGGAATCGAACGCGATCCTGCAATACCTCGCCATGACCTACGACCCTGCCGGTTTCTACGGCAACGACGTAAGGCGCTTCGCGTCGGCGGCGCGCTGGATCATGTGGGAGAACAACGAGCTGATTCCGCCGATGCACAATCTGGTGAAGCACACGATCCGTCTGCCCGAGGCGGAGCGCGATCCGGAGGTTGCCCGCCAGTCGCTGGAAAAGCTGGAGAAAGCCTGGCGCATCGTCGAGGAGCAACTCGGACGCACCCGGCATATCGCCGACGATTCCTGGAGCTACGGCGACATCCCGATGACGATCCGGGTGCATCGCTGGGCTCTGCTGCGCGGTACGGATGTGCTGACGCCGAACATCGCGCGCTACTACGCAGAGGTATCGGCGCGCCCGAGCTTCGAGGCGGTCCGGGATCCGGACATGCACGTGGCGGGGTAGGCTGTCTGAGGTTTGGGCGGGGCTTTCGGGCCCCGCCGCCCTGAATTCTAGATGAACTGGGTGTCCACGTAGTAGTGGCCGCCATAGACCGAGCGCTTCAACTCGCCTTCATCCATTTCCCAGAAAGCAATGCCGTTGGTGTTGGCATTGGTCACCTGGATGTCGGCCTGGCCGTCGCCGTTGACGTCGGTGATCGCGGTGATCGACTCGCCCGCGCCGAGGTTCTTCACGTAGGTCTTCGAGATCGCCTGCGCCCCGTCCATCTCCCAGACCGAGACCGCGCCGCTCGAGGTGTTCTCAGCCAGGATGTCCGCCTTGCCGTCGCCGTTGAAGTCGGCCATGCCACGGATCGTCCAGTCGGCGGAGAGGTCGCCGGCATAGCCTGCGTTCAGGCGGGTCGCGCCGTCCATCTCCCAGACCGTGACCGCGCCGGTGGAGCCGTTGCGGGCCAGCATGTCGTCCTTGCCGTCGCCGTTGAAGTCGGCGAAGCCCTCGATCGACCAGCTCGAGCTGAGCGATCCGACATAGCCCTTGTTCGAGGCGACGCCGCCGTTCATCTCCCAGACCGAGACGGTGCCGTCCGTGCCGTTGCGCAGGAACAGGTCGTCGGTGCCGTCGCCGTTCAGATCGGAGACACGCTCGACCTTCCAGTCGGCGCCGAGAGTGCCGGCGAAGTTCTTCGCGGACGCGGTGCCGCCGTTCATTTCCCATACCGAAACGGAATTGTCGGAACCGTTGCGCAGCAGAAGGTCGTCCTTGCCGTCGCCGTTGAAGTCCGCCACCGCTTCCAGCGTCTCGTCGGCGCCGATCGTGCCGGCGAAGCTCTTCTCGACCGGCGTCGCGCCGTCCATGCGCCAGACGGAAGCCGCATCGTTCGCGCTGTTGCGGGCGATGAAGTCCGTCTTGCCGTTGCCGTCGAAATCGCCGGTGCTGAGGATTTCCCAATCGTTGCCGAGGAAGCCCGAGAAGCCCTTCGACGGCTGAGAAATCCCGTCCATCTCCCAGACGGAGACCGCATCGTTGGCGCCGTTGCGGATCAGCAGATCCTTCGTGCCGTCACCGTTGAAGTCCTCGATCGCCTCGACCGTCCAGTTGCCGTCGAGATTGCCGATGAAGCTGCGCTCGACGCTGACCGAGCCTTCCATCTCCCAGGCCATGACGCGGCCGGTGGAGGCGTTGTGCCAGAGCATGTCGTCGTCGCCGTCGCCGTCGAGATCGGTCGCGGCCAGCAGCTTGTGGCCGGACTCCCAGCCCGCGTTGGAGGTCAGCTCGATCTGTTCGACATTCTGGAAGTCGGCGCCGCTGCGCGCTTCGCGGATGTCAATGAAGGCGCGGTCGAAGCCGGCGCCACCGTCGATCACCGCATCGTCGCCATCGGCATAGAGGCTGTCGATGCCGTTGCCGCCATAGAGGCTGTCCGCGCCGTCGCCGCCGGTGAGGCGATCGTTGCCGTCGCCGCCATAGATCACGTCGTTGCCGCCGAGCCCGTCGATCGTGTCGTTGCCGGCGAGGCCGTCGAGCACGTCGTCGCCTTCCGTCGCCGTCAGCAGATCGTCGCCCGCGGTGCCGGTGATCGCGTCGTCCTCGGGCTCCTCCTCGACCGCTTCGGCGGAGAAGGTGAGGGTGGTATCGCCGTTGCCGGACACCGTGACGCTCTCGAACGAACCGGTCAGCAGGAAGGAGGTATCGGGGACGCCGTCCTTGTCGGTGTCGAGCCAGACGCGGGTGTTCGCACCGTCCGCCATCAGGCTGACATCGCCGTCGCCGAGTTCGATCCCGGTCAGAACGATGGAGTCGCCGTCCGAATAGTCCTCGATCCGGTCGCCTTCCAGCTCCGCCGCCGTGCCACGGAAGATATCGCTGCCGCTGCCGCCGCTGAGCACATCCGCGCCGGTGCCGCCGGAGAGCACGTCATCGCCGTCACCGCCGACGAGGGTGTCGTTCGGCTCGGCCGCCACGATCTGGCGCAGCGAGACATTGTCGATCAGCGCGCCGTACTGGTCGGAGGTGCCGTCCGCGTCGCCGCCGCTGAAGGCGATGACATGGGCGCCCGCCGTCAGGCTGACGGTCAGCGTCTGATGCGTCCATTCCTTGGCCGCGTCGTCGATTTCCAGAACCTTCTGACCGTCGACCCAGACCGTCAGCTCGCTGGTCTCGGAGACCTGGCCGCCGCGCTGGCGGGCCGCGAAATCGAAGCTGAAGCGGAAATCGCCGTCGTCGGCCACCTGGACGGTCTGCGCCATCAGCACATTGGTGTCGCCGGACGTGCCGCCGTTCTCCGGATGGCTGTCGAGCTCGGCGACATGGTTGTCGTCCGCCCAGTCGTCCGGTTGCTCCGGCGCGCCATCGACCACGCCCTGCTGGATCTCGATCGGTGCGGTGCCGCCCGTGGTCGGGGTGAGGTCCTCGGCGGTCCAGCCGTCGATCGCGGTGAAGGTGCCCCAGCTGCCATGCTGGAGAGTGCCCGGCAGGTCCTCGAAATCACCGTTGACGATCAGCTCCGGGCCGAGCTCCTCGGCCGTATTCGCGTCGCCGCCGATCAGGGTGTCGTTGCCGTCGCCGCCTTCGAGGCTGTCGTTCCCGGCGCCGCCGTCGATGACGTCGTTACCCTGCTGGCCGTACGCCACGTCGTCGCCGTCGCCGCCGATCAGGGTATCGTCGGCGGCCGCCGAGGCGCTCGGGTCGGTGGTGACCTGAATGCTCCGGATCAGGTAGTCGCTGCTGTCCTGCGCGTTGCCGTCGTCGCCGCCCGCATAGTCGGTCGCGGAGAAGACCAGCCTGTCGAAGCCGCCGTCCACGTTGATCGAGACGGTGGTCTCGTCGCCGCTTGCCGCGGTGAAGTCCGCCTCGCCGACGAGCTGTCCGTCGCGATACGCCGCCCAGTGGCCCTGCTCTCCGCCATTTCCTTCGGTGGAGAAGAGGCGGAGGATCTCGACAGACGCACCGTTTGCGATGTTGTCGAAATCGACGATCAGTTCCTCGGAGAAGCCGAGGGCGGGGTCGTAGCCGAGCTGGTCCGGGATGCCGCCCGGGGTCATCGTGCCCTCGACGCCGAGCGCGTCGCGTTCGATGACGATATTGTCGACGCTGGCCTCGCTCTGGCTGCCGTTTTCGAGCGCGCGGGTTGCCGTCACAGTAAAGCCGCTGCCGGTCTCGCCGAAGTTGGAGCTGTCGATGCGAATGGTCTCGGGCTCGCCGGCGGACGCGGTCGCGCCGTCACCATAAAGCACGTCATTGCCGTCGCCGCCTTCGAGACGGTCGCTGCCGAGGCCGCCGCTCAGCGTGTCCTCGCCGGCACCGGCGGTCAGCGTGTCGTTGCCTTCGCCGCCATCGAGCAGATCGTTGCCGGTTCCGCCGCCGAGCGTGTCGTCGCCCTCGTTGCCGAGCACGGTGTCGTCGCCCGCCGCGCCGGTTACGGTGTCGTTGCCCGCGCCGCCGGACAGCAGGTCGTTGCCGTGGCCGCCGTCGATCGTGTCGTCGCCGCCGAGCCCGTCGATCGTGTCGTCGAGCATGCTGCCGCTCAGGCTGTCGTCGCCCTCGGTCGCGGAGAGCTCTGCCGGCTCCGCGGCCGTGAAGCTCATCGTGGTCTTGCCGTAGGCGTAGGAGGTTTCCACCGCGGTGAAGGCACCGGTCATGGTGAAGACCGCTTCCGGACGGCCGTTGCCGTTGGTGTCGATCGAGACCGTGGTGTTCCCGTTCTCGACCGTCAGCGTGACATCGTCCTCATCGAACCGGCAGTTCGCGATCACCAGGTCGCCATCTTCGGCATTGTAGTCGGCGAGCGTGTCGCCATCGAGTTCGGAGAGCGTGCCGAAGAAGGTGTCCGCGCCCGCGCCGCCCTCAAGGGTGTCGCTGCCGGATTCGCCTTCGATCCAGTCGTTACCGTCGCCGCCACGGAGCAGGTCGTTGCCGCTGCCCGCGGTCAGGATATCGTTGCCCGCGCCGCCATCCAGCGTGTCGTCGCCGCGTCCGCCGCCGAGGCTGTCGCGGCCGTCGCCGCCATAGACGATGTCGTTGCCGTCGCCGCCGGTCAGCGTGTCGTTGCCGGCACCGCCATCGAGCGTGTCGTCGCCGTCGTCGCCGGAAACGCTGTCGTCGCCATCGCCGCCGGACAGCGCGTCATTGCCGTCATTGCCGCGGATATAGTCGTTGCCCGCGCCGCCATCGACATCGTCGTCGCCCTTGCCGGCGATGACGTAATCCGCGCCTTCGCCCGCCACGACAGTGTCGTCGCCATCGTCGGCGAAGACCTTGTCGTCGCCGTCGCCGCCATCGATCACGTCGTTGCCGGCACCGCCCGAGAGCGTATCGCGGTCATCGCCGCCGTCGATCGTGTCGTCGCCGTCGCCGCCGAAGAGCTGGTCTTTGCCGTTGCCGCCGGAAACCGCGTCGTCGCCGTCGTTTCCGAAGACGGTGTCGTTGCCGTCGCCGCCGTCGAGGACGTCGTTGCCGGCCTCACCGCTCAGCGCGTCGTGGCCTTCGCCGCCATCGATCGTGTCGTCGCCCTCGCCGCCGCCGACCTGGTCGTGGCCCTCGCCGCCGTCGATGAGATCGTTGCCGTCGCCACCGAAGATCCGGTCGTGGTTCTGGCCGCCGTCGATCGTGTCCTCGCCGTCGCCGCCGGAAATCTGGTCGTTTCCGTGGCCGCCGTCGATCAGGTCGTTGCCTTCGCCGCCGGAGAGATAATCGTTGCCGGTATCGCCGCTGAGCGTGTCGTCGCCGGTGCCGCCATCCAGCACGTCGGCGCCTTCGCCGCCATCCAGCAGGTCGTTGCCTTCGCCGCCGGAGAGACGGTCGTAACCTTCCTCGCCGGAAAGCGTGTCGTCGCCGTCCTCGCCATAGATCCGGTCATTGCCCTGGTTGCCGTAGACGACGTCGTCGCCTTCGCCGCCATGGACCGTGTCGTCATTCTGCAGCGCCGAGACGGTATCGTCGCCCTCGGTACCGGTGATGTCGTCGGAATGCGGGGTGCCGATGATGACCCGGCCCTGGACTTCCTCGGTGAAGACGAGGTCTGTTCCGCCGCCGTTCCCTGTTGCGATCACGCCGCGATATTCGCCGTCGATGGTGAAGCTGGCGTCCGCGCCGCCGCCGTCGATCTCGACGGTCGTCCGGCCGTTCGCGACGGTCAGGGTGATGTCGTCCGCATCGAGGCTGGCATCGGTCACGCGGACTACTTCGCCGCCCTGGTAATCCTCGATCGTGTCGCCGTCGAGCTCCGCCGCGGTGCCGCGGAAGAGATCCTGGCCCTCGCCGCCGACCAGCGTGTCCGTGCCGGTGCCGCCGTTCAGCGTGTCCGCGCCGGCGCCGCCTTCGAGGCTGTCGTCGCCGCTGTTGCCGTCGAGCCGGTCGTCGCCGTCTCCGCCATCGAGCCTGTCGTTTCCGGAATTGCCCGCGAGCCAGTCGTTGTCGGCGCCGCCGTCGAGGGAGTCGTCGCCCTGGTTGCCCCAGAGCACGTCGTTGCCGTCGCCGCCGATCAGGGTGGCGTCCTGATAGTCGTAGCGGTTGCTGGCGAGATCGAGCACGTCGTCGCCGGCGCCGCCGTCGATCACCTCGATGCCGCCGAGCCGCTCGCCGCCGAAATCAAGGGCGATATTGTCGTTGCCGTCGGTACCGGTGAGGGTATCGATGCCGTTCACGCCGTCATCGAAGTAATTGTCGTACTGGGCGTGGCCCGGATCGGTCGGCTGGAAGCTCTCCGCGTCGCCGACAAGGGTCGGGTTCTCTGGATCTCCGGTCTGGTAGTGGCGGATGGCGCTGCCGGAGTCGGCGTTCCATTGATAGAGGTCGCCGTCCTCGCCGCCGTTCAGGTTGTCGCGGCCGTCTCCGCCCGCAAGCGTGTCGGAGCCGGCGCCGCCGACCAGCGTGTCGTTGCCCGCGCCGCCATCGAGACGGTCGTCGCCCGCATCGCCGGAAAGCTTGTCGTTGCCGTCATTGCCGGACAGCACATCGTCGCCGTCGCCGCCTTCGAGCACGTCGTTTCCGGCGCCGCCGTCGAGCGTGTCCTCGCCGGCGCCCGCGGTCAGCGTGTCGTTTCCGGTGCCGCCGTCGAGGTTGTCATTGCCGGTGCCGCCGCCGAGCGTGTCTTCGCCGGCGCCGCCCAGCACGGTGTCGTCGCCCGCGCCGCCGGTGACGGTGTCGTTGCCGTCCCCGCCATCGACCAGGTCGTTGCCGTCGCCGCCGTCGATCGTGTCATCGCCGCCGAGGCCGGTGATGGTGTCGTCGCCCTCGGTGCCGGTCAGGCTGTCATCGCCTTCGGAGGCGGTGATGTCCGGTGAGAAGGAGAGGGAGGTGCTGCCGCCGTCCGTCACCGCGGTGACCGAGTGGAATTCGCCGGTCAGGGTGAAAGTGGCGTCGGTGCTGCCATCGTTGTTGGCGTCGATCCGGACCGTGGTTTCGCCGTTCTCGTAGGTCAGCGAAACCGCGCTCTCGTCGAACTCGGCGTTGGCGATGACCAGGTCGCCCTCTTCCGGGTCGTAGTCGGTGATGCTGTCGCCGTTCAGGTCCGTGAGGCTGCCGACGAAGCTGTCCGCGCCGGCGCCGCCGGCCAGTTCGTCGCTGCCCTGGCCGCCTTCGAGCACGTCATTGTCGTCGCCGCCGGAGAGCACGTCGTCGCCGATGCCGCCGGAAAGCTCGTCCGCGTCGGCACCGCCGATCAGCCTGTCCGTGCCTTCGCCGCCTTCGAGCGTGTCGCTGCCGGCACCGCCGTCCAGCGTGTCCGCGCCGTTGCCGCCGACGAGATCGTCGTCGCCGTCGCCGCCCGCGAGCGCGTCATTGCCGGTGCCGCCGTCGAGCGCGTCGATACCCGAACCGCCGAGCAGCGTGTCATCGCCGTCGCCCGCGACCAGCGTGTCGTCGCCGTCGCCGCCATCCATGGCGTCGTTGCCGGTATGGCCGTCGAGGCTGTCGTCGCCGCTGCCGCCGTCCAGCACATCGTTGCCGTCGCCGGCGGAGAGCGTGTCGTCGCCCGCGTCGCCGGAGAGCGAGTCATCGCCGGTATGGCCGTCGAGGCTGTCATTGCCGTCGCCGCCCTCGAGGACGTCGTTTCCGTCACCGCCTGCAAGCGTGTCCTGGCCCGCACCCGCAGTCAGGATGTCATTACCGGTATGGCCGGAGAGGATGTCGTTTCCGTCGCCGCCGCCGAGCGTGTCGTTACCCTCGCCGCCGAGCACGGTGTCGTCACCCGCGCCGCCGGTGACCGTATCGTCGCCGAGCCCGCCGTCGACCAGATCGTCGCCGTCGCCGCCATCGAGCGTGTCGTTGCCCTGGCCCGCGGTCAGGATGTCGTCACCGCTGCCGCCGTCGAGGCTGTCATCGCCAAGGCCGCCGCCGAGCGTGTCATTGCCGGCTCCGCCGAGCACGGTGTCGTCGCCATTGCCGCCGGTGACCGTGTCGTCGCCGTCCATGCCGTCGAGCAGATCGTTGCCGTCGCCGCCGTCGATGGTGTCGTTACCGGCCAGACCGGTGATGGTGTCGTCGCCACTGGTGCCGACCAGGCTGTCGTCGCCCGGCGTCGCGGTGACGTCCGGCGAGAAGCTGATCGAAGTCGCGCCGTTTTCCGTCGTCGTGGTGACCGAGTGATATTCGCCGGTGACCGTGAAGGTCGCCTGCTCGCCGCCCGCGTCGATCGTGACGCTGGTCTGTCCGTTCGCGTAGTCGAGGCTGACCGCATCGTCGCCGAATTCGGCATTGGCGATCACCAGATCGCCTTCGTCGGCGTCATAGTCGGAAATCAGGTCGCCATTCAGGTCTGAGAGATCACCGACAAAGTTGTCTGCGCCCGCACCGCCCTCAAGCGTATCCGCTCCGGCACCGCCTTCCAGAATATCGTTGCCCGCGCCGCCGGAAAGCGTGTCGTTGCCGCCGTCGCCCGAGAGGCTGTCGCTGCCGTCGCCGCCTGAAAGCCGGTCGTTGTCGGTGCCGCCTTCCAGGACATCATTGCCGCTACCGCCGACCAGCGTGTCATCGCCCGCACCGGCTGTGAGGGTGTCGTTTCCTGTGCCGCCATCGAGGCTGTCATTGCCGTCGCCGCCGCCGAGCGTGTCCTCGCCGTCGCCGCCGAGCACGGTGTCGTCGCCCGCACCACCGGTGACCGTATCGTTGCCTTCCATGCCGTCGACGAGGTCGTTTCCGTCGCCGCCATCTATGGTGTCGTTGCCCGCCAGGCCGGTGATGGTGTCGTCGCCACTGGTGCCAACCAGGCTGTCGTCGCCCGGCGTCGCGGTGACGTCCGGCGAGAAGCTGATGGAGGTGCGGCCGTCCGCCGTAGATGTCGTGACCGAGTGGAATTCGCCGACTAGCGTGAAAGTCGCTTCCTCGCCATCCGTCGAGATCGTGACGGTGGTCTCGCCATCTTCGTAAGAGAGGGAAACAGCGTCTTCATTGAATTCGTTGTAGAGGACGACGAGGTCGCCTTCTTCAGGATCGTAGTCCGTAATGGTGTCGCCGTTCAGCTCGCTGAGCAGAGTGCTGGTGAAGTTGTCGGCTCCGGCGCCGCCAGCCAGGGTGTCCGAACCAGCGCCGCCGTCGAGGAACATGTCGTCCCCGTCGCCACCATTGACGAAGTCGTCGCCATCCATCCCGAAGATCGCGTCGTTTCCTGCGCCTCCTTCGAGACTGTCGTTGCCTTTATCGCCGATCATGTGATCGTTGCCGCTGCCACCGATCAGCGTGTCATTACCTTCGCCGCCACCCAGTCCGTCGTCGCCATCGCCGCCATCGACGAAGTCATCCCCGTCTCCGCCAGCGATGTTGCCGTCATCACCTTCGCCACCGATCACGGTGTCGTTGCCGGCACCGCCTTCAAGCCAGTCGTTTCCATCGCCGCCGTAAAGGACGTCGTCCCCTTCTCCGCCATCGGCGTAATCATTGCCGCTACCGCCGACCAGCGTGTCATCGCCCGCACCGGCCGTCAGTGTGTCGTTGTCCGCGCCGCCGTCGAGGCTGTCATTGCCGAGGCCGCCACCGAGCGTGTCCTCGCCGTCGCCGCCGAGCACGGTGTCGTCGCCCGCACCTCCGGTGACGGTGTCGTTACCTTCCATGCCGTCGACGAGATCATTGCCGTCGCCGCCGTCGATGGTGTCATCGCCGGCAAGGCCGGTGATGGTGTCGTCGCCGTCCGTGCCGGTCAGGCTGTCCGGACCCGGAGTCGCGGTGACGTCCGGCGAGAAGCTGATCGAGGTGGCGCCGTTCTCCGTCGTCGTGGTGACGGAGTTGTATTCGCCGTTGACCGTGAAGGTCGCGCTCTCGCCGCCTGCGTCGACGGTCACCATTGTCTGGCCGTTCGCATGGGAGAGGCTGACCGCGTCGTCGCCGAATTCGGCATTCGCGATCACGAGATCGCCCTCGGCCGCATCGTAGTCCGCGATGCTGTCGCCGTTCAGGTCGGAAAGATCGCCGACGAAGCTGTCCGCGCCGTCGCCGCCCGTCAGTTCGTCCGCGCCCGCGCCGCCTTCCAGCAGGTCGTCGCCGCTGCCGCCGACAAGGGTGTCGGTGCCGTCGCCGGCCGTCAGGACGTCGTTGCCGTCGCCGCCATCGAGGCTGTCTTCGCCGCTGCCGCCGCCGAGCGTATCGTCGCCGGAACCGCCAATGACGGTATCGTCGCCGTCCGCGCCGGTCAGCGTGTCGTTGCCCGCGCCACCGTCGACGAGGTCGTTGCCGTCGCCGCCCGTCATGGTGTCGTCGCCATCGCCGCCGAGCAGCGTGTCGTCGCCGGAACCGCCGTCGATCAGATCGTTTCCGGATCCGCCGTCGACGCTGTCGGCGCCGTAGCCGGCCTCGACGGTGTCGTCGCCGTCCTCGGCCAGGATCGTGTCGGCGCCGAGGGAGACCTCGCTCTCGGTGGTGAACTCGATGCTCTTGACCAGATAGTCGCTCGAGTCGCTGCTGCCGCTCGGGCCGTTCGCATAGTCGGTGGCGGTAAAGACCAGCTTGTCGAAGCCGCCGTCGACATCGATCGACAGCGTGACCGAGCTGCCGCTACCGGCCTGGAAGTCGGATTCGCCGACCATCTGGCCGTCGCGCCAGGCCGTCCAGTGACCCTGCTCGCCGCCGCTACCCTCGTTCTGGAACAGGCGGGTGATCTCGACGCTCGCGCCGGTCGCCATGTTGTCGAACTCGACGATCAGCTCCTCGGAGAAGCCGAGACCCGGATCGTAGCCGAGCTGACCGCCCGGACCGCCGGTATTGCCCTCGACACCGAGACCGTCGGAGCTCGTCGTCACATTGTCGACGCTCGGCTCGCTGCGGCTGCCATCCGGAAGCGAACGCGTCGCGGTGATGCGGAAGCCGCTGTCGGTGGAGGAGAAGTTGCTGGCGTCGATGCGGCCGGTCTCGACCACCGGATCGGTGGCTTCGGTGCTGTCGCCGTCGCCGGAGAGGCTGTCGTTTCCAGTGCCGCCCTCGAGACGGTCGTTTCCGGCACCGCCGACGAGCGTATCGTCGCCTTCGCCAGCGGTGAGCGTATCATCGCCAGTGCCGCCGTCGAGGCTGTCATTGCCGAGACCGCCGCCGAGCGTGTCGTCACCCTCGCCGCCGAGCACGGTGTCGTCGCCCGCGCCGCCGGTGACCGTATCGTTACCCTCCATGCCGTCGACGAGGTCGTTGCCGTCGCCGCCGTCGATGGTGTCATCGCCCGCCAGGCCCGTAATCGTGTCGTCGCCGTCCGTTCCGGTGAGGCTGTCGTCATACGGCGTCGCGCCGCCGACGGTATCGTTACCCTCGCCACCGGAAACCGTGTCATTGCCATCGCCGCCGGAGACCGTGTCGTTGCCGCCACCGCCGGAGACCGTGTCGTTGCCGCCACCGCCGGAGACCGTGTCGTTGCCGCCACCGCCGGAGACCGTGTCATTGCCGTCGCCACCGGAAACCGTGTCATTGCCGTCGCCACCGGAAACCGTGTCGTTGCCGCCACCGCCGGAAACCGTGTCATTGCCGCCGCCGCCGGAAACGGTGCTGTTGCCGAAGAACAGCTTGGTGTCGCCGTTGACCTCGGTCGTGGTGACGGTGTTGTAGTCGCCGAGCACAGTGAAGGTCGTATTGGCGTTGCCGTCGCCGTCGGTGTCGACGGAAACCGTGGTCCGGCCGTCGACGGTTTCGAAGGTGAAATCGTCGGGGCCGACGATCGCGCCGTCGATCCGGATGACGTCGCCCGCATCCTGGTTGTAATCGGCGATGGTCTCGCCATTCAGCTCGTCCGCTGTACCCGCGAAGGTATCCGAGCCGTCGCCGCCATAAAGCAGGTCTGAGCCTGCGCCGCCGCGCACTTCGTCGTTGCCAGCGCCGCCGAGCACCGTGTCGTCGCCGTCGCCGCCGTCGACATAGTCTTCGCCCGCGCTGCCGAACAGCAGATCCCGGCCTTCTCCGCCCTCGACCCTGTCGTCGCCGGCACTGCCAACCAGCGTATCGCTGCCCGCGCCGCCGAGCATGGTGTCGTTGCCTGCGTCGCCAAGCGCCAAGTCGTCGCCCTCGCCGCCGATCATGGAATCGTCGCCGTCGCCGCCGACCAGCGTGTCGTTTCCGGTCTCGCCATCGATAGAATCGTTGCCGAGGCCGCCGAAGATCATGTCGTTGCCAGCACCGCCGTCGAGCACGTCGTTGCCGTTCGCCGCAACGGAGTCATCGCCAGAATCGCCGACGATCACGTCATCGTCACCGCTACCGCCTGTGACCGTATCGCTACCTTCGCCGCCGGTGACCGTGAAATCGCCTTCGTCGAAACCGCCGTCACTGCCACCGGTCGTGTCGTCCCCGCCAGCCGTAGTGTCGTCCCCGCCAGCGGTCGTATCGTCGCCGCCAGCGGTCGTATCGTCGCCGCCGGCAGTCGTATCGTCGCCGCCAGCAGTCGTGTCATCGCCACCCGCGGTCGTGTCGTCCCCGCCAGCGGTCGTATCGTCGCCGCCTGCAGTCGTGTCGTCGCCGCCGGCAGTCGTGTCGTCGCCGCCAGCAGTCGTGTCATCGCCGCCCGCGGTCGTGTCGTCGCCGCCAGC
>NZ_JAEPQA010000045.1 GCF_017640745.1 Nisaea sp. | reverse complement strand
ATACAGAACCAAATATCGGACCAGGAGGCACTACCCCTCCCCCGAACGCAAACATCCAACTCAAAACAACACGAACACCGTTCATCAAAACGTCCTTGGGACGTCGGAGGCCGGCTCTGCAAAGAGACGCGCCGACGATTGACCCCAAGGACCCAGGTTTTGCTCCGCAAAACCGAAAAACTTGTCTCTTGATGACCTGGTGGTCATGGCGAGGGGCCCGCACCCGATCCCATTCCGAACTCGGCCGTGAAAACCCTCTGCGCCAATGGTACTGCGTCTTAAGGCGTGGGAGAGTAGGGCGCCGCCAGGTCATCAAAAGACAAGATAAAACCAATACTTAACCTCTCACAATCATGCGAGCCCGTGAAACGCTTGTTTCGCGGGCTTTTTCGTTTTTCCGGGTCAAGGTTGCGGCACCCGTTTCCGGGCGGGAAATCGATTTGTCTGCCGCACCCAACTGTGCCATCTACGGGGGCCATGGGTCAGGGACAGATTGAAGTCAGAAAGCTTGCTTGATGTATAAAGTTCTCTATCTGCCGATCGAGGAGAGCGCGAGGGAACTGGAGGCCCGGCTCATTCTTGCCCACCGCGCGATCGAAGACGGATGGCAAGTCATCATCGGCAATCAGCTTCTTCTGACCACCCACATGGGCAGGTTTCCCGCCGGCGTCTATTTCGCAAAAGGCACCAACGCGATCCAGCGCAACAAGATCAAGCCGCTGAAGGAAGCCGGCTTCGGCGTGGCGGCCATCGAGGAGGAGAATGTCCCGCTTGCCGAGCCGTTGCTGATCCAGAATCTGATGGCGGGGGATTTTGCGAAACTGACGGATCTCTATTTTGCACACGGTCCTTTCGATGCGGATATCGTCACCCGTGCCAACCCGGCGATCGAGGGAAAGCTGGAGATCCTCGGGGTCGGCCGGTTCGATCTTCTGAAGCGAAACTTCCTCCATCAACGCCGCCAGAAAGCCGCGGAACTGCGCGGCAGATACGGCGATTTCGTACTCCTCAATACCAATTTCGGCTACGCCAACACGTTCGTCGGATCGCCGAAGGAGTTCTACGACAAGCTTCTCGTCGGCATGGGGATCGTGGATATCAGCAATCCCGACGAGATCGCGCTTTGGGAGAGGGCACTCGAGTTCGAGAGCCGGACGATGGAGGGGGTCAAGGAGCTGGTCCGCGGGCTGGCTCGGGAAATCCCGGTCGTGCTGCGTCCGCATACCTCCGAGCGGATCGAAACCTGGCAGGAACTCGAGGCGGAACGGGATTGGGGCGGTCGGCTTTCGGTCGTCCGCGAGGGGCCGATCGTCGACTGGCTTCTCGCCTCCCGCCTGGTCATACAGAACTCCTGCACGACGGGGCTTGAAGCGAAGGTCATGGGGGTTCCCGTGGCGTCCTTTACGCCGTTCGACAACGGCATGCTCTCCTGTTTCGTCGCCAACCGCGTGCTGCCGAGGATCGGGAGCGTGGCCGGGGTGATTGATGCTGCGCGCCGTGTCCTTGCCGGAGAGCAACTCGCAGATGTTCTGCCGGCCGACGATGCGGAACCGCTCACGAACTTTATCCGCGAGTCCGAGACGGAGCTTGTTTCGGATCGGCAGTGGCGGTCGATCCGGGAGAAATTCGATGCGGGGGCGCGGGCCTATTCCGAAGCGGAGCTCCCGCAAGAAAAGCTTGAGGTCAAGGGCCTCCACCCGCAGGCCAGAGTGAAGTTCGCCGTCTCCCTGGCCCAGTTCCGCGACGCGTACGTGATGATTGCCCGCGCCCTTGGCGGCGGATTTCCGGTGAAGGTCAGGGTCTTGGGAGACGGTCTCTTCGCTCTCACGCGCGGTGAATGAGGCGCACACGGGGGGGGGGACGCTTCGTGAAATCTAAGCTGGAGACTGGCGTATCTTACCGGTTGGGTCAGGGCTCCAGCCGGGTGCGCTGCCAGTTTCCGTCCGCGTCCTTCCACCAGACCCTCGGGTCGCGGAAAGTGTCGGCGATGCGGTCGAATTCCTCTTCGCTCATTCCCGCATAATCCAGCCAGCGATAGAGGTCGCGCGGGCGCACGGGATCATAGTGGTTGACGAGTTCGATTGCCTGTCCCCGGCTGAGCTTGCCCGAGCGGATGTCCTTGCAGCAATGGTCGGTGCAGCGTCCGTAGCCGAACTTGACGTACTTCAGATAGTCGTGGACGCCGTTCTCGTGCATGTCGTCAAGGTTCGACATGCGCCGATAGGTGCGGTCGAAGGGCTCCCGACTGACCTCGAAACCGTAATCTTCCACCATCTGCTGAGTGTGCTGGTTCGCGTCCCAGTCGACATAATTGCCGAGATAGATGCCGCGCAGGTCGAGATCGAACATCTCCTGATCCCGCGGATATTGCCAGGCGATCAGGTCCTTCGTCTCAAGCCCTTCGAGACCGAGGAAATAGTTCCAGTCATAACCGCGGCCGAAATGCTCCAGCCTGTAGCGGTAACTCATTTCCGGGAAATCGGTCATGGCGAACTGGCCGCAGAGGTCCATGTAGCCATGCTCGCCCCAGATCACCAGCGGGATGCCGAGTTGTACCGCGAGGCGGACCGGCACCGTATTGATGCCGACATGGGCATGCCAGTTCATGTCGCCCATGATCTTGAAGGCGAGCCGGTTCAGTTTCTTGAGCACATCGACCCGGGGCGAGTAAATGATGTGATCGACGTCGAAGACTTCCTTCATGCGCAACAGGTTGCGCCAGCCGACATCGGTATAGTTGTTGCCGTTATAGGTAATGAGCAGCGGATTGTAGCCGAGCACATTCTTGATGTAGTGGGTCTGGAACCAGCTGTCCTTGCCGCCGCTGACCGCGATCACGCAGTCCGGACGCATGCCGTCGCGGCTCTTGTAGCGCTCCAGGAGATCCTTCAGCAGCGCCTCGCGCCGGGTCCATTCCTCGGCTGGAATATCACTCCGTGCCGCTGCGGTCTTGCAGCCCATGCAGACGCCGTTCTCGTCGAACGCCATTGGGGTAGCGCTGAGCGAGGAATAGACGCATTTGGTGCACCAGGAAACGGTCCGGGTCGGGCGGTTCTGGCGTGCCGCCGGAAAATCTCCCGTTCGTGCGGCTTCGAGCCGGGCCTCGATGCGGGCAATCGCGTCGCCCCGCGCGTATTTCGGCTCGCGTGGGGACCAGACGCTTTCGAGCCTGCTCTCGCGCAACCGGATCCCCGCCTCCGTACAGTGCTTCTTCGCCATGCCGTAGCTGAGCTCGAAGAAATTGAAGATGTTCGCGGCCGCGGCTCCGCTGACGCCCGCTTCGAAGGCGAGCGGAAAGTCCTGGTAGCGGCCGGCGCCGCCGAGCGCGATGACGGGCACGTCGACCGCATTGACGATCCTGGAGACCAGTTCGATGTCGTAGCCTTCGGCACTGCCGTCGCGATGGATCGCCTGGATGACGATCTCGCCGGCCCCGAGGCCCGCCGCCTCGCGCGCCCAGTCAACCGGATCCCGGCCCGTCGCGGTGCGGCCCGCATCGGCGAAGACCTCGTAGCGGCCGTCCTCCAGACGTTTCGTGTCGATGGTGACGACGGTCGCCTGATTGCCGAATTCGCGCGCGGCTTCGGAAACCAGATCGGGTGAGGCAAGGGCGGCACTGTTGAGAGAAACCTTGTCCGCGCCGGCCTTAAGAATCCGGGAGATGTCCTCCAGACTGCGGACCCTGCCCCCGAAACTGAGCGGCATGAAGCAGATCTTTGCGATTTCCTGCAGCACGTCGAGCGCTGACGATCCTTGGTAGCGGACATGCAGGTCGTCGCGCCGGAGGTCGTGATAGTCCTCGGTGCTGATATCGATCAGGAAGAGCTCGTCGACATTCCAGCTGGAGAGGCGCGAAATGGTCTGGATCGGATTGCCGATCACCTGATGGGTCTCGAAGCGTTCGCTGCGGACGATAAGACCGTTCTTGAGCAGCACGCAGGGGATCAGTCGCGGATAGACCATACTCTCCGATGTCCTAAAGACGGCCCTTGCCGCGCAGCCAGTGGAGATGGGCCGAAAGAAGATCCAGTCCGGCATCCTGGCTCTTCTCCGGATGGAACTGCACCCCTGCGACATGGCCGCGCTGGATCGCGACTGTGATTTCTTCGTCACCAAAGCGCGTCCGGGCCGCGATGTCCGGGGAATCGTCGCAGTCGAAATGGTAGCTGTGGTCAAAATAGAAGCTCGAGACGGTCTGCTCCGGGAAGAGGTAGCTCTCCTTGGCCGGCACCGCGTCCGCCCAACCGACATGCGGTACCTTGTCGGCCCGGCTGACGGGGCGCAGCCGTTTTACCGTTCCCGGAACCAGTCCGAGACCGGCATGGATGCCGTGCTCCTCGCTGGCATCGCCGAGCAGCTGCATCCCGAGACAGATCCCTAGCAGCGGGACGCCGTCTCGTTGCACCAGATCGCGGAGCACTGGAGAAAAGCCGCGCTCGTCCAGTTTGCCCATGCTGGCGGCGAAGGCACCGACGCCGGGCAGAACGATCGCCTTGGCGTCGGCCAGTTGGGCCGGCTCCCTGACGGGTGTGGTCGAAATGCCAATGCGGTCGAAAGCGCGCAGCACGGAGCCCAGATTGCAATTTTCGAGATCGATGACGTGGAGCATCAGGCAACCGGAGTCGGGCGATGACGGGGCAGAGAGCGCGAAGCCCGCTTCGCACACCAAGCTAGTTTCCGGTCTAGCGCATGCCCGATGGCAACACCAGAGCCAATTTCGGCCGGTTCTCCAGGCGTATCCGCCGGCTCATGCCGCCAAAAATGGGATCAGACCACTTTCCGGACCCGGGTGAGGAAGTCGCCGACGACGGAGCGGAGGGATTCCGCTCTGCTGGACAGTTCGTTGGCGGCGCCGTTCACCTCATTCGCGGTCTGGCTCGTTTCCTCGGCCGATACGGTCACGGCGGTAATGTTCTCCGTGACCTCCGAGGTGCCGGCCGACGCCTGCTCGATGTTGCTTGCGATCTCACGGGTGGCAGCAGACTGTTCCTCGACCGCCGCGGAAACTGCGGCATTGGCCTCGTTGATGCTGTTCACCTGATTGGAGATGGCGCGGATACCGTCGATTGTGTGCCGGCTCGCCTCTTCGATATTGCGCACGAAACTGTTGATCTCCTCGGTCGCGCCGGAGGTCTGGTTTGCGAGGGCCTTGACCTCGTTCGCAACGACGGCAAAGCCTTTGCCGGCTTCTCCGGCCCGGGCCGCCTCGATGGTGGCGTTGAGCGCGAGGAGGTTGGTCTGTTCTGCGATCTCGCTGATGATCTTCAGGGCCCCGACGATGTTGCCGGTCGCCTGCTCCAGGCTGTCGACCCGCTCGGAGACCTGATCCGTCAGCGCGGCAGCCTCGTTGGCGAGCGAAGAGGCGTTCGAGACCTGCTCGCTGATTTCCGTGATCGAGGCCGACAGCTGTTCCGAAGCCGAAGCGACCGACTGCACGTTCACGGACGCTTCCTCTGCCGCGGCCGCGACAGAAGTCGCCCGCTCACTGGTGTCGGAAGCGATCGACCTCATGGAACCGGAGGTGGCCATGAGTTGCTCCGACGCAGCCGCCACCGTCTTCACGATCTCCTGAACCGTGGTCTCAAAGGCATGCGTTGCCCCGGAAAATTCATGCACACGCGTATCTATCGTATCGAGCGCATGGTTGACCTTGCGGGAAGCCGAGAGGAAATCCCCGTGCATGCCCGTCTCGATGATCTTCCGAAAATACTTGTTCTCGCTGACGTGAGTCATGCAGGCAGCAGACTCACGGACATAGGCATCGCAGCGGTCGACGAGGTCGTTGACCAGATGCAGCAGCTCAGCCGTTTCCGATGAGCCGGAAATCTGGGTGATGCGGAGGTTGAAATTGCCGCGCGCCATTTCTTGCAGGACTGGGATTGCGGCTTTGACGTCACGCGTTCTGGATGATCCGAACATCTATACCCCCAGTGCAAACATCAGTTCGTTAAAAGACATGCCCTTTGACGCAAGCAGATCGTGGACGTGCTTTTCTCCGGCAGCGAGCGCGTCTTTCGGACTGGCGCTACTGCTCTCGATCTTCATCAAGGTAGCGTATAGGGGATCGATGTGCTCGCGGATCACGGCGCGGTTCGGGGCACGGCGGTTGCTGTGGTAGCCGATGATCTCACCCGTCTCGCTCCAGCTTGGCGTGACATGGGCGAGAACCCAGTAATGGTCGCCGTTCCTGGACCGGTTATTGACGTAGGCAAAGATCTCGTTGCCGGCCTTGAGGGTATCCCAGAGCAGCTTGAACACCGTGCGCGGCATCTCCGGATGGCGGATGATATTGTGCTGCACCCCTATGCATTCAGACGGCCCGTAGCCCGCGAATTTGTAGAAGGTCCGGTTGCCATAGCGGATCTTGCCGGAAAGGTCTGTCTTGGTGACGATCAGGTCGTCTGGATCGAGCGTGCGCTCATTGCCGGTAAGAGAAAGGTCTTTTTTCCGCATGTCTCACCTATCGCGGTCGGAGGTGTAGATGTAGCCGGAACATCGCCGCGGCTTCAACCGCGGTGTCGCGAATTCTTAACCTAGATAATTAATAAAAATCAGATAGTTAATGGGAATTGATTTAATTTTTTCCCACTTTCTCGAGAATGTTCCGGCAACATTGGCCAGTATTGATTTCTCCTTAAATAGCGCGAATC
The DNA here is from genome assembly GCF_017640745.1 of Nisaea sp. Classification (GTDB taxonomy): domain Bacteria; phylum Pseudomonadota; class Alphaproteobacteria; order Thalassobaculales; family Thalassobaculaceae; genus Nisaea. Next base: position 12,468 of record NZ_JAEPQA010000045.1, on the reverse strand, counting down.
CATAGGTAATTTCAATCCGGAGACCGCCCGGTCCCGGATATTGAGTGACAACCCATCCGTATGAAAGAAAAGGGCTTCGCCTCGTTTAAGGCGAAGCCTCCGGTGTTCAGGTCCATTCCTCCTCGGCGGCGACATTGCGTCCGGCAATCCGGCCGAAGCCGAGGCATTCGCCGATGTTTCCTGTACCTTGGTAGAGGTAGCTGTAGATCGAGCCGAGTTCGCCGGCGCTGTAGAGGCGGGGAATAGGTCTGCCATCAGGACGCAGGACCTCGGCGCGCTCGTTGCGCCGGGGACCGCCCTGGGTATTGATCATCGAGGGCGAGAGTTCGACCGCGTAGAACGGCGCCTCCGAGAGGCGGTTCAGCATCAGCTTGCGGCCGTGGTCGCTGTCGGCACCTTTGCCGACTTGCTCATTCCAGCGGTCGACCGTTTCCCGGAGCGCCGCGGGATCGACGCCGATGATTGCAGCGAGATCCTCCAGCGTGTCGGCGCGCTTGATCCAGCCCCGGGCGAGTTCGGCACTGTTGTCGTCGCTCCAGTCGTAGCGGTCCATCATCGCCGTCCAGCCCCGGTTCGGCTCCTTGTTGTAGAGCGGTCCGGCCTGCATCAGCGGGTGGTCGAAGATCATGTACATCGGGCAGGGCACCTGCAGCGCCCGCCAGGTCCCGTTCGCCGGAACCTTGCCGTGGCGGGTCTTGAATTTCTCGTCGCCGAAGCGCCGTCCGTCGGGTCCGACGACGATCATGCCGCCGGGAAATTCCTTGGAGAAATGCAGCGGCTGCATGGAGAGGGTCGCCGGGAATTCCGGGACCTTCAGCGCCATCGAGGGACCGGCGAAATTGTTCATGTGCCAGAGGTCCGCGCCGACCGCCTGCGCCATCGGGATGCCGTCGCCCTCGTTATAGGGTGAGCCGGAGGGATAGCAGTAGGGAACGCCGGTCAGGTAGGTCCGGATCAGCGCCTGATTGTTCTCGAAGCCGCCGCAGGTCAGCACGACGCCGCGCCGGGCCTTCAGCAGGAAGAAGCGGCCGTCCTTCTCCGCGCGGACGCCGAGGATTTCCTTCGTCTCCGGATGCTGGATCAGCTCGCGGGCCGGGCTCTCGTAATGCACGGCGATGTCGCGCTCGAGGACGAAGCTCTCGAAGCGGTCCCAGGTGAGGCCGTAGCCGAGCTTCGGCCCGTCGTGGAACTTATGAGAGCTGAAGGCGCCGGGAAGCTCCGGAAACTCGATGCCTGCCGGCGGATGCTGGTGTTCCTGCGGGTCGCCGCCGAGGGAGGCGAGCCACTCGTTGTTGAGGCACATCTCGTGCGCCCAGGTCGTGATCATCTCTTCCGGCACCGGATAGGGGCCGCAGAGCGCGCGGAGATAGGTCGCGGCTTCTTCGGCAGAGGAGGAGTTCAGATATCCCTGGGCGGCAACGCGGGTGTTGCCGCCATGCCGGCCCTTGGGCGCCTTCTCGAGGATCGTGACCTTGGCGCCGAGATCGTAGGCCGTCACCGCCGTCGCGACGCCCGCGCCGCCGAAACCGATGACGACGACGTCCGTTTCCTCGTCCCACTTCTGAGGGATCATGCCGGGTTTCCTTCCGATGTTTTCTTTTTGTCTGGTGTCCAAAGGATGGCGTCAGCCGAGCGGCCAGGGAAGCCGCACGAACTCCTGCAGCAGGCCGGGCGGGAAATCCCGGTTGAGGGCGTGCGCCATGACGCAGAGAAGTCCGATGCCGGCACCGGTATAGAGGAGGATCATGTACCAGCGCAGGCGGGCGCGCACGGCGAAGAAGGCCAGCATGAAGATGCCGAGCGCCAGGATGAAGCCGAGCAGCGACGAGAGCAGGAGCAGGGCGCCGAACCAGGCAAGCGTGCTCCAGAGCCCGTGTGGGGCATGCGCATCCTCTCCGGATTGCTCCTTGTCGGCGAACAGGCCGTGGCCCTCCGGCGCGCGCATCATCTGGATCAGCAGAAGGAGGCAGCAAGCCAGGGTGACCGATGAAATCGTCAACGGGAAGATCTTGTCGCTGACGAGATCGATCCGCAGCGCGTCCACCCAGGCGACGGCGAGATAGGCGGTGACCGCGAGCAGGAAGACGAGGGGCGCCCGCTTGGTTCCCGTGCCGACCTCGCCTTCGGGGAGGAACTGTTTCGCCTGGCGGAGCCCGACGATCACGGAGACGACGGTCAACGCGAGAATGACCAGCACGATCGGCGAGGCGATGTAGCTGAAGCCCGTCTCCAGCCCGAGCTGGAACTTCGCGCCGGCGACCTGGTGCGCCATGTTGGTGAAATTCTCGGTCTGGCGCGAGAGCACGAAGCCGATCAGGAAGGCCGGACGGGACCATTCGAAACGGCGCAGGAAGATGCCGAGCAGGCCGACCGCGAAGAGCGAGACAAGGTCGCCGAGATCCTGCCGCGACTGGAAGGCGGCGAAGGCGATCATCATGAAGAGGAACGGGGCGAGCAGCGTGAAACGGATCGTCGTCAGCCGCGCGATCGGCCCGGAGAGCATGATGCAGAGCCCGGCGCCGACGACATTGGCGATCGCGAGCGACCACATGATCGTATAGGTGATGTCGAGATCGTACTGGATCAGCTGCGGACCGGCATCGTAGCCGAGCAGGCCGAGGCCGCCGAGAAAGACCGCCATCGAGCCGCTGCCCGGAATGCCGAAGATCAGGGTGGGGACGAGGCCGCCGCCCTCCTTGGCGTTGTTCGAGGATTCGGGGCCGATCACGCCGCGGATGTCGCCGCGCCCGAAGCCGGATTTGTCCTTCGTGGACTGCACCGTGTGCCCGTAGGCGATCCAGTCGACAACCGCGCCGCCGAGTCCCGGGATCACGCCGACGATCACGCCGATGACCGAGCAGCGGACGGAAAGCCACTTGTTCCGCCACCAGTCGCGCACGCCCGTGGCCCAGCCGGCGCCGAGGCCGCCGTCGGAGGAGATCGGGCGGTCGTGCCGGAGCAGGCCGACGATCTCCGGGATGGCGAAGATGCCGAGACCGACGATCACCAGGCTGAGCCCGTCGATCAGATAGGGCACGTCGTAGGTCGACATGCGCAGGCTGCCGCCCGCGCCGGCCTCGCCAATGGTGCCGACCATGAGGCCGAGCCCGGCTGCGGCGACGCCCTTGAGCGGCACCCGGCCGGCGAGGATCGCCACGACGGACAGCCCGAGCACCGTGATCATCAGCATTTCCGGCAGCCCGAAGGCGAGCACGATCGGGCGGGCGATCAGGATGAAGACGGTGAGCACGGCTGCGCCGAGCAATCCGCCGAACAGCGAGGAGGCGAAGGCCGCCGAAAGCGCCCGCGCGGCCTCGCCTTTCTTGGCGAGAGGGAAACCATCGAGGACAGTCGCTTGACTCGCCGAGGATCCCGGAATGCCCATCAGCACGCTGGCGAAGGTGTCCGAGGTCGGAATGACAGCGATCAGGCCGACCATCAGGGCGAGGCCGGAGACCGGATCCATCCCGAAGAGGAAGGGGAGGACCATGGACAGGCCGGCGATGCCGCCAAGGCCCGGGAACACGCCGACGGACAGACCGAGGATCACCCCGAGGAAGAGGTAGCCGAGCTGCTCGGGATGCAGAATCAGGGAAAAGGCCTCGCCCAGGGCGGGCAGTGCCGTCGCAATCAGGTCCATCGGTCGGTCCGTGAGGTTTTGAAATGGACGACGCCTCCGAGCCTAGCAGGCCCGGGGGCGTATCCGAACAGCGGTTACTGGAGTTTGACGCCGTAGCGTTCGGTCAGCCAGTTCTTCACGAAGCTCTTGGCCTTCGCCGGCACCTGGGTTCCGAGCTTCAGGGTCGCCACGGCCTGTTTGCCGGTGAGCTGCGGATAGATCCCGAGCTCGGCGGCGGCCAGCTCCTTGAAGTCCGGACGGGCAAGGATCGCCTCGAACGCCTTCTGATAGGTGTCCATGGCCTCCTGCGGCGCACCCTGCGGCAGGAACACCATCTTCTGCGCCGGGAAACCGGCGATGTAGAAGGCCTTCCAGGCATCCCAGGCGTCTCCCGAGGTCTGGCAGGCGGCGGTCGCCTCGCAGACTTCCTTGAAGGTCGGCATGTCCGGGAAGGTCGGGTCGCGCACGATGTCGCCATTGGCGTCGAGCACACCCCAGCTCATCATCGGCACGGCCTTCCCGCCTTCGACCAGCGGCACCACTGCCTTCAGGTACGCCGGCGAGGTCTGGTAGTCGATATTGGCCTCGCCGCGCTCGAACATCAGGCGGCCGTCGCCGCGGCCCTTGATGCCAAACACCGGCTCGACCTTCATACCGAGCATTTCCCAGGCGAGCAGCGGCACCAGATCGAGCCGGGTTGCGCCTTGGGAGCCCCAGATGAAATTGATGTCGCCGAGATCGTCCGCGTCGCCGTCGAACTTTTTGGCAATCTCCGGCGGCAGATAGACGACGCCGCCGACACCCGAGGCGAGCACGACGTTCCAGTCGTTGTACTCGTAGCGCACCCGCGGGTCGTCGAGCATGTAGGGGAACTGCGTCGAGCCGGAGGAGCCGAAGATCAGCAGGCCGTCCTCGTATTTCTGCTTCTGGAACCAGTTCGCGCCCTTGGTCGAGCCGGCGCCGGGCATGTATTTCACCGCAACGGTCGGCTTGCCCGGAAGCGCTTCGCTCAGAAGCGGCGCATAGAAGTTGGCCCATTTCGCGGAGCCGCCGGACTCGGCGAATGGAATGACGAAATCGACAGTCTTGCCGGTGAAATCGAGCTCGGCGGTCGCCGGGCTCGCAGCGCCGAAAGCGCAAATGCCGATGGCCGCCGCGCCTGCCGCAAGGCTGCGCACGCGTGAAATCAGTCTCATGGTCAGAACCTCCCTGTCGTCCTGTATAGAATTTTTGAAGTGAGAAACCGTCGCTGCTCCCTGCTTCTTCGGCAGATTCGGCCCCTGACGGTCAGTGTGCGACGTACTTGAGGGGAGTTTTCCTTGATGCAGGTCAGTCTTCAAATTCAATGCCCATGCAGGCGCATAAGTTTTATGCATTGAACGGTGGTTTTCCGGGGTGCCGGGCGAAGCCGATTTTCGCTAACCGGTCGCACCGCGTGGCGGCGTGCCATAGGTCCGGCGAAAGGATCTGGTGAAGGCACTCGGGTCGCTGTAGCCGCAGCGCAGCGCGATTTCCGCCACGGACAGATCGCCTTCCCGCACCAGACGCAGGCCTTCCGCCATGCGGAGTTGCCGGTAGACTGTCCGCGGCACGGCGCCGAACGCGCGCTGGAACCGCGTCTCGAGATCGCGCTGTCGGCAGCCGGCGGCGCGGGCGATCTCGGCGATCGTGAGGGGTGCTTCGATGTTGCCCCGCATGAGCGTGAGAGCCCGCTGCACGCGCCGGTCTCCGGCCGCGCCTGCCGCCATGGCGCGGATATTGTCCTCCCCCTGCATGAACAGACCCGAGATCTCCAGCGAGACCACGCTGCCGTGGGTTGCCGCGATCAGATGCTGCATCAGCTCGAACGCCGTGGTCGCCCCGCCGGCGCTCATCCGGTTGCGGTCGATCAGCCAGCGCTCACGGCGGGCAGAGACCTCGGGAAAGCGTTCCGAAAAGCGCTCGAATTCGTCGAAATGGATGGTTGCTGCATAGCCGTTGAGCAAGCCAGCCTCGGCCAGCAGCCAGCTCCCAGTATCCAGCCCGATCAGGGTCTCGTAACGCCGTGCGGCGGATCTGAGCGCGTCGAGGCAGGCAGGCGTGCCCAGCGTGCGATAGCCGTAGCTCGGCAGAACGAACAGCGCGGCACCGCCGGGCTCCTCCGCGAGCCGTCCGTCCGGCAGCAGCCGGATCCCGCTCGAGGAGGTGACCGGCGTTCCGTCGAGACTGACCAGGCGCCAGCGATAGGCCGGGCGTCCAAGATAGTCGTTCGCCGCCCGCATCGGCTCGACCGTGTTCGCGAGGCAGTAGTTGGAGAAGCGGTCGAACAGCAGGACGGCGACTTCCTGCGTGCCGTCCTGCGGATTGATCCAAATCGGCATGAAGAGGAGCTAAATCTGCACGATGTGCGCTGTCAACGCATCTTAGGCTTGTAGCGATCAATCGCATGCGCTCGGGAGACTGGAATGCCGCTTGAAATGAATCGTGAGGTCTTCGTGACCTGTGCCGTCACCGGGTCCGGCGGCACGCAGGACCGCAGCCCGCATGTGCCGCGGAGCCCGCAGCAGATCGCCGAGAGCGCCATCGCCGCCGCGAAGGCCGGAGCTGCCGTGGTCCATTGCCATGTGCGCAATCCGGAGAGCGGCGCGCCGTCGCGCGATCTGAATTACTACCGGGAGGTCACTGACCGGATCCGCGACGCCGAGGTCGATGTGGTGCTGAACCTGACCTCCGGCATGGGCGGCGATCTGGTGTTCGGCAACCCGTCGAAGCCGCTGCCGCTGGTCGAGGGCACGGACATGGTCTCCGCCGAAGAGCGGGTCGCCCATATCGCCGAGTGCCTGCCGGAGATCTGCACGCTCGATTGCGGCACCATGAACTTCGCCGAAAAAGACTACGTCATGACCAACACGCCGGGCATGCTCGACGCGATGGGCTCGATGATGACCGAGCTCGGCGTAAAGCCGGAGATCGAGGCCTTCGATACCGGCCATCTCTGGCTCGCGAAGAAGCTGGTCGAGGACGGCGTGCTGACCTCGCCGGCGCTGGTGCAGCTCTGCATGGGGGTTCCCTGGGGCGCGCCGGACGATCTCAATACCTTCATGGCGATGGTGAACAACGTGCCGTACGACTGGACCTGGTCGGCCTTCTCGCTCGGCCGCAACCAGATGCCCTATGTCGCGGCCTCGGTGCTGGCGGGCGGCAACGTCCGCGTCGGGCTGGAGGATAATCTCTGGCTCGCCAAGGGGCAGCTCGCGACCAACGCGCAACTGGTCGAGAAGGCGGTTACCATCATCGAGAATCTGGGGGCGTCCGTGATTGGTCCGCAGGCCGTTCGCGATAAGCTCGGCCTTGTGAAGCGTGCGCCGAAATGAGCGCCGCAACCAAGACTGCCGCCATTATCGGCGGCGGCGTCATCGGCGGCGCCTGGGCGGCGCGCTTCCTGCTGAACGGCTGGGACGTCCGTCTGTTCGATCCGGACCCCGAAGCCGGGCGCAAGATGTCGGAAGTGCTCGGCAACGCCCGTCACGCGCTGCCGATGCTCTACGAGACGGCACTGCCGCCGGAAGGCATGCTGACCCATGTGAAGACCGTCGCCGAGGCGGTCGCGGGCGCCGACTATATCCAGGAGAGCGTGCCGGAGCGCCTCGACCTGAAGCACAGGGTGCTCGCCGAGATCGAGGCGGCTGCGGCACCCGACACGCCGATCGGCTCCTCCACCTCCGGCTTCAAGCCGTCGGAGCTGCGCGAGGGGGCGCAGCATCCGGGGCGGATCTTCGTCGCCCATCCCTTCAACCCGGTCTACCTGCTGCCGCTGATCGAGCTGGTGCCGGGCGATGCCGGTGACATGGCCATCGTCGAGAAGGCCGAGGCGCTGCTGCGTTCGGTCGGGCTTTTCCCGCTCCGTGTCCGGGCCGAGATCGATGCCCATATCGCCGACCGGTTTCTGGAAGCCGTCTGGCGCGAGGCGCTCTGGCTGGTCAAGGACGGGATCGCGACGACCGAGGAGATCGACAACGCGATCCGCTACGGCTTCGGCCTCCGCTGGGCGCAGATGGGCCTCTTCGAGACCTATCGCATCGCCGGCGGCGAGGCCGGCATGGCGCACTTCATCGCCCAGTTCGGTCCGTGCCTCCAATGGCCCTGGACCAAGCTGATGGATGTGCCGGAACTGACCGACGATCTCGTCAAGAAGATCGCCGACCAGTCCGACGCCCAGTCGGGCGCGCTCTCGATCCGCGAGCTGGAGCGGCTGCGCGACAACAACCTCGTCGCCATGATGCGCGCCCTGAAGCAGCAGGGCGCGGCGGCCGGCAAGCTGATCGCCGAACACGAGACCGGCCTGCCGAAACCGGCGCAGGCGGGCGACCTCGTCCGCACCGTGGAGCGCATCGTTCCGGTCGACTGGACCGACTATAACGGCCACATGAACGAGAGCCGCTACGGCCAGGTCTTTTCCGACGCGGCGGACGCGATGATGAAGCTGGTAGGCGCCGACGAGGCCTATATCGAGAGCGGCAAGAGCTACTTCACCGTCGATGCCCGCATACGTTACCTGAACGAAACTTTGGCGGGCCAGCGCATCCATGTCGACAGCCAGGTGCTGGAAGGCAAGGGCAAGAAGTACCGCGTCTTTCACCGCATGAAGAACGAGGCAGGCGAGGAACTGGCGACCGGCGAGCAGCTGATGATCCATGTGGACCTGACGACTCGCCGCTCTTCCGTGCCGGACGCTGCTGTGCTGGCGAAGGTAGAGGCGCTGGCGGTCTCACATTCGGCACTCCCGCAGCCAGACAAGTCGGAGCTCCTCTGATGCATTTCGGGCTCAGCGAAGAACAGGAGATGATCGTCTCGACGGTCCGCGAGTTCGTCGAGACCGAGATCTATCCGCACGAGGCCGAGGTCGAGCGCACCGGCGAGGTGCGCCCGGAACTGGCCGAGGCGATCAAGCAGAAATGCCTCGATATCGGCTTCTACGCCTCCAACTTTCCGGAAGAGGTCGGCGGCGGCGGGCTCAGCCATCTCGATTTCGCTCTGGTCGAGCGCGAGCTCGGCCGCGGCTCGATGGCGCTGACGCATTTCTTCGGCCGGCCGCAGAACATTCTGATGGCCTGCAAGGGCGAGCAGATCGAGCGCTACCTGACCCCGGCGGTGAAGGGCGAGCGGATGGACGCCCTTGCCATGACAGAGCCTGGCGCAGGCTCCGACGTGCGGGGCATGACCTGCTCGGCGAAGCGCGACGGCGGCGACTGGGTGCTGAACGGCACCAAGCATTTCATTTCCGGCGCCGACCATGCGGATTTCGTCATCGTCTTCGTCGCGACCGGCGAGGAGGAGACGGAACGCGGGCCGAAAAAGAAGATCACAACCTTCCTGGTCGACCGCGGCACGCCCGGCTTCACCATCCGCGACGGCTACAGGTCCGTGAGCCATCGCGGCTACAAGAACATGATCCTCGATTTCGACGACTGCCGCCTGCCGGACGCGCAGGTGCTGGGCGAGGTCGACGGAGGCTTCGCGGTGATGAACGAATGGCTCTACGCCACGCGTATCACCGTCGCCACCATGGCCGTCGGGCGGGCCCGGCGCTGTTTCGACATGGGGCTTTCCTATGCCGCCGAGCGCAAGCAGTTCGGCCAGCAGATCGGCAAGTTCCAGGGCATCAGTTTCCAGCTTGCCGACATGATCACCGAGATCGACGCCGCCGACTGGCTGACCCTCTCGGCCGCCTGGCGGCTCGACCAGGGGCTGCCGGCGAACCGGGAGATCGCCAGCGCAAAGGTTTACGCCTCCGAAATGCTGGCGCGGGTCACCGATGCCACGCTGCAGATCTATGGCGGCATGGGCCTGATGGACGATTTCCCGATCGAGCGCTTCTGGCGCGACGCGCGCGTTGAGCGGATCTGGGACGGCACGTCGGAAATCCAGCGTCACATCATCAGCCGGGAACTGCTCCGGCCGCTCGGCGCCTGAGCGCATGCGGTCCGGGCTCGAACGCCTGTTCCGGCCGAAGAGTATCGCGGTCATCGGCGGTGGCTCCTGGTGCGCCAATGTGGTGGCGGAATGCACGAAGATCGGCTTCGCGGGCGAGGTCTGGCCGGTGCATCCCACCAGGCCTGAGATCGCGGGTCATACTGCCTATGCCTCCATCGAGGATCTGCCGGGCGCGCCGGACGCCACCTTCATCGGCATCAATCGCCACGCCACCATCGAGGCGGTGCGGGCGCTCGCGGCGCGCGGTGCCGGCGGGGCGGTCTGTTTCGCGAGCGGTTTCAGCGAGGCGCTGGCGGAGACCGGGGACGGCGCCGACCTGCAGGCGGAGCTGATCGCGGCGGCGGGCGAGATGGCGGTGCTGGGGCCGAACTGCTACGGCCTCCTCAACTATCTCGACGGCGTGGCGCTCTGGCCCGACCTGCACGGCGGAGCCAGGGTAGAGCGTGGGGGCGCCATCGTCGCCCAGTCCTCCAACATCGCCATCAATCTCACCATGCAGCGTCGCGGGTTGCCGATCGCCTATATGGCGACGGTCGGCAACCAGGCGCAGACCAGCCTCGCCGAGATCGCGGAAGCCTTGCTCGCGGACGAACGCGTGACCGCGCTCGGCTTCTACATCGAGGGGATCGGCGATCTTGCGTCGTTCGCCAGAATGGCCGGCAGGGCGGCCGAACTCGGCAAGCCGCTCGTCGCGCTCAAGGTCGGGCGCTCCGAGCAGGCGCGGACGGGGGCCGTCTCGCATACGGCGTCGCTCTCGGGAGGGGACGCCGGTGCCTCGGCGCTGCTCGCCCGTCTCGGGATCGCCGAGGTGCGCAGCCTTTCGGCGCTGCTGGAAACGCTGAAGCTGCTGCATGTCGCGGGACCGCTCGCCTCGAACCGGATCGCCTCCATGTCCTGCTCGGGCGGCGAGGCGGGGATGATGGCGGATACTGCGCTGGATTTCGATCTCCGCTTCCCGCCGCTGTCGGACACACAGAAGATCGAATTGCGGGAAGAGCTTGGCCCGAAGGTCGCGCTCGCCAATCCGCTCGACTATCACACCTATATCTGGGGCGACCGGGAGGCGACGGCGCGCACCTTTTCCGCGATGATGCGCGGCGACGCGGATTTCGGCCTGGCGGTGCTCGACTTCCCGCGTGCGGATCTCGGCAGCATCGCCGACTGGGAGAAGGTGATCGACGCCGTCGCGGCGACCTCTGAGGCGACCGGCAAGCCGATGGGTATTCTGGCCTCGCTGCCGGAGAACCTGCCGGAACAGACGGCCCGGGCCATCATGGCGCGAGGCGTGGTGCCGCTGGTCGGCATGGAGGATGCGATGGCCGCGGTCGAGGCGGCGACCTTCGTCGGCAGGGTGAGCGGTGCCGGTTTACCTCTCCTGCTTCCCGAAGCACCGAAGGCAACACGGGTCCTGAACGAGGCGGAGGCCAAACGGGTTCTTGCCGCGTCAGGCGTGCCTGTGCCGGGCTCCCTTGAGGTATCCCGCGACGGTCTCGTGGTTGCGGGCACTCGTATCGGCTATCCACTTGTCTTGAAAGGCCTTGGCCTCGCGCACAAGAGCGAGGCGGGCGCCGTGGCGCTCGGGATCGAAGACGAAGCGGCGCTATTGGCTGCGGCCGTTCGGATGGAGACTGAGAATTTCCTTGTCGAGCCGATGATCGGCGGTGCCGTCGCCGAGCTGCTCGTCGGCGTCACGCTCGATCCGGCGCACGGCTACCTTCTGACGCTCGCCGCCGGCGGTACGAAGACGGAGATCCTTGGCGACAGCACTACGCTGCTGCTGCCCGTGACGGCGGAGGAGATCGACGCGGCGCTCTCGCGGCTCCGCATGGCGCCGCTGCTGGACGGCTATCGCGGTGCGCCTGCGGCGGACCGCCCGGCGATTGTCGCCGCGGTGCTGGCGGTGCAGGATTTCGTCGTCGCGCATCACGGGCGGGTGGAAGAAGTCGAGGTCAACCCGCTGCTCTGCCTCAAGGAGGGGGCGGTGGCGGTGGATGCCCTGATCAGGATGGGAGAGAGAGATGAGTGAAGGCCCGATCAAGACGAAGCGCGACGGCCATGTCCTCGAAGTGACGCTGGACCGGCCGAAGGCGAACGCGATCGATCTCGCGACGAGCCGGATCATGGGTGACACCTTCGCGGCCTTCCGCGACGATCCGGAACTCCGGGTCTGCATCGTCACCGGCGCCGGGCCGAAATTTTTCTGCCCCGGCTGGGACCTGAAGGCGGCGGCCGGCGGCGACGCGGTCGACGGGGATTACGGCGTCGGTGGGTTCGGCGGGCTGCAGGAACTGCGCGGCCTCAACAAGCCGGTGATCGCGGCGGTGAACGGGATCTGCTGCGGCGGCGGGCTGGAGCTCGCTCTCTCCGCCGACATCATCCTCGCCGCCGATCACGCGACCTTCGCGCTGCCGGAGATCCGGTCCGGTACCGTGGCCGACGCGGCGACGGTGAAGCTGCCGAAGCGCATTCCCTATCACATCGCCATGGAAATGTTGTTCACCGGGCGCTGGATTGAGGTCGAGGAGGCCGCGCGCTGGGGGCTGGTGAACCATGTCTATCCGGGCGCATCGCTGATGGAAGAGGCGCGTGCGCTCGCCAAGCATCTCGCCTCAGGCCCGCCATTGGTCTTTTCCGCCATCAAGGAGATCGTCCGCGAGGCCGAGGACATGACCTTCCAGGACGCGATGAACCGGATCACCAAGCGCCAGTTCGAGACCGTCGACCGGCTCTATTCGTCGGAAGACAATCGGGAAGGCTACACCGCTTTCGCCGAAGGAAGGGATCCGGTGTGGAAGGGGCGCTGATTGAATAATTGGCAAGGATATGATCCGCCAACTGTCGCGTAGACAAAAACCGTAGAAAATTTGTTTTTTGAG
>NZ_JAEPQA010000044.1 GCF_017640745.1 Nisaea sp. | reverse complement strand
GGCCGCCGGCGCCGGCGACGACGTCATGCGCATTTCCGTCGGGCTGGAGACGGCGGACGACATCATCGCGGATCTGGACCAGGCATTGGGTTGAAGACGGACAGGTGCGGGAAGATCAGCACCTGTCAAACACCTTCCAGGCCGGTTTCATTTCACGCACCGAAAACCAGTTGCCGCCGCCGTTTCTCGGCTGGTCGAAATCGCGGGAAATCGCCTCGCCCAGAAGGTTTGCCAAGAGAAGCGCCCCGACCGCTCCATGCGAGACCACCAGGGGCACGCCCATCGGGTCACTTTCTGTTACGGCCGCGCACGCCGTCACGATCCGCTCCTGCTCCGCGCGTGCCGTCTTCCAGCCATCCGCGGACAGATCGGGATCGGCGAAAAAGCGATCCGCCGTTCGCTCGAACGCCTCCGACGGAAGATAGCCTGTCGCGGAGCGGTCGTTCTCGCCGAGATCGGCCCTGATCTTGATCGCGAGGCCGAGATGCTCAGAGAGGATTTCCGCCGTATCGAGCGCCTTGCGCTCCGTGCTCGACCAGAGGCTGGTCACCGCCCCGAGCCATGGCTGCCCGAGCCCGGCCCGGATACGGGCACGCCCCCGCTCCGAGAGGCCCCACTCGGTGATCGGGACCTCGGGATCTATGACGACATCCGCATGGGTCAGGAAGTACAGGGATGCTACTCCGCGGCAGCGTCTCGGGCGACGCGGAGAGACTGCACCCGCCTCATCGCCTCGTCCATCTCGTCCATCATCCGGTCGATGATGGCACCGAGCGGCTCGATCCTGTCGGCGAAGACGGCGGACTGCCCCATGGAGAGCAGGCCCTTCTCCGGATCGCCCTCCTCGTAGGCCTCGCGCTGCAGCGTGCCGCGGACATGTTCGCGGTAGCTTTCGTAATCGCTGACACCCTCCGCCTCCAGCTCTGCGACGGCGCGGGCAGTCTCGTTGTCGATCACCCGGTAGGTGTTGCGCATCGAGGCGAGCACGAGCCGGGAACTGGTCTCGTCCGCCTGCAGGACGCGCTGCTTCACGGCATCGTGGCTCCAGATCTCGTCGGCGACCAGCAGACGCGTGCCGAGCACCACACCCTCGGCGCCGAAAGCGAGCGCGCCCGCGAGCTGACGCCCGTGACCGATACCGCCGCCGATCACCACCGGGATATCGACCCTGAGCGCGGCGAGGACGCCCTGGACCATGTTGCCGATCATGTTGAGACCCGGATGGCCGCCGCATTCCATGCCGACGACGGACACCGCGTCGATATCGAGCTTGCTCGCGGCGGAAACGGCGTGACGGACGGAAGCGACCTTGTGGATCACCTTGGCGCCGCCTTCCTTCAGCTGACGCACCAGATCCGCGGGCGGCATCGCCGCCGTCTCGAAACTGCGTACCCCCGCCTGCAAGGCCAGATCGGCATGACCGGAGAGCATCGCATTCTCTTCCGGGCGCTGCGAGATATAGAGGTTCACGCCAAGCGGATTGCCGTTCGCAAGCTGCTTTGCCTTCTCCAGCTCCTCCTTCCAGCGCCCCGGATCCGGAAAGGTCTTCGCGGTCATGAAACCAAGGCAACCGGCATTCGCCGCCGCGGCAGCGTAGTTCGCGTCGGCGAGCCACATCAGGCCGCCGCAGAGGATCGGGTGGCGGATGCCGAAAAGATCGGTGATCCGGGTGCGGACGATCTGCTGCCTCATTCGGCGTCTCCAGCGGACGGCACGATCAGCGCATCGACCGCGACCGCGCCCTTGCCTTCCGGCAGCACGATGAAGGGATTGATGTCGATGCTGTCGAGCCTCTCCTCGTTGGCGGCGGCGAAGACGGAGAGCTTCGCCAGCGCTTCGGCCAGTACATCCACATCCGCCGCCGGAGCGCCGCGCACGCCCTCAAGAATCTTGAAGCCCTTGATCTCGCGGATCATGCGGTGCGCCTCCTCGACCGAGAACGGTGCGAGCCGGAAGCTCACGTCCTTCAGCACCTCGACGAGAACGCCGCCGAGCCCGAACATGACCGCCGCGCCGAGCACCGGGTCGCGCTGCACGCCGATCACGCATTCGACCCCGCCGCTCACCATCTCGGAGACGATGATGCCGTCGAGTCGCGCGTCCGGCCGCTTGTCCGCGGCCCGCGCCATCAGGGCAGAAAAGCCCTCGCGCACCGCCTCCTCGCCCTCGACACCGACCAGCACACCGCCGATCTCGGTCTTGTGGGCGATGTCCGGCGAGGCGATCTTCAGCACCACACGCCCGCCGAGATCCGCGGCGGCGGCCGCGGCCTCGTCCGCCGAGGCCGCGAGCCTTTCGCGCACCACGGGGATACCGGCGGAGGCGAGGATCTTCTTCGCCTCGTGCTCCGAGGTTGCGTGCGCCGGTACGGGAAAGGCGGCGTCTGGCAGCACCGGCGGCGCCCCGCGATCCGCCGCGAAGGCCTGGCCGAAATACATCAGGCCGTTCGCCGCCGTGATCGCCGGCACCGGGTCGTCGAACATCGGGTAGCCATTGCTCTCGTAGAAGCGCCGGTTCTCCTCCGAGGCGAGGATCGAGAAAAAGAGATGCTTGTCGGGACGCGCCGCGCGCACCGGCTTCAGCGTCTCCACGATATCCCGGGCGATCTCCGGCAGCGCCGCGACGGCGGTGAAGAAGGAGATCACGACGTCGTAGTCGCCCTCCTCCATCATGATCTTCAGGCACTTGGCGATCGCATCGCGGTCGTTGAAGGCCTGGCCCGTGACATCGACCGGATTGCGCGCCGCGGCGAAGGGGAAAAGCTCGAGCATCTTCGCCTGCCCCGCCTTGGAGAATTCCGAGACGTCGAGGCCGAGCGCGGCGGCGCTGTCCGCCATCTGCACGCCGAGCCCGCCCGAAATGGTGATGAAACCGACCTTGTTGCCGTCTGGGAAATGCCCCTGCTGGCAGCCATAGGCGACCTCCAGCATCTCGTTCGCATCCTCCGCCCGGTAGACGCCATATTGCCGCATCATGCCGTCGATCACAGCATCCGTGCCGGCGAGCGCGGCGGTATGGGAGGCGGCCGCAGCGGCGCCGACCTCGCTCCGCCCGACCTTCACCATGATGATGGGTTTCTTCAGCAGCCGCGCCTTGGCGAAAGCCGCCTTCAGGCCGGCGCCGTCCCGGATGCCCTCGGCATAGGACATCACGACCTTCACCTCGGGATCGTCGAGCAGGTAGGAGATGCATTCCGAAAGCTCGATGTCGGACTCATTGCCCGTCGTCACCCAGCGCCCGACCCGGAGCCCGCGCTTGCGCGCGAGGTTGTAGATATGACCGCCATAGGCGCCGGACTGGCTGGCGATGGCGATCGGGCCCGGAACCGTCGGATCGACCGACGGCGCAGAGGAGAAGGTCCCGGTCCAGCCGCTCGCCGCATTGAAGGCGCCGAGGCAGTTCGGGCCGAGCACGCGGATCCCGGTGCGCTGCGCGATTTCCGTCAGCCGGGCCTGCATGGCCTCGCCTTCCGCGCCAAGCTCGGAGAAGCCGGAGCTGAAGACGATGCAGGCCCCGACGCCCCTGGCGGCGCAGGCCTCGACGGTCTCGGCCACCAGCGGCGCCGGCAGCGCGACGATCGCGGTGTCCACCGCCTCCGGCACATCCGAGATCGAGGGATAGGCCTTCAGGCCCTGGATCGTCTCGCGTTTCGGGTTAACCGGGTAGATCTTCCCCTTGAAGCCATGCTTCAGCGAATAATCGATCGGCCGTCCGCCAATGCGAAGCGGATCGTCGGTGGCGCCGATGACGGCAAAGCTCTTCGGATCGATCAGGCGGGCGAGGTTGCGTCTGCGGAGATCGCTCATGTCGTTCATAGCGGCGCGGACCCGATGGTCAGGCCGCCGCAGACATAAAGTACCTGGCCCGTACAGAAGCCGGCATCCTCCGAGGCGAAGAAGGCCACCGCCGCCGCGACGTCTTCCGGCTGGCCGATGCGCTTCACCGGAATCGCCGCCTCGATGGCATTGCGGCTGGCGGAGCCCGCCGGATTGCCTTCCTCGAACATCTCGGTCGCTATCGGGCCCGGAGCGACGCAGTTCACCGTGATGCCGTCGCCGCCGGCCTCGATCGCCCAGGTCCGGGTCGCCGCCGCAATGCCGCCCTTTGTCACCGCATAAGCGCTTCGGCCATGTTTTCCCAACGCGGCCCGGGAGCCGATATTCACCACCCGGCCGAACTTGCGCTTGCGCATCCCGGGCAGGAAGGCCTGCATGCACTGATAGGGAGCGCGGACATTCACCGACATGAGATGCTGGAGGGTCTCCGGCGTCACTTCCTCGACGGTCCCCAGCGGGGCGATGCCGGCATTGTTTACCAGCACGTCGATCTCGAACTCGGAGGCAATCCCCGCGAGCGCGGCGCGCGTCGCCTCGGCGTCAGAGAGATCGGCGGTGCGGAAGGCGCCCGGGAAGCTCCCGGACGGCGCGCTGCGCGCGAGCCCGACGACCTGATAGCCCTTGTCGGCGAGATATTTCGCAACCGACCGTCCGATCCCGCGGCTTGCGCCTGTCACCAATGCGGTTTTCTTGCCCATCGGCCTGCTCCTCCCGTTGCCCGGATCGCCGCACGTTCGGTCTGGTGCCGAATTGTCATCGATCCATTCGCGGCTTCCCCCAAAGAAACCGCAAGATTGTCATGCCCGCAGATGGCAGTCTCACACCCCTGCGAGGTTGCGCGATCAGACATCACGTTTTACGAAAACGAAACTGAATTTCGCAAAAGCGATTATCGGGAGGAAATCGATCCATGCAAATGCGGAGTTGGAAAGTCACCGATTTTGGGAAACCGCTGGAAATGATCCAGCAGGAGATCCCGGAGCCGACCGGAACGGAGGTTCTCGTGAAGGTGACGCGCTGCGGGGTCTGTCACTCCGATCTCCATATCGGTGACGGCTATTTCGATCTTGGGTCCGCCGGGCGCCTGAACATGGGCGACCGCGGCGTGCCGCTGCCCCACGTGCTCGGGCACGAGATCCTCGGCGAGGTGGTCAAGGGTGGCCCCGACGCGGGCAAGGTTCCGACCGGCGAGACCAAGCTGATCCATCCGTGGATCGGCTGCGGCGAATGCTCGACCTGCAAGGCCGGCCAGGAGAATCACTGCGCCAAGCCGCGCACGCTCGGCGTCTACAGGGATGGCGGCTATCAGGAATATATTCTGGTCCCGCATCCGATGTTCCTGGTCGATATCGGCGATGTCGATCCGACCGACGCGACGCCTTTCGCCTGCTCCGGCGTCACCGTCTACAGCGCGATCAAGAAAGCGCTGCCGGTGCATGACGACGAATGGCTGGTGATCATGGGTGCCGGCGGCCTCGGCCTTGCCGCGGTCAGCATCGCACATGCCATGGGCGTCAAGCAGGTCCTCTCCTGCGACATCGACGACAAGAAGCTCGCCGCGGCGAAGGAGATGGGTGCGACCAAGACGCTGAACATTTCCGGCGACGACGCGGCGAAGAAACTGGCGGAAGCCACCGGCGGCGGCCCGCGTGCCGTGGTTGACACGGTCGGCGCCAACCCAACGGCGAAGCTTGGCTACTTCTCGCTGGTCAAGGGCGGGCGCTACGTCATTGTCGGCCTCTATGGCGGGGACTTCACCGTACCGCTGCCGACCCTGCCGCTCCGCGCCGCCTCGATGATCGGCTCCTATGTCGGCAGCCTGAAGGAACTCAAGGAACTGATGGAACTGGTGAAGGCCGGCAAGGTCAAGCAGGTTCCGATCGAGACCCGGCCGATGGATCAGGTCCAGCGTACGCTGGACGATCTCCGCGCCGGCAAGATCGTCGGCCGCGTGGTGCTGACGAACTGACGCATTTTCTCGTGCCGGGCGGGACCACTCGCCCGGCATCTTTATTTTTCAAGATTTTTCTTGTTATTAAATCCGTGCTGCGGCTCAATCTTTGATCGAACGCCTGACAGAACGGAATGATCCCATGCATGTCCTGTTGCTCGGCGGCACCGGCTCGATCGGTTCCGCCATCCTTGACGAACTCATTGACCATGGCCACAAGGTCACGGCCCTCGCCCGCTCGGAGAGATCGGCCGCCCGCCTTCGCGAGGCTGGCGCGGAACCGCTTCCCGGCGATCTGACGCGTCCTCAGGATTGGGCCAGCTTCGTCACCGGGGTAGATGCCGTCGTGCAGGCCGCCGCGGATTTCGACTCCGACATGGGCGGGATCGACCGCGCCGTGCTGGAAGCGATCTCGTCCGCCGCATCGGGCAGAGACGCCCCGCTGCGCCTGATCTACACCGGCGGATGCTGGCTCTTCGGCGAGACCGGTTCCGGGATTGCGGACGAGAAGACACCCGACGATCCATTGCCAAGCTTCGCGTGGATGCTGGAAAACTGGCGCAGGGTCTCTGGCGCCCCCGGGATCGCGCCGATCCTGCTCCACCCCGCAATGGTCTGGGACGAGGATGGCGGTGTACTGCACCGTTATATCGATGCGGCCCGGAACGGGAACGCTATCGAAATCTGGGGCTCCGCCGACGCCACCTGGCCTCTCGTCCACCGCAGGGACCTCGCGGCTGCCTACAGACTTGCCCTCGAAATCGCACCCGCGGGCGAGACCTATTGTGTCGCTGCGGAATCGGGCGTTCGGACCGGAGTGCTGGCAGACGCGGTTGCCGCCCGCTTCGGGTCACAGGCGCCGCACACCGTCCTGACGGAAGCGGACGCCGTCGCCAGGCACGGTGACTGGGCCGCAGGACCGGCGCTGAAACAGCGCATGAGCGGGGCCAAAATCTCACACGATCTCGGGTGGAAACCGCGGTATCGGGATTGCACGTCGGCCTTTCGTTCGGCGGTGCGCTAGGTCAGGGATCTCCGGGCTTCCAGTAGCCGATCAGGATGCCCTGCCGGTCGGCCCCGCCGGTGCGGCGGAGGATCTCCTCGTCGGAGATCGTGACGCGCAGACGGCGGTTGCGGAACCACTCGAACAGTTTCTCGTGCAGATCCGCACGCACCGTTTCATAGGCCGGATCGGCTCCGAGGTCGGTGAATTCCTCGGGATCCGACTCCAGATCGAAAAGCTGCGGGCGGAAGGTTTCGTGCAGGACATATTTCCAGCGCTCCGTCCGGAGCATGTAGCAGCGCGCGTCCATCGGGGCCAGGTCAAGGTCCGCGCGGGCATCCCTGCCGGAATAGTCGCTCTCGGAAACCGCGAAGCTGCGCCATTCGGTCTTGCGCCCCTCGATCAACGGGCTTAGCGAACGGCCCTCGAGCCGGTGTGACGGCACGTCGCCGCCCACGGCCTCGACGAAGGTCGGGACAAGATCGATCGCCTCCACCAGCGCGTCGCTGACCGAGCCTCGCGTCGTGTCTGCAGAGGAGCGCGGATCGTAGACGATCAGCGGAATACGCACTGAGGCCTCATGGAAGAGATCCTTCTCGCCGAGCCAGTGATCTCCCAAATAATCGCCATGATCCGAGGTGAAGACGATCATGGTGTCGTCCAGCCGCCCGTGCCGTTCCAGCTCCTTCATCAGGCGGCCGAACTGGTCGTCGATCTGCTTGATCAGGCCCATATAGGCCGGGACGATGGTCTCCCGCGCCTCCGGGCGGCGGAAGAGCCGGCTATCCTTGTGCCGCATGAAAGCGGCATAGACCGGGTGCGCTTCCGCCTCCTCCCGCGCATCGCGATGCACCGGCAGTATATGCTCCGGGCCGTACATCGAGGCATAGGGTTCGGGCGCGATATAGGGCCAGTGCGGCTTGATGTAGGAGAGATGCAGGCACCAGGGCTTGTCGCCCATCTCGGTGATGAAGTCGATCGCCCGATCGGTCATGTAGGGCGTCTCGCTGTCCTCATCGCGCACCCGCGCGGCGCCGTTCGAATGCCCCCAGTACCAGCCGTCGAGCGTCTCCCCGCCGTCGCCCTTGGCGGAGTTGGCATGGCTCGCCCAGGGATTGTCGCCTCGATACCCCTTCTGCCTCAGATAACGGTTGTAGGGCAGATCCGGATCGGCGCTCCGGTCGGGATGAAGGCCGTCGTCACGTTCGTAAGGCTCGAAACCGCATTCGGACACCAGCACGCCGTGCTCGGAGACCGGATCGAGACCGAGGCGAGCCATGCCCTCGGCGTCTTCCTTCATGTGCGTCTTGCCGGCGAGCGCGACCCGCATGCCGAGCGGCCGGAGATAGTCACCAAGCGTCCATTCGTCGACCCTGAGCGGATAATTGTTCCAGCCCGCCCCGTGGCTAAACATGTAGCGCCCGGTATAGAAGGACATGCGCGAGGGCCCGCAGATCGGCGACTGGCAATAGGCACGGTCGAAACGGACGCCGCGCGCCGCCAGCGCATCGATATGCGGCGTCTGCAGATGCGGATGACCGGCGCAGGAGAGATAGTCCCAGCGCAGCTGGTCGCACATCACGAAAAGAATGTTTCGGACTGTGTCTCGGGACATCGGATCAGGCGTAGGAGATCGACGCGACGCTCAGCTCGGCGGTGAGCTTTCCGGCGCCGTTAAGCGCCCGCAGCCGGTCGATGAAGCCGTTCTTGCCTTTGTGCTGCCAGAGACTCGCCTCGTCGTCCCAGAAGACGGGTCTGCGGAAACTCGCCGACAGCTCGAACGAAACCGGAGGACCGTCCTCTGTCAGGCGCCCCATCATCCAGACCATGGTCTGCAGGCCCTGCGCCAGAGGCGCGCGATAGCCGAGGTTCGCGGCGAAGTCCGGCTCGAAATGGATCAGATTGCCGACATCCGAGGAAAACAGCGTGACGTCCTCGGGCGTCATGGTCTTCTCGGAGACCTCTTCGAACCCTTCCCGCGGGTCCGGCGTCTTCTTGTGACCGGTTTTCGCCGCCGCAGCCGCCCATTTTTCCTTGTCGGGGACCAGACCGATAACGTCAGCGACCAGTGCGACCTGGCCGTCACGGCGCACGAATTCGAAAGTCCGGTGCAGGCGGTGTCCGCGCTCGACCACGTCGTAGGCTTCGATCCAGCCACGCTGGGTCAGCGGTTCGCCGACGGCGACCGGCTCGATCTGGCGGAAGCGCTGCTCGGTCTGGACCAGCCCGTCGACCTGATGTCCTGCTTCCCGCATCGCCTTGAAGCAGTCTTGCCCGAACAGCCCTGCCGCCGCCTGATCGCCATAAAGGGCGGGGTCGATCCCGCAGGCCAGGAGCCGAGAATCCTGATATTCACGCGTCCGCGTGACGGGGCGCTCCGGGAACTTGAACCCGGGATAGAACTCTTCCGTTTTCGTCCTCGGTGCGGGCGCGGAATGAATCATTTCAGCCTCCAGCGATCTGGGTGGTCAGAATGACGGAAAGTTGACGATATTGTTCCCCACTCTGATCACCTTATTCTGATACCCGGCTAGTCCGGCACGGATTTCGACGACGGACGATGCCGTCAGGAAAAACCGCTCCAAGAAGCCCTTTATCCCCTTGTGCCGTGTCTTCGTCAGAAGATAGGACGGATAGGTCTCAAAGGTCATCGTCACCGCGATAAGCTGAGCACCGGACTCCTCGATGAAGTCCTGCACTCCCTCGACGACACCGAAGCCTTGAGCCCGCGCTTGCGGACCATTTGTCAGATCATGCCCCAGCAAAAAGCCCTCCGGCTTCACTTTCGGCCAGACCAGCCTCAGATCCTCAAGCACCGCTTCCCGGGTATGCATCGCGTCGACATAGGCCCAGTCGAAGCTTTCGTCATCGAAGCCGGGAAGGATGTCCTTTGAGAATCCGCGATGGACATGCACCCTTCCCGCAGCGATTTCTGTCTCGAACTTCCTGGTGACGCCCTCGAACCGGCTTTCCTGCGTAATGTCATCCACGTTGTTCTTGTCAGGCATGTAATCCGGCCGATCCTGATGAACCCATGGATCTACAAGATGGAGCTCTAAAGGTGCGACGCGATCGAGCAGCACCGAGGAGAACTCACCCTCGGCAACGCCAATCTCGATGCCGATCCCGCCTCGCGGTAAGCAGGCAACGAAATTGGCCCGCGTCATAGCTCCTACCAGCATTTCATCTCAGCCTGTAATCTCGCGGTGATGGGTCGGCATGGCCTAGAAAGACGGCACCGATACTAACTTGTTGCCGAATCTGAAAAGTTTGTGCCGGTAGCTCTTTGGCATCCCCCGCAATTCGACAGCCGCCCCTGCTTTGGTCAGCAATTCTTCTACGAACGGCTTTATCGCGGCGCATTCGCGCCTCGCAAGCACGTAGGACGGTGCCGGCTCCATGGTCATCGCCAAGAACAGCGCGCCGGTTTCCGCGGCAAATTCGTTGACAGCGTCCACCACGCCGAAACCCTTTTCCTCGGAGACCTGATTGTTTGAGAAGTCGTGTCCGAGAAGAAATCCGTCACGCTTGATTTTCGGCCAAGCGAGATGAAGATCCCTCAACGCAGCCTCTTTTGTGTGCATACCGTCGACATAGACCCAGTCGAAATATTGCTCGGGAAATTCAGGCAGTACGTTCTCCGAGAAATCCCGGTGGATGATCACGCGTCCCGAAGAAATCTCGGCCGCAAAACGCTTCTGAACGAGGTTGTAACGGGCCGTTTGGATGTCCTGATCCGCGTTTGTCCCGTCGAGCAGATAATCCTCGCGGTCCTGAAACATCCACGGATCGATCAGATGCGCCTTTGCGGCGCACCTGTTCTTAAGGATCGCGTCCGCGAACTCACCCGCGGCCACTCCGATCTCTGCTACCACCCCATCCGCCGGTAAACATCGGATAAGCTCTTCACGCTCGATATTTACGATGTAGGTCAAGATACTGAATCCCTCCGGCGAAGATGCAGATCGCTAAGCCTTCTCTTCGATCGGCGGCGGAACGAAAGAGGTCACCGGCGGCGGTGTGCCCTGATACTTCTCGACCTCGACCAGAACCGAATGCGCGCTCGGACCCTGTCCGAGGCTCGATGTTCCCTTGTCGCGGGTCAGCACGTTCGGATTGCCGTGCTTGCAGAGCGAGCCGATCACGCCCGGCTCCTCCGGATCGTACCAGGCCCCGGTCGAGAGCTGCACCACGCCCGGACGCACGGCATCGGTCACGATCACACCCGCGAGGCAGGCACCCCGGTCATTGTAGAGCCGCACCACATCGCCGTTCCCGATCCCGCGCGCTGCGGCATCCACCGGGTTCATGCTCATCGGTTCGCGGTCCTGGATCTTGGAGCCGCGGCTGATTGCGCCGCTGTCGAGCTGGCTGTGCAGGCGGGTCTTCGGCTGGTTCGAGATCAGATGCAGCGGATAGGTCTCGGCCACTGGCGCACCGAGCCACTCGTAAGGCTCTAGCCAGACCGGATGGCCGGGACAGTCCGCATAACCGAAGCCGGCAATTTCCTCCGAATAGAGTTCGATCTTGCCGCTCGGGGTCTGCAATGGATTGGCCTCGGGATCCTCCCGGAACGCCTCCAGCAAAATCATCGGCTTCTTCGGTTTCAGGACCTCCATGGCGCCGATCTCACGGAAGGTCTCGAGATCCGGCAATTCGAACTCGGCCTCTGCCGCACGCTGGCGCGCCTGATCCCAGAGATGGCGCAGCCAGTCCTCCTCGTCCCGTCCCTCGGTGAAAGCGTCGGCAGCGCCAAGACGTTCGGCGAGACCGGTGAAGACATCGTAGTCGTGCCGCGACTCGCCCACCGGCTCGATCGCCTTCTGCATGGCAACGATGGTCTGCTCCCAATGGGTCATGGAGAGGTCGTTACGTTCGAGCGATGTCGTCGTCGGGAAGACGAAGTCGGCGTGACGCGCCATCGCGGTCCACCAGATCTCGTTGACAAAGACCGTGTCCGGCTGCCGGATCGCCTTCACCAGTTTGTTCAGATCCTGGTGGTGATGGAACGGATTGCCGCCGGCCCAATAGACCGCCTTGATGTCCGGATAGGTCCGGGTCTGGCCGTCATAGACGAACTGACCGCCCGGATTGAGCAGCATGTCGGAGATGCGGGCGACCGGGATGAAATCCTCGACCGCGTTGGTCCCCTGCGGCAGCGCCGGCCACTTGAAGAGCTCGACCGGATTGCCGATGCCGTTTTCCGAGCCGTATCCGAGCCCGAAGCCGCCGCCGGGCAGACCGATCTGCCCCAGCATCGCCGCGAGCAGCACGGTGAGCCAAAAGGGCTGCTCGCCATGATCGCCGCGCTGGATACTCCAGGCGGTCATGATCATGGTGCGGCCGTTCGCCATGCGCCGCGCCAGCTTGCGGATTTCCTCCGCCGGAACCTCCGTGATGGCTGCCGCCCATTCAGGCGTCTTCGGCTGGCCATCCGTTTCGCCGAGGAGGTACGGCAGGAACTTCTCAAAGCCGACCGTATACTCCTCCAGGAAGTCCGCATTGTGCAGGCCCTCGCTATAGATCACATGGGCCAGCGCCAGCATCAGCGCCGCATCCGTGTTCGGCCGGGGCGCGATCCAATCCGCCTCGACCAGATCGACGATATCGTTCCGGATCGGGCTGATATTCACGAACTCGACGCCCATGTCGTAGGCGTTCTTCAGGCCCTCGAATACGGTGTGGCGGCCGACGCCGCCGGAAGTGACCTGCGCATTCTTCACCGGCACACCGCCGAACATGACGACCAGTTCACTGTGTTCCGCGATCACCGGCCAGGTGGTGTGCTTGTTCAGGAGATCCGCAAAGGGGCCGACGACATGCGGAATGATCACCTGCCCCGCGGCATAGCTGTAGGTATCGACATGGCGCACATAGCCGCCGATGCAGTTCAGGAACCGGTGCACCTGGCTCTGCGCGTGGTGGAAGCGACCGGAGCTCGACCAGCCGTAGGAGCCGCCGAAGATCGCCCGGTTGCCGTGCTGCTCCCTGATCCGCTTCAACTCGGCCGCCGCCATGTCGAGCGCCTCGTCCCACGGCACCGCGACGAAAGGCTCTCCACCACGCCCCTCGCGCGAGGCAGGCCCCTTCTCGAGCCAGCCCTTGCGGATCATCGGCCGGCGCACCCGCACCGCGTCGTCCACCGCGTCGACGATCCCCGGACCGATAATCGCCGGCGCCGGGTCCTTGTCATAGTCGTGCACGGCGACGAGCTTGCCGTTCTCGACTTCGGCGAAATAGGTGCCCCAGTGCATCGAGGTCGGAATCAGGCGGCGATCGGTCTTGAGCGACATGTCAGTATTCCCGGTTGGAAGTCGCCAAGACTATGGGGCAGCCTCCGCCCCAAGACAATGGAACGCTTGGCAATATCGACATCGCGGAACGGGACCGGTTCCGTCCCCCCGCGTGGACAGGCTTTCCGCCGCCGGGCAGAGTGTGCGTAAGGCTTTCAACGGACGGAGATCCCATGAGCGGCGACTGGAGTGCGAGTGCGCACCAGCTCTTCAAGGAGCATGACATCAAGCAGGTGGCCTATGTGCCGGATGCGGGCCTCAGCAAGCTGATCAAGTCCAGCCTCGCGGACAACGACATCCAGACCGTGCCGCTCACCACCGAGGAGGAAGGTATCGCGGTCTCCGCCGGCGCCTGGCTCGGCGGGCAGAAATGCGCCGTGCTGATGCAGAGCAGCGGGGTCGGCAACACGATCAACATGATCGCCTCGCTGACCACGACCTGCGCCTTCCCGCTCTTCATGATCGTGACCATGCGCGGCGATTACGGCGAGTCCAATCCCTGGCAGATGCCGATGGGGCGCGCCGTGCAGCCGGTGCTGGAAGCGGTCGGCGTGCGCTGCCTCCGGGCCGAGACCCACGAGGAAGCGGCCGACGCGGTCAAGGCCGGGCTGATGATGTCCTTCCATGGCGGCGAGGCCGTCGCCGTTCTGATCGGCCAGAAGCTGATCGGCGCGAAACCCTTTACCGGCGCCCATGCCGGCATGCAGGCGGAGGACTGACGCCATGGCCACGCAGAAACTGTTCCGGCGCGACGTCGTCAAGAAGCTCATGTCCGTGCGCGGCGACGCGCTCTGCATCAGCGGGCTCGGCTCGCCGACCTGGGATCTGGCCGCGGCCGACCATCGGGACGAGAACTTCTACATCTGGGGCGGCATGGGCGGTGCCACGCCGACCGGCCTCGGCCTCGCGCTGGCGCAGCCCGACCGCAAGGTCTGGGTGATCACAGGCGACGGCGAACAGCTCATGGGCGTCGGCAGCTTCTCGACCGTCGCCCTGCAGCAGCCGAAGAACCTAGCCATCATCGTGCTCGACAACGAGCATTACGGCGAGACCGGCATGCAGGCCGCGCCGACTGGACGCGGCACCGACCTAGCCGCCATGGCGGCCGGCGCCGGCATCGCCCAGACAATGACGGTGACGGATGAAGCCGGACTGGACGATCTGATGAAGCGCCTGACGGACGGAAACTTCCCCCTGGTCGCGGTAGTCAAGGTCGATGTCCGGACCGGCGAGACCGTGATGCCGCCGCGCGACGGCAAGTACGTGAAGACGGCTTTCCGCATGGCCGTCCTCGGGGCAGACAAGGCGCAGCATCCAGGCTGACGGAGAGCCGCGGCATGACCGCACGCCCCGAGAACATCCAGGCCGCGCCGCCGCTCCGCGACACGGTGACGGTGGTATTCTTCATGATCTGGGTTCAGCTGACAGGCTCGATGGCATCGCTGTGGTTGCCGGCCATCGCGCCGGAAGTCGCGGCCGGGCTCGAGGTCGATGCGTCTCTGATCGGCTTCCAGGTCGTCGCGGTCTATCTCGGCGGCATGGTAACCAGTCTCTTTGCAGGAGGCCTGGTTTCCAGGCTGGGCGCCTGGCGGATCTCGCAGATCAGCCTCGTGCTTTTCGCACTCGCTCATCTGGTAATCGCCAGCGGCGCGCTGCCGCTGATTGCCGCAGGTTCCTTCATCATCGGCTTCGGCTATGGCCTGATCAATCCGCCGGCGGCGCATCTCCTCTCCAAGGTGGTCACGCCGAAGAACCGCAATCTGGTGTTTTCGATCCGCTTTACCGGCGTGCCTCTTGGCGGGATCGCCGCCAGTACCTTCGCTCCGGCGATTGCGCTTACCGCCGGCTGGCGGTTCAGCATGGGCGCGACGATTGCCGTCGCACTGGGGCTCGCGCTGATCATGCAGATTTTCCGCGCGCGATGGGATGCCGACCGGTCGCGCGAGGCCCCGCTATTCCGATCACCGTTGGCCGACATCCGTGACGCTTGGGGCCTGCCTGTGATCCGCTGGATGTGTTTCACTGGACTTTTCCTGGCCGCGATCCAGCTTTCTCTCAACGCCTTTGCCGTGACCTTTCTGGTCGAGGAAACCGGATATACGCTGGTCGCGGCCGGTCTTGCCCTGACCGCAGTGCAGGTCGCCGGAGTCATCGGCCGTATTGCCTGGGGCGTCCTCGCAGACCGCATCCGCAGTGGTTTTAAGGCCCTGGTGATCAACGCTCTGCTGACCGCAGGATCGGCACTCGCAACAGTATTCGTCGCGCCCGAATGGCCGGTCGGCCTGGTCTATCTGCTGTTTTTCATTTTCGGTTTCACAGCGATGGGCTGGAATGGCGTCTATGCCTCGGCGGTGGTCGAACACAGCCCTGACGGCAGAGCCGGAAACATGACCGGCGCGGCATTGTTCTTCACTTTTTCCGGGGTAATTGCCGGCCCGGCGATCTTCACGCTCGGCTACCAGCTGACCGGAGCCTATAGCGGCAGCTTCCTGATCACCGCTCTGCTGGCAATAGCCGGAACAGTCACAGTCCTGCTCGCCGCCAGCGGGGCGCGCAAGGCCGCTAAAGACCGATAGAGAAAATCAGGAACCGAGCTTGACCGAACGGGAACGAATGTCTTCGAACTTCGGGTTCGGATTCATTTCCGCGAGCGGATCTGTGTAATCGCCGTGTTCGGCGAAAATCGTCGCATTTTCCAACGCGGTTTTCTCGACCTTCCGGGTCTCCCGGGGGTTGAGCATGCGAAAGGCCTTGTTGGCGTCGTTATAGGCTTTGGTCTCGAGCGTCTTGGCCGCTTTCGCAATCGCTTCGTGAACGAAGCCCGCCCCTACCGTCCGATCGACTGCTTCCGCAAGGATCTCGAGGCTCTTACGCTCAACATATCTGTTATCGACCGCACTCATCGCCTCACTCCACATTGCCGCGCATCGGCGCCATGACACCTTATATTGTGGTGATTCGCCGATTCAAAGCCAAGCACTTTTTATGCGGAAAGCATACAAGGATAGTCAGCCCACCAATCAGGGTGCGAAATACCACAACGACGCCGGTATCTTAAGCGAAAAGCGTATGTCACTTAAAAAGTCGTAAACTCGCCGCCTAAAGGATCTCAAGAGCGCGTTTTGCCCCCGGAGGTGGAAAAACGCGGTCCAGTCGCGCCAGATCCCCGTCATCGAGCTCGATGTCGAGCGAGGCCCGATTGGACCGGACATGTTCCGGGTCGGACGCTTTCGGAATGGCGATAACCTCGGGGTTTCGGAGGACCCAGGCCAGCGCGATCTGGGCCGCGCTGGCGCCCTTCTCGCGGCCGATCTCGTCGAGCACATCATGCCGCAGCCGCCCCTGCTCAAGCGGCGAGTAAGCCATCAGAGGCATGCTCCGCTCCCCGGCCCAACGCACGAGATCCCATTCGATGCCGCGCCGAGACAGGTTGTAGAGCACCTGATCCGTCTGGCAGGACTCCGGCCCGGCCACCCGTTCCCATGCCTCCATCTCCGCCACATCGAAATTGCTGACGCCATAGCCGCCGATCTTCCCGGCAGCCTTCAGCTCCTCGAACGCCGCGACGGTCTCGCTCAACGGATGGGAGCCCGGCCAATGCAGCAGATAGAGGTCGACCCGTTCGGTCCCGAGGCGCCGGAGGCTTGCCTCGCAGGCTGCTATCGCGCCTTTTCGGCTCGCGTTGTAAGGCAACACTTTCGAGACGATGAAGACGTCGTCCCGGCAGCCGCGGACAGCTTCGCCGACAACCTCCTCGGCCCCGCCGTCGGCATACATCTCCGCCGTGTCGATCAGCGTCATTCCGAGTTCGATGCCGAGTTTGAGCGCACGCACTTCCGCGGCGCGGCTGACCGCCCGCTCCCCCATGAACCAGGTACCGAGCCCCAGCGCAGGAACCTCGCGACCGTCCGGAAATCTTATCTGTCTCATGACGTTCCTCCTTGCATGCCCCGAGCCCCGGGCAGCTTCAGGTTTCCGCGATACGCGCCGCGACCGCCGCCCCGAAAGCGTCCGTTCCAAGCGTGCCTCCGGTGTCCCGGGTCCGGGTCTCCGCATTGGCGACACAGTGCATGACCGACTTTTCGATAGCGCCTGCAGCTTGCCGCAACGCATTGCTGTCATTTCGCTCCGCCAGCCACTCCAGCAACATGCCCGCCGACAGCATGACCGAGCTCGGGTTGGCGAGGTTTTTCCCGGCAATATCAGGCGCCGATCCGTGCGCCGCCTGCGCCACCGCATTGTTCAATCCGGCATTCAGAGAGCCGGCAAAGCCCAGTCCGCCGGCAAGTTCCGCCGCCTCATTCGAGAGAATATCGCCGAACATGTTCGAGGTGACGATCACATCGAATGCTCCCGGACTACGGACCAGATGAGAGGCCATCGCATCGACCAGAACCTCGTCGATCGCGATCTCGGGAAAGGCTGCCGCCCCTTCCTTCACCGCCTCGAGAAACAGGCCGTCGCTCAGCTTCAGAACGTTGGACTTGGTCACGATGGTTAGTTTCTTGCGCCGGGTCATCGCGAGTTCCGCCGCGGCGCGGCCGATCCGCGTCGCACCGGCCCGCGTGATCTTGCGGACCGCCAGCGCCATGTCCTTGTCGGGCATGAACTCGCCGCTGCCGGCGAACATCGTGCGGTCGGCATAGAAGCCCTCGGTGTTCTCGCGGACGATCACGAGGTCCATGTCCTTCACCAGGGCCGCTTCGTTGCCGACGGAACGGCTCGGCCGGATATTGGCGAAGAGATCCATCCGGCGACGGAACTCGGCGGACGGGTTAAGGCCGCCCTGTGCCGCCGGCGGGTAGGTCGCGGTGGAGACCGGTCCAAGAACAACCCCGTCCGCCTCGAGCGCGCGCTGGAACACCTCGTCCGGCAGGGTTATGCCGTGACGCCTGAGTGCCGCCTCGCCGATCTCATGCTCTTCGAACGCAAGATCGAGCCCGAAACGCTCCGATGCCGCAGCCAGCACCACCTTTGTTGCATCGACAATTTCCGGGCCGATGCCGTCGCCCGGCAGAATCACGAGTTTCATGAGCTTTCCCTACCTTGTTGATCGCCGTTCACGCGGCTTTTTTTGAGAGTTTCCGGCTTTCAGAGCGACCGTCGCAGCATTTGGAGATAGCACGCGTTGAAGGCTTCCGCGGCCTCGTACTGGACCCAGTGACCGACGCCATCCATCACCACGATCTCCGCTTGCGGGTCCGCGGCGCGAATGGCCGCGTTCCGTCGCTCCAGCATGCCTGCCGCCGTGATGTCCTGCGCCCCCCAGATCGCGTTCCGCCGTCCCCGGATGCGCGGCAACGAGCGAAGAACGGTGTCGGAAAGAGAAAAGGGCCGCGAACGGAAACGCGCCCTTTCCGTATTCGACAACTGGATATCGACCGCCAACTCATCCACTTTCGACGGGTCGGCGAACATCAGAACCTCGAGATTGTTGCGGGCCGCGGCCCGGCGCGCAGGCTGGTCCATATCCGATGTGATCTTGACCAGACCTTCCGTCGGTCGTTCCCGCGGGCCGAAGCCGGCCGCACCAACCAGCGTGAAACTGTGCACCCGGTCAGCGAATTCGACGGCGACAAGGCTTCCGGGAACGGCGCCGAACGAGAAACAGCCGAGTTGAAACGGCTGGCCCGGGGCGAGGATTTGCTTCAGTCCGCTGCCGAGTATCTCGGCGAGATGCTCCGCCGTCGCCGGTTCCCCCGGCCGGTCACTATCGCCAAGCCCCGGCAGATCCGGCGCAATCACGGTAAATTCACGGGAGAGCGTTACGATATTACGACACCAGTGATTCCAGGATCCAAATCCACCGTGCAGCAAAACGACCACAGGCCCGGCCCCCCATTGGCGCCATACCATACCCCCGTCGCCGCAAGGGGTCGTAAGCAGCTGCGCTGATTGAAGCATCGGATCGAGCGCAAGTGGGGAAAGAGGCTTTCTCATTCACCCATCACCGGAAAAATCAGATTTCATGACGAGGATTTTCAATCGAAAGGATAGATACTTAGCAGACGTCCGGACGGATCTAATGCCCCGATTACAGCCATTTCTCAGGAAGCTCTGAACTATGCCCGGACATCCTGTTTCTCGTTCAAACTCAAAGACAAACCAATTGACAACAACCAAAAAGATCGCCGCAATACCGTCGTCACCTTATATGTAAGCGGGCCTTATGCCAGATAGTGTGGATTCAAGAAGAAGCCTGGTCGCCGGCCGGTTGGAAAGGTCGCTTCCATTTCAGATCTGGCACAAAGCTCCGGAAAATGTAAAGGGCTGCATCTGGCTCGTTCTGGCATCCCTGTTCTTCGCGGTCATGACTGCCGCGATCAAGGATGTCGGGCAGAGG
>NZ_JAEPQA010000043.1 GCF_017640745.1 Nisaea sp. | reverse complement strand
GTTTCAATAATTTAGAACAATTCTAAGAATCAAATCGGACCCGGAAATACGCTAAAGGGTCCTAAAATGGTCTTATTTCAATGCATTATTGTGCATCGACCAGTCTGGCCCTCTGTCCCTCCACAACCTGCTCCATGATGCCTTGCATATCGTATTGGAGGCGCCAGTCCGGGAAATGGCCCTCGAACTTGGAGATGTCGCCGATCCACCAGATGTGATCGCCGACGCGATTCTCCTCCGAATAGGACCAATTGAACGGTTTTCCGGTGATCTCCTCGGCCATCCGGATCGCTTCCAGCATGGAGCAATTGGCGTGGCGGCCGCCGCCGATATTGTAGACCTCGCCCGGCCGCGGGGCCTGGAAGAAGTGCCAGAAGGCATTGACCAGATCGTGCGAGTGGATGTTGTCGCGCACCTGTTTGCCCTTGTAGCCAAACACTGTATAGGCCTTGCCGGTCAGCGCGCACTTGGCGAGATAGGCAAGGAAGCCGTGCAGCTCCGCGCCGGAATGGCCGGGACCGGTCAGGCAGCCGCCGCGGAAGACGCCGGTCTTCAGGCCGAAATAGCGTCCGTATTCCTGCACCAGCACGTCCGCCGCCACCTTCGAGGCGCCAAAGAGCGAATGCAGCGTACCGTCGATGCTCATGCTTTCGTCGATGCCTTTCGCATGGAAAGCATGGCTCTCGTCGATCTCCCAGCGCGTTTCCAGCTCTACCAGCGGCAGGCGGTTCGGCGTGTCGCCATAGACCTTGTTGGTGCTGGTGAAGATGAAGGCCGCTTCCGGGCAATGCCGGCGGGTCAGTTCGAGCAAATTCAGCGTGCCGTTGGCATTAACGGTGAAATCGGTGATCGGCTCCCGCGCCGCCCAGTCGTGTGAGGGCTGTGCCGCCGTGTGCAGCACCAAGGCGATCTCGCTGCCATACTGCTCGAACACCGGCTCCAGCGCCGCAAGCTCCCGGATATCGGCGGCTACGTGCCTGTAGCGGCTGCCGAGCGCGTTTTCGAGCTGCGCCCGGCTCCAGCCTGTGCTGGCCTCCCCACCGAAGAAATAGGCCCGCATGTCGTTGTCGATACCGACGACGTCGAGCCCCTTCCCGGCCAGAAAACGGACGGCCTCAGCGCCGATCAGACCGGCCGAGCCGGTAACGAGTGCAATTGCCATATCTCACCATGCGGTCCGCTTTGCGCGGACGGTTATTTTTCTTTTAGCGCTTTCGCCGAAGCATTCAGTGCCAGCAGCATGGAGCTGTGGCGGTTGGTCAGGGTCCTTGCGGACTGCAATACGCCAAGCTCCGTGAAAGTCCCATCCGGGGCGGGGCCGTCTTTCTTCAACATGGCCTCCATCTGATCCCGTGCCCGCAGCACCTCCTCGACCGGACAGCCGACGATGGCGCGGGCGACGATGGACGCCGCGGCGGAGCCGAGCGCACAGGCATCCACCTTGTGGGCGTAATCCGCGATCCTTCCGTCCTCGACCTTCAGATAGACTGAGATCTCGCTGCCGCAGGCGCGGCTTACGGCCTCGCCCTTGTGGGTTGCGTCCTCAAGCTTGCCGAGCCGGGGAATGTCGGCGGCGTAGGCGAGGATCTTGTCCTGATAGATGGCGTCGATGCCGCTCACGATGGTGGTCTCACGCGGCCGCGGCGGCTTGCGCCTCGGCCTTGATCTTGTTCAGCATCGCCCCGAGACCGTTCTTGCGCGTCGGGCTCAGATGCTCCTCGAGACCGATCTCGCGGATGAAATCCGGCTCCGTCGCCAGGATCTCCTCCGCCGTCCGGTTGCTGTAGATCCGCAGGATGACGGCGATCAGGCCGGAGACGATCGCGGCATCGCTGATCGCGCGGAAAACCAGCCGGTCGCCGTGCCGCTCGCCGACCAGCCAGACCTGGCTCTGGCAGCCCTTCAGCTTGAACTCGTCGCGCTTGAATTCCTCGGGAAGCTCCGGAAGCTTGCGCCCGAGATCAATCAGATACTGGTAACGGTCCATCCAGTCGTCGAAGAAGGCGAACTCGGAGATCAGCTCTTCCTGTTCCTCGGCGATGGAGCGGTCCGGCGCCGGAATGTCGGTCTCAGCAACCATGTCTCATCCTGTGAACTGCAATGGCCCTGACTTGGCGCGGTCGCGCCGGCTTGTCAATGACAGGTGCCCCGCGGCTTACTTGCCCGCGAAGACCTGCGGAAAGTCCTTCTCCGCCCGGTCGAGATCCTGATGCTGCCCGATGTCGCGCCAGTATTCCCGGATCGGAAACGCGCTGACCACCTCACCCTCCTCGACCATCTGACCGAAGAGGTCAGGCATGTCGAGGAAGCGTCCAGGGGTGATCCGTTCGAGCACCTTCGGTTCAAGAACGTAAATCCCGGCACTGATGAAGAAGTTATGGGTCGGCTTCTCACGGATGGTGACCAGCCTGTCACCATCGACCTCGACCACGCCGTAGGGAATGTCGAAGCCCTTCTCGAACACCGCCATGGTCGCCGCGGCGCCGGTCTCCTTGTGGAAGTCCAGCATGTGGCGGAAATTGATCGAGGTGAGGATATCGCCGTTCATGACGAAGAATGGTGCAGCGGGCCGTTCCCCCATCAGGGAGAGAGACCCGGCCGTGCCCAGCGGTTCCTGTTCCCGGAGATAGCAGATCTCGGCCCCGAAGCGGTAGCCGTTCCCGAAATGCTCCTCGATCGCCTCGGCACGGTAATTGACCGAGAAATCGAAGCGGTAGAAGCCCTGGTCTATGAAGGACTGGACCAGAGTCTCGAGCAGCGGCCGGCCACCGACAGGCAGCATTGGCTTCGGCACGGTTTCGGTCAGCGGGCGCAGCCGCGTGCCGAGCCCGCCAGCCATCAGGACCACCCGGTTCTCAAGCCGCTCGGCGGCGACGAAAGTATCGATGGTCCGGAGCGCAACGAGCCGCCGGTCCTCATCGACTATCGGCACCTGGTGGATCACCTCTCGGCGCATCAGCGCCTGGATCTCCTCGTCCGGCGCTTCCGCGGAGGCAAGCTTCGGATTGCGGTTCATGATCCGGTCGACCGGATCATCCAGCGTTACGCCGGCGAGCAACCCGCGGCGCACGTCCCCGTCCGTCACAACGCCGAGCACCCGCCGCTCCGCATCCACGACGATCGCGAGCTGCGAGGCACCCGCGTCGATTCTCGTCAGCGCTTCACGGATGAGGGCATCCGGGCGGATCAATATGGAATCCAGAATCGTCATCGGTTTCCGTCATAGGCTAGAGGCCGCGCAGCATAGGGAAAGCGGCCCCGGAGACAAATCGAAATCTCTCAGTCGCTGTCGCCGTCAGGCGCAAGTCCGAAGGTCCGGAGCAACCGGTCGGCAGCCGCGCTCGCGGTCAGCCGCGCGCCGGCGACATCCGCCTGGAGTTCCGCAACCAGAGCCCGGACCGCCTCGTTCTCCTCGAAACGCGCCATCAGACGTTCGCGCACCATGGCCCACATCCAGCGGACCTGCTGGTCCTGCCTCTTCTTCTGGAACTCACCACTCTCGCTCAGCGCCTCGCGATGACGTGTGATCTCGCCGAGGATGTCCGTGAGACCGTCTCCCGAAAGCGCGCTGCAGGTCGAGACCGGCGGGCGCCAGTTCGGACTCGCCGGCGTCATGATCTCGAGCGCCCGGCGATACTCGGAGGCGGCGCGGCGCGCCCGGGTCCTGTTGTCGCCATCCGCCTTGTTGACGGCGATCATGTCGGCGATCTCCAGCACGCCCTTCTTGATGCCCTGAAGTTCGTCGCCGGCGCCGGGCAGCATGAGGACGAGGAAGAAATCGACCATCTCCGCGACCACGGTCTCGGACTGCCCGACACCCACCGTCTCGACGATCACATGATCGAAGCCGGCCGCCTCGCAGATCACCATGGTCTCGCGCGTCGCCCGCGCAACGCCGCCGAGGGTGCCGGCAGAGGGGCTGGGGCGGATATACGCGTCTGGATCGCGGCCAAGCTCCTGCATCCGCGTCTTGTCGCCGAGAATCGAGCCGCCGGTCCGGTTGCTCGACGGATCCACCGCCAGCACCGCGACCTTGTGGCCGGAGCCGGTCAGCATCTTGCCGAAGGCCTCAATGAAGGTGCTCTTGCCGACGCCGGGGACACCTGTGATGCCGATCCGCCGGGCGTCGCCTGAGAAGGGCAGCAGGGCGTTCAGCACCTCCTGGGCCTGGGCCCGGTGCGCCGGACTTCGGCTCTCGATCAGAGTGATGGCGCGCGCAAGGACGGCCCGGTCGCCCGAACGGACCCCGGACACATAGTCGTCGACGCTCATTTGGCGCCGCTTCGGCGCGGCGGCCGGCTCAGCCATTGTCATGCGGCCCACGTAAAGGAAAGAACGGTCACGCCGCCTCGTCGGTATGGCCGAGGACCTCGCCGATCTTGCCGATCAGATCCACCGCTGCCTCGCTGATGACGGTGCCCGGCGGGAAGATCGCCTTGGCGCCGGCCTTGTAGAGCGCGTCATAGTCCTGCGGCGGCACGACGCCGCCAACCACGATCAGGATGTCCTCGCGACCGAGCTTCTCGAGTTCCGCCTTCAGCGCCGGGACCAGCGTCAGGTGGCCGGCCGCGAGCGAGCTCGCACCGATCACGTGCACGTCGTTCTCCACCGCCTGCCGCGCGGCCTCTTCCGGGGTCTGGAACAGCGGGCCGATATCGACGTCGAAACCGAGATCGGCGAAGGCCGAGGCGATCACCTTCTGGCCCCGGTCGTGCCCGTCCTGCCCCATCTTGGCGATCAGGATACGGGGCCGGCGGCCCTCGACGGCCTCGAACGCGTCCACTGCCTTGCGGACCCGTTCGACGGATTCGGCGCCCTTGCCGACCTCGCTTGCATAAACGCCTGACACGGTCTTCACCTCCGCGACATGCCGCCCGTAAACCTTCTCCAGCGCGTCGGAGATTTCCCCGACCGTGGCCCGTGCCCGCGCCGCGTCGACCGCGAGCGCCAGCAGGTTGCCTTCGCCGGAGCGTGCGGACTCGGTCAGCCTCTCGAGCATCTTGCCCGTCTCGGTCTCGTCCCGCTCGGCGCGCAGGCGTTCCAGCTTCTCGAGCTGCTGGCGCCGGACCGACTGGTTGTCGACCTTCAGCACTTCGACATTCTCGGGCTCGTCGATACGGTACTTGTTCACCCCGACGATGGTCTGCCGGCCGCTGTCGATCCGCGCCTGGGTACGGGCGGCGGCCTCCTCGATCCGCATCTTCGGAATGCCGGCTTCGATCGCCTTGGCCATACCGCCGAAGCTCTCGACTTCCTCGATATGGGCCCAGGCACGCTGCGCCAGATCATGGGTCAACCGCTCGACGTAATAGCTGCCGCCCCAGGGATCGATGACGTTGCAGGTCCCGGTTTCCTGCTGGATCAGCAGCTGGGTGTTGCGGGCGATGCGGGCGGAGAAATCCGTCGGCAGGGCCAGCGCCTCGTCCAGCGCGTTGGTATGCAGCGACTGGGTATGGCCGTGCGTCGCCGCCAGCGCCTCGACGCAGGTGCGCACCGCGTTGTTGAAGACATCCTGCGCGGTCAGCGACCAGCCGGAGGTCTGGCAGTGGGTGCGCAGGCTGAGGCTCTTCGGGCTCTTCGGGTCGAACTGCTTCATCAGCTTCGCCCAGAGCAGGCGCGCGGCCCGCATCTTCGCGACTTCCATGAAGAAGTTCATGCCGATGGCCCAGAAGAACGATAGCCGCGGCGCGAAGGCATCGATATCGAGACCCGCGTCGATCCCGGCGCGCGCGTACTGCACTCCGTCCGCCAGCGTGTAGGCAAGCTCAAGGTCCGCTGTCGCCCCCGCCTCCTGCATGTGGTAGCCGGAGATCGAAATCGAGTTGAAGCGCGGCATGTTCGCCGAGGTATAGCCGAAGATGTCGGAGATGATCCGCATCGAGGGCGCCGGCGGGTAGATGTAGGTGTTGCGGACCATGAACTCCTTCAGGATGTCGTTCTGGATGGTGCCGCTGAGCTTCTCCGGAGAGACGCCCTGTTCCTCAGCCGCGAGGATGTAGAGCGCCATGACCGGCAGCACGGCGCCGTTCATGGTCATCGAAACGCTCATCTGGTCGAGCGGGATGCCGTCGAAGAGCTGGCGCATGTCGAGGATGCTGTCGATCGCGACCCCGGCCATGCCGACGTCGCCGACGACGCGCGGATGATCGCTGTCATAGCCCCGGTGGGTCGCGAGGTCGAAGGCGACCGAAAGCCCCTTCTGCCCGGCGGCGAGATTGCGCCGGTAGAAGGCGTTCGACTGTTCCGCCGTGGAGAAGCCGGCATATTGCCGGATCGTCCAGGGCTTGTTTACGTACATGGTCGGATAGGGGCCGCGCAGGAAGGGCGGCAGGCCCGGCCAGGTCTTCAGGAAGTCGAGCCCCTCGATATCCTCCGCCGTGTAGAGCGGCTTCACGCCGATCCGTTCCGGCGTCTCCCAGAGCTTGCCTTCGACCGTTGCGCTTCCCGCGGGCGCGCCGAGATCGATCTCGGAGAAATTGGGTATCGCACTCATTGCTCGATCACTCCCAATCCGGCGGCGACGTCGCGAAGGGTGGCGAGCGTCTGGTCGCCGACGAAGATGTATCCGTCGATACCGGCCGCGCGCCAGCTGGCCTCGTTGTCGCCCGGGCGGCCTGCGAGGAAGATCCGTTCCGCACCCGCCCGTTTCAGGTTTCCGGCGGCTTTCACCGCTTCTTCTGCATAGATTTTATCAGAGGAGCAGAGAACGGCAAAACGGCAGCCGCTCGCGGCGAACTCATCGGTGCTCTGCGCCGGAGCACTCTCGATCCCGCCGGCGGCGAAATAGTTCTGCGCAAAGGTCGCTCGCGCCGTGAAGTCGGCCGGCGTCCCGATTGTCAGTTGGAAGATGGCCGGGCGCTTTCCGGTCTTCGCGAGGAAGGCGTCGCTCGCATCGCGCAGCGCCTCGAAACCCTCGCCCAGCCGATGCCGGGCGAGCGGTTCCATCTCGGCCCCCGCTTCCGTCCGTTTCGGCCAGGCTGCCGCCGCGAGCTTCGCCCGGAGCGCTTCCCGGTCAAGCGTCAGGCCGGTCGCGGTTTCTTCCTTCAGGTTCGGATAGGCGCTGACGCCGGTCAGCTCGTCCTTGCGGCGCGCAAGATTGCGCTCACGCTCCGCCCAGCCTTCCGCGACCAGTTTCGCGATCGTTCCGGAGGTCAGCGCTGCGGCCATGCCGCCGTCGCGTTCGATCTGCTGCAACAGCTCCCAGGCGCGGGACGCATATTCGTCGCTCAGCCGCTCGACGTACCAGGACCCGCCTGCCGGATCGGCGACCCGGTGCAGTCCGGATTCCTCCATCAGGATGATCTGCGTATTCCGCGCGATGCGGCGCGCGAAACCGTCCGGCAGACCGACGGCGCTGTCATAGGGCAGCACCGTCAGACTGTCGGCACCGCCGACACCGGCAGCAAAGGTCGAGACCGTGGCGCGCAGCATGTTCACCCAGACATCGCGTCCGGCGATCGCCCGCTCGGCGGTCACCACGTGCTGCAGCATCGGCGCCGCCACCGGATCGGCACCGGACACCTCGAGGATGCGGGCCCAGAGCCGGCGCGCCGCGCGCAGCTTGGCGATGCCCTGGAAGACATCGACGCCGAGCGCATAGCTGAATTCGATCTGCCGGGCGGCGGCGGCGACATCGAGCCCTGCCGCCTCCATCGCACGCAGGTAGGAAATCGCGGTCGCCATCGAGAAGGCGAGATCCTGGACCTCGTTCGCACCGGCTTCGTAGTAGGGCGCCATGTCGACCCCGACAGCGCGGACTTTCGGATGTGCGGATGCGGTGCGCGAGGCGGTTTCGCCCAACTCGGCAAGTGCTGCATCGAGCGCGCTCGGCAGCCAGCCTTCGCGGGCCAGCGCACCGAGCGGATCGATCCGGAAACTGCCGGAGACCTCGCCTGCGCCATGTCCGCGTTTAGACCAGAGCTCTTCGAGGAAAGCCGCCGCGCGCGGCGCATAGGCACCCGCATCGAGGGCAACCGGCACCATGTTGAGGTGAATGCCGTCGAGCGCCCGGTCGAGATCGTCCGCAGACCCGACGACGATACCGTCGACACCGGGACGGTCGATCCGCAGCAGCACCGAAGTCGCACCGCGTTCGAGATCCTGCTTCACCGCCTTCGCGGCTTCCGCCGGGTCGCCATGCGCCTGCATCTGGCGCACGTCCCAGCCGGTTTCCGTCCGCGTTCCGCCCGCGACCGGCGCCGCACGGCCATCCGGCGCGTCCTCGGCCGTATAGATCGGCTGCAGCCGCAGGCCCTCGTAGGTCTGGCGCGTCAGCACCTTCTCGAAGGACGCGCCTTTGAGCGCCGCCTCGACGGCCGCCATCCAGGCATCACGCGATGTCTCGGGAAATTCCTCCGCGAGCGCCATCAAGGTTTCGTTGTCCAGGACCGACATTGCCTTGGCCACCTCTTTCACACGCTGTTGCGCTTTTCGTACCGGGTCGCCGCGGCTTCGGCAAGGAACTCGGATCGCAAGAGTGAATTCGCCGCAGCCCGCGATTCCGATTGTTTCCGGGGCCCCGCTCAGCTAAGGCGATGCGTGACCGCCCAAAAACGGAAAGCCGCGCAGAGCATGCAGACCGTCACCGCCGACCGGGATCGGCCCTATTTCCTCTGGCTCCTGCTCGCCGTCGGCGCCCTGACCGCCGCCCGCATCGCCGTGCTCGGGTTCAGCAGCCTCGGGCTGCATGGCGACGAGGCGCAATACTGGTCCTGGAGCCGGGATCTCGCCTGGGGCTACTACACCAAGCCGCCGCTGATCGCCTTCGTGATCGCCGCAGCCGAAAGCGTCTGCGGCAGCGGCACGGCCTGCATCCGGGCACCCTCGCCGCTGCTACATGCCGGCACCGCGCTCGCGATCTTCGGCATCGCCGCTACGCTGACCGGCAGCCGGCGCGCGGGTTTCTGGTCCGGGCTCAGCTTCGCGACGCTGCCCGCGGTGTCGCTCTCCAGCTTCCTGATCTCGACGGATGTCCCGCTGCTCTTTCTCTGGGCCGTGGCCATGCTCGCCTTCGTCCGCAGCCTCGAAAGCGACTCTCTCGGCTGGCCGCTGCTGCTCGGGCTCGCCGCCGGCGCCGGGTTCCTCGCGAAATACGCCATGGCCTATTTCATCCTCGGCATGGTGCTCGTGGCGCTCCTTTCACCCTCTCATCGCTCCTGGCTGCTCAGCCGCAAGGCGCTGGTCGCGCTGGTCGCGATGCTGGCGGTATTCGCGCCGAACCTGCTCTGGAACGTCGAGTCCGGGTGGGTGACCGTCACCCATGTCGGCCAGAATACGAACCTGAAGGGCGACCTCTTCCATTTCGGCAAGATGCTGGAATTCGTCGGCAGCCAGGCCGGAGTCTTCGGGCCGGTCCTGTTTGTGGTTCTGCTCTGGCGGCTCGCCGCGCTGCGGCGGGAGCGTCCAGGCGAGACGGAAAAGCTCCTGCTCGCCTTCTGCATTCCGGTGTTGCTGATCATCACGGTGCAATCGTTCCTCAGCCGCGCCAACGCGAACTGGGCGGCCACCGCCTATGTCGCCGCCACGATCCTGACGGTCGCCTGGCTGCTGCGCCGGAACCTGCTCAAAATCGTTGCCGGAGGCGTTGCCCTCAACCTGACCGCGGGCGCCATTCTCGGTTTCTTCTTCCTCGGCCTGCCCGGTTTCGATCCCCCGCTGAAGAGCGACCCGCTGCGCCGTCTGCGCGGATGGGACGCGACCGCGGATCAGCTCCGGCCGGTGCTCGCGGCGCATCCGGGCGCCGTCTGGCTGACGGAAGACAGGAAGACCATGGCCTCCCTGCTCTACGCCCTGCGCGATCTCGAACGGCGCCCTTTGATGTGGGACTATGACGGCCATCCGGACCATCATTACGAACTCACCGAGCGCTATCTGCCGAAGCCGGGCGACGAGGTGCTGCTCGTGGCGAAATGGGACAATCCCTTCCCCATCCTGGAGCGGTTCGGAACAGTCGATCGACTGCCCGCGGTCGAGGTCGATATCGGCGCCGGCGAGACCCGCCGCCTGCACCTGTTCCTGCTCCGCAATCCATTGCCGTCTTCTGCGTCCTGAGAGCTCGCACAGAGCTACATGGAGCGAAAACTCTTTCGTTTCCGATCAGAAACTTCGGGGCAATTTGTTTTTCCCGTTTCGCGACGAAATTGTGATAGGCTTTACACGGCCATATAACAATTGAATCAATCGGATGCAGCCTTCAGCTAGAGACAAGATCAAATCTATTTCAGAACTATCTGAAATAGCTGATAAAATTCGTGCTTCCGGAAAAAAGATCGCTCATGCTCACGGCACGTTCGATCTGTTGCATCTCGGCCATGTCCGGCATCTCGAACATGCGAGGCGCGAGGGCGATGTTCTGTTCGTTACCGTCACTGCGGACGAGCATGTCCACAAGGGACCGGGCCGGCCCGTCTTTACCGATCAGCTCCGCGCCGAGATGCTGGCCGCTCTCGAATATGTAAGCTGGGTCGGCATCAACCACGCAGCCTCCGCCGAACAGGCGATCCATGCGATCAAGCCCGACGCCTACATCAAGGGCTCCGATTATGTCGATGCCGATCAGGACGTCACCGGCAAGATCGTGGACGAGCGCCAGGCGGTCGAACAGCATGGCGGCCGCATCGTTTTCACGGACGACATCACCTTCAGCTCAAGCGAGCTGATCAACCGTCACGTCGATGTCTTCGAGCCGGAAGTCCGGGAATATCTCGACCGGGTCCGGAAAACGGTCGGGCTGCAGCAGCTGCTGGAATTGATCGACAGCATCAAGGACATGCGGATCCTGATCATCGGGGACACCATCCTCGACGAATACCAGTACGTGTCACCCTCGGGTCAGCCCTCCAAAGAGAACATCATGTCAACCCGCCACCAGGACATGGAGCTCTTTGCAGGTGGTGTGGTCGCGGCGGCAAACCATGTCGCAAGTTTCTGCAAACAGGTCGATATCATCACCTGCCTCGGAAAAAGCGATCCGCGCGAAAATTTCATCAAGACCCAGTCGCACGAGAACGTAAACCTCATCCCGGTCTATCGGCCGAACGCGCCGACAACCCGCAAGGTGCGCTTCGTCGACAGCAGCTATCTGCGCAAGCTTTTCGAGGTGCAGTTCATCGAGGACTCGCCGCTGCCGCCGGCAGTGCTCGGCGATCTGCACACGAAGATCGCGGAACTCGCGCCGCACTACGATGTCGTGATGGCCGCCGATTTCGGACACGGCCTGATCGACGGCGAGACGGTTGACCTGATTTGCGAGAAGGCCCCCTATCTTGCGGTCAACGCCCAGACCAACAGTGCGAACCGGGGCTACAATCTGATCACCAAATACCCTCGTGCGGACTATCTCTGTATCGACGCCCCCGAAGCCCGCCTCGCGGTCGGAGACCGGTTCAGCGATCTCGCGGTGATCGCACAGGACGTATTGCCGAAGCGGGTCGACTGCGGCCGCATGATCCTGACCCATGGCCGGCATGGCTGCGTGGCCTACGATGCCGGATCGCCCGTCACCCAGATCCCGGCCTTCACCCGGCGGGTGGTCGACACGATGGGCGCGGGCGATGCGTTCTTCTCGATCACGGCGCCGCTGGCGAAGGTTGGAACGGATATTGCTACGATCGGTCTGATTGGAAATATCGCCGGTGCGATCAAGGTCGGAATCGTCGGCCATCGCGACTCGGTCAGCAAGGTAAACGTGATCAAGGCATTGACCGCGTTGTTGAAATAACGGCTCTTCCC
The DNA here is from genome assembly GCF_017640745.1 of Nisaea sp. GTDB lineage: Bacteria > Pseudomonadota > Alphaproteobacteria > Thalassobaculales > Thalassobaculaceae > Nisaea. The sequence goes on along the minus strand of NZ_JAEPQA010000043.1, from coordinate 9,529 downwards.
GGAGCGAACCGCGTCCGGGCGAGTCTTTCGTGCGAGCAGGAAGAAAATGCCGGATACGAGTGAGACGCAGTCGCCGATACCCTATGTGAATATCGGGGCCCAGTTTGCGGAGGAGCGCGACGAGCTCATGCCGATCATCGAGGAAATCCTCATGAGCGGCATGTATGTCGGCGGCCCCTGGAACGAGAAACTCGAGGCCGCGCTGGCCGAGCTTTGCGGCACCAAACATGCTGTGGCACTGAACTCCGGAACCGATGCCCTGATCCTCTCGCTCGCCGCCCTCGGGATCGGACGCGGCGACGAGGTCATCACGCCGCCGAATTCCTTCGTCGCCTCGACCGCCGTCATCGCGCATGTCGGCGCCACACCGGTTTTCGCAGACGTGCTTCCGGACCAGAACATCGATCCGGCAGAAATCGAGAAGAAGATCACGCCGAAGACCAAGGCGATCATGCCTGTTCACCTGACCGGTCGGGTCGCCGATATGAAGCCGATCCGGGAAATCGCCAAGCGGCACGGCCTTGCGATCATCGAGGACGCGGCGCAATCAATCGGCTCGCGCTACGACGGGGTCATGAGCGGCGCGCTTGGCGACGTCGGATGCTTCTCGGCGCATCCGCTCAAGAATCTTAATGCCTGCGGGGATGCAGGTTTCCTGACCACCGACCGGGACGATGTCGCGGAATACGCCCGTCTCTACCGCAATCACGGACTTGTCGACCGGAACACCGTCACCCGGTTCGGCTCCGTCTCGCGGATGGACCAGATCCAGGCAGCGATCCTCTATTACCGCCTCGGCAAGATGGACGCGCTGATCGAGAAACGGCGCCGCAACGTCGCGCTCTATCGCGAGCTTCTGGACCCTGAGCTGGTCTTTGCGCCGCCCTGCCGGGAGATCGAATTCAACACCTTCCACACCTTCGTCATCCAGGTGGACCGCCGGGACGAGTTGCAGGCCCATCTGGGCGCGCAGGGTATCGGAACTGCGATCCACTATCCGGTGCCGATCCATCTGCAACCGGCGGCGGCCTATCTCGGTCACAAGGCCGGCGATTTCCCGGTAACCGAAGAACAGTCCCGGCGGATCATTACTCTGCCGGCCAACCAGAATCTGACGGAAGCGGAAATCACACGCGTGGCGGCCAGTGTGAACCGTTTCCTGTCGAAGGGCAGCTAATGCCGGAGCGAAATGCATGAGCGAGCAGGCGATCAACTACGAGAACCTCGTGGCATCCTATGAGGACAGGCTGCTCAACCAGCTGCGGAGCCACGGCGTCGATCTCGAGTTCCTGGAGATGTGGGTGCCGGACGAGGATTCGGTCGCGAGCATTCTCAACATGGCAGAAGCGGCTGGAGCTTTCGGCACGGAGAGCTTCACGCTGCGCGTCTCGAACGCAAGTCTGCCGCGCGCGAAACATGACGAACTGCGCGCCGCATTGGGTCCGATCTCGGAGGTCGAGATCGACGATCATGGGGATCACTGCCTTGTCCATATCAGCAATATCAAAGCTTGAGGTGGCCATGGGTGAGCGCTCCGACATCCCGGCCGCCTTTGCCGAGCGGATCGCCGAGCAATTGAAGTCCCTGCCGCATTTGCAGAAATCGGGCGCCCCCTCCGCTGCCGGCTTCTCCGTCACGGAAGCGGATCTGGAGCTCCTGCTCGAGCTCGAGAACGACTCGGAAACGATTCGGCAAGCCCGGTTCTCCGCTCCGGAGACCGCGCCCGAAGCCGCAATACTGGAAGTGCTTTGCAGCTACGCCATCGGCGCGCCGGTGCGCGAGCTCACCGATCACGGACTCATTTTCGCCCTGCAGCGACTGCGCGATCCGGACGTCCGCGCCCCGGTAAAAGGTATACTGACGCCGCGCAACGCCGGAGCCTGCTTCGCGGGTCCCCTGAAGCTGATGGCGGCCCTCCGGCGGGAGGCGGACGTGCGGTTCGGACGGCACAGCGACACCAATTTCTTCGACCGGCCGTACAGCGAGGCCTGGAAAAAACTCGACAAGGCGGGCAAGCGTGATCTCGTCCTGCCGCATATCGAGAGCTTCAGGAAAGCGCACAAAATAGCTGGCGACGCCTTCGAATTGGCCGAAATTGACCAATATGACCGTCTGTTCCTCGTCTTTTCCGACGAGGTGCCGGTTTGGGACAAACCGGCAATGCTCATGGAGCTTGAGCGCTGGCTGCGCCAAAAGACCGGAGAGCGCATCGAACTCTTCACCGAAGTGGTGAAGGACGCCAACCGTATCCGGCGCCTCTGAAGGCAGGCCGAAACGCGAGGAATGAAGCCATGACCGGAATGACCGATCACGTCGAACTGATCCTGGACGGCACAAAGATCGCCTGGCATCAGGACCGTATCGATGCCTGGGAACGCGGCGAGCGGATCGCGCCGATCACGATCGACATGTCGCTGACCCGCGCCTGCAATTATGCCTGCCATTTCTGCTACGCAATGCTGCAGGAAAACGAACGCAAGGTGATCGACAAGAAGGCGATCTTCGAGTTTCTCGAGGACTGCGCCGAGATCGGGGTGAAGGGCATCAGCTTCGTCTCCGACGGCGAAAGCACGATCTCGCCGGTCTTCGTCGATGCCTGCAAATACGGCCATGAGCTCGGTCTCTCCATGGCGGTCGGCACCAACGGTTTCGTACTGAACCGGCGCAAGCTTGAGGAGGTGCTTCCCTCACTGACCTATCTCCGCGTCAATATTTCGGCAGGCGAACGTCAGCGCTATGCCGAGATCATGGGCGTGAAAGAGCACTGGTTCGACCGGGTCTGCGAGAACATCAAGGCGATGGGCGAGATCAAGCGCGAGCAGGGTCTGGATGTGACCATCGGCATGCAGATGGTGCTGATGCCGGAATATCATGACCAGATCATGCCGCTTGCCCGGCTCGGCAAGGAACTGCGGCCGGACTATCTCGTGATCAAGCATTGCAGCGACGACGAGGACGGCACCCTGGGAGTCGATTACGGCGGCTACGCGAGCCTGTACGAGACCCTGCACGCGGCCGAGGCGCTCTCGGACGAGAGCTATCAGGTCTCGGTCAAATGGTCGAAGATCGATACCGAAGGCACGCGCAGCTACCAGCGCTGCTACGGTGCGCCCTTCATGCTGCAGATGTCCGGCTCCGGCCTCGTCGCGCCCTGCGGCATGCTGTTCAATGAGCGCTATAAGAAGTTTCACATTGGCAACATCACCGAGCAGCGCTTCCGCGACATCTTCAACAGCGACCGCTATTGGGAAGTGATGAACTATCTCGCGAGCCCGGACTTCAACGCCCAGAAGATGTGCGGCAGCCTCTGCCTGCAGCACAAGGTCAACGAGTTCCTGGATGGTTATCAGAAAGGCGAGTTCGAACTGCCTCCGATGGAGGGCGAACCGCCGATGCACATCAATTTCATCTGAGCCGGGGAGCTATGACGAAGATGGCCGAGAACGATTACCGGCTCCGGTGCATGAGGCAGATGCTGCGCATCCGCCTCGTAGAGGAAACCATCGCGGAACGCTATTCAGAGCAAGAAATGCGGTGCCCGGTTCACCTTTCCGTCGGACAGGAAGGCACCGCGGTCGGCGTTTGCGACGTGCTGCGGAGCGAAGACAGGGTCTTCAGCAGTCATCGCTCCCATGCGCACTATCTTGCCAAGGGCGGCAATCTCAACGCCATGATGGCCGAGATCTACGGTAAACGGGATGGCTGTATCGGCGGACGCGGCGGCTCGATGCACCTGATGGATCCGGATGCCGGCATGATGGCCAGCATCCCGATCGTGGCGAGCTCGATCCCGCTCGCCACGGGAACCGCGCTCTCCGACAAGTTCGACGATAACGGCAAGGTGACCGTGTCCTTCCTCGGCGACGCCTGCCTTGAGGAAGGCGTCTTCCACGAATCCGCCAACTTTGCTCGGCTCCGCGGACTGCCGGTCGTCTATGTCTGCGAGAACAATCTCTATTCTGTCTATACCAACCTAGCCGACCGCCAACCCGAGCGGCCCCTGACGGATGTCGCCAAGGCGCACGCCCTCGAAAGCCGCCATGTCGACGGCAACGATCTCGACGCCGTCCGCGAGGCCGCGTCCTGGGCGGTGGAAACAGCGCGCACCGGAACGCCGACCTTCCTGCTGCTGGACACGTACCGCTGGCGCGAACATTGCGGGCCGAACTACGACAACCACATCGGCTACCGGACCGAAGAGGAATTCCAGACATGGCGCGTCCGCGACCCGCTCGAGCGGTACCGGAAGCAGCTGGAAGAGGCCGGTATTCTTTCCGCCGGATCCTATGCCGAGCTGGAACGGACGCTGCAGGCCGAGGTCGACGCGGCTTTCACATTCGCAATCAATTCTCCGCTTCCGGAGCCGAACGAGGCGCGTGCCCATGTCTATGCCTGACCTCACAAGCGCGGCCGGCGCCCCGGTCATCAATATGGGAACGGCGATCCGAGACGGTCTTCTTGAAGCCGCGAGACGCGACCCGTCTGTGATCTTTTTCGGCGAGGGTGTCGAAGATCCGGGCGCACTTTTCGGGACGCTGAAGGATATCGGCAAGCATATCGGCCACAATCGGATGATCGAGATGCCGATCGCCGAAAATGGCTTGATCGGCATCGCGATCGGCGCCGCGCTGGCTGGGAAACGGTCTGTCGTGACCCTGCAACGCGTCGAATTCGCCCTCCTCGCCCTGGAGCAGATCCTGAACAATGCCGCGAAGATGCATTACGTCAGCAGGGGAAATCACAAGGTTCCGCTGGTTCTGCGGATGATCGTCGGACGCGGCTGGGGTCAGGGGCCGGAGCATTCCCAAAGCCTGGAAGCAATCTTCGCGCATGTGCCAGGCCTCAAAGTGATCATGCCGGCTTTTGCCGAAGATGCGAAAGGCATGGTGACGGCTGCCGTAGAGGACGACAACCCGGTGGTCGTCATCGAACACCGATGGTCGCATTACACCACAAGCGCCGTCGCGGAAGGCTATGTCCATCGCCCGCTCGACGGACCGCGAACGGTCCGCAAGGGCGACGGCCTCACGATTGTCGCGACCTCCTACATGACGCTGGAAGCGGTGCGCGCCGCCGACCGGCTCGCCGAGGCCGGTTATCCGGTCGAGGTTCTGGATCTCCGGGTGATCCGTCCGCTCAATCTCGATCCTATCGTGGAAAGCGTCGCCCGCACCAGGCGTCTGCTCACCGTCGATACCGGTTTCCGGATGTTCGGCATCGGGGCGGAGATCGCCTCCGAGGTCACCTCCCGCTGCTTCGATCTGCTTGAGGCGGCACCGGTCCGCATGGGGCTGCCGGATCATCCCACACCGAGTTCGCGCGGTCTGGTTCGCGGCTTCTATCCGGACGCCGCGCGTATCGCACGCACGGCCGCCGAGATGATGGGGGTCGACGAGGCGGAGATCGCCCGAATCGAGGGGAAGATCCTCGCCGACCGCGGCGACGTGCCTATCGATGTGCCCGATCCCTTCTTCAAGGGCCCGTTCTGATGGTCTCCGACGCCTTGCCCGTCATGAAGGTGCGTTATTCGCCTCTCGAACAACAGTTCGCCGATGTCGATGATGTGTTCGACGAACTGAAGGCATTGGTTCGCTCGACCGACTTCACGCTCGGCAAAGTGGTCGGGGAATTTGAGGAGATGTTCGCCGCCGCCGTCGGCAGCAAATACGCGATCGGCGTCGGCTCCGGAACCGATGCGCTGAAGATTCCGCTGAAAGCACTCGGGATCGGTCCCGGAGACGAGGTCATCACTGCCGCCAACACCTTCTATGCCACTGCCGGCGCCATCGCCGAGACAGGCGCAAGAATCGTCTTCGTCGATTGCGACGATACGTTCGGGATCGATCCGGAGCTGATCGAAGCGGCCATCACGCCGCGGACCAAGGCGATCATGCCCGTGCACCTTACCGGCGACATGGCGAACATGACACGGATCACCGAGATCGCCGGGAAGCACGGCCTCAAGGTGATCGAAGACGCCTGCCAAAGCCTGCTGGCAAAAGAAGCGGGGCGTCCGGCCGGAACCTGGGGCATCGCCGGTGGCTTCTCGATGCACCCGCTGAAGATCATCAATGTCTGGGGCGATGCCGGCGTCATCGTCACCGACGACCCCGAGATGGACCGGATGTGCCGTCTGCTACGCAATCACGGCCTCAGGAACCGGGACGAGATGGAGATCCTCGGCTACAACACGCGGCTCGACTCCGTGCAGGCCGTGGTCGGCAAATGGATTGTCGCCAAGGTCGAGGACATCGTCGCGGCGCGCATCCGCAATGCGGAGCGTTACGATGCCGGTTTCGCGGACATTCCGGAAATCACCATACCCATGCGACGGGCCACGAAAGGCCCGGGTGAACGGGCGGTCTACCTGAACTACGTGATCTTCGCGGAACGCCGGGACGAACTGCTTCAGCATTGCCGGGCGAACGGCATCGACGCCAAGATACATTACCCGATCGCGCTCTACAGGCAGGCGGCCCTGCGCCATCTCGGCTATCCGGCCGGCGCATTTCCGGTCACGGACCGGCACACGGAAACCATCATCAGCTTCCCTGCGGACCAGCATCTCCAAACACAGGAGATCGATTACCTGATCGGGGTGGTGCGGGGCTTCTACGGACGCTGAGGCAGCGTCGCGGCCACGTCGCCGACCCGCTCCGTTCCAGGGCGGCTCAATACCCAGAGCAGACCGCCAAGACTGGCAGCGACGATCACCGACAAGCCCCAGAGGATCGACGCCGCGAGGGCATGCTCCGGTGCCATGCCGGTCATCACGAAGATACCGACCATGAGCCCTTCGCGCACGCCCCAGCCGCCGACCGAGATCGGCAGCAGGGTTCCGAGGATCACCAGCGGCAGCGCCCCAAGCACCATCAGAAAATCGACTTCCACCGAGATCGAACGGAAGACGACCCAGAGCCCCAGCGCGCTGGTCACGTGGAGCAGGTAGCTCAGACCTATGATGATCGCGGACCGGTAACCGGCACGCCAGAGCACACGGGAGTCGCGCAGCATGGCGGCGAACGGGCGGCCGAAACGGTGGTCCTCGATCATGTCGGCGATCCAGTCCGCGCTCGACAGGCCCATGGCGAGCAGCACCATCGCGCCGCCGACCACGAGGATCGCTACCGTTTCAAGATTCGGATCAGGCGCCACCTTTGCCACCGTGACGCTGGTCACGACGAGCATCGTCAGGATCGAGACCAGGCCCGCTGTCCGGTCCAGCAGAACGGTGCTCGCGGCGCGGGACAGCGGGAGCCCGTGGCGGCTGACCAGCCAGATCCGCACCGTGTCCGCACTCAGCGATCCCGGGAGCGCCTGGTTGAAGAACATGCCGGCGAGGAGAATGCGGAAGGTCTGCCACGGAGAGAGCGGCACACCGGTGCCGCGGATCAGCAGGAACCAGCGCGTGGCGCCGACGCAGAACTGAAGAATGACGATCGCGACGACAGCCGCGAGCAGAGAAAGAGACGGCGAGAGCGCCGCCGAAAGCAGGCGCGAGAAATCAACATGATAAAGGAGCGATCCTATCAGGCAGAGGCTTACCGCCAGCTTCAGGAAAAGTCTCAATCTCACCGCGGTCGGGTTCCGTTCTTGCTCTCAAGCATCTGGATGCCGGACTGATTTCCAAGGGCCGGCACTCAGCTGCCAACCGATGGAAGAGACATGCGATCGTATATTTTAATTATAGTCCCAAGTCGCCCGATATGGATCAGAAATCTGCCCTGACATATCTGATCTGCGCCACTTGACGGAAACCGTCCGGCGGAACTTTATTCTTCAATACGTTACACGTCGGCAACCCTCGGAGACCGGAACCGGATGGCAACCTGCATCCCTCAGCCGTTTGATTCCGGTTTCATTGGCGCCCCCGTTTACCGCGTCGAGATCTCTTCAGCGGACCAGATTTCATCTCTGCGCAGCCTTGTTCCCGGCGACGCCGCTCTGGTGTCGGTCCGTATCCCGGTATCCTGGGGCGCGCCGGACCCGCTATCCGGCTTTCGCGAAATAGAGACTCTGGTGTCGCTCGAACGTGTTCTTGCGGAGGAGGACACCAGGTTTCAGGGAGCCGGGATCCGCTTCTCGACAGCGGACGATGCCGACGCCTGTGCCGCGATTGCCGCAGCCGCATTCTCCGCCGACCGATACCGCGCCGACCCTCTGATCGCCGACAGTATCGCAGCCCGGATCAAGGCCGCCTGGGCCCGGAACGAGGTGACAGGACGCACGGACCGTACCCTCATCTATGAGGAGAACGGAGAGATTCTAGGTTTCAACGGCTGCCTCCTGCGGGACGGTACGATGACCGTCGACCTTATCGCCGTCGCCAGCGGACACCAAGGCAAAGGGATCGGAGCAAAATTGCTGAAGGCGGCGTTTGCGCATTATGCGCCTCGGGCCCGGAAAACCCTGATCGCGACACAGGCCAGCAATCACGGTGCGCTCGCGCTCTACGGTAAGCTCGGCTATGTCGAGATCGGCCGGATGCGGACCTTCCACTTTACGCCGGCCCCGATCGGCTTCGCCTGACCCCCGGCCTTCGTCACTCGAGGAAGCGCGGATTCAGCTTGGCGTAACTGACGCCGAGGCGCCGCGGCCAGCGGGCGGCCATGCCCGCCGGCGGCCGGATGTTCGGCTCATGTGCGCCCGCCACCTCTGTATACCTCTCCTGCAGCGCCGCATCTTCCCATTCCGGATCTTCCAGGCGTCTGAGCATCTCCTCGGCACCAGCAAGCAATTCCTCCGCAGAGTTGCTCTCGACCGTCAGCCCCATTTCGGCGAGTTCCTCGGTGGCCAATACGTGCTGGACGCCCTGTTGCCACTGTTCCGCATAAGTGAGTTCGCGCCCATTGCTGTCGTAGAAATGCTTGTAGAAGGTCACTTCCTGCGGGAGGAAACTCCAGAAGGTCTGGGGATAGGAGTTCGTGAAGAAAATCGGCTTTCCGAAGCCCTGCAGGAGCGACCAGGGTCCGGACAATGTGCAGATACCCATGCGGCAAAGCCCGCAAAGCCCGACATCGAGATAGTCCTCATATGCCTCGTCGCGCATGACCTCGATATAGTTCGGCGATCCGATCTCCAGTGCTGGGCTCGCAACGTCGCCAATGCGGAAGACATTCAGCCCGCTCTCGAGCAATCGTTCGACAGCGGCCCGATAAGTCTCGATCGGGCTGAAGCGGAAGGAGTGATAGCTCATCTCCGGAGCATAACCGGCGTCGCGCACATGCATGACAACGAACGGCGCAAGAGGATCTAGTCCACGTGACTCGATATAACGCTCCGTCCGCTCCCGGATCGCGTCGGGCAGAGTCAAGAAGACATGCTCGGCGCCTGCTGCAAGCAGACGGGTGTGATATTCGGAGAACTTTCGGGTGGGCAGGAGCAGCATGTCCGTCTCTCCGACGGAAACGAGCCCCGCATCGATGAAGCCGAGAGTCGTCAGGATCAGGTCGTCGGTCTCGACGACCTCGAAATCAAGATCCATGACCTCCCGGAAAGCCTTGTTCGCATAGTCTGCAAGCGGTGCGGT
>NZ_JAEPQA010000042.1 GCF_017640745.1 Nisaea sp. | reverse complement strand
GACGCAGATCGTGTCGATCCGCCCCTCGATGCGTCCGCCGTCCTGCGTCAGCACGGCGCCCGCCTCGATCATGCGCAGCACGTTCTCCGCCGCCTCGTCCGCGTCGTGGATGGTCGCGCCGGGCTGGCTCCGCGGCACGAGATTGCCGTTCGCCTGGTAGGCCCGGTCCGCATAGATTTCCCGCGCCATCCTGAGCCCGACCTTCTCGCCCGCCCGTTCCGTCGCCATTCCGGGCATGACGACATAGATGAGGTCCGGGTCGACCGCCTTCGCCGCCTTCGCGATCGCCAGCGCGACCTCGTCGTCCTCCGCCGCGACATTGCCGAGCGCGCCGTGGCTCTTCACATGGGTGACCTTTGCGCCTTCCAGCGCCGCCAGCCCCATCAGGGCACCGATCTGGTAGGCCGCCATTTTCTCCAGATCGTGCAGGCTGTCGCCCTGGATGCGCCGGCGTCCGAAGCCCCAGAGATCGAGATAGCCCGGATGCGCGCCGATCCCGACGCCGCCGTCGCGCGCCCGGATCACCGTCTCGCGCATCACGTTCGGATCGCCCGCATGAAAGCCGCAGGCGACGTTTGCGCTGGAGACGATCCCCAGCATTTCCGCGTCCGCGCCGAGCTCGTAGGTGCCCCAGCTTTCGCCCAGATCCGAATTGAGATCGACCTGCATGATATGTCCCGAAGAAGCGAATTGATCGCTCAAGACTAGCGCCGGGCGAGCGCCGCCCGCAATGCGTCCATCACGCCTTCGGCCCGGATGATACCGTCCGGCTCAATCTCGAGGCCCGCCTCGGCAAGGCCGCGCGCCACCCAGCTGTTGCAGGTATTGGCGAGACTGAAGCTGCCGAGCGCGTCGAAGAAGAGACTGGCCGGATAGAGCCCGTGTCCGGCCGGCTCCAGCGTCGCGCCGTCCGCGCCGCGCTTGAAGCCGCTGCCGATGTAGGCTTGCAGATGCCGGTGTTCGGCCTCGCTCAGGCCGACGGACACCACCTCGGAGGAGGTAAAATAATCCGCCGGCTCCGGAAGCATCCCAACCAGATGCATCACCGAACCGTTGCCGCCAAAGGCCGCCGAGAGATAGACGGAAAGGTCAGGATCCGGGGTGCGGTAGAACTCCGCGTCGCCCCAGCCGAACTCGATCCAGGAGAAATTGACGAAATAGCGCGCTTCGGGAATCAGCGCTGGGTCGATATCGGCGACTTTCAGGGCAATGCCGGTATGCCAGCCGATATTGACGATGGCGATCTCGCGCTCAGCGGCGCCCGCCGGACGCAGGGCAATGAGCAACAACATGGCCGCCGCGGCAAGTCCGTGACGCCAGTCCCTTGCTCTCCTCATCGCGCCCTCTCCCGGCCATCCGCTCCGAAGCGTCGATGGTAATTATGCAAAGAACGAGACGAGAATCGGGCAGCTCTATCTGGCGATGTCCAGCGTGACGAGACGGGTGCCGACATCGTCCGGCGAGGCGGTCTCTGTGAAGCCGAGATCGCGGCAGAGCGCGAGCATGCCCTTGTTCTCGGCCATGACGTAGCCGATCATTTTCTTCAGCCCGCGCGAATGGGCATGCCGGATCAGGTCGCCCATCAGGCGGCGGCCGAGCCCCTGGCCTTGCTGGTCGGTGCGCACCAGCGCAGCGAACTCGCAGGTCTCGAAATGCGGATCGGCGGTCAGGCGCGCCACGCCCAGAATCTCGCCATGACTTTCCGCCACCAGCGCCATCTCCCGGTCGTAGTCGATCTGCGTCAGGCGCGCCGCGGTCTCGTGGGGCAGCGTCTTGATCGGCGCGAAGAAGCGGCGGCGCAGGTCGTCGAGCGAACTTTTCTCGATCAGTTGCAGCAGCGCCGGCTCGTCCTCCGGCCGGATCGGGCGGACATTGAGCGCGAGGCCGCTGTCGAGGCTGATATGGCGCTCCAGATGCTTCGGATAGGGCTCGATGGCGACCGGCACCGCGTCCTCAGCCTTCTGCACCCGGACCCGCGCGTCGAGCGCGAGGATGCCGCGGTCGTTGATATAGAGCGGGTTGACGTCGAGCTCCCGGATCTCGGGGAAATCCATCGCGATCTGCGAGAGCTTGACCAATGCCGAGACCAGTTCCTCGACGGCGGCCGGCGGGCGGTTGCGGTAGCCCTGCAGCAGCGACCAGACCCTCGTGCGCTGCACCAGGTCCTGCGCCAGCGGGATGTTGAGCGGCGGCAGCGCGACGGAGCTGTCCTTCGCGACCTCGACCTCGACGCCGCCCTTGCCGAACAGGATGACCGGACCGAAGATCTCGTCCGTCGAAATGCCGATGATCAGTTCCTCGGCATGCGGCATGGTGGCCATGCGCTGCACCGCAAACCCTTCGATCCGCGCCTCCGGATTGACGTTCCTGACCGTCCGCAGCATCTCGTCGGCCGCGTTCACCACCTGCTGACGGCCCGTCAGATCGAGCCGGACACCGCCGACATCGCTCTTGTGGGTGATGTCGTGGCTGAGGATCTTCAGCACCACGTGATTGCCGAGTTCGACGGCGGCGAGCCCCGCCTCTTCCGGGTCCTTCGCGATCAGCGTCTCGACCACGGGAATGCCGTAGCAATCCAGCAGGTCCTTCGCTTCCGGCTCGCTCAGCCACTCACGCTCCTCGGCCAGCGCCCGGTTGATGATCGCCCGCGCCTTCTCCGTCTCCGGATGATAGCCTTCCGGCAGAGAGGGTGGGGTTTGCATCAGCAGGTCGCGGCGGCGCTTGTAACGCACCAGGTGCATGAAGCCGGTCACCGCCTGGTTCGGCGTGTTGTAGGACGGCACGGACGCGGCGTAGAAGGCCTTCTTCGCCTCCTCCTGCGCCCCCTCGCCGACCCAGTTCGTCAGGATCGGCACCCTGGGCTTCTTCGCGATGACCGCCCGGACCTTTTCCGCCGCCATCACACTGTCGGCGATCGCGGTCGGACAGTTCAGCACCAGCACCGCGTCGACATTGGGATCCTTCACCACCTCCTCGAGCGCCGCCTCGTAGCGCTCCGGCGGGGCGTCGCCGATGATGTCTATCGGATTGCCGCGCGACCAGGTGTGGGGAAGCTTCGCATTGAGCGCCTCGACCGTTTCCGGCGCCAGTTCCGCCAGCCGGCCGCCCTGCTCGATCAGCGTTTCCGTCGCCAGCACGCCGAGCCCGCCGCCGTTTGTGACGATGGCAAGCCGGTCGCTCGCCGCCTTCAGGCCGGTGCCGAGCGTGTTCACCGCGTCGAACAGCTCCAAGAGATCGTACACCCGGAGGATGCCGGCACGCCGGAAGGCGGCGTGATAGACCTCATCGGAGCCGGCAAGCGCGCCGGTATGCGAGGCCGCCGCCTTCGCGGCCGCGGCGTTGCGGCCCGACTTGATCGCGATCACCGGCTTGTTGCGCGCCGCCGCCCGCGCCGCGGACATGAACTTGCGCGGACTGCTGATGGACTCGATATAGAGCAGGATCGCCTTGGTGTTCGGATCGGCGACGAGATAGTCCAGCATGTCGCCGAAATCGACGTCGGTCATGTTGCCGAGCGAGACCACGTGGCTGAAGCCGATATTGTGATGCGCCGCATGGTCGACCACGGCGGAGGCGACGGCCCCGCTCTGGGTCACGAAGGCAAGGTTCCCGGCAGGCGGCTGGATGTGGAGGAACGAGGCATTGAGACCGATCGGCGGTACCATGATGCCGACGCAGTTGGGACCGACGACGCGCAGCGGATATTGCGCCTTGATGCGCTTTATCTCCTGCGCGAGATCCGCGCCCTCGCCGTCCGCCTCACCGAAGCCCGCGGTCACGACGACCGCCGCCCGCGTGCCGTTTGCCGCGAGCTCCTCGAGAACCGTCGGTACGGTGGCCGCCGGCGTGCAGATCACGGCAAGATCGGGCACCATCGGCAGCGAGCCTATGCTGCGATAACAGAGCGTCGATCCAATGGCGTTCTCGTGAGGATTTACCGGCAGCACCGGCCCGTTGAAGGTATCGCCGAGAAGGTTGCGCGAAAGCACCTTTCCGACCGACTGATCCCGGTTGCTCGCCCCGATGATCGCGACCGATTTCGGGTTAAAGAGCTTGTCCAGGTTCCTGATAGACATTGCGGGACCTCGTTATGCTGCATTGCAACACGGTAACCTTAGCCCGGGAATGTGTCAGTTCGAATATGCTTCACGACTAAAATGTCGCACTGCAGCAATTGCGATCAGGAGCCTTCCCGTCCTGCCCGGGCATCGTCGACCATGCGCTTCAGTTCCGCGAGGTCCTTTACGACATAGGCGCCGCGCGTGCGCTCCAACAGGTCGCTGCGCTCCAGCGCCTTCAACTCCCGCGTCACCGCCTCGCGATGCGTACTGATCCGGGCTGCGATCTCGGCATGGGTCGGCGGCGGCGATATCCGGCCGGTATTCTCGACGATCCGCCCGGCCCGCGCCAGTCGCAGAAGTTCGGCATGGATCCGGTTCCTGACCCCGAGGGTACTGAACTCGACAACGCGTTCGACCAGATTGCGCAGCGAGCCGACCATCCGCCGCATCACCGTCTGCGACAGTTCAGGAAACTCCATCAGAAGATCGCGGAAGGCTTCCGCCGGCAGAACCGCCACCACCGTGCGGCTCATGGCGACGATGCTGGCGGACCGTCGCCCGCCGTCGATCGCCGAGAACTCCCCGAAATGATGGCCGGTCTTTAGGTCCTGAATGATCACGGTCTTGCCTGTTTCCGAGAATACCGTGACCCGGACATCGCCCCAGATGATGAAATAGACGTCCGTCGATTCATCGTCGAGATTGATGATGACCTGATCGGCCTCGAAATTTCGCCAGCGGCATCTCTTGTCGAGATCGGCAATTTTCTCTGGCGGCAGATCCTGCAGCAATGTGCTTGCCGCAAGGCTGCGATTGATCGTCGACACCGGAATCCCCCCGCACAGCTGAACCGGGCCACGCCCCAGCAACCCGACCGGGCCAGCCGGAGCGACCCGATCTGCTATCTTGCAAGAGGAGCGCACACTTCACAACCGGATAGCGAAACCCGGCTTTCAACGCAGCGACGCGCAATGGCCCGATTCAGAGAATCCCTTCGTGCGGATTCCCACAGCGATTGCGCGAAAACATCCCTATCTACTTATCATCAGGAGGACGGGCTCAGAGACATCGTCGAGATAACGTTTCCCCGCGTTGACGATCACCGGCCCTCCATTCCGGTATGAGATTCATACCCCTGAGAGTCAGAGTACGGCCGCGCCATCTAAGGAACGATCAGGGTATTCCCCGCCTCCCTCATCGTTCCGGCGCGGTCATTTTTCTTCAGCTTTCCGCCAATCCTGCCGCCATGACGCCGACAGCCCCAGGCGAGCGAAAGCGATTTTTTTTAATCACACCTTCACTTGCCGCCCCGGCGGAGCGCCCCTATTTCATTAATAGCCGATAGACGACTTTATTCATGGAGTGCTACCGCCGGCCTGCGCAGGGCGTTTCTCCTAAAGCGTGTCTGAAGCTGCTTTTTGCAATTTTTTTAAGTAGAGTGCGGTGAGTGAGGAGAGGTGTCCCAAATGCCGACGGGTACAGTGAAGTTCTTCAAGACGGACAAGGGGTACGGGTTCATCACGCCGGAAGACGGTTCGCGTGATGTTTTCGTGCATGTGTCAGCGGTCCAGAATTCGGGTCTTGCCACCATTTCCGAGGGTCAGAAATTGAACTTCGAGGTGCAGGAAGACGCGCGGGGACCGAAAGCGGTCAACCTTTCGATCGCCGACTGACCTTCTTCGGCTAGCCCAGGCATCAGGTCCGGGCGGTGCGCCTGCTGTTCGCGGGCCGAAAGTGTGCGTTCGCGGCTTTGTCAGACAGAGCCGCATAGGGCCTTTATTCCCGCTCGCGGATCCGGTGCTTCGACTCCGATTTCCCCCAGGTGCATTTTTGCGCCCTCAATGCCTCGAACGCGCTTCACAGAACAATCCTGAATTGTCATATTTGCCCGCTGTCCGGGCGGTGTGCCGCCGCGGGCATTCAGGCGGCGCGGCAATACGTGCCCGCAGCCGTTTCGGGAGGTACACCCCGCGGGCTTAGAAGGCCGGACGCAAACCGGCGCTGCTCGCAAGAGGCTTCACCAATTCAGGAGAACTCAATGATAAAAAACATCATGCGCGCCCTTCTCGGCGGAGCCGGTATGGCGGCGGTGCTGGCTGCAGGTGTAGCGTCCCCGGCCGCGAAGGCGGAAGATCTGAAGGTCGGCTTTGTCTATGTCGGCCCTGTCGGAGACCACGGCTGGACCTACCGGCACGACATCGGTCGCCAGGCGATCGAAAAGGAACTCGCCGGCAAGGTGACCACGAGCTTCGTCGAGAATGTTCAGGAAGGCCCGGACGCCGAGCGCGTCATACGTCAGCTCGCGAGTGACGGTCACAAGCTGATCTTCACCACCTCCTTCGGCTTCATGAATCCGACCGTCAAGGTCGCCAAGAAGTTCCCGGACGTGAAGTTCGAGCATGCGACGGGCTACAAGCGCGACGACAACGTCTCGACCTATGCCGCCCGTTTCTATGAGGGCCGCTATGTCGCGGGCCTGATCGCGGGCAAGATGACCAAGTCCGGCGTGATCGGCTATGTCGGCTCCTTCCCGATTCCGGAAGTCGTGCGCGGCATCAACGCCTTCACCATCGCGCTCCGTTCGGTCAACCCGACCGCCGAAGTGAAGGTTGTCTGGGTGAATTCCTGGTACGATCCGGCCAAGGAAGGCGACGCCGCCAAGGCCCTCATCGACCAGGGTGCGGATATCATTCTGCAGCACACCGACTCCCCGGCCCCGCTGCAGGTCGCCGAGGCCCGTGGCGTCCATGGTTTCGGTCAGGCTTCCGACATGGCGAAGTTCGCGCCGAAGGCCCAGCTTTCCGCGATCATCGACAATTGGGACTTCTATTACGTCGCCCGCGCCAAGGCGGTTCTCGACGGCACCTGGAAGTCCGAGGACACCTGGGGCGGCATCAAGTCCGGCATGGTCGAGATGGCGCCGTTCAACTCCGTCATTCCGGCGGACGTGCAGAAACTAGCCAACGACGCGATCGAGGGCCAGAAGAACGGCTCGGTCTTTGCCTTTACAGGTCCGATCAAGGATCAGAGCGGTGCCGTGAAGGTTGCGGCCGGCGAGAAGCTGGATGATGGCGCGCTGCTCGGTATGGACTGGTATGTCGAGGGCGTTCAGGGCTCGCTGCCGAAGTAATTCGCCCGAGCGAAACATGGAAGAGACGGCCCCGCCCGATCCCGGAGCGGGGCCGTTTCAATTGTGAGGTTCGAGAGATGACGCCAGAGGAGATCCAGAACCGGGTTCTGCACCGCGACGGCCTGATCCTCGTGGTGGACAAACCGGCCGGCCTTCCAGTCCATGGAGGTCCCGGCGGCGGCGACAATCTCGAGGCTCATTTCAGGCATCTGCAATACGGCCTGAGACACGTTCCTGCTCTGGGTCATAGGCTCGATCGCGACACCAGCGGCTGCCTGGTTCTCGGCCGTCATCCCAAGGCGCTGAAGAAGCTCGGAAAACTGTTTCGCGAGGGTCTGGTCGAGAAAACCTACTGGGCGCTCACCCGAAAAGCGCCAGAGCAGCGCGAAGGACGGATAGACCTGGCGCTCAGAAAGATCTCCGACAAGGGCAAGGGCTGGCGCATGCTCGTCGATCCGGCGGGCCAGGCCAGCATCACGGACTACCGCGTACTGGCGGAGACGGACGGACTGTGTCTGATCGAATGCCACCCCCGGACCGGCCGCACACACCAGATTCGCGTCCATCTCGCCGCCCTCGGCTGCCCGATCATTGGCGATGCCGCCTATGGCGAACGCCGTCCGGGCGAACAGCTCCAGCTGCACTCCCGAAGCCTCACACTGCCGATGCAGCAGAGCAAGCCGCCGGTCCATGTGGAAGCGCCGGCGCCGGAGCATATGGCACCATACCTTGAAGAGCTTGGCGTCAACGGCGGAGCGGCCTAGCCGATCCGGGAAACCAGCTCCGGAATCTCCCCGAGGTGCGCGAGCTTGCGGAAGCGCGGCGCTTCGAGCGGCTCCTCCGCATGTTCCAGATCCCATTGCACCTCATGCGGGACATGCACGCCCCAGCTTCCGGCCTCGATCGCCGGCACGACGTCGGACTTGAGGGAATTCCCCACCATCATCGCCTGCGCCGGACCATCGCCATATTCGGTGAAGATTCGCTGATAGGTTCCGACAGTCTTGTCGCTGACGATCTCGATACCATCGAACAGTTCGCCGAGCCCTGAGGCCGCGAGCTTCCGCTCCTGGTCGAAGAGATCGCCCTTGGTAATCAGGATCATGCGGTAGGACGGCGCCAGAAGCGCCAGCGTCTCACGCACATGCGGCAGGGTTTCGACCGGATGGTCATGCATCTCCCGACCGGCGGCGAGGATCTTCTCGATCACATGAGCCGGGACACGCTCTTCCGTCACTTCGATGGCGGTCTCCACCATCGACAAGGTGAAGCCCTTGATGCCGAATCCGTAGATCCTGAGATTGCGCCGCTCCGCCGCCAAGAGGCGCTCTGAGAGATGATCCGGGTCGGCGAAGTCCGCCAAGAGCTCGGTGAAGCGCTCCTGCGTCAGTTTGAAGAATCGCTCGTTCTCCCAGAGCGTGTCGTCGGCATCGAAGCCGAGTGTCGTCAGTTTCATTTGCCTTATCCCTGCCGCCGCAGAATCTCGTTCCGACGCAACTCCTCAACCATGAAATCAACAAAGGCGCGCACTTTCGCCGAGGCGATACGGCCTTCCGGATGCACCACATGGACCGGAACCGGAGCCGGCCGGAACTCGTCGAGCACGGTCCGCAGCGTGCCCTGGGCCTCGCTCGGTGCCACCTGATAGGAAAGCAGCCGCGATATTCCCCAGCCCGCCCGCATGAGTTCAAGGATTGCGTCGTTGGTATTGAGCGCCAGCCGCGTCGGGGCCTCGACCAGAAGATCGCGCCCGTCCTCCCGGAACGTCCAGGCGATCCTGCCACCGAAGGCCAGCGGGTTGATGAGACGATGGTTCGCCAGATCACGAGGATGCGCAGGCACTCCATGCTCCTCGAAATAGGCGGGCGCACCGGCAACGACACGGCAGACGCTTCCGACCCGGATGGCAGTCAGGGAGGAGTCCGGCAGTTCCCCGATCCGGATCGCCACGTCCAGCCCCTCCTCGATGACATTCACTACCCGGTCGACAAAAAGCGTCTCTGCCGTCACCTCTTCGTGTTCGCTGAGAAAAGTGCCGAGCAGCGGGGCGACGACGTAGCAGCCGAACAGAGCGGGCGCCGTCACCCTCAGATGCCCGCGCGGGATCCGCCGGGCTCCTCGGGCCAGATCCTCGGCCTCCTCCAGCTGGGAAAGCACCGAACGGCCGTCCGCCAGCAGACGCTGCCCACTTTCGGTCAGACGCACGGTCCTGGTGGTGCGTACGAGCAACCGAGACTGAAGTCGCTCCTCGAGTGCCGAGACAGCACGCGTGACCGCTGGCGGCGACATTGACAATGCGCGTGCCGCGGCCGCAAACCCGCCTTCCTCGGCGACTTTCACAAAGACCTGCAATTCGCGAAACCGATCCATTCTTTATTCCACTTACTGGAATGGTTTCTTCCAACTTACACGCATTCATTCGGCAGGCGAAAGCATCCATCTATCCGGTGCCGGGCGACGACGACCCTTTTCCCCTCACCCCGCCCGCTCAGAAAGGACCAAATCATGGCTCGCATTGCCAAAGTCACCGCCGACACCGCCAACGCCGAACAGACCGCCCTGCTGGACGCCATCAAGGGCAAGCTCGGCATGGTCCCGAACTTCCTTGCCGTTCTGGCACAGTCTCCGGTGGCTCTGAATTCCTTCCTCGGCCTGCACGGCGTCGCAGGAGCCGGCGAACTCGACGCCCGGACGCGGGAGCGGATCGCCATCGCCCTCGCCGACGAGAACGCCTGCCAGTACTGCCTGTCCGCACATACTGCGATCGGTCGCAAGACCGGTCTGACCGACGCCGACATGGCGGCGAACCGTGACGGCGGTTCGACCGACGACCGGGCTGCGGCAGCCGTCCGGTTTGCCCTCTCGCTTAACAAAAACAGAGGTGCGCTGACCGCGTCCGAGTTCAATGCCGTGCGCGATGCCGGTTACTCCGATGCCGAGATCGTCGAGATCGTGGTGCATGTCGGCATGAATCTGCTGACCAACATTCTCGCTAAGTCGACCGAGATCGACATCGATTTCCCGAAGGTCGCGCTCACCGCACGCGCCGCCTGAGGATCGGCGGGAGCGGGCATCCCCCCGCCCGCTCCCGCTGCCCTTTCAAAAAAAGGAGAAGGATATGTCCGGCAACTTCGCAGAGATCAGTTTCACCCCTTCGGTGCTGGAGGCGCAGGAACGCTATGGCAGCCGCACCATCTACAGCCGCCTCGACGGAGTACCGGCCGAACCCGCAACGCTCGGCACGATCGAAACCGGCTTCATCGAGGCTCGTGACGGCTTCTACCAGGCCACGGTCTCGGAAACAGGATGGCCCTATGTCCAGTTCAGGGGCGGTCCGGCAGGGTTCCTCAAGGTGCTGGACGACCGAACCATCGGCTATGCCGACTTCCGCGGAAACCGGCAATATCTGAGCGTCGGCAACATCTCCGGCAACGACCGCGTCGCCTTGATCCTGATGGACTACGCCCGGCAACGGCGCCTGAAGATCTGGGCCCGCGCCAGGATTGTGCATCGCGATGAGGCCCCGGAGCTCGTCGCCTCGCTTGAAATGCCCGATTACCGGGCGCGTGTGGAACGGGCCGTTGTGCTGACCGTCGAGGCGTTCGACTGGAACTGCCCGCAACATATCGAGCCCCGCTTCACCGAGGCGGAGATCATGGCGCGCACCCGTCCGCTCGAGGAACGGATCTGTTATCTGGAAGGGATGCTCTCGGGACGGACGGACGGCCATTGCGAATGCTGAAGCTGGTTCGAAAAATGGCGGGTACCGGGCAAAGCCCCAATCCCGCCAGGGCGGTCGTCTCGATCCTTTGCGGCCTTGGCGCGACTCTCGCGATCCTCGTCGTCTCCGGACTGTCCCAGCTTTTCGGAGCGGAGCTAATGATGGCGCCTTTCGGCGCCTCCTGCTTCCTCGCCTTCGCGCTGCCGGAGAGCCCGCTCGCTCAACCCCGGAACATCGTCCTCGGGCATCTCGTGGCAACCGGGGTCGGTCTCGCGATCCTCGCGCTCTTCGGCCCGGGCTGGCCCGCAATGGCCCTCGCGGTTGGACTGGCGGTGGCGGCGATGCAGTGGACTGGGACCGGGCATGCGCCCGCGGGGGCGGACCCGATCGTGGTCTTTCTGCTGCAACCGGGTTTCGGCTTCCTGCTGACGCCAGTGCTTGCCGGAGCGGTCCTGATCGTGATTGTCGCGTTGCTCTTCAACAACCTGCAGCCTGGGCGGCGCTATCCGCTCTATTGGTAACCGATCAGTCGCCTCGCACCGCGCCCTCGCGGCGCGGGTCGGCGCCGCCGAGCAGCAGACCGTCACCGATGCGGATCGCGTGCAATCCGGAATTGAGCGGGGCGACCTTGACCTCGTGTCCCTTGAGTTCAAGCGCAGCCTTCCACGCGGCGACCACGGTATCCTCCTCCAGATCCGTCGCCCCGTTCCGGTTGCTGACATGGCCCATATCGATCGCGTCTTGCGGGCTCATCCCCCAGTCAATCATCCCGATCAGCGCCCAGGCGACATAGGGAATGATCCGGCTTCCGCCCGGGGACCCGATCAGGATCACCGGCTTTCCGTCCTTCAGCACGATGGTCGGCGACATAGAGCTGCGCGGACGCTTGCCGCCCTCGACACGGTTTGCCACCGGGTGTCCGTCCTTTTCGGGCAGGAAGGAGAAATCCGTCATCTCGTTGTTGAGGAGAAAGCCGCCCGCCATCAATCGGCTGCCGAAGCCGGTCTCGATGGTCGTGGTCATGGAGACCGCGTTACCCTCCCCGTCGACGATCACGAAATGGCTGGTGCCCGCACGCTCCGGCTGCAGATCCGGCGCCAGGTCGCCACGTCGCGCAAAGGGAGGGTTGCCGGCCTCAGCCTTTTCCATCGCCGCCCGGGCGCTGATCAGGGCTGCGCGCGCGCGCAGGTAATGTGGATCAAGCAAACCCCGCATCGGCATCTCGACGAAATCGCTGTCCGCCATGTAGAGAGCGCGGTCCGCGAAAGCGAGCTTGGAGGCTTCGGCGAAGAGATGCGCCGCTTCGGGGCCGAACCCGGCCGCTTTCAGATCGAAATGGGACAGCATGCCGAGAATCTGCCCGACCGTAAGGGCTCCGGAACTCGGAGGCCCCATGCCGCAGATTTCGTACTCCCGGTAATCGACGCAGACCGGGGCGCGCTCTTTCGCCCGGTAGGTTGAGAGATCGGCCGCGGTCATCGGATTGGGATTGCCGGGCGTTGTCGCCAGGGCGGCGAGAATCTGCTCCGCGATTTTACCTTTGTAGAACGCGGCAGCGCCGCTGTCGGCAATCGTCTCGAGAGTGTCGGCGAAGTTCGGGTTTCTGAGAATGCTCCCCGCCGCCTTCGGCGTTCCGTCGGGCGCATAGAAGTAGGCCCGAGTCGCATCGTGATCAGGCAAACCGCGATCCGCGGCATCCTCGATCGCGCCAGCGAGTCTGGGCGAAATCTCAAAACCGGCACGGGCTTTCGCGATGGACGGCTGGAAAAGTTCCTTCCACGGCAGGCGCCCATGGGCCTTGTGCACCAACTCCAGCAGCGCGACGGTACCCGGCACGCCGACCGACCCGGCGCCATTCACGGCATCCCAGAACTTTTTCCGCGTCCCGTCCGGTTTCAGGAAATAGTCCGCCCCTGCCGCCGCGGGAGCGGTCTCGCGGCCGTCATAGGTGGTGAGTTTGCCGCTCTTCGCATCCCAGTAGACCAGGAAGGCCCCGCCGCCGATGCCCGAGGATTGCGGTTCCACGAGATTGAGCATCAGCTGCACGGCGACCACTGCATCAATGGCACTGCCGCCCCGTTTCAGGATGTCGTAGCCGACGTCTGCCGCGTGTGGATTGGCGGCAGCGACCATGAAACGCTTCGCCGTCCCGCCGGACTGCGCGGTCAGGCCGCTCGGCCCTTCAGGCTGGATGTCGGCGGCATAAGCGCCGGAGCCGACCGCCATTGCGGCGACCAGAAACAATCCCGCACGCTTCAGCATGGAACCCTCCCCCGTGAGTGGCTCGCTAAAGGTGGTGTCCCAGATCGTGCCGATAAAGTGTTGGTGACCCCTACGGGACTCGAACCCGTGTTTTCGCCGTGAGAGGGCGACGTCCTGGACCGCTAGACGAAGGGGCCGATTGGCCGGAGTGTGTCACGGGTTATCGCCTGGAGCAAGCGGGGCAAGGATCAGCCCAAAATCTCCTGCCAATGCCTCCGGATCACGGCAGGATCGTAGTGCCGGCGGACATGTTTCTGGCCGGCCACAACCTTTTTCCGGTAGAGCTTCGGGCGTTCGAGGATATCCGCCACAGCGGCGCGAAAATCACTTGTGAGCACGCACCAGTCGGACAGTTTCTCGTAGCTTTCGATCTGTCCGGCGACGGCAATGCGGCCGCCGGCCAGTGACGTCACCAGTCTGTTCTCGCTCTTGAACCTGCTCCAGGGTCCGCCGCGTTTCGGGATCAGCACGATATCGGAGCGCCTCATGGCCCGATCGAGCAGTCCAATTTCCCATTGCCTGAAAACAATCGAGAAATGCCGCGTGGCAGCGGCCAGAACCGGTTCATAAGCCCGTCTTTCGCCGCCGACCAGTGTCAGCTCAATCTTGTGCTCCGGCGTCAGCGGCATCAGTGTTTCGACCAGCCCTCCAAGCGAATCGGCATTGCTGTCCGAACCGAACCAGAGAAGACGGACCCTGTTTCCGATGGGAGCGACACGCGGCACACCGTAAGCGCAATCCGGCGGCTCCTTGACCACTTCGACCGGCACGTCGAGGCGGTCCTTCAACTTCCGCGCAAGCCCGTCCGAACTGGTGGTGCAAAGATCGGCTTCGGCCCCGGCGGCAATGGTCGGTCTGAGTTCCGGATAGTCCCAGGGATCGTCGCAAAAGTCGAAAACGATCCGCTTGCCGCGCCGCCGGCAGAACTCGATCAGTTCCGGCATCGGCTTGACGAACTTTCCAAAGAGCACCTGCTCGCTCTCCCGGAAATGACGGTTGGCGAGAATATCCTCTTCGTCCGCTCCGGCGAAGATCACCGGTGCCGTTCCTTCATTGGCAAGCGCATGGTACGCAGGAACCAGGCGCAGCCGGTTTCCCGCGGCGAGAAATACCGGATTCCCTCTGTCGTTCGCTACACGGGCATATGTGACAATGGCCGTACGCATGGCTCCATTGTGCCAAAACACTGTGAGCAATGCCGAGAAATTTTCCGGGAAATGGCGACCCCTACGGGATTCGAACCCGTGCTGCCGCCGTGAAAGGGCGGTGTCCTAGGCCTCTAGACGAAGGGGTCGTCGTGGAGATCGCTTGGATCATCCGATCGCCCGGCGCACCGAGGAAAGTGGCGACCCCTACGGGATTCGAACCCGTGCTGCCGCCGTGAAAGGGCGGTGTCCTAGGCCTCTAGACGAAGGGGTCGTCGTCGAGCGAGGCGTTGGTGTAACCGCTCACCCTTTGGAAATCAAGCCCAGATTTCCCCTTCCCGCATGGCCTGAGAAATCTTTTTTGCGGTTCCTGCAAAAGTCGAAAATAATCATCCGACGGAGCCAAGGCGGTCGCTCCAGTATCTAACGATGCCGCCATAAAAAACCGGGAGGAAATCATGAGAAACCTGACAATCGGCGCGCTGCTTCTGGCAGGCGCGGTGTCGTTCGGTGGAGCCGCCAAGGCGGAATGTACGCCGGAGAACTGGAAGGACTGCGCCGGCAAGCCCTGGGTCGACGGCACCAACATGGAAACGCCGCTCGGCTCCAAATGGTGGCCGAATGCGCTCTGGGGCGCCGACGACGAAGCCGGTTCCACGAACTGGTATACGAAGCCGGAAGTGATCATGCGGGCCATGGCCCAGGTGAAAACCGGCAAGGCTTTCAAGATCGGCCATCCCTATACGGCCGACATGCCGCTCTTCGGCGCGCGCAAGTTCTCGCTGCGCATTCCGGGATCGCCGACCGGCGGTGCCTTCGGCGGCAACCAGGTGATGTGGAACGACGAGTTCCTGGCAACCGAGATCGGCCAGGTCGGCACCCAGTTCGATGGGCTGGGTCATATCGGCGTGAATATCGGCAAGGGCGGCAACAAGAGCGAGATGCGCTGGTATAACGGTGTGACCGCCGAAGAAATGATCACACCTTACGGGCTCGTCAAACTCGGGACCGAGAAGCTGCACCCGATCATCGCCCGCGGCATCCTGCTCGATATCGCCGCCGTCCGCGGCGTCGACTCGATGGCCAAGGGCGAAGAGATCACCATGGCCGATGTTCAGGCCGCGCTGAAAAAGCAAGGCATGGAAGGCTTCCAGTTCGCAGAGGGTGACGCGATCATTTTCCGCACCGGATGGGAAAAGCACTGGGGAAATCCCGCTGTCTATAATGACGGCTGCCCCGGCATCGGCATGGAAGTCGCGCGCTGGATCGCCGAGGACGTGAAAGCCGGCGTTACGGGAGCGGACACCTGGCCGGTAGATGCCGTACCGAACCCTGACCCGGCCTGCGTCTTCTGCGTCCACACCTTCCTGCAGACCCGTCATGGGATCGTCAACCAGGAGAATCTCAAGCTCTCCGAACTGGCCGCGGCTGGCGTCTATCAGTTCGCCTATATCTACTCCCCGACGCCGGTTGCCGGCGCCACGGGATCGATGGGCGCGCCGATCGCGCTCCACTGATCCCTATCAGGCCCACACAATGCGAAACGGCGCCCTCTAGGCGCCGTTTCTATTTCTCATGGGGCCCGAGTCAGCCAACCTCGGCCGCGTCGTCGATCAGAATCTGGACGTCGCTCCGTCCATTCCAGTCATCCGGCCGAAGATGCCCGGCCACATGAATCGGCCGCCCCGAACTCTTCATCAGTGCCGGACCGAGATCGCTTTCCAGCGCCCGGAAGGCGATCCCCTTCACGCGCCGGCCATCCGCTCCGGAAAAGATGCAGCGCACATGGCCGGTTCCGACCTCGCGCACATCGACCACCCTGACGTCGGTCAGCACGAAGCGCGGCTCCGAATTTCCGGCACCAAACGGACCGACCTTCTGGATCGTGTCCGCCAGATCCCGGCTCGCCCCGCCTGCCGCCAGGGGCGCATCAACGGAAAGCGTGGGAACGATCGGCTCGCCTTCGAGTTCGCTGTGGATTCGCTCGCCGAGAAAGCTGCGGAACGCGTCGAGTTTCCCCGCTTCGACAGTGAAACCTGCGGCCATGGCATGCCCGCCGCCGGCAACCAGCAGCCCCGCCTGATGGGCCGCGATGACGGCCGGACCGAGCGAGACGCCCGGGACCGAACGGCCGGACCCCTTGCCGATATTTCCGTCGAGCGCGACAACGCAGGCCGGACGGTCGTAACGCTCCTTGAGGCGACCGGCAACGATGCCGATCACCCCCGGATGCCAGCCCTCGCCCGCAACCACGATCACCGGAAGATCCTGCGGCTGCTCCGCCGCCAGCGCTTCCGCCTCGGCGAGCACCCGGGCCTCGATTTCGCGGCGCTCCGCATTGAAGCGCTCAAGTTCCGCGGCAAGAGTTCCTGCCTCCGCATCCGAGTCCGTCAGCAGCAGGCGCGCACCGAGGTCGCTTTTGCCGACCCGCCCGCCGGCATTGACCCGGGGGCCGAGAACATATCCGAGGTGATAGGGTTCCGGCCGAGCATCGACACCGGCGACGTCGGACAGCGCGACGATGCCCTTGTTGCCGCGCTGGGCCATGACCTTCAGCCCCTGGATCACGAAGGCCCGGTTGAGCCCCTTGAGCGGCACGACGTCGCAGACCGTGCCCAGTGCGACCAGATCCAGCAGATGCAACAGGTTCGGCTCGCGTTTTCCCGAAAAGAATCCGCTTTCCCGCAGCGCGCGATTGAGCGCGACGGTGACCAGGAAGGTGACGCCACATGCCGCCAGATGGCCAAGCGCCCCGTCCTCGTCGATCCGGTTCGGATTGACCACGGCGACGGCCTTCGGCAGCTCCGGTTCCGCCATGTGGTGATCGACGACAATCACCTCGAGACCTGCCGCCGCCGCTTCGCTCAGCGGCTCGTAGGCGGTCACTCCGCAATCGAGCGTCACGACCAGGGTTGCACCCCGTTCCTTCAGCTTGAGGAGCGCCGGCGTGTTGGGGCCGTAGCCTTCCTCGATCCGGTCCGGAACGTGAAGTAAAGGATCCACGCCGATCCAGCGCAGGTAGCGGATCAGGATCGCCGCCGAGGTCGCGCCGTCGACGTCGTAGTCGGAAAAGACCGCGATCCGCTCGCCCTCCCGCACCGCACGGACAAGGCGCGCGATGCAGGTATCCATGTCCCTGAGCACGCCCGGATCGGGCATCAGCGACTTCAGAGTCGGATCGAGGAAGCTTTCAACCTCGTCGAGGCCGATCTGGCGCGCGGCGATCAGCCGGCCGACCAGTTCCGGGAAGCCGAAGCGCTGGGCAATCGCGAGACCGATGCGCTCGGTCTCGGGATCAGTGCCATGCCGTGCGACCCAGCGTTTGCCGGTGAAGGACCGTTCGACGCCAAGGAAGCTTTTCACGGCACTCAGTTCGGGTCGAAACCGGTCTCGGCGGACTTGCGGGTCCAGTCATGATGCGCCTCGATGGTCCGGACCGTACCGGTCTTGGAGCGCATGACGATCGAATGGGTGAAGGCGCCGCCCGGAAACTTCCGTACGCCGCGCAGCATGGTGCCGGTGGTGACGCCGGTGGCGGCGAACATCACGTCGCCGTTGGCGAGATCGAGCAGACCGTATTTGCGGTCGAGATCGGTGATGCCGAGACGGTGCGCCCGGCCTTTCTCATCGTCATTACGGAACAGCAGCCGACCCTGCATCTGGCCGCCGATGCAGCGCAGCGCGGCCGCCGCCAGCACGCCCTCAGGCGCCCCGCCGGAGCCCATATACATATCGACGCCGCTCATCGGCTGCGAGGTCGCGATGACGCCGGAGACGTCGCCGTCGGAGATCAGCATGATGCGCGCGCCGGCGGCACGCACCTGGGCGATCAGCTCGCTGTGGCGCGGACGGTCGAGAATGCAGACCACGAGATCCTCGATCGCCATATTCTTCGCCTTGGCGAGGTTGGTCAGGTTCTCGAGCACGGTATTGTCGAGATCGACCACGCCTTCCGGCAGGTTTCCGCCGACCGCGATCTTGTCCATGTAGACGTCCGGCGCGTTCAGGAAACCACCCTCATTGGCCATGGCGACGACAGCGAGCGCGTTCGGGCCACCCTTCGCGGTGATGGTGGTGCCTTCCAGCGGATCGAGCGCGATGTCGATCTTCGGGCCGCCCTTGCCGACCTTCTCGCCGATATAGAGCATCGGCGCCTCGTCGCGTTCGCCCTCGCCGATCACGACGGTGCCGTCGATATCGAGATTGTTCAGCGCGTTCCGCATGGCATCGACCGCAGCCTGGTCCGCTTCCTTCTCGTCGCCGCGTCCCATCAGGCGCGAAGCGGCAAGCGCCGCCGCCTCCGTCACCC
This sequence comes from Nisaea sp., assembly GCF_017640745.1. Classification (GTDB taxonomy): domain Bacteria; phylum Pseudomonadota; class Alphaproteobacteria; order Thalassobaculales; family Thalassobaculaceae; genus Nisaea. The sequence continues at coordinate 4,741 of NZ_JAEPQA010000042.1, read as the reverse complement.
GCACCAGCTCGAGTGCGAGGTTCCGGTCCATGGTCAGGGCGCCCTGGGTTTCCTTGTCGGCCATTGCAGTGTCCTTTGTTCTTCTGTCTCAGTGCGTTCCGTGCCGGGAATCGATCCCGGCAGCGGGCTAAAATTCTTCTATGCGGATCAGTCGCGGCTCTTCCGTCACGGCGTCCAGCCGCGCGAGTTCCTCGATCGAGGCCCTGATCTGGAGTTCCGGCGTCTCGTGCGTGGTGAGAACCAGCGGAACCGGCTCCTCCGGATTGCGCACGCGCTGGATCATCGCCTCGACTGAGACGCCGTGATCCCGGAAGACGGCCGTCACGTCGGCCAGCACGCCCGGGCGGTCGATCACCATCAGACGCAGATAGTAGCAGCTGGAAAGGGCCGAAACGGGGGCCGTACGCGCCGGGGAGAGCTGGCTCGAATGCAGACCGAAGACCGGAACCTTGCGGTTCGCCGCGAGGTCGATCACGTCGGCGAGCACGGCCGAGGCGGTCGGTCCCGCGCCCGCGCCGCGCCCGTAGGAAAGTGTCGTGCCAACGGCGTTGCCCTCGGCGACGACGGCGTTGAAGACGCCCTCGACCTGACCGATCGGCGTATCCGCCTTGACCATGCAGGGATGCACGCGCTGCTGCACGCCGTCCCCGGTTTCCTCGGCGATGCCGAGCAGCTTGATCCGGTAGCCGAGTTCCTCGGCAAAAGAGATGTCGAGCGGCGAGACGTGGCGGATGCCTTCGATATGCACGTTCTCGAAATCAACATGATGGCCGAAGGCCAGCGCCGACAGGATCGCCAGCTTGTGCGCGGCATCGATGCCATCGACGTCGAACGACGGGTCGGCCTCGGCATAACCCAGCCGCTGCGCATCGGCGAGCACGTCCTCAAACGGCCGCCCGGTCTCGCGCATCACCGTCATGATGTAATTGCAGGTGCCGTTAAGGATCCCGTAGATCCGTCCGATACGGTTGCCGGCAAAACCCTCCCGCACCGATTTGATGATCGGGATACCGCCCGCGACCGCCGCTTCGTAGCCGAGCCCGACATCGTGCGTTTCACAGAGGCCTGCGATCTCCGCACCATGATGCGCGATCAGCGCCTTGTTCGCCGTAACCACCGATTTTCCCGAGCGGATCGCGCCCAGCACCAGGTCATAGGCGACCCCTTCGGATCCACCGATCAGCTCCAGGACGCAATCCACATCGTCACGTGCCGCGAGCGCCGCCGCATCCTCGACCCAGTCCACGCCGGAAAGATCGACGCCCCGGTCGCGGCTCCGGTCGCGCGCCGACACCGCGGTGATCACCACCGGCCGGCCTGCCCGGGCGGACAGAAGCTTGGCATCCGTCATCAGAATGCGCGCGGTCTCCGCCCCGACGGTTCCAAGTCCCGCGATCGCCACTCTAAACGGTTGCATGAATGCGTCCCCCTGCCGGAGCTGCCGCCGCCCGGCTTCCACGCCAGCGGTTCCGCCCCGCATCTATATCGAAAAGTCCTTCACGCCCCGGCGTGAAGGACTTGCTTTGTTACCTTGTCCCCTGCGCGGGTCAATAGATGAGATAAATCTCCGCCCGGCGGTTCTCCGCTTCCCCGGCTGGCATGGCCTCGGAGGAGAGCGGCTGGCTGTCGCCAACCGCCAGCACCGAAATGCGTTCGGATGGCGCGCCTGCATTGATCAGGGCCTCGGCCACAGCGTTCGCTCGTTGCAGCGACATCTCGAAATTCACCAGCTTGTGCTCGAACGGATCCATGTTGCGGGTCCGGCTCGAGGCGTGGCCGACGATCTCCACCGACGCATTGTAGTCCCGAATCAAGGGCACCAGCTCGCGGATCACACCCTGATCGGCGCTCGACAGCCTCGCCGAGCCATTGGAGAACCGGATCACGCCCGCCTGATAGGAACCGCCCTGCCCGCCCTGATAATCAGCGAAGGCACCCGGCAGCGCGCTTTCGTCGACGATCACGCTGGGATCGCCGAAATTGAAATCTCCCAACGCCGGCGGTGTCAGCGCCAGATCTCCGGAGCCGGCTTGCGGCATTGCAGCCTCGACCGGAACGGGAGCCGGCTCCGCCGGTGCCGGTACCGAGGCAACCTGGGGGGCTTCGGCCTGCGGCGCTTCCGCTTGAACCGGCTGCTGCGGCGTGCTTGCGTCAGCCGCCGGAACTGTCTCCGCCGGCTCCGTTCCGCTCGAGGACCGCACGGCGCGCTGGCTCACCATATCCGACGGCCCGACCGGGATACCGGTCCGGGTGACCGGATCACCGACCTGCGCATTGGTCACTGCGCGGTCTCCGGCGGAGGTGGGCGCCGGCGCATTCGGCCAGAGGCTAGAACGCGATGCTGTCTGCGCCACCTGGGAGGGCGTTGTTGCCGCCGGCGGAGGAGCGATCTGCCGAGTCGCCTCATCGGTCGAGGTCATGCGGACCGGTTTGATCGGTTCCGGCTCGGGAGCGGCGGCCGGTACCGACGGCTGGGCCGCCGCGTCGCTGACGACGGGCGCCGCCTTGCTGTCGTCATACTGGGCATTCTCACGGTCCGCCACCAATTGCTCACGGATCGCCGCGCGATCGGCGCTCGACGTGTTCGGTGTCGGCTTGTCCGGCACCGAAGCGACATTCGGATAGGTCCCCGTGTCACCGGTCTGAGCGGAATCGTCTTCCTCGAACCAGCTGCCGACGGCCTCGGTCGACTTCTCGTACCATTCCACCGGATTAAGCGCGTCGGGCACCGACGAGCAACCGCCCAACGACAGGGTCAGGGCGGTGGCGAAAAACAAGGCCTGTCTTCGGCGATCTCTATTCATATCCATCTTCCCTCAGAAAGCCGCCCCCAAACATCGACGGCGCAACGGAGTTCGCTGATCTGTCCGCCGTCGGATTTACCATAGAAGATTGGCGAAACACAGTTTCCTATGCGCCAATCGGTCGCCGATTCTTGGATTTGCAACACAACCGCCCTACAACTCATACTGTCCTAGCCGATCGACACCTGCAAAGAGTGGGGAGTGGAATGCCCGAGCCTTCGGAGGAGCACAAGCAAATCGACCCGGTTGAATTCGCCGCCACCATGCAAGACATCGCAGCGCGATCGCAGAAGCTCGTTGCCAATTTCCTCGACAAACAGAAGGAAGAAGGCGGGCTCGCCGATCCGGACCCGATGCATGTGACCGATGCCTTCGTCGCCTTCACCAACCAGCTGATGAACAATCCGGCCAAGGTCGTTCAGGCCCATTTCGACCTCTGGAAAGGCTATATGGACATCTGGAACCGGTCGGCGCAGCGCTGGTTCGGCGGAGAGTCCGAGCCCGCCGTCAAGGCCGACGGCGGCGACCGCCGTTTCCGGGACGAGGCCTGGGAAGAAAATGTCGTCTTCGACTTCATCAAGCAGAGCTATCTGCTGACCTCGCGCTGGACGCAGGATCTGGTCGCCGAGACGGAGGGGCTGGATCCGAAGACCAAGAAGAAGGTCGATTTCTACACCCGGCAGTTCGTCGATGCGATGGCGCCGACGAACTTCGTCATGACCAACCCCGAAGTGCTGCGCACGACGCTGGAGACGAATGGCGACAATCTGGTGCATGGGCTGCAGAACCTGCTGGAGGACCTGGAGCGCGGCAAAGGCAAGCTCGCCATTCGGATGACCGATCCGGAAGCCTTCGAGGTCGGCGGAAATATCGCCACCGCGCCAGGCAAGGTGGTCTACCAGAACGACCTGATGCAGCTGATCCAGTACGAGCCGACCACGGAAGAGGTCTACCGCCGCCCGCTGCTGATCGTTCCGCCGTGGATCAACAAGTTCTACATCCTCGATCTTCGGGAAAAGAACTCCTTCATCCGCTGGGCGGTTTCGCAAGGTTTCACGGTCTTCGTCGTTTCCTGGGTCAACCCGGACGAGCATCTCAGCCGCAAGTCCTTCGACAACTACATGCTCGAGGGTCCGATCGCGGCACTCGGCGCAATCGAGCAGGCGACCGGCGAGAAGGAAGCGAACGTCATCGGCTACTGCATCGGCGGCACGCTGATGGCGGCCACTCTCGCCCACATGGCGGCGAAAGGCGATGACCGGTTCAAGTCGGTCACCTTCTTCACCACGATGGTCGATTTCGAGGAAGCGGGCGAGCTCGGCGTCTTCATCGACGAGGCACAGCTCGCCTCGCTCGAGGAGAAGATGAACAAGCGCGGCTATCTCGACGGCGCCGAGATGGCCAACACCTTCAATATGCTGCGCGCGAACGACCTGATCTGGTCCTTCGTCGTGAACAACTACCTGCTTGGCAAGGACCCGTTTCCGTTCGACCTGCTCTACTGGAACTCGGATTCCACCCGTATGCCGGCCGTCATGCACAGCTTCTATCTGCGCAAGATGTATCAGGAGAACAAGCTGGTCGAGCCGGGCGCGCTCACGCTCGCCGGAACGCCGATCGACCTTACGAAGATCACGACGCCAGCCTTTATCCTATCGACGAAGGAAGATCATATCGCGCCCTGGATGTCGACCTACCGGGCGACCCAGATCTATTCCGGCCCGATCAAGTTCTGCCTAGCGGGCTCCGGACATATCGCTGGCGTGGTCAATCCGCCGGGCGATAAGCCGAAATATGGTTTCTACAGCAACAGCCGGAAGCCCAAGACGCCGGAAAAGTGGCTTGAGGGCGCCACCTATAATGAAGGCTCCTGGTGGCCGGAATGGGCGAAATGGATGTCGCGTCACGGCGGCGGAAAGGTTCCGGCGCGCGTGCCC
>NZ_JAEPQA010000041.1:13033-26089 GCF_017640745.1 Nisaea sp. | reverse complement strand
AGTGCGTTCGCCCTGTCATTGAGCTCGCCATAGCCGAGCTCCGCGCCCTCGAACCTGAGCGCCGCACGTTCCGGATGTTCCGCCGCCACACGCTCGAAGCCTCGGATCACCGGCTCGAACGCGCCATAGTCCCGACCCGTCGCGTTCACGCCCTCCAACAGCCACGACCGCTCCGCATCGTCCACCAGCGGAACAGACGACAGACGGCCATCACCGCCACCCGCAAGCCACGAAAGGACGCGGCTATAACGGGACGCCAAGGCACGGGCTTCGTCCGGGTCGAAAGCACCGAGCGACAGATCGAGATCGACCTCGACTTTTTCCCCGTCGCCATATTCGCGCACGAAGATCTCGACCGGCGTGCGCTCCACACCGTTCAGCAACACGCGCGGAACGCTCGCGGTCGCTTCGCCGAAGGGCAGTTCGCCGAACTCGACGCGCTCGTAGGAGATGTTGAGGTCGAAAAGCTGCAGGACGCGTTTCGCGGCCAGCCCGAGAGTCCTGTTGATGCCGGAAAGCGGATAGCGGTGATGGCGCATCGCGCCGCGCATCGCCCTGTTCAGTTCGCCGAGGAAGGCATCGATACCGTCCTCCGGATCGAGTTGCACCCGGGGCGCCGTGGTCAGCGAGAAGAGGCCGAAGGTTTCCTTGTCGCGGGCGGTCGGCCGGTTCAGGACGGGCATCCCGAAGACCATGTCGGTCGCACCGGACTCCTTGTGGAAAAGGATCAGCGCCGCGGCGATGAAGAGCTGGGCCGGGCTCGCTCCTTTCTCCGCGGCAAGCGCGCGCAGCTTCTGCATCGTCGGCGCGTCGACTTCGATCCGGCAGAGCGTCGTGCCTTTCGGCGGTTTGCCCTCCAGCACGCTCGGCACCGCCTCGACGAGCCGGTCGGGCAGCGTGCGATAGAGGTCGGCCCAATATTCGGCGGCCTTGGCGTAGCGGCTGCTGTCGAGGAAGACCGCGTCATTGGCGACGGCGTCCTCGAAGGACGGCGCATCCGGCAGATCCGGCTCCCTGCCGCGCACGAGAGCTCCGTAGATCTCGGCCACGTCCCGCATCAGGATACCGTTGGCCCAGGCATCCATGTTGATATGGTGATAACTCATCACCCAGATATGCCGGTCCGGGGCGAAGCGGATCAGATCGAAACGGAAGGTCGGCCCGCCATCGAGCGGGATCGCGCGACGGCCAAGCTCGGCTGCCAGTTCTTCCGCTGCATTCTCGGGATCGGCCGCTCCGGAAACGTCGTGGAATGTCAGGAAGCGCTGCGGCGCGCCGGCCTCGATTTGGACCGGTTCCATGCCGTCGGCAAAGACCCAGGGCGTCAACCGCAAGGCCTGGTGGCGCTCCCAGACCCAGCTCAGGGCGTTTTCGAAAAGCGCGACGTCCAGCGGCCCCGAAAGGACGCTGCGCGCAGAGACGGTATGTACGGCCGCCCCCGGAAACAGCGCGTGTTCGCGCCAGATTTCCTGCTGCGCCAAGGAAAGCGGGAAAGTGTGTGTTTCGGTCCGATGCAACTCAACCATCATTCCACTCACACTTCATTTTCGGATCGCCCATCCGATCCTAGACCAAATTCGAAAAACTGTCGGCTTATGCTATTCAGCCGCCTCTCTCCCAAGCGGCATCACTGCCCGGAAGCCATTGTGAACAAATAATTTATCCATTGCAAACGCCTTCCCAGCATTTCATAGTGGAGTGGCCGTGGATGGAAATCGCCTCCTGGTTCGGACGCTGGTTTCGGGGCGGGCACCGCGCTCCCGCGACATGTCAAAATACGTATTCATGGTTACGGTAATCCGATGCCTTTCGCTGTCGCCCTTCTGAAGCTGGCTCTGTTCGTCATGTGGGCGCATCCGACCTACAAAATGACGGTCGACATGTATGAGAGACGGGAACGCCGCCTCGGAATATTGCCGAAGGAAGAAGAGTCTCCGGACGAGGCAAATGGCCGCACGGAGACAGGGGCGGCCGCCAGGAAGCAGACGAGGAAGAAATGAGCAGCATGTCAGAGAGAATGCCCGAGCCGAGCGAAAGAACTGCGGCGACCCATCAGGTGCTGCTCAACGAGGAAGAACAATATTGCCTCTGGCCGGCATCGAAGGCCGTTCCGGCGGGCTGGCGCTCGGTCTTTACCGGCTCGCACGAGTCCTGCCTCGCCCATGTCGAAGAAGTCTGGACCGACATGCGCCCGAAGAGCGTGCGGGACTGATGCACGGGCAGGCACGCCCCTTGGCGGCCGCGACGCCGTGGCTGCCTGCACAGCGGCGCGCCGGTCCCAAGGCCGGTCCGGCCCCTGTCCTGATCTGCTTTCCGCCTGCCGGCGCCGGCGCCGGCTTCTTTCGCGACTGGCCGGATGCGCTGTCTGATATACGCATCGTCCCCGTTCAGTTGCCGGGACGCGAGGAACGTTTCGGCGAGCCGGCCGAAGAGGATGCGTTCGCGATCGCCCGGGAGGTTGCGGCCGCAATCGCGAGCGAAGGCTGGGATCGCCCCCTGTTGCTCGGATACAGCTATGGCGCCCTGCTCGCGTTCGAAACCGCTTGTCAGATCGAACAGTCAGGTCACGAGGTCTCGGGCGTCGTCACTCTGGCCCGCGCCGCTCCGCAGACGGAACCGCAACCCTCGGTCGCCGACCTGCCCGACGGTCCGTTCCTGGACTATGTACGCCGTCTCGGCGGACTGCCTCCCGAATTTGACGAAATACCCGAGCTGGCGGAACTCCTGCTCCCCGTCATGCGGGCCGATTTCCGGGCCAACGACGGATATGCGCGCTCCCCGGACGTGCGCCTAAAATGTCCGATCGCAACCATTGCCGGCACCATGGATCCGGCGACGGCGGACGGCCGGGACGCTGCCTGGGCCGGACGCTCCGAGGCGGAACACCGGCTGGTCCGGATCGCCGGCGGACATTTTTTTATTCACGAGACTCCCGTCCCCGCCTTCACCCAAATCGCCAATGTGATAGTCTCCCTAAACGACGTGGGCCGGAGCGAACGAACATGAATTGCCTGAAACCGCTTGCCGTACTCACTCTCTTTCTCGTGGCCTCCGCCTGCCCGGCGATCGCACAGACCGCGGGCAAAACCACAGCGACCACATCGGGAAACAGGCCGCCGGCGCAATCGCTCCTTGACCGCGATGAGGCCTTTCCGTCGAGCGGGCTCGGCGCTCGGACGATCGGCCAGCGTGTCCTGTTGTTTCAGGACGGAACCTGGAAAGTCGATCAGTATTATTCCGCGGACGCGGTGACGGCGGTCAGCGACCACGGCCGTATCGTAAGCCTGACGCGCACGATCGATCCGCAGACCAAGGAGCCTGTCCTCAAGTGGGATTATACGACAGGCCATGGCGGCCCGCTCCAGATCATTGTTTCCCGCGCCATCACGACCGATCGCAGCGAGCACAGCAAGAACGACAACTGCATCCCGGTCGTCACCGTCCGAAACCTGACGAATCTCGGGCTGTTCCGGATCGTTGCCGAACTGGAGTTCGACGGCGCGAACGACGTTCATGCCGCAACCAGCGTCATGGCGGGCCCTCTCGACGACGGGGAGCAGGGCGATTACCTGTCCAGCCCTCTATTCCTCGATTCGTGCAGCGGGCTGACAGCCAAATTGCATGTGCCGTTCTGCCAGTTCGATAACGGGCTCGATTGCCGGGATGTGGTGACCGCCTCCGCCTTCGGGACAATCCCGGCCATGCTTGCACCGAAATAGCAGGATTCCGGGACGGCAAAATCGAACTGACCGAATTGGGGGTGTCGCCGCTGCCTGTAATGGGGATGGGCCGGCTGACCATCGGGGGGATGAATGAATGACTGAAACAGCAACGCGTGCCAGCCATCGGGCCTCTGCGGCGAAGTGCCTGCGGCTAGAGATCATGGCCGGAATGACGATCCTCGCCGGGGCCTGCACCGCTTTGCCGGCGGAGGCCCAGATCGCTCCGCTTCCCCCGGTTCAGGGCTTCGAGCAGCCGTCCGGCCTCGCCTTTGGCGGGTTCGAGTTCTTCACCCGCGCCCAGGTGGGCATGCAGCTGACGGACAACATCCGTCTCGACCCGACCGAAGAGACCGATTTCAAGCGCATTTTCGCGGTCAATGCGGTCGCCAGATCGACCTGGAAAGAGCATGCGCTGGCGGCGACCGTCGGCTATGTCGATCAGCAGGCACTCGACATCAGGGATCAGAAAAGCACCGCGCTCTCCGGCACGCTCAGCGGACGGTACGACTTCACCGAAGAGCTCAACCTGCGGGCCGGCCTGCTCAGCGAAGAAAGCATCATCGGCAAGAACGATCCGCTGCAGTTCAACGGCAACCTGAACGGCACGACCCAGAGCAATACGCTGGAATCCGCGCTCGGCTGGGACGACAAGACCTATTTCGTCAATCTGCTGGGCCGTTATCAGGACATCTCGAACGACACGGATATCGACGTTTCGATCCTCAGCCGGGTGCAGTCGCAGGACCGCGAGGAGTACAACCTCACGCTCGAGGCCGGAAAACACTACAGCTGGGGCCAGGCGTCGGTATTCGGCGGACCGATCCGGATCAGATATTCGGGCTCCGCGGTCATCCTTCCGGAAGACCGGGATTCCGAGGGCGGACGTGCGGGCGTCAGCATCCAGTATCAGCAAGGCAACCTCACCGGCCTGTTCCGCGCGATCGGCTTCGCGCAGTATTTCAACGCGCCGACCATCGGCGAGGTGATCTCGGCCGTCGGCACGGCCCAGCTCTCCTACAAGATCGACGAGACCTGGGGGGTCGGCGGCGTGCTCGAGCGCACCTTCGACGAGACCAATATCGAGACCTCCGGCGGCCTCTTCACCAATCTCGCCGGCGTCGCCGCGCTCTACAAGCCGCGCGACGACGTCTATGTGAAGGTCGGGCCGACCTACCGCTTCTACGAGATCGAGGGAACGCCCTACGAAGCCGAAAGCTTCACGCTCGACGCCACCGCGGCCTGGCAGGTGCACGAGCGCGTCGAGCTGATGTTCAACGCCTCGGTCTCGAACCAGATCGTGAACGACGCGTTCCTGTCCAACCTGCAATACAGCGAAGCCAACGCGACGGTCTCTGTCGTCGTGACCTTCTGATCGGGGGAGGCGGACATGATGAAGTCGATTATCCGCACGGCATGGGCCACAACCATATGTGGCGCAATCTTGAGCGTCTCACCCGGAGCGGCGGCCGATGAACGGTACGTCTTTCTCGGCGACAGTCTGGTCGACAACCAGAACAGCTTCATCGCCACCACGCTGATAACGCCGACGAACGTCGTCCCGCAGAGCCCGCCCTATTTCAACGGACGTTTTTCGAACGGCCTGAACTGGACCGACCGGCTGGCGCCGACGCAGCTCTACTACATGGACTATTATTTCAGCGAGCCGAACTGCGCGACCGAGAACGCCTCAAAGGGACTCTCGAGCCTCTGCGGCTCGCGGACCAATCCGGGAGCGCAGGAAGGAGTCAGCCTCAGTTTCGCTTTCGGCGGCGCCAAGGCGGGAACGGAAGACCTGCCGAGCAATGCGCCGGGCATGATCACCGTGCTTGACGATCTGGCGACCTACAATTCCGCCGGCACCATCGCCAATGTGCGCGGTGCGACCTTCGCCATCCTGACTGGCGGCAACGACTACACCAACTACGCGGCTGGCACGACCAACGGCCTCACCGAGCAGGGCGTCGTCGACCAGACCCTCGGGTTCATCCAGACCGGGCTCGAAAGGGCTTCAAACCTCGGTGCGCGCCGGGCGATCGTCCTCAATCTCTTCGACCTCAATCGGGTCCCGACACTGATCTCCGCCTTCACGGCCGATCAGCTCGCTCAGTCCGAACGACTCTCGACGTTGCACAATGCCGGCATGCCAAGCTATCTCGCCAGCGCCCGTGCCAGCACCGGGATGGAGATCATCCTGGTCGATCTCGACGCGCTCTATGACGATATCGACGCGCGGGCGAGCGCCTACGGCTTCACCAATCTGACCGGCCAGTGCATCAGTTCGAACGTCGCGACCGGACAGTGCCTGGACACGGCGAGCGAGAACGCCACGCTCTACTGGGACGGCCAGCACCCGACCACGGCGGCCCACGGCTATATCTACGAACTGGTGAGCGCCACCCTGCAGGCGGTCGACACGGACGGCGGTCGGTTGGCCGCGCTCGCGGATTCCGGACTGGTCCAGCAGCGTTCGGTTCTCGCCGCCCTGCGCGGCCAGTCTCGTGGCTCGCAGGACACTCCCGGAAGGGCCGGCGGTTCGGCCACGCCGGTGACGCAGCAGATCGGCAACAGCACCTTCTTCATGGTCGCGGAGAACGGGCTCGGAAGCCGCGACGCCGACGGCGACTTTTCCGGCTACGACTATGACAGCCGGATGGCGCTTGCCGGGATCGCCTACCGGCCGCCGGAAATGGCCGAGGATTTCATCGTCGGCGCCCAGATCGGGTATTCGACGCTGGACTCCTCGTTCAATGGCGGCGGCTCGTTCCAGAACGACGCGGTGACCTTCGGCGGCTTCGCCGACTGGCGGCGCGGCGCGCTCGGTCTCGGGTTCCAGGCCAATGTGTCCTACCACACGCTCGACGACATCGAACGCGACACCGGCTTCTCCGTGATGCCGACGGCGCGGAGCGACACCGAGGGCTGGGGCGCCTCCACCGAGATCGAGGCGCGCTGGGACCGCACCACCCGCGTCTCCGGCCGGCGTGTCGGCTATGCCGTGAGCGGCCGGCTTGGAGCCGGCTGGTCCTCCGTCGACGGTTTCACCGAGAGCGGGGCTCAGTTCCTCAATCTCACGATCGACGACAGCGAGGTCGCCGAGGTGAAGGCCGGCATCGACCTGACGCTCTGGACCGACCTCGAGACCCGGAACGGCCTGCTGCAACCCTATCTCGGGTTCGGCTACGAGCACGATCTGCTGGACGACAGGCGCGAGATCGGCGGCCGGCTGTCTTCGGGACAAACCATCGAAGCGGAGTCACGAGCTGCGGCGAAGAGCCTCTTCAATATCGCCGCGGGTCTCAGATACCTGGCGGACAACGGATTGCGCGGCGAACTCCGGATCGCCGCGTCCGTCGGCGCGGGGGGCGAGGAGAGCTTCATCATGCCGCAACTCAGAATCGCCAAAACCTTCTGAGCGGTTGTGCTCGGGAGGGCTGTCGGATATGCTTGAAATAATTGATAAAGGCCTCCGACGGACTGGGCGCACAACGTTGCGGAACGGCCGCTCTGGCGACCACTTAGTGCGAAACAGTGCTTCATCATGTCTGGAGAAAAATCATGACTGAAGAAGAAATGGCCGCTCGGCGCGTCGAAGCCTCGAGCATCGTGAACACCTATATGGGCTGGTCCGCCGGCGCGAGCTTCATCCCGCTGCCGTGGGTCGATCTTGCCGCGGTCACCCTCATCCAGATCAAGATGGTCGGCGATCTCGCTAGCCTCTATCAGGTGCCGTTCTCCCGCAATGTCGTGAAGACGATCGTTGCCGGCCTGCTCGGCAGCCTGGTTCCGGCCGGCCTCGCGCGCGGCGCCTCCAGCCTGCTGAAGTCGGTTCCGGGCATCGGCACCATTCTCGGCGTGCTGACGGCCCCGGTCTTCACCACGGCCTCGACCTATGCGATCGGCAAGGTGTTCATCCAGCATTTCGAAGCGGGCGGAACCGTCCTCAACTTCGATCCGGACGCCATGCGCGAGCACTTCAAGGAAGAGTTCGAGGAAGGCGTCTCCAAGGCTTCCGGCAAGAGCGGCTCGAAAGCCGCAGCCTAAGTCAGGCGCACGCCGGACACTCCCGGCTGTCTGGCCGGACGGGGCACCGTCCGGCCAATGGTGCGGTGTCGACACGCCGATAACGGACAGACCTCATGCAACTGCTCCCCATCGCGATCTATCTGCTGCTTTGCCTGATGCTGGCCATCGCCGGCCGGCGCAGCCGTATCGGGGCCTTCGGGGTCTTTCTCTGCTCGGTGATTTTCACGCCCTTGCTCGTCGGGCTCATTTTCGCGCTCCTCAGACCTTTCCCGAAGAAAGCGTCCTCCGGCTCCACGGCCGATAGCTAGGCGCACCGGGAAGGAGTACCGCGATGGAGACCGGTTCCGCCGCCGCCGATCTGGTCGCGTCCAACGGCCTGATCAAGTTCCTGCGCCGCGAGGCCACGCTCTCGCCGCGCCGCGCGCTGACCGTGGCGACCGTCGCCGGCCTCAGCAACGCGATGATCCTGGCGATCATCAACTCTGCGGCGGAGCACGCCGAACAATCCGAATCCCGGCCGCTCTACGCCGTCTTCTTCGCCGCGGCGATGCTGCTCTATGTCGTCGCCCAGCGCTGGATCCTGACCCAGGCCGCCGAACAGGTGGAGGCGATGATCCACCGGGTGCGGATGCGCATCGTCAATCAACTGCAATATTGCGAACTGCTCGATGTCGAGCAGCTTGGGCGGGCGGTGATCTACAGCGGCATCGCGCGCCACATGCAGACGCTGTCGCAATCCGCCTCGACCGTGACGATCGCGGTGCAGATGGCGATCCTGATCCTCTTCACCTCGCTCTACATCGCCTGGATCTCGCTCACCTCCTTCATCGCGCTGGTCGCCTTCATGACCGTGGCGCTGATGGTCTACTGGAAGAAGTCCTACTCGGTGCGCACCGACCTCCGCGGCACACTGGAGATGGACAACGACGTCTACACGACGATCGACGACCTGCTGGACGGCTTCAAGGAAGCCAAGCTCAGCCGTTCCAAGGCGCGTGCGATCATCAAGCGGATCGAGGAAATCAGCGAACTTGCCTCGGAAAAGCGCGGCAATACGCAGATCATGCTGGCGAAGAACTTCGTCTTTTCGCAGACCGCCTTCTATCTGCTGCTCGGCACCATGGTCTTCGTCGTGCCGATGATGACCTCGGGCTATTCCGACGTGGTGCAGAAATCGACCACTGCCGTACTCTTCATCATCGGCCCGATCTCCGGCCTGATCGGCTCGATCCCGATCTTCGAGAATGCCTCGGCAGCCGCCGAGGCGATCATGGATCTGGAACGGCATCTGAAGAAGCTGTCCGGCGTCGAGCTGGAAACCGACGAGGAAGGAAGGCCGATCACCGACGCGGGACCGGCCGAGAAATCTCGCTTTGCGGACTTCAAGACGCTGGAACTGCGCAAGGCCGTGTTCCGCTATCAGCCGCCCAACGGGGATCCGAGCGACAGCTTCGCCATCGGTCCGATCGACCTGACCATCACGCGCGGCGAAGTGCTGTTCATCACCGGGGGTAACGGCTCGGGCAAATCGACGCTGCTGCGCGTCCTCACAGGCCTCTATCCGCTGCACGAGGGCCAGATCCTGATCGACGGAAAGGTGCTGCGGGACACCGAACTGCAGGACTTCCGCGAAATCTTCGCCGCGGTGTTCGGAGATTTCCATCTGTTCTCGGAACTTTACGGGATATCGGACGAGGCGCGCGACGAGGCCTATGACTGGATTTCGACGCTGGAGATCCTTGGAAAGGTAAAGTTCGACGGGCGGCGCTTCTCCACCATCGACCTTTCCACGGGGCAACGCAAACGTCTGGCCCTGCTGGCCGCGGCGCTGGAGAAGCGTCCGGTCCTGGTGCTCGACGAATGGGCGGCCGATCAGGATCCGATGTTCCGGCGCAAGTTCTACCGGGAGATTTTGGGTATGCTCCGTTCCGGCGGAACCACTATAATCGCCGTCACCCACGACAACCGGTTCTTCGACGCGGCCGACAGGCAGATGCACATGGAAGACGGCATGATGGCGGCCTACGATCCGGAGTTCTTCCATGATTAGGCGCTTCTTCGACTGGCTGTCGAACTGGACGAACAGGCACTGGGTCGAGTTCTTCGCCACCGGTGCGGTGTTCCTGCTGCTGATCGTCGTGCTCTGGCCGCTGATCGTCTACACCGTCCCGCCGGGATCGGTCGGGGTGATGTGGTACCGGTTCTTCGGCGGTACCGTGACGACGCCCGGGCGCGAGCTGCGCGAGGGCATCCACTTCATTTTCCCCTGGGACAAGATCTACATGTACGATGCGCGCCTGCAGCGCATCAACGAGAGCGTGAAGGGCCTCAGCATCGACGGCCTCGAGATCTCCGTGAATGTCTCCAGCCGCTTCGTGATCAACAGCCAGTATGCGGGCTACCTGCACAAGAGCCTCGGACCGCAATACAAAGACACCCTGATGCATCCGCAGCTCAGGACCCTCATACTGACCTACATCTCGGAGAACGAGGCGTCCGACCTCTACTCGACCCGGCGCGAGCGCGTGCAGACCATCGTCCAGACCCGCTTCCAGAGCAAACTCGCCAACATCTCCTCGAACGTGCCTTTCGAGGAGGCCTACGTCGATCTCGAGGACGTGCTGATCGAGGAGATAACCCTGCCGAGCTTCGTGCGCAACGCGATCGAGCAGAAGGAACGGGTGCGCCACATGAGCGAGGCCTACGAGTTCCGCCTGCGCCTCGAGGAAAAGGAACGGCAGCGCAAGCGGATCGAGGCCGAGGGTATCCGGAGCTTCCAGGAGATCGTCGCCCCCGGCATCACGCCGAGCTACCTGCGCTGGCGCGGGATCGAGGCCACCCTGCAGCTTGCCCAATCGAATAATGCGAAGGTCGTGATCATCGGCGGCGAAAACGGTCTGCCGATCATCCTCAACACGGAATCCGGCCTCGACAAGATCGGCGCCGATCAGCTGAAGAACGCCGCCACGAAGGAGGGGACCGGCACGGATGCCGAAAGCGATCCCGCCAGGCTCGGACCGCGCAGCGATCTGCTGAAGATGCCGTCCCTCGGCGGCCTGCCACCTCTGACAGCGTCCGGCACGGCTCTGGACCAGACCTCGGCGGCACCGCCGGAAGTTCCCCAGGCGCAACATGGCGCCGCCGCGCCGCCCACGGCCGGAAACCTTCCGCTTGCCGATCCAAACGCCGAAAAGCAGCTGCGGGAATGGCTGAACAAGCTTACCGGCGAGGGAACCGGAGACAGTCAGCCTCCGAAACAGTGATCTAAGCTCCTCACGTCCGTTCTTGCAGCAGATGGCCGCGCTCGGGAAACAAGGTTGCGTGCGGCATAGAACCGCAACCTATCCGGCTTCTCCGGATAGAGGCTATCTGCTATTAATCTTGTGCCTACGGGGCACTGAGAATTCTCAGACCGGTAAGGCCGTCAGTTGCCCCGTCACATTTTTCATGGCTGGGAGCAATCATCATGAAAAAGCTTCACCTTCTCCTGCATGACCTGATGCTGGCCTTGGGTATCGCAGCTCCGGGGAAAGCCGGCGCGATGGAAGCGATCGCCAAGGAGCTGAACGCCTATCACGAGTCGATCATCGTCCTCGATACCAAGTCGAAGAAGACCTGCAATATCGAGGGGCAGGTCAAAGACTATCAGAACCATCTCGACGCCCAGCTGAGATCTCTCGGGATCGCTGACGACGAGAAGTCCGGCCTTGCGGCAGTCCTGCTGATTACCAGCCAGAATTTCGCCATCGCGGGCAGCCACTGCGTGCTTCATGTCGAGCTGTCGTTCCAGACCCGGATTCCGCCGGAAATGTTCACGCGTCTGACCGACGCTCAGCAGGCGGCTCTGAACCGGATCGGCTCGCTGCCCGTCTCTGTCTGGAACGCGTCCGCCATGGCGGTGGCACCGCTTCTCCAGCCGTCCGCCGGTGGTGAGAGCGACATGGCCCAAAAGGCGGTCATCCGCCTGATCGACGCGATCGTCGACCTGCTGCGCACACAGCGTCAGTAGGCGCGCACTTGACGAAAGCGCGCTCGATGACGCGACCGCTCATCGCCGGGTTAACGTCAGGGGCCGGGTTGACGTCAGGGGCCGGATTCACGTCAGGGGGAAGTCGATTTCAATCTCGACTCCCTCGCCGGGAGCCGTACGGAAACTGAGTTCGCCGCCGAGGCGCTGGGTAACGAGGTTATGGGTGAGGTGCATGCCGAGCCCGGTTCCGCCAGTATTGCGCTTGGTCGTGAAAAAAGGCTCGAAGACCCGGCTCGCGGTCTCTGGATCCATTCCCTTGCCGTCGTCAGCATATCGCAAGACGGCAAGGCCGTTCCGCTCCCCGACGACAATCGAGATTCGTCCAGGCGCACCTTCGTCGAACGCGTGAATGATCGAATTCATCACCAGGTTCGTCAGGATCTGGGCGATCGCCCCCGGAAATGTCGTCCCGACGAGGTGCCGGTTGCCGGAAAGCTGAACGTCGATCCCGGTATGCCGCGTCTTCGGAGACAGGCTTCTCAGGACTTCGCCGACATAGTCAAAGATGTTGATTTCGCGGGCCGCTTCGGCCGTCTGGTCGACGGCGACCTGCTTGAAACTCTGGACCAGGTTTGCGGCCCGGGTAAGGTTCTTGAGAATGATCCCCGCACTTTCCTGGATGACGGCGGTCAGACTTGTCAGCTGATTTCGGGTCAACTCGCGGCTCACGGTGCGTTCCCCGAGCTCCTTGGCCTTTGCCTCGAGGTGGGACGAAGCCGTGATACTGATACCGAGCGGCGTATTGATCTCGTGCGCAACCCCCGCGACCAGCGTGCCGAGCGAGGCGAACTTTTCCGCAGCGATGAGTCTCTTTTGAGCCTGTTTCAGTTCGGTAATATCCTGCGAGATCCCGAAGAAACCCGCATATTCCCCGTCCTCCCAGATCGGGATGGCGTTCAGCCGGACCACCATATCGCTGCCGGACCGCGCCAATTCGAGATCGATTATCGGCCGGCGCGCCTCGATCGCGTCCAGCAACGGCTGAAAATCCGACAGGGCAATCGACCGGAGGTCCCTCCATTCTTCGATGGGGACGCCGATGACATCGGCCGGTTCGGTCCCGAAGATGTCCAGGAACTTTTCCGAAACGTATGAGAACCGGCCGTCCGCATCCAACTCCCAGACCCAGTCCGAAGGTGCCGTTGCCAGATTGCGGAAGCGGGCCTCGCTCCGTTCCAGCACTTTCTGGATCCGCTCCCGTTCGGCGATCTCCGAACGCAGCGCTTCCTCCGCCATCTTACGGTCGTGAATATCCTGGACGACTCCCAGCATATGCAGCGG
>NZ_JAEPQA010000041.1:0-13023 GCF_017640745.1 Nisaea sp. | reverse complement strand
GCAGCGGTTTGCCGTCTTCGTCCCGCGTGACGTCTCCCCGTTCCAGAAGCCAGCGCACGGTCCCGTCCGGCCAAACGCAACGATGTTCGATTTCGTACGGGATTCCTTTCTTGACGCAAGCCGTCACGGCATCGGTGACGGCCTGACGGTCGTCCGGATGCACTGCCGCGAGGAAGTTCTCGTAGCTGGTTTCCAGCGTTCCCGGCTGGTAGCCGAAGAGCAGCGCAATCCGCTCGGACCAGTAGAGCGCACCGGTCCCGATCTCCCAGTCCCAGGTACCGATGTTGGCGTAGATAAGACTACGCCGAAGCCGCTCTGCTTCCGCTCGAGCTTCTGATGGAATATCTTCGTCGCGCATTTCTTCGGAGGCCATGACCGTTTGAACGAGGCCCCGAGCGGGCTCGGGAGCCAGGTTCGAAAACAGTCCCGACTATCCCGGGAAATGGTTAATTTACAATAAATGCGCCCGCACCAACCGGGCGCTCAGGCTGTCGGGAGCAGCCTGTTACCGCTCCGGAATCAGCCCCTTCGGCGCGAAGCGCATGACCAGCAGCAGGATCGCCCCCATCAGCAGGTAACGCATATAGACCGACCCGGCCATCAGGTGCTGCGCCAGACCGGACTCTTCCGGCAGCGGCATGGTGATCACGGTCATGAACCAGGCACCGAGCGGCTCCGCCTGCACCCAGAGGAACCAGATCACGAAGCCGCCGAGCACCGCCCCCCAGTTGTTGCCGGAGCCGCCGAGGATCACCATCACCCAGATCAGGAAGGTGTAGCGCAGCGGAATATAGCTGGTCGGGGTAAGCTGGCCGT
Source organism: Nisaea sp. (assembly GCF_017640745.1). GTDB lineage: Bacteria > Pseudomonadota > Alphaproteobacteria > Thalassobaculales > Thalassobaculaceae > Nisaea. The sequence goes on along the minus strand of NZ_JAEPQA010000041.1, from coordinate 12,207 downwards.
CGAGGGTCGCCAGCATGGCGCCCGCCACGCCGCAGACCGCGCAGCCGAGCACGAAGACCTGCAGGTGCCGCGCCTTCACGTCCTTGCCCATGGCGGCGGCCGCGTCCCGGTTGTCGCGGATCGCCCGCATCATGCGTCCCCAGGGGGACTGCAGCGCCCGCTCGGCGAGCCACATGATGACGGCAAGCACGGCGATGAAGAGCAGCGCGTAGCAGATCTTGACGAAGATCCCCGCGGCGTCCGAGACGTCGCTGACGCCGAATGTCCGGGTGAGCGAGAGAAACCAGTCCGCCTCGACGAGATCGACCTCGTAGGGGACCGGGCGCGGAATGCCGGTGACGTTCTTCACCCCGCGGGAAAGCCATTCCTCGTACTTGATCACCGCAATGATGATCTCGGAGATGCCGAGGGTGGCGATGGCGAGATAGTCGGCCCGGAGTCCGAGCGAAATCTTGCCGATCAGCCAGCCCGCCCCGGCGGCGACCAGTCCGCCGACCGGCCAGGCCAGCAGGATCGGCAGGCCGAGGCCGCCGAGATAGCCGGAAAGCGCCGGATCGATCGCCTCGATCCGGTCGGTCGCCGGAAGAAAGAAATGCGAGATCAGGAAATAGCCGGCGATCAGCAGCAGCACCGTCACATAAGGCCTGAGTGTCCGGGCGAACTTGCGGCGGGCGAAAAGGATCGCGGCCACCGTCGCGACGAGGCTCAGAAGCGAGAGCGCGAGATCGCCGCCCGCGACCGACCAGGCCTCGCCGACCGGCGCCATGGAGACCAGCACGGCGGCCAGCCCGCCGAGCGCGGTGAAGCCCATGATTCCGACATTGAAGAGACCGGCATAGCCCCACTGCATGTTCACGCCGAGCGCCATGATGGCGGAGATCAGGCAGAGATTGAGGATGCCGAACGCCACCGCCCAGCTCTGGAACAGACCGACCGCGATCAGGATCAGCCCCATCGCGCCGTAATAGAGGGGGACCTTCTTCGTCATATGACCTTACCTCGAATGATGCCCGTCGGCCGCACAAGCAGCACCGCGACCAGGATGACGAAGGACACCGCGAACTTGTAATCGGTGGAGAGAAGCTGCACGAGACCTTCAGGCGCCCAGCCGTCCGGCCCGAGATAGGCGAGGAAACGCTTGAAGGCGTAGGTCACCGTCACTTCCGAGAAGGCGACGATGAAGCCGCCGAGCACGGCACCGACCGGCTGGCCGATGCCGCCGAGAATGGTCGCGGCGAAGATCGGCAGCAGGATCTGCAGGAAGATGAACGGCTTGTAGGTCTTGTCGAGGCCGTAGAGCGTGCCCGCAATGGCGGCGAGCGCGGCCGAGATCACCCAGGCGATCATCACGATCTTCTCCGGGTTGATGCCGGAGAGCAGCGCCAGATCCTCGTCGTCGGAATAGGCCCGCATCGCCTTGCCCCAGCGGGTCTTCTGCAGGAACCAGAAGAGCGCCGCGACGACGACGAGCGCAACCACGACGGTGATGAGCTGGGTCTGCTTGACGCCGATGCCCTGTTCCAGCCCGGTCGCCTCCCGGAAATCGCGCACCGTGAAGAGGAAGCGCGCGCCGTCGGCGAAGCTCTGGTCGTCCGGGCCGATGATGATGCGGATCAGGCCGGCCATCACGAACATCACGCCGACGGAAACGATGGCGAAGACGATCGGGTTCGAGCGTTTCCGGCGATAGAAGCGGAAAACGAAGCGGTCGGTCAGCAGCGCCATCGCCACGGCGGCGAGGATCCCCACCGGCAGAGCGAGAAGCGCGGTCGGCAGCGGATCGATACCGATCCCGGCCGCCTGCAGCCCCCAGGTCGCGAGGATCGCCGCCATGGCGCCGAAGGACATCATCTCGCCGTGCGCGAAATTGGCAAAGCGCAGGATGCCGAAGATGATCGTGACCCCGAGCGCACCGAGCGCGAGCTGAGCGCCGTAAGCGATCGCCGGCACGAGGACGAAGTTGCTGAGAAGCGCGAATGCGTTGGCGATATCCATGGCTCAGCCCCCGAGGAAGGAACGGCGAACTTCCTCGTTCGCCAGAAGGGCCTCGCCGGTATCGGTGAAGCGGTTGGAGCCCTGCACGAGGACAAAGCCGTGATCGGCGATCTCGAGCGCCTGACGCGCATTCTGCTCGACCATCAGGATGGCGATGCCGGTGCGGGCGACCTCGACGATCTTGTCGAACAGCTCGTCCATCACGATCGGCGACACGCCAGCCGTCGGCTCGTCCAGCATCAGCAGCTTCGGCTGTGTCATGAGAGCCCGCCCGACAGCGACCTGCTGGCGCTGGCCGCCGGAAAGCTCGCCGGCCGGCTGGTTGCGCTTCTCGGCGAGGATCGGAAAGAGCGAAAAGACCTGCTCCTTCGACTCCGTGATGTCGTCCTCGCGGATGAAGGCGCCCATCTCGAGATTTTCCTCGACGGTGAGCGAGACGAAGACGTTCCGGTTCTGCGGCACGAAGCCCATGCCGTGGCGCACCCGCTCCTGCGGCGCCATGCGCGTGATGTCCTCGCCGTCAAAGACCACGCTGCCTTCGCGCAGGTTCAGCATGCCGAAGACGGCCTTCATCGCGGTCGACTTGCCGGCCCCGTTCGGGCCGACGACGACGGCGACCTCGCCGCGTTCAACGCTCAGATTGCAGTCGGTCAGGATATCGGCCCCGCCGTAGCCGCCGGTCATCCCGGTCGCGGAGAGAAAGCTCATTGATCCGACACCCGCTTGTGTTTCCGGCCGGTCCCGAGATAGGCCTCGATGACCTCCTCGTTGTTCATCACCTCGTCGACGGAGCCCTGCGTCAGCAGCTTGCCCTCGGCCATGACGATGACCGGATCGCAGAGCCGGGCAATGAAATCCATGTCGTGCTCGATCAGGCAGAAGGTGTAGCCACGCTCCTTGTTCAGGCGCTGGATGGAGTTCGCGATGGTCTGCAGCAGCGTGCGGTTCACTCCGGCGCCGACCTCGTCGAGAAAGACGATCTTCGCGTCCACCATCATGGTGCGGCCGAGTTCGAGCAGCTTCTTCTGGCCACCGGAGAGATTGCCGGCGAGCTCGTTCTCGAGATGCGGGATTTCCAGGAATTCGATTACGTCGCGGGCGCGTTCGCGGACCTTCTCCTCGTGTTCGCGCACCGCGGCGAAATTGAACCAGGCATGCCGCAGATCCTCGCCGGGCTGTCCGCCCGGAACCACCATCAGGTTCTCCAGAACCGTCAGGGAGGAGAATTCGTGCGCGATCTGGAAGGTGCGCAGCAGCCCCTTGTGGAAGAGCTGATGCGGCTCGAGCTCCGATACATCCTCACCGTCGAGATAGATCTTCCCCGACGTCGGCGGGAAAGCGCCGGCGATGATGTTGAAGAGCGTTGTCTTCCCCGCTCCGTTCGGGCCGATCAGCCCGGTAATGGAGCCTTGCTGGATTTCCAGCGACACGCCGTTGACGGCGTGGATGCCACCAAAGCGCTTGGTGACGTTTTCTACTTTGATCATCCGTTAGCCCATATAGGCAAAACGGTCAGGCTCGCGCCCGACCGTTTCCCCGTAAACGTCTCAACTCGACCGATCAGTGGTAAGCAACGGTCTTCCACTTACCGCCTTCGACCGTGGTCTCGCGGAAGCTGCCCGCGGACTCGCCCGGCGCGATCAGTTCGAGCGCGGTGCCGCCGACATAATCGATGTCGCCGCCATCGGCAAGAATCTTGAGCGCTTTCGCGAGTTCGCCCGGATAGATCTTCTCGCCAGGCGCGTTGGCGACCTTCTCGATCATGCCCTTGTACTTGGCCGGATCGGTGCTGTTGGCGGCCTGCATGGCGAGCAGCAGGATCGCGGAGGCGTCGTAGGCTTCCGGGACATAGGGATCGTCGCCCTTGAAGCCCTTGCCTTCGGCCAGCTTGGCCAGCTGCGCCGCGCCGGGGCTGTCGGTACCCGGGTTGGTGCCGATGGAGCCGTCGAGCGAGGCGCCGAAATTGTCCGTCAGCGCTTCGCCGACCATGCCGTCCGGCAGCACGAACCGGTCGAAGGCGCCGGTGTCGAGCGCAGCCTGGATCATGCCCTTGCCGCCCTGGTCGAGATAGCCCGCGACGATCAGGATGTCGCCGCCCGCGGCCGCGAGGGTCGCGACTTCGGCGGAGTAGTCGGCCTTGCCGTCTTCATGCGCGGCGACGGCGGTGATCTTGCCGCCCTTGCCTTCGAAGGCAGACTGGATCGAGTCGGCGAGGCCCTTGCCGTAGTCGTTGTTGGTATAGGTCAGCGCGGCGGTCTTGATGCCCTTGGCAACGAGGATCTCGCCGATGATCTGGCCCTGGCGGGCGTCGGACGGCGCGGTGCGGAAGAACAGGCCGTCATCCTCGATCGTGCTCAGCGCCGGAGAGGTGGCGGACGGAGAGATCATCACCATGCCGTTCGGGCGGGCGACGTTGTTCAGCACCGCAGTGGTCGCGCCGGAACAGGTCGCCCCGACGATGCCGTTGACCCCCTCGGACGTGATCAGACGGTTCGCGGCAGCGGTCGCGGCAGCGGCGTCGACGCAGGTGCTGTCGCCGCGTACGGAGACCACCTTCTTGCCGCCGAGGAAAATGCCGCTGTCGGACACTTCCTGGATGGCCATCTCGCCGCCGAGCGCCATCGGCTTGACGAGAGATTCGGTCGGGCCGGTGAAGCCCTGCAGCATGCCGATCTTGACGGTGTCCTGAGCCTGAGCGGCAGTCGTCGACATGACCGCGGCACACAGGAACGGTAGCAAGCGTTTCATGGTCGCTTCCCCTGTTTGTGTAGGTTTGATGAATCCGCACACTATACAGAGACCGTGTCGGCGGGCAACGGGAGCGAAACGGGAACAGCCGGATTCTTCGCCGGTTCGAATGCAAGCCCTCGGAGACCTCGATCCTCATCATATGGCCGGCGCGCGTTGGCACCCTCCTGTGGGACCATGCCTCATGCATACCGTCGTCTCCGCGACATCCGTATTGAAGCCGGAGCAGGAGTTCGGCCAGCACAACCCGGTCACATATTTCCTGAATCGGGAACAGAGCGGTCAATCCGGGAAGATTCTTTGACCAAAATCTTCTATTTCATTGCCGCCACCTAGGCATTCGGGAACGATCTTTCTATTTTCCACGCGAACGGGCCCGGTGCTTTCCCGAAAGCAGGCCGCGCCCTGGCTTCGATTGGACAAGACGATGAAGAAACTGATCGCATCCCTCTTTGCTTTGGTCGTGATTGCCGGCGCGGCGCGCGCCGAGACCGTGACGCCGCTGGTAAGCGTCGATTGGGTGAAGGACCATATCGGTGAGCCCGGGATCGTCTTTCTCGACGTCCGGGGCGAGCTCGACGGGGCGACCAAGCAGACCTATCTAGACGGCCACATTCCCGGCGCGATCTGGACCGACTACCTGAAGGACGGCTGGCGTACCCAGGACGGCAACGGCACCATCGCACAGCTCTCCACCGTCGACACTCTGGAGACGACGATCGGCAATCTCGGCATCGAGAACGAGCATCATGTCGTCATCGTTCCGGCCGGCAAGACCGCGCTCGACATGGGGACCGCGACCCGCATCTACTGGACCTTCAAGGTCGTCGGTCATGACGCGGTCTCGATCCTCAATGGCGGCATGCAGGCCTACACCGCCGAGATCGACGAGAAGACGAAGCAGCCGCTGAACCCGCTGGAGAAAGGCGAGGTGAAACTGGCCCCGACCATCTTCTCCGCAGAGCTGCGCGAGGACATGATCGTCAACAAGACCGACATGGCCGCCGCTGCGACGGCCGGCGAGGTGATCGTCGACAACCGCCCGCAGGACCAGTTCCTCGGCCTCAACAAGCACGGCAAGGCGAAGCGCGCCGGGACCATTCCGGGCGCCCGGAACCTGCCGGAAAACTGGCTGACGCAGAATGGCGGCACCTTCCGCGACCGCGACACCATCTCCAAGCTCTATACGATGGCGGGCATCCCGACCGAAGGCGCCCAGATCAGCTTCTGCAACACCGGCCACTGGGCCAGCCTCGGCTGGTTCGTCTCCCAGGAGATCCTCGGAAACGAGAACGCGAAGATGTATGACGGGTCCATGGTCGAATGGTCGGCGGACCCGAAGCTGCCGGTAGACTCCGCTCTGGAAAATCAGACCGGCGGCGCCGAGAAGCTGACGCAGCTCATTCAGTAGTCACGGCCGAGAACAGGACCCCGGACAGCAATCGGTCCACCGGCGCGAAATCGTCGGTCAGGATCACCGGGGTCTCTGAACCGGGATCCATCAGGTCCGCTATCGGGATCCGTTGCCAGGTGCGGCGGATCCCGAAGGCAGAATGGATCGCCGGGACCGGCGCGCCGGAGGCGGATGCGACGACCTCATAGGTGATCCGTCCTTCCGGGCTTATCCCGGTCTGCTCCCCCGCTTCCCGCCAGATCGCGACATCGCCGAAATCCTGCGCCAGCGTATGGACCAGCGCGGCGAGAAAACGCGGATTGCGCGCTCCGTCCACCACGTTCACGACATAGAACCCGTGCCGCGTCAGCCGCGCCGCCACCTCGCCATGGAACTCCCGGCTGACCAGATGGGTCGGCACCGAGATGTCGTGAAAGGCATCGCCGAAGATCACGTCGAACTGCGGTTCTCGCGGCAGGGATTGCAGCAGGGCGCGGGCGTCCCGGTGATGGATCTCGAGCCCCGGCGTAGAAGGATCGAGCCAGAGATGGTCGCGGGCGGCCTCCGTCACGGCGGGATCGATCTCCGCCACCATCAGGCGCGCGCCCGGCACCGTCGCGGCCCAGGCACGCGGCAGGGAATAGCCGCCGCCGCCGATGAAGAAGGCGGACAGCTCGGTTCCCGCGACATCCAGCGGAAAGCGGCGGCGGGCATATTCGTCGACGAAATGGATATAGGGGCTGTAGAGCAGGCTCGGATCGTCCCGGTCGTTGATGCTGTGCACCAGATTGTCCAGCACCATGAGCTTGCTCGGGCGGCCGCTATATGGAGCGAAATCGTCGATCACGATGCAGAAATAGTCGCTCTCCACCGTGCAGCGGGAAGTGAAGGCGCCGCGCGCGATGCCGGTGCCAAGAAGCGGGACGGAGAGCCCGACCATCGCGACACAGGCGATCAGCGCCGCCTTCCGGCCGGCGAGCAGCGCGCAGGCCAGCGCGAGAACCGCATAGAGCAGCGTGACGGCGATCAGGGTCCCGGCGGAGCCGACCCAGGAAATGAAGAAATATCCCGCCGACAGAGTGCCCCCAATGCTGCCGACCGTCCCGATGGCGTACATCTGTCCAAGGATTGCGCCGGTCCGCTCAGGCGCCTCGTCGACGGCGAGTTTGGTGACGACGGGCGCCACCATACCGACAAAGAGACTCGGTAGCAGGAAGAGTGCCGTTGCGAGCAGGACCACGATGGTGACTTGCCCGAGCCCCGAGGCGAGCAGTCCGACGGCGAGATCGTTCAGCAGCAGGAGCGCGAGCAGGCTCGTGACGCCGGCGAGAGCGAGAGCGATCGCGAGGCGCCGCATACCGCTCGCGCGGTCCACCTCCGGTCCCGCCATTCGGCCTCCGATCCAATGGCCGACCGAGAGACCGGCCAGCACCACGGCGATGATCGCCGTCCAGGTATAGAGTGACATGCCGACATAGGGCGCGATCAGGCGCCCGGCGACGATCTCGACAACGAGGCCTCCGGCGGAACTGAGAAACAGCACGGCCGCGAGAAATAAACGAATTGCAAGGGTCATGAGGTTACCCGGCCGTTACCAAAAGCGGGGGACTGGCGCTCCATCAGCCATTGGCAGGCACCGGAACCGAGCCACATGGCGAGGAGCGCAAGCCAGGCGGTCAGGGAAAGAACCGAACCGCCGGTGACCCCCGCCCCGACCGCGCAACCGCCGGCCAGCATGCCGCCGAAGCCCATCAGCACGGCGCCGACGACATAGCGCACCATTCCGGTCGACTGGTCGAACACCTGGACATGGAACTCCTTTCGCAGCACGGCGGAGGCAAACGACCCGAGCGCGACCCCCGGCACAAGGCCGACGCCGAATTCGAGCGGGATCGCCGGCTCGGTGATGAGCGCCATGAGCGTATCCGCCGACGGGCCGGTGAAGGTCACGCTGAGCACGGAAACCGGCTCGAAGGAGACATGGGCGAGCGAGGCCGTCAGCAGCCATCCGAGGGCGATCGAGCCACCGAGGACGATCGAGATCAGGGTCCGTGCCGTGCCAAGGGCGGCGCGCCGGGCGAGGAAAACGGCGAGCGCAAGAAGCACGCCGCCGACGATCAGGCCGGCATAAGCGGGCAAATGCAGATTGAGATTGCGAGCGTCCGGTCCGACAGACCAGAGGGCGGAAAGTTCGAGGCGCAGGGGCGACAGCAGCCCGGTCAGCGCCGCCTGTGCGATCACGGTCACCAGCATCCCTGTCATCAGGGCACGGAGATTTCCGGTCGCCGAGAGCACGAGCAGGCGGCTGGCGCAGCCGCGCGCGAGGATCATGCCTACGCCGAACATCGCGCCGCCGATGATCGCACCCGAGAGCGTGCCGGCGGAGGACAGTTGCCGCACCTCGTTGACCGGAAGCATCCCCGAGGAGAGCAGCATCTGGACGAAGAGGAGCGCGGAGCCGAAGACCAGCAGCCAGATCGCGAAACTCGGCCCGGGCTTGCCGCCCCAGAACTCGATCGAGGCGCTGCGCAGGCAGAACCGGCTCGCCTGGGCGCAGGCACCGAAGATCAAACCGACGAGCAGTCCGCAGAGCGCGGCCTTGGCCGGGTCCGATATGTGATCGGTCGCGAGAAGGGTCTCGAGAAATTCCATGATACCCTCTCAGCTGACCGCCGGGATTACGGACGGACGATGGTCCACCCGGCCTCGTTCGCTTCGATCAGCGCGACGACCCCCGTCTGGACGATTTCCGCGTCCTCGAGGATCGGGATCTTCTTGCCTTCCAGCCGCTCCATCGTGTCGATGGTGTTGCCGCAGGCCAGGAAAGTGACGTTCGGCATGCTCATTCCAAAGCCCTGAACCCGCTTGGCGACGTCCTCCGGCGCGGTATCCGTTCGAAGCAGATGCAATCCGCCCTCGAAGGCGACGATGCGGATCTCCACCTCCTCGCCGATGCCCGAATAGTGCCGCGACACGTTGGCGGCCACGTTCAGGACGCCCATCATCTTGTGCGGATCGTTGTCGCTGATCTGCAGGACGAGCCTGTGCACCCCATCCTCCGCCTGCGACACCGCCGGCAGGGCCGACCCGATTGTCACAAGACAGATGAGGACAAGCGCCCGAAACAGAACCGGCATGTCGCGTCTCCTTTCGAAAAAGCTTGGCCCGCCCGCGCGTTGGGCCCGCGCCGGGGCGGATCATCTCAAGATAGGCGATTAGCATTTTCTGACCGGACTCTTTCGTCACATTTTCGGCAGCGTCGCCGGGCAAGGCGGGTAACCGCAGCCCACGGTACCTTTCCCGCGGGCTGCGGCATTGATGCGGATCAACCGAACATGTCGGCCGTAATGCCGGAATACCAGCCGAGGCTTTCCTCGTAGGTCTGCTTGCGCAGCGCGGCATCCTCGCCGGTCTGGCTGATGAAACCGGAGGTCTTGGCGATCTTCTCCGGCGTCGCCTCATAGGCCGCGCCGACCTTGACCCCGTTGTCGGTATCGATCAGCGACCAGCAGGTGTTGGAGAACTTGGCCGGGAACACCTTCGATCCGGTGAGCGCACCGCGGATCGCATTGGCCGCCACCTTCGCCTGGCTGTTGGCCGAGAAGCCGGATTTCGGCATGTCGCCCTGATTGGTCGCATCGCCGAGAACGTGAATGTTCTCGTCCATCCGGCTCTGCATGGTCGCGGGCACGACCGGCGCCCAGCCTTTCTCGTCGGTCACACCGGCGAGTTCCGCGATCCGTCCGGCCTTCTGCGCCGGGATCACGTTGACCACGTCGGCCTTCGTCACCTCGCCGCCGACGACCACTTCCATGCTGTCCGGCCGCACTTCCTTCAGCGGGCCGGTAAAACTGGCGTCGAGCCAGTCGACCATGCCCGGGTACCGCGCCTCCCAGCCTTCCTGGAACAGGCCCTGCTTGGAGAACTTGTCCTTCGGATCGAAGATCAGGATTTTCGCCTTCGGATTCTTCGCCTTCAGGACATGCGCGACCATGGAGACCCGCTCGTAGGGGCCCGGCGGGCAGCGATAGGGGTTCGGCGGCGCGACCATGACGAAGACCCCACCCTCGCGCATGGACTCGACCTGCGCCTTCAGCAGCTCGGTCTGCGAGCCGGCCTTGTAGGCATGCGGCATCTTGTTTTGCGCCGCGATGTCCCAGCCCGGGACCGCGCCGTCGACGAAATCGATACCCGGCGACAGCACCAGGCGGTCGTAGGGCACCGCCCCGCCGCCTGCGAGCGCGACGGTCTTCTTGTCGCGGTCGACGCCGACCGCCCAGTCGTGCACGACATTGATGCCGTACTCGCTGGCAAGCTTGCCGTAGCTGTGGGCGATGGAGTCCAGCGTGCGGAACCCGCCGAGATAGAGATTGGAAAAGAAGCAGGTGTAGTAAGTGCGGGTCGGCTCGATAAGGGTGACGTCGATCTCGCCCTTGCTGTCCTTGGCGAGATAGCGGGCCACCGTCGCGCCGCCGGCGCCGCCGCCGACGACGACCACCTTCGGCTTGCCGTGATTGGCGCCCATCACCATCGGCGCCGCGGTCAGTACGGCACCCGCTGCCGCACCTTTCAGGATCGACCTTCTACTCAGAGACATGGCAGTTCCTCCCGTTTTGGGCCTCGTTCAGTCGAGGCCTTCGAAATACGCCGCCAATCCGGCGATCTCTTCATCCGACAGCCGCCCCGCGATCATGCGCATGACCGGGTGCGGGCGGAGTTCTTTTTTGTAGGCATGCATGGCCACCACGAAGTCGGCCTTCGGCCAGCCGGTGATCGAGGGGATACCCTCGTTCGCCCCGCTCTTCTGGTGACAGGTCAGGCATTCGCCCGACAGATATTCACCGTAATCCGGATCGCCTACGATCGCGAGGATCGCCGGATCGAGATTGTGATCCGTTGCGGTCGCCGTCGGCGCTGCTTCGGGAATGTTGCTCGGCTTGTCGGAAAAGGCGCGCAGATAGGCGAGAACGTGCGACCGGTCCGCGGGATCGGGCATGCCGGCGAAATTCATCCGCGTCTTGGAGACGAGGTTTTTCGGGTTTTCGAGATAGATATCGAGATTGTCGGCGTCCCAGACGAGACCGTCCGCGCCTGCGCGGACCAGTCCCTCCGAATAACGGAAACCCTCGATGGACCCGGCGACGCGGCCGAATATTCGGTTCAGATGCGGGCCGACCGCATTTTCGGCACCGTTACCGACACGGTGGCAGGCTTTACAGACACGGAAGAGCTGCTCACCGGCTTTCGCGTCTCCGAGTTCGACAGCTCGGGCCGGAGCGGCAAGGGCGGTGACGGTCAGCAGAATCGCGAGGCCCAAAGCCCGGATAGTGCGCACCGTCACCGCCATCATGTCATGTCCTCATACTATTCGGACGTCGCCTTCAGATAGGCTATCACAGCTGCCAGTTCGTCGTCCTTTTTCAGTCCGGCGAAGGACATCTTGGTCCGCTTGATCATGTCCTTCGGCTTGGCAAGGAAGGATGCGAGCGTCTCTTCGGTCCAGACGAGACCCTCCTCGCCTGCCTTCACCATGTCCTTGGAATATTTGGTGAAACCGTCGGCGGTACCGGCGGCGCGATCGAAGATGCCGTTCAGATGCGGGCCGATCTTGTGCTTCGCACCGTCGCCAACGGCGTGACAGGCCTGACACTTCTTGAAGACCTTTTCTCCCGCCTCGACCAGCGCGGGATCGACGGCGGGTGCCGCCGCGACTTCCTGCGCCGGCTCACTGGCCGGCGCAGCCGCCCCGGAGCCTTCGCCCATCGCCTCTGCGGCAGCGGCCGCACCCGAGGCGTCCTCCGGCGTCACGTCGATGATGGCCGCCCGCTTGGTGATCTTCACCTCGGGCTTGCAGTTTTCCATGCAGGGCGAGCGGTTCTTCCAGACGGCGGTCTCGGTCCGGTCGTCGGGATAGAAACCTTCCTCGTTCGGCAGCCGCACCTCGGTGAAGTTCGCCTTCGAGAGCTCGAAATCGTCGTCGACGAGATCGTTCAGATACAGGAGATAGGCCGTGATCGCGTAGGTCTCGTCACCGCTGAGAGACTGGGCGTCGCCGAAAGGCATGGCCCGGT
>NZ_JAEPQA010000040.1 GCF_017640745.1 Nisaea sp. | reverse complement strand
CGGTCTATGAGGCGGGGCGCGGAGGCCAGTATACGTATCACGGCCCCGGGCAACGGGTGGCCTATGTCCTGCTCGACCTGAAGGCCCGTAAGCCCGACGTCCGCGCCTTCGTCCAGGCGCTGGAGGATTGGGTGATTCACACCCTCGCGGCCTTCAACGTCAAAGGCGAAAGGCGCGACGGGCGGGTCGGCATCTGGGTCACGCGCGGCGATATCGGCGCACCGAAAAAGGAGGACAAGATCGCTGCCATCGGCGTTCGCGTCCGGCGCTGGGTTTCCTTCCACGGGATCTCGATCAATGTCGATCCGGATCTCTCGCATTTCGACGGGATCGTTCCCTGCGGCATCTCGGAGCATGGCGTGACCAGCCTGCACGATCTCGGCCAGCTTGCGTCAATGCCGGAGGTCGACATGGCACTCCGCGAGTCCTTCGAAGACGTTTTTGGTCCCGGGAGCGCTTTTGCACACCTGCCGTCGGCAGTGCCTGACACCGGCACCTGAAGGCTTTTTCGGTCATTCCAAGAAAATCACTTTAAAACACCAGGAAAACTTTCGTACGATATGGTGACACCCCTCCCCATACACGCACGGTGTTTTCGTGACGCAGCTTCGCCCAGATATCGCCCAGACCGTGCGGGACATGACGGAGGAGGAATGCGAGGTCTTTGACCTGCTGCTCCTCGGCCACGATCCGTCCGACCGCAGCGATCTTGGGATTTTCCTCTCCCGGGTGCGTTCACCGCTGTCCCAGGTCCTGCTCCAATTGATCGAGAAGGGCCTGGTCCGACGGGTCGAGAGCAAGAACGCAGCGACGCATCTTTCCGTGAACCCGGCGGCGGCGTGGTTTCTGGCCCCGCGCGAGGAACGTCAGCCGCGGCCCGACTGAGACTTCTATCGGGCGAGTTCGGCGAGGCCCCCGACGACCAGCTCGACGGCGCGGCGCGCCTCACGCTCCAGATGCGGGTCACCCGGAGCATAGTCTTCAAGCGTGACCGCCGGACGGGGGTCGTCGGCATGCAGCAGATGATTGCGCCGGTTCCGCAGCCAGACATAATCGGCGCCGAAGCGGATTTCGTTCTGGGCCAGTCCGTCCAACCCCTCCTGCTGCAATTCCGCATCCAGCGCCGCCTGGGCCAGGACCAGAACCGCCACCCAGGCGCCGGACGCAAAACAAAGGCGCATTTCGTCAAACAGGGCCGCCGCCTGCGGCGCAAGATCGAGTCCGTCTCCGTCACTCTCACGGTCAACCAGCCGGTCGACCCAGGACAGACGCTGACGCATCTCCGATTGTGAAGCAACGGTACGGGCGGCGATCTGCACGGCGATCCCTAGAGCGTCGGCCGCTGCTGGAAACCGGACTGGGCGGGAGGGTCCGTATCGTCAAAACACTCGATCCCGGTTACCCGTGCCGCCGGCGGGCCGATGCGGCAGGTCTCGATCATGGCGTCCACGCGCCCTGACGGCCCGGAGAAAACCGCCTCGACGGTCCCGTCGCTGCGATTGCGGACCCAGCCATCGAGACCCGACGCGCTCGCTTCCTTGACCGTCCAGCCGCGGTACCACACGCCCTGAACCCGGCCGGAAATCACTACCCGCACGGTTATCCGGGGAACATGTTCGCTCATAGGTCTGGCGCCCGTTCGCTGTCTCTCGCTTCCGGAGACCAGAGTTATCCATTGCAGGCCTGCTTGTACAGATCCGCCGGCTTAGGCTGCGGGCGCGGGCGATGCGGACCCGGCGAACGGAACGCGGGCAAAGGAGACTCCTTCCGCGCTCAGATTCTCCTTGAGGTGCAACACGGTCAGCACGCCGTCGAAACTACCCTGCCCGTCGGATAAGAGTGCGACCGACGGACTGGACAATATCCCCGGCGGGGTCCCGACCGCGATTTGGGTCTCGGCCCCGTGCACGTCGATCGCCGCGGCATGGATGCCGCCGGGCCCGGTCGCAAAGACAAGTACCCCCTCGTGCGAAGAGGCCGCCGCGAACTCAAAAATCGGGGCGCCTCCTAGAATATCGTCGCCCGCGCCCGGAACCTTCCCTGTCGGGCCGATGCCGAGCAAGACGGGTGCGGCGCCGATACCGACCGGAGAGAGCGGACCTACATCGCTGATTTCCTGGAACAGCCAGGCGCTCTCGCCGCCCCCGATGTCCAGCGACAATGCGCTTCTCCATGCGCCGATCCAGGTCGGTTCGGCGGTCGGGCGGGCAGGGTCGATCGAGACCAGGCCGTCGAGATCCCCGCGCGCCAGGATCCGGTAACTGCCGTCGAGCTGGCGGAAGAGCCTCGGGGCAGAGAAGTCCTGCCCGGCGAAACGAACCGGATCGGACGCCACGCCCTTGGCGATCGTCACGTACAGCAGATCGTTCCAGGCGCCCCCGAACAGCTGCATGACCGCCGCACCGTTGCCACTTTCGTCCAGCGACAGGTCCCAATCGGGAGCGGATACGAAGACTTGCTCGAAGCCGATCGCGATATCGACCCCGGACGTCGCCTCGGCATCGGAAATAACGGATGCCGCCCTTCCCGGCGGAACCGCCTTGAGGGTGACCTCAACCTCCTCCGCACCGTCGTCCGACGACGTCTCCGATATGACGCCCTTGTAAAGATTTAGAGTTCCGCCGGCCCCGGCCAGACGCGCCGGCGCATAACCGTCGAAGGAGATCGTTTCCCATTTGATCGAAGCATCAGGCATGCGCCCACTCCCTAGTTGAGGTCATGCAGAACTGTCAGCCTTCGGAGTTTGAGAATGTTGTTGGCGGCCCCCGCGGCGACGGAGAATCCGAGTTGGGGATTCGCACCGCGGGACAATCCGGCCGAAGCTGCGGTCACATAGGCCGCGGCCGTGTTCACGACCGGACTGCCGTAGGACGGATCGTAGAAAGCGAGCCCGCCGGCGGTGTCGTAGACGATGAAATGATTGCCGAACCGCTCCGGCGGCGTCTGGTTGTTCTGGGCGACCACTCCGGAACCCCAGGTCGCGGTTCCCGCCACGGCCGTTGCGGGCGCGCCGCGGTCGTGCGTGTAGGCGTTCGCCGAGGCGGGCGGCGGCGCATGGAAGGTCCAGTTCGAGACCATGAACCCGGTTGCCGCACCGCTGACTGCCGCGTTCGGCTCGACCGAGACCTTTCGCGGCGTCGCCTCGCCATGCGCGGCGAACATGGCAATCAGCAATTCCGCCCAGGCACCGCAGGCGCAGGAAATCGTCCCACCGGCCGGAGCGGCCGACAGCATGGTGTTCAACCGCTGCTGCGGCGGGCGCCGGGTCCAATAGGTCATTCTGGCATTGTCCCATGCACGCAGAGCCCCCGGGTTATCGCCGGAGGCGGGATCGAGCCCGCCGCCGGCGAACTGGGCGAACGCCGAATAGATGGCGGCCTTCAATTGCGCGGCATTCCCCGCTTGGCCGTCAGCGGCGGCGCAGGAAAGTTTCAGCACGGTCCAATAGTTGCTCGCGCCGCCTCCCGGAAGCCGATCGCCATTCGCGGGGTCCGCATAGGTCAGATAGATCTGGTGACTGGTGACGTCGAAAAGGGTCCAGTTTCCGTCATGCCCGCCGGTTGCCCGCATTTCCCAAAGAAAGCGGACCGGGTCGCCATGCACGACCTGATTCGGCAAGGTCACATTGGCATTCGCCGCAGCGGGGGCAAGATCCGCCGTCGCCCCGTTCGCGGAGGCGATATTGTTCCAGCTCCAGATCATGGTGTGGAACGAGCCGTCCGCCAGCGGCAGGAACAGGGTGGCCCGGACATCGATCGCGATCCCGGTTCCCGCTGTGTTGACGCGAAAGACCGGCTGCAGGCCGACATTGGTATTCCTCGTGTAGGTTTGCGGCACGGTCTGTCCCGGCTGCCAGACGCGGCCATAAGCATTGCCGAAATTGACGCCGTCTTCCCGCAACACCGAACGGCCGCCGCTGAAGGTGATCCGGCGGACATCGATCTGCGGCGTCCCGACCGGCCATTGCTGGACATTCTTGATCGTAAGGGGGGCAGCGACGGGATTTGCCGAATTGGAGCGTGCCTGAAGCTGCACGGCTGCCGCGCCATCGAGATAGACGAGACGGCGGTTGTCGGTGCGACCCGGGGCACTGTCGTTGGCCCAGACAAGATGCTGCCAGGCCGGCGCCGTATCCGGATCGGTGACGGCGATCGCCTGCGCCGGTATGTGGTTCGGCAGTCCGAACTGGTTCGAGATCGCGTAGCTGTACCAGGCGTTCGTGTTGTCCCGGAACGCGAAGCTCTCGTAGCCGAGCGACTGGACCGTCGGCACGACCTCGATGCCGATACTCACATTCTCGACATTCTCGTCGCCGATGGTCTGCGTCACCGTATGGTTGGTGAAGACTCCGGGCGCGCTGATCGGATGCCGGTTGATCGTGATGTCCCGGGTATGCTGCTCGCCCGTGTCCCAGTTCAGATATAAATAGGATTGCGGCCGGTCAGGGGTGAGCACCCCGCGCAGCGTCGCCTGCGCGCCCGCCTGGTAGTCGATGCTGTAATTCGTTCCCGCGACCTGACGGGAGGGCGCGTTGCGGATCTCGATTCCGGTCAGATGGGCATAGACGATCACCGCCATCTCGATCTCGGGATTGACCGATGCCTTGATCCGGACCGGACTCTTCGGGTCCACCACCGTGCCGCGGGAGATGGTGCGTTTGGCCGGATTTCCCGAAACCGGACTGCCCCCCTCCCAGATCACCGCCTCGAAGGCCTCTGAATTGTTCGGGCGAAGTTTCAGAGTGACGACAACATCGGGCCCCTCTTCCGAATAGACCGCCGCATAGAGCGGGACCTGCTCCTTCTCTCCGATCTTCTTTGCGTTCTCGACATCGAAGCCGACCAGCTCCGGAATGATGGTCAGCGCGATCTGACGGGAGTCGCCGCCCGACTCCGCCTTGACCGTTCTGGGCCGCCCCTTTGCCGTGACCCTGTCGAGCGCCACCTCCGCCGTGGCGCCGGCGGATTGCGTCGCCCCACTCCAGGTGATCGCCGGCATCTCGCCGACCGGCGGCGGATCGAACAAAGCCGTTACCCGAACCGCCGTGCCGCCATATTGCGCCTGATAGGCATCCATGCCGGTGGAGGTCGCTCCTTCCACCCGCAATCCGACGAGCTTGGATTTGCTGACCGGCGGCTCGACGCTGCCCTCCGGAATCAGCTCCTCGATCGCCTGCTCGAACCATGCGCCGCTCTGTTTGGTCGAGGCCGTGATCTGCGCCGTCAGCGTGTCGACTTCGGTGTTGAACGGGCCCGGCGGCGTGCCACCATAGAAATTCTTGACGATGAAGGTCTGCCAGCCGCTCTGCGGCGGCAGTACCGGACCGAGCTTCTCCAGCGCCTCCGTCCGGCGCGGAATGCCGGCCTTGGCAAACAGGCAATCCTGCATGGACAGCTTCTGGATATTGCCGTCGATGGCATCGGCGAATCGCCGGAGACCGGACGCCGAGAACGGATATTCGACCACGGTGAAGGGATTGTAGTCCCGGTCCTCCAGCCGATGCAGCTTGGGCTCGCCGATGTCGTAGTTCGTCCGCGCCACCGGATCGTCGAGCCGCATCCCCGTCTCGGCCAGCACCATCGCCCGGAGCGCCATTGCCGGATCCTGGTCCTTTCCGTGCGCGCCGCCGGGCAGCACCCATTGGCCCGCGTGATCGGGGATCTGCCCGCGAATCTTCTTCGACCCGGCCCAGGTCTGGATGAACACCCGCTGGCCGAGCAGAACGAGCTGCTCGACGTCGCCGGGCGCGTGGGCAAGCAGATAGACGAAGGGCATGGTCGGACTCCCCAACGGACAGGCTCGAGGGTTCGACGTCCGGCCGTCCGATTCTGTGAAGGCGGAAGCCGCGGCTCAGCCACCGCAGCGCCCGCTGTCCGACGGTTTCCGTCGCCCGCGAGTTCGGTCTTGCCCGGCCATGGGCCCGGTCCGTATAAGGGGCCTTTAATGACAAGCTCTCAGCCATCGGCCCCAAGTGACGCGCCCGCGCTCCGACTCCAGCACCTGCTGGGGATCGAAGGCCTGTCGCGCCCCGACATCGAAGCGCTCCTGGACCTTTCCGACCGCTATGTCGATCTCAACCGCCGCGCGGACAAGAAGATGTCGAGCCTGCGCGGGCGGACGATCATCAACCTTTTCTTCGAGGACTCGACGCGCACGCGGACGAGCTTCGAACTCGCCGGCAAGCGGCTGGGCGCCGACGTGCTCAACATGTCGGTCGGCACCAGCTCGGTGAAGAAGGGCGAGACGCTGATCGACACGGCGGTTACCCTGAACGCCATGCATCCGGACGTGCTCACCATCCGGCACGCAGACTCGGGCGCGGTCCATCTCCTCGCCCAGAAGGTCAATTGCGGCGTGATCAATGCCGGCGACGGTAGCCACGAGCATCCGACCCAGGCCCTGCTCGACGCGCTGACGATCCGCCGCCGCAAGGGCGAGATCACCGGCCTCACCGTCGCGATCTGCGGCGACGTCGCGCACAGCCGCGTCGCCCGCTCCAACATCCACCTGCTTTCGATCATGGGCGCGCGGGTCCGCATCGTCGCGCCTCCGACCCTGATCCCGGCCGGCCTCGAACGGCTCGGCGTCGAGATTCATCACGACATGCGCACCGGCCTCGCCGATTGCGACATCGTCATGATGCTGCGGCTGCAGAACGAGCGCATGCAGGCGAGCTACATCCCCTCGATCCGCGAGTACTACAAGCTCTTCGGGCTCGACCACGACAAGCTTTCGGTCGCCAAGCCCGACGCGCTGGTGATGCATCCGGGGCCGATGAACCGCGGCGTCGAGATCGACTCCGACGTCGCAGACGATATCGAACGCAGCCTGATCCGCGAGCAGGTCGAGATGGGAGTCGCCGTCCGCATGGCCTGCCTCGAGGTGCTGGCCCAGTCTCAGCTCGAACCGTGGGCGAAAAACCAGTGAAGCGCACGATCTTCAAGAATGCCCGCCTGCTCGATCCCGCCTCCGGTCTCGATGCCCAGGGCGCCATGCTGGTCGACGGCGCGCGGATCGCCGATATCGGCCCGAACGTCTTTGTCGACGCGGTGCAGGACGATGTCCATGTCGTGGACTGCAGGGGGCTCTGCCTCGCGCCCGGCATCGTCGACATGCGGGTTTCCACCGGCGAACCTGGTAACGAGCACATGGAGACCCTCGCGACCGCCGCTCAGGCCGCCGTCGCCGGAGGGGTAACCACTTTCACCTGCCTGCCGAACACCAACCCCATCGTCGACGACGTCGCGGTGCTGGAGTTCGTCGAGCGCCTCGGCCGCGATGTAGGGCTGGTGAACATCCATTCCTACGCTGCCGCGACCAAGGGCCTGCAGGGCAAGATCATGACCGAACTCGGCCTGCTGCACGAAGCGGGCGCGGCCGGCTTCACCGACGGCGGCAAGGCGATCGCACATGCCGGTGTGATGCGGCGCCTGCTGTCCTACGCCAGGCTCTTCGACACCATGATCGTCCAGCACCCGGAACTGCCGGAGCTGGTCGGCAGCGGCGTGATGAACGAGGGCGAGACGGCGACGAGGCTCGGCCTGCCGGGCATCCCTGCCGTGGCCGAGGTGATGATGGTCGAACGCGACCTCCGGCTGCTCGAGCTGACCGGCGGCCGGCTGCATTTCTCCTGCCTCTCCACCGGGGACGCGATCGAGGCGGTGCGCAAGGCGAAGGCACGCGGTCTGCGGGTAACGGCGGATACCGCTCCGCCGTACTTCGCGCTCACGGAATCCGAAGTCGTCGGCTACCGCACCTTCGCCAAGCTGTCGCCGCCGCTGCGCACCGAGGATGACCGGAGCGCGGTGATCGCGGGCATCGCCGACGGCACCATCGACGCCATCGTCAGCGCGCACACGCCGGGCGACCGCGACCAGAAGCGCCTGCCCTTCGGCCAGGCCGATTTCGGCGGCGTCGGGCTCGAGACCCTGCTCTCCGTCTCCCTCGAACTTGTACACAACGGCGACGTGCCGATGCTGACGGTGCTGAAGGCGCTGACAGATACCCCGGCGGAGCTGTTGAAATTCCCGGCAGGCCGGCTGCGCAAAGGCCATCTCGCCGACTTCATCCTGTTCGACCCCGACCGCGCGGTCAGGATCGACCGGGACGAGCTGCGCGGCAAGTCGCGGAACACCCCGTTCGACGAACGTCCGGTCCAGGGCCGGGTCGAGAAGACCTACCGCGCCGGCAATCTCGTTTTCGATATCGAGACCGCCCCGGTGCCGGAACGGCGGAGGTTCCCGGATGCCTGATCTGCTCGGCTCGTTTGAATTCACCTGGCCGTTCTATGCCTGCGGCCTCGCCGCCTATCTGCTCGGCTCGGTGCCGTTCGGCCTCGTCTTCACCCGGCTCGCGGGGCTCGGGGACGTACGCAAGATCGGCTCCGGCAGCATCGGCGCGACCAACGTGCTCCGCACCGGCAACAAGGTGATCGCGCTCGCGACGCTGATCTGCGACAGCGGCAAGGGCGCGGCGGCGGTGCTCGTCGCGGCGCAGTTCGGCCCGGACATGGCGGTCATCGCCGCCGCCGCCGCGATGCTCGGGCATTGCTTCCCGGTCTGGCTGAAATTCAAGGGCGGCAAGGGCGTCGCGACGGCGTTCGGCACCCTGCTCGCGCTCTCGCCCCCGGTGGCCGGGCTTGCCGGAGTGACCTGGCTCGCGATGGCGGTGCTGTTCCGCTATTCCTCGCTCTCCGCCCTCACAGCCTCCCTCGCCGCGCCGTTTTATATGGAATGGCTGGTCGACCGGCAGCATGCCGAGCTCGCCGCTTTCATGGCGGTGCTGATCTTCATCCGCCACCACGCGAATATCCGCCGCCTGCTCAAGGGCGAGGAAAGCAAGATCAAGCTCTCCCGGAACAAGCCAGCGGCCTAGCTCTCTGACAGCCCCGCACAGAAATCCTCCCGGCCCGTCCATGACTGGGCCGAGAGGAGAACTGCCATGGTCAGAAACAAGCGGTCCCCCGGCCCGCCGGACACGACCGAGCGAGTGGCCCGGCTCCGGCTGATCCGCACGGAGAATGTCGGCCCGGTCACTTTCCAGCACCTGCTCGCCCGCTTCGGTTCGGCGGCGGAAGCGCTGCAGCGTTTGCCGGACCTCGCCCGGCGGGGCGGACGGAAAAAGAAGCTCGCCATTCCCGAAGTCGAAGAGATCCACAGGGAAATTGCCGAGAACGAACGGCAGGGCGCCCGTCTCATCGTCATCGGCGAGCCGGATTATCCGGCCATGCTCGCCCAGATCGAGGGCGCGCCGGCGGCGCTCTCGCTGATGGGGCATCCTCATCTCTTCCTGGAGCCCGCGATTTCCATCGTCGGCGCGCGCAACGCGTCCGGCAATGCGCTCCGTTTCACCGAACGGATCGCCCGCGACCTCGGCGCACACGGAGTCGTGATCGTCTCCGGCCTCGCCCGCGGGATCGACACCGCCGCGCATCAAGGATCGATCGACAGCGGAACGGTCGCGGTGGTCGCCGGCGGCGCGGATATCGTCTATCCGCCGGAGAACGAGGCATTGAGAGACCGCATCGTCTCCGAAGGCGTACTGATCGCGGAAGCGCCTATCGGCACCCGGCCGTTGGCGCGGCATTTCCCGGCGCGCAACCGGATCATCTCCGGCCTCACCCGGGCGACGCTGGTGGTCGAGGCGGCAAAGCGTTCCGGTTCCCTGATCACCGCGCGCTTCGCCGCCGATCAGGGACGCGAGGTCTGCGCCGTGCCCGGATCTCCGATGGACCCACGCTGCGCCGGCAGCAACGGCCTGCTCCGTGACGGGGCGCATCTGATCGAACGGGCGGAGGATCTGATGACCCTGCTTCTCGAAGGCGGCATCCGTGAAGAACCGGTCGATTCCGGGCCCTACTCGCTCGACGGCGCAACACACCAAATCGCGGAGGAAATCGACGATGCGGCACGTGCTTCCGTGCTTGCCTTGCTGGATGCGACGCCTCTACCGGTTGACGAAATCATCCGCCGATGCCAATTGTCACCGCCGGTGGTCCTTACCATTCTTCTGGAAGCGGAGCTGGCCGGCGAGGCCGAACGCCATCCGGGAAACAACGTGGCGCGGCGCTATAACCCTCCGTAAATAAAAGGGTTCTATTGTCGGCGCCGGACCACCAGCGCAAGAAAGGACGTCCGGTTAGCCGCATGAAAATTGTCGTCGTCGAGTCGCCGGCCAAAGCCAAAACCATCAACAAATACCTTGGCAGCGACTACAAGGTGCTCGCCAGCTATGGGCATATCCGCGACCTGCCGTCGAAGGACGGATCGGTCGATCCGGATGCCGATTTCGCGATGGTCTGGGAGGCGCAGCCGCGCGCCGAGAAGCAGATCAAGGAGATCGCCAGTGCGGTGAAGGGAGCCGAACGGCTCTATCTCGCGACTGACCCGGATCGCGAGGGCGAGGCGATTTCCTGGCACGTGCAGAACGTGCTCACCGACCGCAAGGCGCTCAAGGGCGTCGACGTCAAGCGCGTGGTCTTCAACGAGATCACCAAGCGCGCCGTGCTCGACGCGATCGACAATCCGCGCGACCTCGACCAGGACCTGGTGGACGCCTATCTGGCTCGACGGGCGCTCGACTATCTCGTCGGCTTCACCCTCTCGCCGGTGCTCTGGCGCAAGCTGCCCGGATCCCGTTCGGCCGGCCGCGTGCAGTCCGTCGCGCTGCGGCTGATCTGCGAGCGCGAAGCCGAGATCGAAGCCTTCCGCTCCGACGAATACTGGACCATCGATGCCCAGTTCCGCACCAAGGAACGGAAGAATTTCACCGCCCGGCTGACCCATCTCGACGGCACCAAGCTGGAAAAGCTCTCGATCGGCACGGAAGACGCCGCGAAGGCAGCGGTCGCCCGCGTCGAAGGCGGGACCTATTCGGTGCGCTCGCTCGAGAAGAAGCAGACCAAGCGCAATCCCTATCCGCCCTTCACCACCTCGACGCTACAGCAGGAAGCTTCGCGCAAGCTCGGCTTTGGCGCCTCGCGCACGATGCAGATCGCGCAGAAGCTCTATGAGGGGATCGATCTCGGCGGCGAGACCGTCGGTCTCATCACCTACATGCGGACCGACGGCGTACAGCTCAGCCAGGAAGCGGTCTTCGCCATCCGCGACGATATCGGCAAGAACTTCGGCGACCGTTACCTGCCGAACAGCCCGCGGATGTACAAGAACAAGTCGAAGAACGCCCAGGAAGCCCACGAGGCGATCCGGCCGACCGACGTCCGGCGTCATCCGAAGCAGATGGCAGCGCATCTCGACAAGGACATGCTGCGGCTCTACGAGCTGATCTGGAAACGCACCGTCGCCTGCCAGATGGCAAGCGCGGAACTCGACCAGACCACGGCGATCATCGGCGCCGCCGACAACCGGGCGGAGTTCCGGGCGACAGGCTCCATCGTCACCTTCGACGGGTTCCTCAAGCTCTATCAGGAAACGCGGGACGACCCGACGCAGGACGACGACGAGAACGAGCGCCTGCTGCCGCCCATGGCCGAGCGCGAGGCTCTGGCGCACGACAAGACCATGCCGGAGCAGCACTTCACCCAGCCGCCGCCGCGCTACAGCGAGGCGAGCCTGGTGAAGAAGATGGAGGAGCTCGGCATCGGCCGTCCGTCGACCTACGCCAGCATCCTGCAGGTACTGCAGGACCGGAATTATGTCAGGCTCGACAAGCGCCGCTTCATTCCGGAAGACCGCGGCCGCCTGGTCACCACGTTCCTCTCGAACTTCTTCACCCGTTATGTGCAGTACAACTTCACGGCGGAGATGGAAGACGCGCTCGACAACATCGCCGAGGGCACGATCGCCTGGAAGAAGGTCCTGCAGGACTTCTGGAAGGCGTTCCGCGAGGCGGTCGACAATACGAAAGAGCTGAAGATCTCCGACGTGCTGGACGCGCTCGACGCGGAACTCGGCCCGCACTTCTTCCCTGTCGACGAGAACGGCGAGAGCGTCCGCACCTGCCCGACCTGCGGTCAGGGACGGCTCGGCCTGAAGCTCGGGAAGTTCGGCGCCTTCATCGGCTGCTCGAACTATCCGGAATGCAAGTACACGCGGCAGATGACCCAGGCCGGCGACGGGAGCGAGGACGGCACCGCCGATCTCGCCAACGGCCCGAAGATCCTCGGCCAGGACCCCGCCACCGGTCTGGACGTCTCCCTGCGCAAGGGCCCCTACGGCACCTACGTGCAGCTCGGCGAGAAGACGGACGACAATCCAAAGCCAAAGCGGGCCTCGCTCACCAAGGGCATGAACCCGGCGGACGTGACGCTTGAATCTGCGCTGGCGCTTCTTGCCCTGCCGCGCGAGGTCGGACCGGACCCGGAAAGCGGCGAGATCATCCTTGCAGGGATCGGACGCTACGGCCCCTATCTGAAGATCGGCAGCACCTACATCTCGATCCCCGCGGGCGACGATGTGCTGACCATCGGCATCAACCGCGCCGTCGACCTGATCGCCAACAACCCGAAGAAGAAGACCGCGGGGCGCGAGCTCGGCGAATATGAAGGCAAGCCGATCACGGTCGGCGCCGGACGCTTCGGACCCTATGTGAAGCATCAGAAGATCTACGCGACCATTCCGAAAAGCATCGTTCCGGAAGAGGTCACGCTGGAACAGGCGATCGAGCTGATCAAGGCCAAGGCCGAGAAAGCCGGAACCGGCAAGAGTGCCAAGGCGGCACCGGCGAAAAAGGCCGCCGCCAAGAAGCCGGCGGCCAAGAAAACCGCGGCGAAGAAGAAGCCCGCGGCAAAGAAGAGTGCGGCGAAGAAAGCGGACTCAACCAAGGACCCGGCCCAGGCGGCCGGGGACGATTAGGCCGGCGGAACGCGTGACCAATCGCAAACCGCCTCACGGACTGCCGAGCCGTGAGGCCGTCATCGAGTTCATCCAGGACAGCCCGACTCCGGTCGGCCGCCGGGAGATAGCGCGCGCGTTCAATATCAAGGGCGCCGACCGGATTCCCCTGAAAGCCCTGCTGAAGGACCTGGCCGCGGAAGGCGTCATCGATCTCGGGCGCAACCGCCGTGCCGCCGCACCGGGCGCGCTGCCGGAAGTGACCGTCGTCGCCATCACCGGAATCGACGAGGACGGGCATGCAAGCGCCCGCCCGCTCTCCTGGCGTGAAAAGAGCGAACCGCCCTCGATCACCATCCCCCCCTCCAGCCGCGCTCCCGCCGTCGGCACTGGCGACCGCGCGCTCGTGAAGCTGGAGCGGGTCGACCAGGGAAAATACCGCGGCCGGATCATGCGCAAGCTGGAGAGCCGCGGCGAGCGCGTCGTCGGCCAGCTGAAGCGCGAGGGCAGGGACTATCGCATCCTTCCCTCGGATCGTAAGGCGCGGGCCGACTATATCGTCGAGCCGGGCGAAACCGCGGACGCCAAGCCGGGAGAACTGGTCGTCGCCGAGATCCTGCCGCGCGGCCGGATGGGCCTGCGCCATGCCCGGGTCATCGAGGTGCTCGGCGATGCCTCGGCGCCGCGGGCGGTCAGCCTGATCGCCATCGCCGAGCATGAGATCCCCTCGGTGTTTCCCGATGCCTGCGAAGCTCAGGCGAATGCCGCGAAACCGGTGACGCTCGGCAAGAGAACGGATCTGAGAGACCTGCCGCTGATGACCATCGACGGCAGCGACGCGCGCGACTTCGACGATGCGGTCTTCGCGGAAGCCGACGGCGACGCGAAGAATCCCGGCGGATACCGCATCCTCGTCGCGATCGCCGATGTCGCCCATTATGTCCGCCCGGGAGACGCGCTCGACACCGAGGCGCGCAAGCGCGGCAATTCGGTGTACTTCCCCGACCGTGTCGTCCCGATGCTCCCCGAAGCGCTCTCGAACGGGCTCTGCTCGCTACGGCCAGACGAGGATCGGGCATGCCTCGCGGTCGAGATGGTCATCAATGCCCGCGGCCAGAAGGTGAAGCACCGGTTCATGCGCGGCCTGATGCGCTCCTCCGCGCGGCTGACCTACGAGCAGGTGCAGGCGGCGGCAGACGGCGGCGATGCCGGGATCGTGCCGGAAGGTATCATCGAGCCGCTTTACGGCGCCTACCGGCTGCTGCTGGCAGCCCGGAACGAGCGCGGGGCGCTCGATCTCGACCTGCCCGAGCGCAAGGTCGTGCTCGGCGACGACGGCAAGGTCGCCTCGATCGAGCCGCGCGAACGGCTCGACAGCCACCGGCTGATCGAGGAATTCATGGTACTGGCGAACGTCGCCGCGGCCGAGACGCTGGAGGCCAAGCGGCGGCCCTGCATGTACCGGATCCATGAAAGTCCGGATCCCGAGAAGGTCGAGGCGCTGAAGGAGTATCTCCAAGGGCTCGACCTTCCCTTCGGCACCTCCGGCGTGATCCGTCCGAAGACCTTCAACGAGCTCCTCGCCAAGGTCCGTGGCGGGATTCACGAGACCATCGTCAACGAACTCGTGCTGCGCAGCCAGAGCCAGGCCGTCTACAGCCCGGACAATATCGGCCATTTCGGTCTGGGGCTCCGGCGCTACGCTCATTTCACCTCGCCGATCCGGCGTTATTCCGACCTGCTTGTGCACCGTGCGCTCATCGATGCCCACGGTTTCGGTAAGGACGGGCTCGGCGAGATCGAGATGGTGAGCTTCAACGAGACCGCCGAACATATCTCGATGACCGAGCGCCGGGCGGCGGCCGCCGAGCGTTCGGCGATCTCCCGCTATGTCGCGGCCTATCTGAAGGATCAGGTCGGCAACACCTTCGAGGCCCGCGTCTCCGGCGTCGGCTCGGCCGGTCTCTTCATCGCGCTTGCCGGGATCGGGGCCGATGGCCTGCTGCCGATGAAGCGTCTGCCCGGCGATTTCTACGATCTCGACGACCATCGCCATTCGCTCAGCGGCCGCGCGACCGGCCTGACCTTCCGGATCGGCGATCCGGTGACCGTCCGCCTCGTCGATGCCGATCCGCTTACCGGCGGGCTGCTGCTGGACTACATCTCCGGCGGGACCGAGGGGCGCCCCGGCGGCCACCCCGGATCGCGACGGCCGGGCGGACTGCGCAAGCACCGCGGGCGGCACAAACACGGCCAGCAGGGGAGCGCGCGCGGACGCCCGAAGAAGTCCCGCTGACGCGTAAGGCTTTTCCGCCTATAGTGGGCCCATGGACCATAAGTTGTTGACCCGCAAGAGAGACATGCATCGAGACTGCCAGCGGCCGGGCTGCAGGCCTTCGCGATTCCTCGCGGCGATGCTGCTCGTCGTACTTGCGGCCTGTGCGGCCCCTCGGGCTCCGGTCGATCCCATGGTCTACGACCGGGATGCTGCGGCTGAGGTTTTCTCGGCCGGCTTTGAAGGCATCACAAGCTTCTATATCGAGGAAACCGACCTGCCGTCGCTCGCAGTGACCGGGCTGCAGGGTATACGCAGCCTCGACGACACAATCACCGTGACTGACCATGGCGACCAGGTGATCGTCGGACACAGGGGCCGTGACGTCGCTGCCTTCACGGTCCCCGAACCGGACGATGTGGCACGCTGGAGCATGCTCACGGCGGCGGTCATCGATACCGGCCGCACGGTCTCGCCCGTCCTGCACGACGCACCGCCGGAAACGCTCTACAACCTGGTCTTCAGAAGCGCGCTTGCCGATCTCGACAGGTTTTCGCGCTATACGACTGCGGCCGACGCCGAGCGTAGCCGGGCGCACCGCCGCGGCTATTCCGGCATCGGCGTCGTACTGACAGAGAAGAGTGGACTGATCGAGATCCAGGAAGTCTTCGAGAACGGTCCGGCGGCCCATAGCGGTCTTTCGGTCGGCGAATTGATCCTCGCAATCGATGACAAGGCTGTCGCGGGCCTCGACATGCTCGCGGTCTCCGACCTGTTGCGCGGGCCCGACGGAAGCGTCGTACGGATTACCACGGAGACCGCAGATCGCGAGCGCACCGTCTCGGTGACGCGGGCGCCCGTGATCGAACAGACGGTCTATCTGAAACGCATCGGCGACAGCGCCCATCTGGAGATCCGGAGCTTCAACGAGGCGACCGCCTCCAGCCTGCGTCAGAAAATCGCCGAGGCGGCGGCCAGGATCGGCCCGTCAATGAACGGCATAATCCTGGATTTCAGACATAATCGCGGCGGCGTCCTGCGCGATGCCGTGTCCATCGCGGATCTCTTCATCGAGGACGGCCGGATCCTGCTGACCAAGGGCCGCCATCCGCGGTCGGAGAAGGAATTCAAGGCCGACCAGCCCGATATCGCCGTCGGTATTCCGCTCATTGTCCTGATCGACGGCGATTCGGCCTCGGCCTCGGAAGTCGTCGCCGGCGCACTGCAGGACAGCGGACGCGCCGTGCTGATCGGTTCCCGGACCTACGGCAAGGGTACGGTCCAGATGATCGTGCGCCTGCCGAACGACGGCGAGCTGATCATCACCTGGGCCAGAATGTACACGCCGTCCGGCTATCCGATCGGTCCGTTCGGCGTCTATCCGACGATCTGTTCGGCCGAGGTCCAGGATCCGGAGCTGCAGTTCGTCGGCTCGCAAGCCCGTGTGGCCGCCGTCCGCGCGCGCGAGCTGCTGCGCCTGCGCAGGATCGCCCACGATCTCGACGACAGCATCCAGAGCGCCCTGATGGAGCGCTGCAGCGATCGCAAGCACGTCGCCGGCTCGGGCGACGTCGATCTCGCCCTGGCCCTCAGGCTGCTGCGCGAGCCGGGCCAGTTCGAGCGCGCGTTCGAGGCCTCCCTGATCGCCTCAAAATGGCCGGCCGCGGCCCAATAGACCGGCCAGACATCGAAATCCCGATAGGCGCTTGACAGGTGCCGGGATATGGATATGTTTGCGGCCTTCGAATTCACTCCGACTGATGGGGAACGGCCATGGCCAAGCCCGCGACTGTGCTTATCAAGCTCGTCAGCACTGCTGATACCGGATACTTCTACGTCACGAAGAAGAATCCGCGCACCCAGACCGAGAAGCTTCAGCTCAAGAAGTATGACCCGGTTGCGCGCAAGCATGTGCTGTTCAAGGAATCCAAGATCAAGTAAGCGGCTTCCGCCGAACGATTGCCAGAACGGGCCGTTTCTACGGCCCGTTTTGTTTTGTCCGGAATGTCTGCCGGCGGCCGGCTCAGTCCGATTGGGAAATGTCGGCGACGACCCGGTTGCGGCCCGCGCTCTTCGCACCATAGAGCGCCTTGTCGGCGCGGCCGATCATGTCCTCGACCGTCCGGTCCTCGTCGCGCCGCATGGTCAGGCCGATACTGATCTTTACCGAGATCGGCTCGTCCGCGGTTTCGATCTCCACGACCGTGTCCGCAACGCGCTTGCGCAGCCGCTCCGCGACCGCTTCGGCGAACTCCTCCGAGGTGTCGGGCATCACCACGACAAATTCCTCACCGCCGATCCGCGCGACCATGTCGACCGAGCGCAGGCTGTTGGTCAGCGCGTCCGCAACGGCTTTGAGCACCCGGTCGCCGACGAGATGGCCGTGGGTATCGTTGACCGCCTTGAAATGGTCGATATCCAGCATCAGCAGCGCCAGAGGCTTGCGCCGCTCCACCGCGCTGTCCATCAGGCTCTTCAGATAGGTCTCCAGATAGCGCCGGTTATAGAGCCCCGTGAGGCTGTCTATCAGCGCCATTGAGAGCGACCGCTCGTAATTGTCGCGCAGGCGGTCCTGGAACCTCCGCCGGCGGATCTGGGTCCGTGTGCGGGCCGTCAGCTCGTTCTTGTCGAGCGGCTTCATGATGTAGTCGTTCGCACCGAGGTCGAGCGACTTCGCCAGCTTGTCCATCTGATCCATCTCGCCCGTCATCAGCACGGGGACCTGGCGCGTCCGTTCCGAAGCCCGGAACTGCGAGACGAGGCGCAATGCGTCCTCCGTCTCGAGGTTCAGGCTGCAGACGATCAGTTCGACATCCGTCGATGCTACGATTTCCCGCGCCTGTGCGGCGTCGGCGGCGACATAGACCCTGTTGTCGTCCCGGTTCAGAATGTTTCGCGTATTCGCCGCATCGATCGGATTGTCCTCGATCAGCAGGATCCGGCCGGCCTCGTATCCGACCGACTGCGCTCCCGCGCCCGGCTCGAGTACGCCGAAATGCGCGGAGGTCTTCTCGCGCAGAAGCCACTCGTCCATCATCACCTTGAGGCGAAGCAGGGAGCGGACGCGGGCGAAGAGCGCGGTATCGTCGACCGGCTTGGTCAGGAAGTCGTCCGCCCCGGCCTCCAGTCCGCGCACCCGGTCGGACGGATCGCTGAGGGCGGTCACCATGACCACGGGAAGATGGACCGTCGCCGGATTGCTGCGGATGCGCTTGCACACCTCGAACCCGTCGATCCCCGGCATCATGACGTCGAGCAGGACGATGTCGGGAACTTCGGACTGGATGATTTCGAGCGCTTCGGGTCCGTTCGAGGCCGTCCGCACATCGAAATACTCGCTCATCAGCTTGGCTTCGAGCAGCTTGATGTTCGGCAGGACGTCGTCAACGACGAGTACGCGTCCAGGCATCGCGGTCTATCCGAGGAATTTCTGAACCGTCTCCAGGAAATGGCTCACCGATATCGGTTTGGCGATATAGGCCTCGCAGCCGCCTTCCCTGATCTTCTCCTCATCGCCCTTCATGGCAAAGGCCGTAACCGCGATCACCGGGATCGCGCTGAGGTCATCGTCTTCCTTGATCCATTTCGTGACTTCGAGGCCGGAAACCTCCGGAAGCTGGATATCCATCAGGATCAGATCCGGCCGCTTTTCGCGGGCGATCTTAAGCGCTTCCATGCCATCCCGGGTGCCGAGGATGTTGTAGCCGTGCGCTTCGAGGAGGTCGTGAAACAGCTTCATGTTGAGCTCATTGTCCTCAACGATGAGTACCGTTTTCTCGACCGACGTTTCTGCCGCCACTCCAACCTCCATCAGAACCGTTGCGCAGGCCGTCCGCACAACGCCTTAATCCAAGCCTGTATGACTGGATAAAATTAATAACTTACAAAAGAATAAACAGTTTAAACACTCCAAGCGCAAGTGACCATTGATCTCGGCAGGGCAGACGGATGGACGCAGCAGAGCAGTCCCATTTCCGGATCGGCATCGACCTCGGCGGAACCAAAACCGAGCTGGTCGCCCTTTCGCCTTCGGGTGAGACGATCGTTCAGGAACGGGTTTCGACCCGCAAGGGCGACTACGGCGCCACGATCAGCACGATCAGCGGCCTGGTGAAACGCGCGGAAGACCGGATCGGTCACATCTGCTCCGTCGGAATCGGCATCCCCGGAACGGTTTCGCGCGATACCGGCTTGGTAAAGAACGCGAATTCGACCTGGCTGATCGGAAAACCGCTGGGCCGCGACCTTGAAGAGGCGCTGGCGCGTCCGGTCCGGATCCAGAATGACGCCAACTGTTTTGCCGTATCCGAAGCCGCCGACGGCGCCGGACGCGACGGCGAGATCGTCTTCGGGGTGATCCTCGGAACCGGAGTCGGTGCCGGCATCGCGATCCGGCGCGAGGCAATCGAAGGGCGCAACGCGATTGCCGGAGAATGGGGGCACAATCCTCTGCCGGCCCCGCGGGACGACGAGCGTCCCGGCGAGAAATGCTATTGCGGACGCCATGGCTGCATCGAGACCTTTCTCTCCGGCCCCGCACTTGAACGCCAGTATGTCTCGGCCGGCGGCGCTCCGCTTCCGGGCAGCGAGATCGCCGCGCGGGCCGCAGCCGGTGACCGGATCGCCGATGCCGTGCTCGGGCGGTACGAGGAGCGCCTGGCGCGCGCCCTTGCGCATGTGATCAACATACTCGATCCGGACATCATCGTCCTCGGCGGCGGTCTGTCCAACGTCCGGCGACTTTACGAAACGGTGCCGCGCCTCTGGGAGCCGCATGTCTTTTCCGATATCGTGAAAACGGAGCTGAAGCCCCCCGTTCATGGCGACTCCAGCGGCGTCAGGGGTGCTGCGTGGCTATGGCCGGCAACGGTTTAGGTTCCGGTTTCCCGATACGGTGCCGGTAGCGGAAAGATGACAGAGAGCGACGTCTCGACGAGACTGCCCGCAATTTGCAGGAGCTGCTTTTCCTGGCACGAGAGCCTGCCGTCGGCGGACGGCAACCGCTGCCCGCGTTGCGGCTCGCCCCGGGTCTCGGCCCATCCGGAGATCCGTTACCTCTCCATCGCCCATATCGATTGCGACGCCTTCTATGCGACGGTGGAAAAGCGCGACAACCCGGAGCTTCTGAGCAAGCCCGTCATCGTCGGCGGTGGCAAACGCGGCGTCGTCTCCGCCGCCTGCTATGTCGCCCGGACCTACGGCATCCGCTCGGCCATGCCGATGTTCAAGGCCCTGAAAGCGTGCCCCCATGCCGTGGTGATCAAACCCGACATGCAGAAATACAGCCGGATCGGGAAACAGATTCGCGAACTCATGCAATCGGTGACGCCGCTCGTCGAGCCGATCTCGATCGACGAGGCCTTCCTCGACCTCGGCGGCACGGAGCGCCTGCATCACGCACCGCCGGCCGAAACCCTCTGCAGGCTGATTGCCCGCATAGAGGCGGAAATCGGCGTCACCGCCTCGATCGGTCTCAGCTACAACAAGTTCCTCGCAAAGGTCGCCTCGGACCTGGACAAGCCGCGCGGCTTCGCCGCCATCGGCCGGGAAGATGCGCGCGCGTTTCTGCGCGATCGCCCGGTCACCACGATCTGGGGCGTCGGCAAGTCGCTGCACGAGAAACTCAGACGGGACGGGATCGAGACAGTGGGGCATCTCCAGGGCATGGAGGAAGAGGCTCTGGTCCGCCGCTACGGCAGCATCGGCACCCGGCTCGCCCGGTTCGCGCGAGGCCGCGACGACCGGAAAGTCGACCCTCAATCCGAGACCAAGAGCGTCTCCTGCGAGACCACCTTCTCGGAAGACCTGCGAACGCTGGACGAACTGGACCCGATCCTCTGGCGCCTCTCCGAGGAACTGTCCGGGAGGCTGAAGACCAAGGCGTTGAGCGGGCGCACGATCGTCCTGAAACTGAAGACCGCCGACTTCAAGCAGATCAGCCGGCAGGTCCACCAGTCCGGGCCGACGCAGATGGCCGATACGCTCTACCGGGCCGGACGCCGGCTGCTGGAACGCGAGCTCGACGGGCGCGCGTTCCGGCTGATCGGGATCGGTGTCTCCGACCTTGCGGATCCGGACGGGGCCGACCTGCCCGACCTCGCCGACCCGGGACTCGGACGGCGGCGCAGGGTGGAACACGCAATGGACGCGGTGCGGGCGAAACTCGGTCCGAAAGCCATCACCAAGGGCCGCGGCTTCCGGCAGGAAATGGAAAAACAGGGCGTGAGCTCGCGCCTGCCCGAAGAGGAAGACGGGTCGGACTGATAACCCCGCCAGCTAGCAACCGGCGGGCGCGAGACGCTCCAGACGCTGCAGGGTGACGTCCACGGTGAATTCCTTGAAATGGATCACCAGATGGCGCGCGATACCATTCGCGAGCAGATCGACCGAGAGTTCGTAATCCGGCGTTTCCGCGTTGTTTTCGGGGCCATAGAACGCAAGGCGGACCGGCCAGTAGGTACCCGCAAGCAGGGGATCGTCCCCGCCTTCAGCAGTTTTCTCCCGTCCGATCGCCGCCGAGACGAAGCTCGCCGGCTCGAATTCCGATCCGTCGAACAGGGGAGCGGAAAAGAACTTCTCGCCGGCCGCGATCTTGTCGAGCAGAAGGAAGGTATGCTGGCTCGGGAACAGTACCTCGGCCGGAAGGTCCATCGTCACAGCCTCCGGCTCGGAGAAGCCTGCGGTCACCGAACCGTCGGCCGCCCTGACAGCCCGGCCCTCGATCGTCTCGCCACTGCTGCCGTCGAATTCCTTCTTCACGATAAAACGGAAGGACGAACCGTCCTTGGCCTCCCAGGTGCTCATCACGGAATCGACGCTGCGCTCCCCGCCCTCGGCGCTCTGGAGCACCATCAGATTGCGCTGGTTGATCGCCCAACCGTCGCATTCGTTGCGCCATTCGAAGGACATCTGGCCGCCGACACCGACGATCTCGGTATTGGCTGCCGTGCTCTTTAGGGAGAGCTTGTAGAGCGCCTTGTGCGGGACAAGGAGGTCCGCCGCGCCGGCTTCAGCCCCCGAGATGGGTAGCAGCACGCCCGCCAGCACAGCGCAGAGCGCGAAAGCCTTCTTCATGATTGAGTCCACACTTCCCTCCGTCCGGCAAATGGCACCGGCTCATATGTATCACGCCGACCCGGCATAGCTTTCCCCCTACCCGGCAAATCCTGCCCGCCGGTCAACAATATGGCGTTCCAACGGCAAAATGAAACCGGCTGTTGAGAGAAATATTTCCTTAATTTCAATTAGTTCCAATTCAAATTCGCGTTGGCACAGGGCCTGCATTCCATGAGGGCGTGGAACAACGACCAGGTGGTGTGACATGTCAGGCTTCATGCACCCGCAAGAACGGAAACCGGAAGACACGCAATTGACGAGCGCATTTGCAAATCTTGATGTCGGCAACCTCCTCTCCCGCATGCCGGTGGACATCGCGAACCGCGCCTCGGAAATCGTGAAGGACGAAGGTCTGGACGATACCGAGATCGCGCTGCGCCTCGCCATGATCGCAATGACGGAAGCCGAAAACCGGATTGCCCGCCAGGAAAAGCGGATTGCCTACCTCGAAAGCCTTTCCGTCACCGATGAACTGACCGGCCTGCTGAACCGCCGTGGTTTCGCAGAGCGTCTTCAGACCGCCCTTGCCGCCAGCAAGCGCCAGGGAATCGCCGGGACGCTGCTCCTGATCGACCTCGACAAGTTCAAGGCGGTGAACGACACCTACGGCCATGCGGCCGGCGATGCGCTGCTGGTCACGGTTGCCCGCATCCTGCAGTCGCGCACCCGTGAGACCGATAGCGTCGCGCGGCTCGGCGGAGACGAGTTTGCCGTCATCATGTCCGGCGCGGACGAGGACGACGCTTCCGTCCGCATCCAGGCGCTCGACCGCGAATTGAATACCCGGGTCCTGCAGTGGCACGGATCCCTTATTCACCTTCACGCAAGTGTCGGCCATGACGCCTACGGGCCGGACGACACCGAACCCGAATTGCTCGACAGGGTCGACCGCGCAATGTACGCGCGGAAGCAGAACAGCGCATTCGCTGAGCTGTGATCGTCCCTGGCGCGCAATCTACTTGTCGATACGGGCATTTGCCTCCTCTGTCGGCAAGCACCTAGAGCAAAACCTTGAGGGAGCTGAGAAATCGGCTCCCTCTTTTTCTTTCCGGACACCCTCCCGGCCAGGCTGCGGCATCGCCCGCAGTTGCCCGCTCCGGCCGAAAGGCCTAGGGTCGGCCCCGCGGCAAAACCCGCCGCTTATCTCCAATCCTGACGGGAGTGAGCCGGATGGCTTATCTCTATCTGGGGCTCGCGATCGTCGCGGAAGTCATCGGCACCCTGGCCCTGAAGGCAACGAACGGCTTCACCGTCCTCGTTCCCTCCATATTGGTCCTGTTCGGCTATTCCGCCGCGTTCGTCCTGCTGAGTTTCTGCCTGAAGGAAATGCCGGTCGGGATCGTCTACGGCATCTGGTCGGGGCTCGGCGTCGTTCTGGTCTCTGTGGCCAGCATCTTCATCTACCGGCAGGTGCCGGACGTGCCGGCAATCATCGGCCTCGCCATGATCGTCGGCGGCGTCACGGTGATTCACCTGTTCTCGAAAGCCAGCGTACATTGAGCCGCCCGCGGCGCGGGGCCTCTACCATACAATTGGCACTGTAGAAAGAAACGGTCAGTTCGTGCGGCGGACCATGGGCTCGAAGCCTGAGGCCTCGGCGACCGCCTCGTAACGGGAGAACCCTCCCCCCGTGAAACGATGCAGGAGGCTGCCTTTCAGGCGCACCAACATGATTACCGGTGGCGTCGCCGCCGCTCCCTGACCCGACGCGAAACTGTCCTGAAGCAGCGTGACGGCGGCCTGTTCGCGGGCAATCCCGCCCGTTCCGGCAAGGCCGGACTCGGCAAAGGTCTCGGTAAGATCGAGCGCGTTCGAGGTCTGCTTGCCGGGCGCCGCGCGGGCCGGACGCAACACCGGCAGAACCGTCATGGAGGTCTGATCGGCAGCCTCGACCGGCACCGGCGCTGGCTGCGGAGCCGGACGGTCGGAGAGCGCGGGTGCCTCAGGCTTAACCCTCCAGCTCACATGCGTGGATCCCGGAAGCGCCAGAAGTCCCGACGATGCCGGGACGCTCTTCAACTTGATCGGTTGCGGTTCGAGGGAGGCCGTGGCGGGCACGAACCCGGTGACAGTCAGATCCTTGACTGCCGCCACGCCGGCCTCGATCTCGTTCGAAGCCCCGGACGCGCCGGTATTCGCCACGGGAGCCTCGACCAGAAGCGCGTCGGATTCCTGAGTGCCGGGCCAGCGGTTGCGTCCCCTGACGTCCGGATCTCCGACAGTGCTCATGGCCAGCATGGTTCTGCCGGTCACCTCACCCTTCGGGATCGACGCGCGGTCGATCCAGTCGTCCCCGTCGCCTGGATAGTAGGCCACGATCTCGGTCAGGGGTTTCTGGTCATCGCTGGTATACTCGTGGCACGGCTTGTCGCCGAACGCGACGCGCATCATCGAGCAATCTTCGTCGACGGCCGCAGAAATCAGATGGTCGGTGGTGCTTTTGCCGGTCGCCAGAAAGGCGATGCCGGACAATCCGGTCGTCGCCAGCTGGATCGCCGGCGGCAAGATCGGTAAACATCCCCCGAGCACAAGAGGAAGGGCCGCGATTATCAGGCCTCTTTTCATCGTGATTCCCCCGCAAGAATCAACGTGTTATTTGGCTTTATTGTAGCTGTTTCGCAGCTTTTGGCAAGGCACGTTGTTAACCGTTTCTTTACCATGTGCCTCGCACAGACTTAGGACATTGAAATCAGGGCACAGTTTGTGCCGCACGCGGCATTTCGCTCGCTCGCGTTTCCGTGTATGAGAACCGGCATGACAATCATTTCCGACACCGACGCGCTCGCCGCGGTCTGCGCCGAGTTCGCTTCCGAGGACTTCGTGACCATCGATACGGAGTTCATGCGCGAGAAAACCTATTACCCGCAGCTCTGCCTGGTTCAGCTCGGCAATGACGAGAAAGCAGTCGCGGTCGATACGCTTGCCAACGGGATAGATCTCGCTCCGCTGGTCGAGCTGCTGAAGAACCGGAACGTCCTGAAGGTATTCCATGCGGCGCGCCAGGATCTAGAAATCTTCTACCATCTCTGCGGCGAGCTTCCGGCGCCGGTCTTCGATACGCAGATCGCCGCCATGGTCTGCGGGTTCGGCGATCAGGTCTCCTACGACAAGCTGGTGCAGAGCCTTACCGGCGTCCGCCTGGACAAGAGCTCCCGCTTTGCGGACTGGTCGCACCGGCCGCTGAGCGAGAAGCAGCTCGGCTACGCCCTCGCCGACGTCACGCACCTGCGCAAGGTATATCGCAAGCTGGTGCAGAAGATCGAAAGCACCGGGCGGCAGGAATGGATCGAGGACGAGGTCGCGAAGATGGCCGACCCGGACCTCTACGATCCGGATCCCGAAACCGTCTGGCAGCGCCTAAAGGTCCGCAGCGGCAAGCCCAAGTTCCTCGCAGTGCTGCAGCAGGTCGCCGCGTTCCGCGAGCGGGAAGCGCGCCAGCGCGACGTGCCGCGCAACCGCATCCTGCGGGACGATGTGCTGATGGACCTCGCCGCCCATGCCCCGACCACACCGGAAGAACTCGCCCGCACCCGGACCTTCAACGCCCAGACGGCGAACGGCCGCCTCGGCAAGGAGATCATCGCCGTCGTCGAGAAGGGCCTTGCCATTCCCCCTGCCGACTGCCCAACCCTTCCCGAAAAGGAAGACAGGCGGGAAGCACCCGGTCCGATCGTCGAACTGCTGAAAGTTTTGCTGAAGATCCGTTCGGACGAGGAGAAAGTCGCGGCGCGGCTGATCGCCAACGCTTCCGACATCGAGGCTATCGCGCTCGACGACGATGCCGACGTTCCGGCCCTGAAAGGCTGGCGACGGGAGATCTTCGGCGGCGATGCGATCAACCTCAAGCACGGGCGGATCGGACTGACCGCCGAGGACGGCAAGATCAAGCTGATGCGGCTTTAGGGAAAGACACCCGTCCTTCCCTTCAATGCTCGATGCGGATCTCCTGTCCGAGCGCTTCGGCGAGAGCGGTGATCCGTCGCGTGACCACGTCGCCGGCAAGCCCGCCCTGATGACCGTGCATGCTGATGACAAAGCCGCGTTCGCCGACCATGTCCCGCTCGCGCTCCAGCCGGGCGCTTTCCAGCAGTTCGGTCGCGCCGCCCGAGAGGGTCAGCGCCAGACGCAGGGCGAGGCCGACATTGAGGGCGAGATCGCGCCGGCGCAGGGAGAGCAGCTTGCGCACCCGCAAGGTTCCCTCCTCGTCGATGCTGCCGGTATAGCGGGCGAGAATGGCATAGGCGAGGAACACCCGGTCGGCATGGTTCATCCCGACGACGGGAAGCCTCAACACCCGGATGAAGGCATGCTCGCCCCGATAACTCGGGTGCTCGCCCCAGGCGAAATCGCTCAGAATGCATGCGGCCCGGATCAGACGCTGTTCCGATGCGGGGACATCCTCGAAAAACGGTGCGATCCAGCGTTCCAGAACTTCCGGATGGGGGCTGAACCTGCTGCTCTTCCGCGCGATATCCATGCAGCTATCGACCAGAGGGTCGCGAGCCTGCTCCCCCTGCGGCAGGCGGTCATAGAGGCAGCCCTCACGCAAACCAAAGGA
>NZ_JAEPQA010000003.1 GCF_017640745.1 Nisaea sp. | reverse complement strand
CAGCCCGCCCAGAAGCAAGAGGATCTTGGCTCCCAGCGCCATCGGCCCGGTTCCCAAACGGCCGAAGCCGGCGACATAGCCTTGCAGCGCACCGCCAAGGAGATAGACCCCAAAAATCGCGGTTGCGAGTACAACCAGCACCTCCGTCCAGCTGCCCTCTCCGATCAGCGCCGGATTGAGCACGAAGAAGAACGGCACGAAGTAGATGATGCTGCCGAGACGCATGGCCTCGAGACCCGCGGCCATCGCATTGGTCCGCGCCATGGTCGCCGCGGCGAAAGCGCCGAGGGCCACAGGCGGGGTGATGAAGGAAACCATGCCCCAGTAGAGAATGAAGAGATGCACCGCGAGCTCGTTCAGCCCGGCTTTCACCAGCGCCGGCGCGAGCACCACCGCGAGGAAGATGTAACAGGCGGTGACGGTCATCCCCATGCCGAAGATGAAGCTGGTGATCGCCCCCATGATCAGCAGCATGAAGACCGAGCCGCCGGCGAGGAAAATCAGGTCGTTCACCAGTGTGCCGGCGAGACCGGTCGCGGAAAATGCGCCGACGATCAGGCCGATGCCGAGCAGTACCGCGACGAGTTCGGTCAGGCCGAGCCCGATGCTGTAGATCAGGTTGAAGAAGCCCTTGAGGTCGAAGCGGTGCTTCTTGGAGATCTGGTTGATGATCAGCAGCAGTCCGGTCGCGAAGAACGGCGCCCAGGTCTCCTGCCGCATGACCATCATCAGGAAGATCAGCAGCGCGAAGACGAAGAGGTAATACCAGCCTTCCTTCAGCGTCTGGGAAATCGACGGCAACTGCTCGCGCGGAATGCCGCGCAGGTTATGGCGCGCCGCATAGGCGTCGATCTGCACGAAGAGGCCGAAATAATAGAGCAGCGACGGGATCGCGGCCGCGGCGGCGATCTCGAGATAGGGCCGGCCGAGGAACGAGGCCATGACGAAGGCCGTGGTCCCCATGACCGGCGGCATCAGCACGCCGCCCGTCGAGGCGCAGGCTTCCGTGCCGGCTGCATAACGCGCCGGGAAGCCGGTCTTCTTCATCGCCGGGATCGAAATTGCGCCGGTCGTCAGAACGTTGGAGATCACGCTGCCGGAAAGAGACCCCATGAAGCCGGAGGCGAAGATCGCGACCTTGGCCGCACCGCCCCGCAGATTGCCGACCAGGGCCAGAGCGAGGTTGTTGAAGAACGCGCCGCCGCCGGTGAACTGCAGCGCCGCGCCGAAGATGATGAAGCCGATCACGAGATTGCCGAAGGCCCTCATCGGGATGCCGAAAGAGCTCTCGGAAGAAATGATGTGATAGGGAATCGCGTCCATGAAGGGCTGGGCGAAGCCTGAGATCGGGCCCGGCATCACGTCCGCAAAGGTCGGGTAGAGCGAGAACACGAAGACGATCCCGAAGATCACCAGGCCGCCCGCGCGCCGCGTTGCCTCCAGGATCAGCAGCCAGAACAGGATCGACATCCAGCGCGCCGTTTCCGGCGGCGCGTATTCCCAGCCCTCCTCGAGATTGATCTCGGCGGTGTAGGCGAAATAGCCGGCGACCGCGGCCGCGAGGCCCGCGAGGATCCAGTCGTACCAGGCGACCCTGGATCCCGGCTCGCCGCGGAGCGGGAAGGACAGGAAGGTCAGCGAGAGGAAGAGCCCCGCCAGAAGGAACAGGTACCGGCCCTCGAGAACGACGATTCCGGCGAAGAATTGCAGGTTGAAGAGCTGATTGATGGACAGCAGCACCGCAGCCGCCGTGAAGAGTACGAAGACCCATTTGGCGATTCCGCCAAGAGTGCGGGTCCGTTGTTTTTCGCCGGCACCGCCGTCGACTTCGTCGGCCTTGGCCGACGCCGGGGAAGATTGCTCACTCATCGGAGCGCCTCAACTCACAAAATGCTGCAGACAGGAAACGGCGAAGGACGGTACCCGAGGGCACCGTCCCATCGCATTGAAGTCGCGACGATCAGAAGACCGGCGTGAAACCCTCGGCCTTCAGCGCCGTTTCGCGGGCCTTGCGCCACTCATCGTCCCAGGTGTCGTCCGACGCGCCCTTGGCGACGAAACCTTCCCAGGCCTTGGCGAGAACCTCCTGACGCTTCAGCAGCTTGTCGTTATGCGCCTGCTCGGCGTCGCCCCACTTGCCAACTTCCTTGTAATAGCGGATCGCGCCGGCATGGTACGGGACCACCCATTTCAGGTTCTGCTTGTCGAGCGCCCAGCCGCTGATGCCCGGAGCCTTGCCGTCATATTCCGGGAACAGCTCGTACATGGCCTTCGTCATGTTGTAGACGAGGTCCTCGTCCTGCTCCGGATAGGCCACCAGAACCGGATAGGGATAGGCACCGGTTGCAGCCGGATTTTCCTTCGTGATGGTCGCACCGACGGTCGCCATGGTCGGCTGGAAGAACGGGGCGATATTGGTCATGCGCGCCCAGCCCTCGGTATCGCTCGCCGGGGTCGGCGGCCAGATCAGGCCGCGCGGGCTGGCTTCCATCTCGTAAGCCTTGCCCGAGTTGGTGGAGGCGAAGGCCGCGTCGACCTGACCGTTCACCATACCGGCCCAGGAAGCACCGAAACCGCCGAACTCGACCTTGATCACGTCGTCCCAGGTCAGGCCACCGAAGGCGAGATAGGCTTCGGTATTCACGTTGAGCGAGGGGGAGCCCTTCACCCAGGAAACCCGCTTGCCCTTCAGATCCTTGTATTCCTTGACGCCGACGTCGTTGGCGACGGCGACGGCAAGGCCGATCGCGCCGTTGTTCATCATCAGCGTGCGGATCTTCTGCGGCCCCCAGCGCTTGGAGCCGAAATCGAACGCCCCTTCCTGCGCCATGAAGCTGGCGCCGACGCCGGTCGCGGAGAATTGCACCTTGCCCTGACGCAGCGGCTCGGTACGCGAGACGTCGTTCTTGCCCGGCAGGACGCGAAGGTTCACGCCCATCTTGTTCTTCAGCGCGCCGCCGATCGCGACCGACTGGTTGTACCCCGCCGTACCGGTGTCGTAGGCGGTCCAGGCCAGCTGGTCCGGAAGTTTGGCGTCCGCAAAAGCAGTGCCGCCGAGAGCGACCGAAAGGACCGCTCCGGCAAGCGCAGAACGCCGGATAGAATGCAAAGAAATGCCCATGAATTTCCTCCTCTAGGCTCCCTGACGACCCGGTTTCGCGAGATAAATGCGGTCCGGACCCCTTGCAAAGTGCTGCTTGTGATGATTGCCGCACTTTTGCGAAATTGCGTTTCGCAAACACCATATCGGCTAATGGCAAGCGGTCAAGATGTTGCGCGCACCGGACGCTGACGAACCGGAACGAAACTCTTCGGATGAGCGAACGGACGCTAGCCGGAAGCGCTTCCGCAAACCGGCGCGGCAGCCTAAACTGCCTCAAAAAAAAAAGAGACTGGGGAGGACGCTGAATGACCGACGATGCCATCTATCCGCCGAGGATCAATGTCCGGGCCGCGACCGTCGGCGACATCAGGAACGCGCTTGCCGCCGGCTGGCGGGACTTCCGCGACGCTCCCGTTTTCGGCCTGTTTTTCGGCGGTTTTTTCGCCCTCGGCGGGCTATCCATTCTGGCGATGGCGTGGGCGCTGAATCTCTCCTACCTCGCCTATCCGACCGCCGTCGGCTTCTCCCTGATCGGGCCGTTCGCCGCCGTCGGGCTCTATGAAGTCAGCAGGCGTCTCTCATCAGGCGAGCCGCTTAACTGGAAAGACATTCTCGGCGTGATCGTGGCGCAGCGCCGGCGCGAACTGGGCTGGATGGCCTTCGTGACCATGTTCATGCTGATCATGTGGATGTATCAGGTGAGGGTCCTGCTGGCGATTTTCCTCGGTTTCCAGTCCTTCACCAGCTTCGAGGGCTTCCTTGAGGTGATCCTGACCACGACCGACGGCCTGATGTTCCTGGGCCTGGGTCACATTTTCGGGGCGGTCCTGGCCCTGATCCTTTTCTCCGCCACCGCGATCTCGTTCCCCCTGCTGCTGGACCAGGAACACGATTTCATCACCGCGATGATCACCAGCTTCAAGGCCGTCACGATGAGCCCAGCGGTCATGATCGGATGGGCCGCGGCAATCGGCGTCACGCTATACCTGTCGATGATTCCGGCGTTTCTCGGTCTGATCGTCGCGCTGCCCGTGCTCGGCCATGCGACCTGGCACCTCTACAAGAGTCTGGTCTCGTTCGAGGCCTAAATCCGGGCGGCAAGGTACATGTCGATGAATCGCATTTCCGCGTCGATCAGGCCGAGCAAGTGCTCCAGATCGCCGGAACTCGCGTCCGAGACGTTGGCGGCACCCCTGAAATCGCTTTCGACCTTCTGCGCCTGCTCATAGATGTCGTTCAGCCGCAGATTGCCCGAGACCCCCTTGATCTGGTGCGCATAGCGATAGACGGACTCGAGATCGCCTTCCGCAAGGTGGCCTTCGAAAACCGCACGCGCACCGGAAAAATTCTCCCGGAACTGTTCCAGGAAACGGCCGACCATCGACTCGTCGCCGATCATCTTCGCGATCGGAGCATATCTCTCGGATAGGCCCTCCGGAGAAATTGCCGCTGTGTCGTTCACGTTACCCCCTCCGGATTTTTCCGGCTCATTCCCGTCCACCGGCGTGATCGGCTCCGGCTGGGACGTTGCACGCTTTCTGTCTCTGGTCATCGTGCACCAACGGGCAAGTGCCGAGAACATTTTTCTATTGTCCACCGGCTTGATGACATGATCCTGCATTCCGACGGCAAAGCATTTCTCCTTCTCGTCGGACAAAGCGTTAGCGGTCATCGCGATAATCGGAAGATCGTCGAATTCGGGTTCGCTTCGAATGATTTCGGTCGCCGCGTATCCGTCCAGAACCGGCATCTGGATATCCATCAGGACTGCATCGAAGGCGGCACGGCCGGCGGAGCGCAAAAGGCCCACGGCAACCTCACCGTTCTCCGCCTCGGTCACCTTGACGCCGGCCATTCCGAGAACCGCGGTCGCAATCTCGCGATTGATCTCGTTGTCCTCAACCAGAAGAACCCTGAGACCGTCGATATCCTCAAGCGATCCTCCGGACCGGTCCCCTTGTGCGTCGACGAATTTCGCCTGGCCAAGGGCAGAGACGATGCCGTCATGCAGCGTCGAGGAACTGATCGGCTTCGCGAGCATTCCCCTGGCTCCCGACGCCCGGGCCTCTTCCCTGACCTGCCCCCCCGCCTCGGCGGAGAAAATAAGCACGCGCGGCACGGCATCGCCGTCGGCTCCCGCATTTTCGATGATCTGCCGGCAAGCCTCCAATCCATCGAGCCGCGGCATCATCCAATCAAGCAGAACCAAGTCGAAAGGCCCCTGCTCACGCGCGGCCGCCACCGCCTGTTCGCCGTCGGCGACCTGCACGCACTCGCCTCCCATGGAGGCGAGCATCTCCGCGACGACCATCCTTGCGGTTTCATTGTCATCCGCAACGAGGACCCGCAGCCTTTCTGGAAACTCGGACGGTTCGGAGCCGACACTGATCTGCAATGGAACACGAAAATGAAAAACGCTGCCCTCGCCCGGCACGCT
This sequence comes from Nisaea sp., assembly GCF_017640745.1. GTDB lineage: Bacteria > Pseudomonadota > Alphaproteobacteria > Thalassobaculales > Thalassobaculaceae > Nisaea. Next base: position 239,404 of record NZ_JAEPQA010000003.1, on the reverse strand, counting down.
CTTGACCCAGATTTCTCCGCCAAGAAGCTCTGCAAGCGAGGCACTGATCGAAAGTCCGAGACCGGTCCCGCCAAATTTCCGCGTCGTCGAGGTGTCTGCCTGGGTGAAGGACTGGAAAATCTTGGCTGTCTGCTCCTCCGTCATTCCGATCCCGGTGTCGCTCACCTCGAAATGCAGAATTGCCCGCCCGTCGTGGATCCTGTCCGTACGAACCGCGAGCGTGACTTTGCCGCGCGTGGTGAATTTTACGGCGTTGCTGAGGAAATTCAGCAGGACCTGCCCGATCCGCAACGGGTCTCCGCGCAGGCTTCCAGGAGCACTCGGATCGATGAAGGTTTCGAAAGACAAGCCTTTTTCAGCGGCACGCAGGGAAATCACGTCGTCGATCCGTTTGATCTCGTTCTTGAGATTGAAGTCGACGGATTCGACATTCATCTCCCCAGCCTCGATTTTGGAGAAGTCGAGGATGTCGTTGATGATCGCAAGAAGGCTCTCGGAAGACGCCTCGATCTTCCGCATGTAAGCGCGCTGCTGCTCGTCGAGCGGTGTATCGCTCAGCAACCGGCTGAGACCGATCACGCCGTTCAGCGGCGTCCGGATTTCGTGGCTCATATTTGCGAGGAACATCGACTTGGCGCTGTTCGCGAGTTCGGCCTCTTCGCGGGCCCGCCGAAGCTCGTCCTCCTGCGCTTTGAGCTCGGAGATGTCGATACGAAGCCCGACGCGCCCGCCATCGCTGGTGCTGCTCTCGATGATGCGTGACCAACCTCCCTGGAGTGGTTGATCGAAGCGGATTACCCGGTTTGACCGATGACGCGCGAGACGATCCCGGATCCATTCTTCTTCGGCGCCGTCCTCAATCGGGTATAGGCCCGATGCGACCGCATACCGCAGGGTTTCCTCGAAAGTCAGGCCAGTGCGCGCAGGCGCGCCGAGCGACCTCAGAAACTCGGCGAACTTCCCGTTGAAGAGCATCAGGCGGTCTTGAGAGTCGAAATAACAGAAACTGTCCGGCAATGCCTCGATCGCCTCGTTGAGCTGCCGGTGCAATTCCTCCGCCCGGCGTTCCGCATTCTTGAGCTGCGTAATATCGAGCCCGATCCAGGCCATGGCACCGTTCGAGAGCCGCTCCTCATGGATCATCAGATGCCGGCCACCTGCGATCTCGGTGGAGTAGGAGAAATTCGGCAATTGGTGTTGCGCCATTCGCTCTGCAATCCAGCACTCTTCATGACCTACCGACGACTTGACGGTTCCCTGGTAGGCGATGGCGCGCAACACCTCTTCAAACGCAGCACCGGGCACCAGCATGTCCCGGATACCGTTGTTCAGTTTGAGATACGCATCGTTGCAGACGATGAGTCTGTCATCGATGCCCCAGAGGACGAACGGATCTCTGATTTGCTGAATCGCCTCACGCAGCAATTCGGCTTCCCGGCGTGCAAGCACTTCGGTGGTCACGTTTGAGGCAAATCCGCTATAGCCAAGAAAACCGCCATCGGACGCGAACCGCGGTTTCCCGCTGGTCCGCATCCAGAGCTCGCCATCAGGAGACGTTCTGCAAAAGACAAAGTTTTCGAATGGCCGCCGCGCTGCGAGATCGTCGAGATGCCTCTTCCACACCTCGGGCGCAAGGTTCTGCCCCCCAACCTCGGCGCGGGATTTTCCATAGTGCCATTCCGGCGACCTGCCAACTAGCCGGGTCACCGAACGAGACATGTAGGTAAAGCAGTGATTCTCGTCGGTTTCCCAAAACCAGCCGTTCGAGACTTCGGCGAAGGTTTCGAGCCGCTCGCGTTCCCCGAGGGCCGCTTCCGGCTCCGATCGCGTCTGATTTTCCGTGCTCATTCTACCGACCGCACAAATGGGCTGTAAGATAGCAACCTACGGAGAATATTCAGGTACCCTTAGCAGCAGGTTAATTTTCGCGGATTTGAGGCAGATGTCGGATATTGTTTCGCTGGCTCAATTGTCTGTTCTGGCCCGGTCACTGGAAAGCGCGCGCATATGCGCCGATTTGTCGGGAACGCGAACTTTGAACCGACCGAAAGAGTCCGAGGGGAGGACACAATGATCAAGGGGCTTCACCACAACGCCTATCGCTGCCGCGATTCCGAGGAAACCCGCGCCTTCTACGAGGATTTTCTGGGCCTGCCACTGGTGCATGCCTTCGAGATCAAGGAAACCAAGAGCGGCCGGCCGACAAGCACTCTGCATTCCTTCTACCAGATGGAGGACGGCTCCGCCCTCGCCTTCTTCGAGGCGCCGGACCGGCCTTTCGAGTTCAAGGAGCAGCACGATTTCGACCTGCATATCGCGCTCGAGGTCGGCATGGACGAGCTGAAGTCGATGTACGAGAAAGGCAAGAAGGCCGGGGTCGAAACCCGCGGCATCGCCGATCACGGTTTCATCGACTCGATCTATTTCCGCGATCCGAACGGCTACGTCATCGAACTGACGGCAAAGCGCGACGGCCATGACGAGGCGATGGACGGTAGCGACGGCCATGCCCACGCGGCCTTGAAGGATTGGCAGGCCAGGAAGGCGAAAGCCTAGATCGCGCCAGCGTCGCGCAGGACGGCTATCTCCTCAGACCCGTAGCCGAGTTCCGCGAGGATCGCGTCTGTATCCTGTCCGAGTTCCGGCGGCGGCGCCGAGACTCGCGGTGCAGTCCCGTCGAGCTTGATCCCCGGAGTGACCACGGAGACGTCGCGTCCAACGCCGGGTACATCGGCAAAGGTTTCGACCATGCCCCGGTCCGCGATCTGTGGCGCCGCGAGAATGTCGGGTACGGTCATCACCCGGCCGGCGGGCACGCCTGCCGCGTTGAGCTTCGTCTCCCAACTCAACGCGTTTCCAGCCGACAATGCCTCCGTCAGCAAAGCCGCCAGCTCGGTCCGGTTCTGCAGGCGGGCAAGACGGGTGGCAAAGCGCGGATCCGCGATCAGCTCTTCCCGGCCGACGGTCCGGCAGACGGCTTCGAACTGTTCCTGCTTGTTGGCCGCGATGTTGAGCAGCCCGTCCGCAGTCTCGAAAGTGCCGGAAGGACTGGCGGTGACATTGTCGTTGCCGAGCGGGCGCGGAGGGTTGCCGGCGATCAGATAGTTCGAAACCGCCCAGCCCATGGTCGCCAGCACCGCCTCCAACATGGCGACGTCGATGAAGCGCGGTTCGGTCCGGTCCTTCTCGGCGAGCGCGGCGGACACGGCCATCGCCGCGGTCAGACCGCCGATCGTATCAGCGACGGGGAAGCCGACCCGGTACGGCGCAGTGTCCGGTGCCCCCGTGATGCTCATGATGCCGGACAGGCCCTGGACGATCTGATCATAGGCCGGGAGGTCCCGCATCGGTCCGTCCTGGCCGAAGCCCGAGATCGCGCAATAGACGAGATCGCTCCTCACGGTCTTCAGACGTTCGAAGCCGAGACCGAGCCGGTCCATGACGCCGGGGCGGAAATTCTCCACCAGCACGTCCGCCGTCGAAACCAGCTTGAGGAAGGCCTGTTTGCCGGCCTCCGATTTCAGGTTCAGCGTGATGGAACGCTTGCCTGCATTCTGGGCAAGGAACGACACCCCCATCAGGGCCTCGTTCAGGGCCGGATCGGAGCCGAGCTGGCGTGCGAGATCGCCGCTGCCCGGCACCTCCACCTTGATCACCTCGGCCCCGAGATGGGCGAGCTGATGGCAGCAGAACGGCCCCGCCAGCACATTGGTCAGGTCGAGAACCCGCCTTCCCCCCAAAGGCTTCGGAGCCGTCATGACGGTCCTACTTGGTTCCGTACATGCGGTCGCCGGCATCGCCGAGGCCGGGCATGATATAGCCGTGATCGTTCAGCTCGCGGTCGATCGCCGCGGTGAAAACCGGCACGTCCGGCAGCGCTTTCTGGAAAGTCTCGATACCTTCCGGCGCGGCCAGCAGGCAGACGAACTTGATGTTGGTCGCGCCCGCCTTGCGCAGCCGCTCGATCGCGGCGACGGCCGAATTACCGGTCGCCAGCATGGGGTCGACGACGATGAAGAGCCGCTCGTCGCGATGCTCCGGCAGCTTCAGGTAATATTCGACCGGCTGCAGCGTCTTCGGATCGCGGTAGAGACCGATATGGCCGACGCGGGCGGACGGCACCAGTTCCAGCATGCCGTCGAGAAGGCCGTTGCCGGCGCGCAGGATGGAGACGAAGCACAGCTTCTTTCCCTCCAGCCGCGGCGCCATCATGGTTTCGAGCGGCGTCTCGATCTCGACGGTCTCCAGGCTGAGATCCCGCAGCACCTCGTAGCAGAGCAGGTGCGCGATTTCCTTCAGGAGATGACGGAACTTCGCGGTGGCCGTATCGGCCTTGCGCATGAGGGTCAGCTTGTGCTGGACCAGCGGATGATCGACGACGGTGACGGGTTGTGCGCTCACGGGATTGCTCTCCTCAGACTCCGGCTCCAAACCGGAGGAATGCCGGACAGATGATTTTCAGCCAGTCATACGCGGTCGCCGGAAAAGGGCAAGTCCCGAGCCGCGCCGACAAGCCGTATTGCGGCCGCCGGACAGGAGGTGCGAAGCTGCCAGGATGAAGAAAACAGATTTTCCCGGCCGTATCCTGTTCCTCTCGGACGATCCGAAGAAGCTGACGGCGCAATTCGCCGGCGCCAACCCCGATACCGAAGAGGCACGTCCTCTCAGGACCGATATATCGACGGATGAGATAACCCCCATCCCGACCCTCGTTCACTATGACGAGAAGATCGCCCGTTTCGCCCACACGGGCTTCGAGACTCAGGGTGAAACGCCGATCGCCGAGGGCGCCATCGTCGAGGGTGGTTTCTCCGTGATCGTCGGTGGCAAACGTTATGGAAAAGGCTCCTCGCGGGAACACAGCCCGCTCGCCGAAGTCCGTGCGGGGATCAAGCTGATCATCGCCGAGAGCTTCGAGCGGCTTTACCGGCAGAACGCGGACAATCTCGGCCTCTTCACCTCGACCGATTTCGGACTGATCGAACGCATCCGCGCGGGCGAAACCATCCCGCTCGAAGATCTCCTCGCCGGCCGCGAACCGCAGGCGGCGGATATCCTCCGCGCCGGCGGCCTGCTCGGATATGGCCGGCGCATTGCACCGGCGGCGGTCGCGATCCCGCCCCGGCGATGGCAGGGCGACGGCCCCAAGACGCTCGTCGAGAAGATCATTGCCCGGCACGCCGTGGAGATAGAGGGATCGGACTGGAACCTGCAGCCCGGCACCGCCGGATTCGTCCGGCCGTCCTGGCGCTATTTCCACGACATCTACACCGCGATGTGCGGCCACATGCTGACGGAGGCCTATGGCGAGGACCTGAGGTTCCACGAGCCGGAATCGGTGGTCTCGTTCGAGGATCACTACTCCTACGCCCACCGGCCGGAGGTCAACGCAAAGACCGACCGGATGCCGGGAATCCGGCGCATGTCCGAAGGGCACCGTGCCTTTGTCACGCGCTACGGTCTGAACGACCATGGGTATCTGGACGGCGCGGAAGGCTCGGAGGGCATTTCCCACGCGATGATGACGGAGCGCTATGTCCTGCCCGGCCAGCTTGCCGCCGGAACCGATTCCCACACACCGCATTGCGGCGCCCTGGGCTGTCTCGCCTACGGTGTCGGCAGCACCGAAATGGCGAATGCGCTGATGACCGGGCTGACCCGGATCAAGGTACCGGACACAGTTCGCGTCAATCTTCGCGGCGATATTCCGGCCGGCGTGATGGCGAAGGACATTGTCCTCCACTTGCTCGCGGAGCCTTTCGTCCGGGAAGGCGGCGGCATCGGCTGCGTGTTCGAGTTCGCCGGCCCGGCGGCGGCACAGCTGTCGACGGACGAGCGCGCGACCTTCACCAACATGACCGCCGAGATGGGCGGCCTGAGCGGCATTTTTGCCCCTGACGAGGAAACCCGCCGGTTCCTGAAGGAACGGCGCGGCATTGAATTCACCCTCGAACCCTGGATGCGGAGCGACGACGGCGCGGCTTTCCTGCGCGAGATCGATATCCACTGCTCACAAATCTCACCGATGCTCGCCTCGCCCGGCGACCCGGGGAACGGGCTCAGGGTGGCAGATCTCAAGGACACGGTGCGCGTCGACATCGCCTATTGCGGCTCTTGCACCGCCGGCAAGCGGGAGGATTTCGACGGCTACCACGAGGTCCTGAAATGGGCCGCGGACAAGGGCCTCAAGGTTCCTGACAATGTGAAGCTCTACCTCCAGTTCGGCACCACCGATGTCGGCGACTATTGCCGCGAACGCGGCTATCTTGACGCCTTCGACAAGGTCGGCGCCGAGATCCTGCAGCCGGCCTGCGGCGCCTGTGCGGGTTGCGGTCCGGGCCTGTCGCTAACATCGGACCAAGTGACCATCAGCGCGATCAATCGCAACTTTCCGGGACGGTCGGGCCCCGGAAAGGTCTGGCTGGGCAGCCCCGTGACGGTCGCGGCCAGCGCGATCGCGGGTCGTCTGATTTCGTTTGACCAACTGCGCTCGGAGTATCCCTGATCGCAAAGGGCACCCGGTTGAAGCCGTGCTAGCTCTTCGTGCGGTTCGCAAGCGCGATGCCGCCCATCACGAAGACCAGCGCCGCCGCGTGGAACCAAGCAAAGTCCTCGCCAAGGATTACCACCGCAAAGACCGAGGCATAGATCGGCACGAGATTGACCCAGACTCCCGCGCGGCCCGGTCCGACCAGGTCAACGCCGCGGAGGAAGAAGATCTGCGCAAGGAAGGACGGAAAGAGCGTGACGAAGAGAACGATTCCCCAGCCCTTCGGGGTCGGCCACTGGAACTGGCCGAGATAGATCTCGATCCCGGCAAGCGGAATGGCGGTCACGAATGCCGCCCCGGCCATGATTGTGAACATGGCGAGGCCGGATACGTTCGGGCGCTTGCGCAGGGCAACCGTATAGCCGGCATAGAGCGCGCAGGCGCCGACCATGAGGATATCGCCCCGGTTGAATTCGAGCGCCGCCAGCCGTTCGAGATCGCCCCGCGAAGCGATGAGCGCGATGCCGATCATGGTCAGCAGCACACCGGCTGCCTGTACGGCGGAGACCGGCGTCCTGTAGACGGCGAGCGCGCCGACGAGAACGAAGACCGGGATACCGCCCTGGAGAATGCCCATGTTGATCGCGACGGTGTAGTGCGCCGCCACATAGAAGAGACCGTTGAAGAGCGTGAAGCCAAGGGCGCCGAGGGCGCAGAGGAACCAGATGCGCTCTCGCATCACCGGCCATTCGGCCATCACCTTCCTGCGCGAGACCACGCCCATGAGCAGGACCACGCCCGCCCAGCGCAGCACGACCAGCGCCATGGGCGACACCTCGCCGATGGCAAGCTTGCCCGCAATCGCATTGCCGCCCCACATCGCAGTGGTCAACGCCAGCATGATGTACGCGTTTCCGTAGAAGACGGCTGAGATGCCGCCCGCTTTCGGCCCCGTCATGTCCGGGTTCCCTCCCATGGGATTGATTTGCCGACCGAACGGCCGGAGAGGCAGCATGCGGACCGGGCTTGATGCCCGCAAGGAAATTACGTGCAGGTCTGCGTCACGCAGCGCGGGAGGCTGCCTCCGACATGAAAGCCTTGAGCACTGCAATCTGGTTCTTGTCGAGGCGCAGACCGAGCTTGCTACGGCGCCAGAGCACGTCTTCCGCCGTCACCGCCCATTCCCGCTCGATAAGGTAGCGGACTTCGGCCTCTGTCAGCCCCGCACCGAAATCCCGGCCGAGATCGCCGGCCTCGATTGCCTCTCCGAACATTGCGAACACAAGTGTGCCGTACTGACGGGTCAGGCGCAGTGCCGTCCGGTCGTCGAGGAAGGGATATTTCTGCTTCACCGAGCGCAGTTTCGCATCGAACTCAAGCACCGGGAAATCGCCGCCCGGAAGCGGCTCGCCGCCGCTCCATTCGGGCCTCTTGGCGCCGAGCGCCGCCTCGACCTTCCCCAGCACGGAGTTAGCGAGACGCCGGTAAGTCGTCAGCTTGCCGCCGAAGATGTTGATGAGGACGCCGCTTTCCCGGTCTCCGTCTTCGCGCAGCACGTAGTCGCGGGTCGCTTCCTGCGCCTTCGAGGCACCGTCGTCGAACAGCGGACGGACGCCGGAATAGGACCAGACGATGTCCTCGACTTTCACTGGCTGCTTGAAATACTCGCCCGCCGCCTTGCAGAGATAGGCTTTCTCCTCGCCGGTAATCGCGACTGCGCCCGGGTCCCCCTCATAGTCGCGGTCGGTCGTGCCGATGAGGGTGAAATCCTGCTCATACGGGATGGAGAAGAAGATCCGCCCGTCCGGATTCTGAAAGATGTAGCAGCGGTCATGGTCGTAGAGTTTCGGAACCACGATATGGCTGCCCTGCACGAGCCGGACATTCCGCGCCTCGTTCCAGCCCGCCGCCTCGGAGAGCACCTTGTCGACCCAGGGACCGGCAGCGTTGACCAGCAACCGCGCCTCGATCTCGCGCTCCGCCCCGCTCGCAAGGTCCTGCAGCGTGACGCGCCAGTGCCCCGCCTCGCGCACCGCTTTCACGACCCGGGTGCGGGTATGGACATCCGCCCCCCTGTCGGCCGCGTCGCGCGCGTTCAGGACGACGAGCCGCGCATCGTCGACCCAGCAGTCGGAATATTCGAAACCCTTGCGGAAACTGTCCCTGAGCGGTGCGCCCGCTTCGTCGCGGGTCAGGTCGACAACGCGGGTCGGCGGCAGCAGTTTGCGGCCGCCGAGATGATCGTAGAGAAAGAGCCCGAGCCGGAGCAGCAAGGCAGGACGCAGGCCGGAATGATGCGGCAGGATGAACCGTAGCGGCCGGACGATATGCGGCGCCATGGCCCAGAGCACTTCCCGCTCCTCCAGCGACTCGCGCACCAGGCGGAACTCGTAATGCTCGAGATAGCGCAGCCCGCCATGGATCAGCTTGGTCGACCAGGACGAGGTCCCGCTTGCAAGGTCGGACATCTCCGCGAGGCAGACGGAATATCCGCGCCCGGCCGCGTCGCGCGCGATCCCGCAGCCATTGATGCCGCCGCCGATGATGGCGATGTCGTACATACCCGTTCCTTCTTAACTCTGGTCGTTCGCAGCCTGCGGATCCTGCTGCGGAAGCTCGATCTCGACGCCGTGCGCGGCGCAGATCTCCCGCACGCTCTCGGGCACCTCCGCGTCGGTGACGAGCACGTCGATATCGCTCATATGTCCGATCCGGACCGGGGCGTTGCGGTCGAACTTCATGTGGTCGGCGACGAGGATCGTCCGCCGCGCGTGGGAGATGATCTCCTGCGCCACCCGAACTTCGCGGTAGTCGTAATCGAGGATCGTACCGTCCTCGTCGATCGCGGAAGCACCGATCACCGCGTAATCCACCTTGAACTGGCGGATGAAATCGACCGTCGCCTCGCCAACGATCCCGCCGTCCGAGCGCCGCACCAGGCCGCCCGCAATGATCACTTCCGTCGAGGGCGATTCCCGCAGGATGTTCGCGACATTGATGTTGTTGGTGATCACCATCAGCCCCTCGCGGCCGCGCAATGCGAACGCGACCTGCTCTGTCGTCGTACCGATGTTCAGGATCACCGAACTGTTGTCGGGAATGAGCGCCGCCGCGGTTTCGCCGATCCGGCGCTTCTCCTCGGCCGCGAGCGAACGCCGCGCATCATAGGCGTAGTTGATCGCCCCCGACGGATAGACCGCGCCACCATGTACCCGCTGCAGCAGGCCGGCGTCGCAGATTTCGTTCAGGTCCTTGCGGATGGTCTGCGGCGTCACGTCGAACTGGAGCGCGAGGTCGTCGACCTCGACACGGCCGACAAGCCGGGCCTTCTTCAGGATATCGGTCTGGCGCGGCGAAACCGGATCCATCGCGCGTCCTTTCGTTTAAGTTCGTTCCAGAAGATTCGCAGCCAGAACCTACACGCAGATGTCATAGCGAAAACCTGCGTTTCCACGCCAGCCTTCCGAACGCTCCCTATATTCGTTTTCTTTCGAATGGCTGACAAGCCCGCTATCCACCGATTTCGCGAAAATACTTTTGTACGCAACGCACCTCGCCCTGTAAAGCTAACATAACATACTGAAAACTCGAAACTATCCGATGCGCGTACATGACCGAATTGCCAGCTTTTAAATAGGGGCATAGCTCTTTCGGTTAGATTTCATATTGCATCGCTTGACCTTCGATTTTTTTCGCTTGATAGTTCGGCTAGCTTTTTAAGCTGGGAGGAAAAGCAATGAAAAAAGCACTGATGGCCGCCGTCGCGGTCACGGCGCTGCTCGCCATACCGGGCGCCGCTGTGGCCGGCATGGCCGAGGCCGAAAAATGGATCAACGACGAGTTTCAGCCCTCCACCCTCTCCAAGGACGCGCAGAAGTCCGAGATGGAGTGGTTCATCAAGGCGGCAGAGCCGTTCAAGGGCATGGAAATCAACGTCCTGTCCGAGACCATCCCGACCCACGAATATGAATCGAAGACCCTCGCCAAGGCCTTCGAGGAAATCACCGGCATCAAGGTGAACCACCAGCTGCTCGGCGAGGGCGAGGTGGTGCAGGCGGTTCAGACGCAGATGCAGACGAACCGGAACCTCTATGACGCCTATATCAACGATTCCGATCTGATCGGCACGCATTCGCGCCTGCAGCTCGCGGTCAATCTCTCCGACTGGATGGCCGGCGAAGGCAAGGACGTCACCAACCCGACGCTCGATGTCGACGACTTCATCGGCAAGTCCTTCACCACCGGCCCGGACGGCAAGCTCTACCAGCTGCCCGACCAGCAGTTCGCGAACCTCTACTGGTTCCGCTACGACTGGTTCAACAAGCCGGAGCTGAAGGCCAAATTCAAGGAAATGTACGGCTACGAGCTCGGCGTTCCGGTGAACTGGTCGGCCTATGAGGACATCGCGGAATTCTTCACCGACCACGTGAAGGAAATCGACGGCGTCCGCGTCTACGGCCACATGGATTACGGCAAGCGCGCCCCCGACCTCGGTTGGCGCATGACCGACGCCTGGCTCTCGATGGCCGGTGCCGGCTCCAAGGGCCTGCCGAACGGCCGTCCGATCGACGAATGGGGCATCCGGATGGAGGAAGGCTCCTGCAATCCGGCAGGCGCATCCGTCTCCCGCGGTGGCGCGACCAACGGCCCGGCCGCGGTCTACGCAATCCGCAAATGGGACGAGTGGCTGCGGAAATACGCTCCTCCGGGCGCGGCCGACTATGACTTCTACCAGTCGCTGCCGGCGCTCAGCCAGGGCAACGTCGCCCAGCAGATCTTCTGGTACACCGCCTTCACCGCCTCGATGGTGGCGCCGAAGAGCGAAGGCAACAACACCGTCGACGACAGCGGCACGCCGCTCTGGCGCATGGCCCCGTCACCGCACGGCCCGTACTGGGAAGAAGGCCAGAAGCTCGGCTATCAGGATGCCGGTTCCTGGACCCTGTTCAAGTCCACTCCGGTCGACCGCCGCAAGGCAGCCTGGCTCTATGCCCAGTTCGTGGTTTCCAAGACCGTCTCGCTGAAGAAGAGCCATGTCGGCCTCACCATCATCCGGGACAGCGACATCAACCACGCCTCCTTCACGGAGCGTGCGCCGAAGCTCGGCGGCCTGGTCGAGTTCTACCGTTCGCCCGACCGGGTGAACTGGTCGCCGACCGGCGTGAACGTGCCCGACTATCCGAAGCTGGCCCAGCTCTGGTGGCAGCAGATCGGTGACGTCAATTCCGGTGCCTTCACCCCGCAGGAAGCGATGGACCGTCTCGCCAGCGAGATGGACCAGGTGATGGCCCGCATGGAACGCGCGGACAAGGGCGCCAACACCTATGGCGGCTGCGGCCCGCGCCTGAACGCGGAAAAGGATCCGTCCGAATGGCTCGGCAAGGGCGGCGCGAAAGCGAAGCTCGCCAACGAAAAGCCCAAAGGCGAAACCGTATCCTACGACGAGCTCGTGAAACGCTGGGCTCAGAACTAGGACCCTCTCCCTAGCTCGGAGACTCCACTCCCCGGGGCCGTATCCCTCGATCCGGCCCCGGATTTTTCTGCAAGGCCCCGCAGCGGTTCCCGAGAACCGGCTTCCGGGCTAGAGTTTCCTACATATGCGGATACGGCGGGACGGCCCGCGACGTGATCCGCCGAGCTTTCGACAGGCCATGGCACTTACACTCAAAGGCGTAACCAAGCGTGTCGGAAACGCGGTGCATATCCACCCGACCGACCTGACGTTCGAGACCGGCAGCTTCAACATCCTGCTCGGCTCTACCCTTGCCGGCAAAACCACGCTGATGCAGCTGATGGCAGGGCTCGAACGTCCGCTCGAGGGCGAGGTCTGGTTCGACGGCAAGAACGTCACCGGCATGCCCGTGCAGAAGCGCAACGTGTCGATGGTCTACCAGCAATTCATCAACTACCCGAACATGACCGTGTTCGAGAATATCGCCTCGCCGCTCCGGGTGGCGCGCGCGCCGGAGGTGACGATCCGCGAACGGGTCTGCACCATGGCGGAGCTGCTGCGCCTCACTCCGATGCTTGACCGGCTGCCCGGCGCCCTCTCCGGCGGCCAGCAACAACGCACCGCGATCGCCCGCGCGCTGGTCAAGGACGCGGATCTGGTGCTGCTCGACGAGCCGCTCGCCAATCTCGATTTCAAGCTGCGCGAGGAACTCAGGGACGAACTCCCCCGCCTCTTCGCCGACCGCAACTGCATCGTCGTCTACGCGACGACGGAGCCGACCGAGGCGCTGCTTTTCGGCGGAAACACCGCGACGCTGTTCGAAGGGTCCGTCACCCAGTTCGGACCGACCCGGCAGATCTACCGCAAGCCCAACAGCCTGCTCAGCGCCGAGGTCTTCTCCGACCCGCCGATCAACGTGATGGCCTGCGAGAAGAAAGGCGATCATTTCGAGGATGCGGATGGCGCCCGCTGGACGGCAAAGGGCACAGCCGCAGGGCTCTCCGACGGTCCCTATACCCTTGCCATCCGCCCGCACTTCGTCACCCCTGCCGCCACCGGTGCCGACCCGGTCCCGGTTTCCGGACGGGTACTTGTGACCGAGCTCAGCGGTTCGGAGAGCATCATCCATTTCGCCAGGGGCGGCCAGACCTGGGTCTCCCAGTCCCACGGCATCCACGCCTTCGAAGTCGGCAGCGAGGCGCATCTGCATGCCGATTTCTCGCAGGCCCTCTATTTCGCCCCGGACGGCAGTTTCGCCGCCGCCGGCGCAACGCAGAGCTAGGAGAGAGAGGATGGCGAAGATCACCCTCGACGATCTCCGGCACGCCTACGTGCCGAACCCGGCGGGCCCGGACGACTACGCCCTGAAGCAGCTCGATGTCAGCTTCGAGGATGGCGGTGCCTATGCCCTGCTCGGCCCCTCGGGCTGCGGCAAGACCACGCTCCTCAACATCATCTCCGGCCTGCTGGCGCCCAGCCACGGCAAGGTGCTGTTCGACGGCGAGGACGTCACCGGCCTCGCGCCGGACCAGCGCCATATCGCGCAGGTTTTCCAGTTTCCGGTCGTCTACGACACGATGAGCGTCTACGACAATCTCGCCTTTCCGCTGCGCAACCGCGGCGTCGCCGAAGCCGATGTCGACAAGAAGGTGCGCGAGATCGCGGCCATGATCGATCTCGAGGAGACACTGCAGAACCGCGCCTCGGGTCTGACCGCCGACGGCAAGCAGAAGATTTCCCTCGGCCGCGGCCTGGTGCGCGACGACGTCAACGTGATCATGTTCGACGAGCCGCTGACGGTAATCGACCCGCACCTGAAATGGCAGCTCCGCTCCAAGCTGAAGGAGCTGCACCAGCGGGTGAAGCGGACGATGATCTACGTCACCCACGACCAGACAGAGGCGCTGACCTTCGCCGACAAGGTGGTGGTCATGAATGTCGGCCAGGTGGTGCAGATCGGCACCCCGGTCGAACTCTTCGAGACGCCGAGCCACGAATTCGTCGGCCATTTCATCGGTTCACCGGGCATGAACATCCTCGACTGCGAGGTCAGGGGCGGGAAAGCTTTCTTCCAGGGACAGGAGGTTGAGGCCGCAAATGCAGGCGCGGTGAAGGTCAGCGACAGCGGACCGCTCCGTCTCGGCGTGCGCCCGGAATTCGTCAGTCTCGCCGACAGCGGAATCGAGGCGGAGGTAGTGAAGGTCAGCGACAGCGGCCGCTACCAGATCGTCGAGACCCGCGTCGGCGACGCGCCGGTCAAGCTGCTGGTGAACGAGGGCGTCGAGATCCCGACCGGGAAGACCGCCCTTTCCTTCCGCGCAGACCGGACCCGGATCTACCGGGACGGCTGGCTGGTGGCCTCGGGAGAGACGCGATGAACAAGCTGCAGAACAACAAGGCCTGGCTCTTCGTCCTGCCCGTCTTCGCGCTGGTCGCCTTCAACGCGATCATACCGCTGATGACCGTGGTCAACTACTCGGTCCAGGAAACCTTCGGCAACAACGAGTTCTTCTGGGCCGGGGTGATGTGGTTCGAGGAGATCCTGAATTCCGAACGCTTCCATGCGAGCCTCGGCCGGCAGGCGATCTTCACCGCGAGCATCCTCGCCATCGAGATGCCGCTCGGCGTCGCCATCGCGCTCACCATGCCCCGCAAAGGGCCCTGGGTCTCCGTCTGCCTCGTGCTGATGGCGCTGCCGCTGCTGATCCCCTGGAACGTCGTCGGCGCGATGTGGAACATCTTCGCACTGCCGGATATCGGCTTCCTCGGCTACACGCTGAATTCCCTCGGCATCGACTTCAACTTCACCCGCCAGCCGGAAGACGCCTGGTTCACGCTGATCCTGATGGATGTCTGGCACTGGACCTCGCTCGTCGTGCTGCTGGCCTATGCCGGCCTCAGCTCGATCCCCGACGCCTATTATCAGGCGGCGAAGATCGACGGCGCCGGAAGCTGGGCGATCTTCCGCTACATCCAGCTGCCGAAGCTGCGCCGGGTGCTGACCATCGCCTTCCTGCTGCGCTTCATGGACAGCTTCATGATCTATACCGAGCCCTTCGTCTTGACCGGCGGCGGGCCCGGCAATTCGACCACCCTGCTCTCGATCGATCTGGTGAAGATCGCGCTCGGCCAGTTCGATCTCGGCCCTGCGGCGGCGATGTCGCTGATCTATTTCCTGATCATCCTGCTCTTGAGCTGGGTCTTCTACACCGTGATGACGCGGAATGAGGAGCAGTGAGATGAACGCGAACAAAGCCGCCGGACGCGTGGTTCCGACCCTCTACATCATCTTCCTGCTGCTGCCGATCTACTGGCTCGTGAACATGTCTTTCAAGACGACGAACGAGATCCTCGGCAGCTTCACGCTCTATCCGCAGGAATTCACCCTCGACAATTACATCACCATCTTCACCGACCCGACCTGGTACATGGGCTATGTGAACTCGATCGCCTACGTGACCCTGAACACGGCGATCTCGGTCGCGGTGGCGCTGCCGGCCGCCTATGCCTTCTCGCGCTACCGATTCATCGGCGACAAGCATCTCTTCTTCTGGCTGCTGACCAACCGCATGGCGCCGCCGGCGGTCTTCGCCCTGCCTTTCTTCCAGCTCTATTCGGCGGTCGGCCTGTTCGACACCCATATCGCCGTGGCGCTCGCCCATACCCTCTTCAACATTCCGCTCGCGGTCTGGATCCTCGAGGGTTTCATGTCCGGCGTGCCGCGGGAGCTGGACGAGACCGCCTATGTCGACGGCCATGGCTTCTGGAGCTTCTTCCTGAAGATCTTCGTGCCGACCATCGCCGCCGGCATCGGCGTCGCCGCCTTCTTCTGCTTCATGTTCTCCTGGGTAGAACTGCTGCTGGCGAAGACCCTGACGGCGGTCGACGCGAAACCGATTGCCGCCACCATGACAAAAACGGCGAGTTCGTCAGGCTATGAGCTCGGCCTGCTCGCCGCCGCCGGGACACTGACCATCATCCCCGGCGCCTTCGTGATCTATTTCGTGCGCAACTACATCGCCAAGGGCTTCGCCCTCGGGCGGGTCTGAGGCAAGGGAGAAGAGACCATGCTGCTGAGCTGGATGGCCTGGACCTGGCCCACCGCCGCCTTCTTCGCCTTCGTCGCCTGCTGCCTCGCGACCATGACGGTGCTCGAACTGCGCACTCCGGGCGGCGCCCCGCGTGACGGGGTGCTCGGCCTGACGACGACGCGCGGCGACCGGCTCTTCATCTGGCTGCTCGGAAGCGCCTTCATCTTCCTCGCCTGGCTCGGGCTGGTCGGGACCGTGCTCTGGGGCCCGCTCGGGATCGCGATCGTCTACGGGGTGCTGGTGTTCCGGTACGTGTAATCCCCCAACACCGTCATCCCCTGGGTCCCGGCCTGCGCCGGGATGACGCCTATAGAGAGGTGGGTCACCTCACGGTTCCCCCGAACCGATCTCTTCCTTCCGCCGCGCCACATAGGCCTCCAGCGCCTCGCGCCGTCCCGGATCGAGCGGCGGCGGCTCGTAGCGCTTCAGCACCTGCTGCCAGATCTCTGTCGCCCGGCTGCTCGCGTCCCGCGCGCCGGCGAGTTCCCAGTTCTCATGGTTCTGCCAGTCGCTCACCAGCGGCTCGTAGAAGGCGGTCTTGAACCTGTCCATGGTGTGCGCGGCGCCGAAGAAATGCCCGCCCGGCGCGGTGTCGCGGATCGCCTCGAAGGCGAACTCGGCGTCGGAGAAATCGACCGGTTCGAGGAAAGCGGCCATGTTCTGCAGGATCTCGACATCGATCACCAGCTTCTCGAAGGAAGCGACGAGCCCGCCCTCGAGCCAGCCGGCCGCGTGGTAGATCATGTTGCCGTGCCCCATCACCGCGCCCCAGAGCGCCATCTCGGTCTCGTAGACCGCCTGCGCGTCGACGACGTTCGAGGCGTTGCAGGAGCTGGTGCGGTAGGGCAGCCGGTAATGCCGGGCGAGCTGGCCGCCGGCAAGGTTGGCCCAGGCGTTCTCCGGCGTGCCGAAGGCGGGCGCGCCTGTGCGCATGTCCACGTTCGAGGTGAAACAGCCATAGACCACCGGCGCCCCCGGCCACACCGCCTGGATCAGCGCGATGGTCAGCAGCGCCTCAGCGTTCTGTTGCGCCAAAGCTGCGGGGAGCGTCACCGGCGTCATCGCGCCCATCAGGGTGAACGGCGTCACCACCACCGCCTGCCCCATCTCTGCCAGCGCAATCGTGGCGTCCGACATCTCCTTGTCGAGCTTGCGCGGGGAATTGACATTGATGTTGGTGATCGCCGACGGGCTCTCCGCCAGATCCTCCACCGCCAGACCGCGCGCGATGGCCTGCATTTCCATCAGGTCGCGCACACGGCCGCTACCGATCGACATGCCGCAGAACATCTTGTCGGTCAGCGTCAGGTTGGCGAGGTAGGTGTCGAGATGGCGGGTGTTGGCCGGCAGGTCGGTAGGCGCCAGAGTCTGGTTGCCGAACATGGAGATCACGTTGAAGCTTTGCGCCAGCTTCATCAGTTCCTGGTAGTCGGAAAAGTTCCCCGGTCGCCGCCCGCGCAACGCGTCATGCACGTTGGGCGGGCCGGAGACCATGCCGAAATTCAGCACGTTGCCGCCGATGGCAACACTCCGTTCCGGGTTCCACGGGGTCAGCGTGAAACTTTCCGGCGCATGTGAGACCAACTCCGTCACCAGTGCCCGGTCCATCCGCACGATGCCGCTCGCTTCATCTGTCTCGGCGCCCGCCGCCTTCAGCCGGCGACGCGCGTCGGCACTCATGACCTCGATGCCGATCTCCTCGAGGATCCGCATCGAGACAGCGTGAACCTTGGCGAGCTGCTCCGGCGACATCGGGTTCACCGGGGGGAACGGATTGGCGATCCGGCCGAACGGTCTCTGGCGGTCGAGGATCGAGGGTTCGCCGCCGCGTCTGCGGCCGCCTCCGGATCGACGCCCGGACCGGCGTTCCATGCCAGGCATGGTTGCCTCCTCCCTTGCGGCGGACGGACCGCCGGCTGTTTCCGGGACGGTCATTGCCGCGCCGCCCCTCCCGGGCGAACCCGGATCACCCTTAGTATCGCCCCCCGATCCCGGACCTCTATCGTCTCTATCGGACCAAACCGGCCCGAAACGTGACGCCGATGGGGCATTCCCGTTCCGCGGTTCTGGAAATTGCCGCGCGCCGCTGTATCATCTGCCTCCCGCCATCGGGCGCGTCCGCGCCTCCGCATTCGATCAGGATCTTCCATGCCCCGTCTTCCAAAAATGACTCCGGACAAACTCGCGCCCGCACAGGCGAAGCTCTACGAGGCGATCACCGGTGGCGTCCGGTTCAAGGCGACGCCCGGTCTCGACATGATGGAGCCGGACGGGACACTGCGCGGACCTTTCAACGCCTGGCTGCACACACCCGAGACCGGCGAGGCCGCCCAGGCGCTCGGCGTGAAGCTACGCTTCGAGAACACGCTTTCGGGCCCTGAGCGCGAGACCGCGATCCTGACCGTCGCCCGGCACTGGCGCTCGCAATACGAATGGTGGGCGCACGAGCAGATCGCCCTGAAGGAAGGCATGACGCCGGAGCAGATCGCCGAGCTGAAGGCCGGCACCGGCCCGTCGGGAGAACCGGCGCTCGCCGCCATCCGCAGCTTCGTCGCCGAACTTATGGAAACCGGCGACGTTACCGACGCGACCTACGACTCCACCCATGCCTTCACCGGCGACCGGGGCATGGCCGATCTGGTCACACTGGCCGGCTATTACGCGATGATCTCCGCCAACCTCAACGTCTTCCGCGTCGACGTGCCGGAAGGCGAAACCCGGCCTTTCTCCGACTGACCCTTTTCCTCCGCCCGCCGGATCATTAAATAGGCCCGGCAACACAGCAACCGGACCGGATGGGGAGCCGTTAGGGCATGGGGGATGGACAGGGTTTTCGCGCGCGTCTGCGGCATCTGGTCGACAGCAGCGGCTTCTCCAATCTGGTGACGGTGCTGATCGTGATGAACGCGGTCATCCTCGGGCTCGAGACCTGGCCCGCCGCGATGGAAGCAGCCGGCCCGCTGCTGCAGACCGTCGACCGTATCCTTCTGATCTGTTTCTGCGCCGAACTGCTGATGAAGATGGTCGGTCAGGGGCGCGATTTCGTCCGCCAGCCCTGGAACTGGTTCGACACCATCGTCGTCGGCATCGCCCTCGTGCCCAGCACCGGCGCGCTTTCCGTCCTGCGGGCGCTCCGCGTGCTGCGGGCGCTGCGCCTGCTCTCGATGGTGCCGCGCATGCGCATGGTGGTCGAGGCCCTGCTGCGCTCCCTTCCGGGGCTCGGTTCCATCGCCGGGCTCCTGCTGCTCGTCTATTACGTCTTCGCCGTGATGGCGACGAAGCTGTTCGGTGCGGCCTTCCCCGAATGGTTCGGCAATATCGGCGCCAGCATGTACAGCCTGTTCCAGATCATGACCCTGGAGAGCTGGTCGATGGGCATCGTCCGCCCGGTGATGGAGGTCTTCCCCTATGCCTGGGCGTTCTTCGTACCCTTCATTCTGGTCGCGACCTTCACGATGCTGAACCTCTTCATCGCCATCATCGTGAACTCGATGCAGTCGATCGCCGACGACGTGGCCCGGGAGCGCTCGGAGACCGCCACGGAAGAGGTGAAGACCTTCACCCATGCCGACCATATGGAACTGCTGACCGAGCTGCGCGCGCTGCGTTCCGAAGTGCAGGACCTGAAAGGGCGGTGAGCTGCGCCGCCCAACCGGGCGGTACGCGGGCACAAAAAAACCGCCTCGCGGGCGGTCTCGAGAGATCCGGGAAACGAACCGGGCGCGACACGCGCGCCCGGTTCGAAAGAAAATCAGCCGTTGACGGCCGACTTCAGGGCCTGACCAGCCTTGAACTTCGCCTGCTTCGACGCGGCGATGTTGATGGTCTCGCCCGTGCGCGGGTTGCGGCCAGTGGTGGCGGCCCGCTCAGAGACAGAGAAAGTGCCGAAGCCGACGAGGCGGACATCGCCACCCTTTTTCAGCGTGTCGGTGACCGCATCGATCACACCGTTAACTGCCGCCTCGGCCTGAGCCTGGGTGAGGCCGGTCTTGGAGGCAACGGCCGCGCTGAGTTCGGATTTATTCATGGAACTGATCTCCCGTTATTGGATGGGCCGCAGTCTCTGGGATTCTCATTCCCGCTGCAAGCCCCGGAATCGCTCGGAAATATGAGATTTCTCGCGAGTTTCTCCGCTGTTTTTAGTCAAGCACTCGCATAAAAATAATAATCTCACAAAATCAAAGCATTACGGAGATACCGGTTAAATTCTGGATGGGGTGCACACTTATTCGCTGTAGCTGTGAAAGGCCAAAAAAACCGCACGATCACTATGCTTAACAGCGGTTTGAGGAGGTCTTCGGCGCCGATTCCGATAGAATCAACATCGAAAGCCAATGACGGCTCTCTCCATCAGATCGGAAAGTCGTAGAGTCCAGCCGGATTCTGAAGGAAGAAACGACGCCGGACGGCCTCGTCTTCGAACCATGATTCCGCAGCCCTGAACAGACCGGCCGTACCCGGGTCACGCGGCGGAGAGAGCGCCCAGGCATCCACGGTCTCATCCGTATGCAACGGGGTGTGAGGCCAGTCGCTCCCCCAGACGATCCGGTCCGCACCGATGTCCGCAATCTCATTCGCAAGATCGCGGAACCAGTCCGCATCGCCGCCCTGCGTCAGGCGGTCGACGCCCGACAGCTTGATCCAGGCGCCGCCCCCGATCAGACGCAACAGTCCGGCCCGTTCGCCCGGCGCTGCACCGGGAGCGAGAAAGCCGAAATGATCGAGCACGAGCGTGCAGGCGAGCTTCCGTTGCTGCTCCGCAAGAAAGGCGTAGCTGGATGGGCTGCAGAAGACCTGGATGTGCCAACCGCTTCCGGCAAGCGCCGAATCGACCTCTCTCAGAGACTGTTCGAGCGGACGCACGCCGCTGCGAACCGACAACATGTTGAGCCGCAGTCCGCGCACACCGGCGGCGTGCAGATCCTGGAGCGTCCGGTCGGCTATCTGTTCCGGATCGAGCACAGCGACGCCCCGCGCGCGATCTCCCATCGTCTGCAGCGCATCGACCAGGCAGGTATTGTCCGTGCCGTAGAAACTCGGCTGCACGATGACGGTGCGCGAGACCGCCGTGTCCGCCAGCGCGGTCCAGTACTCCTCCGCCGACGCCGGCGCCGGCGTGTAACGCCGCTTCGGATCGAGTCGATAGGTGCGCTCGTCGCCTATAATATGGATGTGGCAATCGATCGCTTCTTCGCGTGTCATCGCTCTCCGCCTCCCCGGTTCCGCTCCGATGCTTTCCCCGCGCCGAACACCGCAAGGTGAAATTGGCGATTATCGGCCTCGCCTTTTCACCATATTGTCTGCCGCAATCAGATTTGGAAACGCCTCGGAGAACTCCGCAATGACCGACAAGATCCTGACGAGCCAGGATGGGAATATCGCCCGCATCGTGTTCAACCAGCCGGAAAAGCGCAACGCCGTCTCGCTGGAAATGTGGGAAGCGGTGGAGAAGGCGCTCGACGCCTACAAGGACGATGACGGCGTCCGCGTGCTCATCCTGTCCGGCGCCGGCGGAAAAGCCTTCGTTTCGGGCGCGGACATCTCCAAGTTCGAATCCGAGCGCGCCAGCGCCGAAGCGGTTGCCCATTACAACGCGACGACCAAGCGGGTCTACGACAAGGTCGCCAACTTCCCGAAGCCTGTGATCGCCCAGATCGACGGGTTCTGCGTGGGCGGGGGCGTCGCGCTCGCGGTCTGCTGCGACATGCGGATCTGCGGCGAAGGCTCCCAGTTCGCTGTTCCCGCCGCCAAGCTCGGCCTCGGTTATCCCTATGAGGGCCTGCGCCGTCTGACAGGCGTCGTCGGGCCGAGCTTCGCCAAGGAGATCTTCTATACGGCGCGCCGTTTCAGCGCCTCGGAAGCCTACGATATGGGGCTGGCCAACCGGGTGGTGCCCGATGCCGAGGTCGAGAAGTACTGCACGGACTACGCGGAAATGATCGCCGGCAACGCGCCGCTCACCGTCAATGCGGTCAAGGCGATCGTCAACGAGGTGATGAAGGACGACAGCGACCGGGACCTCGACATGTGCGCCCGGCTGGTCGCCGAGTGCTTCGCCAGCCAGGACTATATCGAAGGCCGCCGCGCCTTCATGGAAAAGCGCAAGCCGAACTTCACCGGCTCCTGAGCCACATTCAGACCGAAGCGGACAGATCAGGATGAACGAAGAACGCGCACGCGAGCGCTTCGAAAAAGCGCTCGCGACCTATCGCCAGGAATTCGAGACCTTCTTTCTCGCCCGCCTGCTGGATCTCGGGTTCGAGTACGAAGAGGAGCTCTGCCGCATCAAGTTTCCGGTGGAGGAATTCCTCTTCAATCCCCAGGGCAGCCTCCATGGCGGAGCGATCGCCACCGTTATGGACATCTCGATGGGGCATCTGCTGAAGCACGCCACGGGAACCCCGGGGACGACACTGGAGATGAAGGTGCAGTACATGCGCCCCCTCACCTCCGGCACGGCCTGCTGCGAGGGACGGATCCTCCGGCGCGGGCGCTCTCTCAGCTTCATGGAATCCCGGATGTTCGACGACGACGGCAAACTCGCCGCGATGGCGACAGCGACGTGGAAAATGCCAACTCCGCGCTGACCGCCCTCAGGGGAGGCCGGCAACCGGATAAAGTTCGATGTCCGCCAGTTTGTACTCTTCGGTCATCGGGCCGCTGATCCATTCGCATTCCGTCATGCCAACCAGTCCGGTAACCGGTCCGCCCGGTATTTCTGCCAGCGGCAGCAAAATGCGCTCGCCCAACGGGATCCTGTCCGCCGGAAGATATACGAGACCTTTCATCGCGATGATCGATCTCGTCTCGACCAGGTTCATCCAGCGCTCCGTAACCCGCTCGCAGCCCTCGGGCGAGAGGATGTCCTGGAGCGTACATCCCTTGAGGTTCTTCCCGAACACGTCGCTTATTTCCTCGCCGGCAAGGCGGTAGCGGAACGTTTCGGGCGGCTCGAAATCTATCAGAAAGATCTTCGACAATGCCCACGGGATCTCGAGCGGATCGATATCACGACGCGCCGGCATCGAACGCCCATTCCGCTTCGCACACCAATACCCGAAAAGCCTCAAAATCGAGTCGGAAGTCAGGAAATCGGACACCTCCTGCGGCGACTTGGCGGAATCCTGGCTGTTTTGACGCGTAACAGTCATCGAGCTGCTTTTCAGTTTGGCTAACTGACGCGCACTCTCTTAAACCGAACGAACAAATTAAACCCATTTTTTCAGCATGCCGTCCTCGTGCCCCGGAATGCGAGAACGGGAAAATCTGAGAGCGACCGAAATGTCAGGGAATCTCGGTGGCGAGGAACGTCTTCATATCGGAGTTCCGGCGTTCCATCGGGCCGATCCGGTCGACCCATTTGGAGACGGTCATGCCGAGCAGACCGGTCATGGGGCCTTTCGGTGTCTCCGCGAGCGGCAGCAGAATACGCTCTCCGAACGCGAAGCGGTTCGCAGAGTTATAGACCTGCCCTTTCATGCAGACGACGCGGCCTTCCATAACAACCGGCAGCCACCGCGCGGTGACGAACTGGCGTCCCTGTTCCGACAGGATATCCCTCAACGTCAGTCCCTTGAGGTTGCCGTGTCCGAAGGTCTCGGCAATGTCCGTCCCGGCAAGCCTGTAGCGGAAAATATCGGGTTTCTCGAAATCGACCAGATAGACCAGCGGCAACAGCTGAAAGATCTCGCTCGGATCGATATCCTGCCGGCTCGGCGCGATCCGCCCCGATCTCTTGCTGCACCAATAATCGAACAACTGCAGACTCTGCGGTTCTTCGAGAAAGCCCGAGACCTGCCCCGGAAGTTTTCCCGCAGTCGCCGTCATCCTGCAATCCGAGTTACGAATTCATGGCCGGCACCGATTTCTTTTGGAAGCACCAAAGTATTCACCCCAATAATACCCTGATACGACTTATAGGGCATCCTCAGTCGGCGGCCAACAAGAATGGAAGAAGCTGTTCGAGAACGGTGCCCGGAGCCTCTTCGGGAAGAAAGTGGCCGCAGGGCGCCGGCCCGCCGGTCACCTCTCCGTCGCACCAGTTCCGCCAGGTATCGAGAGGATCCCTCGCCCCGCCCGGACCGCCAAACCCTCGAACACCGCCATAGAGGAAGAGCAACGGACAGGAGAGCCTGCGGCCCGCCTCGCGGTCATCCCTGTCATGGGCGACATCGATCGACGCGCCGGCGCGGTAGTCCTCGCAGGTCGCCTCGATCACCGCGGGGTCGCGCATTGCCTCGAGATAGAGTTGCATCGCATGCGCGTCAAAGAGGAACTCCGGCGCCGCCCATTTCCGCATCAGATAGCCGTAGAAGAAATCCGGATCGGCCCCGATCATAGTCTCCGGAACCGGCGACGGCTGTGCAAGGAATGACCAGTGGAATCCGCCGACCGCGCCGGCGAGATCCATTTTCTCCCACATATCAAGAGTCGGGATGACGTCGAGCGAACAGAACCGGGTCACCCGGTCCGGATGATCCATGCTCAGCCGGAAGCCGACCCGCGCGCCGCGATCGTGCCCGACAACGGCGAATGTCCCATGACCGAGAGCGGTCATCAGCTGCACGAGATCCTTTGCCATCGCCCGCTTGCTGTGGGCGGCATGATCATGAGACGGCGCCGGTTTCCCGCTGGCTCCGTAACCGCGAAGGTCCGGAACCACGACACGGAATCGCTCGGCAAGCGTCGGCGCGATCCTGTGCCAACACGCTCCCGTCTGAGGGAAGCCGTGAATCAGCAGCACAGGATCGCCCACGCCGGCAGTCCGAACGAAAATCTCGGTTTCCGCAACTGCTACCGTCTCAGTCTTGAATCCGTCGAACATCTGTCGCTCCGGCCGTTAGCGCGCCGCCAGCCCGCAGGCCGGCGATGAATTCCGTGACTTCGTCCAGTGTGATGTCCGGTGCCTCCAGGTGCGGTGCATGACGACACTCGGAAATCATCCGGATATCGACCTTTGCCGAAACGCGCTCGGCAACCACCCTGACCTGTGCCTCGGTCCCATACTGGTCCCCCTCGCCCTGCAGGCAGAGAACCGGGACGCGTATCGGGTCGAGGCAGCTCCGGATGTCCCAGGCCTTGAAGCCGGGATCGAGCCAGGCATCGTTCCAGCCCCGGAAGGCCGCGTCCACATTCCCGTGATATTTCGCCAGGCGGTCGCGCAGGTCACCCTCGGCATAGGCCGTCCGCGCCTCCGCGATCGCCACCAGCCCCATCTCCTCGGTAAAGAAATGCGGCGCCATAAGCACCAGTCCGCGCACCCGCGGATCGCGGACCTCGCCGCAATGGATCGCGGCGATGGAGGCTCCGTCGCTATGGCCGATCAGCACGCCCTCGCAGAAACCGATCTCGTCCAGAACCCCGGGGAGGACCGAGACCGCCTCGCGGGTCATGTAGTCGAGCGGGCGCGGCAGCGGACAGGGGTCGGAGGCTCCGTATCCGGCGCGGGAAAAGGCAAGCACGCCACATCCCGTGGCTTCGGCGAGACGCCGGGGGAAATCCCGCCAGAGCGCGACGCAGCCAAGCCCTTCATGCAGCAGAATCAGCGTCGGCGCACGGTCCGGCCGCGGCCCGATCGTGAAAGATTCAAGCTCGACCCCGCCGGCACTGAGCCGCGAGGACCCGCCGGCTTCTCGCCAGCGCGTCTTGCGCACCTCACCCATTGCCGAAAAGCGCCTTCACGACCGCGCCCCCTTCGAAAGACCATCTGGTTAAAATGGGAACACGCCTCCGCATCCGATGCAACCACCGGCAAGGCATGAGTGATTGATGCCGAAAGCAACAACGCTGTGCTGCGGCATCGGCTGTTGTTCATCCTCGACTAATCGGTCAAAAATAACGTACACATTAATGCATACATTATTTCCGACACCGGAAACGAGGATCAGATGATGAGCAACCGCGTCTACCGTATCGCCCTCTTCGACGGGGACGGGATCGGCCCGGAAATCATGGCGCCGACGCGCGTGTTGCTTGAAGATGTGTCGAAACGGATCGGACGCAAGTTCGAATTCGATTCCCTGCCCGCCGGAGCCCAGCATTTTGCCCGGACGGGAGAGTCCCTGCCCGAGGCCTCCATGGCGGCGGCCCGCGCCGCGGACGCGATCCTGCTCTCGGCGATGGGCCTGCCGGACATCCGCAAGGCGGACGGGACGGAAATCTCTCCGCAGATAGACCTGCGCTTCGCGCTCGGACTGTATGCCGGGGTCCGTCCGGTCAAGCTCTATCCAGGACAACGCACGCCGCTCGGCGATCCTCGGGTGTTCGAAACCGATTTCGTGCTGATCCGCGAATCCACGGAAGGTCTCTTCGCCCACAAGGACGAAGGTCAGGTCGTCGACGGCCAGTACGCGACCGAGACACTCCGCATAACCCGGCAGACGAGCGAGAAGCTGTTCGACTTCGCCTTCCGCCTCGCCCGGCGCCGGTCGGCGAAACGCGGCACCCCGGGACGCGTGACCTGCGTCGATAAAGCAAACGTGTTCCGCGCCTTCTGGTTCTTCCGCTCGATCTTCGAGGAACGGGCGAAAGCCTTCCCGGAGATCGCCGCCGACAGCGCCTATGTCGATGCCTTCGCCATGTGGATGGTCCAGAAACCGTGGGAGTTCGACGTCGTCGTCACCGAGAACATGTTCGGCGACATTCTCTCCGATCTCGGCGCCGGCATCATGGGAACGCTCGGCCTCGCGCCGTCGGCCGATATCGGCGACAGCAACGCGGTGTTCCAGCCCTGTCACGGCAGCGCACCCGATATCGCCGGCAAGGGCGTGGCCAATCCGCTCGCCATGTTCCTGTCCGCCGCCATGATGCTGGACTGGCTTTCGGACGAGCACGAGGACGGCGCGCTTGCGGAAGGCGCTCAGATGATCGAAAAGGCCGTGGCGGCGACACTGACGGACGCGACGGTGCTGACCCGCGATCTCGGCGGCGATGCCGGTACCTCCGAGATGTCCGAGGCCGTTCTGCGAGGAGTTGCCGCGTGACGCCCAATTTCTTGCCAGCCTTCCGATACGGACAATGACCGAAGACAACCATCCAAGCGCGGGCGCCAAGGCGTACCGCGCGATGAAGGAAATGATCCTCGACGGACGGCTGAAGCCATCCGCCTCATATCTCGAGACGGAACTCGCGGACTGGATCGGGGTGAGCCGCACGCCCGTGCGCGAGGCCGCGCTCCGCCTGGAGCGCGAGGGTCTCGTCAAGGTCCGCCCGCGCAGGGGGATCCAGGTGTTGCCGGTTTCCGCCGAGGACATGAACGAGATCTACCAGCTTCTGAGCGCATTGGAGCCTCTGGCCGCCCAACTCGCCGCCGAGAAAGGCCTGGACGAGGCGACCATGGCGGCCATGACCGAAGCGACGGAACGGATGGAAACCGCCCTCGAGGAGAACGATCTCGTGAGCTGGGCGGAGGCGGACGATGCCTTCCACGCCCTGCTCGTGGAAGCGTCGGGGAACGCACGACTGATCGAGGCAACGGCGCGCTACCGGACCCAGGTTCACCGGGCGCGCATGGCGACGCTCACCATGCGTCCGACGCCGCAGAAATCAACGGAGGATCACCGGGCATTGCTCGATTGCCTGCTCAACAGGGATCCGGAGGGCGCAAGAGCGGTCCATTACGCACATCGCTGCGCCGCCGGAGAGATGCTCACCGAACTGCTGTCCAGACATCATCTCGACAATCTCTGACTCTTTCCCCAACCGTCGCAGATAGTGGCGATCAGCCGGCCGCCCGCCAGACCGGAACCAGCTCGTACACAGTCCCGTCCGCCAGCTTGCTGCGGTCAAGAGCCGACAACCCGTTCACCGCGATAAGGTGCCGGATTTCCTTCACGTAAGCGGCGCCTCGTTCCGAGTAACGGGTCAGGGTCGCGGAGAGCGCCTTGCCTGAAAGCGGCTTGCCTTCCGACCGGGCAGAGGCGCGATGCTTTCTGAACTCGCGGTAGGCCGGATGCGTATTGAGGTTCCGTAGGTAGCTTCGGACGGAATGCAGCGGCGTACGGAATGCGGCGACCCTGTAATCTCCCTTCTCCACCCGCTGTTCCTCCGGGACCATGCCCTTCGGACCAAAGGTCCATTGTCCGAACAGGGCGTTGCCCTCCAGGGCAAAACGCGAGGTACCCCAGGCGCTTTCTATCGCCGCCTGGGCGAGAGCGAGCGAGGGCGGCACGATGTCGATACGCCGCTCCAGCGTCTGGAGCACCTGCTGCACCGGCACCACATCTCCGTCCATGGGGACATCGTATTTGGCGGCGAACCTGCGCAACTCCATCAGGTCCCCGGCGCCTGGTATCCGCGCATCGCCGATCCGCGCCTTCAGCCCCAGGAAGGCCTCCCGCTCGAATTCCATTTCCTCGTTTGCGATGAGGACAAGCGGCAGCACCATCTGAAAGAAGAGCCTCTTCTTATGCTCGACCGGCACTTCGTGCACCGTGACTTCGGCAAACCGCACGGGAACCTGCTGCAGCACCAGCCGCGGAACGTCCTGCTGTCCTGAACTCCAGGTCTCCTCGGTATAATTGAGTTCCGATTTGAGAGGCGCCAGATCGGCAAGAGCGACGAACTCGACCTTTTGAACCGGCCGTCCCTGATAGCTCCATTCCCAATCGTCTATCGGTTTGATGATCGGCGCTGTCCGATGAAACGCGCCACAGACCCCGAGCACGACAATTGCGGCGGCGAGCGCCAATGCGAAACGTCCCAATCTTTCACTCCATTCAACAGGCACTGCCTTGCAACCACGTCCCGAATCGTCAGGGTTCTGGCCGGGCCGGCGAGTAAAATACCGCAAATTAAGCCATTTCTAAGGCTCTCTAAGGCAGAGATAGGGCATTGCCGCAGAACGCACTCTGGCTTGGAAGAGAATGCAGGTTCTGCACGGGAGCGGATATGGATGCCGGGCGGCCAGTGAAGAACCCGTTGCCATTTCAATCCAGGCACACACGCGGGACGTATCCTGAGTGTGATTTGCACGAGAGGAAAAATGTATTCAGACCGCTGCCCGCCATCCGGAAACCGCGAGACGGTGTACTACGATGGCTCTTGCCCTCTTTGCAGCCGGGAAATCGCTTTTTACAGGAGCGTACGCGGCGCCGACCAAATCAACTGGCAGGATGTCAGCGCGCAGACGGATGACAGGGTTGCCGACGACCTTGGCCGATCTACGGCAATGGCACGATTTCATCTTCGCAAATCCGACGGGTCACTGGTGTCCGGGGCGGCGGCCTTCGGTCATCTTTGGGCAGCTCTTCCCGCGTTTCGACTGGTCGGCCGGGTCGCCTTGCTTCCTCCCGTTACTTTCCTGCTGGAAGGCCTCTACCGGATCTTCCTCCCGGTCCGTGGCGCCGTGATCAAATGTCTCCGTGCGCCAAATGAAGGCTGAGCCGAAGATTGCAATCGTCGGCGCCGGCATGGCCGGGCTGGCTTGCGCACGCCGTCTCACCGACGCCGGCCATAGCGTTATCCTGCTGGAGAAGAGCCGCGGGCTCGGCGGACGCCTTGCCAGCCGCCGGACGGAGTACGGCCCGATCGATCATGGGGCACGCTTCATCAAGCCCCGGACGTCGCAGTTCCAGGAATTCTTGGTTCGCTCGACGGCCAAAGGATCCGCCGCCCCTTGGGCGGTTCGCGGCGAAGCCAAAGCAGCCTGTTACGTCGGCCTGCCGTCGATGAACGGTCTGGTGAAACCGCTGGCAGCCGGGATCGAAATCCGGCTGCAGTCTCGCGTCACGGGTATTGCGCGAAGCGACAGAGGCTGGCAACTCGAGAGCGAGGACGGCGCCCTTCAGATCGGTTTCCAGCATGTCGTGTTCGCAGTACCGGCCCCCCAGGCTTTCGATCTGCTTGGCGATCTGAGAGGTCCATTCACAGAGCTTGATGAGGCCAGAATGTCGCCTTGCTGGGCCTATCTCGCGAGCTTTGAAGGCCGGCTGGAGGGATTGGATGATCTTCCAGAGGTTGGAGACCGCCGTATCGATTGGCTCGCGCGCGATAGCGCCAAGCCCGGGCGGAAGCGCAGCGACGAAAGATGGATTTTGCACGCCAATGCGGAGTGGAGCCGGGACCGGCTGGACCTCTCATGGGAGGCCGCGCTCGCCGAACTCCGCGATGTCTTCGCATCGGCCGTCGGACAGGCGCCGCCGCAACCGCTCTATGAGGCGGCGCATCGTTGGCGCTATGCCCTGACGGAGCGGGCGCTCGGGAAGCCGTTCGTCAGCGATGCAGGTGGAACATTGTTCGCCTGCGGCGACTGGTGCCTCGGCGCTTCCGCCGAAGACGCATTTCAAAGCGGAACGGCCGTTGCCGAAGCAATTCTTGGGTGATTACCGGTCACGCGCCGTCGCCGCACCGAGCGCGAACGAAGCCGGTCTCAAGCCCGCCCTTCTCGCGAATGAAGGCCGCAATCTCGGCAACCCCCTGGCCGTTCTTAAGCTGTGTGAAGACGAACGGACGCTCCCCGCGCTGCCGCTTCGTGTCCTCGGCCATGACATCAAGGTTGGCCCCGACCAGCGGCGCGAGATCGGTCTTGTTGATCACCAGCAGGTCGGAGCGTGTGATCCCCGGACCTCCCTTGCGCGGAATCTTCTCGCCCGCGGCGACGTCGATCACATAGATCGTCAGGTCCGCCAGCTCGGGGCTGAAGGTCGCCGCGAGATTGTCCCCGCCGGATTCGATCAGGGCGAGTTCGGCCGTCGGAAAGGCGCCGACCATCGTGTCGATGGCGGCGAGATTGATCGAGGCATCCTCGCGGATCGCCGTGTGCGGGCAGCCGCCGGTCTCCACGCCCATGATGCGCTCGGCCGCGATGGCGCCGGTCCTCGTGAGGATCTTCTGATCCTCCTTGGTGTAGATATCGTTTGTGATGACGAACATGTCCGTGGTCTTGCTCATCTCCCGGCACAGCATCTCGCAGAGCGCGGTCTTGCCCGAACCCACCGGCCCGCCGATCCCGACCCGAAGCGGTCCCGTTGCCATCTTTTCCTCCTTCACGATCTGAACAGCCGGCCGTCCATGGCCTCGTGCTGCAGTGAACTCCATTCCGCCATCAGCGCGGCGCTCCCGATATCGTCGATGCCGCTCCCGCTACTTTCCCGCCAGACGCTGTCCACCACCTGCTCCAGCGCCGCGACGGCCCGCTGACCGTCGGTCTGCCCGAGCGGAACCGCACGCACCGCCGCCGAGACGAGATTGTGCACAAAAGCCTGCAGGAAAAGCGGGCCGGCGAGATCCGGGGAGATGCCCGCGGCAGCGATCACCGTTCCATAAGCGATCGGCAGCGATGGCGATGGCGGCAAGTCGACCCGCCGGATCTCCGGCCAGGCTGCAGACACCGTCTTCAGGAAGGCTGCGCCTTGCGCTGTCGCCTCCAGACGGAGTTCCGAGGTCGGGATCAGCGCCAGCGAGAACTCCGAAAGCTGCGCCAGCCCCTCCGCATCATCTTCCAATGCCAGACGACTGGCTTCCGAAAGCAGGATCGCGTCATTACGTCCCGTGCCGAAACCAAGCAGGCCTCCGATCCAGTCCGTCAGCGTCTCCGCGTCCAGGACCAGACCGCTCTCGATCGCCCCCTCGACACCATGGCTGTAACTGTAGGCACCGATCGGAAAGGATGGGGACAGCCAGGATTGCAGGCGCAGCAGGTCCAGAGTATCCCCGCCGTCAGTCATGGTGATGACTGTGGGAATGGCTGTGACCATGTTCGTGCCCGTGATCGTGTCCGTCCGCATGGCCGTGCCCGGCCCCATGACCGTAGGCGCCGCCTTCGGGCTGAAACGGCTGCTCGCACTCCGTCACGGTCGCGCCCAATCCCCGCAACATATCGGCGATGACATGATCCGGGCGAAGCAGGATCTCCGTCTCCGAAATTTGCGCCGGCAGGTGCCGGTTGCCGATATGCCAGGCGAGACGCAGCAGATGATGCGGCGAGGCCGCCTGCACTCTCATCACCGGCTCCGGCGCGGCGGCGACCCGTACCCAGCCACTGCCGTCCTCCAGCTCCAGACCGTCCCCGTCCGACAACGCAACGGCGCGCGGCAGGTCGAGGAGCACGGAAGCCCCCTCGTCCGTCTCGAGACGGATGCGCCGGCGGTGACGGTCGTCAAAGGCAAGCGTCACCTGTCCGATCTGTTTCGTCCGGTCCCAATGTCCCGCGGTTGCCTGCGCGACGGCTCGTCCAAGGTCCGGTGTCACTGTCCTGGTCTCTGCCACGCGTCCCTCAATACATGAAATAGCGCTGCGCCATCGGTAGCTCGGTGGCCGGCTCGCAGGTCAGCAGCTCGCCGTCGGCCCTGACCTCGTAGGTTTCGGGATCGACCTCGATATCCGGCGTCGCGTCGTTCAGGATCATCGACTTCTTGGTGATCCCCGCCCGCGTGTTGCGCACCGGCAGAACCTCCTTCTGCAATCCGAACCGCGCCGCCACGCTGTCCTCGATCGCGGCATCGCTGACGAAGGTGACCGAGCTCTTGTGCAGGGAGCGCCCGTAGCTTCCGAACATCGGCCGATAGTGCTGCGGCTGTGGCGTCGGGATCGAGGCGTTCGGATCGCCCATGATCGAGGCGGCGATGGTGCCGCATTTCAGCACCATGTCCGGCTTCACCCCGAAGAAGGCGGGCGACCAGATCACCAGATCGGCGAGCTTGCCGACCTCGATGGAACCGACATGGGCGTCGATGCCCTGCGCGATGGCCGGGTTGATGGTGTATTTGGCGATATAGCGCCGGGCGCGGAAATTGTCGTTATTCCCCTTTTCCTGCGGTAGCCGGCCGAACTGGGTCTTCATCTTGTGGGCGGTCTGCCAGGTGCGGATCAGCACCTCGCCGACCCGGCCCATGGCCTGGCTGTCGGAAGCGATGATCGAGAAAGCGCCGCGGTCGTGCAGGATGTCTTCCGCCGCGATGGTCTCCCGCCGGATCCGGCTTTCCGCGAAGGCAACGTCCTCCGGAATGCTCTTGGAGAGGTGATGGCAGACCATGAGCATGTCGAGATGCTCGTCGATCGTGTTCACCGTGAAGGGCCGCGTCGGGTTGGTCGAGGACGGGATGACGTTGTCGAGGCCGCAGACCTTGATGATGTCCGGCGCATGGCCGCCGCCCGCGCCCTCGGTGTGGAACGCGTGGATGGTGCGGCCCTTGAAGGCGTTCACCGTGTTCTCGACGAAGCCGGACTCGTTCAGCGTGTCGGTATGGATCAGCACCTGGACGTCCATCTCGTCAGCGACCGAGAGGCAGGTGTCGATCGCCGCCGGCGT
Source organism: Nisaea sp. (assembly GCF_017640745.1). Taxonomy (GTDB): domain Bacteria; phylum Pseudomonadota; class Alphaproteobacteria; order Thalassobaculales; family Thalassobaculaceae; genus Nisaea. Next base: position 206,123 of record NZ_JAEPQA010000003.1, on the reverse strand, counting down.
GGTGCCCCAATCCTCATGCAGCTTCAGACCGCAAGCCCCGGCACGGATCTGCTCCCGCAGTCCCTCCGGCTGGCTCGCATTGCCCTTGCCGAAGAAGCCGAGATTCATCGGGAAGGCCTCGGCCGCCTGCAGCATCCGCTCCATGTGCCAGGGGCCGGGCGTGCAGGTCGTCGCGTTAGTGCCGGTTGCCGGCCCGGTGCCGCCGCCCATCATCGTGGTAACGCCCGAATTCAGCGCCTCGTCGATCTGCTGCGGACAGATGAAATGGATATGCACGTCGATGCCGCCGGCCGTGACGATCTTGCCCTCGCCCGCGATGGCCTCCGTGCCCGGTCCGACGATGATGTTCACGCCGCTCTGCACGTCCGGATTGCCGGCCTTTCCGATGGCGAAGATGCGACCATCCTTGATACCGATATCGGCTTTCACCACGCCCCAGTGATCGAGGATCAGCGCGTTGGTGATCACCGTGTCGACGGCGCCGTCGGCGCGCGAGACCTGTGACTGGCCCATGCCGTCGCGGATCACCTTGCCGCCGCCGAACTTCACTTCCTCGCCGTAGAAGGTCCGGTCCTCCTCGACCTCGATGATCAGGTCGGTATCGGCGAGCCGCACCTTGTCGCCCACGGTCGGGCCGAACATGCCCGCATAATCCTGCCGCGAAATCCTGTATGGCATGTCAGGCGCCCTCCCCGGACTCTTGCGTGGCGTCCAGCGGCCCCATGACCGCCTGATTGAAGCCGTAGACTTTGCGTTCGCCCTGGAACGGAACGAGGTCGACCGTCCGTGTCTGTCCCGGCTCGAAGCGAACCGCGGTACCTGACGGGATGTCGAGCCGCCGGCCGCGCGCCGCCGCCCGGTCGAAGGACAGGCCCGGATTGGTCTCCGCGAAATGATAGTGCGAGCCGACCTGCACCGGCCGGTCGCCGGAATTCGCGACCTCGATGGTGATGGCGTCGGCGCCCTCGTTCAGAACGATCTCGCCCTCGGCAGCGATGATTTCCCCTGGGATCATGGTGCCCTCCTAGCGGATCGGGTCGTGGACGGTGACCAGCTTGGTCCCGTCCGGAAAGGTGGCCTCGACCTGGACCTCGTGGATCATCTCCGCGATCCCGTCCATCACGTCGGACCGCTTCACCACAGTCGCGCCGGCCGCCATCAGATCGGCGACGGAACGGCCGTCGCGCGCGCCCTCGACCACATAGTCCGTGATCAGCGCGATCGCCTCCGGATAATTGAGCTTAACGCCCCGCTCCAGCCGGCCGCGCGCGACCATGGCCGCGAGCGAGACCATCAGCTTGTCCTTTTCCCTCGGTGTCAGATTCACCTCAGCCTCCCCTCCGAAAGCCCGTTCAAATTCGCCATATAACCGGCAACCGCTCCGGCCGGCCGAGCCAGCGCGCCCGGGCCCTGCTCCAGAATCCCCCGACCGCCTCCCGCAGCCGCATGGCATCGCCGCCGAGCCAGCGCATCGCCAGCAGATGATCATCGATGGCAGTCACGCCCGCGCGGACGCCCGGGCCGCATTCCGCCAAGGTCTCTCGCGCCCATTCCAGATCTCCGGCCGCATCCGCCCGGGCGAACAGCGCCGTCGCGAACGAGGACACGCCGCGCATCGCCGAGGCCGGTCCGGCGGCTGCGGCCGCATCACGGAGATCGAAACGGTCGGCCCAGATCAGCTTGCCGTCACGTCTCATATCCCAATGTTCGCGGTAGCGTCCGGTCGAAACCGTCTCGCCCATCGCCGTCCGTCCGAGAACCGAGATCGCGCCCGCCAGAAGCGTCGCACTGCCAGCCAGTTCGAATTGCACGGACTGGCGGAAGATCGCGCGATCGAAAAGGATCGTACCCTGGGGCAACCATTCGAGTACCGCCCCGTCGCCAAGCCTGAATGTCAGACGATTTTCCGCCTCGGCCCCGGTCGAGCGATAGACCTTCTCGGCAGCCTGCGCAGCCACGGAAAGACGCGCGCCGGCTCCAACGTCGATCGCGGTTTCATAGCTGTCTCCGCCGACGATCCCGCCGGAGAGATTGGCGATCACCGCCGTCAGCGCCTCGCCGACGCCCGGCTTCGGGGTCAGGATGCGCAGCGGCTGGGCGAAATAGAGTTCCGCGACCGCGGACCGTCCCTCGGCACACGCGACGGAAAGACGCGCGGCCCCACGGGTCGTCGTTCGCAAACCCTCTGCGGACGCAACTGGAACGGCGATATTCACGAACGCCTTTCCCTATCCGCTACGGCCATGATGTCCCCGCACCTGCTGCAAACGCAGCGCCTCCATTTTTGCTCTTAACGGCAAGCTCCGTGCCAAACCGGCACCACAGGGGAAATCAAAGCGTACCCGCAAAAAACCTGCAACCGCCGCGCAATTCGGCCACGCTTATCGCCCAAGCCAAGGGCAACTTGCCGCAAGATGCTTAATAGTTAGGCACCCCACCTGCCCTGACGGAGAGACCTCACGACCTTTGTTACAAAGAACGTCACTTTACATATTTGTGCGCCGCATCATAATTTCGCATATGCAGCATTCGAGGTCCGGCGATGTTCTCTCTGGAAGGTACGACCGCGCTGATCATTGGCATTGCGAATGACCAGTCCATTGCCTGGGGATGCGCGAAAGCGCTGAAGGAGCGCGGAGCGGCGCTCGCCGTCACCTATCTCAACGAGAAAGCCGCGCCTCACGTCCGCCCGCTTGCCGAACGGCTCGAGGCAGAGATCTTCTTGCCGCTGGACGTGCGCGACGACGACCAGATGGACCGGCTCTTCGAGGAAATCGGCAACCGCTGGGGCCAGCTCGACACGTTGCTGCATTCCATCGCCTTCTGCCCGAAGGACGATCTGCACGGCCGGGTCATCGATTGCTCGGAAGACGGTTTTGCGACCGCAATGGATGTCTCGGTGCATTCCTTCCTGCGTCTGATCCGGCGTTCCGAACCGCTGATGAAGGATGGCGGGACCTGCATGACGGTGTCCTTTTACGGCGCGGACCGTGTCGTCGATCACTACAACATCATGGGCCCGGTCAAGGCGGCACTGGAATCGGCGACGCGTTATGCTGCCGCGGAGCTCGGCCCGAAAGGCATCTCTGTGCATGCCCTTTCCCCGGGCCCTCTCAGGACCCGCGCTGCGTCCGGCATCGATTACTTCGACGAGTTGATGAATGCAGCCGCGGAACGCGCACCAACCCATCGCCTCGCGACGATTGACGATGTCGGCGCTTTCGCGACCTTTCTCGCCAGCCGCGAAGCGGCCAACGTGACCGGCGGCATCCACTACATAGACGGCGGCTATAGCGTCGTCGCATGAGGTTCCTGCAAAACCTGGATTGCCCTGATTCGGTTTGACAATCTCGCCTCCGCATTGGTCAAAATGTCGCCGAAAGAGCCCATGGCCGAAATTCCGGCCAAAGCCAGAAACGTATTGTTTACAATTGTTCCCGCACGGTAACCGCCGTGTCCTTTCAAAGAGTTGCGGCAAAGGAGCATGCTCTGTCCCGGACATCGGACCATAATCAAAAAGAAGGCTATTCCATCTTGGACGGGGGCACCGTGACAGAGCGCGACGGGACAACACGCCGTTCGGTATTTCCGGCCCCACGCCTGCCGGAAGCATAAGGCGCATGGAAGCGAGTTCCGAGCAGCCTCAGAGCGTCAGCGTCCATCTCGCGAGGCTTGTGATTTTCTCTGCGGTGGTCCTTGGGCTGATCGTCGGCACACTCGAAGTGACGCTCGAGTACAAGAAACTCCGCACGACACTCTTCGAACATTCCGAGCAGGTCGCGAAAGCTTTCGAGGATATTGCCGCACGCGCCGCCGCAAACCGAGACAGGTCTCTCGCGGAGGAAGTCGCAACCGGACTGCTCGAATTCAAATCGATTGCTTCGGTCGAAGTGAGCGACGAAACAGGCACCGTCCTGGCCTGGAAGGAGTGCGGACAGGTCGAAGCTTTCGGAAGCTGGCTACCGTTCGAGATTCCGTCCGCGCAGCATACAATTCTTCTCGAACTCTCGACGCCTTCGAGCGGCGGTGAGGCCAAGGGTTACCTGAAGGTAACGGCATCATCCGCGCAAGCGACACAGATCTGGGCCAGCCAGCTCGGAATGGTTCTGATCAGCGTGCTATTCGGCACCGCCCTTCTCGCCGGAACGCTGCTGTTCATCACGCATCTCTATGTCAGCCGTCCGATGCTGCGCCTCGCCGAAGCGTTTCGCCGCCTCGACGTCAGCGACCCGAAGAACAGCCCCTTGCCGGATCCGGAAATGTTCCGGTTCCGCGAGTTCCGCGAGATCGCCGAAAACGGCGTCCGACTGATGCGCGACATCAAGCGGAACTCGGAAGTCCGGGACCTGACGGCGAATGAGCTTTACCGCAGCCAGAAACGGCTCCAGGACTTCGCCGAAATCTCGTCCGACTGGTTCTGGGAATCGGACCGTGACGGCGGCATCACCTATATCTCGCCAAGCTTCACAAAGACCCTGAATAAGAAGACAGGCGAGGTCTATGGACGGACAATTGCTCAGACCACGGCCGAGCCCGTCAATACGCCAAAATGGCACAAGCTCGGGGAAATCCAGCGCCAGCGCCGTCAGTTCAGGGACTTCCGATACGACATGGCAATCCAGCCGGGCGAGGTGAAGACGGTCAGCATCAACGGGCGCCCCTTCTACGACGAAGACGGCACATTTATCGGCTATCGCGGCACAGGCGCCGACGTCACCAACGAGCGGCTGATCGCCGAGGCCCGCAACGAAGCCCTGCAGCGGGCAGAACAGGCGAGCCGCGCCAAGTCCGAATTCCTGGCGACCATGAGCCACGAGTTCCGCACGCCACTGAACGCGATCATCGGCTTCAGTTCCCTGCTCTCGATGCCGGAGCTTCTGAAAGCCGGCGTCGACCGCGTCACGGAATACTCCACCGCCATCAACGATAGCGGCCAGCACATGCTGGCGCTCGTGAACGATATTCTCGACATCTCCGCGATCGAGGCCGGCAAACGCGTTCTGACTCTCGAGGAAGTCGAGATCGACGGTTTGCTCTCACACAGCCTTTCGCAGATCGAAAGTCAGGCCGGCGCCAAGAGCATCTCACTCATCGTCGAGCAGAACGCACAGGTCGGCACGATGGTTTCGGACGAGAGATCCGTGCGGCAGATCTTGCTTAACCTGCTCTCCAACGCAGTGAAATTCACCCCGAGCGGAGGGGAGATTCGCGTCACCGTCGACGAGATCGGAAAAGACATCGTATTCCGCGTCGCGGATAACGGCATCGGCATTCCAAGCGACCGGCTGCCGACCATCGCGGAACCCTTTTCGCATTCGGCGATCCACCCCCATGTCGCCAAGGAGGGTACCGGTCTCGGCCTGTCGATCGTCCGTTCCCTCGCGGTGCTTCTCGACGGAGGATTCACGATCGAGAGCGAAGTCGGGACCGGAACGACCGTAACCGTTCGCCTGCCGAAGAACGGTAGCGGCGCATCCGGCGAAGTTCAGACTGCCTAAGTATCTAAACGGTCAAATGCCCGCGCACGTCCGCCTCGGACAATGCGGACTTGGCGCCGGCCAGAACGATCTCTCCGCGGTCCATCACCGCGATTTCGTCGGCGAGATGCTGGGCGAATTCGAAATACTGCTCGACCAGAATGACCGCCATGTCGCCGCGCGAGGCGAGCAGCGCGATGATGCGCTCGATATCCTTGATGATCGAGGGCTGGATCCCTTCCGTCGGCTCGTCCAGCACCAGCAGGCTTGGCCGCAGAACCAGTGCACGGGCGATGGCGAGCTGCTGCTGCTGGCCGCCCGAGAGATCGCCGCCGCGCCGCTTCATCATCTGCTTGAGCACGGGGAAGAGCTCGAAGATCTCGTCCGGAATCGAGCGTTCTGAACGCTTGAGCGCGGCGTAGCCGGTCTTCAGATTCTCCTCGACCGTCAGCAACGGAAAGATCTCCCGCCCCTGCGGAACGAAAGCGACACCTGCCGCCGCGCGCTTGTGAACCGGCAGGGAGAGCAGGTCGATATCGTCCCAGGTGATGCTCCCCGCGCTCGGATTTTCGAGCCCGGTGACGGCGCGCATCAGGCTGGTCTTGCCGACGCCGTTGCGGCCGAGCACACAGGTGATCTTGCCGCGCTCGGCCACCAGATCGATGCCGCGCAATGCGTGGCTCGCGCCGTAATGCAGGTGCAGTCCCGATACCTTCAGCATCTCAGCGCCCCAGATAGACTTCGATCACACGCGGATCGTTCTGCACCTGATCCATCGCCCCCTCGGCGAGGACCGATCCTTCATGCAGGACGGTCACCTTGACGCCGAGCGCATGGACAAAGGCCATGTCGTGCTCGACCACGACGATCGAGCGCTCGCCCTGGAGGTCGCGCAGCAACTCCACCGTGCCTTCGGTTTCCTGATCGGTCATGCCCGCCACCGGCTCGTCGAGGAACAGCAGTTCCGGGTCCTGTACCAGCAGCATGCCGATCTCGAGCCACTGCTTCTGGCCATGCGAAAGCTGGCCCGCGAGCCGGCCCTTCTGTTCGGTCAGACCGATACGCTCCAGTGTCGCGTCGATCTTGTCCCGGCGCTCCCCGTCGAGCCGGTCGAAGAGACAGGCGAAAGGCCGCCGGTCCGACTTGATGGCAAGCTCAAGATTGTCGAACACGGTGTGATTCTCGAACACGCTCGGGCGCTGGAACTTGCGGCCTATGCCGAGGGCGACGACCGCCGCCTCGTCCCGCTTGCCGAGGTCGATGTCGCCCTTGAAGATCACCCGCCCCTCGTCCGGCTTTGTCTTGCCGGTGATGACATCCATCATCGTCGTCTTGCCGGCGCCGTTCGGTCCGATGATCGCGCGCATCTCGCCCGGATCAACCGTGAAGCTCAGATTGTTCAGCGCCTTGAAACCGTCGAAGCTGACGGTGACGCCGTCGACATAGAGCTGGGATTCTGCGTAGGAGGCCTTGCCGGTGACCGTCATTCTCCCGCCTCCTTCGCAAGCGGCCGTGTCGGTGTCGCGGCGCTTCGGGCGCCCGCCTTCGCCTTCAGCCAGTCGATCGCTCCGGGAAGGCTGCCGACGAGGCCTTTCGGGAAGAACAGGGTGACGGCGATGAACATGGCGCCGAGGGCGAAAAGCCAGATCTCGGGGATCAGGCCGGTGAGCACGGTCTTGGCGTAATTGACCAGCACGCCGCCCGCGATGGCGCCGTAGAGCGTCCCGCGGCCGCCGATGGCGACCCAGATCACCGCTTCGATGGAGTTTGCAGGCGCGAACTCGCCCGGATTGATGATGCCGACCTGCGGCACGTAGAGCGCGCCCGCGAGCCCCGCGATCATCGCAGAGAGCACGAAGACGAAGAGCTTGAAATTCTCCACCCGGTAACCGAGGAAGCGGACCCGCGGCTCATCGTCCCGGATCGCCGCGATGAGACGGCCGAGCTTGGAGGCAACGATGGCGCGGCACAGCAGATAACAACCGCCAAGCGCGATGCAGGTCGCTGCCAGAAGCGCCGCCCGCGTGGTGTCCGCCTGCAGGTCGAAGCCGAGCAGATCCTTGAAGTCGGTCAGCCCGTTATTGCCGCCAAACCCCATGTCGTTGCGGAAGAAGGCGAGCATCAGGGCGTAGGTCATTGCCTGGGTGATGATCGAGAGATAGACCCCGCTGACCCGGGAGCGGAAGGCGAGCCAGCCGAAGACAAAGGCCAGAAGCCCCGGAACGAAGAGCGCCATCACCATGGCGAACGGGAAGAGATCGAAGCCGTACCAGTACCAGGGCAGCTCTTTCCAGTTCAGGAACACCATGAAGTCCGGCAGCTCGGCATTGCCATAGACGCCGCGGTCACCGATCTGCCGCATCAGGTACATCCCCATGGCGTATCCGCCGAGGGCGAAGAAGGCGCCGTGGCCCAGGCTGAGAATGCCGCAGAAGCCCCAGATCAGATCGATCGAGAGCGCCAGCATGGCGAAGCAGAGATACTTGCCGAGCAGGCTGACGAGATAGGTCGGCACGTGCAGGGCCGATCCGGGGGCCTGCGTCAGGTTCAGCAGCGGGACCAGGATCGCGATCGCAGCAAGGATGGTAAGCAGAATGACGCTCGCCAAGCGCCCCTTTCCGGGCGCCTGCGGTTGCGGCGCGGTGAGACGTTGCAGCAGGGACATCTGATCAGCTCTCCACTGCGCGGCCGCGCAGGGCGAAGAGGCCCCGCGGGCGTTTCTGGATAAAGAGGATGATGGCGACCAGCACCAGGATCTTGCCGAGCACCGCGCCGGCCCAGGGCTCCAGCAGTTTGTTCACCACGCCGAGCGACATCGCGCCGGCAAAGGCACCCCAGAGATTGCCGACCCCGCCGAACACCACGACCATGAAGCTGTCGACGATATAGGCCTGCCCGAGGTTGGGGCTGACATTGTCGATCTGGCTGAGCGCAACGCCAGCGATCCCGGCGATGCCGGAGCCAAGGCCGAAGGTCATCGCGTCGACCCGGCCGGTCGGAATGCCCATCGCCCGCGCCATCTCGCGGTTCTGCGTCACGGCGCGCATCTGCAGGCCGAAGGCGGTCTTCTTGAGCACCAGCAGCACCGCGCAGAGCACGCAGAAGGAGAAGAGGATGATGTAGAGGCGGTTGTAGGTCAGGGTGATGCCGGCAACGGATTCCATCGCGCCCTGCATCCATTCGGGCGAGCCGACCTCGCGGTTGGTCGGGCCGAAGATCGAGCGCACGGTCTGCTGCAGGATCAGGCTGATCCCCCAGGTCGCCAGCAGCGTTTCCAGAGGCCGGCCATAGAGAAAACGGATGCAGCCGCGCTCCATGGCGACCCCGACGAGCGCGGAGACCAGGAACGCCGCCGGAAGCGCGACCGCAAGCGACCAGCCGAACAGTTCGGGCGCGGCGGAGCGGAAGCCTTCCTGAATCACGAAGGTGGTGTAGGCGCCAAGCATGACCATCTCGCCATGCGCCATGTTGATGACCCCCATCACACCGAAGGTAATGGCGAGCCCCATGGCAGCAAGCAGCAGGACCGAGCCGAGGCTGATGCCCTGGTAGAGGTGCTCCACCGTGCGCCACATGCGCAGCCGGCTTTCCATCGACGCCAGGGTTTCCTCTGCGGCTCCACGTACATTCTCGTCCGGCTCCCGCCAGACATCGCCGTCCTTCAGCAACAGCCGGGACAGCATGACTCGGCTCTCCGGATCCGTCCGGTCGGAGAGCGCCTGGACCCCTGAAAGCCGCACCTCGGCGCTTTCCGATTGCAGCTTGATCGACGCCTCGGCCAACTGCAGCGCGTTGAGCACGGCGGCATCCTGTTCCTTCGCAAGCGCCTGCTCCAGCAGGGGCAGCATCGTCTGGTCGCTCGATTTGAGCAGTCCATCGGCCGCTTCGAGCCTCCGCTGCGGATCCGGGCTCATCAAGGTCAGCGCCCCCATCGAGGCTTTGACCGAGGACCTGAGGGAATTGTTCGTCGTCACCCGCGATACATCGCGAGAGCCGACGACCCCGAGTTCCTCTCCTGTTACCGGATCGAGCAGCATCAGGCCGCCGCTCGCCTTGCGTCCGATGACGACCTTTTCGTCGCTCTTGCGGGTATAGAGATCGCGCTCGACCAGGGCCTCAAGAATGGTGACCACTTCCGGCGCACCGGTCGCGATCATGCGCTGGACCACCTCATCCTTCTTCGGGAGCGGTGCCGCGCCGAGTTCGGCGACGAGGCTCTCCAAGTCTTCGGCCGCCTGCACGGCGATCGGCGCCAGCAGCGCCATCGCTGTGAAGAGGACCATCAGGAAGCCGAAACGGAAACGGCCAGACCTGCGGCATGCGGGCATGACGATACCCTTCCCAAAAAGCTGCGCGCGCGTTGGAGGAGTGCCGGAGCGCGGCCGACTTCAGCCGCGCTCCGGAGCAGAGATTATTGCGCGGCGAAGCGCGGCTTCTCGCAGTTGCCGCAGACCCACGGATAGGTCCAGTCGGCGGTCAGCTTGGCGCTTTCCGGGATAAAGTCGGACCAGGCATCACCAACCACCACGTCGTCGGTGGCCGAGACGATCTCGAACTGGCCGTCCTCCAGAATTTCGCCGATCAGCACCGGCTTGGAAAGGTGATGGTTCGTGTTCATCACCGCGGTGCCGCCGGTCAGGTTCTTCACCTTCTGGCCGTACATCGCCTGGCGAACCGCATCGACGTCGGTGGTGCCGGCCTGCTCGACCGCCTGCACCCACATCTTGAAGCCGATATAGTGGGCTTCCATCGGGTCGTTGGTCACGCGCTTCTCGTCCTTGATGAAAGCGTGCCAGGTCTTGATGAACTCGGCGTTCTCCGGCGTGTCGACGGACATGAAGTAGTTCCACGCAGCCAGATGACCGACCAGCGGGCCGGTATCGAGACCGGCGAGCTCTTCCTCACCGACGGAGAAGGCGACGACCGGGATGTCCTCGGCCTTGATGCCCTGGTTGGCCAGTTCCTTGTAGAACGGCACGTTGGCATCGCCGTTGATGGTGGAGACGACCGCCGTCTTCTTGCCCTGGCTGGCAAATTCCTTCACCTGGGCGACGATGGTCTGCCAGTCGGAGTGACCGAACGGCGTGTAGTTTTCCATGATGTCGGCATCGGCGATGCCTTTTGCGTTCAGGTAGGAGCGCAGGATCTTGTTGGTCGTGCGCGGATAGACGTAGTCAGTGCCGAGCAGGACGATGCGCTTGGCTTCGCCGCCTTCGGCGCCGAGCAGGTAATCGACCGCCGGGATCGCCTGCTGGTTCGGCGCCGCGCCGGTATAGAATACGTTCCGTGAAGACTCTTCGCCCTCATACTGCACCGGATAGAACAGCATCCCGTTCAGTTCCTCGAAGACCGGCAGCACCGACTTTCGGGAGACCGAGGTCCAGCAGCCAAACGTGACCGCGACGCCTTCTTTCGAAATCAGCTCGCGCGCCTTTTCGGCGAAGAGCGGCCAGTCGGAGGCAGGGTCGACGACGACCGGCTCAAGCTTCTTGCCGAGCACGCCGCCCTTTTTGTTCTGATCCTCGATCAGCATCAGCATGACGTCTTTCAGCGTGGTCTCGCTGATCGCCATGGTTCCGGAGAGCGAATGCAGAACGCCAACCTTGATGGTGTCCTGTGCCTGTGCCGCGCCCGTGCCGGCCATTGCGGCAACCCCAAGGGCCGCGGCCGCGAGGGCGCCTTTCCATTTTGTGAGCTTCCCCATTGATTAGTTCTCCCAAGTCCAGGGTTGTTGTTGCACCGCACAAGAGATAGCAAGCGCTGTGCCATGCTGGCCGGACTTCAGGAACTCGCAGTAAAAGTGATTTTTTTCAGCACTCTAATCGGAAATCTTGAGGCAATTTTCAGCAGGTGCTTCGCGCAAAGACCACAAATTTTTGCACCAATATTGTGCACTGCCTGTTTTTTAACCTTTTCGTAATATTCAGCACGTCATTGACCCGAACCACTCCGAATGACATCTGAATAGCGGGGCTTCGGCTCCCGTACGGGGTTGTTGTTGCACCACTCGACCCTGGCCCGTGCGTCGCGAGGCGCACGGGTAGGTCCCTTCCAGCGCAAATTCGGCCACCCGAATGCCGCTACTTCATCCTGACTGCACCACCCGATTCGATTCCCGGCACGGATGACCTCTTAGGAGCAAATGTGCGCGCCGCATCGAATGGTGCGTGCGCAAGCAACGCTAAAGTCCTGCGCCGCAACCAGTATTGGCCGCAATTCTATGCATCGGCGGCCAATTAAGAGGCTGCACTGCGGTGATCACGAAGATATACTGGATTTCAATGTAATTTCGCCCGACAGAACGCAGGGCTGCGTGGGCCGATCGGGAAAATCAGGGGGCCACATAATGTCATTGAACTTGTCCACGAAGCTGACCGTTCTGGTTCTCTTCATGGCTGCCGCACTCTGCGGCTTCGCCGGTTACGCCATCTGGACGACCAACGCCGTCAAAACCCAGGTCGAAGAGATCACGGAGATCGACACCCCTATAGCCGCATTGATCAGCGCAGCAGTCAAAGCGCAGCTGCAGCAGGAAATGGCGCTTCAGATCGCGATCTCCGTTGCCGGACAGGGACGCACGGACGAAAGCGACGACTATCTCGCCAGATTCGCCGCCTTGGCGGCTGAGGTGGACGAGAACATGTCTGAGGTGAACAAGCTGCTGAAACCCGCCATCGATGCCGGCGGCGACCGCGGCCTCGAATACGCCGAGATCAAGAAACTGATCGAGGAAATCGAAGCCGAGCACACTGAAATGACTAATATCGGTCAGACTGTCACCACCCAGCTGCGGGCGCTGATCAAGGCCGCTGGCGAAAGGATCCCGAGACTTTCCCATCTCAGCACCCACACCTCCAAGATCGGAGAAATCCAGGCGCGCCAGGCCGGTCGCGTAGATGTGCTTCTGAAGAAAATCGAAGGGATGACTTCAGGAACCGTCGAGACGATCGCCGCCTCGGAAAGAATGGCCATTACCAGCCTCTCTATCGCCGCCGCAATTGCGGTCAGCCTCTCGCTGATCGTCGGCATCCCGATGGCATTCGGCATCCGCCGTCGCCTGAACGCCGCGGTAGCGACCGTGGACCGGTTCGCCGCTGGCGATCTGTCAGCGGACGTCCCGCTGGACGGATCGCGCGACGAGATCGGGCGGGTCATGGTGGCGATCGACAAGATGCAGAAGAACCTGCAGGACATTCTCGGAACCATCCGCACGGTTTCCGGCGGGGTGACCAGCGGAAGCAGCGAACTTCGACAGACAGCCCAACAGGTTTCCGACGGCGTCAACGATCAGGCCTCGAGCATTCAGGAAACCTCGGCGGCGATGGAAGAGATGACTGCCGGGATCCGGCAGAATGCCAAGAACGCGGAAGAGACCGAGAAGGTCTCCGAGCGCATGGCGACGGAAGCCTCGCGCTGCGCCGATGCCATGACCGCGACCGCGGCCGCGATGAAAGACATCTCGGACAAGATCCTCGTGGTCGAGGAAATCACCCGCAAGATCGAACTGCTCGCGCTCAACGCGTCGGTCGAGGCGGCGCGCGCGGGCGAGCATGGCCGGGGCTTCGCCGTCGTCGCCTCCGAGGTCTCGCGCCTTGCCGAGATCTCGAAACAGGCGGCGAGCGAAATCCAGGACGCCTCGGCGGACGGCCGCGAGGCGGCGGAAAACACCAACCGCCTGCTGAATGACCTGCTGCCGGAAATTACCCGCACGAAAGACCTCGTGCAGGGCATCACCGCCGCGAGCGAGGAACAGTCCGTCGGTGCGGACGAAATCAACGTCGCGATCCACCGCCTCAATACGGTGATCCAGCAGAACGCGGCGGCGGCCCAGCAGATGGCGGCAACCTCCGGCGCCCTCGCCGGCCGGGGCCGGGAACTGCAGGAGTCGGTCTCCCGCTTCAGGCTGAACGGTTCGCACGCTCCGGTCCCCGCGGAAGACGCCGCTGACCCGCTGCCGCCGAAGGAAAAGGGCCAGGCCGGCAAGCGCCAGGCGCAGGACGACAAGATCACGTCGGGCGACTTTGGAAAATACTGACCTTGTAGGGGCGGAGTTCGACGAGCTCCGCCGCCTCGCGCACCAGAAATTCGGCATCATCGTTCCGGCGAACGCGCAAAGCTTCCTGGATTCGCGCCTGCGCGGCTTCATGAGCATGTCCGGACACAGCTCGGTTGCGGAACTCCTGCACGAGGCCAGGAGCGACGGGCGCGAGGACCTTCTGATCAACGTGGTCGAGCATCTCTCGACCAACCACAGCTATTTCTACCGCGAGCCGGCACATTTCGAGTTCCTCGCGAAGAGGCTGCTTCCAGAACTCTCCGAGAGGCTGAAACGGGACCGCTCGCGCGATATCCGGATCTGGAGCGCGGCGGCGGCGGCCGGAGAGGAAGCCTATTCCGTCGTCATGGCGATGCGGGAATTTTTCGGCCCGCACTACCAGGATCTCGATGCCGGCATTCTCGCGACGGACATCGCGACCGCGGCCCTGCGCAGGGGAGCGCTCGGCGAATACAAGTCCGACCTGTTCCGGCACATGCCGCCGGACTGGAAACAGAAATATCTCGAGTATCTGGGCGATGACACCTACCGGGTGATCCAGGCGGTGCGGGACGACGTCATGTTCCGCTGGCTCAACCTGACCGAACCGCTCGATAAGTTACGCGGACGCTACCATCTGATACTCTGTCGTAACGTTATGATTTATTTCGACGATGCGACGAGGGAGAACCTGGTGCGCAATCTGAGCAATCTTCTGGCGCCCGGCGGATATCTGTTCATCGGCCATACCGACAATCCGGATCACGCGCGGATCTATCTCGATCAGATCCAGCCCGCCATATTCCGAAAGAAAGCCAAGACTTGAGTGCTTCCGGCGAAATCCTGGTCGTCGCCCTCGACCCGCTGCTGCGCAAGGTCGTGGCGGAAAATGTGACGCCCTTCGCCGATGGGGCCACCGTCACGTCGATCTCCCAGACCCGGGCCACGCCGGAACGCCTCTCGGGTGCCGCCATCGTTGTCCTCGCGGCGCGCGACGCGGACTTCGCGGGCTTGAGATCCGTCTTCGCGCTGGTCAAGGCGGCCAACCGCCCGACACTGCTCGTCACCGCCGGGGAAAGCAGCGAAGGACGTGCCGTTGCGGCCGACCTCAGGATCGGCGGCTCCGATCACATCGCCATCCCCGAACTGGATATCCGCGAGGAACTCCGGGCCGTCTCGTCCAAACTGGAATCGGCCATCCGGCAGGCACGGCGGGACCGTCCCCGGAACGCCCCCGCGCCGGCACAGCCGCAGACGCCACCGGCGCGCGCACCGATGCCTCCCCCCCCGGAGAAACCCCGGCCTGTCGAGGATACGAGAGTGCCCTATCTCGGAACGGTGATCTGCATCGGCGCCTCGACCGGCGGCACTGACGCACTGCTCACCGTGCTCTCCGGGCTCGACCGGAACTGCCCGCCGATCGCCATCGTGCAGCATATGCCGAAAGACTATGTCCCCGACTTCGCCAAGCGGCTGGACCAGTCCTGCCGCATCGACGTCGAACTGGCCCATGACGGTCAGGCGCTGCGCCCGGGCCTTGCCGTCGTCGCGCCCGGCGACCGGCAGTTCCGGCTGCGCAAGGGCAACAAGGGGATCTGGACCGCGCTCGGCGAGAGCGAACGGATCGGCGGACACTGCCCCGCCGTCGACGTCATGATGAAGTCGGCCGCGCAGGAACTGGGCAAGAAAGCGGTCGGTGTGATCCTGACCGGCATGGGGCGCGACGGTGCCGACGGATTGCTCGCCATGCGCCAGGCCGGCGCCCGCACCGCCGCCCAGGACGAGGAAACCTCCATCGTCTACGGCATGCCCAAGGTCGCGTTCGAGGAAAAGGCGGCGGATACGGTTCTGCCGCTACAGAAGATCGCGAGCTGGATTTCCGGCGCCACGCTTCAGCTGCCGAAATAGCCCTTCGTCAGCCGCCGGCGATCGCGATCAGGGTTTCCGGATCGAGCACGAGAAGCGGCTGTCCCTCGCCCATCACCGTCGCCCCCGCAAGCACATCCACGGCGTTCAGCGCCGGGTGCAATTCCTTCATGAAGACTTCCTGACGGCGCTTCACCCGGGAGACCGCCACGCCGACCCGGCGCTGCGGCGTACCGATGATCACCACCGGCATGGCAGACTGGTTGGCCGTGACTTCCGGCGTCTCCCAGCCGAGCATGGTCTCGATCGAGCGCACCGGCAGGAAGCCGTCGCGGTGCTGGATGCCGGCCAGTTCGCCGACTTCCTGAATTGCGCTGCGCCGCACCTCGATGACCTCGACGATGGCGCGTTCCGGTAGCCCGAGATCGCGTTCCCCGTCCGTCACCACGACGATCCGCTGCAGCGCCGCAGAGACCGGGAAGCTCAGATAGAATTTCGTCCCCTCGCCCTCGACGCTGTCGATGTCGATCGCCCCGCCCAGCCGCCGGATCGTCGTCAGCACCACGTCCATGCCGACCCCGCGGCCGGAGGTCTCCGTGACCGCCGCCGCGGTCGAGAAGCCCGGAGCGAAGATCAGACGCTGGATTTCGCGCTCCGACATGCGGGACGCGTCCTGATCCGAGATCAGCCCCCGCTCGATCGCCTTCGCCCGGATGCGTCCGGTGTTCAGGCCCCGGCCGTCGTCGGCGATCATGATCTGCGCAACGTTGCCGTTCTGCGTCGCCTCGAGCGTGAGCGTCGCCTTCTCTGGCTTGCCGAGATGCACCCGTTCGTCCGCCGGCTCGATGCCGTGGTCCATGGCGTTGCGGATCATGTGAACCATCGGTTCCATGAGCGCATCGACCATCGACTTGTCGATCTGGATATCGCCGTCCTCGACCTCGAGGTTGACCTGTTTCCCGAGGCTGCGGGACAGATCCCGGACCAGCCGCGGCATCCGTCCGAGGACGATGCTGATCGGCACGACCCGGAGCTGCAGCGTGACGGAGTGCAGCATCCGCAGCGTCGTCTCGGCCTTCGCGATCTGGTTCGCGAGCACCTTGCCGGCTTCGTCGATATGGCTTGCCGCGAGGTTCAGCCGCTCGGCCTTGCGCGCCCCGGTCTGCTTCGCGACGGAGCGGAGCTCAGCGATCGTGCTGGCAAAACCGGCTTCGGAAGCGCCCTGCTCGATGCGGGAGATGCAGAGCCGGAGTTCGGCCACGGTATCGAGGTAATTGTCCACCAGCTCCGAGGAAACACGGAGGGAACCTCCGCCGACATTTCGGCTCGGCGTTCCGCCTTCGGTCCGCTCGGCCGGCATCGATGCATCCGAGGCGACCGGCTGAAGCTGGGATTGCTCGGCCGCCAACGGCGGCGGTACCGGTGCGGCGGAAGGAGCGTGCTGCACGGACGGAGCGCTCGGCTGAGGCGGAGGGGTCTGCCGCGGCGCCTGCTGTTGCGGCGGGGGCGGCGCGGCCGGACGGGCGGCCTTCCCGACCGTCCAGTCGTCACCGATATGGAGAACGTTCGCCGGTTCTTCGGCCGCAGGCTTTGCCGGTTGCGGCTGCGGCGCGGGCTGCGCCGGAGTTGCGGCCGCCGCGGTCTGCACCGGGTTGCTCGCGAGGACAGCCCAGGATTGCAACGCCTGTGCAGCCCCGCTGATACCCTGCAGCGACGCCATCAACGGATCCGCCGAGCCCTTGATCCCGATCAGGAACTGGTAGAGCTCCGGATCGATATCGACCAGAACGCGGTTCGACATGACGCGCTCCTGGTAGATCCGTTCCATGATCTGCTGGGTCGAGGCCGGTCCGTCCGGCAGCTTGGCCTGGATCTCGAGCAGATTGGCGTTCGGTTCCTTCAGGTAATCGGCGATCTGCTGTCGCGCATCCGGCGACAGCGAGTTGAAGATTTCGTCGCCGAGCGATGTCCTGAGTTCCGCGACCGCCGCCTCGGCGTTGGTCAGCAGCAGCGCCATGCGGTCGCGCAGGCGGTCGTAGGTTTCGCGGCGCATGTCGAGCGAAGCGACGTTCAGCCCCTCGATCCCGATCACCTGGCTCTCGCGGCGAATCTCGTCGAGCACGTCGAACGCGCCGGGCCGGTCCTGCCAGCCCTCCTGGATGGTCAATTCGCTGGCGAGACGCGCCAGGGCGGAGATCCTCTGGACGCCGAGCGCACGGGCGAGGATACCGACCAGTTCCCAGTCCCGCGGTGCCCCGCCCGCAACCGACAGCCGGTCGACCACGTCGCGCGCTTCGCGGGAGATGTGCGGCGACATGGAATCGTCGACATCCTCCATCGAGATTCCGGACTCGGCGAGCTCCGAAAGCACGCGGAGCCGATGGACGAAAATGCAGAGGCCGCGGGTGAGTTCGGTCTTGTCGAGGCGTTCCGAGTCGCGCAACAGGTCGGCGACGCCATCGAGAACCGTGGCGATGCCGAGATAGCCGACCTCGTTCGCCACTTCCCGGATCGCCAGGATCGAGCTTGAGATGCCCTGCGTATCGAGACTCTCCAGTTCCGGGCTCTCGAGCGCCTCGGCAAGCTGGCCGAGTTCGCTCTTCACCACCTCGGCGAAAGGCTCGACCGTCTCCGGCTGGAACTCGGGCTCGGACGGATCGGCCGGGGCCTGCGAGACCTGCATGGACATTTGCCCGGCGGGCGCTGCGTCCTCTTCCTCCTCCTGAACCGGTGGCGGCGGAGGCGGTGCAGGCGTGGGCGCTGGCGCAGGTTCCGGAGCCGCGGCGACCGGCTGGGGTGCTGGTTGCGGAGCTGCCTGGGGCGGCTGCACGGAGCCGCCGCTCTTCAATTGCGCTTTCGCCTGCGACAGCTGCGCGACGAGATGCATGTCGGCCGGAGCGTCGACCCGGTCGCCGACGCAGGTCTCGCGCAAGGCGATCAGCGTATCCGCGGTCTGCAGCAGGAGATCGCGCGTCGCCTCGTCCGGCTGCGCCTCTCCGTTGCGGAACAGATCCAGCAGATCCTCGGCATGATGCGCGACGAGCTCGATACCCGTCAGGCCAAGCGATGCGGAAACGCCTTTAAGGGAATGCATCGCGCGGAACAGCGCGCTCATGGTCTCCGGGTTCATAAGATCGGAGGCACTGCCGGACAGCAGGCTTTCGATCTGCCCGAGATAGTCCTCGCTCTCCTGCTCGAAGAGCTCCCACATTTCCGCGCCGGGACCGTCGTCGAAACCGCTCATCGGGTCACCCTCTGCCGTCCGAGCGCACGAAATCGGGCACCGATTGCGCGATCAGTGCCGCGAGATCGATCACTTCGTGGAACGCGCCCTTGTGCGAAATCACCCGCGCCTGGGTCTCGCCAGTCGCAGGGCCGACCGGGCTCTCGTCGGAGACGATCCCCAGCACCTGTTCGGTCGCGATCGCCCATTTCTGGTCGAAGTAATTCACGATGATATGGATGGTCTGCTTTTCGAACCCGCCTTCGGTCAGGCGCAGCACCGGAAGCACGCTGCCGCTCACCTCGATCACGGAATCGAGCCTGACGCCCGGCCGTTTCGGCAGCGGCGTCGTACCGACATCGTCGATAGCGCGTTCGACCAGTCTGGAATCAACGGCATAGAGATGGTTCCTCACCGTCAGCGCCATATAGGTCTTGCGCGCCTTCTCGACCTTTTCCGTCTTGTCGGGAACGAGGCGCAGCGCGCGCTGGTCGGCGAGCAGCGGAAGCATGTTCTGCGCGTTGAACCAGCGGTCCGGATCGACCGCCTGGACGATCTTGCCGTTCTCGTCGAGATAGGCGTGCTGCGGCTGTTCGGACGCCGTCAGCCCCTTCGTCGGATGGGCGGGATCGAAATTGCGGATGCCGATGATCTTCTGCACCGCCAGACCGATGACCGCATGGCCCCGCTGGAGCACGATGCACATCGGAAGGTCCGTCTCCGGATCGTGTGCTCCTGCACGGACCACAACGAGCGGGATCGGCTCCTTCCGGAGCACCATGACGCCGATATATTCGGGATCCTCGCCCTCGATCGGCTGCATGTCCTCGATCTCGACCACCTCGCGGACGCTGGACAGCATCACGCCGTAGCGGCGGTCGTCCGACTGGAACAGCAGGACCGGAATCTTCTGGGATTCGTATACGCTCTCGACCGCGTTCATGCCGACACCTGCCCGCCCGAGCCCATCACCCGATGGATTGTCTCGACCAGAAGGTTGCCGCCGCTCGCATCGACGTCCCGGCTGACCGAGCCGGACGGCTTGCCGATCACCGCGTCGGCCCCGACCAGACGCGCCTCGACCGCTTTCGGGGAGGCCGGGTGGGTCAGAGACGAGAGCACGATCACCTTGGCCGGAGAGAGAATGCGCAGCCGGCGCAGGCACTCGATCCCGTTCATGATCGGCATCTCGATATCGAGCGTCACCACGTCCGGGTTCAGTTCCTTCGCCATGTCCACACCCTCGCGGCCGTTCTCGGCCTCGCCGACGACTTCCATGCCCTCGGCGCGATCGAGGATCGTCTTGATCGTCAGGCGCACCAGACGGGAATCATCGACAATAAGAACCTTGGCCATCAGAAAACAGCTCGCCCACAGGTGGAAACCATCCTCGAATCAATGGTTTCATGGTTCCATATCGCTTGGCCTTTGCCTACCGGCATTTTGCTTCCCGACCCTGTGATTTCGCTGATTCCGGCCTCCCGGCCATGTCCGGATTCGATCCCTGCATCAAGAGGTTGCCCTTTGGCCTGCGCCGTAGGACGATATCCGGGTACCGACAGAAGCTTTCGGACAGGCAGAAGATGACAGACCAGAACGGATCCGCGGGACTGCTCGCTTGGCACTTCGTCGACGAGGAAATGCGTGACGGGAGCCCGATCCCGCCGGACGGCGAAAGGCTGGAGCACGGCGCGCCGGTCGCGCTCTGCCAGTCGGGGCTGCACGCCTCCGAACGGGTGATCGACGCGCTCAAGTTCGCTCCGGGCAACACCATCTGCCGCGTCGAGTGCGACGGGGTTTCCGCGCGCCAGGACGACAAGCTGGTCTGCGCCGCGCGCACCATTCTCTGGCGCGTCGAGGGCGAGGATCTGCTCCGGGAATTCGCCCGCAAGGTCGCGCTGGACGTCGCCGGTCTCTGGGAAATGCCGGCCGACGTCCGCAAGTTTCTCGAATCCGGCAACGAGAACTTCCGCGTCTCCGCCCGCGCCGAGGCGCGCGAGCTTTCGCGCAAATACGTTCTGGCCGACAAGGTGACCGCGGCCGCCGCCGCGGAGGCGGCGCGTGCCGCCGCGGCCAGGACGCACGAAGCCCGCGCGACGGCGCTCGCTGCCGCCTGGGCCGCCAACAAGGCGCGCGGCGATGCTGAGACCTGGGCGCGCTATGACAGCCTCCTTGAAAGCCTCGTCGAAGCGGCGCGGACCGCATCGGGCGACGAGGATGAATGGGGCGATTTCGCCGATGAACTCGAGATGGAGATCGGCTGACCCTCAGCCGAAGAAGCCGCAGCGGTGCAGCTGCTCGTGGAACCGGCGGAGCGTGTTGACCTGATCCTGCGGATCGGGGATCTGCGACACCAGTTCGGCTTCGAAATTCGGGCGTTTGAGGTGATTGACGATGATCTGCCGGGCGAGGTTCGAGGCCTTGCCCTTCGGCAGCATTTCGGGCTGTACCATGCTGACCAGCATGAAGGCCTTGATGTGCAGCGGCTTGTCCGAACTGTCGATCTTGTCGAGGATCTTGCCGTCGACAATGTATGACGCGAGCAGGTCGTCGATCCGGCTGGTCAGCTCTTCCTTGCGCGGTTCCGGCAGGGAGCTTTCCTTGATCTTGTGGAAGATCTGCGTGACCTTCGCCATCTTCTTGTTCGGCGGCAGCTTCTCGCGCACGAGGTGGTTCAGGCTCGGGGTGCTGACGAACATCGCGTCCAGATGCGTGTCGATATCGGAGCGCAGCAGGTCCTTGCCGAGCTTGCTCTCCAGCAGCGACAGAAGATAGGCCGCCTTGCGCGCGGGATCCGCAAGCGCCGGAAGCATCGAGGCCGCCGCCTCTTTCATGCCCTTCTGGCCGCCCTTGTTGATGATGGTGGACTGCCGCGCCGTGACGGCTTCGGCCATATTCGGTCCGCCGACCATGTTGCAATCCGGAATCAGCTTGTGAAGCAGGCCGTGGAAGACTTCGCGTTCTTCCTCCCGGTCGCCTTTCGAGAGCGGGCCGATGCCTTCAAGCTGCCGCCGCACCCGGTCGACCAGCACCTCCTGGCTCTCCGGCAGCTTGCCGGCACCGATCAGCTTGTTGAGCTGAATGTTCGTGTAGTCCGGATGCTCCGGCGTCAGGTTTTCCGGCTCCTCGCCAAGCGGCTCTCCACCGGCGAAACAGATCATGGTCACAAGCGCGCTGCCCGTGTCGCGCTGGTGGCCGAGCATGTCCTTCAGAACCTCGGCATTCTGCAGGATGTCAGAGATGTAAATGTCGAGCGCCTTCATCCCGTCGGGATCGGTCACCGCGACGGCCCAGTCGATGCACTGGGCGAGCTTGCCGAGATAACTGCGGTTCTCGACCAGTTCCGTCGCGATCGCGGAACGGATCAGGTAAGCGGCGTCCTCGCCCTCCTTCACGGAGGCCTTGAGCTCGGCGATCGCCTCGTTGAAGCCGGCGTCCCGGATCCGCGGCATGGGCCGCTGGAGGGTTTTCTGGGCTGCGGCGTTGATATGATCGACGAACGCGAACAAGGTCTCGCGGCGCTCGTTCGCGTTCGAGTCCTCGAGTTTGGCCGCTTGGAAGGTCGCGACCTTGGCAACGGCGGAAAAGAGCAGCGTGCCGTCATCCAGCAGCCGTTTCATCTCGCGCGCGGAATGCAGTGCCTCGCTCGCGGTGATGTTGTGCTTGTCGAGATAGGCGCGGAACAGCCGGTTGATTGTCTGCCGCCCCTCGCCTTCATAGAAATCCGAGAGCTCGTAACAGAGCGGCGCGTCGTCGATATTCTGGATGAAGACCTTCTCTTCACCCTTCGGCTTCAGTTTTTCGAAGAGGATGTCTTCCGGCTTCAGGTCGTGGATCGACTTGCCGGTGTCCTTGATGACCCGCACGCCTTCGGTCCCGGCGCGGGCCATGACTTTCAACGCCTCCGCCTGGCCTTCGTCCTTGCTCGTGGCCGTTGCCACGATGGACCATGAGCCATCGCGAAGCGAAAGTACCTCAAAGACTGCGTTAGAGCGTCCGAACACTGTCTGTTACCCGCACTGACATTCTGTCTGTTCACCACCGACCGCTACTGCGGCGTTCTGACCCGCAAGATCAATCGATTATCGCGCGAATTTAATTCTATTCGAATCTTACCCAACTTCGGTAGCGAAACAAGCTCCAATGCGAACTTGCTGATTTCGCGAAATAAAAAATGTTTCTTCGCCGGATCGGCGGCTCAAACAGAGTGCCATAGTATGAAGATTGGGCGGCGCAATGTCCGCTCAAATCGGACCTGCGCCAGCTATTCCGCGAAGTGACAGGCGGCGAAATGTCCGGGCGCATGCGCTTTCCACTCGGGCGTCTCCGCCGCGCAGCGTGCGGTCGCGATCGGGCAGCGGGTATGGAAACGACAGCCGCTCGGTTTGTTCAGCGGCGACGGGATCTCCCCCTCCAGCTTCTGCGCCCTGCCCCGGTCGTCCGGATCGAGCGACGGGATCGCGGAGAGCAGCGCCTTGGTATAGGGATGCTTCGGCGCCGTGAAGAGCCGCCGGCTCGGCGCCATCTCGACGATCGCACCGAGATACATGACCGCAACATAGTCGCAGGTATGGGCGACGACGCTGAGATCGTGGCTGATGAAGAGGAAGGTGATGTCCATGTCCTTCTGAAGCGACTTCAGAAGGTTCAGGATGTCCGCCTGGATGGAGACGTCGAGCGCGGCCACGCTCTCGTCCGCCACCAGGAACTTGGGCTGGCAGACCAGAGCCCGGGCGATCGAGATGCGCTGGCGCTGACCGCCGGAGAAGGCGTGCGGAAAGCGTCTCAGATGTTCCAGATTGAGCCTGCATTTCGCCGCGATTTCGCGCACCCGCTCGTCGGTCTCCGCACGGGTCTTGGTCAGCTTCATGACTTCGAGCGGCTCGGCGATGATGTCGCGCACGGTCATCCGGGGGCTGAGTGCCGCGTAGGGATCCTGGAAGATCAGCTGGGTGCGTTTGCGGTAATCCTTCAGCTCTTTCTTGCCGAGCCGGCCGACATCGTAATCGACCTCCTCGTCGACATACCGCACCTCCCCTTCGGAGATCGGGGCCGCCTTCAGGATCGCGCGGCCGAGCGTCGTCTTGCCGGAACCGCTCTCGCCGACCAGCCCGAAGAACGAGCCACGCGGGATCTCGAGGCTGATATCGTCCACCGCCTTGAGGACTCCGCCGCCGCCGAAAAGGCTGCCGCCGACACCGTAATGGACCGAGAGACGGTTGACCTGAATGTGGCTCTGGGCGGTCAAGATGCGGCCTCCATATCGGGTTCGACAGCAACGCAGGCCGCCGTGTGGCTCCCGGATACGGCCACGGCGTCCGGCCACAGGCTGTCGCAGGTCCCCGGGATCATCTTCGGACAGCGGGTATGGAAGACGCAGCCCTCCGGCCGCTCAAGCGGGCTCGGGATGTCGCCCGGAACCGGCGTCAGCGGCTCGTCCAGCTTCTCGAGCTTCGGCAGCGCGTTGAGCAATCCCTGGGTGTAGGGGTGGGCCGGCGTGCGGATCACCTCGCGCACGCTGCCGGTCTCCATCACCCGGCCGAGATACATCACCGCGACCCGGTCGGCGGTCTGCGCGATCACGCCGAGATCGTGGGTGATGAAGAGGATCGCCATGCCGAACTCGTCGACCAGATCCTTCATCAGGTCGATGACCTGCGCCTGGATGGTCACGTCCAGCGCCGTCGTCGGTTCGTCCGCGATCAGCAGCTTGGGCTTGGTCGAGAGCGCCATCGCGATCATCGCCCGCTGGCGCATGCCGCCGGAGAATTCGAAGGCGTACTGGTCGATCCGCTTGCCCGCATCGGAGATGCCGACGCGGTCCAGCATCTCGATCGAGAGCTCCCGCGCCTGCTTCTTGTTCAGGGAGGAATGCAGCAGCAACTGCTCGACCATCTGGTCGCCGATCGTGATGGCCGGCGCGAAGCTCGCCATCGGCTCCTGGAAGATCATCGAGATGGCGCCGCCGCGGACCACGTTCAGGTCTTTCGCGCTCTTCAGGGAGAGCACATCGACCGGGCCGTCCTCGAGATTGAGGGTGATCCGGCTGTCCGGCCCGTAGACCGTATTGCCCGGATTGAGCTTCATCAGCGACTTCGCGGTCACCGACTTGCCGGAGCCGCTCTCGCCGACAAGGCCGAGAACCTCGCCCGAGGCGATATCGAATGAGACATTGTCGACGGTGGTGATGAGACCCTCGTCGGTCCTGAACCGGACCGTCAGGTCGCGCACGGAAAGAAGCGGTGCCGTCATCACTTGTGATCCGAATAGGGGTCGGCCGCATCGCGCAACCCATCGCCGACGAAGACAAACGCGAGCACCATGCCGACGAAGAAAACGACCGGGATGAAGTACCACTGGTAATTCAGGAGCACGTCCGCGCTGGTGACGTTCTGCAGCATCACCCCGAGCGAGTTCACCGGCTCCTTGAGGCCGAGCCCGATGAAGCTGAGCGCGGTTTCAGAGAGCACCATGTAGGGGAAGGAGATCACCAGATCGACGATGATGTAGCTCGTGAAGCTCGGCAGCAGATGGCGGCCGATGATGTGACCCGGTGAGGCGCCGCAGAGCTTCGCGGCCAGCACATATTCCTGGTTCCGCTCGGTCAGCAGATGGGTGCGTACACGGCGCGCCAGGGTCGGCCAGCCGATGAAACCGAGAATGATGGAGATGAAGAAGAAGCGCGCTTCCGAACTCCATTCATCCGGCACAAAGGCGGCCAGCGCCATGAAGAGCGGGATAGCCGGCACCGTCCTGACCGCGTCGGTGATCATCTGCAGCACGCCGTCGGTCACGCCTCCGAAATAGCCCGAGGTCCCGCCGATGATCAGTGCGAGCACAAAACTGATGAAGACGCCGATCGTGCCGACCGCGAGCGAGGTATAGATCGCGTGCAGGGTACGCGAGAAGATGTCCTTGCCGCCGTGATCGGTGCCGAAGAGATGGATCCCGCCCTCCTCGATGCCGAAGAGATGCGTGGTCATCTTGAAGCCGGGAATGTTGATGTCGAACGTGTCGCCCGGCAGATCGATCTGGACGCTGAACAGCCGGTATTCCCAACCTTCGGGGAAGAAGGTCAGGTAGCGCCGCTTCTCTGTGTTGACCGTCGTCACCCAGCGGAAATTCGTCTTGATCGAGCGGGTCCGCTCCAGCGTGTGAAGGAAGGGCCGAAGCGAGCAGCCGTTGTGATCGCAGAACATCGGGATCTGCGGCGCGCCGTTCTGATAGTCCTTGTCGCGCCCCGCGATGGTCGGATCGTAGGGGGAGAGGAACGGCGCGAAGAGCCCCATCAGGATGATCGCGATCAGGAAAGCACCGGCCACCATGGCCGAACGGTTCTTCCTGAAACGGGCCCAGACCAGCTGAGCCTGGCTGGCGGTGAAGTAGGCTTCCTTCGATTTCTGATCGGCGCTCTTGGCGGGCGGAGCGGAGACGGTTTGATCGACCATGATCTCAGCCCCCCATCACGCTCTTGCGGACGCGCGGGTCGATGATCGACAGGAGCACGTCCGTCAGGAAATTCAGGGAGACGATCGAGGCGGTCAGCATGAAGATGATCGCACCGGCGAGCTGCTGGTCGTTCGACCGCGCAAGACCCTCGAGGAGAAGCGCCCCCGCCTCCGAAAGCGTCAGGATAACCGCGACGATCGGCAGCTCGTTGAACACGCGGTTGAGGTCGAAACCGAGCGAATTGATGATCGGTCCAAGCGCATGGCGCGCGGGGTAGCGCCAGAGCAGCGCGCGTCCGTGCACACCCCTCGCCCGTGCCGCGGTGACATAGAGCTTGCCGTATTCGTCGGACATCAGCGCGCGCACGGTCTGCAGCGCGAAGGCGGTCGCCGACCAGCCAAGGATGAAGATCGGCAGCCAGGCATGAGAGAGGAAATCAAGCACCCGCTCCCAGGACCAGGGCGCATCGCGGAACTCCTTCGAGAACATGCCCGTCAGCGTGTCGCCGAAGACCATGGTCGAGAACAGCATGATCATCAGCGCGAGCAGGAAATTCGGCAGCGCCAGACCGAGATAGGAGACGAGACGCAGCCCGTTGTTGAGTGACGGGCTGGAGACCGTCGCCGATATGATCCCGACCGGCAGGGCGATCAGGTAGGCGACGAGAAGTGCGACGAAACAGATCCCGAGCGAGATCCAGATCTTCTCGCCGAGCAGCTGGTTGATGTTCACGCGCAGGATGCAGCTATCGCCGAAATCGCCGCGGAAGAAGACGTTCCCGACCCAGCTCGCCCAGCGTTGGATGTAGGGCTTGTCGAGGCCGAGGCGCTGTTCCTCGGCACGGATGTCCTCGACGCTGATCTGCTCGCCCTGGGTATTCTTCCAGGCGAGATAGCGCTCGGCGCAGTTCGCCGGCACCAGCTCCATCAGCGTGAAGACGATAAAGGACACCAGCAGCAGCGTGACAACGGCCATGGCCGCGCGCGTGCAGGCGAATTGAATGAACCGCAGCATATATCCCCACCTCCGTCGGTCTTAGATCGACCGATCTTTCGAGGTCATCGATCTAAAGCCGACGCAGGCGGGACCGGGGAATCCCGGTCCCGCCGCGCGGAGATCAGCCTTCGTCAGCAAGGAACCATTGCTGCGGACGATAGGGGTAGGTCCGGTAATATTCGTAGGACCAGGTCTTGAACTCCGGGAAGTTCTTCAGTGCATTCCGGTGATAGATCGGATTCGGAGCCTGCACCGTGCCGAGGAACAGCAGGTTCTCGGTCATGTTCTTCACCAGGCGCTGACCGATCTTGTCGTTCTCCGGCGAGCCCACCAGGGTCGACTGGAAGGCGTCGATATCGGCAAGCATCTCGTCGACATAGGCCGGCGGCTTCACACCCTTGGTGCCCTTGCTGTCGACATATTCCGCCCAGAGCATCCCCGCGCGGCCGCCGAAATAGTTCTCGAACGGCGGCTGGAACAGCTCCGAGTTGCCAAGCACGATCGCCAGCGGCTGGCCCTTCTGCCACATGATCACATCGAGCTGGTTGGAGGACTGGGCCGAACGGTACTCGTCCGGGGTCACTTCCTTGACCGTGCTCTTGATCCCGACATTGGTCCAGTGCTGCGCCACAAGCTCCGCAACCTGGCCCGGCATGCCCTGGGTGGCGAACTGCAGGTTCAGCACCAGCGGGGCACCGTTCGGAAGATCGCGCGCGCCGTCGCCGTCCTTGTCGACGACACCGACCTCATCGAGCAGCTTCTTCGCTAGGTCCGGGTCGTACTGCGCGTAGTAGGACTCCCATTTCGGATCGACGAATTTCGGCGTCGGGGAGAAGGCGACGTACTGTTTCGGCTTGCCGAGGCCGAAGAAGGCAACCTCGTTGATCTCGTCCCGGTTCATCGCGACGGACATCGCCTGACGGAACTTCAGATCGCCGAAGACCTTGCGCTTCTCCTCGTCCGGGGACGTGACGTTGAAGGCGAAGGTCGGCATCGCGATGGTCGGCTTCAGATCGACCGTGTAGCCGCCCTTCTCCTGGTTCTCGAGCAGGATCGGCGCCGACGGCAGCTGCATCGACTGCGACTTGTAGTCGATCTCGCCGTTCACCGCTTTCAGGATGCGCACCTCGTTCTCGTTGATGTGCACCTCGTCGATCTCGTTGATGTAGGGCAGCTGGTTGCCCGCCGTATCGACCATGTGGAAGTAGGGGTTCGCTACCAGGCGGCGGCCTTCGGTCGTCTCCGCGACGACGATGTGCGACTCAAGCGTCGGATAGACGCCCTTCGGCATCTTCGGCGCCTTGGCCGGGTCCGACAGCATGACGGTCGGTGTGTCGGTCCAGTCCGAGTTGCCGTAATAGGCGGAGATCACGGCATAGCCGTTCTCGTAGCCCAGCTCCTTCGCCATCTTGTCCGCGTCCGGATTGTATTTCGGATGGAACTGGCCGAGGAAGTGCTTCGGCATGAAGGGCTGCGAATAGTGCGTCGCGAAGTGGGCGAGCAGCCCCGGCTTCGGCGCCGGCAGATTGAAGACGACGGTCTCAGCGTCCGGCGTCTCGACGGTCATCCGCTCGCCGCCGACGAGGACATAGTCCTTCGGCTTCTTGATGATGTTCTCGTCGAACACCATGTCGTCGTACCAGAACTTCACATCCTCGGACGTGAAGGGCGCGCCGTCGGACCATTTGTGGCCCTTGCGCAGCTTCAGCGTCAGCTTGGTGAAGTCGGCGTTCCATTCCCAGCTCTTGGCGACGTTCGGCACGATGGTCGCCAGATCGTCGCTGTAGCGCACGAGGCTGACATGGCGGACGGAGAGGAGGTCGGAGGTCCCGGCTTCCGGAGCGTTCGACAGACCGTCGAGCACGCCGCCGTACTTGCCGATCTCACTGTAGGGCACGACCACCAGCGGCTCTTCCGGAAGGCGCTCGGCGAGCGGCGGCAGCGCGCCGTTGCCCTGGATCTTGCCATTCAGTTCGGCCGCTTTCGGATTGCCGGAAAAGGCCAGTTTGCAGCCGGCCGCGCCTTCGAACTCGGCCAACTCGTACTGCTGCGGAAAGGCGCCTGCCTTAACGCCCTTCATGTCGGCAACGGTGATCTGCGGGCAGTCGGCAAGCGCCGACCCCACAAAGGCGCAGAGAGCTACGCCGGCGAATAGAAACGATTTTCCCATGAAGTCCCCCAAGGAATTGTTCGAACCAGACCCCCCACCCGAGGCCCGGATTGATCGACGCTATTCTGCGTTCATTAATTTTGCGATGCAGTACGATGACGCTTTTATGACGTCCAGAAAAGCATGAATTGTTGCCGAACCTGTTCGCTCGCACGCGCATAGGTGATTCATTCGCGCATTTCCGCGGAAATTCAGTGTGCAGCGCAGCATTAAAAAACAGAGCCGGAATCACCCGGCCGTCACAACCGATTATTCATCCGGTCAGGAAGAAACGGCGGCCAGGCGATCGATCAGGCGCGGTCGGGCTCCGGCTCGCGAAGCTGAAGTTCGCGAGAAATCGCGCGCATGGTCTGCGCATGTGCATCCTCGAATCTTTCGAGGTCCGCCGGATTCGGTCGGCCAGCCCCGCCTTCGAGCCCCTGCTCGATCTCTTCGGCGACCCGGCTCACCGCGCCAAGGCCGAGCGAAGAAGCCACGCCTTTTACCGAATGCATCAGCCGCCGCGCCTCTTCCACCTCACCCCGATCAAGCAACCGTTTCAGGTCCGCCGGGCACCCGTCATAATCGGTTCGGAACTTTGCCAGCAACCGGACGATTGTCTCCCGCGGCAGCATCAGGCGTGCGGTGACCTCTTCCAGATCCAGGTCGACCGCGCCCTCACCGGGCTCCATCCCCCCGGCACGGGATTTCGCAGCGAATCTGTTGATCGTCGAGATGAGCTCTGCAGCCTCGAAGGGTTTGCTGATATGCGCGTCCATTCCGGCTTCCCGGCAGCGCTCCCGCTCCTCGGCAAGGGCATGCGCCGTCATGGCGATCACCGGCAGGTCCGTGAAACCCAGCTCGCTGCGGATCTTTCGAGTCGCCGTCAGACCGTCCATCTCCGGCATCTCGATATCCATCAGGACGGCGGCATATCTGTCCGGGCCCTCCCGTTCCAGGATCTCGAGAACCTGCTTTCCGTTCTCCGCCACATCCGCCGTCATGCCCGCGTTCTGGAGCACGCCGAGAGCGACCATGCGGTTCAGCTCGACATCCTCGGCGAGAAGCAGATGGATGCCGGCGGACGCCGCGCGCGGGTCGCTGCTCTCCGCCCGCAGACGCGCATGGACCGGGCGCCGATCCGAGCCGGTCTCGAAGAACGCCATCATCGTGTCGATCAGGAAGGACGTATTGATCGGCTTCTGGACGAAATGCGCGACACCGAGCACCTTGAGCTCGCCCGCGATTGCCTGCATGTCTTCCGCGGAGACCATGATGATCGCGGGCATTTGCCGCTCCGCGTTCTCCGACTGGATGCGGCGGATGGTTTCGATCCCGTCGATTTCCGGCATCCGCCAGTCCATGAGAACGACCGAATAGGGCGCCAGCGTCTGAGCCTTCCGGTACATGTCCAAGGCTTCCGCGCCGGACTCTGCCACATCGACCTTGAAGCGGAGACTGGATAGAGCCTCTCTCAGGGTCTCGCGCACCACGCGATTGTCATCGACCACGAGGACCCTCGTCGCCCGCGGATCGATGCCTTCGAAGCCGCGCCGCGGCACCGCTCCTTCGACCGGCTCGTACGGGACGCGGAAGAAGAAATGGCTGCCCTCTCCCGGGACGCTTTCCACCCCGATGGTGCCGCCCATGGCCTCCACCAGTTCGCGCGAGATGCTGAGACCGAGCCCGGTCCCGCCATGGGTCCTGGTCACCGACTGGTCGGCCTGCGTGAACGGCCGGAACAGTCGTTCCACCTGCGCCTCGGTCATGCCGATGCCGCTGTCGCGCACCGAAAACTTCAGCCATTCCCGTTCGTCCTCGACCGCCCGCGCCACATCGACGACGATCTCGCCGCGCTGGGTGAATTTTGCGGCATTGCCGACAAGGTTGATCAGGACCTGTCCCAGACGCAGCGGATCGCCGCAAAGCGCGGACGGAATGTTCCTGTCGACCGCAATCACCAGTTCGTTGGCATTTTCCTCGATCTTTGTGCTGACGACGGTCGCGAGATTTTCGAGCACCTCATCGAGGTCGAACTCGACCGACTCGATCTGCAGCTTTCCTGCCTCGATCTTGGAGAAGTCCAGAATGTCGTTGATCAGGCCGAGCAAAGAGCGGCCGGCACGTGCGACACGCGTGAGATGGTCGCGCTGATGCTCGGAAAGATCGGTCTTGAGAGTGAGGTCCGTCAGGCCGATGATCGCGTTGAGCGGTGTGCGGATTTCATGGCTCATCGACGCGAGGAACTGCGCTTTCGCCTTCTCCCCGCTCTCCGCCGCCTCGCGCAGCGCAGTCTGGGCCTTCGCCATCTCCGCCAGATGTTTGTTGGATATATTCAGGTCCGACCAGGCACGTGCCTGCGCACGATCGAGCGACAGAATCTTTGCCAGACTGAGGCCGCCGGCGGCCAGCACGAACAGCGCGAAGAGTGCGGCAATCCGCCAGTTCTCCGCATTCTCGCGGGCAACCAGGCCGGGCTCGACATATCCCACCAGACGCCAGAGCGAACCTGGGATGTCCCGGATCGCCCTGATTTCGGCGATCTCCTCGGCACTCATCGTGATATCGCGATGCGCTCCGAAGACATCCCGCGTGCCCTCTGCGCTGACCTCGATGAGATGATCGCGATCCCGGTGGATCAGGACCAGCTTATGACCGGGACTCTGATACGACTTGATCAGGGATTGCAGAATGTCGGGATAGAAACTGACGAAGAAGACCCCGTTCAATTCCTCGCTGCTGCGCCACGGCGCCATGACATCGAAGTGGTAGTTATGTGCCTGGGGATGAATGACGGTTTCGTAGCTGGCATCCAGGCCGGTCCCGAACAGGCGGGATAGATAGGTCTTGATGTTCTGCTGACAGGCGGCGCCGACGAACCCCTCCAGATCGTCGACGATGTCCACTCCCTCCGTATTCGCCAAAGTGAAAGTGAAATAGCCGGGAAACCAGCGCTCCAGACGCCCATCGATCCGGCTTCGGAGCCTCTCGTCGTCCACCGCTTGGGCGTACTCGGCAAGCAGGTCCTCATTGTCGATGGCGAAGGTTTCGATCATCCGCTGGCGTTCCGTGATGAACTGCGCCAGCGCGTTCGCCGCTTCCTGCGTTTCGGAGGTCAGGATCTCGACATGCCGGTTTTCGTTCTCGGCATTTTGACGGGCGACGAAATAGATATCCGCCCCAAGGACGAGCAACATCGTGACAGCCACAAGGGCAACCGTCATGCGCGCTCCGCCCCGGCCAGATCCAGGCTGCCTGCCGCCGCTCCCGGGCAAGGGATATTTGCCGCCCACTGTAAGGTTTTCCTGCATTCTGGACCGGGTCTCGGGATCCACACGCGTATCATAATAATAGGAACGGCCCCGCGCACCACAGGCACGCGGGGCCCTTTAGACCCAGATTAACTATGTATTCCTAACCGCCTGTTAACGACAGCAGTGAGAAGGCGACGACCGGCGGAATGCTGCGTCCTATCCTTCGTCGGAATTCGATCCCGGAACCGATATATGCTTGGCGATGTAGGCCGGCTCGCCCATGCGGCCGATCAGGTCGAGCTGCAGCTCAAGCCAGGACATGTGGCCTTCCTCGTCTAGCGCGATCTTCTCGAACAGCACGCGCGAGCCGATATCGCCCTCTTCCTGAGCCTGCGTGGCCGCCTCGGTATAGAATTTGATCGCGCCCTTCTCGTCATCCAGATCGGCCTGGAACATGTCCTTCAGGCTCTGCGCGCGGGCCGGGGTCTTGTCGAACTTCAGCTCGGCATCGCCCTTGAGGAACATGATGCGTTCGATGAAGGCATCGGAGTGACCGAGTTCTTCCTGCATTTCCTCGCGCATCTGGGCCGCCAGAAGATCGATCCCCCAATCGTCCAGAACATGGGCATGCAGCTGATACTGATGCGCTGCGGTCAGTTCCATGCTCAGCGCCTTCTGAAGGTTCGTCAGCGTCTTTTTCTTAGCCATCTCGGCGTATCCTTTCAGTATTCAGTAAAGGGATCTACAGAAGCCAATGCCTGATCATCTAAATTGTTCCATCCGTCTCTCGGCCGGCTGACATGACGTGGGGGTGTGACGAGCTTTCCACCATTGGTCAGATTGTCGCTGGCAGTCCGGTGACCTCTCCGGCCCGGATGACGGCCGGATCATAGGCCTTGCGGGCAAAAACCGCGCGCACATCCCCGACGAAGGAGTCCAAAGGGTCGCTCTGGTAATCCGGATCGAAACTTGACTGGTCCCAACGCTCGCAGAAATCGGCGCAGCTCGCGTAGCAGGGATGGTCTCTGAAGCGATCCCGCGCATCGCGGTCCCAGCCGTAGTGATGCCCGTAATAGTAGGACTGGAACAGGCCATGGTGCTCCACCACCCAGGCCACTTCCTCCCGGACGAACGGACGTAGAATTTCCGCCGCCATCCGGTCATGGTTCTGCGGCGCCAGGCGGTCCCCGATATCGTGCAGCAAAGCTGCTACGACCCAGTCGGTGTCGGCACCGTCGCGCCGCGCCCGTGTCGCGGACTGCAGGCCGTGTTCGAGCCGGGTGATCTTGTAGCCGGCGAGCGTATCGTCCGCCTGCGCCGCGAGCTCCGCAAGCAGACGATCGGCCGTTCCCGCCCGATATGGCTCTTCGAGCCGCTCCAGGAGTTCGTAGTCCTCCTTCGTCCCGTCCTTCATCTGGGTGAAGGACACGGTTTCGATTTCTGCCATCTCGCAATCCCTCCACAGCCACTGAGCCGGAAGCTTTGCGCCAAATGCGGAAAGGAGCAAGCCGGGCACGGCCGCGCGAAGATTAAACCCGCTGGTAAAATATTGCGCTTATGTGACAGCATGCCTCCGCCCGGAGGCGATGAACGGCTTCCGGCCCCGGACAGCGAAAGGGCTTCACGATGCAACGTCATTTCAGAAATACGGCGCTGGCGGGCGCCGCTGCCGTGTTCCTCACCTTCGGCGCCGCAACCGCCCAAGCCGAAGACATCCCCGCCAATGACGGCCTGAATGCGACCTACTGGATGCAGAATGCGGTCGAATACAAGGCCAATGCCTATGCGCTCTACCAGCTCGCCATGGTCCGCCTCGATCAGGCGCTGGCCGACAAGAGCTGGACCGCCGCGCTCGAGCAGACCGGCGACTATCAGTCGAAACCGCCGGCGGTGATCCTCGATATCGACGAGACCGTGCTCGACAACTCGCCGTACCAGGCCTGGATCGTCGAGAAAGACAAGTATTACAGCTCCAAGACCTGGACGCCGTTCGTCGAGAGCCAGACCTCGCGCGTCATCCCGGGCTCGCTCGAATTCACCAAGTACGCCGTATCCAAGGGCGTGAAAGTGATCTACGTCTCCAACCGCAAGGAGCACGAGGAAGCTGCCACCCGTGCCAACCTGAAGAAATTCGGCTATCCGGTCGACGAGGATACGGACGTGGTGCTGGTGCGCGGCGAGAAGGAGGAATGGAAGTCCTCGAACAAGACGCCCCGGCGTGAGGCCGTCGTTGCCAACTACCGCGTACTGCTGCAGCTCGGCGACAATCTCGGCGACTTCACCGACGAGAATGTGGGCGGCTCACCGTCCGAGCGCCTCGAGACCTACAAGAAGTACCAGGCCATGTGGGGCAAGCAGTGGATCATGTTCGCCAACCCGACCTACGGGTCCTGGGAAGGCGCCGCGATCAACAACAACTGGAAGGCTTCCAGCTCCGAGAAACGCGCCATGAAGCACGCAATCATGGACGAATGGGAAGGCCCGAAATAAGGGTCGACTCCCCGAAGCTGCGTTGCGAACAGCCCGGTCCCAGCCGGGCTGTTCGACTCCTTCCACCGCAACGCGGCGGGAGAATACAGCCCTACCGGCCCGGGTCAGAGGCTTTCCGCAGCAACCGGTTCGTTTAAGACGACAGGACGTTCGACGACGCGCGAGGCAGGGAAATGCACCGTAACGGTCGTCCCCTCGCCGACCCGGCTTTCGATAGAGACCGATGCCTCGTGCAGCTCGGCGAAGCGTCTCGACAGCGGCAGGCCGAGCCCGGTTCCTTCATGCGTGACAGAGCTGTTCTGCCGCAACTGGCCAAACGGCTGCATGACCTTGGTAAGGTCCGCTTCCTCGATCCCGATGCCGTTATCCCGCACGCCGAGATCGAGACCACCGTCACCCGAGAGAGCGGCGAAGGCAACGATCTCGCCACGCTGTCCGGTGAATTTAACGGCGTTCGTGAGGAGATTGATGAGGATCTGGAACACCAGACGCTCGTCAGCGATCAGCATCGGCAATGATGGGTCCAGATCGGCACGCAAGATCTGGCCCTTCTCCTGGGCACGCTGCCGGATCAGCAGCTCGGCGCGCTGGATCAGCCTGGACAGCTCGATCTGGCTCTCGTCGAGCTGAATCTGCCCCGCCTCGATCTTCGCCAGATCAAGGATGTCATTGATGACATGCAGCAAGTGCATGCTCGCGCTGTGGATTGCCGCCGCGTATTCGGTCGTCTTTTCATGCGAAACCCATTTCTGGTCTCCGCGTTTGACGATCTCCGAAAAACCGACGATGGCATTCAGCGGGGTACGCAACTCGTGGCTCATCAGCGCCAGGAATTCGGTTTTTGCCCGGTCGGCCGCTTCCGCCGCCGCCTGGGTCTCGCGCAGCAGATTAAGCTCTTCGTTCCGCAGTTCGATCAATTCCTCAAGGTCGTGCTCGCGCGCCTCGATGATTCGGATCAGCGAGCGCTGCCTGAAAAAGAAGAACAGCATGATCAAGAGGATCGCGCCCGCCAGGGCGGCGGAGAACTTGTAGGCAATCAGAGCCCGCTTCTCACCGGTCTGAAAGCGCACGAAGTCTTCCAGGAACGAAACCCAGATATCCTGCTCGATATGTTCGGTCTCGCGATAGACGTCGGCCATGTTCTGCTCGAAATGAGCGAGATGGCTGGCGGCCTCTTCGGGGGTCGAAATGGACTCGGTGATCTCCAGATTGCGC
The DNA here is from genome assembly GCF_017640745.1 of Nisaea sp. Taxonomy (GTDB): domain Bacteria; phylum Pseudomonadota; class Alphaproteobacteria; order Thalassobaculales; family Thalassobaculaceae; genus Nisaea. The sequence goes on along the minus strand of NZ_JAEPQA010000003.1, from coordinate 169,969 downwards.
CGGATGATAGGAATTACACGCGACTTGAGAGCATCGTCATCAATATAGGCGCTGGCCGCGAACCCGATGGACGCCTTGCTGAAATTGACCGCCTTCTTCAGCTCATCCGGGTTCCCTGTATGAATGTAACTCAGGTAAGCCTCGTAGGCGCGACCGTTCAGCAGGGTGACCTTGAAGACATGCCGCATCGAGTCCGTCTTCAGCATCGTCTCGTCGGACTCGGCGATGCGCACCGGGATGCGGTTCACTTCCCGATAAAAATAGGCGCCGATGGCAATGAGAGAGACCGCGCCGATCAGCAGGATTGTCAGGTAGCGGCGCGGAGTCACTCGAACTTGATCTCCTGAATCATCCACATCCATTTCGGCAGATTGACCTGGTAAATCTCCTTCTCGGCGTCGAAATCCGGATAGACGATCCGGGCCGGCCCCTTTTTCTCAAGCCCGAAGCGCTCGCCTTTCCGCCGGGTGACGAAGAGGATCCTGAACTTCTGCCATTCGGCCTTTTCGAAAACCGTTCGGTAATCGTCGATCGCCGTCATGCGGACTGTCGTAACAGAGGGGTCTGCGAACCGCGCGACAAGTTTGTCCAACAGAACGCCGGAGTAGCGGACTTTTCCCTTTTCATAGGGATTGTAGACGACTTCCTCGATGGTTCCGGTTTCGTCGATTTCATCGAGAGTGACTTCATGGACGGCACCATCGACGGTCATGCCGGTCATCCGGATCGTTTCCGCCGAGACTCTACCTGTGTTCAGCACCAGCAAGGCAGCGATCGACAGAAAAACAAGCCCCATATGAATGCAACCGGGCAGCAAAGCACGATGTTGGAAGCTCATTGGCAAGGAAACAGATACCATCGGCACGCTATCCATACTCGTTGAAGACACCATCACCGACGGTGCGCGCATGGGCATTTCCGGAGGGCTCCGGGAAGCCTGGCCTTTTCTATCGCGGATTTCCTAACAAGACCTGAACGCCTGAGCGAATTGCGCCGGAATTTCGCGCTTTGGAAGCACGCGGCGAAGCGCTTTCAGACTTCTCAGGGCGTTGTTTGTCATATTGTTGACAATCCAACAAATGAGACCGATCTTCCCTGAAACGATCCCCTGTCAGGACACGAAATGCCTTCTGCCGATATCCGCTACATCTCGTTCGACTGTTACGGAACACTCACGAATTTCCGGGTCGGCGACGTTACCCGCCTGCGCTTCGAGCAGCATGTCGACGCTGCCTCCATGCCAGCCTTTCTGGAGGATTTCACCGCATACCGATTCGACGAGGTTCTCGGCGACTGGAAGCCCTATCCGGAGGTTCTGCACAGGGCCCTCGAGCGTACTTGCGAACGTTGGGGACTAGCATTCCAACCGGAAGATGCCGATGCCATCGTCGAGGCGGTGCCGACCTGGGGCCCGCACCCGGATGTTCCGGCGCCCCTCGCCCGGGTCGCCGGGAAGCTTCCGCTCGTCATCCTGTCCAACGCCGCCGACAGCCAGATCCAGTCCAATGTCGACCTGCTCGGAGCGCCGTTCCACGCGATCCTGACCGCCGAGCAGGCCCAGGCCTACAAACCGCGCCTCCAGGCTTTCGAGTACATGTTCGACACGCTCGGCTGTGGCCCGGAGCATTTCATGCATGTTTCCTCCAGCCTGCGGTACGACCTGATGTCGGCGAGCGATCTCAGGATCGGGCGGCGCGTTTTCGTCGAGCGCGGGCACGGTCCGGGCAATCCGGCCTATGGCTACCAGGCGATCCCCGATCTCGGCGGCCTGCCCGCCCTGTTGGGCCTCTAGGCATGGCGGCCTCACAGCGCATCGAGCGGGTCACGCTTCCGACACAGATCGCGGACCGGCTCCGCGCCGGCATCCTTGAAGGAACCTACGAGGGCGGCAGCCAGCTTCTGGAGACCGAGATCGCGCTCGCCTTCGGCGTGAGCCGCGGCCCGCTGCGCGAAGCGATGCAGAGACTGGTCCAGGAAGGTCTCCTGCGGAGCGAGCCGCATCGCGGGGTCTTCGTGACGGAGGTCGGCGAGGAGGATCTGCGCGATCTCTTCTTCGTGCGCGCTGCGCTTGAGACGACGGCCATCCGGAAGATTTACGAGAGCGGAGGCCGTGTGAGAACGGCCGATGAACTGAACCGCATCGCCCGGCAGATGGACAAGGCGATGAAGTCCGGCGACCGGGTTTCCGGCGGCGACCTCGATTTCGAGTTCCACAAGGCTCTGGTCGACGGAGCGGGTAGCAAACGGCTCTCGCGAAGCTATGCCTCCGTCCAGACGGAAACCCGACTCTGCCTGCATCGCCTGATGGGCGGCTACCGCAGCAGCAGGGATCTCGCCGACGAGCATTTCCGGCTCGCCGAGCTGATCCGGACGGCAGAACTCGAGGAAGTCCTGGGCGAACTCGACCGGCATTTCGGCGACCCGGCCGAGGTCATGAAGCGCGTCCGCACACGGGAGCAGCGGCAATGACCGGCCGGGAGTCCTCCTTCGATCCCGTGCGCATGGCCGATCTCGACCGGATCATGGAACTGGTCCGCGCCGTCGCCTGGCCCCACCGGCGCGAGGATATCGCCCAGTTCATCCGCCTCGGAGGCGGCCGGATCGCGCGGGACGAAAAGGGAGGTCGCGCGCTCGCCACCGGCCTCTGGTGGACGTTCGACGACACCCTCGCAAGGATCGGTCTCGTGATCGTCGCGCCGGAGGCCCAGGGACGCGGTATCGGACGACGTCTGGTCGAGACCCTCCTCGAGGATGTCTCGCCGAGGCCGATCGTCCTGCTTGCGACCGAAGCGGGGCTGCCGCTCTATGAGAAACTCGGTTTCGCCGCGTTCGACCGGTCGGTGCAGTATCAGGGCACCTACACGGGCGACCCAATTCAGGATCCGCGCATTTCGAGAGTCGCTGCCGGCGCAATCGAGGAAATCGCGGAAATCGACGCCGCAGCTTTCGGTGCCCTTAGAGGCGACATGCTGCGCGACCTCGCCGAAACCGGCAGCGTGGCGGTCCTGACCGAGAACGGGCAGATCAGCGGATACGCGATGGCCCGCGCCTTCGGCCGCGGCACCGTCATCGGTCCGCTCGTCGCGGCAACGGAGGACGATGCGCTTGCCCTCTTCAGAACCCTCGCCCGGCCGGGCTTTGTCAGGATCGACTGCCCGGCAGACGCCTCCACACTGATCGAATACCTTCAAACGGCCGGCCTGGAAGATGTCGGCGCGTCGCCGGTCATGGTCCGCGGCGGCTGGACGCCGCCAAGCGGTCCCGCCCGCATCTTCGGGCTTGCCAGCCACGCGCTCGGATAGGAGACATACATGGACAGGATCGCCGTGATCGGACGCGGCATGATCGGCAGCGCCGCCGCCCGCCACCTCGCCAGCATGACGGACGGGATCGTCCTGATCGGCCCGGACGAGCCGGCGAACTACGCCGCGCATGACGGCGTCTTTGCGAGCCATTACGACGAAGGCAGGATGACCCGGATCTCGGATGGGGATCCGGACTGGGCCGTCACATCGAAACGCTCCATCGAACGCTACGGGGAGATCGAAGCCGAGAGCGGGATCCCGTTCTTCACCAATTCGGGCTATCTCGGCATTTCAACCGGCAGCTCGGATTATCTGGACCGGGCCGAGAGCGCCGGCCGCGCCCTCGGAGCGGATCTGAAGCGGTTCGACGCGTCCGAGATCCGGTCACGGTTTCCCTTTCTCTCCCTCCCCGACGCAAGCTCCGGCCTGCATGAAGACCGGAATGCCGGCCATGTCAGTCCGCGCGCCATGGTCGCGGCACAGACGGAAGCGGCACGCAAACGCGGCGCGGAAATCGACCGCCGGCGTGTGACCGGACTTAGGGCCACTTCCGGCGGCGTCGAAATCGAGACCGACAGCGGCGCGGTTCGCCGCGCCGAAAAGGCGCTGGTCGCCACGGGTGCCTTCACCGACGCCTGCGGGCTCTCGCCGACGGACCTCAGACTGCGGGTCTTCGGACGCACCGTTTTGCTGGCCCGCATCGACGGCGAGCTTAGCGAACATTTCGCAGCGATGCCAACCATGGGACACGCCGAAAGCGGTGCCTATCTGCTGCCGCCGATCCGCTATCCGGACGGACACACCTACCTCAAGATCGGCATCGGATCGGTGGAAGACCCAAACCTCCGTTCCCTCGACGATCTGCAACACTGGTTCAAGGCCGACGGCATCGAGGAGAACCGGATCCGGTTCCGGAGCTTCCTGCTCGACCTCATGCCGCGTCTCGCCGAATGCCGGGACTGGCACAGCCGGAGCTGCGCCGTGACCTGGACCGCGACCGGTCTGCCATACATCGATCACGTGCTGGACGACCGGATCGCGGTGGCCGTCGGCGGCAACGGCAAGGGCGCAAAATCCTCCGACGACTGGGGCTGGATCGCGGCTCAGCTGATCTCGGGCTGCGACTGGGAGCACCCGATCGACCGCGCGCGTCTGCGCATTCCGCAAAGCTGACCGGTCACGCCCCGCGCAAGGCCTCGAGAAAGCGACGGCGCCAGTTCTGCAGGTCGTTCTTTCGCAGGACCGCCATCATCGACTGGTAGCGTTCGATGCGGTCGCCGAGCGGCATCCGCAGGGCCGTCTGCAGGCCCTCCATCATGCCTTCCTCGTCGAACGGATTCACGATGACGGCACCGTCGAGTTCGGCCGCGGCGCCGGCAAACTCGGAGAGCACGAGCACGCCGGGATCAACTGGATCCTGGGAGGCGACATATTCCTTTGCCACGAGGTTCATCCCGTCGCGCAGAGGTGTGACATAGCCGACCTGAGCGATGCGGAAGAAACCGGCCAGCACATCGCGGCGGTAGCTCTTGTTCAGGTACCGGATCGGCACCCAGTCGAACTCGGCGAACTGCCCGTTGATATGCCCCGCCATACCTTCAAGCACCTGCCTGATTTCGCGGTAGCTCTGGACATCGCCGCGGGACGGCGGCGCGATCTGCATGAGCGTCACGCTGCCGCGATTTTCCGGATAATTCGTCAACAGACGCTCGTAGCTCGCGAAGCGCTTGTCGAGGCCCTTGGAATAATCCAGCCGCTCGACACCGATGATCAGCTGCTTGCCGCCGAGCGACCGCACGAGCTGCCGCGCCCGGTTCGAACGCATGGCCTTCTCAGCCGCCTCCGCCATCTCGTCCGGGCGGATGGAAATGGGAAAGGCCTGCACCCGCGCGGTCTTGCCGAATGCGGTCGCCCGGTTGCCGCGCACCGTGCCGCCGCTGAGCCGGCGGACATATTCCAAGAGGTTGCGGGCGTCATTTTCGGTCTGGAAGCCGATGACGTCGTAGTCGAACAGCGCGCGGACGATCTCCTCGTGCTCGCTGCAGGCACGGAGCATGTCCGGCGGCGGAAACGGGGTGTGCAGGAAGAACCCCATACGGTTCTCCAGCCCCATGCGCTTCAGTTCCCGGCCGAGCACGAAGAGATGGTAGTCGTGCACCCAGATCAGATCGTCCGGCCTCAGCAACGGCGCCAGATGGTTCGCATAGAGTTCGTTGACCCGCCGGTAGCCTTCGGCATGGGCCCTCGAATACTGCATCACGTTCAGCCGGTAATGCAGCAGCGGCCACAGCGTCGAGTTGGCATAGCCGACATAGAAATCATTGTAGTCCTTGCGGGAGAGCGGCATGGTCGCGCGGGCGAACCGCTTGCCTTCCTCGACCGTGACGCGGATCGGCCCGTTATTCTCGATCTTCCCGTTCCAGCCGAACCAGAGCCCTTCCGTCTTCGCGAAGGCTTCCTCGACCGCGACGGAGAGCCCGCCGGCGGATGCCTTGCCCTCCTCGACCGGCGCAACCCTGTTGGAGACGACAACGAGACGGCTCAAAACGCATCCTCCCATTTCCGGCTGAGACGCATGGCGCATTTGATCATGCCGACCATGGAATAGGTCTGCGGGAAATTGCCCCAGAGCTCGCCGGTTTCCGGATCGACATCCTCGGAAAGCAGCCCGAGCTTGTTGCGGCAGGCAAGGATGCCCCCGAACATCTCCCGCGCCTCGGCTTCGCGCCCGGTGACCGCCAACGCCTCGATGAACCAGAAGGTGCAGACGTTGAACGCGGTTTCGGGCACGCCGAAATCGTCCGGCGCGATGTAGCGGAAGAGATGATCTCCCTTGCGGAGCTGCTTCTCGATCATCGCCACCGTGCCGACGAAGCGCGGGTCCTTGCCGTCATGAAAGCCGAGCTCATGCATGAGCAGCAGGCTCGCATCCATCTGGTCGCCGCCGAAGGTGGAGACGTAGCTGCCGAGCTCCTCGTTCCAGGCCTCTTCCATGATGCGGCGGCGCATTTCCGAAGCATGCTGGCGCCAGGCCGCCGCTTCCGCCGAATGACCAATCCTGTCCGCGATGCGGCCAAGCCGGTCCGCAGCCGCCCAGCACATCAGTGCCGAAAAGGTGTGGACCGAGGCGATGGTCCTGAGCTCCCAGATCCCGGCATCCGGCTTGTCGAATTTCTGCACCGCCATCTGTCCGAGCTTGGCAAGCTCGCGGTAGAGATCTTCGTTCCCGGGACGGCCGATCCGGCTGTCGAAGAAACTCTGCGCCGCCGCGAGGATGACCGCGCCGTAGACGTCGTTCTGGATCTGCGTATAGGCCGCGTTGCCGACCCGGACCGGCCCGTTGCCGCGATATCCGGCAAGTCCCTCGACGGTGAACTCGTCGAGTTTGTGCGCGAGCGAGAGGCCGTAGAGCGGCTGCAGGTCCTCGCTCCCGACATTCACGGCGATGTTGCTGATATAATTGAGATAACGTTCCAGCGTCTTGGTCGCGGAGAGACGGTTCAGGGCATGAACGACGAAATAGGCATCACGCAGCCAGCAGAGCCGGTAGTCCCAGTTCCGTTCGCTGCCCGCCGCCTCCGGCACCGATGTTGTCATCGCCGCGACGATGGCACCGGTTTCCTCGAAGGTACTCAGTTTCAGTGTGATCGCCGAGCGGATGACAACGTCCTGCCACTCGTAGGGAATGGAGAGCGCGCGGCTCCATTCGCGCCAGTAGCTGTCCGTCCGTTCCCGGAAAGTCCGTGCCGTCTCCGCCAATGAACTGGTCAGGCTTTCGTCCGGGCCGAGCATCATGCTGAGCGGCTGGTCGAGCAGGAACCAGGTCTCCTCGAGCAGGTAGGAGATCGTCGCATCCGTCGTCAGGCGCATGGTCAGATCCGGCCCGACGAAGCGGACATGGTTCGAGCCGCGCGTGATCGTCGGCCGGCCCGAGCCGTAATCGACGGTCGGGCGAATCCGAACCCGGACCTTCGGGCTGCCGGAAACCGGCCGGAGCTGACGCACGATCATCGTCGGATGGAACATCCGGTCGAAGTTGCGGAAACGCGGGCAGAAATCGACAATATCGAGAGACGCACCGTCGCGGTCGGTCAAGGTCGTAACGAGGACCGCGCTGTTTCGCTCGTAACGTTGGCTGGAGGAGGCGAAATTGGCAATCTCGACCTGCCAGAAGCCGCGCTCCGCAGCCTGTTCTTCATTTGCCAGCAGCGCCGAGAAGAACGGATCGCCGTCAAAGCGCGGCAGACAACACCACTGGATCGTCCCGGTTTCGCCAATGAGGGCGCTGATCGCACAATTTCCGATCATTCCGAGTTCGAGCGTGCTCATGAAGCGGTCCTTCTTTCGCGATCGAGGAGTTGTGCCAGCCAGTCATGGACGGCTGCCGGCGAGGCCAGTCTGTAGCGGGCTTCGGTGACGGCGTCCGCTGGTCCGACATGGATCGAGATGCCGCCACGCGCATTGCACACCCTGAATCCGTCCTCGTCGGTAACATCGTCGCCGATAAAGCAGGGGCGTCTGCCGGCGAACGGCGCGTCCGCCAGGAAGGCTTCGACCGCGGCCCCCTTGTTGGCGACGGCCGGCTTGACCTCGACCACCATCTTGCCCTGGAGCAGCGTCAGCAGGTCGCCCGCTTCCGCGACCGCGACCGCAAGGGCTTTGACAACTTCCGGTCCAAGGTCCGGCGCGGCCCGGTAATGCACAGCGATGGCTTCCCCCTTGTCTTCGATCCGGAGATCAACGTGCCGGGTCGCGAGTTGTTCCGCCGAGGCGCGCACTTTGGTCAGCGCATGTTTTAGAGCCGTGCGCTCGGGAGTATTGGGGCGGGTACCGCCGCGAAGTTCCAGTCCGTGGACGCCGGCCGCCGCGACCTGCGGCAGGGCGAGGTGACGGTCGAGGTCTGCGAGACTGCGGCCGGTGACCACAGCGAGAGCCCCTTCGGCGGCAAGGCTGAATGCGGAGAGCAGCTCCGACAGACCGTCGGAGACCCGGATCGCCTCGGGACGGGGCGCGATATCGACCAGCGTTCCGTCAAAATCGAGGAAATAGGCCCAGTCCGCTTGCGGCGGCGGAGGCAGCAGATCTTCGCTCATGACCTCGCATGTTCGGCAGGTGACGGCTCTGGATATCTTGTTAACGATACTAACAAAGAGCCGTCCCGAGGCAACCGGGCGCGGACCAGCGACTTGCCGATCGCCCCGAAAACCCGGTTATCGGTTCCGGTAAATCAGGCTTCGTGCCGCGGCTCCGTCTCCGATGTCTCGCGGCTCGACGGGAATGTTGCCAACCATGAAGCCGTCACAACCGGACTCGCGCCGGCCATAAGGCAGGATGAGGCGGCGCCACGCCTTCGGCGAGAGCCATGCCGCCGAAACATGTTCGGAGTAAATCGGCCGGCAGGTCCGGTAAGCGGCGAGATAGCACGCACGGTAGAGCAGTGCCGAAGGCGTGCCGGTCTTCAGCGCAAGGTCGGAAACGGTCTGCCCGGTCCAGTCATTGCCCGCGTAGTCGGCAATCCCGGTGCCATAGACCCGGTACCGTGCGTCGAACCCGTCATCCAGGGGCTCGAGCATCATGATGTTCCCGATTGCCTGCCTGAGTTCGAGAATGTCGATATCCTTGCGCCCTGGCAGACAGCCGAGCGTCTCCTGCAGGTTAAGCCAGTAATCGAGCAGGAACTGGAGCTTTGGCTCGGGAAGGTCGCGCTTCTCGTCGGCGAACCAGAGTTCTGTGCATCGAGGGTCTATCGCCCCGAAAGACAGGCCAGCAACGATATGCCGGGCCGCCTCATCGATCCGCTCCTTCGACGGATCGTTGAATTCGGGCTCGACGTTCTGCTCGACCCGACCACGCTGCTCGGCCAACCCGTTGCTCCTCGTTACCGCCTGGCGGGATGCGGGCGGATACCATTTCTCGACCGCCTCTGACAACACGCGAACGTTCGGGGACGAAGCAGGTCAAACGATCTTGAGACTGACTTGTACCGGCGTTTTTCCGACGACCTCGATGTTCTCGCCACGACCGAACGATCCGGAGAGAATTTTACCGGTGGCTCCAATTCTGATGCCGCTCGTGTCCATCCTGACGGACAGGCCCTTTGACGAATGATCCTTCATATTCCCCTCGAAGACCGTGCCTTCAATCTCGAGAGAGACCGGTTCGGAACGCTCGCTGCGGTCTTCGCTGCGCCGGTCGGCGCGACGGATCTTCTCGATGAAGTCCCCGCTTTCGCTTTTCAGTTCGCCTGCCTGTTCGGTGACATAGGACGCAGACTCCGAGACCATTTCCGACAATTCCGCCGATCTGGTGACGGATTCCTCGGCCGCCCGTACCGCCTGTTGCACTTCGGCCGTGCCCCGATGCGCCTCGGCGGCACTCTGCGATATCTCCCTGGTAACCGCATCCTGCTCCTCGACGGCGGCGGAAATCGCCGCGGAGGAATCTCCCACCTTGGCCATCGCGGCCGAAATATTCTCGATCCCGTTGCGGGTCTCCTCGGCGACCTGCTGCATGCCGGAAATCTGCTCGGAGATCTCGTCCGTCGCGCTCGACGTCTGGTTGGCCAGAGCCTTCACCTCGGAAGCGACGACGGCGAATCCCTTCCCGGCCTCACCCGCACGCGCGGCCTCGATCGTGGCATTGAGAGCCAGCAGATTGGTCTGTTCGGCAATGTCCTGGATCAGGCTGACGACACCGGAAATCTTCGCCGCCGCCTGATTAAGCCCTTCCACCGTCAGTTTCGTGTTGTCCACCGCCGTGGAGGCCTCGCGCGCGATCTTGTTGGACTCCGAAAGCTGGTGCGAGATCTCGCCGATCGAGGCGGAAAGTTCCTCGGCGGCGGATGCAACGCTCTGCACATTCTCGCTCGCCTGCGCCGCACCACGGGAGGCATCCTTGGTCAGTTCCAGACAGTTGCGCGCCCCCGCGGTCATGCTTGCCGATCTTTCGGAGAGCTGGGATGCCGACTCCATGAGATTGTCGGACACGCCCGTGATCGAGACCTGGAACTGATCCGAGAGCGCCTCGAGACGCTTGTGGAAATCGTTCGACTGCTCTTCCAGATAGACGGAAATGGCGAGGTCCATGTCGAGCATCACAGCCTTGTCGATCGCCTGCACCAGCGCCACCGCTTTCTTCGCCGCGCCATCACGGCGCCAGCCGGACATGCAATGCTCGATCGCAAGCCGATGCAGTTCAGTTGTTGCCGCCGCATAGCCGCCGATGTACCAGCGCGGTTCAAGTCCGAGACGATTGTGAACGCGCCCGATGCGCTGGATCGAGTCGAAGTATTCGGTTCCGAACTCCCCGGAAAAAAGACGTTTCCAGTGACTGCTCTGGCCTTCCCGCGCGTGCCGTACACGTTCGTCCGACACGAACATTTCAGCCAGTTGGGGCACGGTCAGCACATGGTCGTAAAACTTGTCGAGAATAGCGCTCAGATTCCGATCGAGCACCGGGCGGAAATCCCGCAGCAGGGCTCGCACATTCTTATCGATCTGCATGAAGGAAATGCGGTCATCGGTATTCAGCGACGCGTGGCCAATATCCATCTCGAACTCCAACCCGACGTTGATCCCAACGATTACCATTAATAGTTTCTAAAGTTTATATTTTAGTTAACGCAATTTTCATGAACTTGGAAATTAACCACATATAAAATAACAAAAATCTTCCTCACCCCGCACAAAAGATGATCGAGATCAACAACTTACAGGTGTGATTTAGAAATTATACCAATTCCGGAAAAGTGGACTTCGTATTCCGGTATTCCCGAAGTTGAACCGCCGCGATCAGACAAATCGGGCCGATCAAAACCGGCCCGAATGAAATTGCGCTTCCATGCGGACCCGGCCTTTCGAGGCCTTACCGCTAGACGTCGCCCCCCGCCGTGCAGAAGCTGTATATGCGCAAGGAGAATGGGCCGTCTGCACCGCTCTCCCGTTCTATCGGTCAAGTTCTCCGAATAGGCACATCCTGGCGTGACCAGGATCATTTTTTGCAGGTGCGAAGGTTGACTTCTGCCAAGCCATAATTATTTTCCGTCCGGTTGGAAATTAATTACCCGGAACGAAAATGGTCGGACGACCGCGAACGATCGACAGAGAAACCGTGCTGGATGCCGCCCAGACCGTCGCGGCGCGCGATGGCGCGGCCTACATGACCCTGGAGGCGGTGGCGACCGAGGCCGGCATCAGCAAGGCCAGCGTGCTATACGATTACAAGAACAAGCAGGCCCTGATGAAGGCTGTGATCGAGCGGCGGATCGCGGCGGAAGACGCGCGCATCGAGGAGATCCAGAACCGCCTCGGCCCGAATGAACCCAATGCGGCGATCCGAGCGCGCCTGATCGCTGAATCCCGCGAGCTTTCGGACGAGGATCGGGCCGTCGCCCTAAGCCTGTGCGCCTCTGTCGCCGGCGATACCGACCTCCGGGCGCCGGTGCGCGAAATGATGGCGCGGCGCGTGGCCCGCGTGCGCGACACCTCGGAAAACCCGCGTGGCGCGATGCTGGCCTTCCTCGCCATCGAGGGCCTTAAGGCGCTCGAATGGCTCAGCCTCTATGAATGGCCGAGCGACGAGCGCCGCAAGCTGATGTTCGAGATCCACTGGCTCGTGGATCAGAAACCCGAACAAATTCCCTGCGACGAGGCAACGGATTCCATCTGACATTCCGTTTCCGATCAGGGCACCAAGACAACCTTACCGGCCGTTCCGTCCTGCGATCGACCCGGCCCCCTTACAGGAGCACACAATGCCTTCCGCAAAGCACTTTCGGACCTTTGCCGTTGCGCTCTCCGCGATTCTCCTTGTCTCCGCCTGCGACGAGGCTGCGGAGAACAAACAGGCGGCTGCACCGCAGGCGCGGCCCGCAATGCCTGTCGGCACGATCGTCGTTGCCGCGGAAGACATTCCGATCGTCAACGACCTGCCCGGCCGCATCGCCCCGACGGAGATCGCGGAAGTCCGTCCGCGGGTCTCCGGCCTCGTGATCAAGCGGATCTTCCAGCAAGGCGCAGTGGTCGAGGCGGGCGACGTGCTTTACCGGATCGATCCGGCCCCGTTCAAGGTTCAGGTCGACAGCGCACGCGCCACGCTGGCCCGTGCCGAGGCAGTGCAGAAGCAGGCTCGGCTCGAGGCGGACCGGCAGAAGGAATTGCGCTCGCGGAAAGTCTCCAGCGCGCAGACGTTCGACAATGCGATCGCCGCCCTCGCGCAGGCTGACGCCGATGTCGCGGCGGCGCGGGCCGGCCTCGCGGCAGCCGAACTCGACCTGCAATATACCGAGGTCAGGGCACCGATCGGCGGGCGGATCGGCCGGGCGCTTGTGACCGAAGGCGCGCTGGTCGCGAGCACAAGCACGGAGCCGCTTGCGATCATCCGCCAGCTTGACCCGGTCTATGCCGACTTCACCCAGTCCGCCAAGCAGCTCCGCGCCCTTCGCGCAGGCATCAATGCGGGCAATGTCTCCCTCTCGGAGGACGGCGCGGCGACAATCCGCCTCAAGTTCGACGATGGCGCACCTTATCCATTGACCGGCCGCCTTCTCCTCCAGGAAAGCACCGTGGATTCGACAACGGGGCAGATCACGCTCCGCGGCGAATTTCCCAATCCGGACAACGCGCTGCTTCCCGGCATGTATGTCCGGGTGCAGATCGAGCAGGGGATCCGGCGCAATGCCGTCGCGGTCCCGCAGCAGGCGGTCCAGCGCGACACCGCCGGCAAGGCCCGTGTTTATGTCGTGAAGGACGACATGACGCTTGAGCTCCGGTACGTCGAGCTCGGCGCCATTACGGGGAATCGCTGGATCGTCGAGAGCGGCCTCGTCGTCGGCGAGCGGGTTGTCGTGGAAGGTTTCCAGAAGGTCCGTCCGGGTGCGCCTGTGGCGCCGAAGCCGTGGGAGCCGAAACCGCAACAGCAAGCCGCAGCCGGCAAGCAGTAAGGCACAGGGATCATGGCAAGTTTCTTCATCGACCGGCCGATCTTCGCCTGGGTCGTCGCGATCTTCATCATGCTGGCCGGCGTGATCGCGATTCCGTTCCTGCCCGTGGCGCAATATCCGAACGTCGCCCCGCCGCAGATCACCGTCAGCACCAGCTATCCGGGCGCCACGCCCGAGGACATGTACCGGAGCGTCACCCGTCCGATCGAGGATGAGCTGAACGGCGTGCCGGGCCTGCTCTATTTCGAGTCGACGTCCGACTCTTCGGGACAGATCAGCCTCACCGTCACCTTCGAGCCCGGCACCGACGTCGCCGAGGCGCAGGTCGAGGTGCAGAACCGGATCAGCCGTGTCGAGGCCCGCCTGCCCTCGTCGGTCTCCCGGCAGGGCATGCGGATCGAGCGCGCGGGCACCGGCTTCCTGCTCGTCATCACTCTGACCTCGACCGACGGCACGATGGACCAGATCGCGCTCGGCGACTATCTCAGCCGCAATGTCGAAGGCGAGATCCGGCGTATTGCCGGGGTCGGCAACACGCGTCTCTTCTCGACCCAGCAGGCGATGCGGATCTGGCTCGACCCGGACAAGATGCTCGGCCTCAGCCTGACGACCGAGGATGTGCTCAATGCGATCGAGGCGCAGAACGCCCAGGTCGCCGCCGGACGGATCGGCGCGAAGCCTGTCGAGGCCGGCCAGCAGATCGCAGCGAGCGTCCTGGTAAAAGGACAGCTCCGGACACCGGAGGAATTCGGCGCCATCGTGCTCCGGGCCGATATCGGCGGTGCCACGGTCCGGCTCCGGGACGTCGCGCGGATCGAGATCGGCGGCGAGTCCTACACTTCCGCCGCCAGGCTCGAGGGACAGCCCTCCGCCGCCATGGGTGTGCAGCTCACGCCCGACGGCAACGCACTCGAGACCGCAAAGGCGATCGAGGCGAAGATGGAGGAGCTGGCGCGCTACTTCCCGGACAGCGTCGAATACAAGATCCCCTACAACACCGCGCCATTCGTCGAGATCTCCATCGAGAAGGTGCTGAACACACTGATCGAGGCCATCGCTCTCGTCTTCGTGGTGATGTTCCTCTTCCTGCAGAGCTTCCGCTACACGGTGATCCCGACCCTCGTGGTTCCGGTCGCCCTGCTCGGCACCTGCGCGGTGATGTACGCGGCCGGCTTTTCGATCAACGTGCTGACCATGTTCGCCATGGTGCTCGCCATCGGCATCCTGGTGGACGACGCCATCGTCGTGGTCGAGAACGTCGAACGCATCATGAGCGAGGAAGGCCTCTCCCCGCGGGACGCCACGCGGAAGGCAATGAAGCAGATCACCGGCGCCGTCGTCGGCATCACGCTGGTGCTGACCGCCGTCTTCGTGCCGATGGCGTTCTTCCCCGGTGCCGTCGGTGTGATCTATCAGCAGTTCAGCCTGACCATGGTGGTCTCGATCCTGTTCTCGGGCTTCCTCGCCCTCTCGCTGACGCCGGCGCTCTGCGCCAGCTTCCTGAAGCCGGTCGAGGCCGGGCATTCCCACGCCAAGCGCGGTTTCTTCGGCTGGTTTAACCGGGGCTTCGACCGTACCGCACGCGGCTACAGTTCCGTCGTCGGGCGCATCGCGTCCCGCGCCGGGCGCTTCATGATCATCTACGGCGCCCTCGTCGCCGGGCTCGGCTGGGCCTGGGTGCAGCTGCCCAGCGCCTTCATTCCGAACGAGGACCAGGGCTATCTGCTGGTGAACATCCAGGCTCCGGCGGAGGCGAGCGCCAACCGGACGCTCAGCGTGATCGAGCAGGTCGAGGACGCCTTCATCGGACAGGAAGGCGTCAACACCATCGTCACCGTCTCCGGCTTCAGCTTCTCCGGTACCGGCGAGAATGCCGGCATTGCCTTCGTTCCGCTGAAAGACTGGAGCGAGCGCGGACCGGAAAACTCGGCGGCCGCCATTGCCGGACGGACCAACGGCCGGCTGTTCGGCATCAAGGATGCGCTTGTCTTCGCGCTCTCGCCGCCGCCGATCCGCGGCCTCGGCAATTCGAGCGGTTTCGATTTCCGCCTGCAGGATCGCGGCGGGCTCGGCCACACCGCTCTGGTCGAGGGCACCGGACGCCTGATGGCGGCGGCGCAGCAGAATCCGATCCTGACCGGGGTGCGGATCTCGGGCCTGCCGGACGCGCCGCAGATCAATCTCGTCGTGGACCGGGAGAAGGCGAACACCTTCGGCGTCACCTTCGCCGACATCAACAACACGATCTCGACCCATCTCGGCTCGAAATACGTCAACGACTTCCCGAATGCCGGGCGCATGCAGCGCGTGACCGTCCAGGCGGAACAGGCGACCCGCATGAAGACCGAGGAGATCCTGGACCTCACCGTGCGCAACACCCATGGCGGCATGGTGCCGCTCTCCAACTTCGCGACCGTGGAGTGGGAACAGGGCGCGGCCCAGGTGGTCGGCTACAACGGTTATCCGGCGATCCGGATCAGCGGCCAGGCGGCGGCGGGCTATTCCTCCGGCGAGGCGATTGCCGAGATGGAGCGGCTGGTCGCCGATCTCGGCCCCGGCTTCGGCTACGAGTGGACCGGCCAGTCGCTGCAGGAGATCCAGTCCGGCGCGCAGGCGCCGCTGCTGATCGGCCTCAGTGTGCTTTTCGTCTTCCTTCTGCTGGCGGCGCTCTACGAGAGCTGGTCGATCCCGCTTTCCGTCATGCTCGTGGTGCCGCTCGGGGCCATCGGCTCCGTCGCCGCCGTAATGGCCCGCGACATGCCGAACGACGTCTATTTCCTCGTCGGCCTGATCGCGATCATCGGGCTCTCGGCGAAGAACGCGATCCTGATCGTGGAGTTCGCCAAGGATCTCCGGGCCGAGGGCCAGTCGCTGCTCGATGCCACCGTCGAGGCGGCGCGGCTGCGCTTCCGGCCGATCCTGATGACCTCCCTCGCCTTCTCCTTCGGCGTGCTGCCGCTGGCGATCGCGACGGGCGCCAGCGCCGCGAGCCAGAACGCGATCGGCACCGGCGTGCTCGGCGGGATGATTTCGGCGACGGTTCTGGCGGTCTTCTTCGTGCCGGTCTTCTTCGTCTTCGTGATGAGGTTGTTCGGCCGGAAGAAGTCGGAAGAGACTGCAGCGGAAGCGGCGGAGTAACCTCCGACGTCAGTCGGGACGATCCGGCGCGGGTCGTCCCGGCAACGCCGACAGCGCCACATCAATGGTACGCATGACGGCGTCGAACTCGGTATCGGCGCGGACCATCACCGCAAGGGCGAGGACCTGACTGGAGAAGAAATCGGCCAGAGCGTCCGCGTCGGTCCCGGGCGCGAGTTCGCCCGCCTGCTGCGCCGCCCGCAGTCTTGTGCGGAACGCGTCGCGGCGTCTGCGGTCGAACTCCCGGCTGAGGGCGACCAGCGCCGCCGGCATGCTGCCGCTCTCGATCAGCGAATTCACAACAAAGCATCCGCTCGGCGTCGTCGGATCCCGGGCCGTCTCGACGATGCTGACAAAATAACGCCGCAAGACATCGCGCAGTGGATCGGATGAATTGACGAGGTCCGCCAGCGGTGATCCGCTGATCCCGTTGAAATAATGCGTCAGCGCCTTCGCATACATGGCCTGCTTGTCGCCAAAGGCGGCATAGAGGCCCGGCTTGGCCATTCCTGAGGCCGCCGTCAGATCCGACAGCGAAGCTCCTTCGAAACCCTTTTCCCAGAACACCCGCACGATGTCCTGCAGCGCAGCCTCCGGATCGGTCTTCCGCGGTCGTCCCCGAGCCATTGCAATGCCCCTGTCATACAGCCGAATTATTACCGGTCGGTACTATTTGATTCGCCGCGCACAGCCAAGCTTGAAACTTGTTCTTTTTCAGAGAGTTCGGTTTGGAATCCGTCATCACGTTGACAGGGCGCCGCTGCAATGTCCGAATGCACGTATGCCCGATCTCACCCTGACATTCGACAATGGACCGGAACCGGAGGTCACGCCCCGGGTTCTGGACATCCTCGCCCGCCGCGGTCTCAAGACGACCTTTTTCGTTGTCGGCGAAAAGCTGGAGGACCCGGCGCGCCTGGACCTTGCGCGCCGCGCCCATGCGGAAGGCCACCGCATCGGCAATCACACCTTCACCCACACGACACCGCTCGGCCAGATGGCTGACAGCGCGGAAGCGGTCGAGGAACTGAGACGCACCGACGCGCTGGTCGCGAAGACCGGCGAGACGGTGAAGCTGTTCCGCCCGTTCGGCGGCGGCGGCAAGCTCGGCCCGCATCTTATGAGCCCTCCGGTCGTCGATTTCCTGCATGACAAGGGCTATAGCTGCGTGCTCTGGAACGCGATCCCGCGCGACTGGGCCGACCCGGAAGGCTGGGTCGAGACGGCGCTGCAGCAGATCGCAGCGCAGGACCATACGCTGATCGTGCTGCACGACCTGCCGACCGGCGCCATGGACCGGCTGGAGGAGTTCCTCGACAGGGCCGAGGCCGCCGGCGTCACCTTCCGCGAGGATTATCCGGAAGACTGCGTGCCGATGGTTGCTGGGAAAGATGTCGTGCCGCTCGATCCGTTCGTCTCGGCCGCGGCTTAGACGTCTCTAGCGGTCGCTCGCCGGAAATTGCGGCACACCGTCGGCGATCTCGTAATAGTCGCCCTTGTCCGCGCAATAGATGTGCGCCCGGGTG
This sequence comes from Nisaea sp., assembly GCF_017640745.1. Classification (GTDB taxonomy): domain Bacteria; phylum Pseudomonadota; class Alphaproteobacteria; order Thalassobaculales; family Thalassobaculaceae; genus Nisaea. The sequence goes on along the minus strand of NZ_JAEPQA010000003.1, from coordinate 152,060 downwards.
GCGACGCCCGTGGCTCCTTCCAGCACACCGCCGGAGATCGAGATCGACAGCCCCTCGTCGCGGTCGAAGAAGATCGTCGAGCCGCATTCGCCGCAGAAGCCGCGCCGGATGCCCGGGCTGGAGCGGAACCATTTGAGACCGCGCGATTCTGTGATCGTCAGCGCGTCCTTGCGCACGTCGGTCGACGCCCAGAAATGTCCGGTCTGCTTGCGGCACATGCTGCAGTGACAGGCGACGACTTCGCCGAGATCGCCGGCCACCTCGAAACGGACCGCGCCGCAAAGGCACTCGCCTTCCCGAACCCTCTTCCCATTCGCCATGACAGGCTCCCTTCTCCATCACCTCTCAGCGCAGAAGTTCTTATTTTGTTCCCATCCTGTCAAGCACCCTCTCCGTGCCGCATCGGCAATGGACAGAAGCGCCGGCCGGGCCTAGTCGTTAATCCCTGATCATATCGCCGGGCCCGGATAGATGACGTCTTCCCTCACCCTGTTCTCCGACAATTACTACACCGCGCGTCACCGCTTCCTGACGGCCGCACGGGCGAAGGGATATCAGGTCGAGACGGCGCGGCATCCGCTGAGCGGTAACTTCCCCGCCGAGATCGCGACCGACACTGTCCGCGTCGGTCCCGAGAAAGCCCGGAAGGTCTTGTTCATTAGCTCCGGCCTCCATGGCACCGAACTCACCACCGGGTCCGGCATCCAGCTCGGTCTGCTCGACGAGATCGAAAGCTGGCTGCCCGCGGACATGGCGGCCGTCTTCATCCACGCCGTGAACCCGTTCGGCTCGGCCGCCATGACGCGGACGGACGAGAACAATATCGACCCCAACCGCAACAACCTGCTGAGCTTCGATCCGCTGCCGGAGAACCCGGACTACGATGCGCTGCACGATGCGCTCTGCCCTGCCGTCTGGGACGGACCGGAGCGCGAGGCGGCGGAAGCGCGCATCGCGGCCTATATCGACGAAAAAGGCTTCGAGAGCTTCAGCCGGAACGTCCTCGCCGGCCAGTACAGCCACCCGGATGGCCTGTTCTACGGCGGCAAGGAGCGGAGCTGGACCATCGCGAATCTCGCCGAGGTCGTCTCCCGGCACGGCGCCGGCGCGGAGCGGCTCGCGATCGTCGATCTGCATACCGGCCTCGGCGAGTATGGCGCGCTTGAGGTGATCCGCCGGGATAGCACGCCGCGTGCGGGCGCGGCCTCCTCCAGCATCCGGCATGTCGCCTGCGACGTGCTCGACGACGTCGATTGTCCGGAAGCGCCGATCAAGGTGATCCTCGAATTCGGCACTTTCCCGATCGGCCAGATCGTGAACAACCATCGGGCCGACACCTGGCTGAAGTTCCACGGCGACCTGCACACGCCGCTCGGCCGCAGGATCAAGGCGGAATTGCGCAATGCGCTGTTCTGTGACGATCCGGAGTGGCTGGAGGCCGTCTGGCGCCAGGGCGAAAGCGGCACGCGCGCCGTTCTCGACGAACTTTCAGGCACTTCCACCGCCACCGCCGACTAGGACGGTCCAATTCTGGTCGGAAACCGGACAGCCGCCGGAACGGAGCCGCGAGCAAATTTCACAGCTGCATCACGTCCATTTCCGGGGACCGAAAACTTTCGTTTACGGCATCAGGTACTTGGTATACCAATATACCAAGAACAAAGATGTCGGGCCTGTTCAAGGGCCTCGGAAGACGCATCACGCCAGGGGAGGCCTCTAGATCATGGTCATGTCTGATATCGAAATTGCCCGCGAAGCGAAAATGAAACCGATCATGGAGATCGGCGCGAAACTCGGCATTCCGGCCGAATCGCTTCAGCCCTACGGCCACACCAAGGCCAAGGTCGACCTGAACTACATCAAGACCCTGAAAGACAAGCCCGACGGCAAGCTGGTGCTGGTCACCGGCATCAACCCGACCGCGGCGGGCGAAGGCAAGACCACGACCTCCGTCGGCCTCGGCGACGCGCTCAACCGGATCGGCAAGAAGGCCATCATCTGCCTGCGCGAACCGAGCCTCGGCCCGTGCTTCGGCATGAAGGGCGGCGCCGCCGGCGGCGGCTATGCCCAGGTCGTGCCGATGGAAGACATCAACCTGCACTTCACCGGCGACTTCCACGCCATCGCGGCGGCGAACAACCTGCTCGCGGCGATGATCGACAACCACATCTACTGGGGCAACAAGCTCGGCATCGACGAGCGCCGCGTCTCCTGGAAGCGCTGCATCGACATGAACGACCGCGCGCTCCGCCAGATCGCCAACTCGCTCGGCGGCGTCGCCAACGGTTTCCCGCGCGAGGACGGCTTCGACATCGTCGTCGCCTCCGAGGTGATGGCGATCTTCTGCCTCTCGACCGACCTCGAGGACATGAAGCGCCGTCTCGGCAACATCATCGTCGCCTATACCCGCGACCGGCAGCCGATCTTTGCCCGCGACATCGACGCCAATGGCGCCATGACCGTGCTGCTGCGCGACGCGCTCGCCCCGAACCTGGTGCAGACGCTGGAGAACAACCCGGCCTTCATCCATGGCGGTCCTTTCGCGAACATCGCCCATGGCTGCAACTCCGTGATGGCGACCAAGACCGCCCTCAAGCTCGGCGACTATGTCGTCACCGAGGCCGGCTTCGGCGCGGATCTCGGCGCCGAGAAGTTCTTCGACATCAAGTGCCGCAAGGCGGGCCTGAAGCCGGCCGCGGCCGTCATCGTCGGCACCGTCCGGGCGCTCAAGATGCATGGCGGCGTCGCCAAGGACGATCTCGGCACGGAGAATATCGACGCGGTCGTCAAGGGCACCTCGAACATCAAGCGCCATGTCGTGAACACCAAGAAGTTCGGCGTTCCGGTCGTGGTCGCGCTGAACCGCTTCATCACCGACACCGACGCCGAGGTTGAGGCGATCCGCAAGGAACTGGCCTCCGAAGGCGTCGATGCTATCGTCTGCACCCACTGGGCCGACGGCTCCGCCGGCACCGAAGCGCTGGCGAAGAAGGTGGTCGAACTGGTCGACGGCGGCAGCGCGAACTTCAAGCCGCTCTACGACGAGAATCTCGGCCTGCTGCAGAAGGTCGAGGCCATCGCCAAGAACATCTACGACGCCGCCGGCGTGGTCGCGGACCAGAAGGTGCTGAACCAGATCAAGGACTTCGAGGCGCTCGGCGCGGGCAAGTTCCCGGTCTGCATCGCCAAGACCCAGTACAGCTTCTCGATCGATCCGAACGCGAAGGGCGCGCCGAGCGGCCATACGCTTCCGATCCGCGAGGTCCGGCTCTCGAACGGTGCGGAGTTCATCGTCGCGGTCTGCGGCGACATCATGACCATGCCGGGCCTGCCGCGGGTGCCGGCGGCCGAGAAGATCACCCTGAACGATCAGGACCAGATCGAAGGCCTGTTCTGATACATTTCAGGAGCGGGGACATCCGTCCCCGCTCCGTCAGTCAAGCTAGCCCGCCCGGAGCGCGCCGGGCGGCGGGGAGGGAGCGACATGCGCATTATCCTGAACGGGCAGCAGGCCTTCGGTAAGGCCGCGCTTGAGGCCATTCTGGAAAAAGGCAAGGACGAGGTCGTCGCCGTTTATACCGCACCTGACAAGGAAGGCCGTCCGGTCGATCCGGTCAAGGAAGCCGCTCTCGAACACGGCCTCGAAGTGCGCCAGCCGGCGGATTATTCCGACCCGGCGGTGATCGAGGAGCTGAAGAGCTGGAACGCCGACCTGATGATGATGGCCTATGTCATCATCTTCATTCCGGAGGAGGCGCGGAACGTGCCGAAGCACGGCTCGCTCTGCTTCCACCCGTCCCTGCTGCCGCTGCATCGCGGTCCCTCTTCCATCAACTGGCCGATCATCTGGGGCGCCAAGAAGACGGGTCTTACGATCTTCTATCCGGACGACGGGCTCGACGAGGGCGATATCTGCGTCCAGAAGGAAGTCGAGATCACCCCGGACGACACGCTCGGCTCGGTCTATTTCGACAAGATCTTCCCGCTCGGCATCGAGGCTGTGCTGGAGTCCATCGATCTGATCCGCGCCGGCAACCCGCCGCACACGCCGCAGGACGAGTCCAAGGCGACCTACGAGGGCTGGTGCCGCAATGCGGACGGCGAGATCAACTGGAACCGCAGCCAGACAGAAGTCTACAACCAGATCCGCGGCTGCAACCCGCAGCCTGGTGCCTGGACCACGCTGAACGGCAAGGAACTGCAGATCTTCGACAGCCGCCCGGCAGAAGGCTCCGGCCGCACCGGCCGCATCTGCGCCCTCACCGACGACGGTTTCGTGGTCAATGCGGGCCGCGGTGGCATCCTGGTGCAGCGCGTGCGCTATGACGGCGGCAAGAAGGTCTCGGCCAAGGAATTCGCCGCCGAACAGGGTCTCGAAGTGGGCTCCAAGCTCGGCACCTGAGGTTCATGAGTCGTACCCCCGGACCACTTAACCAGCCGGTCCGGATATCCCTCGGCCCCGCCTCCCCGGCGGGGCCTTTTTCTTGTCCGTCCGGCTAGAAGACCAGCGCCTGCCCGTCCCGGCGGGGGTCCGACGCGGCGTGATAGCTTCCGAATTCGCTGACCTGAATGGCGCCCATGCTGGCCCCGCCGGCCCAGGCGCCGACCTTCTTCAGCGGGTGTCCGAGACGGATCAGATCCCCGATCACGGCATCGCCGAGCCGGTCCTCGCCGACCATGCTTTCCGGCTTTCCCGCACTATGCGGATAGGCGGAGGTCATACCCGTCTGGATATGGGTCCAGCGCGGGGCATGGATCGCCTCCGACACGTTCAGACCGTGATCGTAGATCGCGGAAAGGATCTGCATGTTCACCTGGACCTGCACGTCGGCCCCCGGCGTGCCGCAGCAGAGGCCGAGCGCGCCGCCCGCTTCCACCGCGCGATCGAAAACCATGACCGGGTTCATCGTATGCCGGACCCGTTTGCCGGGCTGCAGCAGGTTCGGGTGCCCGGCATCGAGGTGCCAGTAATTCATCCGGTTGTTCAGCAGCATCCCGGTTCCGGGGCAGACCACCTGCGAGCCGAAATGTCCCGAAAGGCTCTGCAGCCCGTCGACCGCGTTGCCCCAGCGGTCGATGACGCAGTAATGCGTCGTGTCGGAGCGCATCTCGCCCATGCCCGATCCGGCATGCCCGGAGGACTTCCCGGCGGCGGGCGCGCGGTTCTGGAAGGCCCAGGGATCGCCTGCCGCGACCGCTTCGGCGGCGCGCTCCGGATCGATCAGCTTCGCCCGCTCGGCCGCATATTCCTTCGAGAGCAACCCCTCCAGCGGCACATCGACGAAAGCCGGATCGCCGAGAAAGGCCTCGCGGTCGGCAAAGGCAAGGCGCTTCGCCTCGACCATCAGATGGATCGCTTCGGCGGAATGGAGACCGAGCCCGGCGATGTCGAAATGCTCGATCAGGTTCAGTTCCTGCAACAGGACATGGCCGGAGGAATTCGGCGGCGCCTCATAGACCGTCTTGCCGCGATAGGTCGTCGAGATCGGCTCCTGCCACTCCATCCGGAAGCGCGCGAAATCCTCCTTCGTCAGGATCCCGCCCGCCTGCTCCGAAAAGGCGGCGATGGCGTCTGCCAGCGGCCCCTCGTAAAAAGCGTCCCGCCCGTGCTCGGCGATCAGCGCGTAGGTCTTCGCCAGATCGGGATTGCGCCGGATCTGGCCGGGCTTCAGGGGCACGCCGTCGGGTGCGAAGATTGCCGCCGAGGCGGGGAAGCTGTGCAGCAGGTCGTGCGATGCCGCCAGATTGCATTGGAAATAGGTCTGCGGAACGCCCTCGAGGCAGAGCTCGATCGCCGGCTGGATACAGTCGGCCAGAGGGAGCCGCCCGTGGCGCTCATGCGCGGAAAGCAGCGCGTCGCAGATCCCGGGGATCGAGACGGAGAGGATGCCGTTGGTCACGATCCCGTCCCGGAACCGCTCCGGCGTTGCCGCCAGCGGCGCATTGCCGGTGCCGTTGGCGATGGAAAGCGACTTCGCGTCCTTCATGTGGATCATCATGAAGCCGTCGGCCGCGATGCCGGAACCCTGCGGCTCGGCGACGCCAAGCGCGAAACCGATCGCGACGGCTGCGTCCACCGCGTTGCCGCCGCTCATCAGGATGCGCATGCCCGCCATAGAGGAGAGCGGGTGATTGGTCACCACTGCCCCCTGCGCGCCCATCCGTACCGGCGCCCAGGCCTCCGCTTTCACTCCGCCCGGAGTCTCCATCGCGATGTCTCCCGCATCTGTCCCGTGGTCCCTGTTATCTATAGCGTTGGAAACAGGCCGCTAATCGCGCGGATTGCGAACGAAACTGCATCCGGATTCGGTCCGCTCCATCCGGGAACGGCTCTCACCGCGCGGCGCCGGGTTTCCAGCGTGGCGCGGAAGCCTCATAAATGTCCTCGTGATCCCCTATCTGAAACCGGCACCTTCCGGCGGAGAACAGGAATGAAGACGGGCCCCAGCACCGCGCTCATCGTGGTCGATATCCAGAACGATTTCTGTCCCGGCGGCGCGCTTGCCGTGGCCGACGGGGACGCCGTCGTGCACCTCGCGAACCGGCTGATGGGCCAGTTCGAAACCGTTGTCCTGACGCAGGACTGGCACCCGGCCGACCACGCCTCCTTCGCCGCCAACAATCCGGGCGGCGAGCCCTTCTCGATGATCGAGATGCCCTACGGCCCGCAGGTCCTCTGGCCGACGCACTGCGTGCAGGGCACGGAGGGTGCGGCCTTCCATGCCGAGCTGGAGACCGACCGGGCCACCCTGGTCGTCCGCAAGGGCTTCCACAGCCATATCGACTCCTACTCCGCCTTCCTCGAGAACGATCACAAGACCAGCACCGGCCTCGCCGGCGCGCTTCGGGATCGCGGCATCGGGGAGATTGTCCTCGTCGGGCTGGCGACCGATTTCTGCGTCCATTATTCCGCGATCGACGCGGTGTCGCTCGGCTTCGGCGTCACCGTGCTCGAAGATGGCTGCCGGGCGATCGACCTCGACGGCTCGCTCGCCGCGGCGAAGGCGGAGATGGCCGAACGGGGCGTCACGCTCACCACCAGCAACCGCCTGAAGGCCGCCTGATGCGCATCCTGATCGTCGAGAATTTCGCCGGCACCGATATCGGCCGGATGGCGAAGACCTTCCGCGAGCGAGGCGTCAAGACGGACGTCGTTCAGCCTTTCGACGGAACGCCCCTGCCCGCGACGCCGGACAGCCATGACGGCATGATCGTGCTCGGCGGCGCGCAGGATGCGCTGGACGATGCCGGCTCGCCCTGGTTCTCGTCCCTGATGGAACTGATGCGCGACTTCGACCGGGCCCGCCGCCCGGTGCTCGGGATCTGCCTCGGCTCGCAGCTTCTCGCCCGCGCCCATGGCGGCCGCAACATCCTCGCCCGGCCGCTGGAATTCGGCTACGTGCCGATTACGCCGAACGCCGCCGGGCGCGACGATCCGCTGATGTCTCTGCTCGATCCCGCCGTTCCGATTTTCCAGTGGCATTCTGACACGTTCGAGCTGCCGCCGGGCGCCACCCTGCTGGCGACAGGCACGGAGTACGTAAACCAAGGCTACCGCGTCGGCGAGGTCAGCTACGGCACGCAGTTTCATTTCGAGGTCGACCGAACACTGGCCGAGCGCTGGAGCTCCGCCGCCGCCGCCCATCTCGACGAGCGGAAGCCCGGATGGCGCACCGCGCTCCCGGCCGCACTCGACCGGAACGAGCCGGCGGCCTGCGCTTTTTGCGACAGCTTTACCGGACGCTGGGTCGACTTTGTCGCCGCCGCGCGCACTTGACCGCGCCCCGGCGCCCGGCGAAGCTGGTCGAAAGCTTTTGAAATCAAGGCGATGAACGGCAAGGTGATGGAACGCTTCGATCTGAGAGACAAAATCGTGCTGGTGGCGGGCGCCAGTTCCGGCATCGGGGCGGCGACGGTGGAGCGCCTGCTTGCCGAGGGCGCGCGCGTGATCGCGGCCGCGCGGCGCATGGACCGTCTCCAGGCGATGGCGAAGAACCGTCCGGGCCACTGCCTGCCGCTGCAGCTCGACGTCGCCGATCCGGACTCCGCTGCCTCGCTGATCGAGCGCATGCCGGAGGGGTGGCGCAACATCCACGGTGCCGTGGTCTGCGCCGGCCACGATGTCGGCGGGCGGGCGCGCTTCGACCAGGCCGACGCCGAAACCTGGGCCAACATCATCGAGACAAACGTGAACGGCACCATCCGGGTCTGCCGCGCGGTAATCGACGGGATGGCAGCCCGCGGAACCGGTCATATCGTAACGCTCGGCTCCACCGCCGGGCTCCGAGTCTATCCGGGGGGCAGCATCTACAACGCCTCGAAATTCGCCGTCCGGGCCTTCACCGACGGCTTGCGCCTCGATTTCGGCAAGACCGATATCCGGGTGACGGAAGTCCTCCCCGGCCTCACCCGCACCGAGTTCGCCGAAAGCCGCTGGGGCGACGGCGACCGGGCGACCGAGTTCTACGACAATGCGCCGGGCACACTCGCCCCGGAAGACATCGCGGACGCAATCGTCTACGCGATGACGGCACCGGCGGGCGTCAATGTCTCGCAAATCCTGGTGGAGCCGACGCGGGTCTGAAAAAGAAGGCCGCCGGAGCTGATTGCCCGGCGGCCTCTTGTTTGGCAGGTAGGATCTACTTCGCCTTTGGTTCGCTCATCAGTCCCTTGACCAGCGAGACGCAACCGAGCAAGAGCACAAGCGCGAATGGCAATCCGGTCGAGACCGAGGCCGCCTGCAGCGCGCCGAGCCCGCCGCCGAGCAGCAGCGCGATCGCCACCATGCCCTCGAAGGTCGCCCAGAAGATCCGCTGCGGCACCGGGGCATCGACCTTGCCGCCGGCCGTGATCGTGTCGATGACCAGCGAACCGGAATCCGACGAGGTCACGAAGAAGACGATCACCAGTACGATGCCGATGAAGGAGGTGATGCCCGCGAGCGGAAGCTGTTCCAGCATGGTGAAGAGCTTCAGTTCGAGCGCCGCGTCGGCGATCTCCTGATGCCCTGCCTGGAGCAGCGACAGCGCGGTGCCGCCGAAGGCCGTCATCCAGAGCACGGAGACGACGGACGGCACGATCAGCACGCAGAACAGGAACTCGCGCACGGTCCGGCCGCGGCTGACCCGGGCGATGAACATGCCGACGAACGGCGACCAGGAGATCCACCAGGCCCAGTAGAACGAGGTCCAGCCCTGGGAGAAGTTCGCGTCGTCGCGGCCGAACGGATTGGAGAGCTCCGGCAGATACTGGAGATAGGCGCCAAGATTGCCGAAGAAGCCGGTCGCGATGGCGAGGGTCGGGCCGACCACGATGATGAAACCGAGCAACAGGATGGCGAGCACCATGTTGATCTCGGAAAGGCGCTTCACCCCGGCATCGAGACCGGCGACCACGGAAATCAGCGCGATGCCCGTGATGCCGGAGATGAGCACCACTTTCGAGGTGTCGCTCACCGGAATGCCGAACAGGAAGTTGAGCCCGGCATTGGCCTGCTCCGCCCCGATGCCAAGCGAGGTCGCAAGCCCGAACAGGGTCGCGAAGACCGCCAGCGTGTCGATGATATGGCCGGTCCAGCCCCAGACCCGCTCGCCGAAGATCGGATAGAAAATCGAGCGGATGCTGAGCGGCAGGCCCTTGTTGTAGGCGAACAGCGCCAGCGCGAGCGCCACGACGGCATAGATCGCCCAGGGATGGAGGCCCCAGTGGAAGATGGTTGCCGCCATCCCGAGACGTTGCGCTTCCGCAGCATCACCGGCCGCGCCGGCGAGCGGCGCCCAGCTGTCCGGCGCACCTGCGCCGTCCGCGACGGACGAGGAGTAATGCGAGATCGGCTCCGAGACACCGAAGAACATCAGGCCGATACCCATCCCGGCCGCGAACAGCATCGCGAACCAGCCGGGATAGGAATAGTCCGGTTTTGCTTCGGTTCCACCGAGCCGGATCTTGCCCAGCGGCGAGACGATCAGCACCAGCGTCAGCACGACAAAAACGTTCCCGGCCAGCAGGAAGAACCAGTCGAAGCCGGATGTCAGGGTCGGTCGCAGCCACCCGAAGAACGCGCCGGCCTGTTCCGGCAGGGCCAATGAATAGAACACCATCAGGATGATGCTGCCGGCAGAGATGGCGAAGACCGGGTTATGGATGTCCATCCCGAACCGGCCGATCTGCGGCTGAATGTTGTGTTGGCCGACTTCGTAGTCGGTGTCGATAACGTTCGCGTCCCCATCGGGGCCGCGATCTGCTACGTCGCTCATTTTGCCTCCCCTGGCCCGCCATTTGCTCGGCAGACCGGACTCAATTTCAGGTCAAGGTCGGGGTCCGGCACGCTGTCCGGACCGGCACGCCGCGTCCCGCGTGCTCTCTTTGCTGTCCGTCATTGTGCCTGTCAGGATGGTCGAGTCAAAAAAGCGCCTGTATCCGCATTACGACGCTTTCTCGATTTCGAGAGCCGGAATTACCCGCAAATGGCGTCTGATCTCGGTCAAATTAAGGGGTCAGGGCATTTTCGGAAAATGTTCCGTCAACGTCATATTGCGCCAATTCCGACACAACCCAGGCATCGAACGCCAGAATCAGCGAATCGGAAGCCTTCTCGCGCGGGTAGACCAGATAATATCCCGCATCCTCATCGATCCTGACGTCGGAGAGCGGAACAAGCATACCTTTCTTGAGTTCCTCGAGCGCCAGGGCCGGCCGCGCCAGGACGGCCGCCTGTCCGGCCACCGCGACATTCAGGATCGTCGCCGCATCGTAATAGACCGCCCCCCGCCTGAAACGCGTCCCGCCGGCACCGGCGGCATCGAACCAGGTGCGCCAGAAGATCGTCGTGTCCTCATGATGCAGCGGCAGCTGGGCGATCCGCTCCGGCGAAAGCGGCAAGTCCGACAATGAGATCCCCTCGCGTTCCAGCAGGATGGGGCTTGCCAGCGGCTGTGCATATCCGGGCATCAGTTTCTTCGTCACGGTGCCGGGCCAGTCTCCGCGGCCGAAGCGGAGCGCGATATCGACACCGTCCGTGGTGAAGTTCGACAGCGTGACCGAATGGTGCAGATGCACCTCGACCTCGGGCTCCAGCGCGGTGAAACCTGCGAGCCGCGGCACCAGGAGCCTGTAGGCGACCGACGGTGCGGAGGAGACCGTCAGTACCCGCTGGCTCGCATCGTGACAGATTTCATCCACCGCGCCGGCGATGGTGTCCAGAGCGGCCGATACGGACGCCAGCAGGCGACGCCCCGTCGCGGTCGGCCGGATCTTGCGCCCGACCCTGTCAAACAGCGCAAGCCCGAACCAGTCTTCCAGCGCACGAATCTGATGACTGACCGCGGCATGGGTCACGCTCAGCTCGTCCGCGGCCTTGCTCACGCCGCCAAGACGGGCTGCGGCCTCAAAGGCCCGAAGGGCGGTCAAAGGGGGGAGACGCCTGCTCATAACATGTAAATTAAAATAACATAACAGGTGAAAATCAATCATTTGTTCTCAAGCCGTTTCCCCATGATATTCCAATGCATGAAGTGAGTGATCGACACCCCAAACAGTGAGGAAAAATCATGCATAACGCTTTATATCTGCTTCTGCACGGAGCCGGCGGCCTGACCCATGACGTTACGATCTGGAAGGAATTTGCCCGCAACCAACCGCGACGCAGGAGCGCCCCCGTCAGCGTCGAAGAATCTTCGGCGCAGCTTCCCGGCCTTGGCGATGCGGCCGTACATCTGCGGCGCCTCTCACGTCAGGCCAAACTGAGCGCACAGGAATCTCAACTGCTCCGTAACGCGCTGAAGATCGTCGAGACGGAAGCGGCCGCGCGCCAACAGCCCGCATGAACCGGAAAATCGACCGCAAAACGCAAAAACGGGCATTGCTTCGCGCATTGCCCGTTTCTTGTCCGGACCCCGGAAATCAGCGTCTCAGGTTCAGGGTCCGCAGTTCGCAGAAGGGCGAATGCTTCGAGACGATGGTGTCGGACCTGCGCGCCAGGATATCCGCCTGGGCGACCGTATAGCCCTGCGCCTCGACCAGCTTGACGATCTCCAGCAGATAATCGAGATCCGCCTCGACATGCGAGAGACGTCCCGCCGCCCGCGCCAATGCGGTCCCGGCCTCGCTCAGGCGATAGCACGGCAATGTCAGATCGGCCGCAGGGTCTTCGTGACTGACGCGCACGACCTTGTCGGCATACAGCAGATTGGTCGTGAAATGGTCTTCCTTCTGCGAGCTGAAGACCTTGCTGAGATCCCGGTTCGTCCGGAGCAGGCCGTACTCCTCCAGCAGCAGGATGCAGTCGCCGGTGAGCTCCCTCTCCCCGAAGAACTCGTCGGAAAGGCGAACCAGGAAATTGTTGATGCGGAACTTCGCCAGGATCGCGACCCAGCGGATCATGGCGCGGTTGAGGGTGCTCATCACCCGGAACGTGACCGGTGGAACGGCGCCGCTTTCTTCCGCCTCCAGCGCCAGCAACGCCGCCCACATTTCCTGCCCGGCGCGGTCGCCGCAATCGGATGCGGCCTCAATGAAGCGCACGCTCCAGTCCGGATCGACATGTCCGTCCGCGTCCGCGTTGTCTTTCAGCATGGTCATGGCGAGGGAGAAGATCGCCTCGATATTCTGCTGCCGGCGGAGGTCACGCTCGCTGACGCGGGCCGCGGCGCGCTCGATAAGTCCGCTTTCCTCGCGGTCGTCGCCGGTGCGCACGGCGTCCAGCCAGCTGCGCCCGCTGGCACCGAGGCCGTAGGCGAGCATTTCGCTGAATCTGAGGCATGCGGGATCGAAAGACGTCGCCGCCGGTTTTTTCGACCGGCCCTTGGCCCGTCCCGCGGCGGAAGTCTTGCGGTCTGCTTCGGTCATGCACAGCGCCTTACTGTTACCGGCGGAAGCCTAGCACGGTTTTCGCGCGGCAATTAAGTATTCCTGATTCCCGTCAGTTCCGGAAATCGGCGAGTCCGTGGCGCCGCATACCTGCCAGCCCGCGCTCTGCTCGAGCCATCCGCTGATCTCTTCCAGCGCATCCCGTCGCGTGCGCTCGTCCCGCACGATCCCGCCGCGGCCGACCTTCGCCCGCCCGACCTCGAATTGCGGCTTGACCAGCGCGACCAGCACGGCGCCGTCGCCGGCACAGGCAAGCGCTGCCGGAAGCGCCAGTTTCAAAGAAATGAAACTGACGTCGGAGACGATCAGCCCGACCGGCTCCCCGATCATTTCAGGGGTGAGATCGCGGACGTTCAAATGTTCGTAGACCACGACACGGCTGTCGTCGCGCAGGCGCGGTATCAGCTGACCGTGCCCGACATCGACGGCATGGACACGGCGCGCCCCGCGATCGAGCAGCACATCCGTGAAGCCGCCCGTCGAGGCACCGATATCGAGACAGATCTCCCCAGCCGGGTCGATCGCGAAAAGATCGAGCGCACGAACCAGTTTCAGCGCCGCGCGGGAGGCCCAGCGGTGCGCCGTTTCGGCCAGCGTGAGGATCTGCTCCGGGGAGACCTTTGCCGCTGCTTTGGTCACCGTCACGCCGTCGACCATGACATCGCCGGCCTCGACCAACTGTCGCGCGCGGCTTCTGCTCTCGACAAACCCGCGGCTCACGAGCGCCAGGTCGAGGCGTTCGGAGGACATGACAGCTCAGGCGCGAGCGGGCGCCGAGGCTCTGTCGACCCCGAGCGCGGCCAGGGCGGTATTGGTGATCGCTTCGGCATCGAGTCCGGCCAGATGGTACTGCCGGGCCGGAGTATCGTGATCGAGGAACAGGTCGGGCAACACCATCGGCCGGACCTTAAGACCGGACTCGAGCAGACCGTCTTCCGCCAGCGCATGCAGCACCTGGCTGGCGAAGCCGCCGATGCTGCCTTCCTCGATGGTGATCAGCACTTCATGCTCCGCCGCGAGACGGCGCAGCAGGTCCCGGTCGAGCGGCTTGGCGAAGCGTGCGTCGGCGACCGTTGTGGAAAGCCCCCGCGTCGCAAGCTCGTCCGCCGCTGAAAGGCATTCCTGCAACCGGCAGCCAAGCGACAGCAGCGCGACCCTGGATCCCTCGCGCACGATCCGCCCCTTGCCGATCTCCAGTACGTCCCCCCGCGCCGGCAGTTCGATGCCGACACCCTCGCCGCGCGGATAGCGGACGGCGCTCGGCCGGTCGTCGATCGCAGCCGCGGTCGCGACCATATGGACCAGCTCCGCCTCGTCCGACGGCGCCATGATGACGAAGTCCGGCAGGCAGCCGAGATAGGCGAGGTCGAAGCTGCCCGCATGGGTCGCCCCATCGGCGCCAACAAGGCCCGCGCGGTCGATGGCGAAGCGCACCGGCAGCTTCTGGATCGCAACGTCGTGCACGACCTGGTCGTAACCGCGCTGCAGAAAGGTCGAGTAGATCGCGGCAAAAGGCTTCATGCCCTCGCAGGCCATGCCGGCCGCGAAGGTCACGGCGTGCTGTTCGGCGATTCCGACGTCGAAGCTGCGCTTTGGAAAGGCCTTCGCGAACTTGTCGAGCCCCGTTCCGGACGGCATGGCGGCCGTCACCGCGACGATACGCTCGTCCTCGCGTGCCTCTGCAACGAGAGCGTCGGCGAAAACCGAGGTGTAGCTCGGCGCGTTCGAAGCCGGCTTCTTCACCTCGCCGGTCACGACGTCGAATTTCGGCACAGCGTGATACTTGTCCGCCGCTGGGGCTCCGAACGGATGGCCGCGGCCTTTCTCGGTCACGACGTGCAGCAGCACCGGACGGTCCCGGTCCATGTCGCGGACATTGCGCAGGACGGGCAGCAGATGGTCGAGATTGTGCCCGTCCACCGGCCCGACATAGTAGAAGCCGAGCTCCTCGAACAGCGTGCCGCCGGTGACCATGCCGCGGGCGAATTCCTCGGCCCGGCGCGCGGTCTCCTCCATCGGTTTCGGCAGGTTCTGGGCAAACTGCTTGGCGAGATCGCGCAGGCTGCGGAACGGCTTCGAGGAAATCAGCTGCGAGAGGTGCGCGCTGAGCGCCCCGACCGGCGGCGCGATCGACATGTCGTTGTCGTTGAGGATGACGATCATGCGGTTGCGCAGCGCGCCCGCATTGTTCATCGCCTCATAGGCCATGCCCGCGCTCATCGCGCCGTCGCCGATCACCGCGACGACGTTGAAATCCTCGCCCTTCAGATCCCGCGCCACCGCCATGCCGAGGCCGGCCGAGATCGAGGTCGAGCTATGCGCGGCACCGAAGGGGTCGTATTCGCTTTCGGAGCGCTTGGTGAAGCCGGAAAGCCCGCCGCCCTGGCGCAGGGTGCGGATCCGGTCGCGGCGGCCGGTCAGGATCTTGTGCGGATAGGCCTGGTGACCGACATCCCAGATCACCTTGTCGCGCGGCGTGTCGAAGACGTTGTGGATCGCCACCGTCAGCTCGACCACGCCGAGCCCGGCGCCGAGATGCCCGCCGGTGACGGAGACCGCGTCGATGGTCTCACGGCGCAGATCCTCCGCCAGCTGTTTCAGCTGCGGATCTGTGAAGGACCGCATATCTGCGGGAACGCGAACTCGGTCCAGAAGCGGGGTTCTGCGGTCAGGCATGTCCAAATCAGCGCGTTGGCTTAATGCGTACGATCGACGACATAGGCGGCGACCTGTTTCAGAAGGTCTGCCCGATCACCGAATAAATCAAGGGCGCGGGCCGCCTGTTCCGCCAGCAGCTTCGCCTGCGCCCGGGCCCGTTCGGGTCCGAGAATGGAAACAAAGGTCGCTTTTCCGGCCACACCGTCCTGCCCGACGGGCTTTCCGGTGGTGTTGGAATCCCCCTCGTAATCGAGCAGATCGTCTGCGATCTGGAAGGCGAGCCCGAGTTCCTGGGCGTAGGAATGCAGGGCGTGGGTGTGTTTCTTGCTAGCGTGCCCCAGAATGGCTCCGGAGGTGGCGGCGAAGGCGAAGATCTCACCGGTCTTCATGCGTTGCAGACGGGTGATCGCCCCGATATCGAACTCCTGCTCTTCCGCCAGCAGGTCAATCATCTGACCGCCGACCATCCCTGTACCGCCAGCCGCCTTGGCGAGGCCGGCAACCAGCTGCGCGCGGACCCAAGCGTCGGAATTCGTTTCTTCCGCCGACAGCACCTCAAAGGCCAGAGCCTGCAGCGCGTCGCCCGCGAGGATCGCGGTCGCCTCGTCGAACTTCTTGTGGCAGCTCGGCCGGCCGCGGCGCAGATCGCTGTCATCCATCGCCGGAAGATCGTCGTGGATCAGGGAATAGCAGTGCATGAACTCCACCGCCGCGCCGACGCGGTATGCGCACCGCGGATCGACGGCGAAGAGCTTGGCGGACTGCTGGACGATGAAGGGACGCAGCCGCTTGCCGCCCCCGAGACAGGAATAGCGCATCGCCTCGAAAAGGCGCGCCTCGGCATCGTCGGCCTCGGGTAACAGGAATTCCATTACGCGCTCGACCTCGCGCGCGCAGCTCGCGATCGCGTCCTTAAGATCGGTCATGTCCGGTATCGGTCCTGCTCAGTCTTTGACGGAAATTTGGATCAGCTGTCGAACGGTTCGGCGGAAACCGCGCCATCGCCGTCCGGGCGCCGGATCTTTTCGACCTTCATGCGCGCTTCGTCCAGCTTCTTCTGGCAATGGGCCTTGAGTTCCGCTCCGCGCGCATAGGCATTGATGGCATCGTCCAGGGTGCCGCTGCCGGATTCGAGCTTGCCGACGATCGCTTCAAGCTGTTCCAGCGCCTGCTCGAAGCTGAGGGCACCGATTTCTGCGGATGTATTTTCGCTCAAGAGGCATCTCCTTCGGACCGTTGCCCGACAATAGTTCCCGCCCGCCCCCGTTACAAGGCCGGGCGCCCCGATCGGACAGTCAGGCTTTCATCAGTGTCCGGACATGCGCCGCCGTGGAGTTCGCCAGCGCCTCGAGGTCGTAACCGCCCTCCAGAACCGAGACGATCTTCCCGTCGCAGACGAGATCCGCGACACGCATCAGTTCCTCTGTCACCCAGGCGAAATCCTCCTCGGTGAGACAGAGCGAGGCGAGCGGATCGTCGATATGGGCATCGAACCCGGCCGAGATCATCAGCAGCTCCGGCTGGAACTCGATCAGTTTCGGGGAAATGATCTCGGAGATCGCCGCGCGGAACTGCTCGCTGCCCGCCATCGGAGGCAGAGGCACGTTGCAGATGTTGCCTACGCCGCGCTCGGTCTGCTTGCCTGTTCCCGGGAACAGCGGCGTCTGGTGGGTTGATGCATAGAACACGCCGCCGTCGGCCTCGAAAATCGCCTGGGTTCCGTTGCCGTGATGAACGTCGAAATCGACGATCGCGACCCGGCGGAGCCCATGTACGGCCCGCGCCTGTTCCGCGCCGACCGCGACCTGGTTGAAGAAGCAGAACCCCATCGGCGTCCGCGGCTCGGCATGGTGTCCCGGAGGCCGCATGGCGCAGAAGGCGTTCTTCGCCTCGCCGCCGAGCACCGCGTCGACCGCGGCGCAGGCCGCACCGGACCCGCGCAGGATCGCGTCGCCGGTGCCGGGCGTCATCACGGTGTCGCCATCGAGATGCCGCTCGCCGCTGTCCGGAACGGCATCGAGGATCGCCTCGACGTAATCCAGCGGATGCGCGCGGGCGATCTGCTCCACCGTCGCTTTCGGCGCTTCGCGGCGTTCGAGCGCCTTGAACTCATCCGCCTCGAGCGCGTTCAGAATGGCCTTCAGACGGGCCGGATGCTCCGGATGCATGCGGCCCGGATCATGCCCGAAACAATCCGAATGAGTGAAAAGCATCGTCGTCATTTCCGTCCCTCCCCAACGTTACGCAGGCTTCCACGACGGACAATGCCGCGCCGTCCGTTCTTAGCAAGAACGCCGCTGAACCTTCCAGCGTCAACTTGCCGCGATCCGGAACGGATCCATCTTAGATTCGATTGCGATAAGGACTGGCGCCCGGCAAGATAAACGTTACTTCACTAATAACCTTTTCCCGGGCGAAATCACCGACACGGGTCGCTTCAACATTTTGGCGTCGGAAGGCGTGTGCACAATGCCGTCTGTCTTGAAGTCTTTGCGCCGCGGCATCGTCCCGGCTTGCCTTTCGCTCTCCATCATCGTGCTTTCTGTTCTGCCCGCATTCGCCCAAGGCAAGGCGAGCCCGGTCGAAGTCGACGAGGTTCGCGAGGAACCTCTGACGCAAACGGCGCCCGCGACCGGCCGTTTCGTGGCCCTCGAACTCGGCCCTGTCGCGACCCGGGTGGCGGAGCGGGTCGAGGAGGTTTCCGTGCGCGCAGGGGACAGGGTCGAGAAAGGCGATGTGATCGCGCGTCTCGCCGACAGCCGGCTGCGGGCCGAGCGCAGCCTCAGGGCCTCGGAAGTGAAAAAGGCCGAGGCGCAGCTCGCACGCGCATCCGCAAATCGGGCCAAGGCCGAGCAGACCCTGGCCCGGACAGAACAACTCCGGGGCTCGAACGCGTTTCGCAAGAACGCCCTTGAGGATGCCCAGCGGGATCTCGAGGCGGCGACGGCGAGCTTCGCCGAGAGCGAAGCCGAAATGGCCCGCGCGCAAGCGGAACTTCAGTTGGCCGAAATCGCGCTCGCCGATGCCAGCATCCGGGCGCCCTATTCCGGCGTCGTCCTCGCCCGACATGTGGTCGCCGGCGATCATGTTCAGGTCGGCGGTGCGATCGTGACCCTGATGAACGACGAAGCGCTGGAAATCGAGGCCGATGTGCCCGCACAACGGCTCTCGGGTCTCGCGCCGGGCGTCGTCGTCGGCGCGCAATTGCAGGATGGAAGGCGGATGAACGCGGCGGTCCGCGCGATCATCCCGGAAGAAAACCCACGCACCCGGACCCGCGCCGTGCGCTTCACGCCGGAGCTGTCGGAAGACGCGGTCCGGATCGCCGAAAACCAGGGTGTCACGGTTTTCATACCGGTCGGTATGGAGCGCACTGTGATCAGCGTTCACAAGGATGCCCTGCTGCTCGACAGCGCCAAACCCCGCGTCTACCTGGTGCAGGACGGCAAGGTCCAGCCGCGCACGATCATCATCGGCGAATCCCTGGGTAACAGGTTCGAGGTGCTGGAAGGCCTCGCCCCTGGAGACAAGGTCGTGATCAAGGGCAATGAACGTCTGCGCCCGGGCCAGCCCGTGGCCGTCCAGGTGAAGGGTTAACGCCATGAACGGCCTGATCCGGGTCTCGATCGACCGTCCTGTCGCCGTCGTCGCCGTCGTGCTGATGGTCGTGATGTTCGGCTTCGTCGCGCTGCTGAACATCCCGATCCAACTGGCGCCGGACGTGAACCGTCCGGTGATCACCGTGACCACGGAATGGGCGGGTGCCGCGCCGGCCGAGATCGAACGCGAGATCATCAACCGGCAGGAAGACGAGCTGCGGGGCCTCGAAGGGCTTGAATCGATGATTTCCCGCGCCGAGGACGGCCGCGGGCGGATCGAACTCGAATTCACGCCGGGCAACGACATGGACAAGGCCCTGCTGCTGGTCGCCAACCGGCTCGACCGCGTCGGCGGCTATCCGGACGAGGCGGACGAGCCGACCTTCCAGACATCCGGCTCGGAAGACAACGCCATCGCCTGGGCCGTGATCATGCGGAACGAGGGCAACGAGGCTCCGATCCACACCTTCGGCGATTTCGCCGAGGATTTCGTGAAATCGCGCATCGAACGCATCCCCGGGATCGGCGAGGCGCGGATCTATGGCGGTGCCGAGCGGGAAATGCAGGTCGTCGTCGAGCCGCAGCTGCTGGCGCAATACCAGCTGACCATTCCGGACGTGCTGCAGGCGCTGCGCGAGGCCAATGCCTCGATCTCCGCCGGTGCGGTCGAGGAAGGCAAGCGCCGGTACGTGGTCCGCACCGAGGGCGACTTCGAGACCATGGAGGACGTCCGCCGGGTCGTGCTGCGTTCGATCGAGGATCCGATGACCGGACGCGTGGCGCGCGTCACGGTCGCGGACGTGGCCGAAGTCCAGATGGGCTACAAGGAGCCGGTCGCCCGGATCCGCCAGTTCGGCATCCCGGCCCTCGGCGTGCCGATGTACCGCGAGACCGGCGCGAATGTCATCGAGGTCATGGAGGAGGTCCGCGCGACCCTGAAGGAGCTGAACGAGACCCTTCTGCCCAGCCGCGGGCTTCGCATCGTCCAGGTCTATGACGAGACAACCTATATCGATTCCGCGATCGACCTCGTCCGCCAGAACATCTGGGTCGGCGGCCTGCTCGCCGCGCTCGTGCTCTACCTCTTCCTGCGCAGCGGCAGCGCGACCCTTGTGGTGAGTCTCGCCATTCCCGTGTCGGTGATTGGGTCCTTTGTCGCGATGGCGGCGCTCGGCCGCTCGATCAACGTGATCTCGCTCGCTGGCTTCGCCTTCGCCGTCGGCATGGTGGTGGATGCCGCAATCGTCGTGCTCGAGAACATCTTCCGGTTGCGGCAGAACGGCTTCGACCAGCGCGAGGCCTCCTACCTCGGCGCGCAGCAGGTCTGGGGCGCGGTGCTGGTCTCCTCGCTGACCACGGTCATGGTGTTCATCCCGATCCTGGTCATGGAGTTGGAAGTCGGACAGCTGTTCCGGGATATCGCGGTCGCGATCTCGGTCGCGGTCTGTCTGTCCCTGGTGGTTTCGGCCACCGTGGTGCCTGCTCTGGCCAGCCGTCTGCTCAAGAAGAACGTCACCGAGATTTCGGCCTCGCGGCGGATCCCGCTGCTGGACGGTTTCGCCAGCGGCTTCGTTGCCGTTGCGCTCAGGCAGACGCGGGCAGTGGTCCGCAACCGGACCTTTGCGATCGCCGTCATCGCGGGCATGACCGGCAGCGGCATCGCGGTCACCTGGGCCATGCTGCCGCAGCTCGATTATCTGCCGGACGGCAACCGCAACCTGATCATCGGTTATGTCCAGCCCCCGCCCGGCTACAACCTCGACACCATGGCCGCGATCGCCCAGAAGCTCGAGAACACGACGAAGCCGCTCTGGGATTTCGAGGGAACGCAGAGCAACGCCGAAGACGGCACGCCGATGCTGTCCCGCTTCTTCTTCGTCGCCTTCCGCGCGAACGTCATCGTCGGTGCCGCAGCCGTCGATCCGGCTCAGGCGAAGGCGCTGATCCCGGTGCTGCGGCGTTCGCTTTTCTCCGAGCCCGGAACCTTCGGCTTCTTCAGGCAGACCTCTCTGTTCGGCCGCGGCGTCGGCGGAACGAGCGCGATCGACCTCGATATTTCGGGCGGCGAGCTGGAGGAACTGGCCGAAGTCGCCCAGACCGTCTTCCAGCGGGTGAACGAGGCCTTCCCGCGCGAGGAAGGCACACAGGTTCGCCCGCAGCCCTCGCTTTCCCTCGGGGCACCGGAAGTCCGGGTGCTGCCGAACAGGACTTTGCTTGCCGATAACGGCGTCACCGCGCGCAATCTCGGGGTCACGGTCGACGCCTACAATGACGGGGTGCGTGTCGCCGAAATCACCGTGCAGGGCGAACGGATCGACCTCACGCTGCAGGGTCCGGAGCGGCATATCCTGGAAACCCAGGGTGTGCGCAATCTTCCGGTCGTCACCAGCGAAGGCACGATCGTTCCCGCCGGCTCGCTCGCCGACGTGGTGGTCACCACCGGACCGACCGAAATCCGTCATGTCGAGCGGCTGCGCACCATAACGCTCATCGTATCCCCGCCGACCGGCATGCCGCTGGAAGCCGCACTCAACCGGATGCGCGACGAAGTGATCACTCCGTTGCAGGAGGAGGGTCTGCCGCCGGGCGTGAGCATCCGGATGTCCGGTACGGCCGACAAGCTGGCCCAGACCTGGAACGAGATGGTGCTCGATCTGATCATGGCGCTGGTCATCGTCTATCTTGTGATGGCCGTGCTGTTCGAGAGCTTCTTCTATCCGCTGGTGATCATCTTCTCGGTGCCGCTCGCCACCGCCGGCGGGGTCGTCGGCCTTGCCACTCTCAATATCTTCACCAGGCAAAACCTCGACATGCTCACCCTGCTGGGCTTCGTCATTCTGATCGGCATCGTGGTGAACAATGCCATCCTGCTGGTCCACCAGACGCTCTATCATATCCGCGAGGAGAAAATGGAGGCCGGCACGGCCATCATCGAGGCCACGCGCAACCGGATACGGCCGATCTTCATGTCGACGCTGACCAGCGTTCTCGGGATGCTTCCGCTGGTGATCTTCCCGGGCGCCGGCTCGGAGCTTTACCGGGGCCTGGGTTCGGTCGTGATCGGCGGGTTGGCGCTTTCCGCCCTTCTGACGCTCGCGATCATCCCGCCGCTGCTCTCCCTGACGGTCGGGTTGCTCGAATCAGCGCCGCGAACCGGGCCGGATACGGAGACTGAGGCAAAGCAGGCGGCCGAGTAACGGCAGCGCGAAACAACCGGTGTTTATGCATCGCATTAATCATTTATTATGCGATCGAAAGAGACTGTATTCCGGGTTCATTTTTCTTGTAAGCCGGGCCTTTGACTTGCAGGGGCTCCCTCTCTTCGTGCTTCCACCCCGGTCATCTGGCGGCTATTGTTCCGGGTGAATTTCGAGTTACTTGGACCCGCCCCGGGACAAGGGCCTCACTAGAATGGGACATGGCTCACCGAGATGACGCCGCAGGAAATCGCTACAATCCTCGACGAACATGAAAAATGGCTCAGCCGGGCGCATAGCGGAGCGCGGGCGAATCTCGCGCGCGCGAACCTCTCGGGCTTCACGCTCGAGAAGGTCAATCTCAAATCGGCCAAGCTGTCCGGGGCCAATCTCGAGAAAACAATTCTTGCCGGAAGCAACCTCAGCAACACGGATCTGTTCTGCGCCGTGCTCGACGGTGCCGATCTCCGCAACGCCGACCTGCAGAACGCCGATCTCCGGGGCGCCAGCATCCGCAATGTCGCGTTCAAGGGCGCCAATCTCGTCGGCGCGGATTTCCGTGGCGGAACCCTCATGTTCGGCTCGGACGACGAAGACGGCGAGCGGAAAAGCCCGACCTCGAACCAGCAGGGTGCCGATCTCAGCTATTCCGCCATGCCGAACGCGCAGCTCGCGGGCGCGCATCTTGCCGGAGCCAATCTCTCCGGCGTCAATCTGCGCAAGGCAGACCTGAAGGGCGCCGACCTGTCCGGCTGCATCCTGGTGGAAGCGGATCTCTCCGGTGCCGACCTGCAGGATGCGAACCTCAAGGGCGCTATCCTCGACAACACCATTCTCAAGCACGCCAACCTCTCGGGCGCCAATCTCGACGGCTGCGACCTCTCGGCCGCGGACGTGACCGGCGCCAACATGGTCCGGCACGAGGACTCGCTGCCCTTCGAGGTGCGCGAAGTGCTGAACATGCACTATGTCTGGATCCGCGAGGACGGCCGCCTCGGCGACCGCGCCATTCTGAAAGGCACGGACCTGAGCTTCATCGATCTTTCGGCCGTCAACCTTTCCGGCGCCGATCTGCACGGCGCCAATATCAGCGGCGGCAACCTTTCGAATATCCTGCTGGTGATGTCCGATCTGTCCTCGACCAACCTCAAGGGCACCAATCTCAGCGGGGCGACGCTCGAGGGCATCAACCTCGCCAATGCCGACATGACAGAAGCCGATCTTTCCAACGCGATCATCGCGCCGGTGGATCTGAAGGACTCGAAAGGCAAGGTCACCGGGCGCAAATGGCCTGCGAATCTGTCCGGCGCCAAGCTCGTCCAGGCCAACCTGAAAGGCGCAGATCTGCACAATGCCAATCTGGCCGGAGCGGACCTGACCGGCGCCAACCTCACCGGAGCCGACATGAGAGGGGTCAACCTTACCGACGCCGTGTTCCAGCCGGAGCAGCTCGACTCAGCGAAAACGGATCATAAGGAGAAAAACTCCGACTGAGGATTACGGTCGGCGCGACTTTTCCGAATCGAGCCGCCAATCAAAGTCCCGATGGAATTTCCCCTTGACCCGCCGGCCCTTCGCCATGCGAATTCAGGTTTGAAGGCACATTCCGGCTATCGATTTCACCGCGACCGGTAGGGAACCACCCCGTATTGATGAGTGAAGAGCAAAAAGCAGAGCAACTCGCCTATCTGAGCGAGGAAATAGAGCGTCTCATCGATCGTGTCGCGACGGATGTGCGAGAACAGCGGGGTGAGCATGAAGAGCAGCGGGCCAGCAGCTTTGTGATTTACCTGCTCAGGAACTCCGACAAGTCTCCCATGGTGAGCCTCCGGCTCAGGGAGTCCGGAATAGCACCTGACGACATCAGCGGGACAGACGGTTTTTCGGCTCTGAAGCACTATTGCGAACGCCTCAGTCTTCACGCCCGCGTTGAGGATACCATACGCCCGTCCCGGGAAATTGCGGATCCATGTCTCGGAATCATCGTGGACGGATGGCAATGATGGTGCCTGACCTGTTAGAAGCCTTGTACAATGCAGCGACGTGTCCGCTTTGCGGCGGCCCCGTATGTTTTGAAAGTGGCCGGAGCCGATGACGCCGGACGATATCCTTAAAGCGATCGAGAGCCACGAGCAGTGGCTAAAGCGGAAGCCGGGCGGAGTCCGCGCGGACCTATCGGGTCTCGACATCACGGGCTTCCAGCTTGCCCGCGTGAACCTGCAGTCTGCGCGGCTGTCCGGGACGAATTTCTCGAACACGTTCCTGTCCGGGGCCGATCTCAGCTTTGCGGACCTGTTCTGCGCCAATCTCGACAATACGGATCTCTCGAATGCGGTGCTGATGCGTGCTGACCTGCGCGGCGCCACAATCCGCTCGTCAAATCTCGCCGGCGCCAACCTGAAGGAAGCCGACATGCGCGGCGGGGCGATCATCAACGATCTGACCGGCGAGCGTCCGACCTTCATCCGCGCGGACATGTCCTCCTCGACGATGGACGAGGCGGATATCAACAACGCCAATCTTTCGGGCACCGATCTTTCCGATGCCAGCATGATCGGCGCCAACCTTGAGAATACCCTGCTCTGCGGCGCCAATCTCTCGGGCGTCAATCTCGAGAATGCCAATCTGACCGGTGCGGATCTTTCCGGCGCCAATCTCGCGAAGGCGCGGATCGTCGGCGCGAACCTGAAGGGTGCCAATCTGCGCGGCGCGCTCGTGTCCGAAACCAGCTTCGCCAATTCCGACCTCAGCAGCGCCATTCTGGAGCGGGTCAATCTCTCGACCGCCGATCTCTCCGGCGCCCAGCTGGTGACCGAGAGCGGCGACCGCAGCCGGTCGCTGCGCGACATCGTGAACGACCACGAGCTCTGGATCCGCGAACAGGGCCGCGGCGGAACACGTGCGCAGCTCGCCGGCGCGACCCTCCGGGACGTCGATCTCTCCGATATCAATCTCTCGGGCGCGGATCTGCGAGAGGTCGATCTGACCGGCGCCAAGATGCGCCGGACGCAACTCGTGATGACCGACCTGACGGGCGCGAAACTGACCAATGCGGACCTTCGGGACAGCGACCTTTCCGGCGCCAAGCTGATAGGCGCCGACCTGACGGACGCGCAGCTGAACGGTGCCCTGCTCTATCCGGTGGAACTGAAAGACGCCCACGGCAATCCGACCGGACGTTTCTGGCCCTCGGACCTGGAGAGCGCACGGCTGCGCAATGCCGACCTTTCGGGCGCGCGTTTCAAGGGGGCAAACCTCGCCGAGACGGACATGAAAGGCGCCCGGACCCAGGGGGCCCAGTTCACCGATACCGCACTCGACAAGGCCCTGATGGATCCGTAACGGCCCTCAAGCCGCCGCCATCACCGCTTTCAGCGCAGCCAGCGCCGTCTCGATTCCGCTCCGGTCGACATCGATATGCGTGACGGCGCGCATCCGCCGCGGCCCCATCGCCCCGATGCGGACCCGGTGCTGCCGCATGAGCCGCTCCGAAAGTCCGGCCGCATCGAAGGCCGGCGTCGTCACGTCGAAATAGACCATGTTCGTCTCGATCTCCGAAAGCTCCACGCTCAGCCCCTCGATCGCGGAAATCCCCTCGGCGAGGGAGCGGGCGTTTGCATGGTCTTCTGCAAGCCGCTCTATGTGATGGTCGAGTGCGTGGACTCCGGCGGCCGCAATGATGCCGGCCTGCCGCATCGCCCCGCCGAACTGGTGCTTGAAAAGCCAGCTCCGCTCGATGAACTCCGCACTGCCAGCGAGCACGCCGCCGACCGGGCAGCCGAGCCCCTTGGAAAGATCGATCCAGAGGGAGTCGCAGAGCGCACCGTATGAGGAGGCCGGGGTTCCGGACGCCACCACCGCATTGAGCAGGCGCGCACCGTCCATATGGACCTTCAGGCCGTGGCTGCGGGCGCAATCGGCGACCTCCTTCACCGTCTCCAGCGGCCAGACCGCACCACCACCGAGATTGGCGGTGTTCTCGATATTGACCAGACGCTGGCGCTGGCCGTGATGGCCGCGCGGAACACGGATCACCGTCTCGAGATCGGCGGCGGTGAAGATGCCGCGCCTGCCCCTGACGGTCCGCACCATGGCCCCGGCGAGTGCCGCCGGACCGCCGGCCTCGAAATGCAGCGCATGGGCGCTCTCGTCGAGGACGATCTCCTCGCCCCGGTCGACCCAGACCCGGTAGGCGATCTCGTTGCACATCGTGCCCGAAGGCAGAAATACGGCCGCTTCCTTGCCGAGCAATTCCGCCACCCGCGCACAGAGCCGGTTGACCGTCGGGTCCTCCATCGCTTGCTCGTTGCCGACCTCCGCTTCGGCCATCGCCCGGCGCATCGCGGCGGTCGGACGCGAAACCGTATCGCTGTAGAGATCGACGGCCGGCGCCACGATTTCGTTTGCTGTCATTTGCTGTTCCCCCGGGAAGACGGCGAGCACGCCTATTGAATGGTTACGGTGACATGCCAAACTAGAAGGCGGCAAGCGACGCCGCAAAGGAACAGGATTGCACATGGCCGATACGAATTCGAACAGCGGGCGGGAGGTGACCCGGCCGAGAGTTCTCCCCTTCTCGCTCGGGCTCTCGGAGAACGACCGGCTCGCTGTTCACATCGTCTACGGCCTCTATGGCGCCGCGATCGTCTTCGGCGTTCCCTCGGTGCTCGGCGTGATCCTCGCCTATCTGAAACGGTCGGATCTCGAAGGCACGCCGCTCACGGGGCACATCACGTGGCAGATCCGGACTTTCTGGATCCAGCTGATTGCCATCGTGCTGGCCGCGGCCTTTACCGCGACCTTCGTCCTCATTCCCCTCGCCTGGCTCGTCGGCGGTCTTGGCTGGCTCTGGTTCGTCTACCGTGTGATCAAGGGCTGGATCCGTCACTCCAACGATCAGGACATCAAGGACCCCTACGCGTGGTTCTGATCGTCGGCCCACTGTCCCAGTAGCTTTACCATTAGCGACACCTCCTTCGTGCCGCCTTCCGTTTCCTGGCGCCCGACCTCCTCGAAACCGTAATTGCGGTGAAACCGCATTGAGGCGTCGTTTGGCGGCCGGACATTCACCTCGCAGGTCAAACGGTCGGCCCGACCGGCGGCGAAACCGGTGAAATCGTCGTAGAGCCGGCGCCCGACGCCGCGGCCGCGCGCGTCGGGCGACACCACGATCCGGTCGACATAAAGGAAGGACGTGTACCGGGCGTCAAACCAGCGATAGTTGAGGCTGTCATAGGGGCGCCCGGGCAGATATCCGATCAGGAATCCCATGACTGCATCGCCGTCCCGAGCCACCCGGAAGTAATCCGCCGCCTTCAGGAACCCGGCGAAGCCGTCGAGATCGACGCTGTTGACGTGCGGCACCTCCGCCTCGTTCAGCAACCGAAGAACGGCCATGTCTTCCCTCTGAGCGTCTTCAACGCGCATCGAATGTCCTTTTTTGAACAGTTCCCTGGAACAGGATTCCTCTTTCGATATCAGCCCCGAAGACCGTCCGCATCCCGAAAAATCGCTGTCCGATAAAATCTTTGACATCCGCTTTGCCGGTTGCCCATGATGAGTGACATTGAATGAAACGCAGCGTCCGGGCGGCATGTTCAAGTGAATACAGTCGCTGTTCGGAAAGAAGAATTTCTGCGTATCAAATCGAACGGGCGGGGATAATACGTAACCAACAAAGCCCGCATCTTGCGTTCGATTATCAGGGAACTGCTTCGGAGGCGAAATGCCAGTCTGAATGTTCACGATTTTCTGAACATTCGTGGCGACGTCATGTTTCATCTTTCGCCAGAATGTTCTGAAAACGACACTTTAGCTGTCGCAATCAGGGCATTATGATCCGGGCGAGCCAGATTGGAACACGCGCCAGAAAAACAGGGAGACTTGGAATGAACAGGGATTTGAAAGATCGCGCTGGGCGGCCGCTGAACAGCGCAGTCAGCGCCTGGGCCGCCGAGACCAAGGCCGGGAAGATGGACCGGCGCGAATTCCTCGCGCTTGCAAGTGCGTTCGGCGCCACCACGGCGACGGCCTACGGCATGCTCGGCCTGAGCGCTCCGGCGAAAGCGCAGGGCACCCCCAAGAAGGGCGGAACGCTCAAGGTTTCTATGAGTGTTCGCCGAGTGGTTGATCCGCGGATCTTTGACTGGTCCGAAATGGGCAACGTCGCACGCCAGTTCTGCGAGAACCTCGTCTCCTACACCTCGAGCTACACCTTCGAACCGGCACTGCTCGAGGGCTGGGAGGTCAATGCGGACGCGACCGAATATATCCTGAAGGTCCGTAAGGGCGTCACCTGGAACAACGGCGACGAGTTCAACGCGGACGACGTCGTCTACAACATCAATCGCTGGTGCGAGAAGGAAGTCGAAGGCAACTCGATGGCCGGCCGCATGGCGACCCTGATCGACGCGAACACCAACAAGGCGCTCGCGGGTGCGATCACCAAGGTCGACAGTCATACGGTCAAGCTCACCCTGCCGAAACCGGACATCAGCATCATTCCGGGCATGGCCGATTACCCGGCGCTGATCGTGCACCGTGACTTCGACAAGAACGGCGCCGATCTTTCCAAGAACCCGATCGGTACCGGCGCGTTCGAACTCGACAATCTCGAAGTCGGCGTGACCGCCCGATGCGTGCGCCGCAAGGACGGCAAATGGTGGGGCGGCGAGGCCTATCTCGACGCCATCGAGTGGACCGACTACGGCACCGATCCGGCGGCGGAAGTTGCCGCGTTCGAGGCTGGCGACGTTCACACCAACTATCAGACCACGGCCGATTTCGTCGAGATTCTCGACAGCCTCGACCTGAAGAAATCCGAGGCGGTCACGGCGGCCACCATCGTTGCCCGCATGAACGTGGCCAACAAGCCCTATGACGACCAGCGCGTCCGTCAGGCCCTGCAGCTCGCCGTCGACAATTCGGTGGTGCTGCAGATCGGCTACGGTAATGCAGGCACCCCGGCCGAGAACCACCATGTCGGTCCGATGCATCCGGAATATGCCAAACTTCCGCCGATCAAGCGCGATCCGGATGCGGCGAAGAAGCTTCTCGCGGATGCCGGTGCAGCCGATTTCGAGCACGAGCTGATCTCGATCGACGACGACTGGCGCAAGAACACCACCGACGCCATCGCCGCCCAGATCCGCGACGCGGGAATCATGATCAAGCGAACGATCATCCCGTCGAGCTCGTTCTGGAACAACTGGACGAAATATCCGTTCTCGACCACGAACTGGAACATGCGCCCGCTCGGCGTGCAGGTCCTGGCGCTGGCCTACCGCTCAGGCGAGGCCTGGAACGAGGCCGGCTGGTCGAACGAGGAATTCGACAAGAAGCTCGACCAGGCTCTGGCCATCGCCGACGCCGATAAGCGCCGCGAGGTCATGGCGGAACTGGAGAAGATCCTCCAGGACTCCGGCATCATCATCCAGCCGTACTGGCGCTCGCTCTACAAGCACATGACCGAAGAGGTCCAGGGCGACACCATGCATCCGACCTTCGAGATGCATTTCAACGAGGTCTGGCTGGACGCCTGATCCACGGCAAGGGCCGTCCTTTGCAACGCGGGGCGGCCTTTCAACTTCCCGCAAGGAAGACTCTAAGGGCCCGCAAGAGCCCGCCCGCACGACGCAGTTGGGGGCGATATGCTGCAATTCATTCTGAGACGTCTGGCGGTCATGATCGTGACGATGATCTGCTTGACGCTCGTGGTGTTCTATCTGGTCAATCTCGAGCCGAACCTTAAGAAACTCGCGCTCGAACAGAACAACAACCGCATGACCGAAGAAGCGGTCGAGAGCTGGCTGGAAAAAGAAGGCTACAGACGCCCCCTGCTGGAACGTTATGCGGAATGGATCGGCAATGCGGCGACCGGCGATTTCGGCCAGTCAACGCGCTTCCGCAAGCCGGTCGACGAAGTTCTGGGGCCGCGTATCGGCTATACCGGCACGCTGATGTTCTGGGTCATGATCACCATGGTCCCGACGGCTCTGCTCATCGGCGTGCTCGCAGGCATGCGCGAGGGCTCGAAGACGGACCGAAGTCTTTCCGTCGTCTCCATCGCCTCGACGGCAACGCCGGAATATGTCTCCGGCATCCTGTTTACCGTTCTGTTCGCCTCCTGGCTTGGCGTCCTGAAGGGCGTCTCCAAGGCCGGCGGCATCGATTTCAACAATTTCGCCCTGCCCGTCATGACAATGGCGATCTACGGCATGGGCTATATCGCGCGCATGACCCGGGCTTCCATGGCCGAGGTGATGACCGCGCAGTATATCCGCACCGCGCGGCTCAAAGGCCTCTCCTTCCGCGCCCAGGTCCTACGCCACGCGCTCAGGAACGCGCTGATCGCTCCTTTCACCGTGATCATGCTGCAGTTCCCCTGGCTGCTCACCGGCGTCGTCATCGTCGAGAAGCTCTTCAACTACAAGGGCTTCGGATGGACCCTGGTGGAAGCCGCCGACAACAACGACATTGACCTGCTGCTCAGCTGCTCGCTGGTCTCCGTCGTCGTCGTGCTGCTGACACAGCTCATTTCCGATATCGGGTACGCCTATCTCAACCCGCGCATCCGCGTAAGCTGAGCGGGAGAGACAACATGTTGGAATATATCGGTTTCTTCGATATCTGGGCGACTGTCATCGCCCGCTTCTGGCCGGTCTGGCTCTCCCTCGCCGTGATCCTCGGCGCCAGCTATCACTTCCGCCGAAGCCTCAGCCTCTACGGCCGCCTATTCGATAGCCGGATCGGCATGGTCGGGCTCGTCATCGTGCTGTTCTGGATCCTGACGGCGATCTTCGCGGATATCGTCGCGGTGTTCGATCCGCTGCAGCAGTTCGCCATGCTGAAGCGCAAGGCGCCGGGCGTGATCGATGCCGAAACCGGCCAGGCACTGCTGTTCGGGGCCGACAATCTCGGCCGCGACCTGTTCAGCCGGATGGTCCACGGCTCCCGCTTCGTCCTGGTGATCGCGCCGGCGGCGACGCTCTTCGCCTTCATCGTCGGCATCACCATCGGTCTTCCGGCCGGCTATTACGGCGGCAAGATCGATGCGTTCATGTCGTTCCTCGCGAACCTGGTGCTCGCCTTCCCGGTGATCCTGCTGTTCTACCTGCTGGTGACCCCGGGCATCCGCGAGACCCCGATCCCGATCGCCATGGCGGGGTTCTTCTTCATCTTCCCGATCATCTTCTTCGGCGTCCTGTTCTACAGCCGCTACGCGACACGGCCGGGCCTTCTTGCCGTACAGTTGGCCGGGACATTTCTGGTCGGCGGCTGGCTCTATTCCGGACTGGTCTTCAATGCCGATCCGCTCGGCATCATCACGCTGGCGCCGAACGAGCTGAACATTTTCGCTTCCGTCGTCTTTGTGAATTCGCCGACGGTGTTCCGCATCGTCCGCGGCATCACCATGGACATCAAGACGCGGGATTATGTGGCGGCGGCCCAAACACGCGGCGAGAACGCTTGGTACATCATGCTCTGGGAGATTCTGCCGAATGCCCGCGGGCCGCTGATCGTCGATGCCTGCCTGCGGATCGGATACACGACGATCCTGCTCGGCACCCTCGGCTTCTTCGGCCTCGGCCTGGCGCCCGAGAGCCCGGACTGGGGATCGATGATCAACCAGACCCGCGCTTTCATCCGGATCGTGCCGACCATCGCCCTGCCCCCGACCCTGGCGCTCGCCATGTTCGTCCTCGGCCTCAATCTCCTGGCCGACGGACTGCGCGAGCAGTCGCTGAAAGATTGAGGAGGAAACGGAGATGACCGAACCGATCCT
The DNA here is from genome assembly GCF_017640745.1 of Nisaea sp. Taxonomy (GTDB): domain Bacteria; phylum Pseudomonadota; class Alphaproteobacteria; order Thalassobaculales; family Thalassobaculaceae; genus Nisaea. The sequence continues at coordinate 119,955 of NZ_JAEPQA010000003.1, read as the reverse complement.
CGAGATCTCGAACCTCTCGATCTCCTTCTTCGTCCGTGCCGGAGAGATCCCGGCGGTGATGGATTTCTCCTGCAAGGTGATGCCCGGCGAGGCGATGGGGCTAGTCGGCGAGTCCGGCTGCGGCAAGTCCACCGTCGCCCTCGGCATCATGCGCGACCTCTCGAACCGCGGAAAAATCACCGCCGGCTCGATCAAGTTCAAGGGACGCGAGCTGACCACGATGAGCGAGAAGGAGCTGCGCAAGATCCGCGGCTCCGAGATCGCCATGGTGTATCAGGAGCCGATGGCGAGCCTGAACCCCGCGATGCGGGTCGGCCGGCAGCTCATGGAAGTGCCGATGCTGCATGCGAACGCCTCGGTCGACGAAGCCTACGACCAGGCGCTGGAGATGCTGCAGGCGGTCCGCCTGCCGGACCCGGAGCGGATGATGGATTCCTATCCGCACCAGCTCTCGGGCGGGCAGCAGCAGCGGATCGTCATCGCCATGGCGCTACTCTCGAAACCGGCCCTGCTGCTGATGGACGAGCCGACCACCGCGCTCGACGTCACCGTCGAGGCCGGGATCGTCGAACTGGTGAAGGAACTCGGCCAGCGCTTCGGCACCTCGATGCTGTTCATCTCGCACAATCTCGGCCTGATCCTCGAGACCTGCGACCGGATCACGGTCATGTATTCGGGAGAGGCCGTGGAAACAGGGAGCGTGAAGGACGTTTTCGACCGGATGCGGCATCCCTATACCCAGGGCCTGTTCCGCTCGATCCCGCTGCCTGGCGCCGACAAGTACGCGCAACCGCTGGTCGCCATTCCCGGCCAGTTGCCGCTGCCGCACGAACGTCCGGACGGCTGCAATTTCGGCCCGCGCTGTTCGTATTTCCAAGCCGGCAAGTGCGATGCGGGCGATATCAGAATGATCGACACCGGGATGGCCGACGCACATTTCTCCAGATGCGTCCGGGTTTCGGAGATCGACTGGAACGCGCCGCTGAAGCAGGAGAACACTGTCGAGGCAACGGAACCGGGTGAGACGATCCTCCGCATCGACGGCCTGAAAAAATATTACGAGGTCGCGGCAAACCAGATGTTTGGCGGCGGCGAGACCCGCGTGGTCAAGGCGAACGAGGAAATCACCTTCGATGCGCGCGAAGCGGAGACCGTCGCCATCGTCGGCGAGTCCGGCTGCGGCAAATCCACCCTCGCCAAGATCCTGCTTGGCCTTGAGACGGCAACGGAGGGCACGGTCTCTCTCGGCAGCACGGAGATCGGCAGCACCGATATCGGAGACCGCGACACCACCACCATCAGCTCGATCCAGATGGTGTTCCAGAACCCCTTCGACACGCTGAACCCAAGCCACTCGGTCGGCTCGCAGATCGTCCGCACGCTGGAGCGCTTCGGCATAGGCAAGACGCCGAAAGAGCGCGAGAACCGGATGCTGGAACTGCTCGACCTGGTGAAGCTTCCGCGCGAATTCGCCAAGCGGATGCCGCGTCAGCTCTCCGGGGGACAGAAACAGCGGATCGGCGTCGCCCGGGCCTTCGCCGGCGCCCCGAAAGTGGTGGTCGCGGACGAACCGGTCTCGGCGCTCGACGTGTCGGTGCAGGCGGCGGTCACCGAACTGCTGATGGATATCCAGCGCTCGTCCCGGACGACGATGCTGTTCATCAGCCACGACCTCTCCGTGGTGCGCTATATCGCGGACCGGGTGATCGTCATGTATCTCGGCCATATCGTCGAACAGGGCACGACCGAGGAAGTCTTCGCGCCGCCCTATCACCCCTATACGGAAGCCCTGCTTTCTGCGATTCCGATCGCCGACACCAAGGTGAAAAAGAAACATATCGTGCTCGACGGAGATATCCCCTCCGCGATGAACCCGCCGAGCGGCTGTCCGTTCCAGACCCGTTGCCCGCACAAGCACGAAGTCCCCGGCAATCGCTGCGAGACCGAGCTGCCGGAGAGCCGTGCGATAGACGGCGGGCACCGCATCAAGTGCCACCTCGCGGACGAGATCCTGAAAAACATGGAGCCGGTGGTCGCACTCGGCTGAGCACGGCATTCTCCGGCAAAGAAAAAGGGCGGTCCCGAGGACCGCCCCAAATCAACTCTTCCATGGCCCCCGAAAGGCCCCATGGAACAACCGTCAGACGTTGCCCGGCAGAGCCTGGGAAACGGACTTCACCATCTCGGTGATGCGCTTGCGCACGCCGACATTGGTGATGTTGTAGTACGCACGCACGAGCTCGAGGGTCTCGCGCCGCGCCATCGGATCGTTCGGCTTTTCCTCGTATTCCGCGGTCACCGACCCCCCACGCACCTTGCGCGGAGAATTGGCGGCGGTGTCGTCCGTCATGTCGTCGAAGAAAAAGCTGACGGGCACATCGAGGATCTGCGCGATGTCCCAAAGGCGGGACGCGCTGATCCGGTTGGAGCCGCGTTCGTACTTCTGGACCTGCTGAAAGGTAATGTTCAGCGCCTCACCCAGCTGTTCCTGGCTCATGCCAAGAAGAGTGCGGCGCAACCGGACCCGGCGCCCGACATGGACGTCGATCGCGTTATTGTTGGTCACGCGAAAGTTCGGGTCGTCATTGCCATTCATTGCTTGCTTTGCTGCGGCCATTATCAGTCTCTAGCAGTTTCAGTGAAGTTGATGCCCGGTCGAAAGAATCAAACATAAGACCGAGCGTGGCGGGTTTCTACAACGCCCCGGCGATTTTTCCAACAAAAACTAAAGGATTCGTAGAATATTATTTGGTGACATCGAAGTCAAGATTAATTTCAATTAACTAATTTTCTTAACCACGATTAACAAAATACAGAGTAGCTCAAAAGTTTGTAGAATTACGTTTAATTTATTCTTGATTTGTCACGGTTCCGCAATGAATGGGCCGGTATAGCCCGAAACCGCCGCAAGTATAAACAAAAACGAAAGAGCACCCAGGGGAGCGATCCGCGACGCCGGCATTGAACCTGTGCACCCCCTCGTCCCAAAAGCGACGATCAGTACGGACGTTCTGTCGCCGCACCGCTAGACAAGAGGCGCCCCAAAAGAGGCACCATTACGGCAACAAGGGGATCATTTGAGGACGAGGAGGGCACACAATGGCAGAAGCCCGCGGCCGGACGAGACGGCGCGAACGCACGCGGAACCGCCCGGGCGGCGAGAGCGCGGACAATCGAATCCGTCAGGCCCCGTGGCGGCATCTCCGCTCGCCTTACCCACCGCTGCCACTGATCTCCGAAGACCAGCTCGACGCCATTCACACCGCCTCGCTCCGCATCTTGAGCGAGATCGGGATCGACTTTCTGGATCCGGCTGCCCGAACGCGTCTGAAGCAGCATGGGGCGGAGGTGACCGAAGGATCGGAACGCGTCCGCTTCGACCCGGACATGGTCCTCGAATACATCGCCAAGACGCCTTCCGAATTCACCCTTTACGGCGGACGGCCGGAGCGAGACATCATCTTCGGCGCGAACAACATCAATTTCTGCTGCATCGCCAGCGCGCCCTTCTGCAGCGATCTCGAAGGCGGACGGCGCGACGGCAATTACGCCGACTTCAACAATTTCTGCCGGCTCACCCAGAGCGCGAACATCGTCCACATGTTCGGCGGCTATCCGGTCGAGCCGATCGACCTGCCGCCGGCGACGCGGCATCTCGACTGCCATTATTCCTTCCTGACACTCTCGGACAAGGTGCATCACGCCTATTCCCTCGGCCGCCAGAGACCCTCGGACGCCATCGACATGCTCTGCATCGCGCGCGGCGAAACCCGGGACAGCATTGCCGCGCGGCCCGGCATGCATACCATCATCAACACCTCCTCGCCGCTCCGCGTCGACACGCCCATGCTGCAGGGATTGACGGAAATGAGCACCTACGGTCAGGCGGTCTGCGTCACGCCTTTCACGCTGGCCGGCGCCATGAGCCCGGTCACCGTCGCCGGTGCCCTCGCGCAGCAGAATGCCGAAGCCCTCGCCGTCATCGCCTTCACCCAGATGGTCCGCCCCGGTGCCCCGGTGATCTATGGCGGCTTCACCTCCAACGTGGACATGCGCAGCGGTGCGCCGGCCTTCGGAACACCCGAATATGCCAAGGCGGCCTTCGTCGGCGGCCAACTCGCGCGCAGGTACGGCCTGCCCTACCGCTCGACCAACGCCAATGCCTCGAACGCGCCCGACGCACAGGCGGCATGGGAATCGATGATGTCGCTCTGGCCGGTCATGCTCGGGCACACCAACATGGTGATGCATGCGGCGGGCTGGCTCGAAGGCGGGCTCACCGCGTCCTTCGAGAAATTCGTCATCGATCTCGAGCTTCTGCAAGGCATGGCCGCCTTCCTCGATCCGCTTGAGGTCTCGGATGCGGCGCTCGCCCTCGACGCCATCCGGGACGTGGGTCCGGGCGGCCATTTCTTCGGCACGGCGCATACGCTGGAACGCTACGAAACGGCTTTCTACGAACCGCTGCTTTCCGACTGGCGCAATTTCGAGAGCTGGGAGGAAGCCGGCAGCCCGGACGCGACGACACGGGCGAACCGGCTCTACCACGCCATGCTTGAGGCCTACGAGGCCCCCAAAATAGACCCGGCGGTCGACGAGGAACTGAAAGCCTTTATCGCCAAGCGGCGCGAAAATCCCGGCATCGAATAACAGGTGCATCCATTCAGCGAAACGGATGCACCGGGCTTTCCTTCATGCGGAAGAGCCAGCGCCGGGCAATCTCGCGATATCCCTGATAGACACACCCTCCGCCAGACGTAGCGCCGAGGCGCCGGACCGCCTCGTACTCCGGCAACCGATACCAGGGAAGTCCGGGCCTCGTGTGATGGGCGACATGCAGATTGTTGTTCAGGAACAGCAGCGCGAAAGGCGCCTCCGCCTCCACGATTGCGGTCCGGCCGTCCGGCTCGTGCGCCGCGTGGTGCTCGGCAAAGGAGCGCAACAACAGCAATCCCGTCCCCGGATAGGCAAAGCAGAGGATGTAGGTAAATAGCGGCATCTTGCAGACCAACAGGAGCCAGGCCAGCAGCACCGCGACGCAGCAGAGATGCAGCCCCCATGCCGTCCAGCGGCCTCCGCCGCGTAGAAAGGCCGCCGCCTCGCGGCCGAGGAAGAGCGCGGAGACGAACAGAGGCCCGATCACCAGCCGCCCCGCGAGCGTGTTCACCGCGCGATGCAGGAGACGCCGCGGCGTCGAATAAAGCGCCCATTGGCCGCGCGTCACATAGAAGGACTCGGGATCCTCGATCGGGTCGGTGAGAAACTCGTTCGCGTGATGCTTCAGATGACTGTCCCGGTAAATCCCGTAAGGCACCCAGAGCATCAGAGGCAGGCCTGCAAGCAAGGCGTTGAGCCGGCCGATCCGGGTCGGATGACCGTGGATCGCTTCATGCTGGTAACTCGCATGCCAGGCAACGAGGAACGCTCCCGCCAAAGGGAGAAGCCATCCCGGCATATCGGCATGCCAATAGGTCACGGCCGCGAAGAGACCGTGAATGAGAAACCAGAGCAGGACAGTCGGCCACTCGACAGGAGGTATGGGGCGCCTCTCGCCCCCAAGACACCGGGCCGTGACGTTCCCTTCGAGAGGCAATCTGTTCAAGGATCTTTCAAGCATGCGGCCACGCTAGGCCCGTACGCCGCACTGCAACAACAGGCGTTTGCGCTATTTTTGCCCCATTTGTTGACTAATCGCTTCTTATGGTGATAATTTTCAACACCGCTGAATTCTTGCCCTGAGACGCCCTTGGACCGTCGAGACACCGTAGAGATTTTCCGCACCCGGCTTGCCGAGAGTATGGAGCGCGCCGGAGTGAACCGGTCCGGGCTGGCGAAGCGCATCGGCGTCGACCGCTCGACGCTGTCGCAGCTGCTCTCGGCGGAGAACGACCGGCTGCCCCGCGCCGACACCGTGGCCGCCATCGCCGCCGCCCTGCAGGTCAGCCTCGACTGGCTGCTCGGCTTGACACAGCAGGAACAGCTCGGCGCCGAGATCCTGCAGCGTTCGCTCCACATCACGGAGGCCTCGCGCGCGGCGGCGGACCGCAATATCGCGGAATGGCATGCCGAAGCCGTCGGCTACAAGATCCGCTATGTGCCAGCGAACCTTCCCGATCAGGTGAAGACGCCGGAGGTACTGGCCTACGAACACGGAGCCGTCGAGGCCTTCGAGCGCGACAGTGCGATCGAACGGACGGAGGAGCGGCTCGCCTATACCCGCCGGCCTGAGACCGACATCGAGATCTGCATGCCGAGGCAGGCGCTCGACGATTTCGCCCGCGGCGCAGGTATCTGGTCCGAACTCGCGCCGGGCCACCGGCTGGCTCAACTCGAACATATCCTGAGCCTGCACGAGGAACTCTATCCGAGCATGCGGATCTATCTCTTCGACGGGCGCGTGGTCTATTCCGCACCGCTGACGATCTTCGGACCGCTGCGCGCCTCGCTCTATCTCGGGCAGAGCTTCTTCGTCTTCAACACGACGGAGCATATCCGGACCCTGACCCGCCATTTCGACCAGCTGATCCGCGACGCCGTCGTGCAAAGTCACGCCCTGCCGGACTATATCCGCGGACTGATCCGTACGTTTCCCGAAGGCACAGCTGAATGATCGCCTCTCTCGACATGTACGACCTCCCCGAGATCCGGGAGGCGACCGACGCATGGTGGGCCGCCCTCGCCCGCGGATTCGAGGCCGAGGGGATAGCCGGCATACCGCAGAAGCGGACCCGGTTTGCCGAAGAGAGCGACGCCTGGACGCGTCCCGATCTCTTCTTCACCCAGATCTGCGGCTATCCGCTGCGCAAGTTTCACAGCCGGGCCCTCACGGTCGTCGGCACGCCCTGCTACGCAGCCGAGGGCTGCACCGGTGCGCGCTACAGCAGCGTTGTAATCGTCCAGCGCGGCGCCGGGATCAGATCGCTCGGCGCACTGAGGGGACAACGTCTCGCCTATAACAATGCGCATTCGCAGTCGGGGGTCAGCGCCGTCCGCGCACTGCTTGCCGAAAATGGCGCCGGCCCTGGGTTTTTCGGCGATGCGATCCGGAGCGGCGGGCATCGAATGAGTGTCGCACTGGTCTCGTCCGGAGAAGCCGATACCGCTTCGATCGACTGCGTTACCTGGGCTCTGCTGCTGAAACATGCGCCAGAGGAATGCACGGAAGTCGAAGTGCTGGCGCGGACGCCGGACGCCCCCGGCCTGCCCTATGCCGTTCCGGTCGGAACGTCTCCCGGGGTTCTTGCAAAGATCCGCCGGGGCCTCGCCCGCGCAGTCGCCGATCCGGCCGCCGCGGACGCACGCGCAGCCCTGCTGATCGACGACGTCGCGCTCCTTTCCGATCACGATTACGTGGAAATCGACGAAATCGAGACCCGTGCCGCCGCACGAGGGCTGCCTTCCCTCTTCTGACCTTGTTGCCTCATGCAAGGCGGGGCAAGATCCGCCGCGACAAGAAGACAACGCCCAGAGGGAGGGAGCCTCGCCATGGCCATCACATTCTACGATCTGTCCGCCAAGAACGGTGCCCGCTTCAGCCCCTTCGGCTGGCGCGCCCGCATGGCGCTCGCGCACAAGGGCCTGGAGGCCGGCGCGACGGTGGAACATGTGCGCTTCGGGGAGAAGGAAAAGCTCGAGTTCAGCGGCCAGAAGCTGGTCCCTGTCCTGCAGGACGCGGACACAGTGGTCTGCGACAGCTGGGACATCGCCTGCTATCTCGAAGACAAATACCCGGACGCTCCGAGCCTCTTCGGTGGCGAGGCCGGCCGCGGTGCGGCGATGTTCGTCAACGAGTGGGCAAACCGGGCGATCAACCCGCTGATCGCCGGCCTCATCGTCCATGACGTCTATCTCGCCTGCGACGAGCGCGATAAGCCGTATTTCAAGGAATCCCGGGAAGCGCGCTTCGGCAAATCTCTGGAAGAGGTCCAGAAGGGCCGCGAGGACCGTCTGCCGGACCTCCACAAGGCCCTGGCGCCCGCCCGCGCAGTGATCGAGAAGCAGCCCTATATCGGCGGCACCGGTCCGAGCTATGCCGACTATGCGCTCTTTGGCAGCCTGATGTGGGCCCGGATCTCCAGCTCTTTCGAGCTTCTCCCTGAGAGCGACCCGCTCTGGGCCTGGCGCGAACGGCTGCTCGACGCCCATGACGGCGCCGCCCGCAAGGAAAAACCCTGCGCCGACGCTGCCTGAGGAGTGAGAGATGACCCGCGTTCCCGCCCTCAAGCCCGAAGACATGGATGACGCCCAGCGCGCCATCCATGACGCCATCCTCAACGGTCCGCGCGGCAGGGTGGAAGGCCCGCTGAAGATCTGGCTGCACAGCCCGGCACTGGCCGACAAGGCACAACAACTCGGGCAGTTCGCCCGCTTCGACAGCTCGCTCGAACCGCGGCTCTCCGAACTTGCGATCATGGTGACGGGGCGCTTCTGGGGCGCGCAGTTCGAATGGTCGGTGCACAAGCCCTTCGCGCTGAAGGCGGGAATTTCGGAAGCGGTCCTGGATGCGATCCGGGACCGCCGCACCCCGCCCTTCGAGAAGGAGGACGAGCGCGTTGTCTATGACGTCTCGCGGGCCCTGCACGAAACCCACAGGATCGGCGATGCGCTTTATGCGGAGGCGCTCAAGGTTCTCGGACAGAAGCGGCTGATCGATCTCGTCGGCGTGCTCGGCTACTACACGCTGATCTCGATGACGATCAACGCCTTCGACGTCCCGCTTGAAGGCGACCAGGTAGCGGAACTCGACTGAGTTCCGCGGCCTACGGCACAACTTTCGAGATTCAGGGCAAAACCGTATTAAATTATTTTTCGAAATCAGAATTGGTTAACATTGCGTTAACCTGACCCACCCGCTATCCTGTCACCATTGGATAGGAGGCGGACAATGACTACCGTTTCGATTGTACTTCTGACGTGGTGCGCCGTCGCCGTGATAGGCGGAATTCTTCTCGGCCGGGGGATCCGGGAGAACTGAGCCTCGCTTCGCTCTGCGCGCCCGGACTCGTAAAAGTAGCAGATTACTCGCACCGGCCTTTGGTCAAACAGGCCCTGTTCTCAGTACGATTTCAATCCCGATAACGATCGCGGCCAGAAAGGCGAGATAACCGGCGAACCGGATATGTTCCTCGCCGTCGATCACCACCTTGCGCAGCCGCGCGCCGAAAATATCGAACAGAGATACCGTCAGCAGGATGATCAGCAGGATCGCCGCACCGGCCGCATAGTCGAAGCCCCTCAGCGCTTCAGAAAGCGACATCCCGATTCCGCCCGCTCCGACAATCCCGAGCACCGTCGCCGAACGCACGTTGGCCTCGAAGCGGTAGAGCGAGAACGAGATCCAGAGCGGCAGCACCTGCGGGATCACACCGTAGATAATTTCCTGCAGACGGGACGAGCCGGTTGCGCGGATGCCTTCGACCGGCCGCGGATCGATCGCCTCCACCGCCTCCGAGAAAAGCTTCGCCAGCGTGCCCGTGGTGTGGATCGTCAGGGCCAGCACGCCCGCGAGCGGGCCGAGCCCGACGGCCGCGACGAAGATCAGTGCGAAGACCAGTTCGTTGATCGCGCGGAAAGCGTCCATCAGCCGGCGCACCGGAAAATGCAGCCAGGCCGGCACCAGATTGGCCGAGGACATCAGGCCGAACGGCACCGCGAGCAGGACCGAGAGGAACGAGCCCCAGACCGCCATCTGAACGGTCTCCAGCATGAGATCCAGATAGGTCCGCCAGTAGCGGAAATTCGGCTCGAAGAAGTCGCCGAGCAGCATCGCCATATTGCCGCCGCCGGTGAGAACCTCGCCGATCCGGTGCATGTCCGACGGCACGAAGCTCCAGACCAGCATGACGAGGAAGGCACCGCGCAGGAGCCAGTCGAAGACCTGTTCCTGACGGGTCCGGCCCGGAACGTCGATCTCCGCGAGACGGGGTGCGGCGGCGACACCTGCGGCAAGGTCTGTCATGAGCTGGCTCCTGAAATGAGAGCGGGGGCCGCCGGCCCCCGCTGGTGAACGGCCTGGAGATATCCGGGCCGACGGGATTACATACGCGGGCGAGCAGCCGCCGCGGCACGGATCGCCTCGAGTTTCTTGTCGATCGCGGCGATCTTTTCCTTCTTTTCGCCCTTCGACATGGTCTCGTCGCCCTCGATGGACATACGCTGACGGATCTGGTCCATCTCGTAGAACGGCCAGAGCTGGGCATTTGAGGACGGCACGAACGGACCCATGTCGATCATCGCCAGCGTCTCGCGCGCATTTGCGACTTCAGCATCGGTGCCGAGGCGGCCGTAGGTCATGAAGAAGGACATGATCCTGGCCTTCAGATCCTTGTTGAGTTCCGGGCGCCAGGCCATCGGATCGGAGGCGATCAGCGGGGAGCGCCAGATCTCCTTAACCTCGGCGAAGAGCTCCGGGCGGGCCTTCTTCAGGCGCTTGTAGAGGCCGCCGGAAGAAGCGACCGCCGCATCGACCTGCTTGGTCGCGACGGAGATCAGGTTGGTCTCATGGTTCGCGTTGCGCACCGTCTTGAAGCAATCCTTCGGGTTCACGCCTTCCTTGGCGAAGACAAACGTCGAGGGCACCAGGAAGCCGGAGGTCGAGTTCGGGTCGCCGAGACCGAAATTCAGGGTCTTGTCGCATTTCATGACGTCTTCGTAGGTCAGGCCGGAGTCCTTGTGCGTGACCATCACCGACCAGTAACCCTGGTCGCCGTTGGACTCGGTGGTCTGTGCGAAGATCTCGGCGCCGGCGCGGTCGACGGCGACCATGCCCGACTTGTTGCCGTACCAGGCGATATCGACCTTGTCGAAACGCATCGCCTCGATCACGCCGGCATAATCGGCTGCGAAGAACGGCTTCACCGGCATGCCGAGCGAGCTTTCGAGCGCCTTCAGGAACGGCCCCCACTTCTCGCGCTGGGCGGAACTGTTCTCGGTGGCGATGATCCCGAAATTGATCTCTTTCGGGTTCTCCCGGTCGGCGAAGGCCGGGACGGCGCTCGTGGCGAGGCCGGCGGCCAGCACCGCGGCGGCGGTCAGGCGGGTCATGATGGTCATCGGATCAGCTCCTCTTGGCTGCTGGGGGCATGTCTCAGGCGGAAGCAACGAGACGCTGTTCCGCCTGCTCATGGGCGGCCGCGAAATCCTCAGCATCGGGGAGGATGAGTTCCTCGCTCGCCTCGCCATAGATTTCGCGAAGAAAGTCTGTGGTCAGGTCGTGCGACGGGCCGTCGAAGACCACGCGGCCGTCGCGCATCGCGATGGTGCGCCTGCAGTAGCGCCGGGCGTATTCAACCTGGTGTAGGGAGACGAGCACCGCCGTCCCCTCGCTGCGGTTGATGTCGGAGAGAATCTCCATCACCCGACGGGCGGAAGCCGGATCGAGCGAGGCGATCGGCTCGTCGGCGAGGATCGCTTCAGATTCCTGAACCAGACAGCGGGCGATGGCCGCACGCTGCTGCTGGCCGCCGGAAAGCGTTGCGGCGCGCTGGCGCGCGGTGATCTCGATCCCGACACGGGAGAGCGCCTGCATCGCGCGCTGCTTCTCCGGATGGGAGAACTGCATCAGCGTCCCGCGCCATTTCGGCATACGGCCGAGCCGGCCCGCGAGCACGTTGGTCAGAACGGTCAGCCGCGGGACCAGATTGAACTGCTGGAAGATGACGCCGAGGCGCCGCCGTATCCGCGCGACATCGCGCGAGAGCTTGCCGCCCGCCTGCACCTGCTCGCCCAGCACAGCGATCTCGCCACCCTCCTCGCCCCTGTTGGCGACGACGAGGCCCGCAATATGACGGATCAGGGTGGATTTACCGGAGCCGGAGGCGCCGATCAGCGCTACCATCTCGCCGGCACCGATCTCCACCGAGACGTCGACAAGCGCGCGACGGCCGTTCCCGAAGGTCTTGGAGACGTTCCGGACCTGAATGGCTGGATGGTTCTGAATGTCTGTCATGCGGCCCCTTCCCGAGGACCGCGACATTACTCAGATGATTTGACCGGCACGCCGCAGGAACATGACCGTTTCGGGACTCGCAAATGACAGTAAATCCACAATTTGAAACCGAAGAGTCGCCATGCGGTCACGATCGGCGCCCACCCCATTGAGACCAAATCCTCCTCTCCCTATCTGAACACCGGTATCGACATCAGAGGTGAGGCATGAATCCGCAGACTCTTCTTGAACAGTTTCTTGGCTCCAATGCAGCGCAATCTGCAGGAAATGCAGTGTCCGGTGCGCGAGACAAGCTCGCCGGCAGCGGAATGACCGGCGTCGCGGGAGGACTCGCCGCCGGCGGCCTGCTCGGCGTCCTGATCGGCAACAAGAAGATGCGGAAAAAAGTCGGGAAGGTCGCCGGCGGCGTGGTGGGCTACGGCGGTGCGGCCGCGCTCGGCGCCCTTGCCTACCGCGCTTATCAGAACTGGCAAACCGGACAGCAGGCGGCGCCGTCTCCGGCGGCGCAAACCGCCCAGCCCGCGCCGGTCACTGCATCTCTTCCGCCGGACTCGGCTTTCCTTCCCGCGAACGCTCCGGCGAGCGACGGCCGCCCGTTTGAACTTGCCCTGGTGCTCGCCATGATCGCGGCGGCGAATGCCGACGGGCATATCGATGCGGAGGAGCAGAAGCGGATCTTCGAGCGTGTGAGTGCCGCCGAACTTGATGCCGAGGATAAGGGATTCATCTTCGACGCGTTGAGCAAACCGCCGAGCCTGCAGGACATCTCGACGTTGGCCAACGGTCCCGAGCAGAGCGCGGAGATCTATCTCGCCTCACGGCTCTCGATCGACCCGGACCATCCGATGGAGCGCGCCTATCTCGAAGCGCTGGCCGCACGCCTCGCGCTTCCGGCCGACCTCATCGCGCATCTGGAGGCCCAAGTCGCGGCTGCGGAGGGCTAATCCGCCGCGTCGGCTCAGGCGGCCCCCTTGCGCCCGACGATCTGCGGGCACTCCATCGTCATGACCGCTTCGTCGTGCTGGTTGTAGGTCGTGTATTTGAAGCGCACGAAACCGCGGTCCGGCTTGGAACGCGACTCCCGCTTCTCCAGCACTTCCATCTCGACGCGCAGCGTGTCGCCCGGGCGCACCGGCTTCAGCCAGTGCAGATGGTCGATGGTGCCGGCGCCGAGATTGGTCGCCTGAAGCCCGTTGGCCTGCCAGGCGAGGCGGAAGCTGACCGCCAGCGTCTGGAAACCACTGGAGATGACCCCGCCGAAATGGCTCTCCTCGGCGTCCGGGACGCTGATATGGAACGGCTGCGGGTCGTACTGCCAGGCGAACTCGATGATCTCCGCTTCCGTCATCGTCTTGCGCTGGGAGCCGAGGACCTGGCCGATTTCCAGGTCCTCGAAATAGACGGGGTTCTGCATCGCCCGGGCCTCAGATCGCCGCGGCGATGGCGTCGCCGAGATCCTTGGTCGAAGCCTGGCCGCCGAGATCCGGCGTCTTCGGCCCGCCGCCCGAGATCACCGCCTCGCAGGCCGCGACGATGGCGTCGGCCGCTTCCTGGTGGCCGTGATGCTCCAGCAGCATGGCGCCGGACCAGATCTGCCCGATCGGGTTGGCGATGCCCTTGCCGGCGATGTCCGGGGCCGAGCCGTGCACCGGCTCGAACATGGAGGGATATTTCTTCTCCGGATTGATGTTGGCGGACGGCGCGATGGCGATCGAGCCGGCCACCGCCGGGCCGAGGTCGGAGAGGATGTCGCCGAAGAGATTGGAACCGACCACGACGTCGAACCAGTCCGGATGCAGGACGAAATTCGCCGTCAGAATGTCGATATGATACTGATCGGTCTTCAATTCCGGGTATTCCTTCGAGATCGCCGCGAAGCGCTCGTCCCAGTAGGGCATGGTGTGGATGATGCCGTTCGACTTGGTCGCTGAGGTTACCTTCTGCTTGCCCGTCCGGCGGCAGAGCTCGAAGGCGTAGCGCATCACCCGGTCGGTGCCGAGCCGGGTGAAGACGCTTTCCTGCATCGCCATTTCCCGGTCCGTGCCCTCGAAGAGCCGGCCGCCGATGGCGGAATACTCGCCCTCGTTATTCTCGCGCACGACGTAGAAATCGATATCCTCCGGCGTCCGGTTCGCGAGCGGGCAGGTCATGCCCTTCAGCATGCGGATCGGGCGGAGATTGACGTACTGCTCCATCTCGCGGCGGATCGGGATCAGCAGCCCCCAGAGCGAGACATGGTCCGGCACGCCCGGAAAGCCGACGGCGCCGAGGAAGATCGAATCGAATGCCTTCAACTGCTCGATCCCGTCGTCCGGCATCATCTTGCCGGTCTTGTGATAGCGCTCGCAGCTCCAGTCGAACTCGGTGAATTCGTACTCGATGCCGAACTTGGCACCCGCCGCCTCCAGGACCTTGATGCCTTCGGGGATCACTTCCCAGCCGATCCCGTCTCCGGGAATGACAGCGAGTTTCAGTTTCGACATTTGGGCCTCCTCCGCCTCATCCGTTTGTTTGGCCGGCATGATAGGCGGAGGATACATGATCCCGAAAGCGTCTCGGTGACGCGGGCTGTCTTTCCGGAGCGGAACAGCGCCGCCGGAGTGCCGGCACCGCCGCGCACCTATTTTTTCGCGTAGGTCTTGAGCAGTGTCTTGGCCTCGACGCTTGCCATGAATTTCCGGTAGAGCTCGGCATCCGCCTTCGGCCCCTTGCTCTTCTTGACCCCGAACTTTGCGGCGCCCCGCTTGTAGTGCACGGCGAAGTAATTCGCCATGAACTGTCCGCGCGCCTGGCCCGAGCGGTGTGTATGCTCCGTCTCCTCCTTGACGGCGAGCACACTGTCCTTCATCGCGCCGCCGAAGCCGTAAGAGTCCTGATCGCCCTCCTGCTTGCTGTCGGAGCCGCCGAAGCCGGAGAAGAAACTGGCAAAGGACGCTCCGCCTTCCTTGCCGGTCTCGGCATTCTGTTCTTCCGCCGTCTGCGAAGCAGCGATCCGCTGATCCGCATTTTCCATCGAACGGCGCACCGCCATGAAGGACATGCCCTTGGTCTCCCATGCCGAGACGGTATCGAGCGCGCCGGTCACATCCTTCGCGCCATAGCCGCAGCTCCGCAGGATATCCGCGCCGAGCATGTCCGCCTGGTCCTCCTGGAAGCGAAGCGCCGCGTTCTTCATGCGGTCGCCTTCCATGCCGATGCTGAGCACCGCACTCGCGTTCTTCAGCCCGGAGAACAGATTGCTCCCGACGGAACTCAGAAATCCGCCGTTCTGAACCTTGGCGATCCGCTGCTCGACATCCTTTATCGGATCTTCGTTGTGCTGCATCACCACATGCGCATATTCGTGCGCGATGAAGAACAGGATGTGCTCGGGGTCCTTGACCCGCGCGAAGAGCCGCGGATCCACCAGGATCAGCCCGCTCTTGCGTGCCTCGAGCACAAGCGCTCCGCTCTCGTCCTTCGGCCTGTGGGCGATCTTGAAATCGACAGCGACGCGCGGCAGGTCCGTCTCCAGCCGGTCGAGGCAGGCGCCGAGCAGCTTGCCCAGAAATCGCTCGGCTGCAGGTGCCGGGATGATCACGTTCCCGCTCTTCAGCGCGTCGATCTCGTCCGCTGCGCGCATTTTCTTCAGCGCCGCGGGATCAAGATTCACATGGCTGAACATCTCGCCATAGACCCGGATCAGCCGGTCTTCCGGCAGCTCTTGATCGAGAAGCTCCCAGCTTTCCTTGCCGTTTTTCTCGACCTTGACCCACCGGTCGCCGGTATTTTCGTCGGTCCAGATTTCCTTTTCCGCCGACGGGGCCGAAACGGCCGAGCCGATCAGGATGGCGCATGCCAGAATCGCGCCCCTCATTGCTTCGAACATCCCGCGCCGAAGCCGCGCCCGGTGCCGCTCGCCGCCGCCGAAGCGGAGGTAACCTTGGTGCGGCAATTCTTCTGGAACTCCTCATCGAGATTGGTCTCGACATCCTCCGCATAGATCAGGAATTTCCCTTCGCCGGGGATCTGGATCACATAGCCGGCGCCGTCGCCGACCGAGTCCTCGATGGCGATATGCTTGCCCTGGAGTTTGACGCGAAGGACGGATTTGACCGGTTCCTGCGTCTCGGGATCAAAGAGATTGAGTTCCTTGGGAATGACTTTCGAAACATGCGTCAGCTTGCCCGCGGCAACCGCGCCGGTGGCAAGGAATGTGGCGGCCACGATCCCCGCGGCCATGCGGGTGAATATGAAGTGCTTCATAATGTTTCTCCGGATAATTGGCGACCGGCCGGACGCACGACGGAAAGCGCCGTCGCCCGGAACAGAAAATCTTCCAGTCGTTTCAGGTAATAAGATCCCGTAAGACCACGGGCGGCCGCGATCAGGCCGTAAAGCCCGAACAGATTGGCCGGGGTAAGGCGCAGCCAGAAAACCTGCGCGATCGCAATCAGGATGAACACGGTCAGGTAGAAAGCGTTGGCGGTGCAAAAAATCACGAAGCGGCGGCGCAGGGGCCGGTCCTTGCGACCGAGAAACCGTCCCTCCGCAAACGACGCAAATGCATGAATGGTCGCCAGCAGGACGAACACCACATGCTGGACAAAGCCGGTATCGATCGTCAGGGACCGGAAAGACTCCGGCAGGTAAGGCACGGTGAGATCGAGCCGGGTCCTCAGATAGTCGCTACCATGGAGACGCAAGTTCTCCAGAGCCATCGCGTGGCGATATCCCGAGGAAACCGGCGGATTGACCGGCGGATCGACAAAAGCCGAAACCCCGAAAAGAGCCTGGCTGTAGATCACGTCCCTCCCGGCGATGCGGTCCTCCAGCTCGACGGCGAATGCGTCCCTCATATCCGCAGAAAAACCGTCGCGAAGCAGGTTCGTCGTGGATATCAGCGGCATGTAGGGACATGTTTCGTCGGGCCGCTCCCCGAACATGATCAGCTTGCCCACGGCGGCTTTCAGGACATCCCACTGGCTCTGCTTCGCCGCCGAGTATGTGCAACCTTTCAGAAATTCGTTCTTTTGCGAAGGGACCAACCCCCATTCGATCTGCATCGGTTCCCGGAAACCATCATCGAGCGCAAGAAATGCGTCCGCGTTCGCTCCGCAATCGCCGGCGAGACAGGCATCCCTGTAGAGACTGAAAGCAGGCGACAACAGGTGCCCGTCGCGGAGGTCGTAGGCGAGTTCCCCCAAGGGCGACGGATCAAGCCGCGTCGAAACCCCGATCGTGAGATTGCGCAGCTCCTCCCGCTGCTTCTTCCATTTCAGAACAGGTACATAGACCGGCACCTTCTCGGCCGCATAGCGCCGGAGAACCGCAACGAGGTCCTTCAGAGAGGGATCCCCGCGCCGGTCGATGAAGAAAAAATCGACGAAGACGGCTCGCGGACCGTAATTCAGTATTTCACCCAGAATGCGCGCATGATTGCCGTAGGCGATCGGCCAGAGCCAACCGTGCCGGTCGAGATCTTCGTCATCGACAAGCACCAAAGGCACGCTCTCACGCTCGGACGTGTCGTGAAACGGAGAGCTCAGCTGGTTCACAAGCTGGTAGGTGAGGCGGGAGGCGACCGGCCCAAGTCCGAAAAAGCCGGTATGCAAACCATAGAGGCCAAAAGCCAAAATCAGGGAGAGCCGGATCAGTCTCCTGTCGAGCCAGCGCGGGCACTTCGCCGGAAAACGGGGAGGATAGTCCTGCAGCAATTCAACGAACAGCGATCTGGTGACACACAAAGACATATGCACTCACCTTTCGTGAGCCCCTTTAACACTCTCCTCAATTTTTCCGCGCATATAAGGTTAACAAATCATGGCGAACTCGAAAGAACTTTCTCTTTCAACTTTCGGAAAATCCGCTCACTTTCTTTGCAAATCAATGCGATAAAGCCTCAAAAAATTTCGGGCCGCCGGTATCCCGCAGGGTGCTCCTTGACAAATCCCGGGGCCGTCCGCAGGTTGGGCCAAAGTGATGCTGGGGTGTTCCGGAGACCGATCCGGAACTGAGAGGATACCCATCGAACCTGATCCGGGTCATGCCGGCGCAGGGAGACGTCACCGGATCCGTAGACCGGGTCCACCCGTCGCATTTCCTCTCTCCCCGGTCGTGATGCAAGCCGTTCGCGAGAACGGACCGATTGGAGTGCCGGGAATGTTCCTGAAGAAGACTGCCATCGCCCTCGCCGCCATCCTCGCGGCCGCCGGCGCGGCCCGCGCCGAGACCGTGCCTGTGCTCGTCCCGATCACAGGGTTTCTTTCGCTTGAGGGGACATCGCAGCGCAACGGCGCGGTCATGGCCATCGATAAACTGGGCGCCGCGGAAGGTCTCGAAACCGAGGTGACCGATACCGGAACCACGCCGGAAGGCGCGGTCACCGCCCTCCGCCGCGCGCTCGCAGGAGAGCCGAGCGCGGCAATTTCCTCCATGCTCGGTACGCAGATGCTGGCGATGATCCCGATCGCCGACCGGGCGGGCGTGCCGCTGCTCACCGTCTCCGGTACGGCGAAGATCACGGAACTCGGCAGCGCGAACGTCTTCCGCTTCTTTCCCGGTGACAGCGTGGTGAAAGTCGCGCAGGCGCGATATGCGGTCGAGAAACTGGGCGCCAAGCGACCCGCCCTGCTCTATCAGACGACCGCCTACGGCCAGAGCGGCGCGGCGCACCTGAAGAAGATCCTCTCCGGTCTCGGCGCGCCGCTGGTGTTCGAGGAAGCCGTCGATATCTCAGTCAAGGACATGCTGCCGGTCCTGACGCGGATGCAGGCGGCTGACCCTGACATTCTGCTGTTGCATCTTCATTCGGGCTCCACCGCTCTCGTCATCCGCCAGGCGCGGGAAAGCGGCAACATGCTCCCGGTGGTCGCCGGCTCCGCGATGCACCAGCCGACCACGGCCGCGCTGCTGGAGGCGTCCCAGCTCAAGGGCGTCTGCGCCGAAAGCGCCTCCTCGCCGATTTCCGAAGCGGCCGGCCCGGTTGCCGACTTCACTGCCGAATACCGCGAGCGTTTCGGCATCGAGCCCGACGCGTTCGCATTGGCACAATATGACGGTGCCGCCATGCTGGTCGCCGCCAAAGCCGCCGGAGCAAAAAGTGCCGCAGAGGTGCGCGACTGGCTCGCCGCCAACAGCTTCGACGGGCTTGCCATGACCTACAAGTCCGACGGCACGGGCAACATGGCGCATGACGCGGTCGTGGTCTGCTATGACGGCAAGAGCCGCGTGCCGGCGATCGCAAGCCGGTACGAGAATGTCGACGGCTCCAATTAAAGAGCCGAGACTTCCCGCATGACGTCTCTCGCCCTCGCGCAGATCCTGCTGAACGGCCTCGCCCTCGGCGCGGCCTACGCCCTGATCGCGCTCGGCTTCGTCATCGTCATCAACGCCGTCGGCGCGGTCAATTTCGCCCAGGGCGAGCTCGTGATGGCAGGCGGCTTCGCCGCCATCGCGATTGCGCCCCTGGTCGGCGATGCCGCGGGGCTCCCCGGTCTTTTACTCCTGCCTCTCGTGATGCTGCTGATGGGCGGGCTCGGCGTCGGATTCGCCCATCTCGCCTACTTCCCGCTTCGCAAGAGACCGCGGGTCGCCGTCTTTGTCAGCACCATCGCAATCGGCCTCGTCCTGCAGCATCTGGCAAACGCCGTCTTCGGCGCCGCGCCGCGCGTCGGCCCGCCGCTGATCGCGGGCGACGGTCCGGTCGTCGGGGGGCTCACCCTTTCACTGCAACAGCTTGGCGTTCTGGGAAGCGCCGCGCTGCTGGTCTCCGCCACCGGCCTCTTCCTCGGCAGGACGCAGACCGGGCGGCGGATGCGGGCGGTGGCACAGGATCCGGAGATGGCCGCCGCCATCGGCATCCGCCCGGCACGCATGATTACCCTCTCCTTCGCACTGGCCGTCGCGCTCGCCGGTGCGGCCGGCCTGCTGCTCTCGAACCAGTTCTTCGTGAGCCCGAACGACGGCGGCCTCTTCATGCTGAAGGCCTATATCGCGGTGACCATCGGCGGATGGGGACGGCTCGACGGCGCCGTGCTGGGTGCCCTGCTGATCGGCCTTTTCGAGACCCTGGTCGCCGCCTTCACCTCCTATCTCGTCGCGGAAGCCCTGCTTTACGGCGTTCTTCTCGCCATGCTCGCCTTCCGCCCAAGCGGTTTGCTGCCGGAACGGGCCCGCACCCGTGTCTGACCGCCGCTCCCTGCTGCTCCTCGTCGGCGGTGCCGCGCTCACGGTCTATGCTGTGGCTTTCGCCGGCAGCTACGGTCATGACGTTCTCACGCGGGCCGGGATCTACGCCATCGCGGCGATCGGCTACCAGCTCGTCTTCGGCCGTCTCGGCGCGCTTTCCCTCGCACAGGGATGCTTCTTCGGACTCGGCGCCTATGCGGCCGCCCTGACCGCGCTCGATCTTGGCTTCGGCTTCCCGTTTACCGTGATTGCCGGAACGGCCCTGCCGGTCCTGCTGGCCGCGCTGATCGCGATCCCGGTGCTGCGCCTCGCCTCGCATTATTTCGCCCTCGCCACCCTCGGCATCGCGCAACTGACGCTCCTCGCGGCAATCAACTGGACCGAGGTGACCGGCGGCGCCAACGGCCTCTTCGGCATCCCTCAAATCTCGATTGCCGGTCTTCAGATCGGCTTCGGCCTGCCGCTGACGGCCTTTGTCTGGACCTGCGTTGCCGTTTCGCTCTGGATCTCGCACCGCCTCACCGCGGGGAGGCGCAGTCTCGCGGTCGAGACCTTGCGTGCAGCACCCAGTGCCGCGGCCGCCCTGGGTATCGACGGTGCCGCGATACGCTTCCGCTTCTTCCTCGCCAGCGCCGGTTTCGGAGGTTTCGCAGGCGCATTGCAGGCCCACGCGGTCGGCGTCGTCTCGCCCGACGTGCTGTCCTTCCACATCCTGGTCCTTCTGCTGGCGATGACGGTGATCGGCGGCCGGGATTCCCCATTGGGCGCGGTGCTCGGCGCGCTGCTGCTCGTGCATCTGCCGGAATGGTTCCGGGACTTTGCTGATTACTATCTCGTTGCGTACGGCGCGGCCTTGCTCGGAGCCATCATTTTCCTGCCAAACGGTCTCGCCGGATTGCTGCCGGAGAGACGGACGCCCAGGAGCGAAGCGAAGCTACCGGCCCCGCACCCCCGTCGCGACGCGGCGCTCTCTGTGGAACATGTTACAAAGCATTTCGGCGGTGTGGCGGCGCTGGACGACGTATCCATTTCCGTCGCTCCCGGCGAGATTGTCGGGCTGATTGGACCGAACGGATCCGGCAAGACGACGCTGGTCAACCTCATCAGCGGGATCGAGAAACCCGGCTCCGGCCGTATCCATTTCGGCAACGAGGATCTGACAGGCCGGTCCCCGGAAAGGATCGCCCGCACCGGGATCGTCCGGACCTTCCAGCACCCGCAGATCGCCCCCGGCCTCACCTTGGGCGACAGCCTTGAAGCGGTCGGGCCTTGTGATACGGAAGCGCTGCTCGCACGGGTCGGGCTCGGCGAGCGCGCCGGCGATCTCGCCGGAAGCCTGCCGCCCGCGGCACAAAAGCGTCTCGAGATCGCGCGAGCGCTCGCCACCGGTGCCTCGCTGCTCGCGCTCGACGAGCCGGCGGCAGGGATGAACGATATCGAACGCGCTGACCTCGCCCAGCTTCTCAAGGCTCTCGCCGCCGAAGGACATGCGATCCTGCTGGTCGATCACGCCATGGACTTCCTGCTGCCGCTCGCCGACCGAGTGGTCTGCCTCAGCGCCGGCCGCATCGTCGCGGAAGGGACGCCGAAGGAGATCGTGCAGGATCCGCGCGCCATCCGGGCCTATTTCGGGGAGAGCCCGTTATGAGTGCCGCGCTGCTTGAGCTTCGCAACGTCTCTGTCCTCAGAGGAGGCGGCATCGCGGTCGACAAGCTCGATCTCTCCGTCTCCGGCGGAGAGATCGTCGCATTGCTCGGCCTAAACGGCGCCGGAAAATCAAGCCTGCTGCGCGCCATCATGGGCCTGGAACAATCCGAGTCCGGTGCAGGGCGGTTCCGGGGCCGCGATCTCGGAATGCTTGCTACAGCCGACCGGGCCCGGCTCGGTATCGGTTACTGCCCTGAAGGTCGCCGTCTGTTCCCGGGCATGACTGTCTCGGACACACTGCATGCCGCGTGCCGTGCCCCGGCCCGAGAAAGAGCGGAGCGGATCGCGGAGATCACACGCCTGTTCCCGCTGCTCGATTGCATCCTGAAGCAGGACTGCTGGCGTCTCAGCGGCGGCCAGCAGCAGGTGGTCGCCATCGCCCGCGCGCTGATGTCCGCCCCGGAGATCCTGCTGCTCGACGAGCCCTCCCTCGGCCTTGCGCCGGTGATTTGCCAGGAGCTGTTTCCTGCGATTCGGCGTCTCGCCGACCACGGCGCTGGCGTCCTGCTGGCGGAACAGAGCCTGACCCACGCACTGTCGATCGCCGACCGCGTTGCCGTGCTGCACAGGGGCCGGCTGGTGCTCGACGCGCCGGTCGGCGGGGTCTCTCACGACCGCTTGAAACATCTCCTGCTTTCCGAGGGTGAACACGGCTGAGGCTTCGTCTATGCTCCGGGCGTTTCAAATCGCCTGCCTTGGGAGCCCCCCGTCGATGGACGAGAGCCAGACCCCCGATTTCCGCCAGAGCATCGCCGAGACCGCAGCCAATATTCTGCTCGAGATCGAGGCCGTGCATATTCGCCCGGAAGAGCCCTTCACCTTCACCTCGGGACGCCTCAGCCCGGTCTATGTCGATTGCCGCAAGATCATCTCCTTCCCCCGCGCGCGGAAGAAGCTGATGGAGATGGGCGTCGAGCTGCTGGCCCAGAAGGCCGGGTTCGAACAGTTCGACGCGGTCGCCGGCGGCGAGACGGCGGGCATTCCGTTCGCCGCCTGGATCGCCGACCTGCTCGGCCTGCCGATGCTCTATATCCGCAAGAAGCCGAAGGGCTTCGGCCGCAACGCGCGGATCGAGGGCACCTTCCCCGAGGGCGCACGCATCCTCCTGGTCGAGGATCTCGCGACCGACGGCGGCTCCAAGCTCTCCTTCATCGACGCGATCCGCGAAGCCGGCGGCGAGGTCGCTCACTGCTTCGTCGTCTTCCACTACGGCAACTTCCCCGAGAGCACCGCCTCGATGAAGGAAAGGGGCGTCGATTTGCACGGGCTCTGCACCTGGTGGGATGTGCTCGCCGCGGCCGAGAAGCGCGGCTTCACGGCGGCACAGCTCGCCGAGGTGCGCCAGTTCCTGCGCGATCCCGACGGCTGGGCCGCATCCCGCGAGACAATCGAAACCTGAGCAAGACAAGAACAAGCGAGGCGCCGGGAGGGCCGAGATGCTGAAGATTCTGGGACGCAACAATTCGAGCAACGTGCAGAAAGTGACCTGGCTCTGCGGCGAGCTTGGAATCCCAAACGAGCGCGAGGATTACGGCGGTGCCTTCGCCAACACGAAGGACGACTACTACCTCTCGCTCAACCCGAACTCCCGCGTGCCCACGATCATCGAGGACGATTTCGTGCTCTGGGAGTCGAACGCCATCGTCCGCTATCTCTGCAACAAATATTCGAAAGGCGAGATGGCGCCCGCCGACCCGCGCGACTATGCCGATGCGGACCGCTGGATGGACTGGAAGCACACTACGCTCCTGCCCCTCATCACGCCGATCTTCTGGGGCCTCGTCAGGACCCCGGAGGCCGAGCGCGACTACGCGGCGATCGATACGGCGCGCAAGGGCATGATCGACATTCTCTGGATCCTGGAAAAGCGCCTGACCGGCCGTGACTACATGATGGGCGACCGGCTGACGATGGCCGACATCCCGCTCGGCATGAATATCTACCGCTGGCTGACCCTGGTCGAGGACCGCCCGCCGATGCCGGCGCTGGAAGCCTGGTACGCCCGCATTGCCGCACGGCCGGCCTTCAAGGAGCATGTGCTCGACATACCGCTGACCTGAAGCGGCAGCGGCTGCGGCGCTGGAAATCATCGGCGCCGCTTCCTATCCTCAATGGAACCCTGACCGAGAGATGGAGGCAGCCCGATGCGGCGTCCGATCAGACTGTTCGTGCTCTGCCTGATTGCCCTCGCTGCATCCCTTCACCTGCCCCGTCCCGCCGATGCCCGCGAACAGCTGGTCATCGGGATGACCCAGTTCCCGACGACGCTGAACCCGATGATCGACGCCATGCTGGTGAAGAGCTACGTGCTCGGCATGGCGCAGCGGCAGATCGCCATCTTCGGCCATGACTGGGAACCGGCCTGCCTCTGGTGCACCGAACTGCCGACCTTCGAGAACAAGCGGGCGAAGCGGTTTCCGGTACTCGACGCGGCGGGCAACCCGACAGGGCGCGAGGGCGTGCGCACGACCTACACGATCAAGCCCGGTGCCTTCTGGGGCGACGGCACGCCGATTACCACGGCGGACGTGCTCTTCAGCTGGGAGGTCGGCAAGCATCCGGAGACCGGCGTCTCCGACATCAGCACCTACCAGGACATCGCCGAGATCGAGGTCGAGGACGAGCGCACCTTCACCTTCGTGCGCAACAAGATCGACTACCGCTACAATACGCCCGGCGATTTCGACCTGCTGCCGGCCCATCTCGAACGCGACGCCTTCGCCGTGCCGCGGGACTACAAGAACCGGACGCTCTACAAGACCGACCCGTCCAATCCGGGGCTCTATAACGGCCCTTACCGGGTCTCGGAAGTCAGCGAGGGCGCTTATATCGTGCTGGAGCGCAACGAGCACTGGCAGGGCAAGAAACCGGCCTTCCAGCGTATCGTGGTGAAGACCATCGAGAAGACCGCGGCGCTCGAGGCAAACCTGCTCTCAGGCGCGATCGACTATATCGCCGGCGAGGCCGGCCTCACCCTCGACCAGGCGCTCGGCTTCGCAAAAAGGCACGGCGACGCCTTCGACGTGATCTACAAGCCCGGCCTGATCTACGAGCATATCGAGCTCAATCTCGACAATCCGATTCTCGCCGACATTCGCGTCCGCCGCGCGTTGCTGCATGCGATCGACCGGCAGGCACTCTCCGACAGGCTCTTCGCCGGCAACCAGCCGGTCGCCCACGGCGCCGTGAACCCGCTGGACTGGGCCTATCATAAAGACCTGCCGAAATATGCCTTCGACCCGGAACGCGCCAAGGCTCTGCTCGCGGAGGCCGGCTGGACGGAGATGAAGGGCGGCGTCCGCCACAGGCCCGACGGCACCAAGCTCAGCCTTGAGATCATGACCACCGCGGGAAACCGGATCCGCGAGCTGGTCGAGCAGGTGCTGCAGAACTACTGGAAACAGGTCGGCATCGAGGTGACGATCCGCAACGAGCCGGCCCGCGTCTTCTTCGGCGAGACCGTGCGCAAGCGCAAGTTCCCGGCGATGGCGATGTTCGCCTGGCTTTCGGCTCCGGAGGCGCTGCCCAAGACCACGCTCTATTCGACCTCGATCCCGACCGAGGCGAACAACTGGTCCGGCCAGAATGCGACCGGCTATGCCAATCCGGAGATGGACCGGCTGATCGACGCCATCGAGGTCGAGCTCGACCGGGAAAAGCGCCGCGCGCTCTGGGCCGAGCAGCAAACCCTCTACGCGACGGATCTGCCGGTGCTGCCGCTCTATTTCCGGTCGGACGCCTATATCCTGCCGAAATGGCTGAAGGGGCTGCGCCCGACCGGGCACAAATACAGCTCCACCTACTGGATCGAGCAATGGCGCGACAGTACGGACGCGAACTGACCCGCGCATGACAGCGTTCCTGGTCCGCCGCCTCGGCCAGGCGCTGCTCGTGCTCTGGCTGATGTCCTTCGTGACCTACGGGCTGCTGGTGCTGATGCCGGGCGACCCCGTCGACCTCATGATGGCCGGCGACCCGAACATGACTGCCGCCGACGTCGTGCGGTTGAAGGCGCTCTACGGCCTCGACCGGCCCTTCCTGGAGCGCTACGGCGCCTGGCTCTCCGCTGCCCTGCAAGGTGATTTCGGCTATTCCCGCCTCTTCGCCGCACCGGTCACGGACGTGCTGGCGCCGCGGCTTCTGAACTCCCTGCTGCTGATGGGGCTGGCCTTCGCCCTGGCCGTCGCGATCGCCCTGCCGGCAAGCGTGCTCGCGGCGCGAAACCCCGGCAGCCTCGCCGACCGGGCGATCAATCTCTTCTGCTTCGCCGGCATCTCCGTGCCGCCCTTCTGGCTTGCCCTGCTGCTGATACTCCTCTTCGCCGTGACGCTCGGACTGTTTCCGGCGAGCGGCATGGCGACCATCGGCGACGGCGGTATCGCCGACCGGGCGGCGCATCTCGTGCTGCCGGTGCTGACCCTGGCAGCGGCCAGCATCGCGCAATATACCCGCCACGGAAGGGCCGCGATGGTCGAGGTGCTGCGCGAGGACTACATCCGCACCGCACGGGCCAAGGGTGCCAGGGAAGGCGCAGTCCTGTGGCGCCACGGGTTCCGAAACGCGCTGATCCCGCTGGTCACCATCATGGCGCTCGATTTCGGCGCCCTCTTCTCCGGCGCGCTCATCACCGAGACCATGTTCGCCTATCTCGGCATGGGCAAGACGATCTACGACGCGGTGATGGGCAACGATTTTAACCTCGCCCTCGTCGGCCTGCTGCTGGCGACCGCCGTCACACTGGCGGCGAACATCGCTGCCGACATCGCCTATGGCCTGATCGACCCGCGCATCCGCCTCACCGCGAGGGCCGGGTCATGACGGCGGGATATGCGATGCACGGACGTCGCGGTCCGTTCGGCCGACTTCTCGCAAACAGCGCTGCGGCACTGAGCCTTGCAGTCCTGGCGGTCATGATGCTCGCCTGTTTCGCCGCGCCTCTTTTGGGCGCAATGCTCGGGCTCGACGCCACCACGCCGGACCTCTTCAACATTGCCGCACCGCCCTCCGCCGCCCACCCGCTCGGCACCGACGAGATCGGGCGGGACCTGATGATGCGCCTGCTCGAAGGCGGACGGGTCTCGCTTACCGTCGGGCTCGCCGCCGCGCTCAGCGCCAGCGCCATCGGCACCCTGCTCGGCCTGCTCGCCGGCTGGCGCGGCGGGGTACTGGACGCGGTACTGATGCGGCTCGCGGACGGCGTGATCTCGCTCCCGCTCCTGCCCCTGCTCATCGTCCTCGCCGCGATCGATCCTGAAAAAGCCGGCCTGCCTGCCGCACTCGTACAATCCGAGAGCTTCAGCCTCTACCGGATCGTGATCATCATCGCGCTGGTCGGCTGGACGACGACGGCGCGCCTCGTGCGCGGCTCCGTCCTCAGCCTGCGCGAGCGCGAGTTCATCGAGGCCGCCCGCGCCCAGGGCCTGCCGCCGTTGCGTATCCTGTTCCACCACCTCCTGCCCAATGCCGCCTCGCCGATTCTGGTCGCCGCGACACTCACCATCGGCAATGTGATCCTGTTCGAGAGCGTGCTGAGTTTCCTCGGCCTCGGCGTGCAGCCGCCGATTCCGAGCTGGGGCAACATGCTGACCGGGGCGCAGGAACTGATCGCGACCGCGCCCATGCTCGCGGTCTGGCCCGGCCTGCTGATCTTCGCCGCCGTGATCGCCTTCAATTTCCTCGGCGACGGGCTGCAGGAGGCGCTGGATCCGCGTGCCATCCAACGACGGCACCGGTAGGGCCCGCATCGCATTGACGCCCCTCCTCCCCCTCTCTAGCTTGGATCCATGAACCGCTCGCGCGCCCTCACTCTGATGCTGCTCTTCGTTGCAACGCTCGGCCTCGCGGCCTGCGAAGAGGCGCCGCCGACCGTGGTCAACCGGCGTGACGCGAAACCGCCGCCGGGCGACGGGCAGACCGGCGAGGTCTGCGTGCTCGTTCGCAACCGCACACCCTTCACCATCACCGGGCGGGTGCAGCTGAAGACCCGCGAGCGCACCAGCTTCCGGCTGTCGCGCAGCGGGCGCACCCAGATCTGTCTTGTGGGAACACTCTATGGCGGGGACACGGTCTCTCTGGTGGTCACCAACTTCATGACCATGCCGCTGTTTTCCTGCTATGTCCGCTTCGACCAGTCGGTCGACATCTATGCCCGCCCGCATCCGGACGGCGGCTGGCTCTATAACGCGCCCTGCGTGTGAACCAGTCGGGCGGTCAGGACACCAATTCGGGCTGCCGCTGCATAGCCTTCACATGGCGGCGCATGGCCTGAATCACCGGAAGACCGCCGAGAACCATGATGTCGACCGGGGTCTTGCCGCGGAACGGCGCGTTGCTGTTGCCGGTGGTCGGCCAGGTCTCGGCGGCCTGCTCGTCCATCTTTTCCTTCAGGTCGCGATAAAGCGCGACCAGATTCGACGTCCGCTCGAGCTGATCGACGGAGAGTATGCCCTGCCAGTTGCCGTCGCTCATCGCGGCCCAGGTGCCCTCGTCGACATTCATCAGCTTCGCGGCGGCGCGCGGGGGAACTTTCCAAAGATCGAACAGGCTCGCGATCGTCCGCACGGCGACAGGCGTCAGCTCCTTGCGTTCCTTGTCGCGATGAAACCGGCCCTGCGCTCGGCCGTCCTTGCCGGATATATTACTGGTTGCTTCCATGTCTCAAGATCCCTAGCCAGCTCATGCACACGGAGTTCACTCCCAGGTGCCATTCTGCCTGTTTTGGCGCTTTCGCCATTCAGCCAGATTTATATTGAAATTCATACTACCGGCGTAAAATGCTATTTGAAAAGCGAATAATATCTTGCACTTCTGCTGTATTTTAATTGATTTCCGTTGCCTAAAATTAGAGAGATTTTTGTTTTAAGACATGCACTTCAGGACCTATCTTCACAACTGATCGGCAGAATCACATTCTGAGGAAAGGCTTACTCGGAAAGCCGGTCGAGACGCAGCCGATGGCGCGTATCTGTGAGGCGCCGAAGCACGGAGAAAACCGCGATGGTTACGCCAATCCCTGTCGCGCCGGAAATCAGAAACATTACCAGTAATTGATATTTCACCGCCTCGACCGGGTCGATGCCGGCGAGAATCTGCCCGGTCATCATCCCCGGAAGAGAGACGAGGCCGGTTGCCGCCATTGCGTTGATCGTCGGCGTCAGCGCGGTCCGCAGCGCCGCGCGGGTCATCGGAAGGACCGCCCGGCGGAAGCTGCGCCCGAGAACGAGCTGCGCCTCGACGGCGGCGCGGCCGTCGCCAAGTGCGGCGGTGATCGCCCGGATCGCGAGCGCGACCCCGGTCATGCAATTGCCGAGCACCATTCCAAGCAACGGCAGGAGATAGCGCGGATGGTACCAGGGATCGGCCGCCACCTGTGTCGTCAGAGCAAAGCCCATCATCAGGAGAACCGCGAAGCACATGGCGCCGGCGCCGAGACCATAGCCCCAGAAGCCCTTCAGCCGGCAGTCCTGGCGCGCCATTGCCTCGTAGCCGGCAAAGCCGAGCATGGTGAGCACCGCAAGGCCGGTCCAGAACGGCGACACCGTACTCAGGAGGAAGTCCAGGATCACGCCGATGAGCAGAAGCTGCACCACCATACGGACCGACGCGATCAGCAGACTGCGCGCCATCCCGAGCTCGAAAGCGACGGAGACCGCACCGTTGATCAGAAGGAGCAAGGCCGCAAAGGCGAGATCGGTGTAGGACAGCACCTCGTAGTTCATACCACCCGCTCCTCGACGAGGCGGCCGTCCTCAAGCCTGTAGCCCCGAGATCCGACGCGCGAGAACTGCGCCTTGTCATGGGTTACGAAGAGACAGCAGCCTCCGGCCGCGCAATGTTCCGCGACCAGCGCTTCGACTGCGGCCGTCGCGGCCTCGTCAAGCGCTGACGTCGGCTCGTCCAGCAGAAGGCACAGAGGTTTGTTCTCGAGCAGGCGCATCAGGCCGAGCCGCTGTCTTTCACCGGTCGAGAGCCGAGAGACGGACCAGTCGCCGGCAGCGGGATCGATGCCGAGACGCTCCGCAAGATGCCGGCAGGCGTCCCAGTCCGCGAAATGCGCGGCGACCCGGTCCGCCCACCAGCCAGGTTCGGCCGGCAAATAGCCGACCTCGCGGCGCCAATCCGGCGCCGGCATACTCTCGCGATCGCGCCCGTCGAGGGAGACCGTTCCTTCGGCGGGATCGAGGTCGGCAATGGCGCGCAGCAGCAGGGATTTCCCGGAGCCCGACCGGCCGCGCAAAACGACTGTTACACCGGACGGCACATCCAGATCGACCGGCCCGACATGCAGGCTCTTCAATCCCCGCAGAGTAAGCAGCGCACAGGCCTCCCTCCGGTTTTCCGACCCGCGTTCGGGTCACATTGGCACAATCCGGAACCTTCAGGCCAACGCCAACCTTCTCTCCTTGCCTGAACAGGTCAAAGTCCGTGCCCTGCTGCGGTGAGCGACGGAAGAAAAGCGCTTCTCTCCTCTTGGAAAAAGTCTCTCCCGGGAAAATTTGCAATCCTCCATCCGGGGAATATTATAGGGCACATTATTACTTTTGATTTTATTCACGTCATTTCATACGAGGAGCGATTTTATGGCTCACGAAACGCTCAAGAGCGACCTTCTCAGATTCTCCGATATGAAACCGCCCGTTCGGCGCGCCGCCTATAGCGATCGCACCGCCTGGCTGATGGCCGTGCTTTCGGAACTCGCCTATCTCCGCTTCGATGAGGAGGACGAGGACGCGATCATGAGCCTCGCTGTCGAACTGGCCAAGCTGACCGATCAGAACAGCATCGCGGAAAGATTGCGCGGTCTTGCCTTGTCCTTCAGTCCGCAGCGGGACACCAAGAACGAGATCCTGCGATCGGTGTTGGCAGTCGGCGGGTTCGAACTTGTCGGGATCATCTTCAACCGTGAGACCGACACCCAGGGCTTCGTCGCAGCACGACGGCCCGAGAACGATGTCGGAATGGCGGTGATCGCCTTCCGCGGCACCCAACAGACCAAGGACTGGATGACCAATCTCAGCGCGTCCGCCACGGGCGTGATGCATCTGAAGAATGGTCGCGAAGTGAAGGTCGGCAATGTCCACAAAGGCTTTGACGCGGCCTTTAAATCGGTCGAGGAGCAGATCAGGAGCTATGTCGAACAGGTCGCCGACCTGCCCCTCTATATCACCGGACACTCCCTCGGCGGCGCGCTCGCGACACTTGCCACCTGGTATACGAGCGGCGACAAGCTCGCGGCCTGCTACAGTTTCGGGGCGCCGCGCTGCGGGGATGACGGCCTGGTCAGCGAATTCCGGACACCGATCTACCGCATTGTAAATGGAGCCGATCCGGTTCCTTTCGTCCCGCCGTCCAGCATCAGCATCGATATCGCCAAGGCCCTGCTCAGGGGGATCGGCATGTTCTTTTCTCCGGCGAACCGGTTGGCCAATCTCGTGGTACGCAGCCAGCGCTTCCGCCATTACGGCTACCAGCGCTATCTGAGCATCTGCGATCCGGCGGCGGACGGCACCTATCCAGACCTCAAGAACGAGTTCGGCATCAGTTCCCTGGAACGGATCTATCGCTACGCCCAGCGCCTCCTGAGAGGCGAGGCATCGACCCAGAGACGGATCGACCGCTATCACGACATCGCGGAGTACCGCTCGAAGCTGAGAGAATTCGCACTCCGCCGCCAGACCTGACGGGCCCGATCAACCCGCCCGCAGCAGCCTGTCCTCGACGAGCTGGCTCCAGTAGCTGGCGCCCCAGGGCAGGGCCTCGTCATTGAAGTCGTAACCGGCATTGTGCAGCATCTTGCCTTCGCCGCCGCCGCCGTTGCCCATCCAGATGTAGCAGCCCGGCTTCTTTTCCAGCATGAAGGCGAAATCCTCGCCGCCCATGCTCGGGGTCGGATCGCGGACGACCTTCTCACCGCCGACCAGACGCTCGGCGACATTTGCCGCCATCTCGCTCTCGGCTTCGGAATTGACGGTCGGCGGATAGCGCTTCTCGTAGCGCAGCTCGGCCGTCGCACCGAAGCCGGCACAGACGCCATCGATAATCTGCTTCATCCGCGGCTCGATCATGTCGCGCACTTCCGGACGGAAGGAACGGGTCGTGCCGGCGAGTTGCACCATGCCCGGGATGACGTTGTAGGCATCGCCGCCATGGATCTTGGTGACCGAGACCACCACCGCATCCATCGGATCGACATTGCGGCTGGCGATGCTCTGCAGCGCGGTGACGACCTGGGCCGAGACCAGGATCGGGTCGATCCCGAGATGCGGCATCGCGCCGTGACCGCCGACCCCCTTGATGTCGAGCTCGAACATGTCATAGGCGGCCATCATTGCGCCAGCGCAGACCGCGACTGTGCCGACCGGCATGCCCGGCCAGTTATGCATGCCCCAGACAGAGTCGACCGGAAACTTCTCGAAAAGCCCTTCCTCGACCATCCGCTTGCCGCCGCCCTCGTTCTCCTCCGCCGGCTGGAAGATGAACTGCACGGTGCCCGAGAAGTTCCGGGTCTCGGCGAGGTACTTCGCCGCGCCGAGCAGCATGGTTGTGTGCCCGTCATGGCCGCAGGCATGCATCTTTCCAGGATTCTCGGAGGCGTAGTCGAGGCCGGTCTGTTCCGTAATATCGAGCGCGTCGATATCGGCGCGGAGGCCGATAGCGCCGCCCTCCCCGTTGCCCTTCAGCGTGCCGACCACGCCGGTGCCGGCCAGACCGCGATGCACCTCGATCCCGAAACTCTCGAGCTTCTCGGCGATGAAGGCGCTGGTCCAGTGTTCCTCGTAGGCGGTTTCCGGATGGCGGTGCAGCTCACGCCGCCAGGCGGTCATTTCCTCGTGGAACTCGGCAATGCGGTTGTTGATGGGCATCAGAAGACTTCCTGCTCGGGACCTGATCAGAAGGCCGCGTTGGCGGCCGAGGTAAAGCGGAGAACATTGTCCGCCGGGCTGCGGGTCTCGTGCACCGCATCGTCGGTCTTGATGCGGGCCGGGACACCGTTCTTGATCACCATACGGTGGTTCGCCCGATCCGCAACCCGCTCGATGTCGGCGAGCGGATCGCCGTCTACGATCAGCAGGTCGGCATGCATGCCCTCCGCCACCGTGCCGCGGTTCTCCAGCCCCATCAGGTCGATGCCGTTGCGGGTGGAGAAGACGATCGCGTCCATCGGCGCGATGCCGATCTCGACCATGTAGCGCAGCTCCAGCGCGTTCTCGCCGTGCCGGTTGAAGGGCGTACCGGCGTCGGTGCCCATCGCGATCTTGCCGCCGGCATCGTAGAACATCTTGATCGACTGGATGTGCCGCTCCTGGACCCGCATGGCCTTTTCCACCACATGCGGAGGAATCCCGTTTTCCTTGTTGGCGACAATATTGCGCACCGCCGCGAGTGTCGGGACGAGATAGGTCCCGGCCTCCAGCATCTCCCTCAGACACTCGTCCGTCATGAAGATGCCATGCTCGATCGAAGCGACACCCGCGCGGACCGCATTCAGGATGCCAAGGCTGCCCTGGGCGTGGCTCGCAGACCTTTTGTGGAATCGTTTGCCCTCAGCGACGCCGGCCGCCATCTCCTCGGCGGAGAAATGCGCGTCCTCCGGGCTGACGCCCGGGGTCATCACCCCGCCGGTGGCCATCAGCTTGATCAGGTCCGCGCCGGCATGGATCTGCTCGCGCACCGCCTTGATCACCTCGTCGGTACCGTCTGCGATGCGGCCGTTGCGGTTGCCGTGTCCGCCGGTCATGCAGATCACCCGGCCGGAGCAGAGAATGCTCGGGCCGATCTGGGCGCCGCTGTTGCAGGCATCGCGCACCGCTAGCTCGAGGTAGTCCTTGCCGCCGCAGTCGCGCACTGCCGTGATGCCGCTCATCAGGGCCTGCTGGGCGTGCTTGAAGGCCGCCATGGTGATCTGCCCCGGCGTCATCGCCGACTGCGCCGCAACTGGGTTGCCCTCGCCGCCCATGGTCAGATGGACATGGCAGTCGACCAGCCCCGGCAGCAAGGTTCCTCCGGTGAAATCGACCCGGAAGCCGGCAAATCCCTGGAAGCGGTCGAGCGGCGCCAGTTCCGCGATTCTCCCGTCCCTTACCATGACCCCATGCTTTTCGAGCCGGGCTCCGGTTCCGTCGAGCACGGTTCCGCCTTCGTAGAGCGTTTCCTTGACCATCGATATCCCTTACCGGGCCGTTCTGAGCCCGCGTTGCTGCGTCGTATTTAAATATGAACCACGGAAGGCAGGTCGGCCAGAGCCGCGTTGATCCGCGCCTCAGTCAACTCTGGAGACTGGGCGCCTGGCAAGGTGCAAATGATCCCGCTGGCGGTCGTGGCCCGGCGAACCGCCTCGATGAGGGTCTCCCCCCGGTCCAGAGCGGCGGCCAGCGTGCCGCAGAAGGCATCGCCGGCGCCGACCGTATCTACCGGCACGATCGGCAGGGCCGGCACCTGGAATGTGCCGCCTTCATGCGCCACGACCACGCCGGCCGCTCCGATCGTCACGATCCCGGTGCCCCGGCATAGCGCCGCGAGGCCGCGCGCGAGATCGGCGTTTTCCAGACCGGCGCTGTTGCCGAGCAGGCCCAGCGCCTCCTCTTCATTGGCGATCAGGATATCGACATCCGCCAACGCCGCGCGGGAGAGCGGGCCGAGCGGGGCGTCGTTCAGGATGACCCGGCAACCGCGCGCTCGCGCCCGCTGGATAGCCGCCTCGGTATCCGCCTGCGGCAATTCCATCTGCATCAGCAAAGTGGTGTGCGGCCCGAGCAGCTCTTCCGCGAGCCAGTCGGCGGACGCTTTCATGTTGGCGCCGCTGGCGACGAGAATCTGGTTCTCGCCGCTCGCCTCGACAGAGATCACCGCCGTGCCGGTCACCCCATCGACCACATGAACGTGCGATACGTCGACTCCGGCCGCCGTCAGCGCGTCGAGGCAGGGCGCCGCATTGGGGTCGCGGCCGACAGCCCCGACAAACCGGACATCGGCGCCGTCCCGTGCAGCGGCGGTGGCCTGATTCGCACCCTTTCCGCCGGGGCAGAAGGTGTATGCGTCGGTCAGTACCGTCTCGCCCCGGCGGGGCAATTTGGCGAAGGAAAAGAACAGGTCGGCGTTTATCGATCCGAAGACGACGATCATGGTCTGCTTTCGTCTGGCGCTCTGTGTTACTAAGCCATTCTTGATACAGAATTGGCGCGGTCTGCACATGATTTATCCCGTCATCCTCTCCGGCGGCTCCGGCACCCGGCTCTGGCCGGTCTCCCGCGCGCTCTATCCGAAGCAGCTGCTGCCGATGCTGAGCGAGCGGACCATGCTGCAGGAAACCGCGCTGCGATTTCCGGAAGGTGCCGGTTACGGCCCGCCCTCGGTGATCTGCAATGCCGAGCACCGCTTTGCCGTCGCCGAACAGATGCAGGGCATCGGTGCCAAGCCGTCCGCCATCCTGCTGGA
Source organism: Nisaea sp. (assembly GCF_017640745.1). Classification (GTDB taxonomy): domain Bacteria; phylum Pseudomonadota; class Alphaproteobacteria; order Thalassobaculales; family Thalassobaculaceae; genus Nisaea. Next base: position 84,698 of record NZ_JAEPQA010000003.1, on the reverse strand, counting down.
GCCGGCCGGACGGAATTCCGCCCCGGCCGCCGCCGTGGCCGCGCTGCATGTCGCAAGCGTCGATCCGGAAGGCCTCGTCCTGCTGCTCGCCTCCGACCACCGTATCGAACGGCCCGACGCCTTCCGCGCTGCCGTCGAGACCGGCGCCGTCGCCGCGCGGGCCGGGCGTCTCGTCACCTTCGGGATCACACCGGACCGGCCTGAGACGGGTTACGGCTACATTCACCGGAACGGCCCGCTCGACGGCATGGACGGCTGCTACGGGATCGAGCGTTTCGTCGAGAAACCTGATCTTGCGACCGCGGAGAAGTATCTCGCCGCCGGAGACTATTTCTGGAACAGCGGCACCTTCCTCTTCCGGGCCCGCGACTTCCTCGCCGAGCTCGGGCGGCTGGCACCGGAGATCCTCGACGCAGCAAGGGCGGCTCTCGACAAGGGTGTCTCCGATCTCGACTTCCGCCGCCTCGACGCGGACGCCTTCGGCAAGGCGCCCTCGATCTCGATCGACTATGCGGTGATGGAGAAGACGGCCCTCGGCGCCATGGTGCCGCTCGATGCCGGCTGGTCGGACGTCGGTTCCTGGAGCGCGCTCTGGGCCGTGCAGGAGAAGGATGCAGAGGGCAACGCCGTCCAGGGCGACGTCTGGCTGCACAAGAGCCGGAACAACCTGGTGCGCGCGGAATCCCGGCTCGTCACCGTGATCGGCGCCGAGGATCTTGTCGTCATCGAATCCCCTGATGCCGTGCTCGTCGCGGCCATGGGCGCCGACCAGGACGTGAAGCTCGCCGTCGAGGCACTGAAGGAGGCCGGGCGCCCGGAGGCGATCAGCCACGCCACCACGCACCGCCCCTGGGGCAGTTACCGAAATATCGACAGCGGCGACGGATATCAGGTCAAACGCATCACCGTTTCCCCCGGCGGCCGGCTTTCGCTGCAGAGCCACAAGCATCGCGCGGAGCACTGGACGGTGATCTCCGGCAAGGCCCGGATCACCCGCGGCCCGTCGATGGAGCGGCTCGACGTCATGCATCTCGATGCCGACCAGTCGGTCGACATTCCGCTCGGCTGGATCCACCGGCTGGAAAATCCCGGTACAGAGCCGCTCATTATCGTCGAGGTGCAATCCGGCTCCTATCTCGGCGAGGACGATATCGAACGCTTCGATGACCAGTACGGACGATGACGGGCGGCACCTCATCGCCCGAATTCGACGCCGCGTTCCGGGAAAGACTCGAAGACCTGCTGCGCTGGCGCCGGGACGTGCGGGAGTTCCGCACGGACGCTCTGCCAGAGGGCATGCTGGAAAGGCTCGTCGACCTCGCCTCCCTCGCGCCCTCGGTCGGCTACAGCCAACCCTGGCGCTTCGTCTCCGTCGTCCATCCTGCCAGGCGGTCGGCGGTCCGGAGCTCTTTCGAAGAAGCGAACAGGAAAGCGCTCTCCGGTTATGAGGGCGAGCGCAAAAAGCTCTATGCCACCCTCAAGCTCGCAGGACTCGACAAGGCCCCGGTCCAGCTTGCGGTCTTCACCGATCACGGATCGGAGCGCGGCCACGGCCTCGGGCGCCAGACCATGCCCGAGATGCTCGATTATTCCACCGTCACCGCGATCCACACCTTCTGGCTCGCCGCCCGGGCCGAGGGCATCGGAGTCGGCTGGCTTTCGATCCTCGACCCGGAAGAGATCCGGGATGAACTCGAGGTGCCAGTGGACTGGTCCCTCACCGCCTATCTCTGTGTCGGATATCCCGCACAGGAGGACGACCGGCCGAAGCTGGAGCAGCTCGGCTGGGAGGAAGAGGCACCGGAAAGCCGCCGGCTCTTGAAACGCTGAACCCGGTTCAATCTCGCGTGCGGAACCGGCTCGCCTGCACCACGGCGATCGCGGTCAACGGAATGACCACCGTCAGGACGGCGACGGCGATCAGCAGATAACCGAGTTCGCTGTAATCCGCCGGCACCTGCACCTCCCCGGTCGTCCGGTCCTTCACTTCCCGGGTCACCAGAAAAATCTCGTTCATGTATTTCGTCCCCATCGCCCTGGCCGAGAGCGCGAGGTTCACGAAGGAGGCCATCACCGCAAAGAAGGTCGCTTTCAGATGTGGCGGTGCGTTGCGGGCGATCCAGGCCAGCATCGGGATCATGGAGACCTGGGCGAGCGGCGACTCGATCGCCGTGTCGAGAATGGCGATGAACCGGGCATCGACGATTCCGCCTGTCAGCGGCGCCGTCCAATCCTGGATACCGTAATAGAGCCCGATATTCGGCAGCGACAGGATCCCCGCGAAGACCGTCAGCAGCGCGACGATATAGGCGATCGACCGTGATGCCATCAGCGGCCGGAGCACGACCATGCCGACCAGCGCAAGCAGGGCGCTGATAAGGGTCAGGACGGAGATGAACTGCTGATCGAAGCCGAGCTGGTCGATCTCGAACCAGGTCGAACCGGGGCCCGGCCCCGGGACCGCGCGAAAGAAGAAGACTATGGTCGAGGTTCCGATCAGGGCGAGGCGCTGCGGCGGCGCAAGCTCGGGCAAGAGCCGCGCGATCAGGAAGCAGACGATCGCCATCGAGCCTGTAAAGACGATCTCCTGAGAGAAAGCGAGATCGCTGAGGCCGACGGTGATGGTGAAGGCACCGAAAGCGAGGCTGCCGCCGAAGATCCACCAGTTCGGCGTTGCCTCCCCGTCCGGACGGAACAGCATCTTGTCGACCTCGGCCCGGTCGACGCCGGCGGAGATCAGGTCCTTCGCGCGGCGACGCAGCATCATGCCGCCGAGAATCACCCCGGCGACCGAGATCGCCGGCACGATGAGCGCGATCAGGTGGATGTCGGCATAGATGACCGCCTTCTCCGCCTGGCTCATCGAGCCGACGCCGTCGAACATGGTGATATTGACGATCGCAACCAGCGCCAGTCCGCCGATCAGGGCGAAGCGGCCGAGCATCTGCATCGTTGTATGCATGGTCTTGATCGCTTCTTCGGAAAAAGCCTCGCCGTTCTCGTCCAAGACCGGGACCGCCTCGACGGTCATGGCATCGGCGACCGCGTCCTGCAGAACATAGCCGAGCGGCGACAGCAGGACGCTCAGCACGAACCAGGCTGTCGCAGGCATGATCGCGGTCATTTCGGCGGTATGCGCGATCAGCCCGTACATGATCAGCAGGCTGGCAGCGATCAGTCCGGCGCCGAGATAAACCAGCGCGCCCTTCCATTTCCAGATGATGTCGACCAGATGGCCGACCGGCATCTTGAGCGCCCAGGGAATACCTGCCCAGAAGCCGAGCCCGGCCAGAAAGGCCGCCGAGAGATCGAGATATTCCTTCACGAAGAAGGTGCCGACGATCGAGGTCAGCCCCGAGATCCCGTAGGCGAGATAGACCATCAGAGGCGGCAGATAGGACCAGCGCAACTGCTCTATCAGCCCGGCGAAGACGTCATGCATCCAGTTCGTGCGGGACGAGATCACGTGATTGCCTCCTGGCTGTCATTGTCGGCTCCTGTCCGGAAGCCCGGACCATATCATCCCGTTTGAGTGCCGGCTGTTTCAAGGTGCTCGATGAAAACTGCCATGGTCAGAATGGCGGAAATGCGGCGTCACCCTCCGATTTCGGCATTCCTGCAATCACCGGCCCGCAGACAGCTCCGCGAGTGCGACCCCGAGGTCCTCGAATACGGGTCGCCAATCGCCCGGAACCGGCTGGCGGAAAAGCCTGGCACGGGAATAGAGCGGGCTGTCCGATCGCTCCCGGAACCAGAACCAGCTGCAGCCGAAACCGGTCGGCAAGAGGACCCAGAGCGGGGTCTCGGTGCATCCGGCTATATGCGCCGTCGTATTGGCGACCGTGATGACCAGATCCAGATCCACGATGGTTTCCGCGAATGCCAATGTCGGCCCAAAGGGCTCGAAGCCGGGTATGCGCTCCACCTCCGGAAATCTCTCGAGTTCCGTTTGCTCTTCACCGTATTGAAGCGAGAAAAACCGGCAGCCCGGCTGTCTGAGTAGCGGGGCCCAGTCGGCAAGCTGCGTGGATTTGAGCGCGCCGACCAGCGAGGCGTCGGACTTCCAGGAGATGCCGATCTTGAGAGGACCGCCGCCGCTTCCGGCTTTTCGAGGGAGCGACCGGTGTCCGCCCGGGCAGGCAAGGTCCGCCGGCTTTACGGAAAAAAAACGGCCGGCGAATTCCAGCGGATAGGCGGTCACGGGTTTCCAATCCGGGTCGGCCGGATCCTCTTCCGGCAGAGTGGCGCGTACACGAATTTCGGGATGCAGGCGGGAGAGCAAGGCGACGTTGCGTCGGTCCACGACCGCGATCACCCGCCCCGCCGCCTGCCGCGCACGCTCCAGAAAGACTGAGAACAGCAGCTCATCACCGACCTTGTCGACACTCCAGAGCAGCAACGCACCATCCGGTACCAGACTGCCGTCCCAGCGCGGGAGACCGTCGATCGGCGGCTCCCACTCAGGCAGGCGAAAGCGCTCCAGCCGGGGCCAGCCTTCGGCCAGATGGCCGTCGCTGAGCAGCGCCCGGCCCAGTTCCCCCTGCGCCTCCCGGCTCGTCGGGTTGACCGTGACGGCCCGGCGGAACCAGCGCGCCCCCTCCGCCGACCGGTCCTGCTTGCGTTGCCAGAGCCCCATGTTCCGGAGTGTGCCGAAATCGGAAGGACTGACCACGAGCGCGCGCGAGAACGCTGCGCCGGGATGCGCGCCATCCGTCAGCAGACCCTGGATCCGGGCAATCTCGCCCAGCGTTCCAGGATCGAGCGGTCTTGCGGCACTCGCCCGCCGGAGCAGGGTCAGCGCGGCCCGGTACTTCTCCCTGCGGACCTCCAGGTTGGCCAGATTGAACTGCCCTGCCCCCTCACTGGGCGAGACCAGCACCGCCCGCCGGAGCGCATCGCGATCGCCCCCCGCAAGGCCCTGGAGCGTGAAGAGTTCCTTGAGCAGCGGAACGACAACAGGACGCGGGATAGCTGTGCGCGCCCAGCTTGCGGAGCGGCCCGACAATGCGGCATTGCCGAGACGTCCGGCCGAAAGGCTGAAGAAGTAGCAGCCTATCGGGTCGCGCGGGATGACGAGGAGAAGCTTACGAGCAAGTCCTCGGCAGGCGTTCCAGTCCCCCGCAACCGCATGCTCCGAGGCAGCCCGGCGCCATTCATCGGTCGGCGGGGTCTCAGGTACCGCCATGCCCGAACAGCATGGTGATGTTGATCCGCCGATGGATATAGCCGTCCTTGAAGGTGAAGCGGTCGGTCTCGTGGAACAGGCGGGAGTCGAACAGAAGCGCCCGGTTCTCGCGGTTCGGAACCCGGATAGGGTTGTTCCGGTCCTCGCCGAGCGCCGCGTAGATCTCCTCCGCCGGAGCCGTGTTGTAGCGCTGGAAAGTCCAGTCCTTCGGCGCCGGCTTGCGGAAGACCAGCAGCCCGCCGGATTCAGGGTCCAGGTTGGACTCGGCGTGATTGATCCAGAAATTCACGTTCACGGCCGCGAAATCGGCATGCGGATTGATACCCGACATGTGCTGGTCGTACTTGTAGGCCCACATCAGCTTGAGTCCGTGCGGCCCCAGAACGCGCGGCATGCGCTCGCGCAGACCGCGGCCGATGGCGAAGAGCAGCGGGTCGTTGAAGCCGGAGCGATAGTAGGCGCCGAGATAGCCCGCGCCCTTCAGCTGATGCCAGATCGTGGACTCGAAGCAGAAACGCCGGATGGCGGCGAGCGCCTCCTCGTTCAGCAGTGCGTCGATCGCCACCGCCTGCGGCGCGGCATCCAGATAGCTTTCCTCGATCGCGGACCAGTCGAGATCCGGGTTCATCGGATCCGCGTCTTCCCAGCCGGTCGCGGCAATATGGACGAAGCGGTTATAGGAACGCGCGATCCTGCCATAACGCGCATCGTCCAGCTTGAAGGAGATCGCGTCGCGGTCTTCCGGGCCGAGAGTGTCGAGAAGTTCCTGATAGGTCTTCCATTCGTCCCGGTATTCGGGCGGCAGAACGCCCCGCTCCGTCAGGTAGCGGTACTGCTCGGCATCGTGCTTCAGGCGATGGCGGGCGCAGGTCCGGTCGACCGGCACCACCGGCTCGGCGGGCATGTCGGCATAGGCCGGCGCATCATTCAGCGGCCGTCCGTGAACAAGACGCGCGCGCCGTGCGTACGGCTCTGCCGCGTCCTCAAACCGGTCGGACTCGATCAGCGTCACCCCGAGATTGAACCAGAGGTCCGGATCGTTCGGATGGTGCTCAAGGATATTGCGGTAGAGCCTCTCCGCCTCGGCGCCGTAGCCGTTTTTCAGCAGATGGTGGGCGCCGTTGATCGAGGCGGCGCGATCGGTCGGATCGGTCGCCATGAGCCGGGCAACAGCCGCCTCCACGCACGGCGTGTCGCCCGCCTTGCGGGCCGCTTCGAGCATCAGACCGCACTGGCTTTTCGGCTCGAGGCAAAAGGCCAGTTTGGCCGCGCGCAACGCAGCGGCGGGATCTTCGCTTGCTGCGGCAGCCTCGGATGTGACGACATAGGGGCCGCTACCGTCCGGAGCGAGAAGCGCCGCCCGCCGCGCGGCGGTTCGCGCCGCCTCCGGTTCCCCGGCGCGGTGTGCGGCGAGCGCGAGGTTCGAATGCACCGCCGCAACACCCGGCAAGCCGCGGGCGGCGGCCCTGTAGGCTTCCGCGGCCTCCGCGTTGCGCCCCTGCTTCAGCCGGATAATCCCGAGATAGAACTGCGCCGCGGGCTGGCGCGGGTTCGCCTCGACAAAAGCCACGAGACCGGGCTCGGCGGCGTCCGTCTGACCCGCCTCGACCATTTTCATCAGCGCATTAAGATCCTCGCTCATATTCGGTTATTAGCGCGGATACAGCGCAACGCCAACTGGCGAAAGAGCGCAGCTTCAGGCAGCCCCGGTCCAACCGAAGGGAAGCCCGACATAGTTCTCCGCGATGGTTCTGCGCCCGGCCTCGGTGCCGGTGAAGTAATCCAGATCGGCGAACTGCACTTCCTCGTCGAACGCGTTGGCGCCCGGGTCTTTGTGCAGCAGACGGGTCATGAACCAGGAAAAACGCTGCGCCGCCCAGATCCGCTTCAGAGCGAGCGCCTCGTATCCGTCGAGCTGCGTGGTGTCCCCGGACTTGAAATAAACCGCAAGGGCATCGCTCAAGAGCTTCACGTCGCCGGCCGCGAGATTGAGCCCCTTGGCCCCGGTCGGCGGCACGATATGCGCGGCGTCTCCTGCCAGGAAAAGGCGGCCGTGGCGCATGGTCTCGCACACGAAGCTCCGCATCGGGGTGACGTCCTTGCGGGTGATCCGGCCCTCGTTGACGCGGAAACCGTCCTTCGCCTCGAGGCGCCGGTGCAGTTCGTCCCAGACCCGGCTGTCCGGCCATTCGTCCAGATTCTCTTCCGGATCGCACTGCAGGTAGAGGCGGGTGACCTCGGGCGAGCGCATGCTGAACAGCGCGAAGCCGTTGTCGTGCCTTGAATAGATCAGCTCATCCTGCGCCGGTGCCGCGTCCGCGAGGATGCCCAGCCAGGCGAAGGGATACACCTTCTCGAACAGCTTCAGCTTCGCTTCCGGAATAGACTGGCGGGCGACGCCGTGGAAGCCGTCGCATCCGGCGATGAAGTCGCAGGCGAGCGTCTTCTGCTCGCCACCGTAGATGAAGCTGAGCGACGGGCTGTCGCTCTCGGCGCCGTGGATCGCCACATTTTCGGCTTCGAACAGGATCTGGCCGTCGAACTCCTTCTTCAGCCTGATCAGATCCTTCACGACCTCCTGCTGGCCGTAGACCGTGACCTTCTTGCCGCCAGTGAGGCTCGGGAAATCGATGCGCCGTTTCTCGCCTCGGAACAGCATGTCGATGCCTTCATGCGGCATGCCTTCCTTCGCGAGGCGCTCGCCGGCGCCCATCGCGTGCAGGAATTCAACGGCGGGATGTTCGAGCACGCCCGCACGGATCCGGCTCAGCACGTAGTCTTCCGAACGCTGCTCGAGGATGACGGAGTCGATTCCGTGCTGGCGGAGAACCTGGGCCAGCATGAGACCGGCGGGGCCGGCGCCGATGATCCCGACTTGTGTCTTCATGGTCGTTTCCCCTGCATTTTGACGTTTGTCAGTAATCTAGAGGGGCATCGGGAACGCCAGAAGAGCAGGACGGGACAAATTCTTGCATTTTTCGGCCAAAGACGACTTTATCGAAACGCTCATCCCTTGGCGGCGGCACTGACAGGCACTGCGCATGAACCTCGTTCCGTCTTTCACACTCTACGCCGACAGCAGGTCGAACGTTCCACCTCGGTTCATCCATATCGAGACCATTTCGGTGCGCAGCCGGGTCAACGATTGGATAATCCGGCCACACCGGCATCCGGAACTCTTCCAAATCCTGCTTCTGACACGGGGCGGCGCGGAGATGCGGCTGGAAAGCAATACAGCCCGCCTCGACGCGCCGACGCTGACCGCAATCGTTCCGAACGCCGTGCATGGCTACGCCTTCCAGACCGACGCCGAAGGGTTCGTGCTCAGTGTTTCGGACGCTTATTTGCGGGACCTGCTCCGAGCGACGGGCGATCAGGAGGCGACTGACGCGGCTGCATCGTCGTCGATCATTCCGCTTGCCGATTGGGGGGATGTTGCGGAGAACATCCGGGCCGCCTGCGAGCGCATTGCCGCCGAGAGCCAGAGCCTGCGCACGGGAAGCCAGGCGCGGAGCGGCGGAGATCTGATGCTGATTTTCGGATTGCTGGCCGAACTCGGTCCAGAAGGCCGGGGCAGCGCATCCACCGAGCGAGGCGCAGATGCCATCCTGTTCGACAGGTTCCGCCTGCTGGTGGAGGAGCGGTTTCGCGATCAGCTCTCGATCAAGGACTATGCCGCCGCCCTCGCGACCTCGGAGCGCACCCTACGGCGCACGGTGAAGGCACGCTCGGGTCAGTCCCCGCTCGATATCCTGCGCCAGCGGATCCTGCTGGAGGCGCAGCGCGACCTGCTCTATTCCGCGATGTCGGTTTCCGAGATCGCCTACGGCCTCGGCTTCGAGGACCAGGCCTATTTCTCGCGTTTTTTCGCCGGCGCGACCGGGCAGAGCCCGAGCCGGTTCCGCGCCACGCACAAGAGCGGCTGGACCGGCACGGTCACCGACTAGGCGGGGCGCGCGGCGCCTTCGACCGCGGGTCCGCCAGAAGAACCCTCGGCCTTGCCGGAGAATTCCGGCACCAGCCGTGCCAGCAGCGTCAGCACCTGCTCGCCATTCCGCTGGCTGCCCGCGCTTTCGATCTCGTCCAGCGCACGGGACAGCACGGCCAGATCGGCGGTGCGCGGAGACGCCGTGCGGATGCCCTCTATCGCCGTCGGCCGCAGCGACTCCGCGTCGTGGAACAGCTCCTCGTAGAGCTTCTCGCCCGGACGCGGCCCGGTGAAGGCGATCGCGATGTCCTTGTCCGGTGTGAAGCCCGAAAGCCGGATCATCTGGCGGGCGAGATCGACGATCTTCACCGGCTCGCCCATGTCGAGCACGCAGATCGCGCCGCTTTCCCGCGCATTTCCGTCGAGGCCAGCATCGATCGCGGCCGCCTGCAGCACCAGCTCGACGGCCTCGCGAACGGTCATGAAATAGCGGGTCATGTCCGGATGGGTCACCGTCACCGGGCCGCCACGTGCGATCTGCCGGCGGAACAGCGGGATCACCGAACCGGTGGAGCCGAGCACATTGCCGAAACGGACGGTGACGTAGCGCGGACCGCCCTTCTCCGCCTGCTCGCGATCCTTCGCCTGGCAATAGGCTTCGGCGGAGCGCTTGGTCGCGCCCATGACATTCGTCGGATTGACCGCCTTGTCGGTCGAGATCAGCACCATTGCCTTGACGCCGTGCCACGCCACCGCGTCGGCGACGTTGCGGGTCCCGATCACGTTGGTCATGACACCGTCGACCGGGTTCGCCTCGACCAGCGGCACATGCTTCAGCGCCGCCGCGTGGAAGACGATATCGGGAGCAAAATCCGCGAAACAGGCATTCAGCGCCTCGACATCGCGGACGTCGGTCAGCAGCGCCCGGCGCGGCAGGTCCGGGAAGCTCTCGGAGATCTCGAGATCGATCTGGTAGAGCGGAAACTCGCCCATATCCATCAGGGCCAGTTCCGACGGTCCGAGCGCGGCGATCTGGCGCGACAACTCCCCGCCGATGGTTCCCCCCGCCCCGGTCACCAGAACCCGCCGGCCCCGGATCAGGTCGGAAACGCCCTTGCGGTCGAGCACCTTCTGGGGACGGCCGAGCAGATCCTCGACGCTGACCGAGCGCACCGTCTCCGCCTCGCCGTCGGCTCCCTCGAGCGTGCCGAGCTTGGGCATCCGTCCGACCGCTAGTCCGAGCTCGTTCGCCTTGTCGAGCAGCTCGCGCACCACCGCCCCGTCGATAGACTGCCGGGTGATCACCAGGCGCTGCGGCGCGGTGTCCCTTTTGCGCAGGCCCGCAACAACCTCTTCGAGTTCCTTCAGCGTCCCGAGCACCGGCACCCCGCGGATCGCTCGTCCGACCCGCCCGCCGCGATCGTCGACGATCCCGACCGCGCGGTACGGCGCGTCCCGCTCGCGGCCCATCTCACGAATGAAGGCGTCGGACCCGTCGCCCGCTCCGACCAGCAGCACCGGGACCCGGTTCGCCGCGTTGCGCTCAAAGAGGCTGGAGAACGCGCCATCCTTGACCAACCGGTAGGCGAAGCGCGGCCCGGCGAGCAGCAGGGTCAGAACGAAGAATTCGATGACGAGGAAGGAGCGCGGGAAATCGTCGAGCCGGGTCGCAAGGAACTGCACCGCGAGAAACAGCGTGATGCAGAGCACGACGGCCCGGACGATCCGGCTGAGATCGCTCATCGACGAATAGCGCCAGACCGTGCGGTCGAGACGCATGGAGAGGAAGACAAGCGCGGACACGCCGGTGAAAGCGGCAAGGCCGAAGACGACGACCTCGCGCGGCCAGACCAGGATGTCCTGGCCGAGACGGAGCGTCAGCGAGATCAGGAAGGAGAGCGCCGCCATCCCGACATCGTGCAGGTAAGTCAGAAGACCGCGTTTAGACCCGAACATCGTACCCGCTCATCCAATCTCGCGCCCGGCACCGGGCGCAATCATCCGCAAACCTAAACCAGATGGGCCGCCCCGTCTTGCCCCGGTTGACCATCTCCGGGTCACTCGGCGGTTTCCGGTTTCGCAAGTCCGCGGCGAAACAGCAGGCATAGCGCGACGACGGCGGCATATCCTCCAAGAAGCGCAGGCAGCGGAGAATCCGGCGCGGCGAACAGGGCGAGCAGCACCAGAACCGTGTTCAGGACGGCGATGGCAAGACATGCCCCTGCATGGCTGAAACCCTTCTGCGTCGCCTGCTGATAGAAATGCTGACGGTGCGCTTCGAAGACGTTCTCCCGCCGCAGCAGCCGCTTGCCGAGCGTGAAGGTCGCGTCGAAGAGGTAATAGGCCGGTAGCAGCAGCGCCGCCGCCCAGCCTGCAAGCCCGTCCGAGGCTCCGGCCGTCTCCAGCAGCATCCAGCCGATCAGAAAACCGAGCGGGATCGAAGCGACGTCGCCGATGAAGATCTTCGAGGGCTGCCAGTTCCACACCAGGAAACCGGCGATCGCGGCCACCATGGCGAGGGCCGGAACCTGCAGCGCCGCGGCAGTCCCGCCGAGCAGGACAAGGCCGAGAATGCCGCCACCGATGCTGATCGTCTCGACTCCGGTGATCCCGTCGATCCCGTCCATGAAGTTGAACAGGTTGACGAACCAGAGCCAGGCGAAACCGGCGACCGGCAGCTCGAGCCAGACCGGCAGAAGGCCCCCGGTGAAGCCGCCCTCCGGCACCGTCACCCAGAGACCTCCGGCAACGCAGAGCGCCTGAATGACGAGACGGAGGCGTGCCGGCAGGTTCTTCAGATCGTCGACGAAGGAGAGTGCCGCGAGCGCCAGCGTCAGGCCCGCGACAACGAGCGCGGTCGCGTCCAGGCTTCCGGAGATACCGGCCCAGCCGATCCAGCCCGCCAGCATCACCGAGACCACGGCGATACCGCCGCCGCGCGGCTTCGGCACGTCGTGGCTGCTCCGCTCGTTCGGCACGTCGATGACCCGCCGCCGCGTCAGCAGGGAGATCAGGATCCGCGTTCCGATCAGGGCGGCGAGAAAAAGGATCGCGAAAAAGACAATGGCGGAAAGCGGTTGCATGGGCGCCCTTATACCTTCCCGCCGGTGATGGGGGCCAGCCGCATCAACCGGCCGCCTTGCCGTCTTCCCGCTGCAGGGCCCAGCGCATGGTCACCTCCCCGCTCGCACGGATATCGGCCAGCGGCTCGCGGATGACGAGTTGCTCGCAGCGCTGGAACTTGCCGTCCTGGCCGAAATAGACGCTCTCGTTCAGCGCCAGCCCGCGGTCGCAGCGCAGGCGCCAGCCGGAGCCGCTGGAGAGCCGGATCAGCGCCGCCGTCCCGCTCTGGATAATCGAGGCGCGGACTTTCGGATGCAGATGCAGGCGGATGCAGGCCTCGGCGGGAATGTCGCCTGGATCGCCGGTATAGAGCAGCTTGTCCTCGACCCGGATATCGTCGCCGCTACGCGCGAGATAGACCCGGCGGAAATGCTTCAACCCGTGGGTCGGCAGGTAACCGTCATGCTCGGCCTCGACCAGCATGTCGCCGTCCTGGTCCATGCGCCGCGCCGCAACCTTGCCCGGGCGCTTGCCGACGGTCCCGTCGCTCTCGATCTCCGCCGCGTTGCGGTCGTCCACGACCAGTGTCGAATGCGCCGCCGTGGCGCGCAGCACGTTGTCCCATTTCGGATCGGCGGGGCTGGCGCCGCAATTGACGATCATGCGCTGCTTGCCGACGCTGAGCTCGAAGGAGAGCAGTCCCGCATGGGCGGCATGGTCGGCGGAGGACGGCTTGCCGGTATCCATGATCAGGCAGGTGCGCCCGGCGATCAGCCGCTCGAACCCGCTCTCCGGTGCGGAGAGCTGCGACTTGCGCTTGTTTTCGGCCTGCGCAATGAGGCTGTCGATGAACCCGACCGGCCCTTCGGTCGCATGGTTGAAGACCGCGAGCCCGCCGTCGCCATGGCGCAGCATCCGGAGCATCGCGGTCATCGAAGAAATCCGCTCGTCCAGCATCTCGTCTTCCAGCCCGGCGAGGCGGAGCGCCCGCCGGATCTCGACCAGATCGGCCAGTACGGAGACCTGCAAAGCGGGCGAGCGAGAGATGTGACCACCGTCTGCACGGACCTGCCTCCCCAGTTCCCGGTGCAGCCAGTGCAGCGCCTGCGCAAATTTCCCTTCGCCCTCGCCGACCACCGCCATCGCCGCGAACAGCCCCTTGGCCGCGAGCAGGCGGCGTGCGCCGGGCGCGGAGGCCTCGATATCGCCGGAGAGGTGACGGTACTGGCGCCCGACCGAGTCGAAGAAATCCGCCCGGAAGGCATCGTCGCCGGACGCGCCGAAGAAGTCGTAATTGCCGATCCAGGCCGCCAGCCGCGCGCCGAGGATGTCCGGACGCCAGATCAGCGCGTCCCACTCGTCATGGCGTTCGAGCCAGCCGTCGACGAGCTCGCGCGCCCGGAGCCGCGCCGCCTCGCCACCGAGATCGCGGAGGTCGCGCAGCCAGGAAAATCCGTGCAGATGTTCGAGCGCTCCCGGCTCGCCCGGCTCCCGCGCCCAGGCATCCTCGCCGAGCGCGATCGTGCCCTGGGTATAGGGCATACGCCCTTCGAGGATCGCGCGGCCGCCGTCGGCGTCGCCGGGAAGATCGTCGGAGAGCCGATCCCTGAAGCCGATGAGAGGTTTCGCCCCGAGACGCCAGCGGTAGATCGGCGAGGCGAAGTAGAGTTCCTTCAGTGTGCGCATCACAGCCCCCAAAAGGCCCGGCCGATCGTCAGCCCGCCCCCCGGATCGCCGCGATGTTCGCAGCATAGGCCTCCGGTCCGCCCTTGAAAACGGCGGTCCCGGCGACGAGCAGGTCGGCCCCCGCGGCGATGCAGCGCGGTGCGGTTTCCGCCGTCACGCCGCCATCGACCTCGAGGTCGATGGTGCGGCCGGTCGCGTCGATGCGCTTGCGAATCGCCTCGATCTTGGCGAGCTGGCTGTCGATGAATTTCTGTCCGCCGAAGCCGGGGTTCACCGACATGACGAGGATCAGGTCGCAAAGGTCGATCAGGTTGTCCACGACCTCGACCGGGGTTCCCGGATTGAGCGAAATCCCCGCCTTCTTGCCAAAGGACTTGATCAGCTGCAGCGTGCGGTGGGTATGCGCGCCCGCCTCCGGATGCACGGTGATGATGTCGGCGCCCGCATCGACGAAAGCCTCGATATAGGGATCGACCGGAGAGATCATCAGATGCACGTCGAAGGTCTTCTTCGTCACCCCGCGCACCGCCTTGGTGACCGCCGGACCGAAGGAGATGTTCGGCACGAAATGACCGTCCATCACGTCGACATGGATATAGTCGGCGCCGGCCTTGTCGATCGCCTCGATTTCCGCCCCGAGCCGGGCGAAATCCGCCGCCAGGATCGAGGGAGCAATTCGCGTTTTCTGCTGCATGGCTTTCACCTATCAGGTTGCCCGGCGGCGGACAAGGGCGGCTATCTCTTCCGGAACCGTGCGATGAAGAACCCGTCGAAACCGCCGAGTTCCTTGCAGAGATGGGGACCGGTGCGGACGTCTCCGTCCGGCGTGATCAGATCCCCGAGCCCGCCGAGTTCCGCCGCCGTCACTGGGTCGCGCTCCAGCGGCAATTCCTTCAGAGCGCGGGCGACCTGGACCTCGCCTTCTTCCGCCTGCATCGAGCAGGTGCAATAGACCAGCCTGCCGCCGGGCTGCAGCATCTCCGCCGCCTTGGCAAGCAGGCGGAACTGCAGATTCGTCAGCTTGGCGAGATCGCCGATCCCCTTGGCATGGAGAATGTCCGGATGGCGCCGGATCGTGCCGGTCGCCGTGCAGGGCGGGTCGAGCAGGATCGCATCCGGCTGATAGGGCGGCTTCCATTCGGTGACGTCGGCCGCCGCGATGCCGGCGCGAAGGCCGAGGCGGTCGAGATTGCGCTCCAGACGCTTGAGACGCTTCGGAGAGCGGTCGACGGCGAGCACGTTCGCGCCCATGGCGGCGAGCTGCAGCGTCTTGCCGCCGGGCGCGGCGCAGAGGTCGAAGACCCGCTTGCCCTCGATGTCGCCAAGCAGCTTCGCCGGCAGGGCGGCGGCGGCGTCCTGCACCCACCAGGCGCCCTCCTCGAACCCCGGCAGACCGGTTATGGCGCCGTCGAACTCACGACGCAGAGACCCGGTCGGCAGCAGGACCGCTTCGAGTTTCTCGGCCCAGAGGTCCGGATCGGCTTTCACCGATATGTCGAGCGTCGGCGCCGTCAGGGACGACTCCGCAATCGCATGCGCAATATCGACACCATAAGATGTCTGCCAACTCTCGATCATCCAGGGCTGGTAGTTGAGCTCCACCGGCAGGTCGGCGAGCCGTTCGCGGCCCTCCTTTGCCGTCCGGCGGAGCACCGCGTTGACCAGGCCCTTGAATTTCGGGTGTCCCCGGCTCTCCACCAGCGTCACCGCGCTGTCGACAGCAGCATGGGGCGCGACATCGAGGAACATCAGTTCCCCGACCGCGAGGTGGAGAATGTCGCGCACGGTGCTGGTCTTACGGGGTAACGGCTTCTCGATGAAACTGTCGATCAGCGCGTCAATCTGGCCGAGGCGGCGCAGCGCCACGCCGACGATGCTCCGGGCAAAGCCGCGGTCACGCCGGGGCAGCTTGTTCAGCCCGTCATGCACCGCGATCGCATCGTCCAGCGGCGTGTTCTTGGTCAGAACCGCGCGGAGCAGATCGAAGGCGACACTTCTCGCAGCGGAGACATCCTGTTTGCGTTCGGTTTCCATCAGTGTCGGATAATGCAGATTGCGCCCGGCAGGCCAGACATTTCGCGGCAAACCCGCTATGCGCGTTCGCGGGACCAGTTCCGCTTGCGGATAAATCTGATCATCTTCAGTTCGTTCGCACAAATTTAACGTTCCCCGTAAAGTATGCAGAACGAATTAAAATCGAAGGCGAGAAAAAAATGGCTGCCGATACCGTCACGCTCGACGACGCCACCCTGATCCCGGATGAGTTCATTGACGCTCTGCTGACGCGGAAGGCCGACCTGCTTGAGCCTTATCTCGGGGACCGCACGGCTGAAGTCATCACCGCGCTTGGCGGTTCTTTCAACGCCGAATCCCAGCTCGAAAAATGGGTCGAGATGTCGGTCACAGCCAACCAGAGCGTCCGGCAGGTCGCCGAAATGACCCGCTCGGTGCGTGAGGTCGACGACCGTACACAATCGATCGCCGCGGCCGTGGAAGAGCTTTCCGCGACGGTGCAGAGCATCAGCGCCACGTCCGAGTCGGCGGCCGACGAGGCCAAGGAAGCCGTGCAGGTTTCGGAAGCCGGGAAACGGGCGACGACCGAGGCGGTGTCGGCGATGGGCGCTGTGTTCGAGGTCGTGCAGTCGGCGGTCGAGAAAGTCGAGGCGCTGGCCGAAGCCTCCAACAAGATCGGAGAGATTGTCTCCACTATCGAAGCGATCGCGAAACAGACGAACCTCCTTGCCCTGAACGCCACAATCGAAGCGGCCCGGGCAGGCGAAGCCGGCAAGGGGTTTGCGGTCGTCGCGGGCGAGGTGAAGAACCTCGCGAACCAGACCGCAGGCGCAACCGAAGACATCCGCTCCCGCATCGGCGAGCTGCGGTCGGAAATGAACGTGATCGTCGAGGTCATGCGCGACGGCGCGGAGAAGGTCGAGGGCGGACGCACCTCCATCGACACCGCCGGCTCCGAGATGGAGCGCCTTGCGGTTGGAATATCATCGGTCACCGACCGCATGGAGCAGGTCGCCGGAATCCTGATCGAGCAGGAAGCCGCCACGAGCGAGATCGCGAGTGGCGTTTCGGTCATCGCAAAGATGAGCGCAGAGAACGTCGAGCTCATCGACGGTGCGATCAGCACGCTCGAGAAGACTGCGCCGATCGTCGCCAAGAGCATCGATGAATTCGTGAAGCTCGGGACCCCGAACGCGACCATTCATGCGGCAAAGTCCGATCACATGATCTGGATGCGCCGCCTTGCCCAGATGATCGTGGGCAGAACCCAGCTGAACCCGAAGGAACTTGCCGACCACCACAGCTGCCGCCTCGGCAAATGGTACGATTCCCAGCAGGACCCGAAACTCACCGGCCATCCGGCCTGGAAAGCCCTCGTCGGGCCGCATAAGGAAGTTCACCGCGCGGGCATTGCCGCCGCCGAGGCCTTCAATTCAGGCAATCTCGACAAGGCCATCCAACTCGTTCACGAGGCCGGAATGGCTTCCGACGATGTCATGCGCCTGCTGAACGACCTGACGCCCAAGCAGTCTTAAGACATCGGCCTTAAGACATCGGCGCTTCAGCCCCAAGGCCCCTGCACCGCACCGCGCGTCCCGGCCATCCGCTCGAGCGCCGCGATGCGGTTCCGGGTGTTCGGATGGGTGGAGAACAGGTTGTCCACCGCATGGGCATGTAGCGGATTGATGATGAACATGTGCGCCGTCGCCGGGTTCCGCTCGGCGGCGTGATTGTCGATCGCCTGCGCCCCCTTCTCCAGCTTGGCCAGCGCCGAGGCGAGCCAGAGCGGCCGCCCGCAGATCTCGGCACCGATCCTGTCCGCTTCGTATTCCCGCGAGCGGCTGATCGCCATCTGCACCAGCATGGCGGCGATGGGCGCGAGGAACATCATGGCCAGCGTGCCGATCAGCCCCATCGGATTGTTCCGGTCGTTGCCGAAGAACAGCGCGAAATTGGCCAGCATGGAGATCGCGCCGGCAATGGTCGCGGTGATGGTCATGATCAGGGTGTCGCGGTTCTTCACGTGGGCGAGCTCATGCGCCATGACGCCCGCCACCTCCTCGCGGCTCATCAGCTCGAGCAGGCCCCGGGTCGCCGCGACGGCGGCATTCTCCGGATTGCGCCCGGTCGCGAAGGCGTTCGGCTGCGCCTGGTCGATGAGATAGACCTTCGGCATCGGCAGCTCGGCGCGCGCCGCGAGGTCCCTGACCATATCGTGGAACCACGGCAGGTCGCCGCGCTGGATTTCCCGCGCGCCGTACATGCCGAGCACCATCTTGTCGGCATTCCAGTAGGTGAAGAGATTCATGCCGGCCGCGAAGACCAGCGCCATCAGCATGCCCGCCTCGCCGCCGAGCAGATAGCCGACGCCGAGAAACAGCGCCGTCATCCCGGCCAGAAGCAAAGCAGTGCGCGCGTAACCCATTTCTTCCTCTGATTCCTTGCCAAATGATCCGGAGAGCCCTCTGGACCGATTGATAGGTGGGAACGGCTATCGCCCGATCAAGACTTGGCGAGGCGCAAACGAGAGCGCATATAAAGGTGCATGAGCGAGAAGAATCGAAGCTTTACCGAAGTCACGGTCAAGGGTGCCGGCACGACTCGCAAGGTGCTCGACGCCTCGGAATTCGTCGTTCCGGCCCAGCTGAAGCCGGAGACGAAAGGCGCGCCGAACGCGGAAGAGATCGGCGGCTATGACGGGCCGGAGCCGACACGTTTCGGCGATTGGGAGCACAAGGGCCGCACGACGGACTTCTGAGCCGCGCGGCCGCTTGTTTCAGATCCTTTGGCAGATCAGCCAACCGCCTCGCGGTGGATGACGCCGGTCAGGCAGCCCATCGCACCCGCCGCCTTCACCAGCTCCGAGCAATCGACCGTGATGCATTCCACGCCCGCATCCTCGTAGACCTTCTGCACCGCGTCGTACCCGGCGCACATCAGGATCTTGCGCGGGCCAAGCGTGACGATGTTCATCGCCCGGTTCAGCTCCAGATCCGGGCCCTCCGGCAGCCAGATCACCTTGTAGCCACGCTCCTCCAGCGTCCGCACCGTCGCATGCGGCGTGCGGCGCCACCAGCAGACCGCCAGGTCCTTGTCGATGATCCGGAGCAGGCCCATGAAATGCATGCAGCCGAACGGCATGTCGACCGGAATGGTCTCGATCTCCATGTCGGCCATCAGGTCGTCGATCTGCATCGCCGCCTCGGCGTTGGTGCGCTGGCCGAGACCGATCATCACGGTCTCCGGATCGAGCCACATCAGGTCCGCGCCCTCGAACAGCGCGTCGCCGCGCAGGGTCCGGAGGATCGGCACGCCGATATCCGCGAGCCGCCGGGCGACCAGCCGCTCCTCGCCCGCGCGCACAGTCGAGGCCGGACGGGCCAGGATCGCGCCCTCGGGCGTCATGACGAAGAGATCGGCGCAGAACATCTGGTTCGGCGAGGGCGTCGCCGGCGGGTCGACATAATGCACCTCGACGCCGTTCGCCCGGTAGGCCTCGGCGATCGCGTCGTGCTGCGCCCGGGCGAGCCCGAGATCCACCGGCGCCAGCATCTGCACCGCGTCCGGATCGTTGTGCGAGATATCGAGCTCCGCGCCCGGGCGATGCATCAGCACGCTCTTCAGCGGCGCCCATTCCGTATCGATGCCCGAGGGCGCCCAGAGATCGCCGATCTCCTCGCGGTGAGTGCGCTCGCGGCCGGACCAGCCGGGGCCGCCATAGGCGGAGGTGTTGAACAGACCCTTCCGGTCGCTCATGCGGAATCTCCTCTGTCTTCGGGCACCGGGCGGAGAGATGCCAGGACGGCCTCCGTATCCGCTCCGAGGGCCGGAACAGGTCGGCGGAGCCTCGCCGGTGTGTCGGATAGCTTGACCGGGAAGCCGGTCATGCGAATGGTGCTACCATCCGGCTGTTCGACATCCAAGACAAGATCCTGCGACAGCACCTGCGGGTCGCTGAAGACCTCCTCGAGATTCATCACCCGGCCGCAGGGACAGCCCGCCTTGTTGATCGCCGCGATCCAGTGATCGACGGTCTGCTTTTCCATCGTCTCGTTGATCGCCGCGTTGAGCGCCGGCCGGTTCCGCATCCGGCGCTCGTTCGTCGCGTAATCCGGCTGCTCCAGCAAATGGCCGAGCCCGATGCAGTTGAGGAAACGGACCACGAAGGCATCGTTCGACGGAGCCACGGCGACCATCCCGTCCGAGGCCCGGAACAGGCCGTACGGCGCAACGATCGGGTGATCGTTGCCGGTGCGCTTCGGGACCTTGCCCGTCGCGAAATATTCCGCCGACAGATACCCCATCATGCTGATCAGCCCGCCGGTCAGCGAGGATTCGACGCGCTGTCCCTTGCCGATGCGACCGCGTGCATGCAGCGCCGCGAGCGTTCCGAAGGCAGCATAGAGCCCCGCGATCAGATCGCTCATCGGCGGCGCCGCCCGCATCGGGTCTTCGCCGTCCGCCCCGTTCACGCTCATGAAGCCGCTCATGGCCTGGGCGATGAAATCGAAGGACGGCCGATCGACATATGGTCCGGTCGAGCCGTAGCCGTTGATGCTGGTGACGACCAGGTTCGGGTTCAGTTCGTCGAGCCTCGCCTGGGTAAAGCCCATCTTGGCGAG
Source organism: Nisaea sp. (assembly GCF_017640745.1). Classification (GTDB taxonomy): domain Bacteria; phylum Pseudomonadota; class Alphaproteobacteria; order Thalassobaculales; family Thalassobaculaceae; genus Nisaea. Next base: position 64,201 of record NZ_JAEPQA010000003.1, on the reverse strand, counting down.
CACGCCCGGGCGATAATTCTCCACCAGGACGTCTGCTGTCTCGATCAGCCGCCCAAGCGTCTCCTTGCCCTCCTCCGTGTAGAGATCGAGCACGACGGAGCGCTTGTTGCGGTTGAACTGGGCGAAGTACCAGCTCACGCCATGCTTGATGACGCCCTGATCACGGACCGGGTCGCCGGACGGCGTCTCGACCTTGATCACTTCGGCGCCCATATCTGCGAGCAGCTGGGTACAGAACGGTCCTGCCAGAATGCGGGTCAGATCGACGACCCGGATATCGGAAAGCGGCATCGGGATCAGCCCACCGCCGTCTGCACATCCCCCATGCCATGAAGCTGCAGGCGCGGGCCTGCCTTCATCACCTGGCCCGGCAGCGGATGATCCAGCGCCTCCTCGACCTCGCTCGCGATATGCATCAGCTTCTCCAGGTCGATACCGGTCTCGATCCCCATCTCGTGCATGAGATAGACCAGATCCTCGGTGCAGATGTTGCCCGTCGCCTTCGGCGCGAAGGGACAGCCGCCGGCACCCCCGAAGGAGCTGTCGTAGTGGGTCACGCCCTCGTCGAGGCCAGCCACGACATTCACCAGACCGATGCCGCGCGTGTTGTGGAAGTGCAGATGGATCGGCAGGCTCGGCACATGTTCCTTGAGGTAGCGCACGTTGCGGGAGACCAGCGGCGGCGTCGCCATGCCGGTGGTGTCGCCGAGCGCCACGCTCTGGAAGCCGAAATCGACGAAATGCTTGGCGATATAGCCGAGCCTCTCGGCCGGCACATTGCCTTCGAACGGGCAGCCAAAGGCAGTCGCGATCGCCGCCGAGACGGGGATCTTCGCCTCCTCGGCGATCTTCGCCACCTGGGCGAAGCCGGCGAGCGACTCGTCCGTGGAGCGGTTCACGTTCTTTTGATTGTGGCTCTCGGAGGCGGAGACAAAGACGATCATCTCGTCCACGCCGGCCTCGGCGGCGCGGATCGCGCCCTTCACGTTCGGGACGAGAGCCGCCAGCACGGCGCCCTTGGTGCGGTCTATGCCGGCGAGGACATCGAGCACATCTGCCAGCTGCGGCACCGCGCGCGGCGATACGAAGGAGGAGAACTCCATGCGCTTCACGCCCGCGTCGATCAGCTCGTTGATCAATTTGATCTTGAGCTCCGTCGGGACGAATTTCGGCTCCGCCTGAAGGCCGTCGCGCGGCCCGACTTCCGTAATTTCCACCCTGGTCGGCCTTGCCATTTCCTTGACTCCTGTCGCCTGTGTCGCACCGGTTCCCGGTTTCGGGCGGCATCCTAACGGATTTCGCCGCCCGATCCAGCCGCCGCGCGGGAACAATTGCCGTTCCGAGCGGCGGATGAGAAACGGCCGGGTTTAGGAATTGGTAACGAAATGCGCGGATATTGTTTTTGCAAACGATTCGCGGGACTTCGCATGAAGTGCAACAAGAGCAAAGCCCTTCAACCAATTGACCTGAGACCGCTGGCGCTCGCCGCGCTCATCGCGGCGCTTTTCTGGTGCGCCCAGGCTTTCGGCGCGACTCCGTCCCGCAATCTGAGCGAGAACGGACTGGCGCTCCGCGGCTACGATCCGGTCGCCTATTTCGTCGTCGGCCGCGCCGAGCGCGGCGACGCCGCCTTCGCCGCGACCTACGAAGGCGCAACCTACCACTTCGCCTCGGCGGCGCGCCGCGAGGCCTTTCTCCTCGAGCCGCGCCTCTATGTGCCGAGCTACGGAGGCTTCTGTGCCTATGGCGTTGCCGTTGGTCAGAAGTTCGACGGCGACCCCGAAGTGTTCCTGCTGGTCGAAGGCAAGCTGTACCTGCAGCTCGATCGCGCAACACAGGCGCTCTGGAAAGCGGATCTCGACAAAAACATCGCGATCGCCGACCGGACATGGCCCGTGATCGCGAAGATCCCGGCGGCGGTTCTGAATGACTAATCCGCCCGCCTCCCGTCCGGGGCATCAACCTGTCCTCAAATCGATCAGCACGCGATACCTGACGCGGTTTGTGCCGATCATCGTGGTCGTTTTCGCGGTCCTCATCGCGATTTACGGAACCATTACCTATCGTGAGTCGAAGGCCGACCTCGCCGCCAAGCTCGATACCCTGCTGGCCCGGCAGTCGCTTTTGCTCGGGGAGGCCGTCGCCAACCGGCGCGACGACCGCATCGGCCTGCTCGTCGCACAGACCATCGCAGACCGGGACGTCGCGACCATCGCCGTGCTCGACAAGAATGGCAACGTGCTGAACAAGTACGGCTCCATTCCGGACCGGGCGGACGCCCTTGTCGGGCGTATGGCGATCAATCACATGAGCGCGGACAGCTACGAGCGGGTCGGAACGCTCATCGTCAGCATGAGCGACGGGCCGGCGATCGCCAGCCTGGTCAATTCGCTGGTCTATATTTCGCTACTCGGGCTCGCTCTGATCGGGTCCGCCGCGGTCGCGGCGCATCTCGTGCTCCGCGCAACCGTCAGTCAACCGCTCGACATGATGCTGAACGCCATCCATATCCAGCGCGACAGCGGGGCGCGGATACCCATCGACTGGGAAAGCCAGGACCAGATCGGCCAGGTGGTGGCGGCCTACAACGCGCTGCAGAGCCGTCAGACGAAGACCGAAGCCGACCTGACGCGGCTGCGCGACAAGGCGGAACGCGCGCATCAATCGAAATCCGACTTCGTCGCCCGCGTGATCGACGAGATCCGGACCCCGCTCAACTCGATCGTCGGATTCTCCGAGATCGTCAGCACCCGGCGTTTCGGGCCGGACACGATACAGCGTTACATAAGCTATGCGGGCAACATCAACCAGGCCGCCCGCCATCTCCTGTTTCTGATTGAGAACGTTCTTGAGCTCACCCGGCTCGAAGGCGGCGAAGTCGAGCCGGTCTTTGTTCCGACGCCAGTCGTCTCGATCCTGCGCCGCGCCGAGGCAAACGCCGCGTCTCTCCCGCGTAACCGCGATGTGCGCCTGCGTGTGACCGGCGGCAAGTCGGACCGGCCTTTGAACGTCGACGAAGGGCTCATGGTATCCCTGCTCGGGAAACTGCTCGAGAACGCGCTGCGCCACACGCCCGAGGGGGGCAAGGTGGAGCTGTCATACGAGGTCAGACCCAGCGGCACCGCATGCTTTACCGTGACGGACCCGGGCCCGGGAATGCCCGAGGAAGAGGCTCAGCGCCTGTTGATCCCGTTCGCGGCATCGCGCGAATTCGAGGACCGCGGCTTTCACGGCTCCGGCCTCGGCCTGCCGATCTGCAAGATCCTCGCGGAGCTGCATGGCGGCGCCATCGAGATCACCAATCTCGCGGCCGGTGGCTTCGCCGTGTCGGTTCTGCTTCCGCCGTCGCGGACGATCGAGATCGAGGCAAAGCCGTCCGATGCATCAGCGCGTGGCGATGAAAAGCCCCGCACCGATCATCACGCCGCCGGCGCTCCTGTTCAACACCTGAACGGCGCGGGCTGAGCGGAACAGTTTACGGGCCCGCGCGGCCATCAGGCCGTAGAAATTGTTCACCACCACGATGGCCGCGACCACGATCCCGGCAAGGATCGCGATATCGCTCGCGACAAGTGCGTTGAGATCGACGAATGTCGGCAGCAACGCGCCGTAGAACAGGATCACCTTCGGATTGCCGAGCGTAATCAGGATCCCTGCCATCACCTCCCTGAGCGGGCCTTTGGAGCCGACCGGACGCGCGTCGAGCGGGACCGGCTTCGCCAGCCAGAGCTTCGTTCCGAGCCAGAGCAGATAAGCCGCCCCCACCCACTTCACGACGAAGAACACGTCGCCCAGCAATTCGGCGACGATCTGCAGGCCGAAGATGGCGAGCATGAGAAAGATCAGATCGCCGATACAGACGCCGATATTGTACTGGAAGCCGCTCCAGAACCCATTCGCGAGAGATTTCGCAATCGTGGTCAGCATCGAGGGTCCGGGCGTCAGGGTCAGGATGACCATGCCGAGCGCGAAGGCGAGCGCGGTTTCCAGTGTCATGGGTTGGCTCCGGTCGGAGGAGTTGGAGGGGCTACGGGTGCCGCCCGGCATCGGTCGATACCCCGCACCTGCATAACAGGCGCTCGCAGGAGGAAAGACAAGCGGCAAACGGCTCCACCGTTGCCGATGACGCGGGATTCCCGGGAAGTCACTGAAACTCCGCCGCCCCCGTGTGTCTGCCCGCGGAACGCCTCCCGGCCGGGTTGACCACCCCTCACCGGAGGCGTAAAGACAGCTTTATGGAAATCAAGCTCCAGGCCCTACCGCCACGAATGTCCGAATAAGCGGCCGCGCTACGCGGTTTCCGCCCGCCGATTTTCGTCCATTTTCGCCTGAGCTTTTTTCCATGTCCGATTTCTCCACGATCACTCCTGCCCGCACGCCGTGGCGCCATGAACTTTCGGCGACCTTGAAGCTCGCCTGGCCGCTGGTTCTGACCCAGCTCGCCACCATCGCGCTCAACACCATCGACGTCATCATGATCGGCTGGCTCGGCCCGGACGAACTGGCCGCCGCCACTTTGGCAACCTCCACGATCTTCCCGCTGGTTTTCTTCGGCATCGGCCTGCTTGCTGCGACTGCCGCGATGTTCAGCCACGAGATCGGCGCCATCCATCTGCGCGGCGTCAGGCGGACGCTGCGCCAGGGTTTCTGGGTCGCGATCACCCTCTGCATCCCGTGCATCGCCCTGCTCTCGAATGCGGAAGCCCTGTTGCTTCTGATGGGCCAGGACCCGTGGCTCGCAACCACCGCCGACAGTTATGTCGCGTATGCGAAATGGGGGCTGCTGCCGCTGATGTGCTTCACGGTGCTGCGCAATTTCGTCACCGCCCATTCCCGGCCGCGTTCCGCGATGGTGATCCTGATCCTCTCCATCGGTCTCAACGCCGTGCTGGATTACGGCCTGATCTTCGGCAAGTTCGGCTTTCCGGAATTGGGTCTGGTCGGCGCCGCCATCGCCACGGTCGCCGTGCAGTGCTTCATGTTCCTGGCCCAGACGGCCTTCGTGCTGACCGACCGCAAGTTCCGGCGCTACAACCTGTTCGGCCGCTTCTGGCGTCCGGACTGGCACCGCTATTTCGAGATCCTGAAGATCGGCGTGCCGATCGGCCTGACCGTTCTCGCCGAGGCCGGGCTGTTCGCCGCCAGCTCCTTCATGGTCGGCCTGTTCGGCCCTGACCAGCTCGCCGCGCACGCGGTCGCGCTGCAATGCTCCTCGGTCGCCTTCATGGTGCCGCTCGGCGTCAGCCAGGCGGCGACCATCCGTGTCGGTCTCGCCATGGGCCGCAGGCGGCTGCACGACGCCCTGCTCGCCGGGCGGACATCGGCCTGTGTCGGGGTCGGTTTTGCCGTTGTCGCCGCTCTCACCTTCTGGTTCGGAAGCGAGATCCTGGTCGGGTTCTATCTGCGCCTCGACGATCCGGAGAATGCCGACGCCATCAGGTTGGCCGTCCTGTTCCTCTGGATCAGCGCGGTATTCCAGCTCGTCGATGCCGGTCAGGCGGTGGCGGCAGGCAATCTGCGCGGCCTCAAGGACACCACGATCCCGGCGATCCTCGCTCTCCTCGGCTACTGGGTCTTCGGGTTCTCCGCCGGCGCCCTGCTCGCGTTCGATTTCGACCTGAAGGGCGCGGGCGTCTGGAGCGGGCTCGCGGTCGGCCTCACTGCCGCCTGCTTCGCGCTGATGATCCGCTTCGAGGTGCTGATGCGCCGGGCGATCGCGGGGCAAGGCGCACCGGCCTGACCGTCAGGCGGTGCGCCGGCCACCGCGCAGATAGTGGTTCGGCGCGCCCTCGACCTGCGCAACCCGGAGTTCCTGGGCATAGTCGCCGCGCTCCGCGCGCAGCAGCATTTCCTGCCAGAACGGCGGACGGGTCTCGATGCGGAAGGCTTCGGCCAGCACCCGCCCGGTCATGCTCGCAGGCGCCTCGACCTCCAGCGCCACCAGCATGGTCGGCACGATATCGACCAGCCCGGTCGGCGTTTCGACCACATGCGCCTTGCGGAACAGATCGCCTCCGGCGGTCAGAAGATTGTTCAGCTCGTGCTGGTGGAGCCCGCCATGCATGCCGCCGCCGACCGCGATGTCGCCGTTGTCGGCATAGGCCAGTCCCGGATAACCATGCGCGTTGGCGCCGTCCGAGGTGCGCAAAACCATGTAGAGATCCGGCGCCCGGCTGCCGGCGACATTGATCGCGCTCATCGGCAGCGCGCCCTGCCGCTCCTCACGGCTGAAGACCAGTCCGCACCAGTCCTGCCGGATCAGCCAGCCGAAGACCTGCTCCGTGATTTCCGGGTCGCGATCCCGAATGCTGATACCGCCCGCATAGCTCCGCTTGACGACCACATCCACATCGGGCCCGATCGCCCGGCCGACGCGGAAACCGGCCTTTGCCAGCTCGTCGGCGACATTGATCTGTCCCGTAACGGTGATCTGGCCGTGGTCGGAGGCGGCGACGATCTGCCAGCCGTCCTCCCGGCCCTCGGCCTCCCACCATTCGAGAATCCGGCGGAAGGCATCGTCCACCGCCTTGATCGCCCTGAGGCTCTCCGGCGAGCCAATCTCCCGGTAATGGAAACTGAGGTCCGGCTCGTTAAACCAGACGACCTGGACGTCGGCGTCATGCTTCGGGATGAACTCCTCAAGCAGCACATTCGCCGCATAGTCCATCACCGCGACGTTTGGGAACTCTTGCTTGGGCACCGGACCGAAACGTTCGATCACGGCGTCGAATTCAGCCGCCGGGCTGGAAATGTCCGCGCCCCAGATCGAGAAAACCGGCTGGCCCTGGGCTGCTGCGCCAAGGTTCAGCAAACGCGCGTTGCCGATCTTGCCGGTTGTGACCACGGCGTATTTCCGTCCCGCCTCGTGCAGGATCTCGCCGATATTTCGGGAGCCCTGCAGACGCCCGTAATGCTTCGCCGCCGCCGACATCTTGGCGTCGTCGGAGGTATCCATGGGCCCGTCGAAACCGAGATCCGGATCGTAGAAGCTGTTGCCCATGATCCCGTGGCCCGGGCGCTGATTGTCGCCCGCCGGATGCAGCGCGGCGTGGCCCGGAAAGGAACCGGTCACGAAGCTGGAGACCTGCACCCGCGTTTCCACCGGAAAGACGGAGGCGCTGTTGGGAAAGTCCGTCCAGGACTGACGGAAGCCGTGGATCGCCGGCGCTGTGTCGGCGCGCACCATGTCCCGGCGGAGGCCGTCGAAAAGCACGAAGAGAAAACGCGGCCGCGCCATGGGAAACCCTCATGAGAAACCGGAGAACAATGCGGCATTCTCCACCCGCCTCTGAGGTCGGGCAAGATGCCTAGACGTGAAAGCTGCGTTACGGAATGCGACAGGATGGTTGCGGATTTATATCATTTCGATAAGTCTAGAACAATCGTTGACACTGCCACTATGCGGGATTAGATTGGCGACATGGATATCGAAACCGCATCGAAGTGCCTCTCCGAACTGGGCAACCCGCACCGGCTGGAGGCGTTCCGCCTGCTGATCAAGGCCGGGCCCGAGGGCGTGTCTGTCGGCGATATTCAGAGGCATCTCAACATCCCGAAATCGACCCTCTCGCATCACATCTCGCACCTGGTCTGGGCCGGTCTTGCCCGCCAGGAACGGGAGGGACGGGTGCTACGCTGCACGGCGAATTTCGAGCTGGCCGATCAGCTCGTCGCCTATCTCTGCGCGGAATGCTGCAGCGGGCTCGATGTTGTGCCGATGGAAGAACAGGAAGGCGCCTGAGCCTTTTTATTTGAGCTGATAATTCGACAATTCTGGAATCACGGGACACGATCATGACCACCGCAGAACTGACACGTTCCCTCTCCCTCCGCTTCGGACGCATCGACCGGGTCTGGATCGCCATTGCCCTGATCTTCGGCGCACTCGCGCTTCTGACGCCCCCGCAGGTCCCGGCCAGCGCCCGTTTCGCGATCGATGCGCTTGTTCACATTGCGCCCTATCTCGCGGTCTCGGTCGCTGTGGCAGCCTTCGCGCGTGCCAGCGGGCTCGATCACCAGATCGGCCGGGCCTTCTCCGGCAATGCCACGCGGGCCATCCTGCTGGCGGCCGCCTTCGGCGCTCTCTCGCCCTTCTGTTCCTGCGGCGTGGTACCGATCATCGCCGGGCTGCTCGGTGCCGGTGTACCGCTGGCACCGGTCATGGCCTTCTGGCTCGCCTCGCCGCTGATGGATCCTGAAATGTTCATCCTGATGCTGCCGGTGATGGGACTTGAATTCACCGTCGCGAAGATGCTGGCCGCCTTCGGCATCGGCGCCGTCGCCGGTTTCACCACCCACCTTCTGATCAAGGGCGGCGCCTTTGCCGATGCGCTGCGCCCGCAACTGACGAAGCGCTGCGGCTGCAGCGCCTCGAACGCCCTCAAGACGGAAAAAATCGTCTGGTCCTTCTGGTTCGAGCCCGAGCGCCGCTCCGCCTTCACCGGCGAGGCAAAGACCACGGGGCTCTTCCTGCTCAAATGGCTGACCCTCGCCTTCGTGCTCGAGAGCCTCATGGTGCGCTACGTCCCGGCAGACCAGATCGCGGCCTATCTCGGCGGCGGCGAATGGTGGACCATTCCGGCTGCCATCCTTGTCGGGGTACCGACCTACCTGAACGGCTACGCCGCGATCCCGCTGGTCGGCGGTCTGATGGACCTCGGCATGACGCCGGCGGCCGGCCTCGCCTTCATGATCGCGGGCGGGATCACCAGCATTCCCGCGTCCATGGCGGTGTTCGCCCTGGTCCGCGGCGGCGTCTTCGCCTGGTACCTGGCGCTCGGTCTGCTAGGGTCGCTCGCCACGGCCTACGGATTTGCCCTCTATCTTGCGATTTCGGCATGATATCCTTGCATCTAGCCCGTTATTGCTTCAGCAAGCGACGTGCTTACTTGAGCAGACACCGCCGGGCTCCTGACGGGCCCGGCAGCCAACGACGCCGCAGTTGCGGCGGGGAGGACTGAATGGTGGACGTCAATCCGAGACCTAAAGCGGTCCTCGACCCGGTCTGGAACGACATGTTGAGGGACGCGGCGGCCTGGGCGGACCAGGAGTCCGCGCTGGCGAGCTGGATGCATGCCAGCGTCCTGGATCAGCAGACTTTCGAAGACGCGCTTTCCTATCTGATCTCGCAGAAGATCGGCGGGCCAGAAATGAGTGATCTCTCGGTCTACCAGGTCGTGCACAGCGCCGTGCTGTCCGATCCAAGGATCGGCGAGGCGGCCCGGGCGGACCTTTCCGCCACTTACGAGCGCGACCCCGCCTGCACCAGCTATCTGGAGCCGTTCCTCTATTTCAAGGGCTTCCATGCCCTGCAGGCCTATCGCATCTCCCACTGGCTCTGGGGCCACGGGCGCGAATATCTCGCCAAGTATTTCCAGAGCCGAATCGCCAGCGTGTTCGGCGTGGACATCCACCCGGCCGCCCGCATCGGCAAGGGGATCATGGTCGATCACGGTACCGGCCTCGTCATCGGCGAGACCGCGGTGGTGGAGGACGGTGTGTCGCTGCTGCATGCGGTCACCCTCGGCGGTACCGGCAAGGAAACCGGCGACCGGCACCCGAAGGTCCGCCGCGGCACCATGATCGGGGCCGGGGCGAAGATCCTCGGTAATATCGAGGTCGGCGAATGCTCCCGCGTCGGCGCAGGTTCCGTGGTGCTGAAGAACGTGCCGCCGAACACCACCGTCGCCGGTGTGCCGGCGAAAGAGGTAGGCACGGCCGGCTGCGAGCAGCCGGCCCTCTCCATGAACCAGCAGTTCCTCGAGGAAGATTACGACTGACCTGCAGTCGAACCTGAGCGCGAATGCGCTCAGGCTGCCTTCTGCGGCCAGATTCCTCCAAGCGCGGCGGTCGCCTCGCGGGCGACCGAGCACACGATCTTTCCGAGCTTGTCGATGCGCTCGTCGGTGATACGCGCGGTCGGGCCCGAGATCGAGATCGCCGCCAGCGGCTCGCTGTGGTGGCCGAACACGGCCGAGGCGACGCAACGCAGCCCGACCGAATGTTCCTCGTTATCGACAGCGAATTCGACGTCGCGGACACGCTGGAGTTCCGCTTCCATCCGCGGCAGAGCATCGATGGTCCGGCGCGTCTTGTATTCCGCACTGACCCGGGCCAGCAGCTTCGACACCTCGTCGGTCTTCATCCGCGCCAGCAAGGTCTTGCCGACGGCGGAGCCGGCGATCGGCACGCGCGCGCCGGGCTTGGCAAAGGCCCGCATCATCTCGCGGCATTCCACCTGCGCCAGATAGACCATTTCGTCATGGTCTCGCACCGCCAGATTGACGGTCTCCCCGCTCTCCTCCATCAGGCGCCGCATATAGGGACGGGTAATCGCGACGAGATCGCGGGTCCGCAGAAAGGCATTGCCGACGGCGAAACACTGCACGCCGATCTGCCAGGCTCCGCGTTCGGTGTCGAAACGGACATAGCGCTCCTGCTGCAACGTCGTGAGCAGCCGGTGCACCGTTGAGGGTGGCAATGTGACGGTGTGGGCAATCTCTGTCAGGGTCATGCCGTCCTCGTCCGCCGCGAGCGCATTCAGAACGCTTATAGCGCGCGCGACAGACTGGATCTGGCCTGACCGTTCTGCATCCGATCGCTTCGGAGATGCGGTCATGTGCTCGTATGTTTCCCTAGCTTTGTATACAATTTTTGCTGGCGCGACTTTACTGCCGACGTCCGGTTTTGAGTCATTCTAAGTTTCCGCATGGTGGGATACAATTGCATTTTTGGAATGAATGGTTCTCATTTGAGTTTGCCCCGCCGACAGGGCTGCGCTAAGCCGGGTCAAGCAGAGCCCGGGAGCTGACGATAAACCCATGCGCATTCTCGTAACCGGCGGCGCCGGCTTCGTCGGCTCAAGTCTCGCCCTCGCCTTCAAACGCGACAACCCGACCGCCGACATTATCGCCGCCGACAACCTGAAACGTCGGGGGAGCGAGCTCAACCTGCCGCGCCTTAGGGACGCGGGGATCCGTTTCGAGCATGCCGACATTCGCGAGCCGGAAGACCTCGCGGCGCTGGGACCGATGGATCTGCTGCTGGAATGTTCGGCCGAACCCTCGGTCCAGGCCGGCTATTCCGGCAGCCCGGCCTACCTGCTCGACACGAACCTCCGCGGCACGCTGAATTGCCTGGAAACCGCGCGGCGCCACGATGCCACCTTCGTTTTCCTCTCCACCAGCCGGGTCTACCCGATCGATCCGCTGCGCGCCTTGCCGCTGACAGCGAAAAACGACGCTCTGACGATCCCCGGCGGGGCGAACGGTCCCGGCTGGTCGGCACACGGCATTGCCGAGGACTTTCCGCTCGACGGGCATCGCTCGCTCTACGGAGCCACGAAACTCGCCTCTGAGCAGTTCATCGAGGAATACCGCGCCGCCTTCGGCCTCAAGGCCGTCATCAACCGCTGCGGAGTGCTTGCGGGACCGTGGCAGATGGGCAAGGTGGACCAGGGCTTCATGTGCCTCTGGGCCGCCCGACATCTCTATGGCGGCAAGCTCAGCTACAACGGCTTCGGCGGTCTCGGGCACCAGGTCCGCGACGTATTGCATGTCGCCGACCTCTACGATCTCCTCGTTCGCCAGCTTGCCGACCTTGAGACTTCGGCCAAGGGGGTATGGAATGTCGGAGGCGGCGCCGCGAACGCCACCTCGCTCCGCCGGCTGAGTGCGGCATGCGCTGACCGCGCGCGCCGGGAGCTCGAGATCGCATCGCATCCGGACACAAATCCGGCGGACATTCCCTGGTTCGTTACCGACGCGCGGCGCGCCGCAACTGCCTTCGGCTGGACACCGAAGAAATCTCTCGACACCGTGATCGACGAGATCTTCGATTGGCTGGAGACAGAGCGGGAAGAACTTCAACCGCTGCTATCCTGAGGAGAGGTTTTTGGCGGAATCGGGATCCATGAACCGGCTCGGAGAAGCACAGCTCCTGAGCATCTTTGACCCGGAACGCGTGACCCGGCTGATCCAGATCGTCGCCCCCCATCTTGCGGGAGCTGGCTGCTCCGTCCTGCATATCATGCCGCTGGCCTGGCGCATCGGGCATATTGCCATGGAACCTCACGCGCTCTGGGAACTCTACGGAGAGTCCCACGACCGCATGGTCCTGCTCTTTCCGGACAGCCGCGTGGCTCCCCACAGCCTCGGCATGCGCGCCGTCCTCGATCCCTACTTCCGGATTCAGGAAACCAACGAACCCGGCATCATGATCATGGGTCATGTGAATGCCGGAATTCTCAATCTGCAGGGGCTTACCTGGTATCAGCGCGGACCGAGCGGAGTTCTCGACGACTATATCAAACAGCTGAACCGGACCGGCGCGCGTCCGCGACATTTCCAATCAGCTCCGGCGGTACGGCAAGTAGCCCGCACTTTCTGCGAGAAGCGCGGAATTGCGGATAGCGACCGCGTGGTCGTCCTGAATGTCCGGGACCGGAACTTTCTCCCCGACCAAACCATGCATTTTTATCGCTCCGCCGATATCGCGACATATGTCCCGGCAATCCGGCATCTGCTCGAGAAGGGTTACTGGGTGCTGCGTCTCGGCGTCGACGGCTCGGTCGCCTGCCCGATCGACGACCCGCGCTATATCGAGGTCTGGCAGGAGCCGGATTACACCACGATGCTCGATCCGGGACTGATCGCGCGCGCATGTTTCGGGATCACCTGCTCGTCGGGACCGGAGGCCGTTTTCCGCGTGCTCGGCGTCCCGCAGCTGTTGGTTAACTGCGTCATGCAATGCGAGATGTGGACAAATCCAGGCGACCGGCTGCTGTTCAAATCCTATCGCACCGTTGACGGCGGCAAACCGGCCCGGCTGGCCGCCCTGCTGGAAAGCGGTACCGCTCTTCATGCCGATGCCGAGGCAGTGGAACGGTGCGGTTATGTCGCCGAGGACAACAGCCCGGCCGAGATCCTCGCGGCTGTCGAAGAGATGGATGCAACGATCGGGACCCACGAGACAGGGTCACCCGACGCGGAACGCTTTCTCGAGATCGGCAGAGCGTACCAGCACTTTCTGGAAGAGACAGGCCATCCGCGCGACCCGCGCACCCTGACAGCGCCCCTTACACAGTTTGCCTACGCTTTGCCCTGGACGCGACTCTCCGTGGCCAACAACAGCTCCAACCCGGATTTCCTTGAATGACGTTCCTGTCGCAGATCGTGGCGCCGATGATCTTCGTGATCCTCTGGAGCTCTGCCTTTATCGCCGCCAAATTCGGCGTCGCTCACGTCGAACCGTTCACCTTTCTGACCAGCCGTTTCGGTTTCGTCACTGTGATCTTTGCCGCCATGGCCCTGGCGGCGAGAGCCCCCTGGCCGCGCTCGCCACGGGCGTATTTCGACATCGCAGTGGTCGGCCTCTTCCTGCACGCCTTCTATCTGTCGAGCGTCTTCATCGCCATCCGGGGCGGGATGCCCTCGGGTCTGGTGGCGCTGGTCTCGGGGCTGCAGCCGGTGCTGACAGCGGTCGCCGCCGGGCTCTTCCTAGGCGAGCCGCCCAGTATCCGGCAATGGGTCGGATGTTTCGTCGGCTTCGCGGGCATGGTGCTCGTCCTCTCTGACCGGATCAGCGTCGAGGGCGTCACCCTGCTCGGGATCGGGTTTTCCGTTCTGGCCCTGGTCTCCATCAGCTTCGGCACGCTCTACCAGAAGCGCAACGCCGCCAAGATGAACCTCCTGACCGGAAACGCTGTGATGGCTGCCACCGGCTGCCTTGTCACGCTTGCCGGCGCCGCACTCTTCGAAACCATGCAGCTGGTCTGGGAGCCGGCCTTTATCGGCGCCTTTCTATGGCTCTCTCTCGCCGTTTCGCTCGGCGCCTTCTCGCTTCTGATGATGCTGATCAAGCACGGACAGGCGACCAAGGTGGCGAGCCTGTTCTATCTCGTACCGCCGACGGCGGCCGTCATGGCCTATATCGCGTTCGGGGAGGAGATCAGCGTACTTGCCGGCATCGGCATTCTGGTAACGGCAGGCGGCGTGGCGATGGTGGTGCTGCCGCAGGCGAAACGCGCCTGAACTCTTACGGCGATCAGGAAATCAGCCGTCCGGCGTCCTCGGTCTCGACCTGTTTCTGACCCTTCTCGACCCGGCGCGCGAGTTCCACATCAAGTTCCTCGGTCGACCAGGAATGCATGGCCGAGACAATTTTGACACGGGCCCGTTCAATGCTCGCCTGGGTATCGAAGCCGTCGTCCGGGTAGAGTTCCTTGTGCGGGATGATCGGCAGGAAATTCATCACGTAGGCAACCGCCTTGTCGCGGTGTTCAACGTTGCCCGCGACCTTGCAGTCCTCCGCGTCCGCCTCCGTCCAGCGTTCGATCAGGCTTGCCCAGCCATCGAGTGCATAGGCCACATCCCGGCGCAGCTTGATCAGGTAGGAGACGTTCGCGTCCTGCTTGCCGAAGACATTGGCGAAGCTGCCCAAGAGGGAGTCCAGCGTCACGATGCGCTCGTCGACATACATGATGGTCTGGTCGATCACCTGAAGGAGGATCTCGGCGGTGGCGCCGTACTCTTCCGGCTTCTGCGCCAGATAGGCGGCAACGGATTTGCGGAACTCCATCAGGTTCACATGCTCGAGAAACAGATGCCCGTTGGTGCGGTCCTTCTGCGTGCCCTTCACGGTACCAAACGGAGTGATCAGTCCAACCAGCGGCTCGAGCCATTCGCGGACATTCTCGACACTGACCCCGCTGCGCTGCGAGGCGAAGAGAAACACCCGGTCGATCAGCATCTCGAGATCGAAGTGGGTCTTGGATTCCTCGGCGGTCATCAGTTCGACGAGCGTCTTGGTATTGGCATTCGCCATCACCGGATCGCCCCGTTCGATGCCGCATTCCCGCATCAGCTGCGCGATACAGGACATACGGACGACTTCCTTGTCCTCGCTGTCCTGCTTCGCCTGGGCCTGCGCCTTGGCCCGGATGTCCGGGTCATCCGAGTGGGCGGCGTTGATCTTGTTCACCAGTTCGCGGACCTGCAACGGGTCGATCCCGTTCTTGCCGACGATCCCAGGAATGCCGTCGTGCAGTTGGCGGTCGCGATCGTTGAGCGGAACAAAATCGGGCAGATCCTTCCACGGCACGACCATCAGCTCGCCGCGACGTCCGCCGCCAAGGCTGGGGATCACGGCTTCGAGAATTCGGTCGTTCCCGTGCTTGTAGATACGCGCGCGCGTATGGCGCAGCGACTCGTTTGCCGTGAAAGGCACCGTCGTTCCACGCCGTTCAAAGGTCTGCGCGACACTGATATTGTTCGCCATTCGGCGGCGTCCCGAGCATCTGTGTAAGCTGTAATTACGGCAAAAATTCTCTGTTTTTGCAAGAATTTAGAACTATGTGACCACGAGCTGGTTAAAGATTGGTTACCGCTCTCTGCGAAAACGCGTTCCCGTGAGCCAGTCCGGCGACGTCGTGTCGGCGCGCAGACTGTAGCTGTACACCGGGCCGTCGCGTGATCCGCCTCGCCACATTTTTCCCTGGTTTCTTCGGGCTCGCGATTGTGCAAGAGCAGCAATCGGCGCAGTCGCATTCACGGAATATCCGAATGGTGCCCCCGGGGAGACTTGAACTCCCACTCCGTTGCCGGAAACAGATTTTGAGTCTGCCGCGTCTACCGATTCCGCCACAGGGGCCCCGCCTCGGCGAGGAGCGCGCATCATAGCCAAACGTCTTGCCCGGTCAATCGCCAAGCGGCGGCCTTGCGCGCTGCCGCCGGCGGCTGATAAAGCGAAGCGGAGACGCGCCCGTTCCGGCTTCAGGACAGTAAGGACGACATGCTGCAAGCGACCTACGACCGACTGATGCGGGCCGCCGCCCACAGGCACGCCAATTACTGGCTGGCGCTGATTTCCTTCATCGAAAGCTCCGTCTTCCCGATCCCGCCCGACACGATGCTGATCCCGATGGTGCTGGCCGACCGCAGGAACGCCTGGCGCGCCGCCGGCATCTGCACCGCCGCTTCGGTGCTCGGCGGATTGGCCGGCTATGCCATCGGCGCCCTGCTTTACGAGGCCGTGGGTCTGCCGTTGCTAGAATTCTACGGATATGCGGAGAAATTCGCCGCCTTCACCGCGCAGTACAACGAGTGGGGCGCCTGGATCGTTTTCGGCGCGGGGATCACGCCGTTTCCCTACAAGGTGATCACGATCGCCAGTGGGGTGACCCATCTCGATCTCGCGATCTTCGTCATCGCCTCAGTCCTGGCACGCGGTATCCGCTTTTATCTTGTCGCGGCGCTCTGCTGGCGCTTTGGCCCGGCGGTGCAGAAGACGATCGAGAAAAACCTCGGGCTCTGGACCACGGCCGCCTTCCTGCTGCTGGTCGGAGGCTTCGCGCTTGTGAAATATCTCGGATAGACGGGATCAGGCCGCTTCGGCGCGTTCTTCCGTACCGGTGATCCAGCCGCCGCCGAGCACCCGGGTGGACTCGCCCGGTGCATAGAACACAGCCGCCTGACCGCGCGCGATGCCGTGCTGCGGGGTATCGAGAACCACCCGGCCCGATCCGTCCGCATCGCTGTAGAGCCGCGCAGAGGCCGGTCTGGAGGCCGAACGCAGCTTCACCTCGACGGCCACGCCCTCGTTGCCCGGCAATGCGTCACCGAGCCAGTTCAGCTCTCCGACGAACACGGTATCGCGCCCGAGTGCCGCACGCGGGCCGACCACGACCTTTCGCGCTGCCGGATCGAGCCGTACGACGTAGAGCGCCTCGGTATCGCCGTTGCCGTCCTCGTCCCGGCGCCCGCCGATGCCGAGGCCTTTGCGCTGGCCGACCGTGTAATGGATGATCCCCTCGTGCCGCCCCAGCACGGTGCCGTCGAGATGCACGATCTCGCCCGGCTCCGCGGCGCCCGGACGCAGCTTCTCGACCAGTTCGGCATAGCGGCCGTTCGGCACGAAGCAGATATCCTGGCTGTCCGGCTTGTCCGCGATGGCAAGACCGAAGCGCCGCGCATGTTCGCGGGTCTCTTCCTTCTCCATCCCGCCGAGCGGGAAACGGAGAAACTCGAGCTGTTCGCGCGTGGTGGCGAAGAGGAAGTAGCTCTGATCCTTCTG
Organism: Nisaea sp.; assembly: GCF_017640745.1. Lineage (GTDB taxonomy): Bacteria > Pseudomonadota > Alphaproteobacteria > Thalassobaculales > Thalassobaculaceae > Nisaea. The sequence goes on along the minus strand of NZ_JAEPQA010000003.1, from coordinate 47,131 downwards.
CGGATCGATCGCCCGGTGCAGCTCGGCGCCGCCGGCCCCCTCCTCCCGGCGCACGTAATGACCGGTGCAGAGTACGTCCGCCTGAAGATCCTTCGCGGTCGCCAGCAGGTCGCGGAACTTGACCGTCTGATTGCAGCGCACGCAGGGGATCGGCGTCTCGCCGCGCAGATAGCTGTCGGCGAAATCGTCGATCACTTCCTGACGGAAGCGGCTTTCGTAATCGAGCACGTAGTGCGGAAAGCCAAGCTTGTCGGCGACGTTCCGCGCGTCGTGGATGTCGAGCCCTGCACAGCACGCGCCTTTCTTGGCGAGCGCGGCTCCGTGGTCGTAGAGCTGCAGGGTGATGCCGACCACGTCATAGCCCTGCTCCGCCATCAGCGCCGCGGTCACGGAACTGTCGACGCCGCCTGACATGGCGACGACGACCCGCGTATCCTTCGGGGCCTTTGCAATTCCGAGCGAGTTGAGCTTCGTGGCGGTCATGATGGGCGCAATATAGGAAAAGCCGCGCCGGAGACAAGAAATCTCGGCGCATGGCAGCCAGCAGGATTACGCCCCGGCGGCACTCAGCCCCATTTGCCAGAAGTCCCGTTCCAGCACGGTCGCCGCATCGAAGGTCTTCGAGAGTTCGCCGAAGCGCGCCTCGCCCCCGCGCCGCTCGGCAAGATCCTCGATATGCGCGGCGGCGCCGCGGGCGACGTCGAGATACTCCTCCCCCGAATACATCTCGATCCAGGCGAGATACGGGTTTCCCTCGCGCTTCGTCTCCGGATCGGCGGCAAGCCTTTGCCCGATGACTCCATAGCCGACAACGCACGGCGCCAGCGCGACATGCAGATCCAGCACGTCCCCTGCCATGCCGCGCTCCAGCACGTAGCGGGTGTAAGCCATGCAGGCCGGATCTTCGGGAAGGGCGGCCATCTCCGCCTCTGAAAGTCCCCAGCCGGCGCAATATTTGACGTGCAGCTCCATCTCGACGTCGAGAATGCCGCTGATCACGGCGGAAGCCGCGCGCATGTCCTCAAGACGGTCGGACTTGTAAACCGCAAGGCCGTAGGCGCGGGCGAAATGGATCAGGAAGAGATAGTCCTGCCCGAGATAATGCCGGAAGGCCGCTTCCGGGAGCGTTCCGTCCGCCATGCCGGCGACGAAAGGATGTTCGGTATAGGCCGACCATGCCCCAGAAGCGGAACGGATCAGGCGATCGAGATAACTTCCCTCCGGAACGAGCGCAGCGCTCATGCCGAGCCGTCCGGCGGCAGGGCGACGACCAACCCGTCGAGCTCTTCGGTGATGCGGATCTGGCAGCCGAGACGCGAAGTGTCGGAGAGATTGAATGCGAGATCGAGCATGTCTTCCTCGTCGTCGCTCGGTGCAGGCAGCTTGTCGAACCATTCCGCCGCGACATGGACGTGACAGGTGGCGCAGGCAAGGCACCCCTCGCAGGCCCCCTCGATATCAACGTCGTTCTCGCGTGCGATCTGCAACAGCGTGTACCCAAGCGGGGCATCGACTTCCTGCCGGGTGCCGTCGCGGCCGATGAATGTCATGCGGGGCAAGTTTCTCTCCGTTGCTCTCTCGATCTCAGACGGATCGCTCTGTGTCGGCTGACGCGCGGTTGTACAAATCGCACCATGCGTCGACAAGCCTGTCGACATCTCCGTCAATGCTTTCCCAGCCAAGGGAAACGCGGATCGCCGTCTCGGCGTCGGCGGACCCCGGGTCCATCGCGTCGAGCACGTGACTGCGGCGGACCTTTCCGGAGGAGCAGGCCGAGCCCGAACTGACCGCGATACCGGCAAGATCGAGCGCGATCACCTGGGTCTCGCCGCGCACGCCCGGAAGCGAGACGCAGCTCGTATTCGGCAATCGCGGGGCATCGGCGGAAAAGATCCGTGCACCCGGCCCCGCGGCCCGGACCGCGGCCTCGAAACGGTCACGCAGAACGGCGACGCGATCCCAGTCGGCCAGCGTTTCGCGGGCGGCTTCGGCAGCAGCGCCGAACCCGACGATTCCGATCTTGTTCTCGGTCCCGGACCTGCGACCCTTTTCCTGTCCCCCACCGGACTGAACCGCCGCGAGGTCCAGCCCTTCTCGGACATAGAGGGCACCCACTCCGGCAGGCCCGCCGATCTTGTGCGCGGAGAGCGACAGCAGATCGAGGCCGGCGGTGGCGACATCGAGCGGAAGCTTGCCGGCAGCCTGCACGGCGTCACTGTGCAGCAGCGCGCCGAACCTGCGGGCGATGGCGGCGATCTCCTCGATCGGCTGCAGGGCTCCGGTTTCATTGTTGGCCCACTGCACCGAGACGAGAATCTCACCTCCATCCGCCTCGAGCACGGAGCGGAGGGCGTCGAGATCGAGGATGCCGTTCGCGTCGACGGGAAGCCGGACCGCGTCCGGAACCGCCGCGAGGACCGCTTCATGCTCCACGGTGCTGGTCACGACCCGGCGGCGGCCCGCGCCTTTGAGCGCCAGTGCAGAGGCCTCTGTTCCGCCGCTCGTAAAGACGATGGCCTGCGGCGCGGCGCCGATCAGGGCGGCGACCTGCGCGCGGGCCTTCTCGATCGCGGCCCGCGCGGTCCGCCCCGGCCCATGCACCGAAGACGGATTGCCGACCGTCCGCATCGCGTCCGACATCGCCTCTATGGCAACGTCCCGAAGCGGCGCGGTCGCATTGTAGTCGGCGTAGATTGCTGCAGGCATGGGAGATCCGGATCCCGGTGAAACGCACAGCCGAGATAGGCAGACGGAACAATCCCGTCAAGAATCTCCGGAGTTAATGGGGTATTCGCCCCGAGACGATATCGTCGACCGTGACCTGATCGAGATATCCGAGCACCTGACGTCCGACCTCCTCCCAGAGCGGTTTCGTCGGATCGTCGGCACAGCCCCTGGTCGCGAACATCCCGTCGTCGTCGCTGTTGCCGCGCACCGGCTGCTCGATCGCCGTCATCACCTCGGAGACCTTGATCTGGTCCGGCTCTATCGCAAGCAGATAGCCGCCACCCGGCCCTCTGACACTGCGAACGAACCGCGCCTTGCGGAGCTGTGCAAACATCTGTTCGAGATAGGAGACTGAAATTTTTTGTCGCGAAGCAATCTCGGCCAACGAGACCGGACGGCCATCGTCGTGTCGCGCAAGATCACATACCGCCATTACGGCATATCGCCCCTTAGTACTGAATTTCACTTTATATGACCCCCGTGCCGAACACGTTACCCATCGCCGTTCCCCCAACGACGGCGATCTTTTCAGCAGAACGGGGTCCCATCCGTTCAGTACCCTTGGACGACCGAAGAACTCGGCCGTCCGTAGCGTTGAGCCATGCTTCCGTTTCACAGCAGCAATGCTACACTTGAACTCAACAGCCTGAGTGGGCTAAAGCCAGACTCCGACTGTCAGAATGAGATTACAGCCATCGCGCAATGAAAGTAAACCGGGATAGCGGCGGTTAATTTCCGGGTCGCGGAAAGAAAACCATTGCGACTCTTAACCCCTTCCCGGAACTGGAAAAACCGGCCTGCCGGTGTTGAGGAACGGATCGAATGCCTGAAGTAATCATGAATGGTCCCGAGGGGCGTCTCGAAGGACGTTACGTCCACAGCAAGAAAGAGAACGCGCCCATCGCCCTGTTGCTGCATCCGCATCCGCAGCATGGCGGAACCATGAACAACAAGGTCGTCTATTCCCTGTTCCAGAACTTCGTGAATCGCGGTTTCTCGACCCTGCGCTTCAACTTCCGGGGCGTCGGACGAAGCCAGGGCGTGTTCGACCGCGGCGAGGGTGAGCTCAGCGATGCCGCGTCCGCGCTGGACTGGCTGCAGACCTACAATCCGAACGCGCCCTATTGCTGGATCGGCGGCTTCTCCTTCGGCGCCTGGATCGGCATGCAGCTGCTGATGCGCCGGCCGGAAATCACCGGCTTCATCTCGATCGCCCCGCCGGCCAACATGTTCGACTTCAGCTTCCTCGCCCCCTGCCCCTCTTCGGGGCTGATGCTGCACGGCGATTCCGACGATGTCGTGCCGCCGGACTCGGTGAAGAAACTGGTCGACAAGCTCTCGACGCAGAAGGGCATCACCATCGACCATGTCCTGGTGAAGAACGCCGACCACTATTTCGGCAAGCATCTCGACGAGGTGAACAAGATCGTCACGGACTATCTCAACAAGTCGCTGCCCGAGACCGAACAGCTGGTCGAAGCGAAGTAAACCCCGACGGCTCAGTCCGGCCGGTGCAACGTGCCGCCTGTCAGCGGCGCGGGAACGCCTGTTGTGCCCGGAAAGGTCAGCGGACGCCCGAGCACGCTGCGGATCGCCAGATAGGCGAAAGCCTCGGCTTCGACCGCGTCACCGTTCCATCCGAGGCTGTCCGACGGAACGATCGGAGCGTCGAGCCGACTGGCCAATTCCCGCATCAGGGTGACATTCCGGCGGCCGCCGCCGCAGGCGATCCACTGTCCCGGCGGATGCGGGAACCATTGCTGCGCCGCAGCCACCGCAGCCGCGGAGAAGGCGGTCAGCAGTGCCGCGCCGTCCGCATCGGAGAGATCTTCGACCGCTTTTGCCGTACGTGCCGCGAAATGATCGCGATCGAGTGACTTGGGCGGACGCCGCTCGAAATAGGGATCCGCGAGAAGCTCGGATAGCCGCTCCTCATCGACCCTGCCCGCCGCCGCGAGCGCTCCGTCCAGATCGCACTGCGAGCCGAGACGCCGGCGCACAAAATCGTCGACCGGCGCGTTCGCAGGCCCCGTATCGAAGGCCAGCATGGCTTCGGGACCGGCTTCCTCGCTGCCGTCTATCCAGGTGACGTTGCCGACACCGCCGAGGTTCAGCACGGCGACCGTCGCCCCGAGCGAGCGGGTCAGCGCCCGGTGATAGACCGGCACCAGCGGTGCCCCCTCCCCTCCGGCCGCAACGTCCGCCAGCCGGAGGCCGAATACGACGGGCCGCCCCGTGACCCTCGCCAGTAGATCCGGTGCGCCGATCTGCAGCGTCCGGCGGAGATGCGGCTCATGCAGGATTGTCTGACCGTGAAAGCCGATCACGTCGACTGCGCTGGCAGGACAGCCCTCTTGCTCCAGCAGGCCGGCGACCGCTTCCGCATGGCGCTCCGTCAGCTCCCGGGCAAGTTCAGGGTCCGCCTCGGAGGTGCCAAGAATTGCTTTCAGACGGTCGCGGAACGCGTCCGAATAGGGCAGGCTGAAGAACCCGAAGCGGCGCACGCTGCCCTCGCCGTCGCTCTCGATCAGCGCCGCATCGACCCCGTCCATCGAGGTTCCGCTCATCAGTCCGATTGCCTTGAATGTCTTCTGCCCGTTCACCCGAAAGCCTCATTGTCCGAAAAGCCGTCCGTGCGCGCATCCCACAACGGCGGTTCCGGTTGAGACGCCGCAGGCCATGTGCTAAGTCCACGCCCCTTGGATTCTGACACATCTTCACCGGGAACACGACCATGAGCCAGTTCAAGTCGGGCTTCATGCAGACCATGACCGAGCGCGGTTTCGTGCATCAGTGCACCGATGCCGAAGCGCTGGACGAGCTGCTGACCAACCAGGTCGTGACCGCCTATATCGGCTTCGACTGCACGGCGGACAGCCTGCATGTCGGAAGCCTGATCCAGATCATGATGCTGCGCCACCTGCAGAAGTCCGGGCATCGCCCGATCGTCCTTATGGGCGGCGGCACCAGCAAGATCGGCGACCCGTCCTTCAAGGACGAGGCGCGCAAGCTGCTCTCCGACGAGGATATCGAGCACAACAAGAACGGCATCAAGAAGGTCTTCCAGAAGTTCCTGACCTTCGGGGACGAGGCCAGCGATGCCATCATGTGCGACAACGCGGAATGGCTCGACGGACTCGAATACATTCCGTTCCTGCGCAAGATCGGCCAGCACTTCTCGGTCAACCGGATGCTGAGCTTCGACAGCGTGAAGCTGCGCCTCGACCGCGAGCAGTCGCTGAGCTTCCTCGAGTTCAACTACATGATCTTGCAGGGCTACGACTTCCTCGAGCTGCGCCGGCGCTACGGCTGCCAGCTGCAGATGGGCGGTTCGGACCAGTGGGGCAATATCGTCAACGGCGTCGAGCTGACTCGTCGGGTCGACCAGCAGACCGTCTTCGGGCTGACCACACCGCTGCTCACCACCGCCTCCGGGCAGAAGATGGGCAAGACGGAGAAAGGCGCCATCTGGCTCAATAAGGAGCGTCTCTCGCCCTACGATTACTGGCAGTTCTGGCGCAATACCGAGGATGCCGACGTCGGCAAGTTCCTGCGTCTCTTCACCGAGATGCCGCTGGACGAAATTGCCCGGTTGGAAAAGCTCGAAGGCGCTGAACTGAACGAGGCGAAGAAGGTTCTCGCCAACGAGGCAACGACGCTGCTGCACGGCAAGGACGAAGCCGATGCCGCCGCCGAGACCGCGCGCAAGACCTTCGAACAGGGCGCGCTCGGCGAAGGTCTGCCGCGCGTTCCGGTCGAAGCATCCAAACTTGCGGAAGGGTTCTGGATCGTCGATGCCCTGCGTCTCGCCGGTTTTGCCGCCTCCAGCGGCGAAGCGCGCCGGCTGATCAAGGGCGGCGGCGCCAGGGTGAACGACGTGCAGGTGACGGACGAGAACCTGAAGCTCGGCAAGGGCGACATCGCCGACGGCGTGATCAAGCTCTCCTCGGGCAAGAAGAAACACGTCCTGCTGGAAGTCTGATCCAGGCCTCCGGCCCGCGCCGGGGAGATCAGGGGCTGCGGTCCTGCCGCGGCGGTTCGGCCGGCTCGGGATCCTTCGGGCGCGCATCCTCCAGACGGAACAGATTGCGGAAGATCCCCGGCGTCAGCGCCGTCAGCGGGTTCACCGTGACTTCGGGCCGCTGGATCGGCCCCTTGACCGAGAATTCGGAGGCGAGGAATCCCTCACCCTCGCCGCCCGTGAGCAGGGTGCCGAGAATGGGGATCGATCCGAGGATCTGGTTCAGCACATAAGCAGGCACGACCATTCCGGTCAGGTCGCTCTCGTCGATGACCCGGTCGATCTCCCCCGAAGCCGAAATCCCGAGCGACGGTCCCTGGGCAAGCAGACGGTCGAGGACGAGCTTTTCGTCGCCGACATGCATGTTCACATCCAGCCGGTCGAAATGAACGCCGCGCCCCTGCACGACCGCCGGCAGCCCGGTGATTGAAACGGCGCTCAACAGCTGCGCCATGACAGGCGCTTCGACCAGATCGAAATCAAGCACGGTGAGCGCAACGTTCCAGCCCCGGCCGCCGTCCCGTTCCTCCATCTCGCCCGAGGCCACCAGCTTGCCGCCCGAGATCGAGTCAAATCCCTCGAACGCCTGCATCACATTGCCTGCGTTCTGGGTGTTCAGGTCGAAATGAGGGGTGCCTGAGGCCGTACTGTAGAGAAGATCGGCGGACTCATTGCCGATCAAACCGTTTGCCGCGAGCGAGAACCGCCCCTTTCCGTCATCCTCGATCAGCAGGGTCACGTCCTTCATCGGCTCCAGCTTGCCGATAAGGACCTGATCGATCCGGGCGTTCACCACGAGGGGAACCTTTGACGGCGCGGACTCCTCGTCGAACCTTTCCACCACTTTGCGGAGATCGGCGAAGGGGCCCTGCACATTCGCGGTGTAGCCGCCCGCCCCGTCAGTCGCGATGACACCCGAGAGGTCGGTCCTGCCAAGCTGCAGCTGGTCGACGGTGAAACGGGTCGGTCTCAGGGTAACTTCGGAGAACTCCACCGATCCCGACGCTGCCAGATCCGCGGTCGCAACGCTGAACTGGTCGATCGCGACGACGGCATCGTTCCGGGCCCGGATCTGTGCCCGGAAGGTTCCGGCAGCACCGGCAGGCTTCTCCCAGCCGAGTTCGTCGACCTTGAACTCGGTTTTCTGCAGCCCCATGACCAGATCAACCCGCGTATCGCCGTCGCGCGGCTCCTGTATGGTCGCGTCGAGCTCGACCTCTCCCCTGGCGAAACGGCGCATGTCGAGGCCAAGCTGAGCGATTTTCTCCACATCCGGACGGACGATCACGTGGGTCCGGCGGCGAATCTCCGCCGCATCCTCGAAGGATTGCAGAAAGGCGATCTGGGCCGGCTGCCCGGAGAGATCGCCGGTGCCGTCGAGCAGCATACCAGTCTTGTCGAGATCCAGAGTCATGGCGCCGTTCTCGAATGGCAGCCGGGTCGTCCGCGTCGGAAGCGAGACCCCGGTGAATTGCCCGGAGGCCTGGAGTTCGACCATCTCGAAGGTCATTTTTCGCCGCAATGGCATATCGAAGCGCATGATTCCAGTGCCCGTGCCGCCGACTTCCTCCGGCTTGAGGCCGAGCGCCTGCGCGTACCCGAACGGTTCGGTATCGAGAACGCGGAGAATTTCCGAGATCGGGCCGTCGATTTCGGCCTCGATGCTGGCAAAATCGTCGCTGACCGTATGGATCCCGGTCAGGGAAACATCGGCGCGCTTCAGCTGAATGTCGCCGAGATGTCCCTCGGTCACCTCCGCGTCGATGCGTTTTTCCGTGAATGTGGCGCGCCCGCCGACCTCCAGGGCGGGCGGAAGCGGCCGGAGATAATGCACCGTCACGCCGTCAAAGCTCATGAAGCCTTCGAGCGACACGTCGCGCAGGCGAGTCTTCTCGCCTACCTCCAGATGCCCGTCGAGCGTGGCGACCATCTCGGTGACGGTTCCGGACAGCAGGTTGCCGGTCGTCCAATCCCGTGCCAGTTCGAAGAGATCCGCGGGCCATAAATCTTCGATCTCATCCACCGGCATGCCGGTGACCTTGGTCCGCAGTTCCAGCTTGGGAGCCGCGAGATCACGCAGGGAGCCACTCAGCATGGCGGTCATCCCGCCCCGTTCGAGGACGAAATTCCGCAGCATGACGGCGTCGTCATGCGCATCGTAGCCGACCTGGAAGCGCAGGCTGTCGTAAGGAATCGGCGCCGGCAGCACGGATCCGAAAGCGACCTCTCCCTTTGTCGTGGTGGCGATCACGTCCACGTTGAGCAGCGAGCGGAAATCCGCGAGCGAGAAGGCGATGCTGCCGCTGAGACGGCTCGACACGGTCAGGTCCGCCGGAGAATGCGGCAGATGCGAAAGTACGAGATCAGGCGCCAATCCCTGGAACAGAACCGAGCCGTCGAGCTCACGGCTGCGGAAGAAATAGTTTCCGTCGCCCCGGATCTCCACGGTCTCGTCGCCGAGCGTGAGATCGGCGCGGGCTTCCACGCGCCAGCCGTCGCGTTCCCGCGCAAACACGCTGTCGAGGCCCGACAGACGAAGATTGTCGAACGTGCCGGCGCGGTCCGTCATGCGGACGGTCGCGCGCCGGAGCAGGAACCGCTCCAGCCGCTCCAGACCTGCAAGCCCCGCGGCCCCGTCTCCGGTCGGTTGCTGAAGGATGGAAAAGAGATCGCCCGCGATCGCGCCTCCGTCACCGGGTGCGGCGCCATAGAGCTGGTAGGTCCCGTCGGAGCGGCGCTCGAGATTGAGAACCGGCTGGTCGACGGCGATCTGCACGGGCGCGATCTCGCCAAGCAGAAGGCGCGGGCCGGAGAGAGCGATATCGGCCGACGGGGCGAAGAGAATCACGCCGCCTGCGTCATTCTCGAATTTGAGGCTGGTGACCCTCACTTCGAAGAGCCGGCTCCAGCCGCGCCACTCCATTCGGAGCTCGCCGATCGTCGCCGTTCCGAGATCGGCCGGCGAAATCGCCGCCGCGACCCGATCCTTCAGAAACTCAAGCTGGATGGGCTGTGTGCTGGCACGCCAGAACACCAAGGCCGAGAGGACGACGATACCCGTAAAAACCGCGGCAACGACTTCCAGGGCAATCTTGGTGGTTCTTCTCAGCACGCGGGGCACTCTTGGCTCGGGGTCATTCCGCTTAACATAGGGCGCCGGACGGCGCGACGCCAAAGAGGCGCCACTGGAACAACCCCGGGACGCCCCAGTCGGTCCCGGTTGACGCGGGCTGTCCCGGTGCGCACCCTCCGATGGATAATATTGCAGCGGGGGCACCGGTGTTTCTGGACCAAATCACTTATTTTCCGACGGTCACGGACAGCGAGGCCGCCCGGATCGGGCTTGAGCGCTGGTGCGAGCAGCCGGGGCTGACGGGCGACGACGCTCTTGCGGCGCGCGTAGCGGCCCTTGCCGAACATCGGAACGGGACGCCGCTGTTACAAGGGCTGTTCGCAAACAGTCCCTACCTTACCCGTCTGATGATTCGGGACATCGAGTTCGCCGCCGACCTTCTGGAAAACGGCCCGGACGCAATGGAAGTCCGGCTACAGGAACGGGCGGCCGCCCTTGACCCGCTCGCAATGGATACCGTTGCTCTGATGTCGGCCCTGCGGGTCCTGAAGCGGCACTACTCGCTGACGACGGCGGTCGCCGACATCACCCGTGTCTGGCCGCTGGAGCGCGTGACCGGGGCTCTGAGCGAGCTTGCCGACATCGCGATCGCGGCGGCCTGGCGCCACGCTCTCGGGATCGAGGCGCGTGCCGGCAGATTGCCGCTCGACGCGGACGGACCGGGGGACATCCTCGACGGCTCCGGACTGATCTGCCTCGGCATGGGCAAGCTCGGGGCGAAGGAACTCAACTATTCCAGCGATATCGACCTGATCGTCTTCTACGACAACGAGCTGCCGGCCTATGCCGGGGTCGAGGAACTTCAGAAGCATTTCGTCACCATGACGCGCCTCGTCGTCCGGCTCCTTGAGGAGCGGACACCCGACGGCTATGTCTTCCGCACCGACCTGCGCCTGCGCCCCGATGCCAGCGCGACGCCGATCGCAGTCTCAGTCGCCGCGGCCGAGATCTATTACGAGAGTCTCGGCCAGAACTGGGAACGCGCAGCCATGATCAAGGCGCGCCCGATCGGCTGCGACATGAAGGCGGCGGAGATGTTTCTCTCCCTGATCCGCCCCTTCGTCTGGCGCAAGCATCTCGACTTCGCCGCGATCGAGGACATCCATTCGATCAAGCGCCAGATCGCCGCGCACAAGGGCGGCAGCAAGATCAAGGTAGAGGGTCACAACGTGAAGCTCGGACGAGGCGGCATCCGCGAGATCGAGTTCTTCGTCCAGACCCAGCAGCTGATCTGGGGCGGGCGGGACGCGCGTCTGCGCGGCAAGAAGACCGCCGAAGCGATGCAGGCCCTGGTCGATCTCGGCCGCGTCAAGGCGGACGTCGCCAAGGCGATGATGGATGCCTACCGCTTCCTGCGCACGGTCGAACACCGCCTGCAGATGGTCAACGACGCGCAGACCCATTCGCTTCCGGAAACCACGGACGGGCTCGCAAAGATCTCTGGATTCCTCGGCATCGAGGAGGTCGACCGGTTCCGCCGCGAACTGATCCACCAGCTCTCCACCGTGGCGCATCATTACCGGAACCTGTTCGAGGAAAGTGCGCCGCTATCTTCCGATGTCGAGGACGCCGGCAGTCTCGTTTTCACAGGGGTCGAAAGCGACCCCGAGACGCTTAAAACCCTTGAATCTCTCGGCTTCGAGGACCCGGAATTCGTCGCCACCCGGATCCGCACCTGGCACCATGGGCGCTACCGGGCGACCCGGAGCGAACGCTCGCGCCAGATCCTGACCGAGATCGTCCCGGCGCTGCTCACATCGTTCGGAAAGGCGCCCGAGCCGGATACCGCCTTCCGCCGGTTCGACCGGTTTCTGGAAGGACTGCCCGCAGGCGTGCAGCTCTTTTCTCTCTTCCAGGCGAATCCGCCGCTGCTCGAGATGCTGGCGGACATCATGGGCATGGCACCGTCGCTGGCACGCCAGCTCGGCCATCATCCTTCCCTCTTCGAAGGCGTGCTGACCCACGATCCCTCCGCCAAGCTCGGCGACCGGGACAGCCTCGAGGCGGAACTCGAGCGCGATCTCGCGGGCGCCCGCTATTACGAGGACGTGCTCGACATCGCCCGGCGCTGGATCAACGACCAGCGCTTCCTGGTCGGCATCCAGGTCCTCCAGGGCCGGGTTCCTGCAACCCGCGCGGCCGAATGCCTCTCCGATATCGTCGATGTGGGGATCCGTGTGCTGCTGCCGCGGGTCGAAGCGGAATTCGCGCTCCGGCACGGACGCATTACCGGCTGTCCGCTCCCCGCACTCGCCGTCATCGCCTACGGCAAGCTCGGGGCGCGGGAGATCTCGGCCGGATCCGATCTCGATCTGGTTTTTCTCTACGACGCGCCGTTCGACGCCGAGTCCGACGGCGAGAAGCCTTTGCCGGCCAGTACCTATTTCACCCGCCTCGGCCAGCGCCTGCTCGCGGCCCTGACCGCCCAGACGGCGGAGGGAGGACTCTTCGAGGTCGATCTGCGCCTGCGCCCGAGCGGGAACAAGGGCACGATGGTGCCGAGCCTCGAGGGGTTCGAGAAATATCACCGTGAGGAAGCCTGGACCTGGGAGCGCATGGCGCTCACCCGCGCCCGGGTAGTCGCGGCCTCACAGGAAATGACCGCCAAGCTCGATACCCTCTTCGCGGATCTGCTCACCGAGGAGCGGGACCGGGAAAAGCTGCTCCGAGACGTGGCGGACATGCGCGAGCGGATCGCGAAGGAACATTCCAGCGCCTCCCATTGGAAGATCAAACATTGGCGCGGCGGCCTCGTGGACCTCGAATTCATGGCCCAGTATCTCCTCCTGAAACACTGCCGGGAGCATCCGGAGCTGCTGACCGGCAATACCGCGGACGTTTTCGACCGTGTGGGCGATGCGAAGCTCCTTGAGCGGGACCTCGCCGACAAACTCGCCGGCACCACCCGGCTCTGGCGTGCGATCCAGTGGATCCTCAGGCTGACCGTGGACGAGAGTTTCGATCCGGAAACCGCGCCCGCCGCATTGAAGGCCCGGCTCGCCATGTCCGCCGGAGTCAGCAAGTTCGAGGATCTGGACAGAATCATCGAGAAGCGCGGGGCCGAGGTGCGCGACGCTTTCAGGACCCTGATCGAGGAGCCCGCCGCCGCTCTGCCGCCGGTGGATGCGAATTCTGCGGAGTGAACGGAGGGACGGTTGCGGGATGACGGTGCCTCCTGTACCAAGAACACCAGATCTTGACGGTTCCCAGGCCGAACCCCACCAGACTTGGACCTACACTCCAATGATGCATGCCGTCCGCCCGGACCCGGAAAGCGACAAATACCGCGTTCTGAAGGATGTTTTCGGGTTCGACGGTTTCCGGCCGGGACAGGAGCCGGTGGTGGACGCGATCCTCGGCGGCAACAACGCCCTCGCAGTGATGCCGACCGGCTCCGGGAAATCGCTCTGCTTCCAGCTTCCAGCGCTGGTAAAGGGCGGTCTCACAATCGTCGTTTCCCCCCTCGTCGCGCTGATGCAGGACCAGGTGGCGGCCCTGAAACTGGCGGGCGTGCGCGCCGATACGATCAACTCGGCGAAGGACCGGGCGGCCAATGTCGCGGTCTGGCACAAGGTCGCCGCGGGCGAGCTCGACCTCCTCTATCTCTCGCCCGAACGGCTGATGACGGACCGCATGCTGGCGGCGATCTCGAAGCTGCCGCTCTCCCTTCTGGTCGTCGACGAGGCGCACTGCATCTCGCAATGGGGCGCCTCCTTCCGACCGGAATATGACGATCTCGCCCGCCTGCGAACCGTCTTCCCGAATGTCCCGATCGCCGCCTTCACGGCGACCGCGGATCAGGTGACGCGCCTCGACATCGCCGAGAAGCTCTTTGCCGGGAAAGCAGAGATCTTCGTGCACGGGTTCGACCGGCCGAACATCCGCCTCGACGTCGCTTTGCGCGCCGACTGGAAGGCGCAGGTTCTGGATTTCCTCGAAACCCATGCCGGCGAGAGCGGCGTGGTCTACTGCCTCTCCCGCAAGAAGACGGAAGAGATCGCAGGTTTCCTGCGCGAGAAGGGCTACAACGCCCTCGCCTACCATGCCGGCATGGACAAGGAAGAGCGCGACCGCAACCAGGACCTCTTCATGTCGGAGAGCGCGGTCATCATGGTCGCGACCATCGCCTTCGGCATGGGGATCGACAAACCGGACGTCCGCTTCGTGCTGCATACCGACATGCCCGGCAGCGTCGAGGCCTATTATCAGGAATTCGGCCGCGCCGGACGCGACGGGGCGCCCGCGCACGCGCTGATGCTCTACGGTCTCGACGATATCCGCATGCGCCGCATGTTCATCGATCAGGAGCACGAGGAAGGCGACCGGCGGCGCCGCGAACACAAGCGCCTCGACGCGCTGATCGCCTATTGCGAGGCGCCGGAGTGCCGGCGCCAGTCGCTGCTGCGCTATTTCGGCGAGGAGTCGGAGCCCTGCGGCAATTGCGATGCCTGTCTCAACCCGGCAGAAACCGCCGACGGCACCGAGGATGCAAAACTGGCCCTGAAGACGATCCAGGAAACCGGGGAGCGCTTCGGCACCGTGCATATCGTCGACGTGCTTCGCGGCGGAAATACCGAACGCATCCGCAAGTTCGGGCATGACAAGGTCTCGACCTACGGCGCGGGCACGGCGCATGGGGCGAAGGACTGGCAATCCCTGATCCGGCAACTGGTGGCGGGCGGCTTCCTCGATCTCGACATCCAGGGCTTCGGCGGCTTGTCTGTCAGCGCCAAGGGCAAGGCCCTGCTCGGCGGGGAGGTGGAATTCCGCTACCGCCAGGACAGTCTCCGGCGCGAGCGCAAGGCGAAGACCGCGCGCTCGACCGCCGCACCGACCGAATCCATGAGCGGCCCGGAGTTGCGCCTCTTCAAGGCCCTGAAACAGCTACGCTCCGAGATCGCGCGCGAAGGCAACGTGCCAGCTTATGTCGTCTTCACCGACCGCAGCCTCGCCGACATGGCGGCCAAACGGCCGACCTGCAAGGAGAGCTTCGCCTCGATCCATGGCGTCGGGCAGGCCAAGCTGGAGAAATTCGCGGCGCCGTTCATCGATCTGATCCTCAGCGAGGAGGCGTCCGCCTAGCCCCTCTCTTGACGGCGGCCCCGAGCGCGCCAGATTGCCTCCTGTCCTTACTGCAATCCACAATCCGGAGAAGTTTCATGGCCGATGTCGGCGACAAGGCACCTGATTTCAACATGGCCACGGATGGCGGCGGGACCGTCTCGCTCGCCGGTCTGAAGGGAAAGAAGGTCGTCCTCTATTTCTATCCGAAGGACGACACCCCCGGCTGCACCAAGGAAGCCTGCGCGTTCAGGGATGCGATGCCGGACTTTTCCGGTATCGATGCCGAGATCATTGGTGTTTCCAAGGATCCGGCAGCCAAGCACGACAAGTTCAAGGCGAAATACGATCTGCCTTTCACCCTCGCGTCAGACGAGGACAGCGACGTCTGCGAGCGCTATGGAGTCTGGGTCGAGAAGAACATGTACGGCAAGAAGTACATGGGCATCGAGCGCGCCACCTTCCTGATCGACGGCGACGGCAAGATCCGCAACGTCTGGCGCAAGGTGAAGGTCCCGGGCCACGCGGACGAGGTCCTGGCCGCCGCGAGGGAAATCTGAGGTAAGCCACCGCCGCGCCGGGTTTTTTCCTCCCCGGCGCGGAGCGCGGTTTCCTGAAAATCCGGCCGCCATTGAATATCCCATAACTCAAATACGAATTTGGCACAGTCATTGCTTAACGATTCGTCGTTATGATCTCTGTGCTCACAAATCCGCCCGCGATGACGGCGCTCAGAAACCTGACCGGCATCCAGATGGCCAAGGACAGGGTGCAAAACCATGTCTCTACCGGCCTCCGTGTCACCGGCGCGGAGGAGGACGCTTCCAACTTTGCCATCGCACAGGGTATCCGGACGGAACTCCGGGCGATCGATGCCGTCATCAAGGGTTTGAATAACGCCAAGGGCGTCGCACAGGTCGGAATCGCCGGGGCGACGGCTGTCTCCAACCTGATGACCGACATTCGCAAGAAGATCACCGAGGGCGCCAACCCGGGCAACACGACGCAACAGCAGCAGATCCTGCAGAACGACTACAGCGACATGATCGCGCAGATGCGCCAGATCCTCGAGAACTCCACCTTCAATGGCGAGAATATCCTGATCGAGGTCGCGATCCCGTTCAATCTCGCGGTCGGTACGGTGAACGACATCAATGTGCTCTCGAATGTCGACGGGAGCACGCTGACCGTGCGCGGCCAGCGTATCGACGTCAGCTATGCACGGCTCGCCAACGAGGACATCAGCACGCCTGCAAATGCGCAGACCGCCCTCACCGTCTGGCAAACCGCGATGACGGATATCGGCACGGCTCTCGGCCAGCTCGGTGCCGACGCGCGCGCACTTTCCCTACAGACGAATTTCCTCGAGAGCACGCGGGACGCCGTCGATGAAGGTCTCGGCAATATCGTCGATGCAAACATGGCCCGCGAGAGCGCCCGCCTGACCGCCCTTCAGGTCCAGGAGCAGCTCGCCGTCCAGACCCTCGGTCTCGCCAACCAGCGCCCGCAGACGATCCTCGGGCTGTTCCAGTAAAAATCTCCGAAAGGCATCATACCTGCGACGGCAGGTAGGCGGCCTAGAGACGGAATCCGTAAGGCAGCAGACGGTCGATGTCGAGAATGTCGGCGGTGAACTCGTCATCTCCGGTATCGACCAGGATGAGGGCCGCGTCACCGGCCTCGTTGCGGTCGATGAATTCCCGCATCACCTGGCGGCAGATACCGCAGGGCGATCGCTCCTGCAGCGGGCCGCCCAGACTGTCAGCCGTCGAGAGGGCGAGGAACCGGATCTTGCGGAACCCCTTCGCCGCCGCCGCGTGCAACGCGTTGCGCTCGCCGCAGACCGTTGCGCCGTAGGAGGCGTTCTCGATATTGGCGCCGGTGATGATCCGTCCTTCCGGATCGTCCGCCATGATCACGGCGGCGCCGACATGGAAATGCGAATAGGGCACATGGGCCTTTGCCGCCGCCGCGCGCGCCGCCTTCACCAGGTCGCGCAGCAGCGCGGGATCGGCCATGACCCGCTTCTCGGGGATCCTCACGCCTGCGACACGAAAGCGTCCGGCCTCCGTCTCGATCACCCGGTCCTCGGCCTCAATCTCCGGCAGAACGATTTCGATCCCGGCCATGGGCTCAGCCCTTCTTTCCGTAGACCGCGTCGGGATCGTACGCCTTGCCGTCCTTCACCACCGACAGCACCGCTCTGCCATCCTGGACCGTCGCCGCGCGGTAGAAGCAGCTGTCGTAGCCGACATGGCAAGCCGGCCCGGAAAGGACCCGCAAGAGCACCACGTCCTGATCGCAGTCGGTCCTGAGCTCGACGACCTTCTGCACATGACCGCTGGTTGCGCCCTTGTGCCAGATCTCGTTCCGCGACCGGCTCCAGTAAACCGCCTCCCCGAGTTCAAGCGTTCGGGCGAGCGCTTCCCTGTTCATGAAGGCGAACATCAGGACCTCGCCGGTTTCCGCATGCTGGGTAATGCAGGGGATCAGGCCGTCCGCATCGAATTTCGGCTGGAAGGCACTGCCTTCCTCGATCTCCGCCTTGCTCCCGCGCGCGGCAAACAAGATGTCTGCTGTCATGACACATGCTCCAACTGTCCGGACCGGTTATAGGCCGTGGCGCGCGCCGGCCGCAACGTCACCGAAAGTGGACCAAAAGGGCTGCGAGCGCGTAAAACCATCAAGAGGGAAAGCGATAGGGACCGCAACGGCATGTCCGAGGCAAAAGATTTCACCACACTGGCAGAGGCGGCGGTGGCCGTGCTCGAGACCGCCGATCCGCGCGAAAAGGCAAGACTCGGCAGGGCCGCCGTCGCCGCCTGGCGCGAGGGCGCCTTCGAAGGTATCGGCAGCGCCGCGGCGCCGGAACGCCCTGGCCGGCCGGAAACACCCGCCCTGCGTCCGCCGCGCGAGGTGCCGAAGCGCAAGATCACCGAGGCGCCCGCGGGCCGGATCGCCCTGCTGCATGCGCTAGCCCATATCGAGCTGAATGCCGTCGACCTCTCCTGGGACATGATCGCCCGCTACACCGATCACGACCTGCCGGAAGGCTTCTACATCGACTGGATGAAGGTTGCCGACGACGAGTCGAAGCATTTCCTGATGATCTCCGACCGGTTGGAGGAACTGGGCTCGCATTACGGCGCGCTGAATGCCCATGACGGGCTCTGGCAGGCCGCAACGGAGACGGCGGACGACCT
This sequence comes from Nisaea sp., assembly GCF_017640745.1. Lineage (GTDB taxonomy): Bacteria > Pseudomonadota > Alphaproteobacteria > Thalassobaculales > Thalassobaculaceae > Nisaea. The sequence continues at coordinate 28,986 of NZ_JAEPQA010000003.1, read as the reverse complement.
GCTCGCCCGGCTCTCCATCGTACCGCTGGTGCTGGAGGCGCGGGGGCTCGACGTGACGCCGGCGATGATCAAGAAGATGCGGGAAGTCGGCGACGATGCGAGCGCCGCGATCCTGCAGGTGATCTTCGACGACGAGATCACCCATGTCGCCGTCGGCAAGCGCTGGTTCGACCATGTCTGCGACCGCGAGGGCAAACCCCGGATCGAAACCTGGCAGCACCTTGTGCGCACCCATTTCCGCGGCGGCGTGAAGCCTCCCTTCAATGTCCCGGCCCGCGAACTCGCCGGTTTCGCGGCCGCCTTCTACGTACCTCTCGGCGAGGAGTTCCAGGCGCAGCAGGATAGCGGACGGGACGCGTGAACAATCTGCTCTCCCGGGAGTTCGTGCGGCATTTCGAGGCGCCGCGTGAGCTCGTGTGGGAAGCGCTCGCTGACACCAAGCGGTACAACGAATCCATCGGGCTGCCGAAACACGAGATCCGCGAGGAGACTCAGCCGGACGGCAGCGTCCGCTTCTTCGCCACGGCGAAAGTCGGCCCCGTCACGCTGCACTGGGAGGACATTCCCCAGGAATGGGCCGCCGGGCGCTGGTTCCGGCACCGGCGCCTGTTCCTGAAAGGTCCGCTCAAGCAGCTCAACGTCTACGTCCGGTTCGAGGACGACGGTGCCGGCTGCACCGTCCGCTACCGCATCGAGGTCGAGCCGGCAGGGCTGCTCGGCAGACTGATAGCCCGCAAGGCCGTCTTCGCGGCGAGCGAGCGCGATTTCTTCCGTGTCGCCGACCAGGTGGAAGCCTGGGCGCAGGAACGGGCGGAAACGCCCTATCCGACCGAACCACTGACGCTCGACGAGCCCCATACCCGGCGCCTCGAGACAGCGCTTGGCCGCCTCGACGCCTCGCGCTACGGGCACGGTCTGGGGCGCAAGCTGGCTGACTGGCTGCTCTCGGCGCAGGAAATCGACCTGATGAGCATCCGGCCTCTGAAGCTCGCCCGGATGTGGCAGGAAGAGGAACGCCATGTCATCGAGCTTTGTCTCGAGGCGGTGAAGGACGGATTGCTGGAGAGCCGCTGGGACCTGCTCTGCCCGCGCTGCAAGGGCGCCAAGCTTTCGGAGGCCAGTCTCGACGAGTTGCCGAAGGGTGCGCACTGCGCCTCCTGCAACGTCAGCTACGACCGGGATTTCGCCCGCAATGTGGAGCTGACCTTCCAGCCTGCGGCCAGCATCCGCAAGGTGGTGCATGGCGAATTCTGCCTGTTCGGCCCGATGTCGACACCCCATGTCCGGCTCCAGGTCCGCGTCGCGCCCGGGGGCAGCGAAAGCGTCGAGACGGTGCTCGCGCCCGGCTCCTACCGGATCCGCACCCTGGAGCCCGGGCCGGAACGGATCCTCGACTATTCGGGCGGCGGCTTTCCCCCGATCACGGTCGATGAGGAGGATATCTCCGTCGGCAGTGAAGCCGCCGAAGCCGGCACGGTCCCGCTGCGAAACCGCTGCGCCCGTCCCCGGGTCGTCATCGTGGAGGCGCGCGACTGGGCCGAGGACGCGCTGACCGCCCACCGCGTGACCACCATGCAGGCCTTCCGCCACCTCTTCGCCGAAGACGTGCTGCGCGGCGGCGACGAGGTCGGTATCTCCCATATCGCGCTGATGTTCACCGACCTGTCCGGCTCGACGGCGCTCTACGAGCGGATCGGCGACGCGCCGGCCTACGGTCTTGTGCGCGAGCATTTCGACTTTCTCTCCCGCATCGTCCGCGAGCATGACGGCGGCGTGGTGAAAACCATCGGCGACGCCGTGATGGCCGCCTTCACCGAGCCGGAGAATGCGCTCGCCGCAGCCCTCGACATCCGCGCCCATGTGCGCGAGTTCAACCGCCAGCACCGGACCTCTCCGATCGGCCTGAAGCTCGGCATTCACGCGGGTCCGTGCATCGCCGTGACACTCAACGGACGGCTCGACTATTTCGGCGGGACGGTGAACATGGCGGCCCGCCTGCAGGGCGAGGCGCGGCCGGGCGAGATCGTCCTCAGCGAGACCATTGCGGCCGATCCGGCGGCGGCGGACATTCTGAATTCGCAATGGATGGAGCAGGATCGCCAAGCTATAAGAGGCTTCAGCAATCCCGTCAGTTTCCGGCGGCTCCCGCCGGAAGACGCAGCATAAAACCAGCATACCAACGAAAGGCCGCGCGCCCATGAGCACGGACTCCAGCGCCCAATCCAACACCCCGAAAATCGAACCGGAAGAGATCCTCGACGGCATCCTCGACTGGGTCGAGGCGGAGAGCCCGACCACCGACGCGGCGGCGGTCAACAAGGTCGCGGACAAGGTTCAGGGCCTCTATGCCGGCCTCGGCCTCGCCATCGAACGTACGGCGGGCCGGGACGGCTATGGCGACATCATCCGCGCCCGCACCGAGAACGCCTCCGGCGAGAAGGGCATCCTGGTGCTCTGCCATATCGACACGGTGCATCCGGTCGGCGTGAAGGAGGGCGAGCTGAAGATCCGCCGCGAGGGCGACGAGGTCTACGGCCCCGGCATCTACGACATGAAGTCCGGCGCCTACCTGCCCTACTACGCCTACCGCCACCTGCAGCGCCTCGGCCGGACGACCAGGCTTCCGGTGACCTTCCTCTACGTCTCCGAGGAGGAGGTCGGCAGCCCGATCTCCCAGGAGATCATCGAGGAAGAAGGCCGCAAGGCGAAATACGTGCTGGTCACCGAGCCCGCCCGCGACGGCGGCAAGGTCGTGGTCTCGCGCAAGGGCGTCGGCCGTTTCGTGATGAAGATCACCGGCCGCCCGGCCCATGCCGGCGCCAAGCACGAGGACGGCCGCAGCGCGATCAGCGAGCTCGCCAACCAGATCAAGGCGATCGACGCCATGGTCGATTACGAGCGCGGCATCACCACCAATGTCGGGCTGATCAGTGGCGGCACCGCGGTGAACGTGGTTGCGCGTGACGTGGTCGCCGAGATCGACCTGCGCGTCCTGACGAAAGAGGACGGCGAGGAGATGACGGCAAAGATGCTCGCCCTCAAGGCGCAGAATCCGGACGTCACGGTCGAGGTCACCGGCGGCATGAACCGCCCGCCCTTCGAGGCGACGCCGGAGAGCCTGAAGCTCTTCGAACATGCGCGGAAATGCGCCGCCGAAGCCGGCCTGGAGCTCGAGGCCACGGTCACGACCGGCGGCGGCAGCGACGGTAACTTCACCGCCGCCCTCGGCGTCCCCACCCTCGACGGCCTCGGCGCCGACGGCGCGGGTGCCCATACGCTCGAAGAGAAGATCTATTTCTCCTCGCTCGAGCCCCGCGCCAAGATGTGGGTGCGCCTGCTGGAGACGCTCGAGTAGTTTCTCCCAAACCGTCATCCCGGCCGCAGAGCCGGGACCTTATCGAACACCGCGCTTAGCCGTCGAGAGGTCCCGGATCAGGTCCGGGATGACGATCTCAAGTTTGAGCTACTCCGCCGCCACGGCCGATGCGAGCTGGTGGGACACGAGCTTCGCGTAGAGCCCGCCCTTCGCCACCAGATCCTCGTGCGTCCCGGTCTCCATCAGCGCGCCCTCGCTCAGCACCGCGATCAGGTCGGCGTCACGGATGGTGGAGAGGCGGTGGGCGATCACCACCGTGGTGCGGTCGGACTGCAGGCGGTCGAGGGCCACGCGAACCGCGCGCTCGTTCACCGCGTCGAGATGCGAGGTCGCCTCGTCGAGGATCAGCACCGGCGCGTCCTTCAGAAACGCCCGGGCGATGGCGACGCGCTGGCGCTGGCCGCCGGAGAGGCTGGTCCCGCGCTCCCCGACCGGCGTGTCGAGCCCGTCCGGCAGCATCGCAACCAGATCCTCCAGCGAGGCATGGCGGACCGCCGCCTTCAGCTCCTCCTCGCTCGCGCCGGGCTTCGCCAGCAGGATGTTGGCGCGAAGCGTGTCGTTGAAGAGATAGGTGTCCTGGGCGACCAGCGCGATCCGGCTGCGCAGCTCGTCGAGCCTGTAGTCGCGGAGGTCGGTGCCGTTCATCAGCACCCTGCCCGCGTCCGGATCCCAGAAGCGCATGAGCATCTGCGCCAGCGTGGTCTTGCCGGCGCCGGACGTGCCGACCAGCGCCACCGTCCTGCCGGCCGGGACCTCCAGCGTGAAATCGCGGATCGCGCGGCGGTTCTGCCCCGGATAGCGGAAATCCACCTTCTCCAGCGCCAGCGAGACCGGCCCCTCCTTGGCGGCCACACCCGGGCCGTCCCTCACCGGCACCGGCTCGTTCCAGAGCCCGTAGACCCGGCGGGTGGAGCCGAGCGTGTCGGCGAGCTGGCGGCCGATCTGCGCGATCTCGGAGACCGGCAGGAAGGCGGCCATGGCGAGGATGGTCAAAAGCGGCAGCACGCCGGCATCGATCGTGCCCGCAGCGGCGAGCGCGGCGCCGGTGACGACGATGGCGAGGCCGCCGAGGCCGGTCAGCGCCTCCAGCAGGCTCTGCTGCGCCGTGAGTTCCCGGAAGAACGGCAGCCTCAGATCGATATGGCGTTGCCCGAGTTGGTCCAGCTTGTCGCCGCGCTCCGCCTCCTGCTGGAAGGCGACGATCTCGCCGAGCCCCTGCACGCTGTCCACCGCGAAGGCACCGAGCTCGCCCGAAGCCTCGCGCGCCTCCGAGCCGAGCCGGTCGACCCGGCGGCGCATCAGGAACGGGCTGATCCCAACCGCCAGCAGGAACGGAATGAGCGCGAGCGCCAGTGTCGGGCTTTCCGCCCCGAGCCAAAGCAGGACGCATCCGGGCACGAGGATGGCGACGAAAGCGGGCGCCACGGTGTGGGCGAAGAAATACTCGACCAGTTCGATATCGTGCGTCACCAGCGTCATCAGGTCGCCGGTACGCCTCCGGACGAGATAGGCGGGCGCGAGGGCGTCGAGCTTTCGATAGGCCTCGACCCGCATCTCTGCGAGCAGCCGAAAGGCCATGTCATGGGCGAGCCAAGACTCCAGCCAGTGCAGCACGCCGGAGAGCGGCGCGACCGCCGCGAGGCCCCAGAGGTACGGCGTGAAATCCTCGCCGTTCTTGAGCGCCAGCACGACGAGCGCGCTCAGCACCCCGACACCGATGAAACCGACCACACGGAGCACGCCGAAAAGGAAGGTGAAGATCAGCCGGCCCTTCCAGGGCATGATCACCTTCATCAACTCAACCACGACCTCGAACCAGCTGAGCCCCTCGGCCTTGATGATGCCCTCGGTCGGCGCCTGCACGGCCCCGCCCGGAATGTCGGAGAGCGTCTCGGTGGCAGGCTTCGGCGCTTCCTCGCGGACCACCGGTTCGGACTTCTTCGCGGCGGCAGCCTCTCGCGCCTGCTCCGCCATCAGCCCCGCATAGATGCCGCCCGCCTTCATCAGCGCGGCATGGGTTCCCTCCTCTACCACCTTGCCGTGGTCGAGCACGAGAATGCGGTCGCAATCGATCACGCTGGAGAGCCGATGCGCCAGGACCAGCGTCGTCCGTCCCTTCATCAGCCGGTTGAGCGCATCCTGGATCACCGCCTCGTTCTCCGCGTCCACCGCCGACAGCGCCTCGTCGAGCACCAGGATCGGAGTGTCGCGCAACAGTGCCCGGGCGATCGCCACGCGCTGGCGCTGGCCGCCGGAGAGCTTGATGCCGCGCTCGCCGATCACGGTGCGGTAGCCGTCAGGCAGACCCTCGATGAAATCGTGGATATTGGCGGCCTTCGCCGCTGCGACGACGGCGGCGTGATCCGCACCGGGATCCCCCATGCGGATATTCTCCTCCACCGTGCCGTGGAAGAGGAAAGTGTCCTGGTTGACCACGGAGATCATCGAGCGGATCTGCTCAAAGGAAAGCTCGTTCAAGGGCTTGCCGCCAAGCAGGATACGGCCCTCGACCGGGTCGAAGAAGCGCAGCAGCAGGCGAACGACGGAGCTCTTGCCGCAGCCGCTCGGGCCGACGAGGCCGATGCGCTCGCCCGGCTTCACGGCGAAGTCGAGACCGTCATGCACGGTGCGCTGGTTGCCCGGATAGCGGAAGCCGACCTGCTCGAAGGCGATGGAGGGTTCGAGCCTGGCATTGGCGGCGCCCAGCGTATCCTCGACGTCCGGCTCACCGTCGAGCACCCGGTAGATGCCCTTGGCGGCGGAGAGGCCCACCATGCCCTCGTGCAGCACGTTGCGCAGCTCGCGCATCGGCCGGAAGACTTCGACCCCGAGCATCAGGATCACGAGCAGCGAGGTCAACTCAAGCTGTCCCTCGGTCACTCGGAAGGCGCCGAGCGCAAGCGCCGCAGCGGCACCGCAGGCGATGGAACTGTCGGTGATCCCGCGGGCGAGGACATTGCCGCTCAGCACCCACATGGTGCTGCGAAAGACTTCGCGCGCCTTCACTTCCAGAATGTCGCCGCGCGCCTTGCTTTGCCCGAAGGCCTTCAGCGTGGCGAGGCCCTGCAGGCTGTCGAGGAACTCGGCCGCGAAGGAGGCATAGGCCTGCTGACGGCGCCGGGCGCTCTTCTCGTTCGAGCTGTGCCAGAGCGAGGGAGCGAAGACCGCGATCAAGGCGAAGGCGAGCATCACGGCCGCGACCGGCAGATCGATCCAGGCGACGAAGACGAAAATCAGAACCGGTGTCAGCAGCGAGACCGCGAGCTGCGGCAGGTACTGGCCGAAATAGACCTCGAGCCGATCGACCGCGTCGGTCAGGGCGAGAGAGATCGTTCCGGAGCGCTCGCGGCCGACATAGGCGGGACCGAGGCTGGCGAGTTTGTCGTAGACCTTGCGGCGGAGACTGATCTGCACCTTGGCCGCGGTCTCGTGCGCCACCATGTTGCGCCACTGCTCGACCCAGCCGCGGGCGATCATCACGAGAGCGATACCGGCGATGGCGGGCCACAGCTCCTGCAGCGACTTTCCGGCGAAGACCTGCCCGATCAACCAGCCGAGCAGTCCGAGGCGCGCGACGCCGAGGCTGACCCCGAGCAGGCCGATGAGGATCGCCCAGGAAATGCGCCCGCGGACGCCTTCGGTAAACTGCCAGAGCCGGGTCTCGAAATGCATCGCTTGGTCCCCTCGCGATAGTCCGGACACAAGAAAGCCATCGCCCGGAAATCCAATCGCAATCAGATTATCGGAAAGATAATTTTCCGGGACTGGATAATTTTTGCATCGCAGCGAACAAATTTGTACTGCCTATTTGCGAGCCGCTCGCAGTAATCTGCGCCCATGTTGACCGACTGGGACGATTACCGGGTCTTTCTGACCCTCGCGCGCGAACGCAGCCTGACGGCGGCGGCGAAAGCGCTGAATGTGAGCCACCCGACCGTGGCGCGGCGGGTGAAATCGCTGGAGGACGCGATCGGCGCCCGGCTGTTCGACCGGCTGCCGGACGGCTATGTCCTGACCCCGGCGGCGGAGCAGCTGCTGGCCGATGTCGAGGCGATGGACGATGCCGCGCAGGCGATCGAGCGGCGCAGCCTCGGCCTCTCCGACACCGCGCGCGGCACGGTCCGGGTCTCCGTCGGCGAGCATATGATGCAGTTCCTGACCCGGCATCTCGTCGAGCTGCGCGACCGCCTGCCGGAGATCGAGATCGAGTTCCACGTCACCCACCTGATGGCGAATCTCTCGCGACGGGAGGCGGACATCTCGATCCGCGAAGTGGTGCCCGATGCGGCGGATCTGGTGACGAGGCGGATCGGCCGCTTCCGATACGCGGTCTACGGCACGCCTCAGCTTGTCGGACAGATCGGCAGCTCCAGAAGAGACGCCTTGAACGGGTCCCTTGCCTATCTGCCCTGGATCGGTTTCGACGAGGAGCATCACTACATGCCCGGACAGGCCTGGATCCGCCGCCTGCTGGGCAACCGCGCGCCGGCCATCCGGACCAACAATGGCAACAGCCTGCATTACGCCGTCTCGTCGGGTGCCGGGGTGACCGTGCTGCCCTGCTTCATCGGCGATATCGACCCCAATCTCGTCCGCGCGACGCCGGTGCTGGAGGATGTGATCGCCGACCAGTGGATGCTGGTCCACCGCGACCTCCGCACCCTGCCCCGCGTCCGCGCGATGATGGACGAACTGGCGCGGCTGTTTCAGAAGGAAAAAGGGGTGCTTGAGGGGGTGGCCTAGTTTGCCCCTGCGCCGGGATGACGACGCCGATTTGGCTCAGTACAGAGCTTCCTTGTAGCGCGCGACCATCTCTTCCTGGCTCTCGACCGGCATGTCGATGCCGATCTGATCCTTGATCATCTGACCGAGGCTCGGCAGCACGGAACGGTCGTTCACCGCCGCGGGGTCCCAGAGGCGGGAGCGCATCAGCGCCTTGGCGCAATGCAGGAAGGCGGTGTCGATCGCGATCCGGATCACGGTCGCCGGCAGCCGTTTCTGGACCTCGAAGCCGGTGCGCAGCTCCTCGTCGTCGCGCACCTCGGCCCGGCCCCGGATCCGCAGGGTCTCGTCGACGCCGGGCACCAGGAAGATGACCGAGACGGTCGGGTTCTCAAGGATGTTCTGCAGGGAATCGAGGCGGTTGTTGCCCGGCCGGTCCGGGATCAGCAGCGTCTTGTCGTCCGGCATGGCGACGAAGCCGGGCCCGTCCCCGCGCGGCGAGATATCGACCACGCCGTCCGCGTTGTGGGTCGCCAGCAGCAGGAAGGGCGAGAGCTCGATGAAGCGGCGGCAATGCTGGTCGAGAACCGGAATCTCCTTCTGCCGCGCCCGCTCGTGCACGGGTTTGTAGATGGCGCGCAGCGCCTCGACGGTCTCGATCTTCGCCATGATTTTCGTCCGGGAGTGATTAAGGAGCGGCCATGCTGCGCCGCGACCGGGCCGAGGTCAACTCCGCCAGCGCAGCACCGTGTCGCGCACCGGATTATCGAAGGCCCCGCCCTCCTTGCGCCAGGTCTCGAAGGATTTCTTCAGGCGGAAATACCATTTCGCCTGGATGTCCGAGTCGTTGATCAGCATGAGCTGCGGGTTGAAGGCGAGCCCGCGCTGCTGCTTGACCACCACATCCCTGTCCTGCCCGAGAAAGCGCTTCACCAGCGGGATCAGCAGCGGCTTCAGCGGCGAGAGCCATGGCGCCGTCCAGTAGACCATGTGATGGACCTCGGTCTGCATCGGGCCGATCGGCGTCACGCAGGTCAGGTTGCAGAGCTGATAGCGCCCGGCGATGATGTGCTCTACCCGGATACCCGGCAGGCGGAAGCGGATCTCGGTCGTGATCTCGCCGCCGAGGATCTTGTAGGCGGCCGCGTTCTTCGACGGCGGATGGCGCTTCATGGCGAAACCGAATTCGGACGGGCCGAACTCCTTGGCCTTGTCGTGCATGCTCTTCTCGTCGCGCCAGAGGATGCTCTTGTGCACATAGGGCCCGTGCGCCGGATCCATCAGGCCGATGACCGCATGGTCGATATGACATGGGAAGTCCATGCTGACCTGGATGTTCGGTACCCCGGCGAAATCCGGAATGTCCGGCAGTCCCGGATCCGGCAGGTCCGACGGCAGCGACTTGGCATCGGGCCGGGCCATGAAGATCCAGAGCCCGCCATGCTTCTCCACCAGCGGATAGTTCCGCACCCGGATCCGGGTCGAATCGAAATCCTGCTCCGTCGTGATCGACGGGATCAGCGTGCAGGTGCCTTCGCAGTTGAAGCGCCAGCCGTGATAGCAGCACTCGACCTCGTCGCCCACCATGCGGCCGTCGGAGAGCGGGATGCCGCGATGCGGGCAGATATCGCGCAGCGCATAGGCCTTGCCGTCCGCCTGGCGGGCGATCACGACCGGCTCGCCGAGAAGCGTCTTCGCCACCATCTGCCCCGGCTTGAGCGCCGATGCCGGCAGGGCGAAATACCAGAGGTCGCGTAGAAACCCGTCGTCGGTCTTTTGGCTGAGATCGTTCATGGGGCCGGAGAGTGCCAAGGGCGCCGCGGCCCCGCAAGCACCATCATTTGCCGGCACAATCGATACAGGTCGTGACCGCCGGATCGAGTTCGAGGCGCTTCAGGGGAATTTCCTCGCCGCAGGAAACGCAATAGCCGAACTCCGCCTCCTCAATCCGCTCGAGGGCGGTTCTGATGCGCTGCAATTCGAGCCCGCGCCGGCGTTCGGTTTCCTTGGCCATGGCCTGTCCCTGCAAGGCGTCCATCCGCGACAGGCGTCCGACCCGCGCCTGGTCCAGCTCCACCGGTTTCGCGGAGTCGGACGCCGCTTCCATCACGGACTGGATTTCCGCCCGCCGGGCGAGAAGACGTTCGCGGAAATGGTCGAAATCGGACCCCATGACGCCTCCGGCACCCGACAGCGGATCAGTAGACCAGCTGGTCGTCGCCGCCGGAGCCTCCGATGACGAGTTCGCCGCGGTCGGCCAGATCCTTCGCGGCTGTCACCATCGCGGTCTGCGCCTCTTCCACGTCCTTCAGCCGCATCGGCCCGAGCGACTGCATGTCCTCGCGCAGCAGCTTCGCCGCACGCTCCGACATGTTCGAGAAGAAGAGGTCCTTCAGTTCCTCCGAGGCGCCCTTCAGCGCGATCGTCAGCTTGTCCTTGTCCACCGCCCGGAGCAGCGTCTGCACGCCCGCCGGATCGATCCGCGCCAGATCCTCGAAGGTGAACATCAGGCTGCGGATCTTCTCCGCGCTGTCCTTGTTGCGCTCTTCCAGCGCGGAGAGAAAGCGGCTCTCCGTCGCCCGGTCGAGATGGTTGAAGATCTCCGCCATCATCTCGTGCGCGTCGCGCCGGTTGGTGCGCGCGAGGTTGGACATGAACTCGGTGCGCAGCACGCGCTCCACGTCCTTCTCGATCTCCTTGTTCACCGCCTCCATGCGCAGCATGCGCATGACAACTTCCATCGCGAAGTTCTCCGGCAGGATGGAGAGCACCTTGCCGGCATGCGCCTGGCCGATCTTGCCGAGGATGACGGCGACGGTCTGCGGATATTCGTTCTTCAGGTAATTCGCGAGGACCTGCTCGTTCACGTTTGCGAGCTTGTCCCACATGGTGCGGCCGGCCGGACCGCGGATCTCTTCCATGATCTCGTTGACGCGATCGCCGCCGAGCACCTTGGTCAGCAGACGCTCGGTCGAGTCCATGGAGCCGACGAGGGAGCCGGTGGAGGAGACCTGCTCGGCGAACTCCACGAACAGCCGCTCCACGATGTTGGAGCTGACCGTGCCGAGTCCGGCCATGACCTGGGAGACTTCCTTGATCTCCTCATCGTCGAGCAGAGCAAAAATCTTGGCCGCCTGATCTTCCCCAAGCGACATCAGAAGGATCGCGGCCTTCTCCGGTCCGGTAATGCCCCGGTAATCCTCACGGACCCGCATGCCCATGGTGGGAGCCCTCTCTCAGATCAACCCATGCGATTGGGAATCATAACAAATCGGAGCGGCTCATCATAGTCCGGCTCTGACGAACCGGTCCCGCCAGGATCAGTGCGCGAAGATGACCGGGATATCCGATTGCTCGAGCACCTGACGGGTCGCGCCGCCGAAGATCAGCTGCGTCAGGCGGCTTTGCGTATAGGCCCCCTTCAGCATCAGATCGGCTCCGAGATCGCGCGACAGTTCCACCATCTTCGCGCCCGGTCCGTTCGGCGCGTCGGCCTTGTGGGTCGCGGCTTCGATCCCGTGACCGGCGAAATAGTTCTGCAGCGCCTTTCCGTCCGGACCGGCCGTGTACCAGCCTTCCAGCTCGACGATATGCACGGATTTCGCCGCCTTCAGCGCGCCGAGGCTCTGGCCGATCAGGCGCGCCGTCTCGGTGCTGCGGTTCCAGGCGATGACAACGGTATCGCCGAACGGCTTGCTCCAGCCTTCCGGCACCAGCATGACCGGCCGTCCGCCCTCGAAAAGGGCCATCTCGAAGAGTGTCTGCCAATGCGGGCTCTTGCTCGCCCGCGCCACCACGGTGATATCGAAGACCCGCGATTCCTCGCCGATCTGACGCCAGTTGGAAAGCCGTTGCATGTCGACAGAGATCCGGGACGCGAGGTCCGCCGCGAGTCCATCTTTCAGGGTCGCGAACTGACCCTGTGCCTGCTCGCGCTGAGCCGCGACCTCCTCGTCGATGCCCTCGTAGGAGACAACGCCGCCGCTCATCGGATCGACGATCACCGGATCCGGGAGCCGGGGATAAAAGAGGGCCGTGACCTTACCGTCGAACCGGCTCGCGAACTGGGCGGCCGCCGCGACCGGCGTGACATCGGCATTGTCAGACCCGAACGGGAGAAGGACTTGTTTCATTGCATGCGTCTCCTTGCCAGACCGGTTGTGCTGCGGCGGTGATGCCTTTGAAAGACAGTAGCGCGTCAAGAGCGAGGGCGGGACAGAATTTCGTCCCAGTGGAAAGAGCCCCCACTCAACCCGATTGCGGCGGCAAGATCAAATCCGGACTGAAAATATGTTCTCGCCTGCCCGTGATGGACCAACGCGAAGCCTCCCCCGAATGTTCCGGCGTGCAAAGCGGACCCTCAGATCTTTCCGAGGCTGCCGGTCGCGTCGTTGAGCGACCAGTCGAACGCGTAGTCGAGAACGAGGTCCTCGCGCAAGAGCGGCCTCAGCCCCGGCAGAGCATAGAGCCTCAGATGTGCCAGGACCGCCTCGCGCGTGCCCCCGAAATCCTCCGCGTACCAGTCGTAGATGGCGGACAGCATCGCCTTGCCGTCGCCGACCCAGACGCCACGCGGATGATTGACGAAATCGAGCGCCTGCTCATCGAGCAGCCTGTCGACATTGGTCCCGGTAAAAGCCTCGCCGAGCAGACCAGGCGACCCGATGGCACCGTAGCAGAGGCCGTAATGCACCCGCCCGTCCCGCCAATAGGCACGCAGGATCCGGTCGCGGATATCGGCGAGGCTGAGGCGCTGCCTTTCGACCTCGACGATCGGCCGGTTCCAGGGCGTTCCGTCGCCGAAATCGATGTCGCGGATCGAGAGCACCAGATAGGTCCGCTCGATCAGGCGGACCACCAGCGCATTGTGAAGGTTCAGCCAGAAGGCATATTGCTCAGGACGGTCGAGACTGCCGACCGGGGTTGCGGCAAGCAGCGCGAGATATTCGTCGAGCAGTTCCAGCTCGGCACTCGCCACCTCTCCGTAGGGCAGCAGCGGCACCCGGTCCGAACGCAGCCGGCGATAGGTTCGCAGGAATCGGTCCCAGAGACTGTGATCGACCAGGCGCTGCGAGCCGGGGCTGTGCGCCCGCCAGTGTTCCAGCGGCCGCACCGGACCCGGCCGGAAGGGACGGTCCGCGCGATAGGCGCCGAGACCGGAGCAGCCACCGAGCGCCGCCGCCATCAATCCCGCCAGCACCTGCCTGCGGGCCGGCGCGCGAGATCCGGTCATGGCGAGATGGTCAACCGGACCTCGCCCACGCCCTCGACCCCGTACCGGAATGCCTCCCCAGCCGCCGGAAATCGCGTCTTCATGGTCGAACCGGTCATCACGATCATGCCGGCCGATAGCGGACGGCCCTGCGTCCCGAGCTCGTTCGCCGCCCAGGCCAGCGCGTTCAGCGGACTGCCGAGCGCCGCCCCGGTGGTCGCCGTCTCGACCTCGCCATTCGCCTCGAGCCGCGCCGGGGTGGCGGCAAGATCGAGCCCACGCCAGTCTGCGACCGGCGTGCCGAGTATGACGCCCGCGCTCCAGGCATTGTCGGCAACCAGGGAGAGGGCATCGAAATTCTCGTAGACCGCGTTGCGGTCCTCGACCAGTTCGAAGGCGGGAATCACCGCATCGACGAAGGGCGCAATGCTTTCGGCGTCATACCGCGCCGGTGCCGCAGGCACATCGCGGCCGAGCCGGAGCGCCAGTTCGAACTCGATGCCGACGCGCTGGAAGGTGGCGAGAGAGATCGCCGCCGAAGAGGCATGCACCGTGTCGTCGAAGATGGCGCCGAGCAGCGGATGGCCGACGCCGACGAAATCCTGCATCGCCTTGGAGGTCAGAGCGATCTTGTAGCCGGCGATCCCGGCGCCCGAGGCCTCCCGGCGCTGGGCGATGAAAGCCTCTTGCGCCCGGTAGGCCTCTGCCATGTCCGCGAGCGCCAGTTCGCCGGTCAGGGTGTGGTAGGGCGTCCGGGACGCATGTTCCGCCAGAAGATGCCTGGCGATCGCCCGTTCCTTTTCGATAGTCCCGCCGGTCATGCTCGGTCCCTCCATCGCGCGCGCGTGGCGGCAGTCTCTCCGATCCGGGACCGCCCCACAAGCCCGGCCGCCGCTTGACCCGCGGCCCGGTCATGTCACTCTTCGGCAAGGGAAGTCATGTGCGGACGTCTGGATATGGGGGAGTGAAGATGGCGCAAGAGGAAACCGGGTCGGATGCGCAGCCGTCGGCCTTCGAGGCCCACACGCCGGCAAGGATCGCCGAGCTCGTCGAGACCTCCGGCGTCGGCAAGGCGCACCTCCCGGCCCTGAAGATCCTGCTCCTCGCAGTCCTCGCCGGCGCCTTCATTTCCTTCGGCGCCATGGTCTTCACCGTGACCGTCACCGGGAGCGATCTCGGTCTCGGCCCGACCCGGCTGCTCGGCGGCCTCGCCTTTTCCCTCGGGCTCGTCCTCGTCGTTGTCGGCGGCGCCGAGCTCTTCACCGGCAACAGCCTGATGGTGATGGCCTGGGTCGACGGAAAGATCGGGATATCCGCGCTCGCCCGGAACTGGGGGCTGGTCTATCTCGGCAACCTGGCGGGCGCGGTCGCCACCGCCTTCATTGCCTGGCGCGCCGGCGTGCTCGAGATCGGCGGCGGGGCGGTTCTGGAAACCGCCTCACGCATCGCCCTTGGCAAATTCGAACTTTCATTCGAACAAGCTTTCTGGCGCGGCCTGCTCTGCAACGTTCTGGTTTGTCTCGCGGTCTGGCTCTGCGTCGCGGCCCGGTCGGTGCCGGGGAAAATTCTCGCCATCCTGTTCCCGATCAGCGCCTTCGTCGCGATCGGCCTCGAACACTCGATCGCGAACATGTACTTCCTGCCTCTGGCCGCGTTTGCAGGCGTTGCCGAGGCGACGATTGCAGCAATCGCCGGCAATATCCTGCCCGTCACCCTCGGCAACATGGTTGGCGGCGGCGGATTCGTCGCCTTCATCTACTGGATGATCTATCGCCGCCCGTAGCCCATTGCCGTCTACCTTTGCGGTAGTTTTTCAGAGACACAGGTCGCTCGCGCCGGACCGTCCAAAGCGGCGAACGGAAAAACAAAGCGCAACCAGTGCGCATTTTTTGCTGGAAACCGAATTCATCCGAACCTAAGTTAACAACGTTGATGTGCAACGATTCCTGTGAGGATTCAGGACCGACGGATATGGTCATCAAGGGCAAGGTCAAGAAATCGATCAAAAAACAGCTTCGCGAGCAGGGCTACGCGGAGGTGGACCTGACGCTCGACCAGATCCAGAAGCTGCACCTGATCAACGACGATCGCGGCACGGACCGGCAGAACGACCGCTTCTGGCGCCTGGTGCGCGCGATCCGCGACCACGGCTACGCCTCCTCCGACCCGCTCCGCATCTTCTATCTCGACGACAGTTTTGTGCTGGTCGACGGCGGCCACCGCCTCTCCGCCGCCCGCAAGGTCGCCGAGGAGTGGCTCTCGAACCTGTTCCGGGAAAAGGTGCATTACATCAGCTGCCTGGTGACGCCGGGTCCGCTTGAGAGCGTGGATCTCAACGACAACCGGGCGCCGGCGGAATAAGCGTTGCAGACGATCCCGCTCCGCCATTGGCAAGCGCGGAACGGTCCTGTATCACTTCGTCCCGTGCGACCCCGTAGCTCAGCAGGATAGAGCAACAGATTCCTAATCTGTAGGTCACAGGTTCGAATCCTGTCGGGGTCGCCAGTTTTCCGCCATTCCGCCCCCGTCAGTCCGGACCGCTCCTCACGTCTCCACGTTCGCGACGTCGATGAATTCGTCCAGCACGCTGCTCATCAGCTCGGTGCGCGACGAGACGCCGATCTTGCGGAAGATCGAGGAGGACTGGGCCTTCACCGTTCCGGGAGCGGTGTTCCGGGCGCCCGCGATGTCGTTGATGCTGAGTCCCTTGATGATCAGGAGCGTCACGTCCTTCTCGGCGGGCGTCAGGTTCCAGCCGTCGAACTTCTCCGACAGGACCTGCTCGAAACTGCCTCTGAGCGAGGCGATGGTCTGCTGGTTCCGGTCGGTCTCGCGGCGCAGGAAGACGACATAGCCGCGGAGCAGCCAGGCACCGTAGCCGAGCCCGACGACAGCCAGGATCTCGAAGGCCAGATGCACGGACTCCCCGGTACCGTATCCGCTGCCTTCGCCCAGATGCTCCCGGAGATCCCAGACGACATCGAAGGCGAAGAACAGCATGCAGGCCAGCAGGCTCGCGGCAGCGGCAATCACGGCAGTGGTGCGCGGGTGGGACTTGCCGGTCGGTTCGGGCCGTTCTCCAGTCTGCAAGACGTCCTCCGTCGGTCATACGACTTTGGATTATGCCCCCGGAACCGGCGGCAAACAAACCCGCGTCCAATAGAGGAGCCGGACAGATCGACGCATCTTCCTCCCAACACTGACAACGAATGTCCGCAGAGAGGAGAACGCCATGTCCGGCTACGAACAGTATGAGGACGAACTCTACCGCTTCCACCTCGAGGATCACGACGAGCATGACAGCTACGATGACCACGATGATGAGGACGACGATCATCACCGGGACGACCGCGAGGACGACAGGTCTCACGCAGAGGATGATGACATCTCCGGCCACGACGGCCATGACGAGCTCCGCGGCCTCGACGGCGACGACAGCATCCATGGCATGGACGGGAGCGACCTGATCTATGGCAACCGGGGCAACGACCACGTGTACGGCGAGAATGGCGACGACGTCATCTTCACCGGGCAGAACGACGATATCGCCGAAGGCGGTGCCGGCAACGATGTGATCTACGGAAATTTCGGCAATGACAATCTGATCGGCGATGCCGGGAACGACTGGATCCACGGCGGCCGCGATCAGGACACGATCTCCGGAGGTGACGGCGACGACACGCTGAACGGCGGTGTCGGCAACGACCTTCTCATCGGCGGCACGGGCGCGGACGTCTTCACCTTTTCCGGCCGTTCCGGCAACGACACCATCTTCGATTTCAATGCCGCGGAAGGCGACAGGATCGTCTGGGTCCGCACCCCGGATCAGGCGCAGACCTCGGTCGAGGACCTGCTCCGGACCGCGTCCCAGACGGAGACGGGCGACGCCGTCGTCGCGCTCGGCGACGGCAATACGGTCACGCTGATCGGTGTCGCGCCGGCAAACCTCGCCGCATCCGACTTCCTGCTGGTCTGATCGGCGCCCGCCTCGCGGTTCAGAGACCGTTGAGGCGGCCGAGCACGTCCATCAGCTTCGGCACATGGGTCTTGCCCTCGCCCTGGGCATTGGCGAGGGCATAGATCTGCTGCACGGTCGCACCGATCGGGGCCGTCGCCCCCGCATCCGCGGCGACGCGGTTGTAATAGGAGACGTCCTTCAGCGCGTTCTCGATGGCGAATTGCAGCCCGCTCGCATCGCCCTTCAGCGGCCAGTCCATGACCTTCTGGAAGAGCGCGTTGTTGAGCGCGCCGGCGGAGATCAGCTCGTGCAGGTCCTCCACGCTGACGCCCGCCTTGCGGGCGGTCGTCACCGCCTCCGCGAAGAGCGCGACCATGCTCATGGACATGAAGTTGTTGATCAGCTTGAGACTGTGCGCGGCGCCGAGCGGCCCGACATGGAAGATGTTCCTGCCGAAACAGGCGATGGCGGGGCGCGCCGTCTCCAGAACCTCCTCCGGGCCGCCAACCAGCACGTTCAGCGTCCCGGCCTCAGCCTCCTTCGGGGTCATGGTGAGCGGCGTGTCGAGCATCCGGACACGCTTTTCCGCCAGCGCAGCGCCGATGCGCTTCGTCTCCATCGGATCGGCCGTGGTCGAATCCGCGACGATGAGGCCCTCGCGCGCGCCCTCGGCGACTCCACCCGGTCCGAGGACCACCTTGTCCACCACCGCCGAGTTCGGCAGGCAGAGGAAGACGATGTCGGACGCCTCGGCCACGACGCGGGGCGTCGTCGCTTCCATCGCCCCGAGCGAGACCAGATGATCGATCGGCTGCCGGTTGCGGTTCCCCATAACCGTCAGGGGAAAGCCCTTCTCGACCAGATTCTTCGCCATGCCGTGCCCCATCAGCCCGGCGCCGATGAAGCCCACACGCAGTTTTCCGCTCATGCCGTTTCCCCCGATTTTGATTGGGAGGCAGCTTAGCGGCTCCGAGGAATTAGGACAGCCCCGGCGCGTCTCCCACCGCCGGCACCGGACCGTAAGCCCGCTCCGCACCGACAAAGATCGCGGCGGGTGCCGGATAGGCAACCGGACCGTTCGGCGTGTCCACGGTGATCCGGCGGAGATGCGGGTGGCTCGAGAGCGCGCCGGTATCGTTGACGCGCGCGAAGGCAATATCCGCTGCGTCGAGTTTCGCCTCCAGCGCCTCGACCGGCAACTTTCCGAACACGCCACCCACCAACGCGTCGGTTTCCGCCCGGTTTTGCACCCGCGCGACATTGGTCGAGAAGCGCGGGTCGGTGATCGCACCCTCGTCTTCCAGCACCTTGCGGCAGAGCACCGCCCATTCCCGCTCGCTCTGGATCGAGATCAGGACCGAGGGACCGTCCGCCGTCGGGAAGACGCCGTAGGGCGCGATGGAAGGATGCCGGAGGCCGAGCCGCTTCGGCGACTTGCCGCCCTCATGGTTCAGCAGCGGCACCGTCATCCAGTCCGCCATGACGTCGAACATGGAGATCCGGATATCCGCCCCCTCCCCGGAAATCGAGCGGGCGATCAGCGCTTCGAGGATCGCGGCATGGGCGGTCTGCCCGGTCGCGATATCGACGATGGAGACACCGACCCGCGCCGGCTCCTCCGGACCGCCGGTCACCGAGCAGAGCCCGGACTCCGCCTGGATCAGCAGATCGTAGGCCTTGCGCGCAGCAAGCGGTCCCTCGTCGCCGTAGCCGCTGATCGAGAGGGTAATGAGCTTCGGATAGGTCCGGCGCAATTCCTCGACCGGAAAGCCGAGGCGGGCAAGAGCTCCCGGCTTCAGGTTCTGCACCAGCACGTCGGCCTCTGCGACGAGTTCGCGGAACGCCTCTTTCCCATCGTCCGCGGCGAGGTTCAACACGACCGATTCCTTGCCGCGATTGAGCCAGACGAAATAGCTGCTCTGGCCCTTCGCCACATCGTCGTAGCCGCGCGCAAAATCGCCCTCCGGCCGCTCGATCTTGATCACCCGCGCGCCCGCATCGGCGAGCCGCGAGGTGCAGAACGGCGCCGCGACCGCCTGTTCCAGCGCGAGCACGGTCAGGCCCTTGAGGGGAAGTGTTCCTGCGGTCACGGACTACTCCAGCTCAAGTTCGCGGCGGCGGCGGATGAAGGGCGAATAAACCGGCGCCCCCGGAACGATGCGGCCATCCTCGCCCCACTCTGCCTTGCGGTTGAAGGGGATCACCGGCCGGCCGTCGAGTCCGGTCAAAGTCATCTTGAAGTCTTCGGCGACTTTCTTCAGACGTGCCTCGACCGTAGCCGGGTCCGAATATCTCAGCCCAGCCTCGACGCCGTAGGCCACGAAATGATCGAGCACCGTGTAACCGAGATAGGCGAGGGAGAAATTGACCGGCCACAGCATCAAGTCGATATCGCCGCTGCGCCCGTCATGCTCGTAGGTCTCGCGGCTGGTCCCCACCGTCACCGACAGCATCGCCCGCTTGCCGACAAAGCGCCCGTTCTCGAAGCGCTTGGTGCTGGTATAGGCCTCGCCATAGGCAAAAACCCGATCCATCCATCCCTTCAGCATTGCCGGCGGCAAATGCCACCACATCGGATACTGGAGGACCAGAAGGTCGGCCGCTTCCATCCGCTCCAGTTCCGCCGTCACGTGCTCCGGCAGGGTACCGTTCGCCGAGGCGTGACGCTGCTCGGCCTGCACGTCGAAGCGCGCCGGGTTCAGCGGGTCGGCGAAATGCTCCGGCCGTTCGGACGGATCGAAGCCCATCGCGTAGAGATCGGAGACCGTCGCGGTCCAGCCCTCGGCCTCCAGCGCCTCGACGCCGGACCGAACGAGATGCGCGTTGTAGGACTGAGGCTCCGGATGCGCGAGGACGAAATGGGCGTGCATGAGGTTGCCCCCCCTCAGAACGAACGCGGCAGGCCGAGGATATGCTCGGCGACGTAGCTCAGGATCAGGTTGGTCGAGATCGGCGCCACCTGGTAGAGCCGGGTCTCGCGGAACTTGCGCTCGACATCGTATTCGCAGGCGAAGCCGAAGCCGCCATGGGTCTGCAGGCAGGCGTTGCCCGCCTCCCAGGAGGCCTTCGCGGCGAGGTATTTCGCCATGTTGGCCTGGGCGCCGCAGGGCTGGTGCGCGTCGAACAGGCGGCAGGCCTCGTAGCGCATCAGGTTCGCGGCCTCGATCTCGATATGCGCCTCGGCAAGCGGGAACTGGACGCCCTGATTCTGCCCGATCGGCCGCCCGAAGACGACGCGGTCCTTGGCATAGGCGGCCGCCTTGTCGACGAACCAGTAGCCGTCGCCGATGCATTCGGCAGCGATCAGCGTGCGCTCGGCATTGAGCCCGTCGAGGATGTATTTAAAGCCCTTGCCCTCCTCGCCGATCAGGTTCTCCGCCGGGATCTCCAGATTGTCGAAGAAGAGCTCGTTGGTCTCGTGGTTCACCATGTTCGGGATCTGGCGCACGGTCATGCCGTTGCCAATCGCCTGGTGCAGGTCGACGATAAAGATCGACATGCCTTCCGACTTCTTCTTCACCTCCTCGAGCGGCGTGGTGCGCGCGAGCAGGATCATCAGGTCGGAATGCTGGATGCGGGAAATCCAGACCTTCTGCCCGTTTACCACATAGCGGTCGCCCTTGCGCTCCGCCTTGGTCTTCAGCTTTGTGGTGTCGGTGCCGGTGGTCGGCTCGGTGACGCCCATGGACTGCAGGCGCAACTCGCCGCTCGCGATCTTCGGCAGGTAGAGCTTCTTCTGCGCCTCCGAGCCGTGCCGGAGCAGCGTGCCCATATTGTACATCTGGCCGTGGCAGGCGCCGGAATTGCCGCCCGCGCGGTTGATCTCCTCCATGATGATGGAGGCTTCGGTAAGGCCGAGACCCGACCCGCCATATTCCTCGGGGATCATGGCGGAGAGCCAGCCGGCTTTGGTCAGCGCGTCGACGAAGGCTTCCGGATAGCCGCGCTTTTCGTCCACCTCGCGGTGATATTCGGGCGGAAACTCGGCGCAGAGCGCGCGGACGGCGTCACGGATGTCCTGGTACTCGTTGGCGGCAGACATGGCCTCTCCTCTCAGATCGTGGAATGGCCGAGGGCGGCCCGGAAACGGTTCTTCACATGGACCGCGTCGCGCGACGGCAGGACGCGCGGCAGCTCGTCCGACCCGATCTTGAGAGCGGCGAAGGAGGTGCCCGCCTTCTCGTGCATGCGGGTGCGCAGCGCGGCAACACCGTCCATGTCCTCGATCACCCGGGTCCAGGGGAAATTGGCCGCCTCGGCGAAACGCGCCAGTTCCAGCCCGTTGCCGGTATGGCTCTTCTGCATCCCGGTCTCGCCGTAATGCCCGTTGTCGAGCACCGCGATGGTGAGGTTCGGCGGCAGCTTCTGGCCGATCGAGGCAAGCGCGCCGAGGCCCATCAGCATCTCGCCGTCACCGGTCAGCACCAGAACCGGCCTGTCCCGCTGGGTCATGGCGAGGCCGAAACCGACCGTCGCGGCGCTGCCCATGGCGGCCCAGAGATAGTAGTTGAGATCGTTGTCGCCGGCGGCCATGGCATCGTAGCTCGGCGAGCCGAGGCCGGTGACGACGAGCAGGTCGCCGCGGTCCTGCAGGAGAGCCGCCGAGGCGGCGCGGCGGTCGAGGAGTTGCTTGCCCATCACTTCACCCACTTCTTCTCACCGATGAGGCTCTGCCCGAGCAGAACGGCCGTCGCCTCATCCCCGTTGAAGGCCATCGTGGCCGCGCCGTGCACCAGATGCGGCACGTCTTCCGGCTTGTCGGCGCGCCAGGTACGGACGCCCATCAGCTTCAGCGCCGCTTCCGTTGCCTGCCCCATCGGGTTCTGCCACGGATTGAACTCCGCCCAGTCGCCCCGCATCGTCACCAGCATCAGCAGCGGAAAGCGCGTCATGGTCTGCAGCGCGAGCGTGTTGAGGCAGTTGCCGACGCCGCTCGACTGCATCAGCAGCGCGCCCCGCTCGCCGCCGAGATGGGCGCCGAGCAGGTAGCCGATGCCCTCCTCCTCGGTGGTCAGCGCCAGCGAGACGATACCGTTGTCGAGTTCCGCGGCGCGGATCGCGGCGGCATGGCCCGCGTCCGGCACATAGACCAGATGGCGGACATCGAAGCTTTTCAGGATCGGCAGGATCTGGTCCTGCCAGGACGGGGCCTTCTCGGCCGGAACTGCGCTCATCTCGCCTCCTCGGACGCGATCATTGTCGGTTCCACCTGAGTAAGGCTCTGCCGAGCAAAATACGAGAAGCATATTTCTTATTCAGATATGCCATGATTATATAGATAATGGATCTGAAGCAGCTGCGCACCTTCCTCACCGTCGCCGAGACCGGCAGCCTCAGCCGGGCGGCCGAACGGCTCAACATCGCCCAGCCCGCGCTCGGCCGGCAGATCCGGCTTCTGGAGGAGGAACTATCGGTCCCGCTCTTCACCCGGCACGGACGCGGCATGATGCCGACGCCCTCCGGAGAGCTGCTGGCCGACCGGGCGACGGCAATCCTCCGCATGGTCGAGGATACCCGCGCCGCGATCTCCTCCGACGCCAACGCGGTAAAGGGCACGGTGAGCCTCGGCGTGCCGCCGACCGTCGGAGAGGTCATCGCAGGCCATCTCGCGGAACGCTTCCTCACCGACTATCCCGAGGTCACGCTGCGCATCGTGCCCGCCTTCAGCGGCTACCTGCTCGACATGATCCAGCGCGGCGAGGCCGATCTCGCCGTGATGTACGAGACCGGCGCGGTGCTGAATGTCCGCTCCGAGCCGCTGATCGAGGAAACGCTCTACCTGATCGGTCCGCCAACCGCTGCGACACCGGAGCCTGCCGAGTTCCGCTCCCTCGCCGGCAGGCCGCTGATCCTGCCCGGCCCGCGCCACGGGCTCCGCAAACTGCTGGAGGCGGCGGCGCGCGAGCATGACATCGCACTCCGGGTCATCGTCGAGGCCGATGCGCTGCAGACCCTGAAGGACCTCGTCGTCCGCGGCCTCGGCTACACGGTACTGCCGCTCGCGGCGGTGCATGCGCAGGTGGAGGCGGGAGAGCTTTCCGCCATCGCGATCCGTTCGCCGACCGTGACCCGCAAGATGGTGCTGGTGCGCTCCCTCGCCCGGCCGGAAACCAACGCGGTCCGCATCTTCGCCGACACTCTGAAAGCCGAGACCGCGGCAATGGTCCGGCAAGGCATGTGGGAAGGCAGCCTGCTGTTCGACGGCACGCCGCCCAAATAGAAACGGCCCGGCCGAATGGCCGGGCCGTCCCCTCTAGATGTCAGTCCGCTATCAGATGTCGAAGCGGCCCGCGTCCATCACCTTGGTCCAGGCCGCGACGAAGTCCTTCACGAACTTCTCCTTGTTGTCGTCCTGGGCATAGACCTCGGCATAGGCACGGAGGATCGAGTTGGAGCCGAAGACGAGATCCATGCGGGTCGCAGTCCACTTCACCGCGCCGGTCTTCCGGTCCTGGATCTCGTAGGTCTTACCCTTCGGAACCCACTTGTAGGCCATGTCGCACAGGTTGACGAAGAAGTCGGTCGTCAGGGCGCCTTCCTTGTCGGTGAAGACGCCATGCTTGGTGCCACCGTGGTTGGTGCCCATCATCCGCATGCCGCCGACGAGGCAGGTCATCTCCGGACCGGTCAGGCCCAGGAGCTGCGCACGGTCGAGCATGATCTCTTCCGGGCTCACCACATATTCGGCCTTCTGCCAGTTCCGGAAACCGTCCGCGAGCGGCTCCATCGAGTCGAAGGAGTCGGCATCGGTCTGCTCCTGGGTCGCGTCGCCGCGGCCCGGGGTGAACGGCACCGAGACGTTGAAGCCGGCGGCCTTGGCGGCCTGCTCGACACCAACGTTACCGGCAAGGACGATCACGTCGGCGAGGCTGGCGCCCGCTTCCTTCGCGATCGGCCCGAGCACGGAGAGAACCTTCTCGAGGCGCTTCGGCTCGTTGCCGTCCCAGTCCTTCTGCGGCGCGAGGCGGATGCGGGCACCGTCGGTGCCGCCCCGCATGTCGGAGCCGCGGTAGGTCCGGGCGCTGTCCCAGGCGGTGGCGACCATCTCGCCCATGGAAAGACCGCTGGCGGCGATCTTCGCCTTGACCGCACCGACGTCGTAGTTCTTCGAGCCCTGCGGAACCGGATCCATCCAGACCAGCTCTTCGGACGGCACGTCCGGACCGAAGTAGCGGGCTTTCGGGCCCATGTCGCGGTGGGTCAGCTTGAACCAGGCGCGGGCGAAGCAATCCGAGAAATAGTCGAAGTCCTTGTAGAACTTCTCGGAGATCTTCCGGTATTCCGGATCCATCTTCATCGCCATGTCGGCGTCGGTCATCATCGGCATCTTGCGCACCGACGGGTCGGACGCGTCGACCGGCATGTCCTCTTCCTTGATGCCGATCGGTTGCCACTGGTTGGCGCCGGCCGGGCTCTTGGTGAGCTCCCACTCGTAGTTCAGCAGCAGGTGCAGATAGCCGTTGTCCCACTTGGTCGGGTTCGCGGTCCAGGCACCCTCGATACCGCTGGTGATGGCCATGTTGGCCTTCGCAGTGCCTTTCGGGTTGGTCCAGCCGAAGCCCTGCTCCTCGAGGCCCGCCGCTTCCGGTTCGGCGCCGAGCGCGCCGGCATCACCGGCACCGTGCGCCTTGCCGACCGTGTGGCCGCCGACGGTCAGAGCGACGGTCTCCTCGTCATTCATCGCCATACGGGCGAAGGTCTCACGCACCTGGGCGGCGGTCTTAAGCGGGTCCGGCTTGCCGTTCACGCCTTCCGGGTTCACGTAGATCAGGCCCATCTGGACCGCGGCGAGCGGGTTTTCCATGGTCGACGGCTTGTCGACGCTGCCGTAGCGGGTGTCGCTCGGCGCCAGCCATTCCTTCTCGGCGCCCCAGTAGACGTCCTTTTCCGGGTGCCAGATGTCCTCGCGGCCGAAGCCGAAGCCGAAGGTCTTCAGGCCCATCGACTCGTAGGCGATGGTGCCGGCGAGGATGTAGAGGTCGGCCCAGCTGACCTTGTTGCCGTACTTTTTCTTCAGCGGCCAGAGCAGACGGCGGGCCTTGTCGAGGCTCGCATTGTCCGGCCAGGAGTTCAGCGGCGCGAAACGGATGTTGCCGGTACCGGCGCCGCCCCGGCCGTCGGCCAGACGATAGGAGCCGGCGGAGTGCCACGCGAGACGGATCATCAGGCCGCCATAGTGACCCCAGTCGGCCGGCCACCACTCCTGGCTCTCGGTCATCAGCGCGTGCATGTCTTTCTTCAGCGCCGCGATGTCGAGCTTCTTCAGCTCTTCGCGATAGTTGAAGTCCTTGCCCATCGGGTTGGACTTGGTGTCGTGCTGATGGAGGATGTCCAGGTTCAGCGCCTTCGGCCACCACTCGGTCGGCGACATTTTCGCCTCGGTATTGCCACCGTGCATCACGGGGCAGGTTTTCATCTCATTCATCGGAGACCCTCCCATCTGGTCAGGATGTAGCTCACAGGAGGTGAGCGCGAATTATAATCATTCTAAAATGCCGTTTTCGCCGCCGAGCGCAAGGGGGATGATTCACTTTTTAGAGAGATTCTGAACTGGCTCAGAATTCAGGTCTGTTCGGCTCGGCGTCGATGCATCGCACGAAGCAGTCGCGACATGGTTTCGACGATTGAGCGGCGACAGCTTACGGCAGTTAGTCACTCATCCACGACGGCGCAAGTCCCGCGCGTCCTGCAAGGACCACCAGCGCGTCATCAAATCGGCGGCCATGCGCGAGAACGGCTTGAACGGCACCTTTGCAAACGGCAGATCGTCGAACGCGGTCTCTGCGTCCTTCTCTCCCAGTATGCGGCGCGCGAGCTTTGCACCGAAATAGAGGCTGCGGGTGACGCCGGAGCCGCAATAGCCACCGGCAAGCCAGACTCCGTCCTCGAATCCGAGATGCGGTGCATGGTCGGGCGTGTAGGCGACGTCACCCGACCAGGCATGGCTGATGCCGACATCCTCAAGCTGCGGGAAGACCCGCAGGATTGCCCTCTTCGTCGCGGCCGCCCGCTCATCCGCGCTGCAGCCGGGACCGCCCATGCGGCCGCCGAAGATGAAGCGTTTGCCATCCGAGGTCGGCCGGTACCACATGAAGATGCGCCCCGACTCGCCGAACATACGGCCTTTCGGCGACAGCTCGGCCATCCGCGCCGCAGGGATTTCCTCCGTCGCGACCGCGCCGGTCTCGATCTGGACCACG
This sequence comes from Nisaea sp., assembly GCF_017640745.1. Lineage (GTDB taxonomy): Bacteria > Pseudomonadota > Alphaproteobacteria > Thalassobaculales > Thalassobaculaceae > Nisaea. The sequence continues at coordinate 2,518 of NZ_JAEPQA010000003.1, read as the reverse complement.
CGGCTGTGCATTGCATCGGTGCGACGGTCGGCATAGGCATTGGTCGCGACGACGACGTCACGCGCCCTGACGATCTCACCGCCGCATCTGAGCTCGGTCCCCTCGCCGTCCCGCCGGATACCGGTAACGGGCGTTTCCGGGAACAGCTGCACACCCGCCTCGAGCGCCTTGGCGGCAAGCGCGACGACCAGCTTGCGCGGCTGAATCCCACCGTCACGCTGATAGACGACGCCACCCCGATAAAAGTCGGAACCTATCTCGGCGCGCTGGTCCGCGGCGGATATCATCTCGAACGGTAGCCCGACCGCCTTGTTCAGACGCTCGCATTCCCGCGCCATCGCGTCGTAGTCCGCCACCGTCCGCGCGCCGCGGAACCGTCCGCGCATCTGCAGGTCGCACTCGAGTTTCTCGGCACCGACGAAAGCCTCGAAATGATCGAGCGCATTCATCCCCTCCTGCATGATCGCGTAGGCTTTCGTCTCGCCGTACTTGGCCGTCAATCCGGTCATGCCGAGCTTGTGGAAGCTCGGGCCGACCATTCCGCCATTCCGAGAGGAACAGCCGTGCCCGATCTGCCCGGCCTCGAACAGAGCCACCGATCGGCCGCCACGCGCGAGATGGATCGCCGTCGAGAGCCCGGTAAAACCGCCACCGACCACCACCACATCGATTTCCCGCGGCGGCCGGGCGGCCGGCACGTCAAGTTCCGGCGCCCCCGCTTCGTTCCAGTAGACCCCGTGCTTGACCATGGCCGTCAGCCTTTCACCGTCCAGCTTTCCCGGCTCCGCGCCGTCGGAAACCGGTCCTGCAGACCGAGTTCCTCGATCCGCGCGATGCTGGCGTCGAACAGGCTGCGCATCACCGGCATTGTGTCAGGCCGCAGCGCGACATTGCGGATCGTGTCCTCACGGTCCTTGTAGGACTCGTAGAGCGCGCGGAGGTCGGCCACCGCGTCCGTCCCGGAGATATCGATCCGGAGATCGTAGGTGTCGATCTTGTAGTCTCCGGAAACCTTGAGCGCCGCCGAGCGCAGCGGTCCGAGGATTTCGCCGCCGGCATCGCGACCCGCCTCGAGTGCCGCCATGAGTTTTTCCGCGAGCGGCGCGGCCGGATCGCGGGAGAAAGCCACGACCATGCGCTGGGGCACATCCGGATTGTCGAGAATATTGCCGAGGGCAAGACAGTTGCGGCCCACCGCATGGGCATAGATCGAGTACATCCGCCGGCCGTGATAGAAGGCGGCGCGTCCCTCGCTGTCGAGCGCGCCGACCTGCCGCCATTCGATGTCGTCTGTCGAGGCGCAGACCTTGGCGACGACACGGTCCGCCGACTCGCCGTCTGCCAGCATCGAGATCCCGAGATCGCCGAGCCGGCTGTCGGTGCGGTGCTGGGAGAGCATGGCACCGCGCCCGTGCGCCAGCCGGACGCAGCGCGAGCCGACGGCGAGGTCGGAGGTCGTGATCGCCGCACCGTAAGCGCCCGTGCGCTCGCAGCGGCCGATGATCGAAAAGGTCATGTCTCTCTCCCCGCGCCCGCCTTCACCCGAAGGATTCGAGGCGGCGCGTTCCGTTTTTCGGCGAAGCCGCCGGGCTTGTCACGCATGGGACCTTCCGGAGCGCGAAATCCGCGTCATGCGATCCGTCTGCGCAGCACAACCACGGCGGTTGCCGCCAGCGTGATCATGACTAGGAAGGTCGAGACGGCGGCGATGGTCGGATCGATATTCTCCTGGATACCTTCCCAGATCACCTTCGGCAGCGTGTTCACCGCGCGCACGGTGATGAACAGAACGCCGACGATCTCGTCGAAGCTGACGATGAAGGCGAAGACCGCGCCGGTGAGCATGCCCGGGCGGGCCGCCGGCACGACGACGTTCGTGACCGTCTGCCAGACCGAGGCGCCGAGGCTGCGTGCGGCCTGCGGAATGCGCCGGTCGAGATTGGCGAGGGCCGCGAAGACCGAGATCGAGACATAGGGCAGCGCCAAGAGCGTGTGCGCCAGGATGACGCCGGTATGGGTGTCGATCAGGTCGAGCTTCACCCAGAAGCGGTAGAAGCCGAGCGACTGAACCACCGGCGGCACCAGGATCGGCGTGATCAGCACCCAGCGGGCGATGGTGGCCGCCCGGTCCGAGAGGAACCAGCAGCCGATGGAGAAGGCGGTGCCGAGCACGGTCGCGGCCGCGGCGACCGCAAGACCGACCCAGATGCTGGTCCAGGTCGCGTGCAGCCATTCCGGCGAGGTGAAATAGGACTCGTAGTGCTGCAGCGAGAGATGCTCTTTCGGCAGGCCGATATAGCTGGTGTCGGTCAGCGACACCGGCACGACCACGAGCAGCGGCAGCACGAGGAAGGCCAGCACGAGCCAGGCGCCGGTATTGAAGAAGATGCGGAAGGTCGAGGTCTTCATTACTGGCGTTCCAGCAGGGCGGATTTGAGGTTCACGAAGCGCGCCGCCACCAGCAGCACTAGCGCCGTCGCCACCAGCAGGGCGACCGAAAGCGCGGAGCCGAGCCCCC
>NZ_JAEPQA010000039.1 GCF_017640745.1 Nisaea sp. | reverse complement strand
GAATATACGCGTCGCCGACGCTTCGGTGATGCCGACCATCACCTCGGGCAACACCAACGCCCCGACCATCATGATCGCCGAGAAGGCGAGCGACCTGATCCGGGCTGCCGCACGCTAGAGCTTGCGGCCCGGCCCGAACAGGAAGATCACGGCGAGAAGCCCTGCCCCACCCATCACCGCGCACATGGAGAACGCGCTGCCGTCATGCAGCGCGCCGACCGCCATGGCCGCAACCGCGCCGCCGCCGAACTGCGCCGAGCCGACGGTCGCGGCGGCCGCCCCCGCATTCTTCGGATAGCGCGCCATCAGAATGGCCATGCCGTTGGCGCCCAGGATCGGCACCATGGCGACAAAGGCCATCAGGCCGACCAGCACCGTGTACGGCCCGGCCATGCCGGAGCGCTCCAGCGCGATCAGATAGAGCCCCGCGCCCGCCGCGATCAGTACGCCCGCATTGAGCAGCGTCTTCAGCTCGAACAGCTTGGTCAGACGGCTGTTGAGGAAAGCCGCGAACATGATCGCGACCGAGTTTGCCGCGAACAGCATCGCGTAATGGCCCGGCGTCAGGCCAAAGAACTCGATATAGACAAAGGAGGAGCCCGAGATATAGGCGAACAGCCCGCCGAAGATCGAGGCGCTCGCGACGGTCAGGCCGAAGGCCGGCGGATCGGCGAGGATATGCCGGTAGGCGCCCATCGCCTGAAGCAGGCTCATGCTTCCGCGCTCTTCGTGCGAATAGGTCTCCGGCAACATCAAGATCACCAGAACAAAGGCGATCGAGCCGAAAATGAACAGCGTCGTGAAGATCGCCCGCCAGTCGGCGAATTCGAGCAGAGCGGCACCGGCCAGCGGCGCAAGGATCGGCGCCAGCGTCGTCAGCATCATCATCAGGGAGAGAACGCTCGCGGCCTCTGACGGCGGATAGAGATCGCGGACCACCGTGCGCGCCAGGATCGAGGCCGCCCCGCCGCCGATCGCCTGGAAGAGGCGTGCCGCGATCAGTCCGTCGATCTCCGTCACCCGCATGCAGACGAGAGAGGAGACGATGAAGAGCGCGATTCCCGCGAGCAGCACGGGCCGCCTCCCGAAACGGTCCGAGATCGGGCCGTAGATCAGCATCCCGCCGGAAAAACCGGCGAGGAAGACGGCCAGCGTCGCCTGCACCTCGCGCGCCGGTACCGCGAGATCCCGCGCGATCTCCGGCAGGGCCGGCAGATACATGTCGATCGACATCGGGGCAAAGGCGGCCAGCGCCGCCAGCAACACGACCAGCCCGCCCTTCGGCAGTCGGATAGGCGCCGTCTTCAGCATGTCAGGAACACCGTTTACGAAGTCTGCCGGACCGTACCTCCGGCAGCGGTACCTGTCCAAACCTTTCGCAACTGCAAAAAGCCGGAAAGTCCAGCGCGAACAAGTGTGAACACGGTTTGGCTATTGTCCTCTGACGCGGTCGCGCTACCATCCGGTATACAATTTCGCGTGTTCCCCTACGCGCCGTAACAGGAGCTTACCGCATGGACTCGATCGTCGACGAAAACCTGCTCGGGACGATGAAATTCGGGATCGGACAGCCCGTTCCCCGATCTGAGGACCCAAAACTCCTACGCGGCCAGGGCGCCTATACCGACGATACCAATCTCGAGGGCCAGGCCTACGGCGTGATGGTCCGCAGCCCCTATGCGCATGGCACCCTGAACGGCATCGAAACCGCCGACGCACGCGCCATGCCCGGCGTGATCGCGATATTCACCGGAGCGGACCTCGAGGCCGCTGGGCTTGGCACGATGAAATGCGGCCTGCCTCTGAAGAACCGGGACGGCAGCCCTATCACCTACGTTCCGCGCGCAGCGCTGGCGACGGACAGGGTCCGCTTCGTTGGCGATCCGGCCGCCATCGTCATCGCCGAAACCGCCGCTCAGGCTCGCGACGCCGCGGAACTTGTGGAACTGGACATCGATCCCCTGCCCGCCGTCACCGATGCCCGCACCGCCGCCGGAGCGGGGGCGCCGCAGCTCTATGACGCTGTCCCGGGCAATATCGCGCTCGACTACCAGTACGGCGACACGGCGAAAGTCGATGCCGCCCTCGCCTCCGCGGCACATGTGACGAAACTGTCGCTGCGCAACAACCGGATCGTGGTAAACGCGATGGAACCGCGCTCTGCGGTCGGCGCTTTCGACCCGGCGAACGAGACCTACACCCTGCATGTCGGCTGCCAGGGCGTGTTCGGGATGATGAACACGCTGGCAAAGCAGATCTTCGACATCGCGCCGGAGAAGATGCATGTCATCACCGGCAATGTCGGCGGGTCCTTCGGCATGAAGGCCGGCGCCTATCCCGAATATATCTGCGTGCTGCACGCGGCGAAGGTTCTCGGCCGGCCGGTGAAATGGACCGACGACCGGTCCGGCAGCTTCCTCTCCGACTGCCATGGCCGCGACCACGACATGACGGCCGAGCTGGCAATGGATGCGGAGGGCCGGTTCACCGCGCTCCGGATCACCGGCTTCGGCAATGTCGGCGCCTTCCTCTCCGCTGTCTCGCCGATGATGCCCACCTTCAACACACTGAAGAACAGCAACAGCGTCTATCGCCTGCCGCTGATCGAAGTCGCGACCAAGGCGGTCTTCACCAACACTACGCCGATCACCGCCTATCGCGGTGCCGGGCGGCCGGAAGCCAACTACTACATGGAGCGGCTGATCGAGACTGCCGCGCGCGAGACCGGGATCGACCCGATCGAACTGCGCCGCCGCAACCTGATCCAGCCGGAGGAGATTCCCTACGCCGCCGCCAACGGAATGAACTACGACAGCGGCGATTTCCCCACCATCCTCGCCAAGGCGGTCGAGGGTGCGGACTGGGACGGCTACGAAGCCCGCAAGGCCGAGAGCGCGAAGAAAGGCCTGCTGCGCGGACGCGGCGTCGGCTGCTATCTCGAGGTCACCGCACCGGTGCAGCAGGAGATGGGCGGCATCCGCTTCGAGGAGAACGGCGACGTCACCATCATCACCGGCACGCTGGATTACGGCCAGGGCCACTGGACGCCGTTTGCGCAGGTGCTGCACCAGAAGCTCGGCGTCCCCTTCGAGAAGATCAAGCTGATCCAGGGCGACAGCGCCGAGCTGATCGCCGGCGGCGGCACCGGCGGCTCCAAGTCGATCATGGCGAGCGGCGGCGCGATCCTTCAGGCGGGCGACATCGTCATCGAGAAGGGCAAGAAGCTCGCCGCGCATCATTTCGAGACCGCAGTGGAAGACATCGCCTTCGAGAATGGCGCCTTCCAGGTCGCCGGCACCGACCGGACCATCGGCATCATGGAACTCGCGAAGGAGGCCCGGACGCGCTCCGACCTTCCGGCAGACCTGCCGAAGGATCTGAGCGTCGCCCACATCTTCGACAATGCGCCCTCGGCCTTCCCGAACGGCTGCCATGTGTGCGAGCTCGAGGTCGATCCGGAGACCGGGACCGTGCGGCTCGACCGCTATTCCATGGTCAACGATTTCGGCACCGTGGTGAACCCGCTGCTGGTCGAGGGACAGGCCCATGGCGGCATCGTGCAGGGCTTCGGACAGGCGCTGATGGAACAGACGCTCTACGACGAAGAAGGCCAGCTGCAGACCGGCAGCTTCATGGATTACGCCCTGCCCCGCGCCGCGGACGTGCCGAAATTCTCCTTCGCCACCCATGCGGTGCCCGCGACCACCAACCCGCTCGGCGCCAAGGGCTGCGGCGAGGCCGGCTGCGCCGGCTCACTGCCCTCGATCATGAATGCGCTGGTCGACGCGCTGGCGCCGCTCGGCGTGAAACATATCGACATGCCGGCGACGCCGGAGAAGGTCTGGGCGGCAATTCAGGCGGCAAAAGCCGCCTGATCACGGCTCAGAGCATATCGAGCGCCTGTTCCAGATCCTGGATCAGGTCGCCCGCATCCTCGATGCCGATGGAGAAGCGCAGCAGGTCCGACGGCACCGGCGTGCCCGCTCCCTCGATCGAGGCGCGGTGCTCAACCAGGCTCTCGACACCGCCGAGCGAGGTCGCACGATGGATCAGCTGGAGATTGGCGGCGACCTTGACCGCCGCCGCCTCGCCGCCAGCGATACGCAGCGAGAGCATACCCCCGAAGCCGTCCATCTGCTTCAGCGCCACCTCGTGACCCGGATGGGTGGGCAGCCCCGGATAGAGCACTGAGTCGACCTTGGCGTGGGAGTGGAAATGCTCGGCGATCGCCTGCGCGTTCTCGGACGCCTTGCGGACGCGCAAATGCAGGGTGCGCATGCCGCGCAGCAGCAGCCAAGCTTCGAACGGACCGATGACCAGCCCCTGTTCGGAGCGGACGCGGCGGAGCCGCTGCCACCAATCGTCATCCTTCGAGGTAACCAATGCTCCGGCAAGCACGTCGCTGTGGCCGTTCAGATATTTCGTCGCCGAATGCATGACGATATCGGCACCATGCTCGATCGGGCGGGAAAGGACTGGCGTCGCACAGGTCGAGTCGACGCAGAGCCGTGCACCGGCACCGTGGGCGAGTTGGGCAAACCAGGCGATATCGAGACAGTCCCAAAGCGGATTGGACGGGGTCTCGATCCAAACGATTTTCGTTTTGCCGGGTTTGATCAGACCGGCCGCGGTTTCGGGATTGCCCGCGTCGAAGAAGTCGAGATCGATCTGCCACTGCTCGGCGAACCCGATCAGCCATTTCCGGAGCCCCCAGTACATGACGGAAGCCGCCAGGACATGGTCACCCGGGCGCAGCGTCATGAAGGGAGCGACCGCCGCGGACATGCCGGAGGCAAGGATCATCGCGTCGGCGCCGTTTTCTAAACGCGCCAACAGCTCTTCGGCGATGTCATAGGTCGGGTTTTCGTTTCGGGTGTAGATATATCCCTTGGGGTAGGAATTGTCCGGCGCCCGTTCGTAGGTGGTCGCGAGATGGATCGGCGGCGTCACCGCGCCGGTGGTCTCGTCGACATGGCCCATGGCCTGCGCGGCAAGGGTTTCGGGCTTCAGATCGTTGTTACGCATTGCCGGCTCCGGCGAGAGGGATTGGTGTCCGGTACGGCAGATGCCGCGCCGCGTCTAGCCTCTAGCACGAGGCATGTTCCGGGGGAATGCCCGCTCCGGAAACATGACGCGTCCGGAAACAAATAAGGCTGCAGCGATCCCCTTTGGATGGAAGCCGCTGCAGCCTCATAATTGCCGGTTCTTCCGTCCGGATCTCCGTCCTGGCAGGTTGGAGACCTATCGGGTGGGTCTACCGATACGTGGCAATGAGGGGCAAAACCACGAGGTCGAACGTCATGTCCCGGCGGGGCAATTGAACAGGTCGATCAACGAGCACTGTTATTGTCAGTGTAAGAAACGACCCCGCAAACTGATAATTCTCTTTTAAAGCATCGTATTGGTTCCTATAACGAATGAATAACTCCGTATCGCAATCGGGAAGCAGGCTGAAATGGACACTTTGACGGCAATGAAGGTTTTTTGCTCCGTGGTCGAGAACGATAGTCTCGCCGGCGCATCGAGAACCCTCAACGTCTCCCCCTCGGTCGTGAGCAAGCAGCTCTCGGGGCTGGAGGACCGGCTCGGCGTCCGGCTGCTGAACCGCACAACGCGCCGGGTCAGCCTGACCGAAGTGGGCTCGGCCTATTACGAGCGCTGCAAGCGCATCCTCGCCGATGTGGACGAAGCGGAGATCGCGGTCTCCCAGGCGCACTCGGCGCCGCGGGGGCTCCTCAAGGTGACGGCGCCGACGACCTTCGCGCACCGTCACGTCGCCCCGCACCTGCCGGAATTCCTCGACCGCTATCCGGAAGTGGAAGTGCAACTGCTGGTGAACGATCGCGTGGTGGATCTCGTCGACGAGGGGATCGATCTCGCCATCCGGATCGCGCAGCTGAAGGATTCCAGCCTCATCGCCCGCAAGCTGGCGGTCAATCACCGCATGATCGTGGCCAGCCCCGACTATGTGAAGAAATGGGGCAAGCCGGAGACCCCGGACCAGCTCAGCGACCATTCGCTGATCACCTACGCGCCGGGCAATCCGATCAACGACTGGCACTTCATGGTCGACAACCAGCAGAAGATCCTGCGCGCCCGCGGCACGCTCGCCATGAACAACGGCGACTCGGTGCTGCAGACCGTGCTCGCCGGCGGCGGTCTTGCCATGCTCGCGGCCTTCATGGCGGGCGAGCATGTGAAGACCGGGAAGCTGGTCACCCTGCTCGACGAATATGTCCGCGAGGACGTGCCGATCTACGCCGTCTATCCGAGCGGCCGGCATCTCTCGCCGAAGGTCCGGGCGTTCGTCGACTTCCTGGTCGAGCTCTACGGCCCGTCGCCGTACTGGCTCTGAGCATCTACAAAGTTCGTCATCCCGGCCGCAGAGCCGGGACCTCGTCGAACGGAGGGCTCAACAGCAGAAAGATCCCGGCTCGATGGCCGGATGGACGGAATTGGAGTGGTTTGCGCCGCTTCAATAGTGGATACCGGTGTCCGTCGGGTTCCACTGCGCGAGCAACGGGACAAGCGTCCCCATTGCGTTGTATCCGACCTTCATATGCGCTCGAAAAGTTGCACCCACATGATGTGCGGCCTACCCTTGCCGCAGCATCATGTTGGGGGACTAATGAATGAGTGACACAGAGATCGTTCCTGGGACCGGGAGCGAAGGCGAGCAACCTTTGGCGCCGATCAAAGGCCGCGCCGGAATGGCGATCGCAGTTTACGCGCTCTACCTCGCGAGCTTCTTCGTCGGGATCACGTCCATCATCGCCGTAATCCTCGCCTATACCAGCCGGGAGCGTGAGGATTTCGGTCTCTACACGCACTATACCTTCCAGATCTATACCTTCTGGCTCGGCCTGCTCTACAGCGTCGGATTCGGCATCGCCGCAGCCATTCTGATGCTGCTGGCGGCCTCTCTCGGCATGTTTTCGATGGCCCTGATGGCGGTCGCCGGAATCGCGCTCTTCGCCTGGTTCCTCCTGCGCTGCTGCACCGGACTGGTGATGGCGATCAAGGGCGAGCCGATCGCCAATCCGGAAAGCTGGGGATTCGTCGCGGCACGGGCGTGAGCGGGGCCGCTCGCTTCACACCCCAACTTCCGTCATCCCGAACCTGATCCGGGACCTTTTGAAGGGTTTGCTCTGCGTTCGACAAGGCCCGGACTCAGCGACCGGGATGGCGAGCCAGGCGGGAAATGAAAAGGGCCGGTCTCACAACCGGCCCTGCTCGTTCGCAATCAGGTTTGACGTCAGCGCCAGCTCTCGTCGAGCTCTTCCGGTTCGCTCGTATAGCCCGCCTTCTTGATGCCCTTGGCCGCGCAATACTCGTCCTTCTCGGACGCATCGCCGCTGACCCCGACGGCCCCGATGATGGCACCGTTCTCCATGATCATCACCCCGCCCGGCGCGGCGGCCATGCGGCCCTCGAAAGCGGCGGCGGCAGCGACCTGGAAGCCGAGCCGCTCCTTCAGGCGGGCGCCGAGATTGCGTGAGGACTCGCCGAAACCGAGCCCGCCCCAGGCCTTCGCCGTCGCGATCTCGACCCGGCCGATGCCGGAACCGTCCTGGCGCTTGATGCAGACCGGGTGGCCGCCGGCATCGAGCACGACGACGGTCATCGGCATCATCTTTTCCTCGGTGGCGACGCGCAGCGCCTCGTCCGCAATGATCTCCGCCTTGGCAAGCGGCAACGCGACGTGAAGCGGGAAGTTTCCGGCCATGTTCTGATCCCCTGTTCTGGCTAATCCATGAATGCTGCGGTGCTTATAACATCGCCCTGCGTCGCCACGATACGGAGGCCTCATCCGCATCGCGGAAACCACGACAGGAACGAAAGACAGGCCTCTCTTCCCTCTTGGCGTGAAGTTCTGTATACACCTCGTCCCCTCGCCGCCGGGGCACCCTCAGGCGGCATGATCACGATCCGAAAAGTCCATTCACCCCGTGTCATCCACGAAGCGCCCCTGGAGCAAGCCGCGCCATGCGAACGGATACTCTCGCGATCGATTTCGGCACCTCCAATTCCGCCGCCGCGATCTGGTCGGGTAACCACATCGAACGAATTCCCATCGAAGGCAAGGCAGCGACATTGCCAACCGCCGTGTTCTTTCCCGTAGACGGACGCGGCATGCTGATCGGCGCCGCCGCTGCGGAAGCCCTCGTCGAGGGCGAGGACGGCCGCTACATGCGGGCACTGAAAAGCGTGCTCGGCCTGCCGCTGCTGCACGAACCGCGCACCCTCGGCGGCCGGCGGCAAACCCTCGCCGAGGTCGTCTCCGCCTTCCTCGCCGAACTCCGCACCCGCGCCGAAGCCCGCACTGGCCTCGACTTCCGCAAAGCGCTCTCCGGACGCCCGGTCCATTTCCACACCGCCGACCCCGAGAAGGACGCGCTGGCCGAGGCGGACCTGCGTCAATGCTATCTCGCCGCCGGTTTCGAGGAGGTTTCCTTCCTCGCCGAGCCGGAAGCGGCCGCCCTCGCCAGCCACGGTCTCGGGTCGGCGGAGGCTACCGGCCTGATCGTCGATATCGGCGGCGGCACCTCCGACTTCTCAGTGTTCCGCACGGCAGGCGGCGCACTCAGGATCCTCGCGAACCACGGCATCCGTCTCGGCGGGACGGATTTCGACCACGCGGTCTCTATGGATCACGCCATGCCCCTGCTCGGTCTCGGCGGCGAGTTGCGGCGGGATTTCGGCGAAGGCCTGCTGCCGGTGCCGAGCACGGTCTATTCCGAGCTCGCGACCTGGGCGACCATCCCCTTCCTCTACAACGCCAAGACCCGCCGCATGGTGGAGGAGATGGCGCGGCTCGCGGTCGAACGCGGCAAGATCGAGCGGCTGCTGACGGTGCTGGACCACCATCTCGGCCACGAACTCGCCTTCGCCGTCGAGCGCGGCAAGATCGACGCGAACGGCGCGGAGCGTGCCGGGCGGATCGGGATGGGTTTCATCGAGGACGGCCTCGACACGACGGTGACGCCGGAAAGCCTCGACGCGTCGCTGAAAGCGAACCGCAGCCTCCTCCGCGATGCAACTGCCGAAACGCTTCGCATGGCGGCGATCCAGCCGGATCAGATCGGACGTGTGATCCTCGTCGGCGGGTCCAGCCTGATGCGCTTCGTCAGCGAGGAAGTCGGCGCGCTTTGCCCGAACGCGGAGATCCTGACATCGGACGCCTTCACCGCCGTGGTCGACGGGCTTGCGCTGGCGACGCGAGGGGACTGACCGTCACCTCCCGGACACGATCCTGCAAGCGGTATCGAGGAGCACCTGAGCGCCGGCGATCAGCGAAGCATCGTCAGTATGTTCCCGCGGATTGTGGCTGATCCCGTCCCGGCTAGGGACGAAGATCATCGCCGCCGGACAGATCCGCGCCATCATTTGCGCGTCGTGCCCGGCACCGGAAGTCATCCGGCGGCAGGAGAGCTGCCGCGCCGCGGCGGCTTCCTCAATCATTCGGACGATGCCACCATCGAACGTTACCGGCTCGAAGCGGGCAAGCTGTTCGGTTTCGACGGTGACGCCGTCAGATGTTTCCAGCCCGGCGAGGAAGTCGGTCAGCGCCGCCTGACGTGCTTCCCAGACTCCGAGATCCGGGTCGCGGAGGTCGATCGTGAACTCCGCGAAATCGGGGATGACGTTGATGGCATTCGGCCCGAAGCGGATGGTGCCGACGGTCGCCACGCTAGCGGAACCCTCCACCAGCTGTCGCAGGAACGTGATCACCTTGGCGGCGGCCAGTCCCGCATCCGCGCGCATGCTGGTCGGCGTCGTGCCCGCGTGGTTGGCGGCGCCGCGGATCGTCACCTTCTGCCAGAATATGCCCTGAAGATTGGCGACCGCCCCCATGAGCTTGCCCTCGGCTTCCAGGACCGGCCCCTGCTCGATATGGGCTTCGATGAAGGCCGAGGGCACGATGGAACCCGGTTCCATCGGACCCGCATAACCGATGCGTCGGAGTTCCTCGCCGAGGATCGTACCGTCGGTCCCTACGACCGCCAGCGCGGCGTCTACGTCGAGCCCGCCCGCATGAACCAGAGAGCCCATCATGTCGGGAGCGTAGCGAACGCCCTCCTCATTGGTGAAAGCCGCGACGATCACCGGACGGTCCGGTTTCATGCCGGAGGCTTTCATCGCCTCGATGACCGACAGCGCCGAGAGCACGCCGTAGCAGCCGTCGAAGATGCCCGCATTGATCACCGTGTCGATATGGCTGCCCAGCATCAGCGGCGCGACGTCGCTTTCGATGTCCCAGATCCCGAAGATATTGCCGATCCGGTCGACCTGCACCTCGAGATCCGCTTCCTTCAGCCAGGCGACGAGCCGGTCACGTCCGAGCTTGTCCTCGTCGGAGGCGGCGAGACGCGTCAGGGCGCCCGCCTCGTCACGTCCGATCTCCCCGAGCTCGCGCAGACGGGCGAGAAGCGTTCCCGCATCGATGGATGCTGATTGAGTCATGATGTTCGGGCTTTCCTTCGATAAAGAAAAAGCGCGGCCCCGCTGCCGGGACCGCGCTCCATCATTCCACGCGCTTTCCGGGCTCAGCCCGCGAGCTTCTTCTTCAGCAGCTCGTTGACCATCGCCGGGTTGGCCTTGCCCTGGCTCTGCTTCATCACCTGGCCGACAAAAAAGCCGAAGAGCTTGTCCTTGCCGGAGCGGTATTCCGCGACCTTTTCGGCCTGGGACGCCATTACGCTGTCGATCAGTTCCTCGATCGCCCCGGTGTCGGTGACTTGGCGAAGCCCCTTCTCCTCGACGATCGTGGCGGCGTCCTTGCCGCTCTCGAACATCTCGGCGAAGACGTCCTTGGCGATTCGGCCGGAGATCGTGTTGTCGGCGATCAGGTCGATCAGGCCGCCGAGCTTGGCCTCGTCGACCGGACTCTCGGAGAGATCGAGGCCGGCCTTGTTGAGGTTGCCGAACAGCTCGGTGATCATCCAGTTCGCCGCCAGCTTCGGATCGCGGCCCTCGGCCACCTTCTCGTAGAACGCCGCCGTCTCCTGCTCCTCGACGAGGATCGCGGCGTCATAGGCGCTGAGGCCCCAGTCGCTCATGAAGCGGGCCTTCTTCGCGTCCGGCAGTTCCGGCAGGCGCGCCTTCTCTTCCTCGACGAATTCCTCGCTGAATTCCAGCGGAAGCAGATCGGGATCGGGGAAGTAGCGGTAGTCGTGCGCCTCTTCCTTCGAGCGCATCGAGCGGGTCTCGCCCCGGTTCGGGTCATAGAGGCGGGTTTCCTGATCGATGGCGCCGCCGTCCTCGATGATCTCGATCTGGCGCCGCGCCTCGTACTCGATCGCCTGCTGCATGAAGCGGATCGAGTTCATGTTCTTGATCTCGCAGCGCGTGCCGAATTCCTCGCCCGGCCGGCGCACGGAAACGTTCACGTCGGCCCGCATCGAGCCTTCCTGCATGTTGCCGTCGCAGCTGCCGAGATAGCGGAGGATGGAGCGCAGCTTCTTGACATAGGCCGCCGCCTCCGCCGCAGACCGGATGTCGGGCCGGGAGACGATCTCCATCAGCGCGACGCCCGAGCGGTTTAGATCGATGAAGCTCTGCGACGGGCTCTGGTCGTGGATCGACTTGCCCGCATCCTGCTCCAGATGCAGCCGCTCGATGCCAACTTTCTTCGTGCTGCCGTCCGGCAGATCTATCTCGATCTCGCCCTCGCCCACGATCGGCTGCTTGTACTGGCTGATCTGGTAGCCCTGCGGCAGGTCCGCGTAGAAGTAGTTCTTGCGGTCGAAGACGCTGAAGCGATTGATCTTGGCTTTGAGTCCGAGGCCGGTTCGCACGGCCTGTCGCACACATTCCTCGTTGATCACCGGCAGCATGCCGGGCATCGCGCTGTCGACCAGCGAGACCTGGGTGTTCGGCTCGGCCCCGAAGGCGGTCGCCGCGCCGGAGAAGAGCTTCGACTTCGAGATCACCTGGGCGTGGACCTCGAGACCGATGACGATCTCCCAGTCACCCGTAGCGCCCTGGATCAGGTTGGACTTCGCTTCGCTCATCTCACTTGCTCCCCGCGAGGAAAGCCGGCTTGGCATCGAAGCCCGCGGCCTGTTCCAGAACGTGACCGACCTTCAGCACGGTCTCCTCGTCGAACGGCTTGCCGAGCAGTTGCAGGCCGAGCGGCAACCCGTCCTCGGAGAGCCCGACCGGGACCGAGATGCCCGGAATGCCGGCGAGGCTCGCCGGGACGGTGAAGACGTCGTTCAGATACATCTTGATCGGATCGTCCTGATTCTCGCCGATGGCGAAGGCCGCGGACGGCGCCGTCGGGGTCAGGATCGCGTCGACCTGCCCGTAGGCGTCGTCGAAATCCTTCTTCAGCAGCGCGCGGACCTTCTGTGCCTTCAGGTAATAGGCGTCGTAATAGCCGGCCGAGAGCACGTAGGTGCCGATCAGCACCCGGCGCTTCACCTCGTCGCCGAAACCGGCGGCGCGGGTGTTCTCGTACATCTCGATCAGGCTGCCGCCCTCCTCGCGGAGGCCATAGCGCACGCCGTCATAGCGCGCCAGGTTCGAGGAGGCTTCGGCCGGGGCGATGATATAGTAGGTCGGCAGCGCGTACTTGGTGTGCGGCAGGGAGATATCGACGATCTCCGCACCCGCGTCCTTCAGCATCTCGGCGCCGCGCTTCCAGAGCGCGTCGATCTCCTCCGGCATGCCGTCCATGCGGTATTCCTTCGGAATGCCGATCTTCATGCCGCGCACGTCGCCGGTCAGCGCCGCCTCGAAATCCGGCACCGCGAGATTGGCGGAAGTGGAATCCTTCGGATCGTGCCCGGCCATCGCGCCAAGCATCAGCGCCGCATCCTGAACGTTGCGGGTAATCGGGCCCGCCTGATCGAGGGAAGAGGCAAACGCGACGATGCCCCAGCGCGAGCAGCGCCCGTAGGTCGGCTTCATGCCGACGATGCCGCAGAAGCTTGCCGGCTGGCGGATCGAGCCGCCGGTGTCGGTGCCGGTCGCGGCGATCGCGAGACGGCCGGAAACCGCGGCCGCGGAGCCGCCGGAGGAACCGCCCGGCACCAGCTTCTGGTTGCCGCCGCCGGAGCGCCGCCAGGGGTTCTCCACATTGCCGTAGTAGCTGGTGATGTTGGCCGAGCCCATCGCGAACTCGTCGAGATTGAGCTTGCCGAGCATCACCGCGCCGGCATCCCAGAGATTCTGGCTGACGGTCGATTCATATTCCGGCTTGAAGCCGTCTAGGATGTGCGAGGCCGCTGTGGTCAGCACGCCCTTGGTGCAGAAGAGATCCTTCATGCCGATGGGCAGGCCTTCCATCGCCCCGCCCTCGCCCTTGGCGAGCTTCGCGTCGGAGGCCTTGGCCATCTCGCGCGCCTTCTCCGGCGTCTCGGTGATGAAGGCGTTGAGGCCCTTGCCCTCCTCCATCGCGCCGATATAGGCCTCGGTCAGCTCCACGGAGGTGATCTTCTTCGCCTTCAGCGCGTCGCGCGCCTCGGTCAGGGACAGATTGAGAAGCTCGCTCATCACTCGACCACCTTCGGAACCGCGTAATAACCGTGGGCGCGCTCGGGAGCGTTCGCCAGCACCCGCTCAGGATAGGCCCCGTCGGTCACCTCGTCCTTGCGCATCGGCAGGCCGTGCCCGGTGACGCTCGCCAGCGGCTCGACATTGTCGGTATTGACCTCGTTCAGTTGCTCGACGAAGCCGAGAATGTTGTTGAGGTCGCCCACGAGGGCGTCGAGTTGCGCGTCGTCGGTCCTGATGCGCGCGAGATGCGCGATCCTCGCGACAGTGGCTTTGTCAAGCGACATCGGATAAGGCTCTCCGTGATATTCGGAATCAAGCGATTGCCCGGTAAAAATACTTAATAGCTAAGTATCGCGCGGGCGGCGGAAAGTATCACCCGGACATGACATTCTGCAACCCTGCCGACCTGCCGTCCCTCATGCGTCCGATGAGCCGGATTCTGGGGCTGGATCTCGGTACCAAGACCATCGGCATCGCGGTCTCCGACCCCTTCCTCTCGGTCGCCTCGCCGATCGAGACGATCCAGCGGAAGAAGTTCACCAAGGACGCGGAACGGCTGGCCCAGATCGTCGAGGAACGAAATGTCGGCGCCTTCCTAATCGGTCTGCCGCTCAACATGGACGGCAGCGAGGGCCCGCGCGCCCAGTCGACCCGCGATTTCGCCCGCGAGCTGATCCTGCGCATCGACCTCCCGGTCGCCTTCTTCGACGAGCGCATGAGCACCATGGCGGTCGAGCGGGCGATGGTCGACGCGGACATGACCCGGAAGAAGCGTGCGGAGAGGGTCGACCAGCTCGCCGCCGCCTATATCCTGCAGGCCGCGCTGGACGCGATGCCGAAATAGAAAAAGCGGAGTCAGGCCTTCGACGGCCGCTCCCCGCTCCGGTAGTCCACGACCTCCAGATCGCCGAAGATCATCCGCAACGCTTTCTCGCCCTGTTCCTTGACGTAGTCGATGCGCCCCTGCCCGGTGAAATTCAGCTCGTTCGCCTGGTCGGCGATCCAGCGCAGGATCTCCGCCCGGGCATCGGAAGCGACAACGCCCCCGGCCCCGACATGGCCAAGGATCCCTCCGGATCTCGACGCGAAGACGATCGCCACGTCGGACGGACTGCCCGGACCGTTCTCGGCCATGCCGGGGCCGCCGAAGATGCGGTCGAGCGCCGAGCCGGCTGAACTCGGGGCGTTGCGGGGTTTCGATGGGGAAACGGTGCTCATGGCAATTTCATCCGGGTGACCTCAGGGTTTCGGATAAATAGCCACGCAATAATTATGCCGAACTGCCAGGCAACTCCTGCCCGCCCTCTCGCCGGCGGCTCAACGCGCCCACATCGGCGCCAGTGTAGTCTCCAGGACACGCTGGTCGCGCAGGCTGAAGCGGGTGAAGAAATCGATCCCGGTCAGGTCCTCGATATGCGCGACGGTGGTGCGGTAATTCGGCAGTTCGTGCCAGTCGAGCTTCACGTTCGGCAGCAGGAAGGCGATCACCCGGCGCGGCTGGTCCTGATAGACGATCTTGAAGAACGCCTCGGGCACCGCGATCGATTTCTCCCGGTCGCCGCAGCGCCGCTTCATCAGCTTGCCGCGCACGGGAACGTCGAATTCCGGCGCCTTCTCGACCGGCCCGGTGATCACCGTCAGCGTGCCACGTAGCTCGGTCCAGTCCCGCACCTGGGTCTCGAGATTGCGCCAGATGCCGCGGTTGAAGCCGATGCCGATCTGCGGCGCCATGTTGGTCATGTAGAAGCTCTCGTCGGTCCGCTCCTGCGAATACTTGAAATCGGCGGCCGGCGCCTGATGGCCGCGATCGTAGCCCGAGCCGGCATAGTCGTCGGAACAGACCACCAGCGGCCCGTTCTTGCCCATCCCCGTCGAGGCGACGACCTGCGGGTCGGGCTTGAAGCTGCTCTTGTCGCGATCGCCGGGTCCGCTCAGATTGGCCTTGGGAACGCTCTCCAGCACCCAGTCCGGCAGCAGCGTCTCGGCGTTCAGCGAGAGCAGATAGCCCGCGTGACAGATCATCTGCCGCTCGTCTGAATCGAAATCACCCTTGTAGGCCGGGATCCCCGTATCGGCATGCAGCCGCGCGCAACGTCCGGCGGGATCGGGCGGAAAGCCGTCATCCGCCGACGCCGCTGCGGAGAACCCGGCGGCGCAGAGCACGGCGAGAAGGACGGCCCGGAAGATCATTGCGGCGGCGCCGGAGGTGCGGGCGGCGCGGGCGGCGAGTGGGCCGGGGCCTTGGAGCCGAGCCCCTTCGAGACCAGATAGCCGCCGCCGCTGATGCCGAGCAGCGCGAGCGTCCCGTTCGGCACGTCGATCAGCGTCCCGGCCTCGATGCAAAGCACGAGATAGAGCGCCGCGACCACAAAGGTGAAAATGAGGAACTGGAAGCGCGACAGCGAGGCCTTGGGCGGCGCGTTCGCCGGCGCGCCCGGATCCCTGGTGGTCTCCGAGAGGAGATATGTCAGATCGATCTTGCCGGTGACGATCTTGTAGAGCACCGCGAGGCCGAAACAGAGCAGAAGGGCGCAGACCGCGAGGCTCACGTATATGGCGATGATGTTCGGTGTCATGCTTGGTTTCCCCTGTCGGTTCGGGCGCTAGAGCCGGTTGACGACCTTTCCGCCGAGATAGACGCCCTGGCTCGCCAGCAGCAGTTCCGTCAGGGCGGCCGGCGGATCCGGCATCTGGATCAGCGGCGCGGCGCCGCCCATGGCCTCGACGACCGTCTTTACATAAGCCGCGAGCACGAAAACGAAGACGAGCAGCATCTGCACCCGGTGCAGGTTCACGGCCCGCCCGCCGCCGTCGAGCCGGTCCGTCAGGATCCCGGCCGTGCGGATGCGCCCGTTGAGCAGGCCCAACGCAACCACCCCCATCATGGCGAGCAGCCAGAGGAGCAGCCCGTAGCGCAGCAGGCCGATCGCGAAATCCATCGTCATACCGGTCAGCTTACACAAAACCTAAACGGGTATCGATGGGGATATTTTTCTATACCAGATGATCGCCGGAAATCCCGCCGTCTTTTCACCGGAACCCGGTTGCCAATCCCGGGCTGGACCATGACAATCCGGGAGAAGCATTCCCCCCGCGCCGACCCAAGAAGGAACCAGACTTCCGTGACACGCCACGCGATCAAGCTTCCACCGACCTTCTTTGCCCTGCTTCTGGCGCTCGTCCTCACGCTCTCCTTCGCGGCCGCCTCCGGCGCTGCGGAAACATCGGGCATCGAGGCCTTTCACGCATCGCGAAACGACGCTCCCGTCTGGGTCGGCGGCAAGAATGACGGGGCGCTGAACGAGCGCGGCCTCGCCGTCCTCTCCGCCCTCGCAGCAGCCGACAGGGACGGGCTCGATCCGTCGGACTATGCGATCGACCCTTCCGTCACCGAGCCCGGCGCGCTCGACCGTGCCGTCAGCGCGACGCTGATCCGCTACGTCACCGACCTGCAGGCGGGACGGGTGGCGCCGCAGAAGGCCGACCCGGATCTTTTCGTCTATGCCCGGGAAATCGATATATCCGGGAGCCTGGAGAGGCTCGCCGCGGCGGAGGACCCGAAGGCCGCGCTTTCGAACCTGGCGCCCGCCAATCCGGTCTACCGCCGCCTGCGCCGCCTGCTCGCGGAATACAGGGCGCTCGAAGAGACCGGCGGCTGGACGAATGTCCCGGGCGGGCCGGCCCTGAAACCGGGGATGCGCGATCCCCGCGTCGAAGCGGTCCGCACGCGGCTGCAGGCAACCGCCGATATCGGCGAAAGCGAGGGCGACAGACAGCTCTACGATGCGGCGCTGGAGATCGCGGTCCGCGCGTTCCAGCGCCGTCACGGGCTGGAACCCGACGGCGTGGTCGGCGCCAAGTCGGTCGCCGCGATGAACGTGCCGGTCGGCGAGCGCATCCGGCAGATCCTGATCAATATGGAGCGCTTCCGCTGGATGCCGGACGAGTTCGGCGACGACCATGTCTTCGTCAACATGGCCGGCTTCGAGCTCGACTATGTGCGCCACGGCACCATAGACCTGCGGATGCGCGTCGTGGTCGGCCGGCAATACCGGGAAACCCCGGTCTTCAGCGACCGGATCCGCTATATCGAGGTCAATCCGACCTGGACCGTGCCGCCGAAGATCGCCAATCAGGACCTGCTGCCGAAGATCCTGAAGGACCCCGGCTTCCTCAAGACCGGCGGCTTCGAGGTGTTTTCGAGCTGGCAGGAGGACGCGACCCTGCTCGACCCGGCGAAGATCGACTGGGCCAAGCTGCCGAACGGCCGCGTCCCCTACCGGCTGCGCCAGGCGCCCGGCAAGACCAACGCGCTCGGCCAGTTCAAGTTCATGTTCCCGAACAGGTTCGACATCTATCTGCACGACACCCCGGCGCGGCAGGATTTCCGCCGCGCGGTGCGCGCCTTCAGCTCCGGCTGCATCCGGCTCGAGCAGCCGCAGACGCTGGCGGAAGTGCTGCTGGCGGCGGACGGGCAGCCCGCCGAGCGGCTTGCAGGCGCCCTCGCCTCCGGCAAGACCACGCGAATCAATTTCAAGACTCCGGTGCCGGTGCACCTGACCTACCTCACCACCTGGATCGGCGAGGGCGGCACGGTCGAGTTCCGCGACGACATCTATGGCCGCGACAAGCTGCTCGCCGCCGCGCTCGGGCTCTGAGAACACGCCGCGCCGCGACCGGAACGCCCCGTCAGGCCTTAAATTCCGCTTGCGGAAACCCAAGATTGGGAGGAAAGAGAGTTGGCTTCGTCTTATCGGTGAAGTGAGAGATGAAAGAAGATCCCTACGCATCGCCCCGCTCCCCGCTCCTGCCCCGCAGGACGGTGCTGACCGCCCTCTCGGCCCTTGCCGTCTCGGCCGCCCTGCCGTCGGATCTCCTCGCCGCCACGCCGGTCATGACCGGCACCGCCGCGCCGGGACACCGTCCCAGGCGCCTGAAACTGCGCCACCTGCATACTGGCGAGCGGATCGACATCGCCTATGCCCATGGCGAGCGCTACGATCACGGCGCGCTGGCCGAGATAAATCACTTCCTGCGCGATCACCGCGACGACACCGTGCATCCGATCGACCCCGAGGTGATCGACTTCCTGCACGCCCTCGCCCATCGCCTCAAGATCGACAAGCCGATCCAGATCATCTGCGGCTACCGCTCGCCGAAATCGAACGCCCTGCTGCGCGCCCGCAGCACCGGCGTCGCCAAGCGCAGCCTGCATCTCGAGGGCCGCGCCATCGACATCCGCGTGCCCGGCCGCTCGGTCAAGGCGGTCGCCCGCGCCGCCCTATCTCTCCGGCGCGGCGGGGTCGGGAAGTACACCAAGTCGAATTTCGTCCATATCGACTGCGGCCGCTTCCGTACCTGGGGCGCGTGAGGCGTCGCAAGATACTCTGGTGTTATGAGTTCGGTCTCAGTTTGAGGCCCTAAGCCAGGCCCGGGCGGCCTTCAGATCCCCAAAAACCCGCAATTCGAAACTGCTCCCGGCCGCTTCGAAGCGGGCCGCAATCGCCTTGAGCAGCAAGGCATTCAATTCGGTTCTCGCCACGATGGCGGTCTTGGCCCCCGCACCTCGGACCTCGCCAAAACTCGCACCTGCCACGGCGACAGATTGAAATTCATCGTGATTGACCGCGGAAAGGCTGGCCCGTGTCAGATCCCAGAGGGCGAACTTCGACCGCGTAGATGCGAAATGGTTCGTGATCGCCACAATGGCCTCTTCGGCGGTTATCCGGCCGGAGGCTTGAAACACCACCAGATTTTCATCTTCGACTATCGTGCGAACCGACATGTCCCTCCACCGATCATATCCGGCCAAGCCCGAACATCCTACCAGGGCGAAAACTCTCGCAAGACGCGAATCCGAAGCGCAATAATTCAATACTCACCATAGGAAACGAAGAGAAAGATGATGATACCATGATTCGTTTCAAAAGTCTGATGACCCTGGTTAGTCTGACTCCTGCCCTTCTCCTCGCGCCGCTGCCGGCCTCCGCGCATGACGAGAAACCCATCGGCGACGCGGTCAACACCCTGCCGATCTTCGACGCCCATATGCATTACAAGGAACCGGCCTGGGCGGAGTTCCCGGTCGCGAGCGTCATCGAGCTGATGGACCGGAGCGGCGTCGCCATGGCGCTGGTCTCCTCGACGCCCGACGAGGGCACCATCATGCTCTGGGAATATGCCCCGAACCGCATCGTGCCGGAGCTGCGCCCCTATCACGGCAGCGCCGGCTCCTCGAACTGGACCAAGGCGCCCGGCATGGAGGCGTACCTCGCAAAGCGGCTGGAGATGTATCCGCACCGGGGCATCGGCGAGTTCCACATCCACCGGCTCGACACCTCCGACGAGGCCCTCTTCCGCCAGGTGATCGCCATGGCCAAGGCGCGCGACATCTTCCTCCACGTCCATTCCGGCCCGGAGCCGGTCCGCTGGCTCTACTCGCTCGATCCGGCGGTCAAGATCATCTGGGCCCATGCCGGCCTCGGCGAGCGGGCGGAAACGGTGCATCGCCTGCTGGCCGAGTTCCCGACGCTGGTCGCGGACACTTCGCTCCGGGAATACGACATCATCGGTGCGGACGGCGGGCTCGACCCCGCATGGGAGACCATCCTGCTCACCTTCCAGGACCAGCTGATGGTCGGCAGCGACACCTGGGTCAACGGCCAGTGGGAAAACTACACCTCCATCATGGCATCGCACCGGCACTGGCTCTCGAAGCTGCCGGAAACGGCGGCGCGGAAGATCGCGTACCGGAACGCGGAGCGGCTGTTCGGTCGGGAGGTTTCGATTGAGCTGGTTGGGGTTAGGTAGAGAAAGGTCTGAGCAGCGATTCAGCAGCACGCCACCCACTTTTCAAATGAAAATACATCATGACATAAGCTTAAACCATGATCTGACTGCGAGATTCAATCTTTCTTGCTCCAACTCATCGGTCGGATTACAATGCGCAATTGGCCCACGAAGCAAATTTAGCTGATTTGTAATATTGCTAACAGCCGTTTTTGATGAAAAAACAGTATCAAATATATCCCAATTATCCGTTATTAACTGAGACAACTCCCCGAAAGTTGTATAATCAATTAAATTATCAGAACGAGGCGTAATACCGCTATCAATCTCTTTCCTTCTCCTTACATTTGCAATATTCCTGATTTTATTCTCGTCAACTCTATTACTATGCCACCAATTTGCCCCCTCCGCCTCTATCATAATTTCCTTAACTAATTTACGAATAGAGTTCTCCAAGCAATAGAAGACTTCGTAAAATTCGGACATTCGCGCGGCTTCCAGTCGCAACTCCGCTTCAAACTGATCATACTGAGATGACTTTCTGCTTTTAGACGCGCCCTGAAGGGACTGAAGATCAATAGCGTACGCCTCTTCGATCGAGGCAAGATCTTCAACAATTTGAAGGCCAGACATACCAAAAGCCCTGATTAAACCGTCTACCCGCTTAGGCATCCTCGTCTCGCAACAAATTTTCTTTTAAGCTTTTAAATATGGCATTGAAAACTGCGGGATCTGACGTAGCTGGAAGGTTGAGATGTATCGTGTACCCCAAGTTTAGACCAATGCTTGCTTCGCTTTTTCTTAAAGACACGCCACTATTCGCCGAATTAGATGATTTCGCTGCACCTTGAATCGCAGCACCCGGCATTTCATTGTTTTCTGCGGAAGAATTTTTGAAATCCGCAAACCTCTTGAGAGAACTTATCGCCGCTACAGATAGCTTAACTGGATTTGAGTCATGCGCATGACCAGTCTCCTCTACGACCAATCCCAACAGTTCTTGGTCGGAGAGTTCATGCATGAATTCGTTTCGAACATAAAGCGGCGCATACGCCTTTTTTATCGCTACCGCCATCGCCTTACCTGAAGACGTTGGATTTCGAAATTTTGTGTAGAGTTCTGTTGGCTTGCCATCAGAACTCGAGAACCCAATTTTCTTCAAGAACGCGGTCATTTGATCGCCGGACCCACCGGGAATCCCAAGAACTGTTTTGACAAAATCTTGGCTAACTCTCTCTGGTACTGCTGCTTTTATGATCCCATTCAACGCCTTCTCGATATTTCCCGGCGAAGTTACATAAGGTAACGATGCCATGACCACCCCCATCGTGAGACACTTATCGGTTGCATCTTATAACTCAAATATATCAAGGTAGATTTCCTTTTATACAATTAGTTTAGCTAGTTCGTGACAAGCATGCTCAGCGAATAGATGCTTTTCTTATAAAAGATGAAGAGTGAAACACGCTCGTGAAGCGACGCCCCGGGCCGTATGAATGACGCTTCGACCAATTACCGCACAACGGACCCGCTAGGAGATTCGATAATGAAAATTAAAAAGAAAAGAAATGCGCGATCGAACTCCCCGGTGGTGTCCAAAGGAACAGCTTTTCCATTTCAAGTATCCGTAACTTGTTGGGTTGACCTTCTCGGCTACGGATCAATGATATCACAAGCAAACTACAATCCACTCAATGACACATCCAATCTCGCCGTTGCACGTATCGAAAAATTTCACCAATTAATCGCACAACACACTAATCGGTATTTCCCAGCATTAATCCTTAATGATGGAGCAGTTATATATCGCGATTTATCGCTACGCAGTCGTTCTGTAACGTACGATTTCTTTGTTCGATGCTTCCGCCTTTTTGAGGATATTAATGATTTGGAGAATCAAAATAATTTTCCAGGAGCAAGGATGATCCTCGCGGCAGGATTTCGTCTAAGAAAGCGACCTATAAAGGTAGTTTCACACCATAACAAATCAATTCTTCGTCGATACAGGGAAGGCCGAATTACTGCTGAAGAAGCAATTCATGAGGCGGCAAAAAGTCGTGACTTCGCTGAAAGCATTCCCGAACTTCAGTCCAATTTTGCATTCACTAAAAGTTATGTGGCCGATACAGATGGAACAAAAGGAGGATTAGTCGGTCCGAATTTCTACGTCGATGATCTATTATTTTCTTCTATACCAACTTGGTTGATCAAAGAAGATTTAGTGCATTGGAAAAACGAAAAACTTAAACTTTCTGCATCATTCGTCCCCGTGATTTCGATAGACAAATGCAATCACCCATCCGGTGGGCCTACCGAAATTCGGAGCGGGCTTGAGGTCGCCCAGATACTCTCTGATGACCCTAACGTTCTGTCCGCACTCAGATCCAAAGGCAAACTAAGAGATCAATGAAAAGCCAATTTCAAATAATGGAGGTGCTACTTGTTTTAGAAATGGACGGATGATCGATGCGAGCTTTCAACTCTTCTCGTACCGATATAACTGGCCACAAGGCAAGAGAGTTGATCGCTCGCCCCTCAAGCCGCCTGCTCAACCCTGTTCCGCCCGCTCTCCTTCGCGCGATAGAGCGCCGCGTCGGCCCGCGAGAGCAGGTCCGTCGCCGCGTCGCCGGGGCGCCAGGCGGCGATACCGAAGCTGGAGGTCTTGTGGCCAACCCCCGGGAACTCGTACTCCTCGAGCGCCTGGCGGAAGCGTTCCGCCTTGGCCATCAGGCCGGCGAGGTCCGTCTCCGGGCAAACCACCAGGAATTCCTCGCCGCCCCAGCGGCCGACCACGTCCGTCGCGCGGGAGCAGTGCTTCAGGACCTTCGCCACCTCCGCCAGCACCCGGTCGCCGGTCTGGTGGCCGAACTGGTCGTTCACCTGCTTGAAATGATCGATATCCATCATGATCACGCCGAACGCCTCGCCGTAACGGGCGGCGCGGGAGATCTCCCGGCCCATCTCCTCTTCCAGCTTGGTCCTGTTGTAGAGCTTTGTGAGCGGATCGGTCGTCGCCAACACTTCCAGCTCCTTCACCTTCTCGGCGAGCGAGCGGCTGAGGCGCTGGTTCTCCTCCAGCGCCGCCTCGATCTCCGCCTTGGAACGCATCAGCTCGATCTCGTGCTGGCGGAGTTCCTCCTCGGCCTTGCGGAGGTCGGTCGCGATGGTAATGCAAAGGGCGATGCCGCCATTTGCGGTCTTGGCTTCCTTGACCAGCAGGCGGCTGCCGTCGACATAGTCGCGCACGGTGATGTCGCCGGCCGGGTTCTGGTGGGCATGCACCCGCTCGCGGATGAACTCCTCTTCCCGGCCCCGCGCCGCAATCACCTTGCCGAGCGCGACATTCATCCGGATGCCGTCCTCGTAGGTCAGGCCTTTCTCGACGAACTCCTCGGCGCGCGGATTGACCTGCAGAAAGGCCTTGTTGAAGAAAATCAGCCGGTCCTGCTCATCATAGATCGCGATGGCCTCGGCCAGATCGTCGATCACTTCCAGGATCTGTTCGGTATAGCGCGACTGCCGCTTCTGTCTGTCTTCACCCACCGAAATCCATCCCGGAGCCGTTCCCGCGCCAGCCGCGCGGACCCGGGGTCCGCCAGCCTGCTTACGTCTGACATGATAGATTTAATTTCTTAAAAAATTCCTCAGATCCCTGAATATATTCGGGAGACAGGCGGCCTCAAGTGGCCCGGCCGTGCGCCTCCACCAGTGCCTTCATCTTCCGCACCGCCGCCTCGGGCGCGGTCAGCACCGGGCGCTCCGTCACCGCGCGGCAGGCCGGTGCCGCAGGCGCCATCGAGAAATGGGCGAGCATGAAGACATCCGCCTCCGCATTGCGCGCCACCGTCTCCGCGATAAGGCGGTTGTGGGTCTCCGCATCGCCGGCCGCCAGCGCCTCCCGCGCACCCTCGGCGAAATGCGTCGTCAGCCGTGCATCGGAGCCGCGCCGCGCCGCCTCTTCGCGGAACTCCTCCGCCATGCCGTCTGCCGCCGCCGGAAAGGTGTAGATCATCGCCGCGCGGGCGCCCTGGCCGAAGGCCTCCTCGAACATCGCTTCGTTGGGTTTCAGCACCGGCAGCGGCGAGGTCCGCGCCGCCTCCTCGATCGCCGTACCGAAGGCGGAGCAGGTATAGAGGATCCCCGCCGGTCCGGTGCCCTCGGCATAGCGCGCCAGCGTAAGGATGCGCGCCGCCAGATCCGGCGAAAGGTCCGCGCTCTTCGCCCGGTCGATCGAAAGACCCTCGTCGAGCAGCGAGATCAGCTCGGCCTCGGGCCAGTGCTCGGCGAAGGCCGCCTCGACCGGAGCGATGGC
This sequence comes from Nisaea sp., assembly GCF_017640745.1. Taxonomy (GTDB): domain Bacteria; phylum Pseudomonadota; class Alphaproteobacteria; order Thalassobaculales; family Thalassobaculaceae; genus Nisaea. The sequence goes on along the minus strand of NZ_JAEPQA010000039.1, from coordinate 2,169 downwards.
GAGTCGCGTCGCGTGGATCAGGGAAAGGCGGACCGGGTCGGGCATTTCAGGCTCCTTGTCTCAATAACGGCAAGCGCGGCTGCGCCGGGCCTCACGTCTCCGGCGGCGGGCGCATGTAGACGATGACGCTGAGGATCACGTCGACGTCCGTTCCGTTCGCCGCGAACGGCAGGAAGGCCCGTTCGAGCGCGGCGAAATCCAGTTTGAACGGAGTTGGCGAGCGACCGTATCTGTAGTTCGGCAGTCCCGTCTCCGCGACCTCAACGCGGTCGCGCACCAGCGGCTGGTTTCCCGCGCCCGGCCAGACCTCGTCGAGATACCGGCCGGTGAAATCGCCGCCCATCGCCTCGACGATCCCGGTCCCCATAAGGCGCACCCGGAAACGGTACGGGTCCCGCTCCACGTCGGTCAGGACGAGGTTGGGCAGGAGTCGCGGGATCTGCATCGGGTCGAACGCGGCGCGCGCCGGGATCCGGTCGCCCGGATGGATGGCGATCCAGTAGGACAGCAGGTCCTGGACCTCCCGGGCTTGCGCGCGGTCCCTGATCTCCCGCGCACGCTGGAGACTTGGATGTTCTTCCATGCTCGCTCCGTCCGCTCCGGCCTCTAGCGGGTTACTCCCCCTCGTAGCGGTAGCGGAAATCGCAGTGGCTTGCCCCGCTCATGATGGTCTGGCCGCGCTCCATGGTGATCCTGTCCGAATAGCCCTCGCAGAAGCTGCCGTCGCGGTTGCAGGAGAGCAGATGGCCGATCTCGCCGAGACCCATCTCGCGGTACATCTCGGCATAGCGGCAGCGCGTGACGTTGAAGTGGAACGTCTCCTCCGTGCGCTCGATCTCCTCCGTCTCCAGCGCGCCGCCATGGGTCCAGAGGCTGTAGAGCGCCTGGAAGCTGCGCATGTCGCGGTCCGGCCCGTCGCGCTCGGCGAAGCTCCGGGCCTGGGCGATGGCGGCCTTGCGGATCGCGTTGCCGAGGATCTTCTGGGCGGCCGCCCTGCCGACCTCCGCCACCATCTCCTCGTAGATCGGCTTGATCACATTCGCCTCGATGCGGCGGAGTTCGAGGATGGGAAGGTCGGTCATGGCACTCTCCTTCTCGTCACCTGGCGCCCCCTCTCAGCGCCCCAGGGTGCCGCCCTTCTGCGAGCGCGGATCGCGCAGCGCCCAGCGCCCGGCCTCGACCTCGTGGAAGAAGTCGAGAATGGTGCGGTTGAAGAGGTCCGGCTCCTCCAGGTTGAGGGTGTGGCCGGTCTTCGGAAACATGGCGTGGCCGGCGGACGGGATGCAGCGCTTCATGAAGAGGCCCGGCTCAAGGCAGCTCTCGTCCTCGTCGCCGTTCACGATCAGCGTCGGCACGGTGAGCGCGCGCATCTTCTCCTCCAGCTCCCAGAGCGAGGGCCGGTTCGCCTGCACGCCGCGGAGCGTGTTGGCGGAGCCCTTCGAGGAATGCTCGCCGAGCTGCTTCGCGAACTCTTCCCAGCCGCGCGGATCCTTGTTCTGCAGCTGCACCCGGGCGGGCTCCAGCGCGTAGCCGGGCGCGACCTTGTTCATGCCCTCTGTCTCGATCCGGTCGGCCAGCGTGTTGGACTGCGCCTTGAACTCGCCGCGCTTCTCCGGGTCGGCGCCGTAGCCGCAGCCGGCGACCACGAGCGAGAGCGCGCGTTCGGGATAGGCGAGGCCGAAATGCAGGGTGGCGAAACCGCCCATGGAGAGGCCGACGATATGCGCCGCCTCGATGCCGTTGCCGTCGAGCACGGCGAGGATGTCGTCGCGCGCCTTGTCCTGGCTGTAGCTCGCCACATCCTCCGGCACGTCCGACGGCGTGTAGCCGCGCGCGGAATAGGTGATGCAGGTGTAGTAGCGGGCGAGCGCCCTCACCTGCGGCTCCCAGCTCCTGTGATCGCCCGCGAACTCGTGTACGAACACCACCGGCGTGCCTTCGCCCGTGGTTTCGCAATAGAGCGCGACGCCGTCCTTCGCCTGTACGTAGCCCATCGATGCCTCCCCTGGCCTTTGGTCTTTTCGGAACTATGCAGGATGAGGCCGGGCGGCAGAAGGGGCCGCGATCAGACGAAAGAGTGAAACGGCTTTATGGAAAGACCGGCGCTTTCAAGTTTCGAACGGAGTGTCCTCGCCATGGCGACCGCCGCCGGGTTGTCGCCATGGACGC
>NZ_JAEPQA010000038.1 GCF_017640745.1 Nisaea sp. | reverse complement strand
TCTTCAGCGGCTCAAGCTGCTCCTTCAGGCCGGGGGCCTTGATGCCCTTGGCCTTGCGCGCCTTTAGCTCGGGGTCGTCCTCGGTGGTGAACCAGAAGATCACCGCCGTCACGACAAGCGCGACGGCCCAGACCTGGGCCACCATCTGCCAGCCGAAGGCCACGAGCACGAAGGGCGCGCAGAACTTGGTGACTGCCGCGCCGACGTTACCCGCGCCGAAGATCCCGAGAGCGGTACCCTGCTTTTCCTTCGGATACCATTTCGAGACATAGGCGATGCCGACCGCAAAGGAGCCGCCAGCCAGCCCGAGCCCGAGCGCCGCGAGCAGCATCATCTCGTAAGTCGTCGCATAGGACAGCAGGAAGGTCGCCACGGCGGCGAAGATCATGGTGAAGAAATAGACGATCCGTCCGCCATACTGGTCGGTCCAGATACCGAGGAAAATGCGGCTCAACGCACCGGTCAGGATCGGCGTGCCCGCGAGCAGGCCGAACTCGGTATCGGTAAGCCCGAGCTCCTGTTTGATGCGGACGCCGAGAATCGAGAAAATCGTCCAGACGGCAAAGCAGACGGTGAAGGCCACCGTACTCATACCGAGGATCTGGTTCTGCTTTCCGGGAGTTACCCCTTCCATGGAATGCATTGATCCCACCCCTTCTTCAGAGCGGCTCGGAGCCGCCGGTCACAACAAAACGAGGGGAGGGTTTCCTAATCTTTGCCGCGCTCTATTGATCTGAATCAACGGATGCTATGATTGGCGAAGAAACAAATGGCGCGAGAGCGGATTTCAAGTCGGGGCGCTTACAGGATCAATCGATCTCTTTAAATGCCTCGCAACTCGATGCTAAGAATGCCGCCGTGGGGCTTGATAAAAATCAATCGTCGGCGAGGGAGAGCAATGAGGTCATCCGACCTGCCAGAGGTGCGCGAACTCGCGCTTTTCGAGAGCATGAGCGCGGAGTGCTTCGAGTCACTCATGCGGGTCGCCTATCTGCAGACCTTCCCGGGACAACTCGAGCTGATCGCCGAGGGCGATCCCGCGGATTTTCTCTATATCGTCATCGAGGGATCGGTCGAGCTCTACGCCAAGTCAAACGGCCGCGAGGCGACGATGAGTATCGTTCGTCCTGTCGGCACCCTCATCCTCGCGGCTGTTCTCAAGGATGCCGTGTATCTGATGTCCGCGCGCACGCGCGAGAAGTCGAAAATCCTGCTTATCCCCTCGGAAGACATCCGGGCGGCTTTCCGCCAGGACAATGATTTTGCCCGCGCCATCGTCGTCGAACTGGCAACCGCCTATCGGGGCATCGTCAAGGAATACAAGGACCTGAAGCTTCGCTCCTCGGTGGAACGCCTGGCAAACCGTCTTCTCCGGTTCCACGAGGACCAGGGAGGAAACGGAAGCGTCGAATTGCCCGACGACAAGAAAATCCTGGCCTCACAGCTCGGCATGACACCGGAGAACCTTTCCCGGGCCTTCAATACGCTGAAGCCTTACGGCGTGGAAGTAGACGGAGCCTTGGTTCGCCTGACAGATCTTTCCAGCTTGCGCAGGCTGGCGAAGCCCAACCCGCTGATTGATAGCCCGAGCACGTGAGCAAACAGCGGCTTTCACATTCTGCGCCGGCGAACCTCCTGTAGGCTTGCCGGTCAGCTTGTGTGGGGCTCAGTGGATCGACACGATCATGTCATCGATACCAATCTCGCCAGTGCCGGCCTGCTTGTGATCGGGCGGTCAGGCTACCGGAAGCACAGCCCTGTCTCCCTTTGCGCTCAGCCGGTTGTCCGGAAATCATCCGCGAGATCCTGGCGGTACAACCAGTCACTTCAATGCCTGGGGACAAATCCCGCTGAAGCCGTCGTGCGGCCTGGAAGCAAAACGGCTGCGGCGGCGTCCTGCGTCACGCCGCGCTCGCCGCGGCGGCAACGCTCATGTCCGGCCAGCGCAGGTGCCATTCGGTCGCGTTCTCATAGGCTTGCCCGACCTGGAAGACCGTCGCCTCGTCAAAATACTTGCCGGCGATCTGCATTGAGAGCGGCAGGCCGGACCGGCTGAAGCCGATCGGGATCGACATGGCCGGGTTGCCGGTGACGTTGAAGGGCAGGGTCTGCATCGGCCAGTTGAGCGGGAAGCTCTTCTGCGGCGCGTCGATCAGTGGCGCCGGGGTGAGCGAGCTCGCCGCGATCAGCACGTCGTAGCGCGAGAACAGGCCGCTATTGACCTCCTCGCAGAGTTCCCTGCGCTGGCGCTGGGCCTGCATCAGGTCCGCCGCCGTCAGGTAGCCGCCCAGAACGATCCGCTCCATCGTCAGCCGGCCGTAATCGAGCGGGCGGGTCTGCAGGTCCTGCTCGTGGATCGCATAGGCTTCGGCCAGGAGGATCACCCGTCCGCAATTGTTGTAGTCGGCAAAGGACGATACCGCGGCCACTTCCTCGACCTCGGCGCCGAGATCCTTCAGCACGCCCGTGGCTGCATCGATCGCCGCCACCGCTTCGTCTGAAACGCCTTCGGCGTCCCGGTAGAAGGACCGGAGCACGCCGATCTTCATGCCTTTCACGCCGGCGGTAAGACCTGCACTGAAATCAGGCACCGGCACGTCCGCCGAGGCCGGGTCGAGCGGATCGTACCCGGCGATGCATTGCATGGTGATGGCCGCGTCCTCGACCGTCTTGGTGAGCGGGCCGCAATGATCGAGCGTGTAGGACAGCGGGAACACGCCGCGGCGGCTGACCCGTCCGTAGGTCGGCTTGATGCCGATGGTGCCGCAATAAGCGGCAGGACCGCGGATCGAGCCGCCGGTATCGGAGCCCATGGCGGTTCGCAGCAGGCCCGCGGCGACGGCCGCGCCGGATCCGCTCGATGAGCCTCCGGGGCCGTGCGCCGGGTTCCAGGGGTTGCGTGCCGGCGGGAAGGGCAGGTCGAAGGACGGTCCGCCGAAGGCGAATTCATGCGTCGCCAGCTTGCCGATCAGCACGCCTCCGGCGTCTTTCAGTTTGGTCGCACACACGCTGTCGGCGGCCGGGACGTTGTCGAGGCGCAGTTTCGAATGGCAGGTCGTGCGGATCCCGGCCGTGTCGTAGATGTCTTTCAGGCCGTAGGGAATGCCATGCATCGGACCGAAGTCCTTGCCTTCCTTCAGTTCTCTGTCGGCGCGGGCCGCATCTTCCAGCGCCCGATCCTGGGTCACGGTAATGAAGCTGTCGATCTGTCCGTCCAATGCTGCGACCCGGTCCAGGGTCTCCTCGGTCAGGGCGACGGAGGTCAGGGTGCCGTCGCGCAGGGCCTTGCCCAGTTCGGCGATCGACCGGCTGTCTGCTACGCCTCCCATGTTCAATCCTCTCGCCCAATGGTGGAAGGCACGAAGATCCCGGCCGGTTCCGAGGCCGCCGTGCGCGGGCGTCTCAGGCCGTCCGCCATGTCGCGCAGGCCAAGATAGCCCTCGAAGATCGCCTGCTCGCGGTCCGCGGGCAGAGAGAGGCCGAGGGTTTCGGTGATTTTCTGGAACGCGATGCGCGCTCCCTTATCGTCCTGAATGTCAGACATGACAGCGCTCCCATGTGTCCGGATGCCCGGACAGAACCGACGCTTCCCGTGCGTCTTTACGAAAGAGCCAAATTGTATCCAAAAAAGACGAGAGTCTTGCAAGGAATTTGTGCGTTGCACAAAAAATGATCGTTGCTGATGTTTGCTCTATTCTGAAAAATATAGAAAAATCAGAATAATGAGTGGCGCGTTTATCGGTCAGATATGTTTCCTGCGCGCTTGGGGTCGGGGATTCTGATTAACGATTGTGCACATTTTGTGTGGGGAATGGGTCCTCTCTGATCGTCGGGGAGGCTCAAAGAGCCTTGAACAAGATTTCCAAACAGCGCTCTTTCGGCAGTGAAATCTCAGAGATTCAATCGTCTACATAAGGATCTTATGAGCACACAAGAGTTCCAAGTCGCCATATTGGATACAATTTGCTTGTCATGGCACGGCATTTGCTGTGCGGTAGGCGACTGCAGGGCGATGTGATCGCAACGCAATATCGTCATTTTCCGTCCTGGAGCATGACGGTAGCAGGATCACACGGGGCGCCTTGCTGACAACAAGGAGGCTTCTCAATGAAAACACTCAAAAGGCTCGCCGCAGCCGTTTCCGTCACCGCCGGCATGGCGATGGCGGCGCAGGCGGCGAACGCGGAATCCGTCCTCCGCGTGGCGATGACCGCCGGGGACATTCCGATCACCATCGGCCAGCCCGACCAGGGCTTCGAAGGCTATCGCTTCGTCGGCTACAACCTCTATGACACGCTCGTTCTCTGGGATCTGTCCCAGGGCGAGACCGCGGCCGATATCAAGCCGGGGTTGGCGACGTCCTGGGACATCGATCCGAAGGATAACAAGCGCTGGTTGATCAAGCTCCGCGAGGGCGTGAAGTGGCATGACGGTTGCGACTTCGTGCCGGAAGACGTGGTCTGGAACTTCGAGCGCATTTCCAAGGAAGACGCGCCGCAGTTCAACGTGAAGCAGTTCGCCGATATCCGGAACCGCACGGGCAACATCGACAGGGTCGAGGTGCTCGGTGCCCATGACATCGCCATCGTCACCAAGGAGCCGGACGCGCTGTTCCCATACCAGCTCAGCTACTGGTTCATGATCAGCAAGTGCCGCCTGACCGAACTCAACAACGATTACGAGGCCTATGCCAAGGCGCCGTCCGGCACCGGCCCTTACAAGTTCGCCAGCGTCGTGCCGCAGGAGCGTCTCGAACTGGTGAAGAACGAGAGCTACTGGGACCCGAACCGGATCCCGAAGCATGACCGGCTGGTGCTGATCCCGATGCCGGAAGCGACCACCCGCGCTGCGGCCCTCTTGTCCGGCGAGGTCGATTTCATCGAGGCGCCGTCGCCCGATACCATTCCGCGGCTCGAATCCTCCGGCATGACGATCGTGACCGCCCCCTATCCGCACAACTGGTCCTACCAGCTGAACTTCGTGGACGGGAACTTCAAGCACAAGGAAGTCCGCCAGGCCGCGAACTACGCCCTGAACCGTCCGGAGATCAAGGCGCTGCTGAACGGCTACATGGTCGAGGGCTACACCAATGTGCCGCCATCGACGCCGTATCACGGCAAACCTTCGGTCAAGTACGAATACGACCCGGCGAAGGCCACCGAGCTGCTGAAGAGCGTCAATTGCTATCCTTGCAAGATCACGCTCGCCATCTCCACCTCCGGATCCGGCCAGATGCAGCCGCTGCCGATGAACGAACTGGTCAAGAGCCAGCTCGATGCGGCCGGTTTCGATACCGAACTGAAGGTGATGGACTGGAACGCGCTGCTCGATGTCGGGCGTCCGGGCCGGGAAAAGAACCCGGAGATCGACGGCATCAATATCAGCCGCGCTCTTCAGGATCCGTTCAGCGCCCTGATCCGGCACGTCTATACCAAGCAGCACGCGCCGAAGGGCTCGAACTGGGGGCACTATTCCAACCCAGCCGTCGATGCCCTGATCGACGAGATCTACCTCTCCTTCGATCCGAAGGTGCGGATGGAAAAGCTGACCAAGCTGCATGAGATGATGGTCGAGGATGCGGCCATGCTCTGGGTCGCCCACGACGTGAACCCGCGGGCCATCGCTCCGAACGTCAAGGGCTTCGTGCAGGCGCAGAGCTGGTTCCAGGACCTGACCCCGATCGTCGTCGAATAACCACCTGAACCCACCGCTCCGGGCCCGTTTGCCCTTCCGGGGAGCGGGCCCGGGGACACCCTTAAAGGAAGGACGTCACGCGGGGCCCCTGCCTCGGAGAACGGCGTCCGTCAGGAGAGATGGCACCGTGACGGCCTATATCATCCGACGCCTGCTTTATGCAGTTCCCATCGCCCTCGGCGTCAGCATCGTCTGCTTCGCCCTTGTGTACATCGCCCCCGGCGACCCGCTGCAGACCCTTCTGCCCGAGGATGCCAGCGCAGAGACCATCGCGATGGTCAGGAAAGCCTACGGTTTCGACAAGCCGATCCCGGTGCAGTACCTGATCTGGCTCGGAAAGGTCGTGACCGGCGATTTCGGCATGTCCATCGCCACCGGCCGCCCGGTCCTGGGCGAGATCGTCAAGGCGCTCGGAAACACGGTTCTGCTCGCCGCCGGCGCCGTCCTCATCGCCTTCACGCTCGCCTTCATCCTCGGCACCATTGCCGGCTACCGCGTCGGCACGCCGACCGACCGGGCTGTCACCGGCTTCGCCGTCATCGGCGTCAGCGTGCCGAACTACTGGCTCGGCATCGTCCTCATCATCATCTTCGCCGTTGAGCTGAACGTGCTGCCGGCGACCGGCATGGGGCCGCGCGGCTCCGACACCTTCAATCTCTTCGACTGGAACCATTTCCGCTATCTGCTGATGCCGATGGTCACGCTCTCGCTGATCCCGATCGGCATCATCGCCCGCACCACCCGTTCGGCGGTCGCCGAGGTGCTGAACCAGGATTTCGTGGAGACGCTCCGGGCCAAGGGGCTGATGGAGTGGGAGATCCTGCTGCATGTGCTGAAGAACGCGCTGCCGCAGGTGCTCGCCGTCATGGGCCTGCAGTTCGGCTACCTGATGGGTGGCTCGATCCTGGTCGAGACCATTTTCACCTGGCCGGGCAGCGGCTTCCTCCTGAACAAGGCGATCCTGACCCGCGACCTGCCGGTGCTGCAGGGCACGATCCTCGTGCTCGCGATCATCTTCGTCGCCACCAATCTCGTGATCGACCTGCTTCAGACGGCCGTCGATCCGCGCCTCAAGCGCGGCTGAACCGAAGGGACAGGCTGACATGACCGATATCACAGCGAACAGCATGCAGCCCGAGGCGGCGGAGCAGGGGGCTCCGGCGCTCAAGGTCCGGAGTTACTGGCAGACCGTCGGATACCGGCTGCGCTACGACTACATGACCTTGTTCTTCGGTGCCGTAGTCGTCCTGATCATCCTTTCCGCCATCTTCGCGCCTCTGATCGCGCCGATGGATCCCTACGAAACCAGCCTGATCAAGAGGCTGAAGCCGATGCTCTACCAAGGGCATCTCCTCGGCACGGACGAGCTCGGGCGCGACATTCTCTCGCGCATGCTCTATGGCGGGCGGATCTCGCTCGCCATGGGCATTCTGCCCGTGCTCGCCGCGACCCTGATCGGCGGCTCGCTCGGCGTCATCGCCGGCTTTGTCGGCGGCCGGACCAACATGGCGATCATGCGCACGGTCGACGTCTTCTACGCCTTTCCGTCGATCCTGCTGGCGGTGGCGATCTCCGGCGCGCTCGGCGGCGGCATCTTCAACGGCATGGCCTCGCTGACGCTGGTCTTCATTCCGCCGCTCTGCCGGGTCGCGGAGACTGCGACCTCGCAGGTCCGCAACCTCGATTTCGTCGAGGCGGCGCGGGCAACCGGGGCCGGCACCTTCAATATCATCCGCGTGCATGTGCTCGGCAACGTACTGGGGCCGATCCTGATCTATGCCTCCAGCATGGTCAGCGTGTCGATCCTGCTGGCCTCCGGCCTCTCCTTCCTCGGCCTCGGCGTCACCCCGCCGGAGCCGGACTGGGGATTGATGCTGAATACCCTGCGCGGCGCCATCTACGTCAACCCGATGGTCTGCGCCCTGCCGGGATTCGCCATTCTGATCACCTCGATCTGTTTCAACCTGGTCAGCGACGGTCTGCGCTCGGCCATGGACGTCCGGATGTAAGGAGCGGAGACATGAGCATGACAGAGACAAAAGCCGCCCTTGCCGAAGTCGATACCCGCGACGCCCGCGACCGCGGCGGCGAGGCTCAGCCGATGCTGATCGCCCGGGGCCTGAAGAAGCACTTCCCGATCACCGGCGGCGTACTGAACCGCACGGTCGGGCACGTCCGCGCGGTCGACGGGGTCAGCTTCACGGTGATGAAGGGCGAGACCCTCGGCGTGGTTGGCGAGTCCGGCTGCGGCAAATCCACGCTCGCCCGCCTGCTGATGCACCTGATCGTGCCGGACAGCGGCGAGCTGATCTTTGACGGAGACGGCGTCGGTCAGAAGGACGGGCTCTCGGTCCGCGACATGCGGCGCCTCATGCAGATGGTCTTCCAGGACAGCTATTCCTCGCTCAACCCGCGCATGCCGGTGGAGGATTCCATCGCCTACGGCAAGACCGTGCACGGCGCCAGCAAGGCGGCGGCGAAGGAGGCGGCGCGGGAACTGATGAAGAAGGTCGGCCTTGAGCCGAGCCTCTTTGGCCCGCGCTATCCGCACGAGCTTTCCGGCGGCCAGAAGCAGCGCATCAACATCGCCCGCGCGCTGGTACTGGAGCCGCGCGTGGTTATCCTCGATGAGGCGGTCTCCGCCCTCGACAAGTCGGTCGAGGCGCAGGTGCTGAACTTGCTGCGCTATCTGAAGGACCATTTCAACCTGACCTATGTCTTCATCTCCCACGACCTCAACGTGGTGCAGTATGTGAGCGACCGGGTGCTGGTGATGTATCTCGGCGAGGTGGTCGAGATCGGACCGGTGGACGAGATCTACGAGAACCCGAAGCATCCCTATACCGCCGCCCTGCTGGCTTCGCGTCTCTCCATGGATCCGGACGAAAGGGTCGAGGAGCCGCCGCTGGTCGGCGACCCGCCGAACCCGATCAACCCGCCGTCCGGCTGCCGCTTCCGCACGCGCTGCGACTTCGCGGAGAAGATCTGCGAAGTGGAGTCTCCCGCCCTGCCGGAAACAGACGGACCGAAGGCGCATGTCTGCGCCTGCCACATGTTCGTGCCGAAATCCGGCCATTCGAAAGCCGCCGGTCTGGATGAGCCGGCACCGAAGACTCTCGCGAGGAGCGCATCATGAGCATGGAAACCTCCGCGCCGCTGGTCTCCGTCACGGATCTCAACGTCAAGTTCGTCAGCCGCGAGTCCACGGTGAACGCGGTCAATGACGTGAATCTCACGGTCAATCATGGCGAGGTGCTCTGCATCATCGGCGAGTCCGGTTCCGGCAAGAGTGTCAGTATGCGGGCCCTGATGCGCCTGCTGCCGGAACGGCGGACGAAGATCACCGGCAAGCTCGAGGTCGACGGCCAGGACGTGCTCGCGCTGAAGGGAAAGGAACTCTCCGCCTTCCGCGGCGGCAAGGCCGCGATGATCTTCCAGGAACCAATGACCGCGCTCGATCCGGTCTTCACCATCGGCAACCAGATCGCCGAGACGGTCTGCCGGCACGAGGGCTGCTCGAAGGAAGACGGGCTGGCCCGGGCGCTGGAACTGCTTGAGCTGGTGAAGGTGCCGTCGGCGGCGCGCCGCCTGAAAGCCTATCCGCACGAGCTTTCCGGCGGTCTTCGTCAGCGCGCGATGATCGCGCTCGCGCTGTCCTGCCGTCCGAAGCTTCTGCTCGCCGATGAGCCGACCACGGCGCTCGACGCCACGGTGCAGATCCAAGTGCTGATCCTGATGCGCAAGCTGCAGCAGGAAATGGGCATGGGCATGATCTTCGTGACCCACGACCTCGGGGTCGCCGCGGAGATCGCCGACCGGGTGGCGGTGATGTATGCGGGCCGTATCGTCGAGAGCGGAACGGTGCAGGAGGTCCTGACCGACCCTAAGCACCCCTATACCAAGGGCATGCTGTCCTCGACCGTACACGGCAACATGCGCGGCAAGGACATCGAGGCGATTCCCGGCAGCCCGCCGGACCTGCGCTCGTTGCCGACCGGATGTAGCTTCGCACCGCGCTGTCCGAAGGCGGACGACGGATGCCGCGGACAGCTTCCGCCCGAGGTCACGCTCGGCCCCGGACGGATTGCACGATGCTTAAAGCTGGACGATGCGCCGCCCGCGGCAAAACCCGAACGGGAGACCGCGCTGGCCTGAAAACACAACAGAAAGGGAGAGTGAAGATGCACAAGATCGAGATACCGCAGCGCGTCGTGGAGTCCGTCGTCGCCCGGCGCGGCACGGCCCATCCCTTTGCAGATCTGGACCCCGCGAAAACCGCGCTCATCGTGGTCGATCTGCAGAACGGTTTCATGATGGACGGTGTCGCCCATGCGCTCTGCACCATGGCACGGGAGATCGTGCCGAACGTGAACCGGCTGGCCTCCGCCGTCCGCGAGACCGGCGGGCAGGTCTTCTGGATCCAGAACACGCACGACGAGTCCTGTCTCGAGAGCTGGTCGAACATGCATGCGATGACGCTGCCGGAGAAGACGGCCAAGCGCATCGAGTCCATGAGCGAGGGCACCCTGGGGCACGAGCTCTGGGCCGATCTCGACGTGAAGCTGGAAGATACGAAAGTGCTTAAATACCGCTACTCGGCGTTCCTTCCCGGTTATTCCGATCTGCCGGACATCCTGCGCGCGAGGGGGCTCGATACGGTTCTGATCACCGGGACGGTCACGAATGTCTGCTGCGAGTCCTCCGCGCGCGACGCCATGATGACGAACTTCAAGACCATCATGGTGACCGACGGCAATGCCGCGACCAGCGACGAGGAGCACAACAGCTCGCTCATCAACTTCTACCTGACGTTCGGTGATATCATGAGCACCGACGAAGTCATCGACTGCCTCACCAAGAACGCCGCGGGCGCCCGTTCCGCGGCGGAATAATTCCGCAATAGCAACCTGATAGGTACAAAATGAGCAAGCCCAAGGTCGCGGTGATCGGCACCGGCGGTACCATTGCGTCGATCGGCAAGACCCCGCTCGACATCCTCGATTACGGCGCCAACAAGAAGATGATCGGCATCGAGGAAATCATCGCGATGTTCCCGATCGTGCACGAGGTCGCCGAGGTGGTTCCCGTGCCCTACCAGGCGATCCCGAGCCCGTCCGTCGGCTTCAAGGAATGGCGCGATCTCGTGCTGAAGATCGACGAGCTGGCAAAGGATCCGGATCTCGACGGCATCGTCGTTACCCATGGCACCGCCTCGCTCGAGGAGACCGCCTATGCGCTGCACCTGACCGTGAAGGCCGATATCCCGGTCGTCGTGGTCGGCTCCCAGCGGCCGTCGAGCGCGCTCTCGACCGATGCCGGCTTCAACCTGGTGAACGGTATTCGCACCGCGGGCTCACCCGACGCCAAGGGCATGGGGGTGATGACCCTGCTCAACGACGAGATCCAGTGCGCCCGGGAGGTGACCAAGACCTCGACCTACCGCATGCAGACCTTCCGGACGCCCGATTTCGGCTGCCTCGGCCATGCCGACGGTGACGCGGTCGTGTTCTACCGCAAGCCGCTGCGCAAACATGCCCCGGACACCGAGTTCGATATCCGCAAGATCGACGCCATGCCGCGGGTCGATATCGCCTATGCCTATACCGGTTCCGATGGGACCGCGTGCCGTGCCTTCCTCGAAGCCGGGGCCCAGGGGATCGTTTCCGCGGGCTTCGCACCGGGCTTCTGCGGGCCGGGCGACGAGGAGGTCCTCCGCGAGGCGGTCAAGAAGGGCGTCGTGGTCGTGCAGTCGACGCGGGCCGGCAGTGGGCGGACCTTCATGAGCACGAAGATCAAGGAATGCGGCTTCCTGATCGCGGACAACCTCAACCCGCAGAAAGCCCGCATCCTGCTCTCCCTCGCCCTCACGGTGACCAAGGATCCGGACGAGATCGCGAGGATCTTCCAGACCTATTGACGGGGCGGGCGATGTCGACGGACCCCGCACCTGCCCTGCCGGCACGCATCGTCGATCCCGATCCGCGCACCGGCATTCTGCTGACCCTCGTCGGCCTGATCCTGTTCTCCGTCCTGAACGGCGTGGTGAAGGCACAGACCGAGCTCTTCCCGGTCGTGCAGATCATGTTCTTCCGCAACGCCTTCGCGCTCCTGCCGCTGGCGCTTTTCATCGGCATGACGGCGGGCTGGAAGTCGGTCCGGTCCGAGCGGCCGGGATTGCATGTGCTCCACGCGCTTTTGGTCAGCGGAGCGATCGGGTTCATTTTCCTTGGCTACAGCAGCCTGCCGCTGGCGGACGCGACCGCGATCAATTTCGCGGCGCCTCTGGTGGTCTGCGTGCTCTCGGTGCCGCTTCTGAAAGAGCCGGTCGGGCCGCTCAAGTGGTTCGCGGTACTGATCGGCTTCATCGGCGTGATGATCATGGTGCGGCCCGGCGGGGACGTCATTCGCGAGGGCGCGATCTACAGTTTTGCGGGTACGGTCATGAGTGCCTGCGGCCTGCTGCTGGCGCGCCATCTCAGCCGGTTCGACGCGACGACGACGATCGTCTTCCTGTTCATGGCGCTGTCTTCGGCCATGATGCTGCCGCTGCTGTTCTTCTACTGGGTGACGCCGACGCCGCTGCAGCTGGCGGGGCTGGTTGCCATGGGAATCGCGTCCGGCGTGGCGCAGTACATGACCACGCGTGCTCTGTTCCACGCCTCCGCCGCGACGATCGCGCCGCTCGGCTACACGAAGATGATCTGGGCGCTGCTGATCGGCTATTTCGCTTTCGGGGATTGGCCGGCGCCGGTGGTGCTGGCCGGCGCCGGCCTGGTGCTGCTCAGCACTTGGGTTGTCTTCCGCAAGGAAAGCGCCTCTGCCCGGCGCCGGCCGGCCGAGCAATGATCACTCGGCGGCGAGAGCTCCTTCCGCGGTGAGCGGAGGACGCCGGCTGCGCCAGTCGCTCGCCTGCTCGTAGGCCGCGCCGACACGGAACACCATGGCCTCGTCGAACGGCTTGCCGACCACCTGGAGGGAGATCGGCAGGCCTTCGGTGGTGAAGCCGCAGCAGACGGACATGGCCGGGCTGCCGGTGACGTTGAACGGCACGGTCATGTAGCCCGAGAGCGCCAGCGGATCGTTCGGCTGGGCGTCGAAGCGGCCGGCCGGAAGCGACGTGCAGGGGGCGATCACCGCATCGTACTTGCCGAACATCTCGGCGTTGAACTGCATGGTCATCTCCCGGCGCATGCGCAGGGCCTCGACATAATCGGAGCCGCGCACGAAGGCGCCGGCCATAAGCCGCTCCCGCGTCGGGCGGCCATAGAGTTCCGGCCGCTCCATCAGATCCTTCTCGTGGATCGCATAGCATTCGGAGAGGATGATCATGCGGCCGCAGGCATGGAAGAGCTCGTGCGAGGGAAGGGTGACGTTCTCGACCGTGGCGCCCTCGGCCCGGAGCGTGTCGAGCGCCTCCTCGAGGGCGGCCCGGACTTCCGGACTGGTGTGCTCGTCCTCGTCGAGCCAGTTGGCGACATAGGCGATCTTCAGGCCCTTGGCGCCGTCCTTCAGGCCGGCGCTGTAGTCGGAGAGCGGCATGTCCGCCGATGCCGGGTCGAGCGGATCGAAGCCCGCCATGGCCTGCAGCGCGATCGCGGAATCCTCGACGCTCCAGCTGAGCGGTCCGCAATGGTCCATGGTGAAGGAGAGCGGGAAGACGCCGCGGCGGCTGACCCGGCCGTAGGTCGGCTTGATGCCGACCGTGCCGCAATAGGCCGCCGGACCGCGGATCGATCCGCCGGTGTCGGAGCCGAGCGCCATCCGCGTCATGCCGGCGGCGACGGCCGCGCCGGAGCCGGAGGAGGAGCCGCCCGGGACATGCTCGACGTTCCAGGGATTGCGGGCTGGCGGGAACAACGTCTCGTCGCTCGGCCCGCCGGTGGCGAATTCGATGGTCGCGCATTTCCCGAGCAGCACGGCGCCGCCGTCCAGCAGCTTCTGCACCGAATGGGCGTTCGCTTCCGGGATCACGTCGGGGCGCAGCTTGGACTGGCAGGAAGTCAGGATCCCGGCGGTGTCGTAGATATCCTTGGCGCCGAACGGGATGCCGTGCATCGGACCGAGATCGGTGCCCGACATCAGCTCCGTCTCGGCTTTCTTCGCGCGGTCCAGCGCCAGTTCGGCGGTCACCGTGTTGAAGGCTTTCAGGCTGCCGTTCAGTTCGGATATGCGGTCCAGCGCGTCCCGGGTCGCCTCGACCGGCGAGAGGGAGCGGTCGCGATAGGCCTTGCCGAGCTCGGCGATGGAAAGTTCCTTGATGTCGGACATGGCGGCGCTCCTAACGGGGGTCGATCGCGCGGGTGATCGTATCGAGGAAAAAGGCGTTCGACGGTTCCAGCGTGGCCGGCCGGGGCCGGGTGCGGACCATCTCCGACCATTTCAGGACGTTCCTGTAGGTGCTGAGCATGGTTTCTTCGCGATCCGCGGGGATCGTGAGGCCGGATCGCGCGATGATCGCGTCGTATTGCTGCTTGATGCTTGCGTCGTCCATTGGTGAAGCCCGTCCCTGTTTGTTCTCTTAGGAAAGGTTACCAAGACTCATGATTGGATACAATTAAAGTGATATGTCCTATTTGGATGCAAATGGAGTGTGAATCGGAACGAAAGGGGATTTCCGTCGCCTATGCCTTGTTCTGGGCCGCGCGTTCTTCCGCTCGCACCGTGTAGAGCGAGGTGGCGATGATCAGGGCGGCGCCGGCGGCGGTCGCCAGATTGGGCGTTTCGCCGAAGATGAGAAAGCCGATCAGGGCGGCGAAGACCAGCCTTGTGTAGTCCATCGGCGCCACTGCCGAGGCTTCGCCTTCCTTGAAGCCCTGGATATTGGCGAGCTGGCCGAACACGGAGAGTACTCCGATCGCCGCCATCACCAGCCATTCCCTGGGGCTCGGCGTGACCCAATACATGATTGTCGGCGGGACCATGAGGGCGCCGACGAGAATGGCCTGGTAGCTGAGGATCGTCACGGACCGGTCGAATTGCGAAACCTTGCGGATGATCACCATCACGGCCGCTGCCGAAGCCGCGCCGGCGACGGCGAAGAGGGAGTAGAGATTGAGCCCGTCCGGGCCGGGCTGGACCATCACAAGCACGCCGGCAAAGCCGATCAGGACGGCGAACCAGCGCCGCGGCCCGGCAACTTCCCGGAGCAGGATCAGCGCGAAGATCGTCACGAACAGGCTCTTCGCGAAGCCGAGCGCGGTCGCTTCGGCGAGCGGGAGATGCACGACCGCCGTGAAGCCGCAGGTCATGGCGATGATCGCGAACAGCACGCGGGTGAGATGCAGCGGCAGATGGTTGGTCTTCAGGATGTCCGGAAAACCGGCGATCAGGACCGGCATGACCGTGAATGTCATCACGATCTGGCGGAAGAGCAGGATCTGAACGACGGGGATTGTATCACCGATCGACTTGATGAGCGCGGTCATGACGGTGAAGAAGAGTCCGGCGATCACGACCCATATCGCACCCCGCGCGTTTCCGGGGAGGGCTCTGAAAGGGGCGCTGACCGGCTTCATGATGGTGCCGAAGGAAGAAATTAGGTCATTGAAAAATATGGAATAATAAGAGAGTCCGAATGATCTGAAGGAGGAAGGCTTTTCGGGTTCGCTGACCACTTCGACGGATCCTTGCTGGCAATGGCGATATATCTTTTTCGCGGGGCGAAAGAGTGATCGCTCAGTCAGGAATGCAAGATTGGATGCAATCTTCGCAGAAATGTCATCCGGCTGTCTACCTTCTGCGTATGGGGTGTGTTATGGTGTTTGCCGCGAACCGAGATTTCGGCGCGACGGGAGAGACGCTACCCGCCGGCAGGAGGCATGCCGGCCTCGAAGTACTAAGAAAGCAAAGGCATGGCGCCTGTTTGCCGGCCTGAAAAGACTGGGGTGATGATTATGTCAACGCGTGGTCAATCGGTCGTTCGCGCCTTGCGGGACAAGGTGCTGGACGGCGAATACGCGCCGGGTGCGCGGCTCAACGAGATCGAAATATCCAATTCGCTGAATGTATCCCGGACGCCCGTACGGGCCGCTCTGGCGATCCTCGCGACCGAGGGGCTGCTGGATTACGTTCCGAACAGCGGCTACGTGGTCCGGAGTTATTCCGTTCAGGACATCGAGGGCGTCTATGCGGCGCGTTCCGTCCTCGAAGGCCTGGCGGCGCGGACTGTTGCGGAGAAGGGGATCTCGGACCGTGTCCGCGGCCTTCTCCACAAGAATCTCGCCGAGACAGAGGCCCTGCTGAACGAGACCGACTGGAGCGACAGGCTCCGGGACGAATGGGGTCGCCTGAACGAGGAGTTCCACGAGGCGATCTTCGCCGATGCGGGGAACCGCCACCTGAGCGAACTGATCGGCAAGTCCCGGTCCATACCGCTCCTGAAAGGCGTGAAGTTCCGCTGGCACGATCTCGACACGCTGGCCGCGTCCTACTCCGACCATGCGGAGCTGTTCGACGCCATCGCCAACGGTCAGGGTACCCGGGCGGAACATCTGGCGCGCGAGCACGTTTATCAGGCGGGCCGCCGCCTTGTCGCAAATTGGCGGCGGGCCGGCGTCGACGGAGCCTCGGCAGCAACTCGCAGGCCGATCCGCAAGGTTTCCCGGGCGGCCTGATTTTCCTTCGTGCAAGGCTCGGGACGCGGCGCCGTCCGAGACTGGAATTGTGTGCAATCTCTCAGGCAATGGCTTGACCAATCCCGGCCGGGTCATTCTTTGTTGCCAGGAAACCGGTTTATTCGATTTGGAGCACAGCCGATGCTGTCCTATCAGCACGGGTACCACGCGGGCTGCCTCGCGGATGTCCACAAGCACGGCGCTCTCGCAGCACTCCTGACACATCTCGGGGAAAAACCGAAGCCGCTGAGCTATCTGGAAACCCATGCCGGCCGCGCGGTCTATGACCTTTCCGCGCCGGAAGCGGAAAAGACCGGGGAGGCGAAGGCGGGCATTCTCCGGCTGATGGCCGAAGGCGCCATTCCGGAAGAGCAGCCGCTGGCAAAGGCGATCCGGATGACCGGGCAGCAGTTCGGTCCGGAATTCTATCCCGGCTCCCCGCTGATTGCCGCGCAGCTGCTGCGGTCGGACGACGTGCTGCACCTGATGGAAATGCATCCGGAGGAGCACAAGGCGCTGAAACGTGCCATGAGGCGGCACAAGGCTCACATCCATCGCCGCGACGGCTACGAGGGCGTTCTTGCGATTTCGCCGCCGACGCCCCGCCGCGGCATGGTGCTGATCGATCCCAGTTACGAGATCAAGAGCGAGTATCTCCGCGCCGCCGACTTCGTCATCGCTCTGCATGCCAAATGGCCCGAGGCCACCATCATGCTCTGGTACCCGATCCTGCAGGCCGGTCTGCACGAGGCCATGGCGGAGCGGCTCATCTCATCGGACCTGCCGGACGCGATCCGCCGCGAGATCCGCTTCCGGCTCGCCCCCGGCGCGCCGGGCATGCGCGGCAGCGGACTGATCATCGTCAATACCCCATGGGGAGTCGGCGAGGCGCTTGATGCAGCCGAGCGCATGCTCGATCCGGTTCGAGACAAATCTGCGGCGTGATCGGGCGACTCTTGCGGCAAGCGGTCCCGGAGATGTGCTGACGCACGGTGAAAGTATGCAAGGGTTGCAGATCGCACCTACGCCGCCATGCATTCATCGCTCTGGCGCCCGTTCGTCCGCAGGAGCATTTCTAGAAAACCTGTACCGCATCGGCTCCCGGTCGGTCTCTGCCAACGAGCCGTGGTGTTTTTTGAAATGTCCTCCCTCATTGGTGAGATCGCACTCGGAAACGGCCTGGTCGTGTTTTCCGCTGTCGTGCTTCCGATCGTTGCGCGCAAGACCCGGGTCGAGTCCTCGGTATGGCACTCGGAAACGGTATCGACTCTCCTGGGTCTCTTGATCACAGGCGCCTTGGGCTTCGCGGCGATCGAGCTGATGACGGCCGTGGCCGATTTCGACGGCGTGATGCGCTATGCCTATGTCGTCGCCGAGATAGCTGCCAGTGCCGTTGTCTTCAGGATCTGCTGGACGCTTTTGGGACCTGGCGCGGTGGCGCGGAGCAAATTCCGCTTCCCGAACGGTCCGGTGGCGCACCACTGATCCTTTGATCGCGCCGGTCCGGCGGACATCGATATCGGGGACCGCCCTTCGGGGCGGTCCTTGCATTTTGTCACCATGGCAACGGGGTTGACCGGGAGCGGCGCGCTCAGTCCGGCCGCCGCTTCTTGCCGAAGAGGTGCGGCACGGCAGCGAAGAAGGTGAGCACGAGCTCAAACGGGCTGCGTCCCTCGACCAGATAGCGCAGGCCCAGCACGGCGCCGAGGGCGATCGAGAGCAGGGTGACCGGCGCGCTCAGGGCGAGGACCGAAAACGCCGAAATGCCTTGTCCGACGGAGCAGCCGAGAGCGATCACGCCCCCGATCCCCATCAGGGCCGCGCCGAAGATCTGCCGCCTGAGTTCGCCCGGATCGTCGCAAGCTTCCCAGCGGAACTGATGGCGGACTCTGGCACCAATCCAGGCTCCCGAAACGACCCCGAGGACGGAACCGACGGAAAACCCGCCGAGATCGCCGTTCGCCCCCATCATCTGCAACAGAAGTTCACCCAGCGGCATGGTGAAGCTGTGGGACTCGACCGGGATCGGATCGAAGCCGTTCTGTGCCACATAGGTGGTTCCGAGCCAGGCCGCTGCGCAGGACAGGCCGATCAGGACCGACCAGAGAACGGCGGAACGGTTGCGGATGAAATGCGGGTCGGTGAGCGCCGGCGCGATCAGCAACACGGCGGCTGCGAGCGAGACATAGAGCGCGGGAATTCCCATCAGGTCTTCAAGCTGTGCCGCGATGGAGCTGTCTGCCAACCGGGTGATGTGCTGGCGCGGGAAGAGCGCTGTCCGGAGCTCTGCGAGCGGTCCGACGGCAGCCATATAGGCGGCGATGCCGATCGTGAGCACGATCAGGACCGAACGGATGTCGCCTCCGCCAACCCGGGCCAGGGCCCCGAAACCGCAATTCCCGGCAAGGGCCATGCCGACACCGAACATCAGTCCGCCGACAACGGATGCGGAGAGGCTGAATTCGAACCTGAGGTAGACCGTGCCCTCGACAGCGGCGAGGCCGAAGGCCGTAAGCAGCGCGGTTGCGGCGACGGCGGTTCCGATCGCCATCGGCCACATCATGATCCGGTCGCGATTGCCGCCATAGAGCGCATCCTCGATCGCGCCGAGGGTGCAGAAACGCGGAATGCGGGAGGCAAGCCCCAGCACGATGCCGCTGGCAAAGCCAACCAGAGTGACCGCGAGCGTTTCAGACATGCCGAACATAGCCGGAGTGTGAAGCAGGTCCGGGGGCCTGTCGACCCGAGCTTTTATACGCCATTCTGGATTGCCCGGCTCAGGCTGTCCGGGCGTCGTCCTTGCAGAACAGCTCGTAAAGAAGCTCGAGAATCCTGACCGCGCGCTCGTCTTTCAAGCTGTAGTAAATCGCCTTGCCTTCGCGCCGGTGGTTGACCAGGCCTTCGAGACGCAGCCGCGCGAGCTGCTGCGACACGGCGGCCTGGCGCGAGGACAGAAGTTCCTCAAGCTCGGTAACGGACTTTTCTCCCGATGCCAGCTGGCACAGGATCAGGAGTCGCCCCTCATGCGCCAGCGCCTTCATGAATTCCGTCGCACGCGTCGCGTTTTCGACCATCACATCGAATTCCGCGTCGGTGACGTTTTCATCCAGAACGGGTAGGGCCATGTTCGACTCCAGTCAGGTGCGCGCTAGAAATCTAGGAAGTCCTGAATTTTTTCAATAGCTTTTTGCGCACAATCGTGATCGAGGTCGGCGCCCGGGGCGCCGGAAATTCCGATTCCGCCGATGATATTGCCCGCAGCCTGCACGGGAATGCCGCCGCCGAGGACGAGGGCATTGGTGATGTCCGGGAGGCCGGCCATCACCGGGCTTTCCTTCACCAGGGTGCCGAGATCGAGGGTGGCGGTCCGGAAGCTGACAGCCGTCCAGGCCTTGCGCGTCGCGGTGTCGACCGTGTGGGCGCCGGCGAAGCGGTCGCGCAGGACCACCTGGGTCAGGCCGGAACGGTCGACCACGGTCACGGCGACCTGGTAACCGGCGGCACGGCAGATCTCCAGCGCGTGTTTCGCGAGATCGAGTGCGACTTCCGGCTTCATGGATTCGGTGCTGAAGATGGCTTCGGCATTCTGTGCCTTCGCCGCCTGCGGTGACGCGAGCGCCAGCAATCCGCCGAATGCCGCGGCGGCGATCAGTTTGAGTTTCATGAGCCTTTTCCTCCCTTTTTGTCCGTCCCGCTCGGGGTCCGGTTGAGCAGTTGGGCAAGCAGGGGCCAGAAAAAATGCTCGCCCGGATATCCTTCGATGCGTCCCGCCTCGCGTCCGTCGACCAGCAGGATGAAGGTCGGCGTGAAATGAACCTGGCCGTTGATCTTCACGTCGTCGGGCCAGTCGGCGAAAAGGTCCTGGCGGCGCAGGGGCGCGCGCTTGCCCTCGTCGGTCTTGTCGTAGATCGCGCCGACCTCGCGGTTCCACGCGGCGCACCATTCGCAACCCGCCTGTTCGACCATCAGCAACTGCGTTTCCGCTCGTGCCGCACCGGTCGAGAAGGCCGCAATCAGCAAGAGCGGAAAGACGATTGTCTTCCACAAATATCCGGCGAACATTCTCTTGCTTTGTTCGAGTTGGCGATGGAACATAATAACAAATTCTAATGTGAGAATATGACGGCCGCAAGGCCGCTTGGGGAAACGTTCCGTGAAGTATACCGAAATGGGCTCGAAATGGGATTCGATATAGGGGTGGGCGGCGCTTTCGCCGCCGGTCTCGCGTCCTTTCTGACGCCCTGCATACTGCCGATCGTTCCGTTCTACCTCTGCTACATGGCGGGGGTATCGATGAACGAGATCACCGACGGCGAAAGCGACGGCGCCGCGCGGCGCAAGGTCGTGCTCTCCGCGATCCTGTTCTCGGCCGGCGTGATCACCGTCTTTGTCGGTCTCGGAGCGAGCGCTTCGGTCTTCGGCCAGCAGCTGCGCGAGTATTTCGATATTCTGCGCTATGTCGCGGCCGCCGTCATCGGCCTGATGGGGCTGCATTTTCTCGGTATTCTGAAGATCCCGCTGCTCTATCGTCAGGCCCGCATGGATGTCGCGGCCCCGGTCGGGGTGATCGGCCCCTACCTCGTCGGGCTCGCCTTCGCCTTCGGCTGGACGCCCTGCGTCGGCCCGGTGCTGGCGATGATCCTCTTCAGCGCCAGCGCGGCCGAGACGGTGGGTGACGGGGTAATCCTGTTGCTCGGCTACGGGCTCGGCATGACGCTGCCGTTCATTGTCGCCGCCGCATTCTTCGGGCCGTTCATGAACTGGATGAAGTCGGTCCGGCGCTATCTCGGCGCGGTCGAGAAGGGAATCGGCGCGACGCTTCTGGTTTTTGCGGTGCTGATCGGGACCAACACGGTGGGTATCATCGCACAATGGATGCTCGACACGTTCCCGTCTTTCGGGACCATCGGATAGGGAGGTGAAGTGATGAGGCACGTGGTCTTTGGATTGATGGCGGTCCTTCTGCTTGGCCAGACGGCGCTGGCGGAAGTCGGCGAGGACGGCCTGCACAAGAAGGAATGGTTCACGGTCACCTTCAAGGATGTCGCGGAGGATATCCGCGACGCCGAGAAGCAGGGCAAACGGCTGGCAATGATCTTCGAGCAGCGCGGTTGCATCTATTGCAGGCAGATGCACGAGGGACCGCTCTCGAACCCCGACATCGCGAACTTCATCAAGTCGAACTTCGTCGTCGTGCAGTACAATCTGTTCGGGGATGAAGAGGTCACCGATTTCGACGGCACCGCTCTGCCGGAGAAGGAAATGGCGAAGCGCTGGGGGGTGGTGTTCACGCCGACCATTCTCTTCATGCCGGAACAGGTTCCCGAGGGGGATAATGCCGGCCGGGCCGCGGTGGCGACGATGCCGGGCGCCTTCGGTAACGGCACCACGCTCGATATGTTCACCTGGGTGAAGGAAAAGGGCTACGAGAGCGACGAGCATTTCCAGAAATATCACGCGCGTAAGATCCAGGAACGGCAGAAGTCCCAGTAATACGGGGCGTAGACGGCTGGAGGCGGTCACATGATTGTATCGCAACAACAAATTCATATCTTTGAATTTGTTGTTGCGTTTGGGCCGGTTTTCCGGTCTTCTGAAACGAACGGGCAGCATCAGAGCTGCACCGGCAAAAGAAAGTGGGAGGAGAATCGGTGATGAGAATTGTTGTCACCACCGCTCTGGCTCTGCTCATCGGCGTCTCGGGCGCCAATGCGGGAGCCATGAAGCCCGGCGAGGTCAAGATTGTCGACGGGGCTGTTGCAACGCCCCTTACCGACCAGGCCGGCGATCCGGAAAAGGGTCGCCAGTGGTTCCTCGGGCGCAAGCTCGGAAACTGTCTTGCCTGTCACGTTAATTCGGACATGGCGAAGGAGCCCTATCACGGTGAGGTTGGGCCGCCGCTCGACGGCGTTGCCGACCGGTGGACGCCGGCGGAGCTCCGGGCGATCCTGGTGAATTCCAAAGAAGCGCTGTCGCCGGATACGATCATGCCGAGCTTCTATCGCGACAGCGGTTTCAATCGTGTCGCCGAGCAGTTCGCCGGCAAGACGATCCTGACGGCCCAGCAGGTCGAGGATGTCATCGCTTATCTCACGACCCTGAAGGAAAAGTGACCGCCGGCGGAAAACGCCAGCGGACATGACGATTACCAAACGGAGGAATCCAAAATGCAGATGACAAGGCGTGACCTGTTCGCGCTTGCGGCTGGTTTGGCCGCCGCCGGTCTGATCAGTCTCCCGGCTGACGCGAGCACTGATGCTGTCGAAGCGGCGATCAAGGAATTCGCCGGCGGCATGCCCGAGACGGGCGGTGTCGATATCGGCGCACCGGAAATCGCGGAAAACGGCAACACCGTTCCGATCGAAGTCTTCGCCGACGGCGCGGCCTCGATCATGATTTTGGCTGCCGGCAACCCGAACCCGGGCGTCGGCACGTTCCACTTCACCGAGATGAGCGCCGAAAGCCGCGCTTCCACGCGTATCCGCCTGGCCAAGACCCAGGACGTGGTCGCTGTAGCGAAGATGGCGGACGGGTCGACCAAGATGGCCCGGCGCGAAGTCAAGGTGACGATCGGCGGCTGCGGCGGCTGAGGTCTGAGGAGATCAAGAAATGGCTAATATTAAACCCCGCGTAAAAGTCCCGAAGAAGGCCAAGGCCGGCGAAGCGATCGTGATCAAGACGCTGATCAGCCACCCGATGGAATCCGGTCAGCGCAAGGACAGCAAGACCGGCAAGCTGATCCCGCGCAAGATCATCAACAAGTTCGTCGCGACATATAACGGCAAGGAAGCGTTCTCCATGGACCTGCTGCCGGCCATTGCCGCGAACCCTTATATCGAGTTCTCGGTAAAGCTGTCGGAGTCGGGAACCATGCGGTTCGAATGGACCGACGATGACGGCTCCGTCTACGACATCGAGAACAAGATCACCGTCGCTTGAACGAATGGTGACAAAGGGGAGGAAGATATGAGGAAACTCTTGGCACTGGGGCTGGTCGGCGGCCTCCTCGCGGTCGGCGCTCAGGGCGTCATGGCCGACGAGAACGCCGAACTGGTCATAGACGGCAAGACCTTCGTCACCAAGCTGAAGGCGCCTGCCGACTCGCCCTTTGACGAGATCCTGTCCGGCTGGCGATTCCGCACCGACGAGACCCAGGCCCTGCAACTCGATGATTTCGAGAATCCGGCCATGATCTCCGCGCAGTACGGCGAGGAGCTCTGGAACACGGCGGACGGGGCGGACGGAAAGTCCTGCGCCGACTGCCACGGCGATGCGTCCGAAAGCATGAAGGGGCTCCGCGCCCAGATGCCGAAATGGCACGAAGGCAAGAAGACCCTCTTCGCGCTCGAGGATCACATCAACTGGTCCCGCGAGGAGCACCAGAAAGCCAAGCCGTGGAAGTGGGAAAGCCAGGAGATGGTGGCGATGACCGCCTATATCGGCCTGCAGTCCCGCGGCATGCCCGTCAATGTGAAGATCGACGGGCCGGCCCAGGAATGGTGGGAGAAGGGCAAGGAGCTCTATTACACCCGTGTCGGTCAGCTCGACATGGCCTGTTCCCATTGCCACGAAAACAACTACGGCAACATGGTCCGGGCCGACCATCTCAGCCAGGGTCAGATCAACGGTTTTCCGGTCTACCGTCTGAAATGGCAGGGCATGGGCTCGATCCATCGCCGCTTCAAGGGCTGCATGGATAACATCCGCGCCACGCCGTACAAGCGCGGTTCGGACGAATTCACCGCCCTTGAATTGTACCTCGCATCGCGCGGCCAGGGCCTCTCGGTCGAAACGCCGGCGCTGCGTAACTAAGCAAGCCGCGATCGTGCCCGGGAGGATTTGGATCCCGGGCACGGCCGGCACCTGACAGTTCTTTTTTCACTCCGGTTCGCCGAGGCGGGAAATGGCCGCGGACGGGAGAGCTTTGTCCCGAACCCGGGATCTGTTTCCCGGGACGTTTGAAGGAGCCAGTAGCCATGTTGTCGCGCCGCGATTTCCTCCAGGCCTCGTTTGCCGCCTCCGCGATTGTCGGTGCCAGCGGTTTCGGTAACTGGGCCCGGCTGGCCGCACAGCAGCGCCTGACCCAGGAGCAGCTGCTGGACTTCGAGACCACGGGCAACGTCACGCTGGTGCACCTGACCGATTGCCATGCGCATCTGAAGCCGGTCTGGTTCCGCGAACCGTCGATCAATCTTGGAGTCGGCGAGGCGCAGGGAAAACCGCCGCATATCTCCGGCAAGAAGTTTCTCGATACCTACGGTCTCGAAGCCGGCTCTCCGGAAGCCTATGCGCTGACGTCGGAGGATTTCGTCGCCCTAGCGCGCGAGTACGGCCGTGTCGGCGGCTTCGACCGGATCTCGACCGTCCTGAAATCGATCCGCGCCGACCGTCCGGATGCGCTCTTCCTCGACGGCGGCGATACCTGGCACGGTTCCTACACCGCGCTGAAGACCGCCGGGCAGGACATGGTCAACATCATGAATGCCCTGAACCCGGATGCGATGACTTCGCACTGGGAATTCACCTACGGCATCGACCGGGTGAAGGAAATTGTCGAAACGCTGCCGTTCCCGTTCCTCGGCGCCAATATCTTCGACAACGAATGGAACGAGCCGGCCTACGACTCGCACGCCATGTTCGAGCGCGGCGGCGTGAAGGTCGCCGTCATCGGCCAGGCCTTTCCCTATCTTCCGATCGCGAATCCGCGCTGGATGTTCCCCAATCTCTCCTTCGGCATCCGCGAGGAGCGGATGCGCGAGGTGGTCGACGAGGTTCGCGCGGACGGCGCCGAGCTGGTCGTGCTCCTGTCGCATAACGGTTTCGACGTCGACCGCAAGATGGCCAGCCAGGTCGAGGGTATCGACGTCATTCTTTCCGGCCACACGCATGATGCCCTGCCGGAACCGGTGCAGGTCGGCAAGACGCTCATCATCGCGTCCGGATCGCACGGCAAGTTCGTCAGCCGGATCGATCTCGACGTGCGGGACGGCGGGGTCAAGGGCTTTAAGTACCGCCTGATCCCGATCTTCTCCGACGTGATCCAGCCGGATCCGGAAATGACCGCTCTCGTTGATGCCGAGCGCGCGCCGTTCAAGGCGGAGCTGGAGGAAGTCATCGGCACGACCCAGTCGCTGCTCTATCGCCGCGGCAATTTCAACGGCACCTGGGACGACCTGATCTGCCAGGCCCTGCTGGAGGAACGGGAAGCCGATATCGCGCTTTCTCCGGGCTTCCGCTGGGGCGCCAGCATTCTGCCGGGCGACCCGATCACGCGGGAGGACATCTATTCCGCGACGTCGATGTCCTATCCGAACGCCTATCGCAGCGAGATGACAGGCGAACTCATCCACACCATCCTCGAGGATGTCGCCGACAACCTCTTCAACCCGGATCCCTACTACCAGCAGGGCGGCGACATGGTTCGCGTCGGTGGCATGGGCTACACGATCGACATCAGCAAGCCGATCGGCAGCCGCATCACCGACATGACCCTGCTCAAGACCGGGGAGAAGATCGATCCCGCGAAGAGCTACGTGGTTTCCGGCTGGGCCTCCGTGAATGAAGGCACCGAGGGCCCGCCGATCTACGACCTCGTCGAGCAGTACATCAAGCGCAAGGGCTCGATCGAGATCACCCCGAACACCGCCGTCAAGACAATCGCCGGATAGGCCGGAGACTGGAACGATGACCGAAAAGACCCCCACTTCACGCAGAAATTTCCTCAAGGGCAGCCTCGCCGCCGGCGGTGCGCTGGCCGCGACCCCGGCACTGGCCGCGGGCGATCCCCTCATCACCGAGGTACAGCCCTGGGCGAACCAGCTTGGCGAGGGCGTCGACGTCGCTCCCTATGGCATGCCGTCGAAATATGAAGCGCATGTACGCCGCCGCGATGTCCCGTGGTTGACCGCCGACCCGGTCAGCTCGGTAAACTTCACGCCGCTGCATGAGCTGGATGGCGTCATCACGCCGAACGGGCTCTGCTTCGAGCGCCATCACGGCGGCACGGCCGACATCGATCCGGCGAAATACCGCCTGATGATCAACGGCCTCGTCGACAAGGAACTGGTCTTCACCCTGCAGGACCTGAAGCGGTTCCCGCGGGAGAACCGGGCCTACTTCCTCGAATGCGCCGCCAACAGCGGCATGGAATGGCGCGGTGCGCAGCTCAACGGCTGCCAGTTCACCCACGGCATGATCCACAACGTGATCTATACCGGCGTGCCGCTGAAGACGATTCTCGAGCAGGCCGGGGTCAAGACCAACGGTAAGTGGATCCTTCCGGAAGGGGCGGACGCGTCGGCGATGACCCGCTCGATCCCGATCGAGAAGGCGCTCGACGACTGCCTCGTCGCCTTCGCCATGAACGGCGAGGCGCTGCGGCCGGAGCAGGGCTATCCGGTGCGGCTCGTCGTGCCGGGCTGGGAAGGCAATATGTGGGTCAAGTGGCTGCGCCGGATCGAAGTCGGCGACATGCCTTGGCATCACCGCGAGGAAACCTCGAAATACACCGACCTTATGGAGAACGGTAAGGCGCGGCGCTTCACCTGGGAGATGGACGCCAAGTCCGTCATCACCAATCCGAGCCCGCAGGCGCCGATCACCCATGGCAAGGGCCACACGATTATCACTGGCGTCGCCTGGTCCGGGCGCGGCACGATCAAGGAAGTCCATGTGACGACCGACGGTGGCCGCAACTGGCGTCAGGCGCGGATCGACGGTCCGTCCTGGAACAAGTCGATGCACCGCTTCTATTACGAGTTCGACTGGGACGGCAGCCCGCTGCTCCTGCAGTCGCGCGCCGTCGACAGCACCGGTTACGTGCAGCCGACCAAGAATGAACTGCGCGCGGTCCGCGGCGAGAACTCGATCTACCACAACAACGGTATCCAGACCTGGTACGTGAACGAGAAAGGCGAGGCGGAAAATGTCGAGATTTCTTAATCTGGCAGCGCTGGCCCTGGCCGTCGGTCTGGCGGCTCCGGCTTCGGCCGAGAATTATGGCCTTGGACGTGCGGCGACCCCCGACGAGGTCGCGGCTTGGGACATCGATGTACGCCCGGACGGCCTCGGTCTGCCGGAAGGCAAGGGGTCCGTGGCCGACGGCGAGGCGATCTACACCGAACGCTGTGCGGTCTGCCACGGCGATTTCGGCGAGGCTGTTGGACGCTGGCCGGTCCTGGCCGGCGGGCAGGGCACGCTGATGAGCGCGCGTCCGGTCAAGACGATCGGCTCCTACTGGCCCTATCTCTCGACCGTCTGGGACTATG
>NZ_JAEPQA010000037.1 GCF_017640745.1 Nisaea sp. | reverse complement strand
GCCGCTCAACACGCCGCCCCGCAACGGGAGGCGCCTTATACGACCCTCCCTCCAAAACCGTCAACAACATATTTGCAAAAAAATGACGGGGCCGTGACGGCCCCGTCTCATAGCCCCGGAACTCCGGGATTTGCGGCTTACTGACCTGCCTTCAGACGGGTCCAGCTGCGCTTCAGCAACCGGTCGTACTTGGCCGAGCGGGCCAGCATCGGGAACAGATTCTTCTTCACATCCTCGGTCGGATAGACCGAGGGATTGTTCTTCACGTCGTCGTCGACCATCGGCATCGAGGCCGCGTTCGCGTTGGCGTAAAGCACATAGTTGGAGATATCCGCCGCGATCTGCGGCTCCATGATGAAGTTGATGAAGGCGTGGGCGTTCTCAGGATGCGGCGCGTCGGCCGGGATGGCCAGCATGTCGAACCAGATCACCGCGCCTTCCTTCGGAATCACATACTGGATCTCGACGCCCTGGTTCGCTTCGGTCGCACGATCGGCGGCCTGCAGGATGTCGCCAGAATAGCCCATCGCGAGACAGGTCTCGCCGTTCGCCAGGTCCTCGATATATTGCGAGGAGTGGAAGTAGCGCAGGTGCGGGCGGATCTTTGCCAGCAGTTCCTCGGCCTTAGCGAGATCATCCGCCGATTCGCTGTTCGGATCGAGGCCGAGATAGTTCAGCGCGGTCTGCACCACGTCGGTCGGCGCGTCGAGCAGGCTGACGCCGCAGTCGGCAAGCTTGGAAACCACGGCCGGATCGAAGAACAGGTCCCAGGTATTGGTCGGCATATCGCCGAGCCGCTGCTTGATCGCCTTGACGTTGTAGCCGAAGCCCGTGGTGCCCCACATATAGGTCACGGAATGGGCATTCTCCGGATCATGCAGGGCGACGCGGGCGGCGATCACCGGATCCATGTTCTTGAGGTTCGGCAGCTTCGACTTGTCGAGCTTCGCGAACACGCCCGCCTTGATCTGCCGTTCGAGGAAGTTCGCCGTCGGCACCACCACATCGTAGCCGGTCGAGCCGGTCAGCAGCTTTGCTTCCAGGATCTCGTTGCTGTCGAAGACGTCGTAATTGACCTTGATTCCGGTCGCCGCCTCGAACTTCTGGATCGTGTCCTCGGCGATATAGTCGGACCAGTTATAGACGTTCAGCAGCTTTTCCTCGGCCCGGACGCTCCCCGCGCCCAGAACCAGAGCGGCGACTGCAATCGCCGGGATGAACTTGCTTACCCTCATTTCAGCGGCTCCTCTTTGCGCCCCGGCTTCCGGCCAGAGCTCGTGCCCCCGGAAACCATCTTATTTCATAGCGCGCCACACGGGTCGCGTGAAATGGGGATTTTTCGCCGCCCGGCAGAAAGCGTTTGAAAGCGCGGCCGCATACGTTATGATGACAGGCATCCAGATGCCTTTCAGGGCAAGTCCAAGCCTCCGCCCTGTTCAACCTGGTACCGGGCACGTTTCGACGCAGCCCGGTCTTTTTTTGCGCCCGCCTCTACGATCCCGACGCCAGGCCCACCAGGGTCCGCGACAGGCTTTCCGGCACCCGGATCCCGTCCCGCGCCGTCGTCTCCCGCGCCTTGCGCCGCCGGTCGCCCGGCAACCGCACCCCTTCGTCGGCAAGCATGCGCTCGAACAGCAGGTCGGCATGGGCCGCGAAGCCGCCCGCATCCCCGAAGCGGGCCGGATCGAGGGCGATGATCAGCTCGCCGCCGACCGGCGGACCGCCGTCGCCATTGTCCTCCGCCTCGGCCTCGAAGCTCAGCCTGTCGCCGATCAGGGCGCCAGCCAGCAGCTCGACCATCATGGCGAGCGCAGCCCCCTTGTAGCCGCCGAAGGCAAGCTGGGCGCCGCCTTCGAGGATCGCCTTGGGATCGGTCGTGTCCTTGCCGTCCCTGTCGATCCCGGCGCCGAGCGGCACGGAATGGCCGTCGCGGGCGGCCAGCATGATCTCGCCCCGGGCCATGGTCGAGGAGGCCTGGTCGAAGACCATCGGATGTCTGCCGGGCCGGGGCCAGGCGAACGCCATCGGATTGGTGCCGAAGATCGGCGTCCGCCCGCCGGGCGCGACCACGTAGGGAAAAGCCGCCGTAAAGGCGAAGGCGGCGAGGCCCTGCTCGGCCAGCGCCTCGGTCTCCGGCCAGAGCGCGGCGAAATGATAGATGTTGTTGAGCGCCAGCGCGGCGATGCCGTTCGCACGTGCCCGCTCGATAAGCGGCGCCCGGCCGGTCTCGAGCGCCAGCGGCGCGAACCCGCCGTCCCCGTCGATACGGACGACACCGGGGGCCAGTTCGCTCACCGCCGGCCGCGCCTTTCCGTTCGCCTTGCCGCTCTTCAGCGAGGCGACATAACCCGGGATCCGGAACAAGCCGTGGGAATGGCAAAGATCGCGCTCCGCCGCGGTGACGATATCCGCCACCGCACGCGCGTTCTCCGCATCGGCGCCGGAACGCTGAAGGCACGACACGGCCAGCGCGTGCGCCTCCTCCAGGGTCATCGAAACAGTCTGCATGGAGTCCCCTCTCTTCAGAGGAGAGCTAAGCACGGATCGCCCGGGCGGAACATCCGCATTCGGGCACGAAACCCGTCAGACCATGCCGTCGGCGAAGTAGAACATCAGAGAGATCAGCGCCGCCGCGACGCCGTAACCGGCAAGAGACGGCCAGATCCCGTAATGCCGGCTGTCGTCCTCGATCTCGTGATCGCTGAGGCCGACATCGTCGTCCGTCGGATGGTCGGGATTTATCTGCATCGTTGCCTCCTCACCCGTTCAACAGCTTGGGCAGCCAGAGTGCGATCTCCGGGAAGAACAGCACCATCATCAGTCCGATGAACTGCAGGCCGATGAAAGGCAGCACCGCGATGAAGATCTCCTGCAGGGTGATCTCCTTCGGCGCGACCGATTTCAGCCAGAAGCAGGCGGGACCGAAAGGCGGCGACAGGAAATAGATCTGGATGTTCATCACGAAGAGCACGCCGAACCAGACCGCAGCCCATTCCGGCTCGAGCCCCAGCTCCGGCGCCATGCCGACGACCACCGGGGCGAAGATCGGCACGGTGATGAACAGGATCGCGATCCATTCCATAAAGGTGCCGAGCACCATCAGCACCGCCATCATGACGAAGATGATGCCGATCGGCGGCAGGTCGAGACCGGAGAACAGGCTGCGCATGAAATCGCCGCCGCCGACCAGGTTGTAGATCCCGACGAAGCTGACCGCACCGAGGATGAGCCAGATGATGGTTCCCACCGTCGTCATGGTCTGGGCGAGTGCGTTCTGCAGCATGGTCCAGTTGAAGCGGAAGCGGACCGCGGCGATCAAGATCGCGCCGAACACCCCGACGCCCGCGGCCTCGGTGATCGAGGCGATCCCGCCATAGATCGAGCCCATGACGCAGGTGATCAGGAAGATGGAAAGCACCACCGCCGCCATCCGGTTGCTGGATAGCGACTTGCTCGTGCCCTGCCGCGCCGCGGCTTCCTCCGCCGTCGGCGCGAGGGACGGGTTGAGAGCACAGCGGATCAGCACGTAGATCACATAGAAAAGCGCCAGCATCAGGCCAGGCACCGCGCCCGCCATGAAGAGGTCTCCGATCGAGACCTGAGCCGAGAGCGCGTAGACGATCATGACGATGCTCGGCGGGATCAGGGTCGCCAGCGAGCCCGAGGCGCAGATCGTTCCGATGGTCAGTTTCCGGTCATAGCCGAGCCGCAGCATCTGCGGCAGCGCGACCAGCCCGAGCATGACGATCTCTCCGCCCATGATGCCGGACATCGCCGCCATCACCACCGCGACGACGACGGTCTGCACCGCGACGCCGCCGCGCAGGTTGCCGGCGAAGATGGACATCGCGTCGAACAGGTCCTCCGCGATCCCCGCCTTCTCGAGGATGGAGGCCATCAGCACGAAGAGCGGTACGGCGACCAGAGGATAATTCTCCAGCAGGCCGTAGGCGTTGGTGGAGACGAGATAAAGCCCGCGCGGTCCGAAGAAGAGCAGCGCGCAGGCGATCGAGACGATGAGCGTCACCACCCCCAGCGGCATTCCGGTCATCATCAGGGCGATCAGCGCGATCACGATGCCGATGCTGACCGTCGCGATATCGTAGTCGCGCAGGCTGATGATCTGTGTCGGGTCGAGCGCCTCGGCGACACCGCTCATCATGCCGTGATAGGCGCCGAGCAGATTGTCCTCTCCGGCAAAATGGACCCCGGCGACGGAGACGAGACGCAGCAGCAGCAGGACCGCGACGGCGACAACGAT
The DNA here is from genome assembly GCF_017640745.1 of Nisaea sp. Classification (GTDB taxonomy): domain Bacteria; phylum Pseudomonadota; class Alphaproteobacteria; order Thalassobaculales; family Thalassobaculaceae; genus Nisaea. The sequence goes on along the minus strand of NZ_JAEPQA010000037.1, from coordinate 24,202 downwards.
CGAACGGGCGACGAAGGAGAAAAAATGCCGGTTGGTGTTGACGAGGAGCTGGCAGAGATAGATCACCGCGCCGAGTGCCAGGATCGATTTCAGCACCGTCGGCATCGGCGAGTTCCAGGCCGATCCGGCGCGTTCCACCAGCGAAACCGCTTCGAGCGCCCGCACCAGGGTGTCGTCGGCGAGCATAAAGAGGGCCGCGATGCCGACCACCAGCGCCAAGAGATCGAGCCACCAGCGAGTCCGGTCGCTTGCCATCAGATAGAAGACGGTGATGCCGATGTGACGCTTGTGAAAGGTCACGTAACCGGACGAGATCATCCAGGCCGAGGCGCAGAGCACCATGACGACCTCGAAGGCCCATTGCGTCGGGGCATGGAAGACGTAGCGGGAGATGACCTCCCAGATGGTGACGGCTGCGCACAAAAGGTAGAACTGCGCGACCGCGAGCCCCGAGAAACGGCTGAAGCCGTCCATCGCGGTCTCGATGGCACGGATCATGTCCGGTCCCCCTCGACTGGATACAAGAGATGGATCCGGCGGACGCGCGCGCGTCCGCCGGGTGTCTGTTGGAGGTCCCGGATCAGTCGAGCAGACCGATCCGCTTCATGTAGGCGATATGCGTGTCGAGGGCTTCCTGGGCAAGCGGGCTCTTCTTGCCGTAATCCTTCCAGGCCTCGACGGCGATCTTGCGGAACTTGTCGCGGTCGGCCTGCGGCCAGTCCACAACCGTGATGTCTCCGCCCGCCTTGTCCTTGGCAACCAGATCGTGGTCCTGAAGATCCGCCTCGCGGCGCATGGTGGAATAGGCAGCCACATACCAGGTATCGAGCATCATCCGCTGGGCGTCGCTCAGCTTGTTCCAGACGTCCTTGTTCACGACGAACTGAAGCACGGCCATCGAATGGATGCCCGGATAGATCGGGTACTTGGCGATCTTGTGCATGCCGCTTGCCGTATTGTTCACATAGGCCGAGGCATCGGCCGCGTCGACGATGCCCTTGTCGAGGGCCGTATAGACCTCGGAGAAGGGCAGCGAGACCGGCGAGGCACCTGCACGGCGGAACACTTCGGAGGCAAGACCTTCCGGCGAACGGATCTTCACGCCGGCGAGATCGTCGACACCCCGGATCGGCTTTTTCGCCACCAGGGCTTCCTTGGTGTAGGGGCCGCAACCGATCACGTGGATCTTGCCGTTGGTATATTTGTCATAGAGCTTCTGCAGGATTTCCTTGCCGCCGCCATGCATGCAGAAGGTCTGGACCTGCTCCGCCGTATCGTAACCGGCGATCAGGTCGCCGATCATGGCAAAGGCGGGGTCGCGGCCGGTGAAGTAGGAAACGGCGTTCAGGTCGCCGTCGAGGATGCCGTTCGCCACCGCATCGATGGTCTCGCGGTGCGGCACGACGGCCTTGGTCGGCAACACCTCGATCTTGAGGTCGCCGCCTGACATGACCGCGAGCCGGTTGGCCCAGTCCTCGGTCATGAAGCGGTGCGCCCAGTCGCCCGCGGCGGAACTGGCCTGAACCTTGAGTGTCTTGGCCTCGGCCATCCCCGTCATGGCGACGAGCAACGCCGCGCCGAGGGCTACAAATCCCTTTTTCATTTCTGGTCCTCCCTTTTGGTACCTGACTTAGTTTGTTGCAGACCCGATCTTTGATCGCCGGGTTCGATACACCTGCAGCCTAAGGGAGCTTTTGTTGGGGGCCAAGGGCAACGGCAGGTGGGGGTGCAAAAAAACTTGCTCGGCGGTTACCGCGAGGAGAAACAGAAGAACGCTCACGACCCCGGCGCTACCGGGCCGCTGGTCGCCAGTCCGTCAGGCGCCAAGCTTCTCGGCCACGAAGTCAAGACGGTCCTGGCCCCAGAAAAGTTCCTCGTCGATGATGTAGGACGGTGCGCCGAAGACACCGCTATGCTTGGCGTGTTCGGTATCCTCGTCGAAGGCGGCCTTGGCTTCCGGGCTTTCCGCCGCCTTGAGCAGGGAGGCCGCATCCAATCCGGCCTTGCGGCAACATTCGGCGAGAACCTCGGGATCGTCGATCGAGAGATCCTTCTCCCAGAGTGCTTCCAGAATGAGGGTCGAGAGCCGGAGCGCGTCTCCGCCGGCAAGCCGGGTGGCGGTCACCAAATGGAGCGAAAGCGGCGTCTTTGCCGGAAAATTCTGCGGCTCGATCACCATCGGCAAACCGAGACGCTTCTTCCATCGCGCCAGCTCTACGAGCCGATAGGCCCGGCGCTGCGGCGCCCGCTTCGGCAGGGGAAGCCCGCCCGACTGGGCGAAGATGGCACCGAAATCGACGGCATAGACATTGACCTCCGCCCCGACCTTGCGGGTCATCTCCATGAAACGGCGCGCCCCGAGATAGCTCCACGGGCTGGAAGTGGTCATGAAGTAATCGACGGTCACGGCCATGGTCAGGTACCTCCCCTACGCGCGCCCGGCGCCATGCGGATCGCCGGATACACCGTCCGATCCGGATGGCGGGTTCAAATCAAGGTACACTTTCCGCCGCGGATCAAGCCCCGCTTTCCCGGAGCGCAAGGATCGCCCGCGCGGTCATCAGATCGAGATGGGCGCCGCCGCCGTTCTTGAAAAGCGTGATCTCACCCCGGTCGCGCCGACCGTTCCGGCCGGCGACCAGATCGTAGAGGTCCGGAATCTCCCGCTCCCGTTCGATCAGCCCGGCGGCGCGCGGAATGGCGATGTCCCCCACATGGTCCAGCACCGTCTCGCGGCAATCGGCGAAGATCGCCGCTTTGGCGATCAGCTCGTCGTCCGCCTCGCGCATCTCCGGCGTGAAGCCGCCGACTAGGTCGACATGGGTTCCGGGCCGCACCCAGGCGCCCTTCAGCACAGGGTCGCGCGACATCGTGGCCGCCGCGACGATGTCGGCGGAGGCAACCGCATCGGCTAAATCGGGAGCCTGGATTGCCGGCAAGCCATCCGCTTCGAGAGCCGCGACAAGTCTTTCCGCACGGGCCGGCGTCCTGTTGGCGATCCGGATCTCCGCCAGTCCCGGAAAGATCTCCGCATAGCCCCGCGCCAGCGTTTCCGCGACCCGGCCGGCACCGACGATCGTCAGAACCCGGCTGTCCGCTCGTGCGAGCAGACGCGCGCCGAGCAAGGAATCGCCGGCCGTCTTCCAGTCGGTCACCATCACCCCGTCGAGCACGGCCTCCGGCGTGGCTGTCTCATCGGAAAAGACCAGCATCGCCGCCTGCACGGTCGGAAGCCCCTTCGCCGTGTTTCCCGGCATGACGGTCGCCGATTTCACGCCGAGACCGAGCCCGTCGATCCAGGCGGAACGGGACAGGAGCGCGTCATCACCGCGCTCCAGAAGCGTATCTCCGATCCGGGCCCGCGGCAGCCGGTGCCCTGCTTCCAGTGCATCGACGACCGCCCTCCAGCTCAGACGGCCGGCGACATGCTCCGGTCCGAGGAAAGGCAGGTTCATGAAAAATCCTCCCGCTTCAGCCGGTACAGCACGTGACGGCGCAACTGATGCTCCGGCGCGAGGTTGGGATGATCGAAATCCTCCGCCGGGTCCCGTGTCATGCCGAGACGTTCCATCACTGCACGCGAGCGCCGGTTGGCGGGCACGGTAAAGGCGACGATCTCCTTGAGATCAAGCAAGCCGAAACCATGAGCGAGTGCCGCCCGGGCGGCCTCGGTCGCGAAGCCATGACCCCAGTGCTCCTCGGCAAGACGCCAGCCGATCTCCACCGCCGGTGTGAAATGCGCCTCGAAGCGCGGCACGGCGAGCCCCGCCATTCCGGCGAAGGCTCCGGTGTCCTTCCGCTCGATGGCGAAGAACCCGAACCCGGGGCCGTCGAAATGATCCTCGATCCGGTCGATCATCGCGTCCGATTCCGCGCGCGTCAGCCGCGGCAGGAACTCCGTCACCAAGGGCGAAGCATTGAGATCCGCGAACGGCAGCCGGTCCTCGTTACGCCAGCGGCGGAGGATCAGGCGGTCGCTCTCGATCACGCTCAGGTTCCGGTCCCAGCGTCGTGCAAGGCACGGAGATCCTTGCGCACGATCTTGCCCGTCGTTGTCATCGGCAGTTCGGTAACGAAGGCGACATGGCGTGGATACTCATGTGCCGCGAGCCGGGATTTCACATGTTCCTGGATCTGCTTCGCCAGATCCTCGGTTCCGGCGACGCCGTCCTTCAGCACGATATAGGCCTTCACGGCCTGGGTCCGGAGCGGATCCGGCACGCCGATCACAGCCGCCATGGCGACCGCAGGATGACCGACGAGACAATCCTCGATCTCCCCAGGACCAATCCGGTAGCCCGCCGAGGTGATGACGTCGTCATCGCGGCCGACATACCAGAAATAGCCGTCCACATCCCTGATGCCCTGGTCGCCGGTCAGCAGCCAGTCGCCGGCGAACTTCTTCTCCGTGGCGTCCGGATTGTTCCAGTATTCGAGGAACATCACCGGGTCGCCCTTCCGGACCGCGATGTTTCCTTGCGTACCGTCGGGCAGCGGATTGCCGGCATCGTCAACCACCGAGACCTCGTGCCCCGGAATGGCGCGCCCCATCGAGCCCGGACGAACCTCCGTGGTCTCGGCGCAGTTGCCGACCACGAGATTGCACTCGGTCTGGCCGTAGAACTCGTTGATGGTGAGGCCGAAGGTCTCCCGCCCCCAGTCGAGCAGTTCCGTCCCCAGCGTCTCGCCGCCGGACGCGACCGAGCGCATGTCGTAGCGGAAACGCTGCCTCGGATTCTCGACCTGGCGCATCAGCTTCAGCGCGGTCGGCGGCAGGAAGGCGTTGCGGACCCCGTGCTCCTGCATCAGCCAGAAGGCTTCCTCCGGATCGAACTTGCGCGCCCGGTAGGCGAGCACTGGCACGCCGTGATGCCAGCTTGGCAGCAGCACGTCGATCAACCCGCCGATCCAGGCCCAGTCCGCCGGCGTCCAGAAGAGGTCGCCCTGCTTCGGAAAGAAATTGTTCGGATATTCGACGCCCGGCAGATGGCCAAGCAGGACCCGGTGCGCATGCAGCGCGCCTTTCGGCGGCCCCGTCGTTCCCGAGGTATAGATGATGAGCGCCGGATCGTCCGCCCTGGTGTCGACGATCTCGAAACTCTCCGACGCCCGCTCCAAAGCCGGAGCGAGCGCGATGAACCCGTCGCCGTCCTTGGCCACATCGGTTACGAAGACATGGCGCAGTTCGGGCAGTTGGTCCCGGAAGCTGCGGATCTTGGCGAGCCCGCCCTCGTCGGTCACGACCGCGGCAGCGCCGGAATTCCGCAGCCGGTAGACCAGCGCCTCCTCGGCGAAGAGCGTGAAGAGCGGGATCGCGATCATCCCCGCCTTGTAGATGGCGGCATGGGCGAACGCCGTCTCCGGGCGTTGCGGCAACAGGATCGCGACGCGGTCCGCGCGACCGAGCCCGCTCGCGATCAGCAGATTCGCGAGCCGGTTCGAGGCGCGGGCAATGTCGCCGAAGTTGAAACGCTCCACCGTCCCATCCTCGGTCCGGTAGATCAGCGCCGGAGCCGCCGGGTCCTGCCGGTCGGCGATGTCGCGGCCGATATTGTAGCGCTCGGGAATCTGCCAGGCGAAGTTCTGGCAAATCTCCTCGTAGGTGCTGCCGGTCGGAAGCATTGTCTGAAGGCCCCAAGAAAAACGGATCGGAAAAAGACCACGGAACAAGGCGTCCGGCCAGCGGAAACCGGCCGGACGCCTTCCTTTGCTTCGCCGTCAGCCGGCGACGGCGGTGCGGCCCTCCACCACCTGATCGGCAATCCGTCCGGTGAGCTCGGCCAGATGGTCGAACGACCCGTCATAGAAGCCGATGCCGCCGGTCTGGGAACGGATCTCGATGATCAGGTCCCGTGTCTCGCTCTCCGGCAGATAGGCCTCGATCTCGTCCCAGCCGTTCCAGTTCTCCTTCGCCTGGAACCCGAGGATCTGGCCGCGCCGACCGGTGACGATGCGCTGCACGCGGGCGGTCGAGTCGTTCGGCACCGAGATCACCACGCGCTGGATCGGCTCGAGCAGCACCGGCTGGCATTTCGCCAGGCCCTCGTTCATCGCCATCCGGGCCGCGGTCTTGAAGGCCATGTCGGAACTGTCGACCGCGTGGAACGAGCCGTCATAGAGCTCCACGGCCACGTCCACGACCTCGAAGCCGAGCGGACCGCGCCGCATATAGTCCTTCACCCCTTCCTCGACGGCCGGGATGTACTGCTTCGGCACCGCACCGCCAACGATGCTGCTCTTGAAGGCGAAGCCCTCGCCCCGGCTGAGCGGCGCGATCTTGATCTTCACGTCGCCGAACTGGCCGTGACCGCCGGTCTGCTTCTTGTGCCGCGCATGCTGGTCGGCCCCCTTGCGGATGGACTCCTTGTAGGGCACGCCCGGCGCGTGACTGTCCACCGCGAGCTTGTAGCGCCCCTCGAGCCGCTCCAGCATCACCTTCAGGTGGGTATCGCCCTGCCCCTTGATGACGAGTTCCCCCAGAGCGGCACTGTGCTCGACCCGGAAGGACGGGTCCTCCTCGCCGAGCTTCGTCAGCGCGCCGGAGAGCTTCACCTCGTCGCCGCGGCTGGTCGGCGAGATCGCGAGCCCGTAGACCGGAGACAAGGCTTCCGGCCAGTCCACCCGGACAGAGCCGTCCGGCGTCAGGAGATCGCCTGTCGCAATTTCGTCCATCCGCCCGAAAGCGGCGACATCGCCGGCGGAAACGGACGAAACCTTGTCCATCTTGGAGCCGAGCAGATGATTGATGCCGCTGACCCGCTGACCGTTCAGCTCGTCGCCATCCTTCACCGTGCCGCGCCAGACCCGGACATAGGAGAGCTTCCCGACATGAGAGGCGTGAACTGTCTTGAAGACCTGCGCCACCGGGCCGTCGGATTGCGGGATGCCCAGCCGTTCGGCCGTGCTCTCCACGCCCGGCGCTTCATGACGCAGGGTCTTCAGCAGGCGCTGGATGCCGTGATCCTTTTCCGCCCCGCCGAGCAGGATCGGAACGACGAGATCGTGCTGCAGGGTTTCGGTCAGCTGCGCATAGACATCCGGCGCCGCCGGCTCGACCTCCTCCAGCAGCTTCTCGAGCAGGCCATCGTCGAAATCGGAGAGCGTCTCCAGCATCTCGTTGCGCGCTTCCTTCTCGCGGTCCAGCACCGATTCGGGAAGAGGCACCAGCTTTGACGGCTTGCCGTTCTGGTACTGGTAGGCGCGCTCGCTGACCAGATCAACGAAACCGGTAATCGCCTCGCCGTCGCGGATCGGCACCTGGCGCAGCGCCAGGGGGCGGTCGGAGACATCCTGCAGCGCATGCACCAGATCGCGGACCTGCTCGTGCGAGTCCTCGATCTTGTTGACGAAGATCACGTGCGGGATGTCGTGCGCGTCGAGAAACTTCAGATAATGGGTCAGTGCCGGGACCTTGGAGACCTCAGGCTCCGCCACGACGATGGCGATGTCCGCGACCATGCAGGCATTGCGCATGTCCTGGCTGAACTCGAGATTGCCCGGCGTGTCGATGAAGGTCCATTTCTCGTCGAGGTAAGTGCCCTGCCCGATGCTGAGTTCGGTGCTGGCCTGACGCTTGCGCGCCTCCTCGGCGCTGTCGCCGACGGTATTACCGTCCTTGACCAAGCCTTTCTTGTGCAGGGTCCCCGTCGCCAGGAGCAGCGCCTCGAACAACGAGGTCTTGCCGCTCAGATAGGGACCCACAAGCACCGCGCACCGGGCGGTGTCTCCATTCTTGCCTGTCATGAAATCCTCCCTGTGAATGCCGGTTCCGGCCCGAGCTTGGGCGGTCCGGTCCTCCTCTTGCGTGAGGCGGTTTCAAGCCGGCGCAACGCGCTGGCACCAGGGAGCGGCGCGAGCGCGCGCGCCACAATCATTCCCGCACGAGTCTCGGGAAGAGGCAAGGAATTTCGCCGATTCGCGAGGTCAGGAATTGGCCCCGGACATGTGCCGCGCGGCGATGTATCCGAAGGTCACGGCGGGCCCGAGCGTGATCCCGCCGCCCGGATAATTTCCGCCCATGATGCTCGCCGCGTCATTGCCCGCGGCATAGAGGCCGGGGATCGGCTGACCTTCCCCGTCCAGCACCTGCGCGTTCGCATCTGTCTTCAGTCCGGCGAAGGTGCCGAGATCGCCGATCTCCAGCCGCACGGCGTAGTAGGGCCCCTCCCCGATCGGGGCGACACAGGGGTTGGGCTTGTGTTCGGGATCCCCAAGGGAGCGGTTGTAGGCGGTGCTCCCTTTGCCGAATTCCGGATCCTCGCCGCGCGCCGCCGGACCGTTATAGGCCTCGACCGTGGCCCGGAGCTGGACCGGGTCGGCGCCGATTGCCGCGGCGAGTTCTTCCAAAGTCTTTCCGGTGAAGAGGTATCCGCTCTTGATATGCTGCTTGTAGGGCACCGGGAAGGGCTTCACGTAGCCGAGACCGTATTTCCTGAGCACCCGGTGATCGACGATGAAATAGGCGCAGATCTCGCCGCCTTCCTCCATGCAGCGCGCGTACATCGCCTGACAGAAGTCGTGATAGGAGTGCGACTCGTTGACGAAGCGGCGGCCGGAACGGGTCACGGCGATCACCCCCGGCTTCGAGCGGTCGACGAAATGCGGGAACGTGCCGCGCGTGCCGTCGGACCAGACCGGGCGCGAGATCGGCACCCAGGCCGCCGCGTGCGGAAGGTCGTCCTGGACCGCCGCACCGATGCTCTCGCCGAGCCGGAGGCCGTCGCCGGTATTGCCCGGAGGCGCCGGGCTCAGATGCTCGTGGCCGGAAGGCGCATGCGGGAAGAGCTGCTTGCGCCGCACAGGATCGTGCGGGAAGCCGCCCGCCGCAAGCACCACCCCCTTGCGCGCGACGACGCGCGTGCGCCCCTTCGGCGTATCGATCTCCGCGCCGATCACCCGTCCCGCGTCATCCTTCAGCAGCTCACGCACCGGCGCGCCGGTGCGGATCTCGACGCCCTTGTCGAAACAGGACTTGGCGAGCCGGGCGACCAGCGCGTTGCCGTTCATCAATCGCATCGAGCGGCCGTGGAAGAGCATGTCGCGCACGAACTTGAAGAACAGGATCGCGACGTAATAGGCAGAGACCGGCGAGCGCGTGACATTGAAGAAATGCAGCAGCTCCTTGCCGGTGCCGATCATCAGGCCGAAGAAGGTGATCTCCTTCAGCGGCTTTCGCAGCCGCTTGATCTCGGCCCCGAGCTCGCGTCCGTCGAAGGGCCGCGCGACGATCGAGCGCCCGGCATCCATGCCGCCCGGCGCGTCCGGGTGATAGTCCGCGAAGGTCGGGCCCAGATCGAACTGCAGGCTGGTCTCGGTCTCGTAGAACTCGACCGCCTTCGGCCCCGCTTCCAGAAAGGCATCGACACGGGCCGCGTCATAGAATTCACCCGCCTCGTGCTTGAGGTAGGTTTCCGCCGCTTCCCGGCTGTCCTTGATCCCGGCGCGCTTGCCCGGCGCGTTCATCGGGATCCACATCCAGCCGCCGGAGCGCGCCGAGGTGCCGCCGAAGACCGGCTCCTTCTCCACCACGAGGACCGAAAGCCCGCGATGCGCCGCCGAGACCGCGCTGGCCAGACCGCCCGCGCCCGAACCGACCACAAGCACGTCGTAGCTTTCCGTCGGATGCAGATCCGCCGCCATTCCCGTCTCCTCCGTTCGATTTCTTTTTTCTTTGAACTCTAGCGCCTTCCGCCCGGCGGTCTATCGCCGTAATTGTCATGAAAGAATGAAAGAAACCGGAGGAAACGGAATGTTCGAAGGCAGGCTTGTGCTGGTCACCGGCGCGGGACAGGGACTGGGCGCGGCAATAGCGCAAGGCTTCGCGGACAAGGGCGCGCAGGTGATCTGCGCCGACATCGACGCGGCAGCGGCCGAGCGGACCGCCATCCTGATCGGCACCGGGATCGCGCTGCGCCTCGATGTCTCCGACCGCGCCGCGGCCGACAGGGCGGCGGCGAAGGTCGCCGAGGAGCACGGGCCGATCAGCGTCCTCGTCAACAATGCCGGGATCTGTCCGCGCAACCGGATCGACAGCCCGGACGTGGCGGAAACCTGGCGCCGCGCAATGGACGTCAATCTCGACGGCACGCTCAACATGACCCTCGCCTTCGTCCACCAGCTGCGGGAGACACGGGGCACGGTCATCAACATGGCCTCGGTCGCGGCCTTCGTCTCGACCGCGACCTCGATCGCCTATTCGACCTCGAAAGCCGCGGTGAAGATGCTGACCCAGAGCCTCGCCCAGGAGCTGGCGCCGGACGGCGTGCGGGTGAACGCGATCGCGCCGGGCCCGATGAAAACGGATATCACCCTGCCGACCCGCGAGGATCCGGAACGCTACAAACAGTTCCTGACCCGTATCCCGCTCGGCCGTTTCGGAGAACCGGAGGAACTGGTCGGACCGGCGCTGTTCCTTGCCTCTAGCATGTCGAGCTACGTCACCGGCACGACGCTGGTGGTCGACGGGGGGTATCTCGCGGTCTAGGCGGAGACGGCCTCACCGAGCTCCGTCGCCGCCTTGTCGATGCCGGCGTCGATGGCTTTCTCCCAGGCGGCGGCGCTGTCGGTATCGGACCCGGAGGGATAAAGCACGCCGCGCGAGGAGCTGACGATGCCGCCCTCCAACCCGTTCGGCCCCGTCACGAACCCCTTCACCGCATCGGACGCACTCGCACCCTGCGCGCCGTATCCCGGGACGAGGAAGATCGTGCGCGGCAGGATCTCCCGGATCCGCTCAGCCTCGCCCGGGTAGGTCGCGCCGACCACGATGCCGAGCGAGGACCAGCCGGTCTCCGGCCCCTCCATCTCGCCCGACATCTGTTTCAGGCTGTCGGCCACGGTCTCGGCGAGGCTGCGGTTGCCGATCTTGAGGTCCTGATAGTCGCCGGAGCCGGGATTGCTGGTCTTCACCAGAATGAAGAGCCCGCGCCCGTTTTGCTTCGCGGTGGTGAAGAAGGGCTGCAGCGTGTCCCGGCCGAGATAGGGATTGAGCGTGATCGCATCGGACGGCATCGGCGCATCGGCCGCGAGATAGGCGCCAGCATAGGCGTCCGCCGTGCTGCCGATATCACCGCGCTTCGCGTCCAGCAGCACCAGCATGCCGAGCTTGCGGGCATGGGCCGAAACCTCGTCCAGCATGCGCATGCCGCGCCAGCCCATGCGCTCGAAGAAGGCGATCTGCGGCTTCACCACCGCCACCCTGCCCTCGGCCCGGTCCAGCACCGCCTTCAGGAAGGCCTCGACCGCAGGCGCCGTCAGCGGGTTGCCGGGCGACATGTCGCCGTCGCGGAACAGCGGCGGAATCTTGTCGAGATAGGGGTCGAGACCGAGACAAAGCGGGTTGCCGAGCGCGCGCACGCGTCCGATCAGGGCATCGCCGAAATGCTGCATGGAAATCTCCGGAGAAGTTTCCAGCTTATAAGGCGAACCCCTCCGCCCTGTCCACCCCGCGAAACCCGCTTTAGAGCGCTGCGAGCGGGCAAATCAAGATCACGGAATTCGCTCGACCCGGAGCACGTTCGTCGAGCCCGGCGTCCCCATCGGAACGCCCGCGGTGATGACGATCTTCTCGCCCGGCTTCCCGAACTCCTCCGACTTCGCAACCTCGACCGCGCGTTTCACCACGGCGGAGAAGCGCTGCTCCTGCTCGACATGGACCGCGTGGACGCCCCAGGCCATGGCAAGGCGCCGCGCCGTCCGCTCGTTTGCGGTCACACAGAGGATCGGCACCGCCGGCCGTTCGCGCGACGCACGGACCGTGGTCGAACCCGAGGTCGTGTAGGTGACGATACAGGAGGCACTCACCGTCTCCGCAACCTGCCGGGCCGCAAGCGTGATCGCGTCGGACACCGTCGGTTCCGGCTCATCGTGGCTCGCATTGATGATCTGCTGGTAGATCGCGTCGCCTTCGACCTCGCGGATGATGCGGTTCATCATCTCGACCGCCTCGACTGGATAGGACCCGGCCGCCGACTCCGCCGACAGCATCACCGCGTCCGCCGAGTCGTAGACCGCCGTCGCCACGTCGGAGGCCTCGGCGCGGGTCGGCGCCGGGCTGGTGACCATGGAATCCAGCATCTGCGTCGCCACCACCACCGGCTTGCCGAGGGACCGGCAGAGCTTGATGATCCGCTTCTGCAGCATCGGGACCTTCTCGGGCGGCATCTCGACGCCGAGATCGCCGCGCGCCACCATGACGCCGTCGCTCAGCTCGCAGATCTCCTCCAGCCGGTCGATCGCCGCCGGCTTTTCCAGCTTCACGATGATCGCCGCCTTGTCGCCGATCAGCTTGCGGCCCTCGGCGACATCCTCCGGACGCTGCACGAAGGAGAGCGCGACCCAGTCGACCCCGATGCTGAGCGCGAAGGAGAGATCCGTCTTGTCCTTCGTGCTGAGCGCCGACAGGCCGAGCATGACGTTCGGCACGTTGACGCCCTTGTTGTTCGAAAGCGGCCCGCCGGTCACCACCTTGGTCTCGGCGAAGCCGTCCCCGCATTTCGTGACCTGCAGTCGGATCTTGCCGTCGTCGAGCAGCAGGTCGGTGCCTTTTTCGATGGCGTCGAAGATTTCCGTATGCGGCAGGCAGACGCGTTTCTGGTCGCCCGGCGCCCGATCCAGATCGAGCCGGAACTTCGCGCCGGCCTTCAGCTCGATCTTCCCGTCCTTGAAACTCCCGATCCGGAGCTTCGGACCCTGCAGGTCGGCCATGATGGCGATCGGGCGGCCGGTCTTCTTTTCCAGCTCCCGGATGACCCTCAACCGCTCGGCATGATCCCGGTGCGAGCCGTGACTGAAGTTCAGGCGGAAGACATCCACCCCGGCCCTGAACAGTTCCTCAATGCGCTCCGCGGTCGAACTTGCCGGACCGAGCGTCGCGACGATTTTCGTGTTTCTATATCTTCTCATGATGCCAGTTAAACGCGAGCCAGATGACAATTCAAACCGTCATTGCGGAGACCGTGACGATTACCGGATCAGGATGGCCCGGAAGTCGTTCACGTTGGTGAGAGTGGGGCCGGTCTTCACCAGTCCTCCCGCCGTCTCGAAGAAGCTATACCCGTCATTGTTCGCAAGATAGGGCTTCGGATCGGCCAGCCCATCCGCGAGCCGCGCGTGGATCTCGCCGGTCATCACGCAGCCCGCATTGTCCTCGGTGCCGTCGATCCCGTCGGTGTCGCAGGCGATGGCGGAGATATGCTCGCGACAGTCCGGCATCCGCTCCTGCAGCGTGACCAGAAGCGAGAGCAGGAATTCGGCATTCCGCCCGCCGCGCCCGGAGCCGCGCACCGTCACCGTGGTCTCGCCACCGGAGAGCAGGACAGCCGGCGCGCTGAGCGGCTGGCCGTGGCGCGCCACCTGGGCGGCGATGGCGGCATGCATCTTGGCAACCTCGCGGCTTTCACCCTCGATCGAGTCGCCGAGGATCAGCGGGGTCACGCCCGCCGCCCGCGCCGCTTCCGCCGCGGCCTCGAGCGAGCGCTGCGGCGCCGCGACGAGATGGGTCTCGGTCCGTGCGAAGGCCGGATCGCCCGCTTTCGGGGTCTCGTTCCGCGGATCGTCGAGCAGCGCCCGGACCTTTGCCGGGATCTCGAGCCCGTATTTCTCGATGATGGCGACAGCATCGGCGAGGGTTGTCGGGTCCGGCACCGTCGGACCTGACGCGATGACGTCGAGATCGTCCCCCGGCACATCCGAGATCGCGAGCGTGATCAGCCGCGCCGGTGCCGCGGCGGCGGCAAGCCGGCCTCCCTTGATGGCGGAGAGATGCTTCCTGACGCAGTTCATCTCGTGGATCGTCGCACCGGATTTCAGCAGCGCCCCGTTCAGCGCCTGCTTCTCCTCGAAATCGAGGCCCTCGGCGGGAGCCGTCAGAAGCGCCGAACCACCGCCGGAGATCAGGCAGAGCGCGAGATCGTCCGGGCCGAGCCCTTCGGCGATTTCCAGTATGCGCCTTGCGGCCTCGCGGCCGCTTTCGTCCGGCACCGGATGGGCCGCTTCGACGATCTCGATATGCCGGCAGGGCAGGGCGTGCTCATAGCGCGTCACCACGAGACCGGAATAGGTGAGATCCGGCTGCTTCTCCTGCATGTAGTCCTCGACGGCCTTCGCCATCGCGCCGCTCGCCTTGCCGGCGCCAAGCACGACGACGCGGCCCGGGACGGGTTCAGCAAAGACCCGGTCAAGGAAGGGCGGCAAACAGAGCTGGGGATCGGCGGCGGCGACCGCGGCATCGAACAGCGATTTCAGGATCTCGGCCTCGGAACTCATCTCACTCCCCCGCAAAAGCGGGCCGAGTCTAGTCCGGGCCCCTGCCCCGGACAAGCGGCCCTGAGCCGCTTGCCAGCAATGCCCAAAAAGGCGATAGATCGCTTCGAACATCGCCTACCGCTCTGGACAGACATGGCCACGCTCCTGACCGACCGGGACCCGGCGCCGTTCGGGGAACGCAATCCCGACGGCTCCTCCCGCCTGCTCTTCATCTCCGATCACCACCGGAACGCGGTCCCGGCATCGCTCGACCGGCTCGGTCTGCCGGACGACGAACTCGGACGGCATATCGGCTACGACATCGGGATCGAATGGGCCGGGAACTACCTTTCCGACCGCTTCGATGCGCCGATGGTGCATTCCTGTTTCTCGCGCCTGGTGATCGACTGCAACCGGGTGCCCGGGGGCCCCGGCTCGATGCCGGAGGTTGCCGACGGTACCGAAGTTCCCGGGAATTGGGCACTGACCGACGCGCAGCGCGAGGCCCGGCGGCTGGAGATCTTCGAGCCCTACCACGACGCCATACGGCACCGGATCCACGCGATGGAGGCGGATGGGCGCATGCCCGTCGTCATCGGACTGCACAGCTTCACGCCGCAGCTTCGCGACGGCGGCACCTGGCGCCCGTGGGAGATCGGCATCCTCTGGAACGAGGACGAGCGGCTTGCCCGCCCGTTGATCGAGGCGCTGCGCGAAGACCTCGCGCTTTCGATCGGCGACAACGAACCCTATTCGGGACGCGATTCCGGCGTCGGCTTTTCGCTTTACGCCCATCCGGAGGCGCGCGGGCTGCCGCATGTCGCGGTCGAGTTTCGTCAGGACCTGATCGGCGACGAGGCCGGTGCGCGGAAGTGGGCGGAGATTTTCGGGAACGCTCTGGAAATCGCGCTGGCGTCCATTACTCTCTGAGGCATGAAACGAACGCGCCAGGCGCGAGGGAGCGAAAACGATGAGCAATCCGGCAGACAAATTCGACCAGCAGACCCGCACCGAGCTCGAGGCGGCGGCCTTCCGCAGGCTTCTGGCCCATCTCGACGCGCGCAAGGACGTGCAGAATATCGACCTGATGAACCTCGCCGGTTTCTGCCGCAACTGCCTCTCGAAATGGTACCTGGCGGAAGCCGAGTCGCGAAACCTCGAGCTCGATTACGACGCGGCGCGGGAAATCGTCTATGGCGAGCCTTACGGCGACTGGAAGGCGAAGTACCAGAAAGAGGCCTCCACCGAGCAGAAGAAGGCCTTCGACGCCGAGATGGCGAAACAGAGTCACTGACGCGTCAAGCAGCGCTTGATGGGAGCGGACGGCCTGACTATTGTCCGCTCGTTTTTTCCTTCCAGGTACGGGGATCTTCCATGACCGATGTCGGCGGTATCGCTGCGGACCAGCTGCGTTCCTACATTGAACGGATCGAGCGGCTCGAAGAAGAAAAAGCCGCGCTGGCCGCGGACATCAAGGACGTGTTCGCGGAAGCCAAGGGCAACGGCTTCGACGTGAAGACGATGCGCCAGATCCTTAAGCTCCGGAAACTGGACAAGGACGATCTGCAGGAACAGGAGCACCTTTTGGAACTCTACAAGGTCGCACTCGGGATCGAATAGGGTTCAGAGCGAGATCGCGTGATAGCCGAGGATCCGGTTCACCTCGGCACCGTCTTCGGAAATCGGCAGAAAAACGACCTCTATGTCGACTTTGACATCCTGGACGGTCTTCAGCTGGCGCCATACCCCGTGGACCGGAGAACGCTCCGTCACGCAAAGCTTGAGCGCCTGCTGGAGAACCTCCTTCGTCGGCCCAGGGAAAGCAGCGCGCGCCACGGACTGACGCGTGACCAGTCCGTATATTTTCGCCAGCCCCGTTCCGATCAGACTGAACTGGAACGGGTCATCGCCTTCGACAACCTTGATCATCGCGAGGTTCGGCAAAAACTCGAACAATTCGATCGGATCGACGTCGCGGCGCCTGGGTCCGATGCGACCGGCTCCAAGGTCGCTCCATTGAGCCAAAATCTGCCCGACCCGCTCGCTCCCGAAGACTGTTCCTTCCCCAATCACGGCAGCCCTCTGGGGCGTATCCTCTAAGCTCACGTATTTCCCGCTTTCACGTCGTTTCGCATTCCCGGGCGCATATTAGCATACAGCGTAGTCCGGCGGACTATTTCCGCCAAGCATTGCAGCAGCCGCATAAGGGGCCGGACGCATTACCGGCTCAGATCCAGTCGGAAACGAGAACAGGTCGTCCACCGCAGAAGGTGGCACGCACCTCGGCCCGGCGACCGCCGGACGGCGGCGAGACGAACAGGATGTCGGCACGCTGGCCGACGGCGATTTCGCCCCGGTCATCCAGCCCGGCGGCTCGCGCCGGATTGCATGAAATCAGGTTCCAGGCCTCGGCGAAATCGGCATCTCCCGCCGCCGCCAGGATGAACGGCGCCTGCGGCAGCGACGGATAATAATAGTCGGAGACCAGAGCCGTGCAGCGTCCCGCCCGCACCTCGTCCGCCGCCCGGATCCCGCCGTCTTTCATGTGGCTGCCGCCGCGCAGCACGTTCGGCGCGCCGAAGATCGCGGTATTGCCGAGCTTCCGGCTTTCTTCCGCCGCGTCGAGCGTCAGGGGAAATTCCGCGATCCCGCAGCCGAGCGCATTGAAATGCCGGCGCTCGTCGGGAGTCCGGTCATCATGGGAGGCCATCGGAATGCCGTTGGCGAGCGCGATCTCCGCCAGCCGGCTCACGGTCGGCTGCACCTCCTCGCTCCGTGCCGCAAGCCCGCGCACGAGCGCGAGGAAGTCCGGCTCGGAAAGCCCGGTCCGGCCGGTATAGGTGCCGAGCGGCTCGCCCCTTTCGACCTTGCGAAGGATCGGTGCCATATGCTCGTTGAAGGCGAGAAGATCGACCCGGCCGTTCCGCATCCAGTCCACCACCTCATCGGCGACATCGAGGTTGTAGAGCTCGAAACGGAGATGAAAGCGCGAATCGGCGAGCAGGCGCGACCGGGCCTCGTCCAGTCCGTCGATGATCTCGATCACCGTGTCCCGTCCGCGCAGGCCCGGTTCCCAAGAGTAAGTGACGGCGTGGTAGGCAGTGGTGATGCCGTTCGAGATCAGCTGACGGTCAGTATCGGCGAAGGCGACCTCGGTCGGGAAATGCACGCCGGGACGCGGCATGAGCTGGCGCTCAAAGGCGTCGCCGTGCAGGTCGACGATCCCCGGAAGAACGAGAAGCCCGGCCGCATCGACAATGCGGTCACGCGGCGCCGCATCGACGCCGATCGCGGTGATCCGGTCCTCTTCGATCCTGACGCCGGTCTCGACCAGACCTTCTCCCGGGACCAGCACATGTCCCCCCTGAATCAACGCCCCCAACGCACTTCTCCGATCCGGTTGGCCATGTCATAAGGGCGGACTATACACGGTCAGCCTGACAGTGAGATGAACCTTTCGGAGCCCCTCGCACCATGACCAGCAGCACACCGAATTTCCCGGCTCCCGCTCCGTCCACCGATCCCGACAGCCCGCGCTATGCGATCTATTTCGCGCCGGACGCAGGCACTGTGCTGCACCGCTTCGGCTCGACCTGGCTCGGGCGCGACGCGATCAGCGGCGAGGAGCTGCAACAGCCGGCGCTGGACGGGTTCGATGCGGAGACCCAGAAGGCCTTGACCGCGACCGCCCGCGACTACGGTTTCCACGCCACCTTGAAACCGCCGTTTCACCTGAAGGCCGGCCTTTCGACCGAACAGCTGATGGACGCAGCGGACCGGTTCGCGGCAAAACGCACGGCGTTCGAAATCAATCTCGTTGCCCGGGATCTGTCCGGTTTCCTTGCCCTTATGCAGAAGGAGAGCAAGGCGGCGATGCGCGAGCTTGCCGCCGATTGCGTTCGTGACTTCGACCCCCTGCGCGCGCTGCCGAGCGAGGCGGAACTGGCGAAGCGCCGCGAAGCGGGGCTTTCAAGCCAGCAGGAGCTGATGCTGCAGCGCTGGGGCTATCCCTACGTGATGAACGAATTCCGCTTTCACATGACACTGTCGAAGCGACTCAGGGAGGACGAGCAACGCGAGGCGCTGCTGCGCGAGATCGTGAAGCACGGCGCGGAAGCGCTCGCGGCACCTGTCAGGGTCGACGCCATCTCCATCTTCCACCAGGAAAACCGGTCGGCGCCGTTCCTGCGCCTCGAGCATTTCCCCTTCGGCGGTTGACGCTTCCCGCCAGACCTATTTCGCCAGAACCTCTTTCAGTGCGGCGAGAAAGGCATCCGTATCCTCGGCGCTGCCGACGGTCACGCGGATATAGTTCTCGTATCCCGGATACATCAGCCGTCCGATCATCACGCCATGTTCCAGAAGCGCGGAGCAGACGTCGGCCGCCGGACGGTCCATCTTCGCGGTGACGAAGTTCGCCACCGTCGGGAACGGCTCGGCGCCGAGTTCGGTCAGCCCCGCAACCAGTCGTTCGCGCTCGATCCGGGTCTTCTCCAGTAGCATCTCCCGATGCGCCGTGTCGTGCCAGGCCGCGAGCGCCCCCGCCTGGGCGACCGCGTTCACGTTGAACACGCTGCGCACCTTCTGGAACGCCTTGGCGATATCGTCGGAGCCCGCGAGCACGTAGCCGACGCGGATCCCGGCGAGCCCGTAAGCCTTGGAGAAAGTCCGGAACACCGCCCACGGCCCCTTGCGGGTTTCCATCACCTTCAGATGGTCCTCGCCGCCGGCATGGATGCCGAATTCGTAATAGGCCTCGTCCAGCACCAGAAGCGCAGTGTCCGGCACTCCGGCGACGAGACGCGCGACCTCAGCCGAGGTCAGGATCGCGCCGGTCGGATTGTTCGGCGAAGCGGCGAAGACGATCCGGGTCTTCGGCGTGCAGGCCGCGATCAGCGCGTCGACGTCATTGCTGCCATCCGCCTTCACCGGCGCCGTCACAACGGTTCCGCCGTTCAGCGCGGCGGCATTATTGTAGCTGGGGAATGACGGCATCGGAACCACCACCTCGTCTCCCGGCGAGACCGCGAGACGGCCGGCGGAGACGATCGCTTCGTCACTGCCATTGCCCATGACGATGCGATGCTGCGGGATCCCGGTCGCGCCGGAGATTGCCGCAGTCAGTTCGCGCCATTGCGGATCGGGATAGCGGTTCACCCGGGTGCAGGCCTCCTGCATCGCCGCAATCGCCTTCGGAGAGGGCTGGATGGGCGACTCGTTCAGGTTCATCCGCCGGATCGGTCCCTTGCCGACGTCGGCCTCGATCGGCGGGCGTCCCGGGTCGGGGAGCGCACGCAGCGCGGGCTTCGGGATCGTGGATTCAACGGAGACTTCGGCCATCGGACTGTTCCTGGAGGGAATGGGATCAGCGGAAAACGCGTGATCGTATGGTCAATCGCAGAGCCCGTACATGCGCAATTCAGGAATGGCCCCTGTCTTTTGCGGCAGCTTTCCTGAGCAGCTCCGTCGCCTTCGCGAGACAGTCGAGGGTCTGCGCCGAGAGATGATGCTCCAGCCCCTCCGCATCGGCCTCGGCGATATCCGCCGGCACACCGATCAGGTGCAGGAACTCGAGCACGAGATGGTGACGCTGACGGGCGTGCTCGGCGACCGCGCGGCCCTTGTCGGTCAGGAAGATCGCCCGGTAGGGCTTGCTCTCGACAAGCCCTTCCTTCTGCAGGCGCTGAATGGTGTTGTTCACCGTCGGCCGGCTGACCCCGAGCAGATCCGCGAGATCGACCAGCCGCGCCTCTCCGTTGGTTTCGATCAGGTCTGCGATCAGTTCGACATAGTCCTCGGCGATCTCGACGCTGTGGTCCCGCCGGATGCGCTCGAACAAGGCCGCACGCTTGCTGGAATCGCCGAGATCTATGACCGGCATATCCCGGTCTTCCGCCAGTTTCGTGCTGCGGCCGCGTGTCAAATCCCGATCCTTTTCCAGTTTCCGTTCCGGACAGATAATTAGTATAAGCTAAATTTTTATTGACGCCCTAACAAATTAATCCATATCTGATTTGAGTTCAGATCCCGGCGCAGTCCGCGAACGGGATATCGCAACTGTTACCGGTTACCCAAGGGGGAGCAATGAAAGCCGCAAAGCGGACAGTGTCAGTGTTCCTGCTCGCTGTCGGCCTGACATTCGGCGTCGCGGCGGCACACAATGCCTTCGCCGCAGAGAGGATGAAGGTCGTGACGACCTTCACCGTCCTTGCAGATATCGCGGCGAACGTCGCGGGCGAGGCAGCAGACGTGGTGTCGATCACCAAGCCCGGCGCGGAAATCCACGGCTACCAGCCCACCCCGCAGGACATTGTCCGCGCGAGCGATGCCGATCTCATTCTCTGGAACGGACTCAATCTCGAGCTCTGGTTCGAACAGTTTCTCTCCCATCTCGGCCCCATCCCCTCGGTGATCCTGTCCGACGGCATCACACCGATCCCTATCAAATCCGGGTCCTACGAGGGCAAGCCCAATCCGCACGCCTGGATGGGGCTCGACAACGCGCTGATCTATATCGACAACATCGCCGCCGCCTTCGCCAAGCATGACCCGGCGAACGCAGCGCTCTACGAAGCAAATGCCTCTGCTTACAAGGCGAAGCTCAGAAGCACGATCGAGCCCTTGCGCCGCCGCATCTCGGCAATCCCGGAAGCCTCGCGCTGGCTCGTGACCTGCGAGGGCGCCTTCAGCTATCTCGCGCGCGATTTCGGCCTGAAGGAACTCTATCTCTGGCCGATGAACGCTGATCAGGTCGGCACGCCGCAGCAGGTCCGCAAGGTGATCGACGGCGTGCGCGAGAACAAGATCCCCGTCGTGTTCTGCGAGAGTACGGTCAACACGGCGCCGGCCAAGCAGGTCGCGCGGGAGACCGGCGCCAGGTATGGCGGCGAGCTTTATGTCGACTCGCTCAGCACCGCGGACGGGCCGGTTCCGACCTATCTCGATCTTCTGACCGTCACCTCCCGCACCGTCGCCGACGGCCTCGCGGCCCCGACGAACTGAGGTCCGGCATGCTCGCGCGCGACGATCCGACGAGAGACACGAGTGCGGAGAAAGACGCCGCCGGCGGCATCTCCGCGCAGCATGTCACGGTCACTTACCGCAACGGCCACACTGCCCTCTTCGACGCCTGCTTCGAGATCCCCCGCGGGACCGTGACCGCACTCGTCGGCGTCAACGGCGCCGGCAAGTCGACCCTCTTCAAGGCCATCATGGGCTTCGTGCCGACCGCTGAGGGCGAGATCCGGCTGCTCGGGCGCAGCGTGAAGGAAGCCCTCCGCGAGAACCTCGTCGCCTATGTGCCGCAGTCCGAGGATGTCGACTGGGCCTTTCCGGTGCTGGTCGAGGACGTGGTGATGATGGGCCGCTACGGCCATATGGGCTTCCTGCGCCGCCCTTCGGCAAAAGACCGGGCGGCGGTCGACCGGGCCCTCGAGCGGGTCAACATGCAGGCCTACCGCCACCGCCAGATCGGCGAGCTATCGGGCGGCCAGCGCAAGCGCGTCTTCCTCGCCCGCGCGCTGGCGCAGGACGGACAGGTGATCCTGCTCGACGAACCCTTCACCGGCGTCGACGTGAAGACCGAGGACCAGATCGTGGCGCTTCTGCGCGAACTGCGCGAGGAGGGCCGCGTGATGCTGGTTTCGACGCACAATCTCGGCTCGGTGCCGGAATTCTGTGACCGCACGATCCTGGTAAAAGGCACGGTGCTCGCCTTCGGCCCGACCGAGACGACCTTCACCCGCGAAAACCTCGAACGCGCCTTCGGCGGTGTGCTTCGCCATTTCACCCTCGGCGGAAACGACCTGCACGAGGACGGGGACACCCGCGAAGTCACCATCTTCACCGACGACGAGCGCCCTCTGGTGCAGTACGGCGAGCGGACGCACACGATCCGCAGCGAGGATGGCCAGTGATCGACCTGCTGCTGGAGCCCTTCTCCTACGGCTACATGACCAACGCCATGTGGGTTTCGGCGCTGGTCGGCGGGGTCTGCGCCTTTCTCTCCGCCTACCTGATGCTGAAGGGCTGGTCGCTGATCGGCGACGCGCTTTCCCACTCCGTCGTTCCCGGGGTCGCCGGCGCCTACATGCTCGGTCTGCCCTTCGCGCTCGGCGCCTTCATCGCGGGCGGGCTCGCCGCGGGGGCGATGCTGTTTCTCTCGGAGCGCTCGGGCCTCAAGATCGACACCATCATCGGCCTGATCTTCACCTCCTTCTTCGGCCTCGGCCTCTTCATCGTCTCGGTCAGCCCGGTCTCCGTCAGCATCCAGACCATCACCATGGGCAACATCCTCGCCATCACGCCGGAGGATACGCTGCAGCTTGTCCTGATCGGGGCGATCTCGCTCGCCGTGCTGACGGCGAAATGGAAGGATCTGATGGTCACCTTCTTCGATGAGAGCCATGCCCGCTCCATCGGTCTGCGCCCGGAGATCCTGAAGGCGGTCTTCTTCGTCCTGCTCTCCGCCTCAGTCGTCGCCGCGATGCAGACCGTCGGCGCCTTTCTCGTCATCGCCATGGTCGTGACCCCCGGCGCGACGGCCTATCTGCTCTGCGACCGCTTCCCGCGCCTGATCCTGACCTCGATCGCCATCGGGACGCTGACCAGCTTCGTCGGCGCCTATGCGAGCTACTTCCTCGACGGCGCGACGGGCGGGATCATCGTCACGCTGCAGACGCTGATCTTCCTGACCGCCTTCGTCTTCGCCCCAAAACACGGGCTGATGGCGTCGCGCCGGAAGGCAGCTGAAGCGCTGCAGCGCAGCCGGAAGCTCAGGGGAACCGCATGACGGAGCTCGAGACCCTGCTGATGCCGTTCCGCTTCGGCTTCATGCTGAACGCCTTCGCCATCTCTCTCATCGTCGCGGTGCCGACGGCGCTGCTCTCCTGCTATCTGGTACTGAAAGGCTGGGCCCTGATGGGCGACGCGGTCAGCCATGCGGTGCTGCCCGGCATCGTGATCGCCTATATTCTCGGCCTGCCGCTGATCCTCGGCGCCTTCGCCGCCGGGATGACCTGTGCGCTCGCGACCGGCTATCTCTCGCACAACAGCCGGGTGAAGCAGGACACTGTGATGGGCGTCGTCTTCTCGGGCATGTTCGGGATCGGCATCGTGCTCTTCGTATCGATCGAGACCAACGCCCATCTCGATCATATCCTGTTCGGCAACATGCTCGGGGTCGGCGCGAAAGACCTCTGGACCGCCGGGCTGATCGCCCTCGCCGTTTCCGGTGCGATCCTGCTCAAGTGGAAGGACCTGCTGCTGCACAGCTTCGACCCGGCGCAGGCCCAGACCTCGGGCCTTCCTGTCGCCTGGCTGCACTACGGACTGCTGGCCGCCCTGTCGCTCACGATCGTCGCGACCCTGTCGGCGACCGGTCTGATACTCGCGATCGGCCTGCTGATCTCGCCCGGCGCCATCGCTTTCCTTCTGGTCCGGCGGTTCGGGCCGATGCTGCTCGTCGCGGTCGCGGTCTGCCTGACCTCGATGCTGCTCGGCACCTATCTCAGCTTCTTCCTGGATAGCGCACCGGCGCCGACAATCATCCTGATCCTGACCGCGCTGTTCGTGGTGGCGTTCCTCCGCCGGATGGCATTGACGCGGCGTGCTTCGCAGCGGAAAACCCGCGCGGCAGACGGCATCTAGTCCCTTTCGCGGACCGCACAAACAAAAAGGACGCGGTCGAACCGCGTCCCTCGACGGTGTCTATGCAGAGATCGCTCAGTCGAGCCAGTCGGCGATCACATAGGGTGCGCGCGCGCTCGGCACTTCCGGGTGATGGTGCTGGTACACCTTCACGGCGGAGTTGAAGCAGATCTCGTCGCGCTGGCCGAGCATCTTCATCTTCGTATAGGTGTTTACGACCGCCCTGTAGCAGGTGTCGGTCGGGCCACAGCCGAATTTGTCGTCGCAAGAACTCATGATCGGTTCCCAAACCATCGTCGTCCGATTACAC
>NZ_JAEPQA010000036.1 GCF_017640745.1 Nisaea sp. | reverse complement strand
GACCACGGCACCTTCGTCGGGGCCCATGCGGCAGGTGCCGATGGGATGGAAGATCGTGGTGCCGATTTGGCCCGCCGCCGCCGCGAGCGACTCGTCGCTGTCCGAATAGTCGGGACCCGGCTTGAATTCCTCCGGGCTGTAGGGGGCGAGCGCCGGCTGCGCGGCGATCTTTCGGGTGATGCGGATCGCGTTCGCCGCAACCTTCTTGTCCGCCTCGGTCGAGAGATAGTTCGGCTTGATCGCCGGGGCGGCCATCGGATCGGCGCTCTTGATCTCGACCGTGCCGCGGCTCTCCGGGCGGAGGTTGCAGACGCTGGCGGTAAAGGCGCCAAAAGAATGCAGAGGCTCGCCGAACGCGTCGAGCGAGAGCGGCTGCACGTGATATTCGAGATCCGCCGTTTCCTTCGAGGGATCGGACTTGGTGAAGAGCCCGAGCTGGGACGGCGCCATGGTCATCGGCCCGCGCTTGAAGAGAGCGTATTCGAGCCCGATGCCGAGCTTGCCGAGCAGCGAGTTGGCGCGCCGGTTCAGGGTCTCCACGTTCGAGACCTTGAAGGCGCAGCGGATCTGCAGATGGTCCTGCAGGTTACCGCCAACCGAAGCGTTGGCGTGGCGGACGGCGATGCCGTGGCTCTTTAGAAGCGCGGGGTCGCCAATGCCGGAAAGCTGCAGGATCTGCGGCGAACCGATGGCGCCGGCGGCAAGCACGAGTTCGCCGCTGCAGGAGGCGTGCGCGTCCTCACCTTTCACCGAGAGCGATATGCCGGTGCAGCGCGCGCCGTCGAACTGCAGCGCCCTGGCGTGGGCGTGGGTGACGATATGCAGGTTCTGCCGGTTGCGGACCGGCTTCAGGAAGGCGGTTGCTGCGCTCCAGCGGATGCCCTTCTTCTGGTTCACGTGGAAGTAGCCGACGCCCTCGTTGTCGCCGCGGTTGAAATCGTCGGTCTCCGGGATGCCGGCCTCGACCGCCGCCGCCTTGAAGGCGTCGAGGATTTCCCAGGAGAGGCGCTGGTTCTCGACACGGAGTTCACCCTCGCTGTTGCGATCCTTGTCGCCGCGCACATGAAAGCCTTCGGAGCGGTTGAAATAGGGCAGCACGTCGTCCCAGCCCCAGCCGGGATTGCCGAGCTGGCGCCACTGGTCGTAGTCCCGCGCCTGGCCGCGCATGTAGATCATGCCGTTGATCGAGGAGCAGCCGCCGATCACCTTGCCGCGCGGATAGTTCAGCGCCCGGCCGCCGAGCCCGTCTTCTGCCTCGGTCTTGAACAGCCAGTCGGTGCGCGGATTGCCGATGCAGTAGAGATAGCCGACCGGAATGTGGATCCAGTGGTAATTGTCGTCACCGCCCGCTTCCAGCAGCAGGACCTTCTTCGACGGATCGGCGGAGAGCCGGTTCGCCAGAACGCAACCGGCGCTGCCCGCGCCGACGATGATGTAGTCGTAGGTCCCGAGATCCCTGGCCACGGTCGTTCCATCCCCGATAGGTATTTTTTGTCAGTCTTGCAGGCGGTTCGGCGGCGGGCAAGCGCCGCCGCGCGATCCGGGCGATGTCAGCCGACCAGCGCCTGATAGACCAGCGTGCGCAGCTCGCGGCGCAGCGGATAGGAGGAGGAGGGCATGAGCTGGGTCATGTGCACCACGCTGATCTCCTCCTTCGGATCGATCCAGAACCCGGTCGAGGCGACGCCGCCCCAGGCCCATTCGCCGGCCGAGCCGAGCACCTGGGCCTGCGCCGGGTTCAGCACAACGGAGCCGCCGAGGCCGAAGCCGATGCCCTTCATCGGCATCTCGCTGAAGACCGACTGCCCCATCGAGGCCATGTCGCCCGGCAGGTGGTTCATCAGCATCATCTCGATGGACTTGCGGCCGAGCACCGGGTCCGCTCCGCCGCCGCCGTGGGACCGGATCATCTCCATGAAGCGAAGATAGTCGAAGGTCGTCGAGCAGAGCCCGCCGCCGCCGGAGAACATGGTGACCGAGTGGGCGTAGCGGCTCTCCTCGATCTCGTCGACGCGGCGGATGCCCTCGTCCTCGGTCTTTGCATAGCAAGCGCTGAAACGGTCGAGCTTGTCCGCCGGCACGGCGAAGAAACTGTCCTCCATGCCGAGCGGCTCGAAGATATGGTCGTGCAGATATTCCGCGAGGCTCATGCCGGACGCGGTCTCCACCACCCGTCCGAGCACGTCGGTCGAGACACCGTAATTCCAGCGCGTGCCGGGCTCGAAGACGAGCGGAATGTCGGCCAGCTTGGCGACGGTTTCGTCGAGCCGCCCGTGCTTCTCCGAGAAGTCGATCTTCGCCTTGCGCAGCGCCTTGCCGACCGGCCCCGGATCGAAGATGCCGTAGGTGAGGCCGGAGGTGTGGGTGAGCAGGTGATGCAGGGTAGGCTGGGTCTTCGCGACGCTCGTGCTCTCGCCGTCCTCGCCGAGCACCTTGAGGTTCGCCAGCTCCGGAATGTGCTTTGCCACCGGATCGTCGAGCTGAAGCGTGCCCGCCTCCAGCAACTGCATGATCGCCGCGCTGACGATCGGCTTGGTCATGGAATAGATGCGGTGGATGCCGCCCGGCTCGGCCTTGAGACCGTTCTCGACGTCGCGATGACCCGTCACCTCGTGAAACACGATCTCGCCTCGCCGCGCGATCAGGGTTTCGGCGAAAGGCAGCTTGCCGCCCTCGACATAGCGCGCCATCCAGTCGCTGATGCGCTTGAGGCGGGCGGCGCTGAAGCCGTGTTTGGCGGGCTTTGCGGTCTTGAAGTCGGTCATGCTTTGAATCCGGATGGCGTGAGAGATCGCGAGAAGGGGGCGATTAGACGTCGTCGGATCCCGTGCGGTCAACCGTCGCACCGCGATTGCAGCCTCGACAAGGCCGCACTAACGTTCCGGCAAAAGAAAAACAGGCGGCGCCACCGAGCGCTGTCTCATGTGAGGGAGGAATGCGTGCTGAATCTGGCACCGAAGAAACATGAGCTCGATCCGATCGAGCGGGCGAGCCGGGACGAGCTCTCGGCGCTGCAGCTTGGCCGGCTGCAATGGAGCCTCAGCCATGCCTACGAGAATTCACCGGTCTATCGCCGGAAGTTCGAGGAGGCCGGTGGCCATCCGGAGGAGATACTCTCCCTCGACGACCTTGCGCGCTTTCCCTTCACCCGGAAGGCGGATCTCCGGGAGCACTATCCCTTCGGCATGTTCGCCGTGCCGCGCGAGAAGCTGGCGCGGATTCACGCATCCTCTGGCACCACCGGCAAGCCGACGGTTGTCGGCTACACGAAGAAGGACATCGACGTCTGGTCCGAGGTCATGGCGCGCAGTATCCGCGCCTCCGGCGGCCGCGCGGGAGATGTCGTCCATGTCGCCTACGGCTACGGGCTCTTCACCGGCGGGCTCGGCGCGCATTACGGGGCCGAAAGGCTCGGATGCACGGTGGTTCCGGCCTCCGGCGGGATGACGGAACGGCAGATCACCCTGATCCGCGATTTCGGCGCCAACGTCATCATGGTGACCCCGTCCTATATGCTTTCGATCCTGGATGAGTTCCGCGCCCAGGGGATCGATCCGCGCGACACGAAACTGAAGGTCGGCATCTTCGGGGCCGAGCCCTGGACCGGTTCGATGCGCAAGGAGATCGAGGACGCCTTTGATATGCACGCGGTCGATATCTACGGGCTTTCGGAAATCATCGGGCCGGGTGTCGCGAACGAGTGCGTCGAGACCAAGGACGGCCTGCATATCTGGGAGGACCACTTCTATCCCGAGGTGATCGACCCGGCGACCGGCAAGGTCCTGCCGGAAGGCGAGCGCGGCGAGCTGGTGCTGACCTCGCTCACCAAGGAGGCGTTCCCGGTGGTGCGCTACCGCACCGGCGACCTGACGCGTCTGCTGCCGGGCACAGCGCGGACAATGCGGAGAATGGAGAAGGTGACGGGCCGCGCCGACGACATGATGATCGTTCGTGGCGTGAACGTCTTCCCGACCCAGATCGAGGAACAGCTTCTGAAATGCGACGGGCTGGCGCCGCATTACCAGATCGAGCTCACCCGCGAGGGCCGCATGGACACCATGACGGTGATCTGCGAGGCGAAGTCGGATGCGGCCGGCGAGGAGGCGCACGCGGCGGCCAGCGCGAAGGAACTGGCGCATCACATCAAGAGTGTGATCGGGGTCAGCGCAAAGGTGGTCGTCGGGCAGCCTGGCAGCGTCGAGCGGTCCCAGGGCAAGGCACGCCGCGTCGTCGACAAGCGCCCGCCAGGATAGCCGAGAGTCTGCACCGGGTTTAATCTGGTAGAGTTTGAAACAATTTTAACCATTGCGCGGTACTTCTTGAAGCCGCGTGGATTGTTTCCAGATCCCCGGGGGGCGCATGTCCGCATCGAGACTCATCCGTATCCTGATCAGCCTTGCCATCATCATCGGTGCGATCGTCGTCCTCTATCCGAGGATCTTCAGCGAGATCCGCTCGAACGGAACGATCAATGCCCGGGTCGTGACCGTTCAGGCGCCCATCAGCGGAACCATCCTGCGCGATCTTCCGGATGTCGGCAGTCTGGTGGACGACGGTGCGTTGCTTACCCGGATCACCGATGACAGCGAGAGCCAGGGGCTGGTCAGCAGCCTGACGGTGGAGCGCGATTTCCTGACAGCGCGAATCTCCGCCCTCGAGGAGCGTCTTTCCGAGGCGGTGACGATGTCGGACGTGCTCGACCGGCGTGTCGCGCGCTATGGCGAGAGTCTGCTGGAGAATCTTGCCTATCGTGCTCGGGAGGCGACCGCGCGCCGGGAATACTGGCAGGCGCTGCTCGAGGAGCGGGCCAGTACGGTCAAACGCAACAAGGATCTCGTCGCCAAAGGCGCGATCACGGCGGTCCGGCTCGAGGAGGCCCGGTCCCAGCTTTCCCAGGCACGGGAGGAGATCAACCGGGCGCAGGCCGACATCGACCGTTTCGATCAGGAGCTGAAATCTGCGAAAAGCGGCGTCTTCATCAGCGACGGTCAGAACGATGTTCCCTATTCGCAGCAGCGTCTCGACGAACTCGAGATCCGCAAGTCCGACCTGAAACTGGAACTCGCGGAAACCCGCGGGCGTCTCACAGCGATTGGCGAGCAGCTTGGGGTCGAGGGGCCGCGGGCGGAGCGGAGGCAGCTGGCAACGGTCCGCAGTCCGCTGAAGGGGATCGTCTGGCGCCGCATGGCGAGCGCCAACCTCGAGGTCACGCGGAACAACGATCTTCTGAAGATCCTCGATTGCAGCACGGTATTCGCCGAGATCGCGATCTCGGAAGAGACGGCGGAGACTCTGAATGTCGGCGATCCGGTCACCGTCCGTCTCCAGGGCAGCGCCACCTACTACAGGGCGGAGGTCCGGGAGATTCGCGGGACGCGCTCGGTCACGCCGGGGTTCGAATATGCCGCCGCTCCGCCGCTCCTCAAGAAGGACGAGGTGCTGCTGGTCGCCGGCTTCTCGTCCGATGATGTCTATGCCCAGCCAGAGAGCTTTTGCGGTGTTGGCCGCAGGGCCGAAGTGACGATCGAGAGCAAATCCGCAGCGGCCTCCGGTGCCAACTGATGCCGTTGCTGGAAGCCGTCGCTCCGGTCCTGCTGATCGTCGCGGTATTTCTGTTGCTGTCGGAAACGGCGGGCCCGCGCAAACCCTGGGCAAGATGGGCGGTCCTGATCGTCGCCACCGTCGTGGTCGCCCGCTATCTGCCCTGGCGCTTCACCGAGACGGTGGCCACGCGCTCGATCCTGACAGTCAACGGCGCCTGGATCTGGTTCCTCTTCGCGATCGAATGCATCTATATCGCCGACCTGCTGAAGATCCTGCTTGTCCGGACGCGCATCGTCGACCGGTCTGCCGAGGCGGACGAGGCGGAAGCGCGCCTGAAGGCGCGGCCGCGCGCGGACTGGCCGAAGGTCGACGTGCTTATTCCGACCTACAACGAACCGTTGGACGTTCTCGAACGCTCGATCATCGGGGCTCTTAATCTCGATTACCCTAATTTCGAGGTCTGGGTGCTGGACGACGGTGACCGCGACTGGCTCCGGGACTTCTGCGCCGAGAATGGCGCGCGCTATCTCCGGAGGCCGGAGCACAAGCACGCCAAGGCCGGGAACATCAACAACGCGCTGGCCCAGACAGACGGAGATTTCGTAGCGGTTCTGGACGCCGACTTCGTGCCTTACCGCTGGTTCCTCAACCGCACGGTTGGGCTGTTTGACGACCAGAGCATCGGGATCGTGCAGACGCCCCAGCATTTCTTCAATCGCGACCCCGTTCAGCGCAATCTCTGGATCGCCGACCGCTGGCCGGACGAACAGCGGCTTTTTTTCGACCATCTCGCGCCGTCGCTCGACGCCTGGGATTCCATGTTCTGCTGCGGGTCCTGCGCGGTGATGCGGCGGGCCGCGCTGGACGCGATCGGCGGCGTTCCGACCCAGTCGATCACCGAGGACATCCTGACGACACTGGAGATGTTCCGCGCCGGATATCGGACCCGGTATCTCAATGAGCGCCTGACCATCGGGCTCGCGGCGGAATCCCTGGAGGCGTTTTACGTGCAGCGGCAGCGCTGGTGCCAGGGCGGGATCCAGACGCTCTTCCTGCGCGCCGGACCGCTTTTCGGCACGGGGATCAGCCTGATCCAGCGTATTTTGCTTTTCCCGATCTATTGGGTCTTCCATATCCCCGCGCGGCTGATCGTGCTGCTGGTCCCGATCATGTATTTCTGGTTCGGCCTGGAGCCGCTCGACAATGCCAGGGGTTTCGAAATCCTTTACTGGCAGCTGCCGATCCTCTTCACCGGTTGGGCGGCGACCCTGTTCTACTTCGGACGCAACGGGCTCCCGATCCTGAATGACGGACCTGCGATCCTCGTCTCGCTGCGGCTTGCGCCGGTTGTCTTGTCTTCTCTCGTGCGCCCGTTCGGGCGGCCGTTTCAGGTCACGCCGAAAGGCAGTCTCACGACGGAGGACGCGGCCGTCTCCACGGTCGAGGCCGTCATCATCACCACACTCATTCTGCTCAGCCTCGGCGGTCTCTGGATCAATATCCCGAGCGACACCCGCATCATCGAAAACGACTCGTTTCTGTTGATCGGCGGCTTCTGGACGGGGCTCAATGTCGTGACGCTTTCCCTCGCGTTGCTGCTGTGTTTCGAAAACCCCGTCCGCCGGCTTCAGGAACGCTTTCCGATCAGGCTGGAGGCAAGGCTCTCGGGCAAACAGGGGGAAGCCGTCGAGATCCGTGTCGAGGATCTGTCTCTCTCCGGCGCGTCCGGACGGGTCGGAGACGGGAGGCGGGTTTCGGTCGGGTCCGAATGGGACCTCCAGTTGCCGGACGGCCCGCCGGTCCCAGGCCGGGTGGCCCGGGTTGTCGAAGGGGAAGGGGATGCGCGGATCGGGTTCGACTTCGTCCCGGTCCTGAAGGGCAAGCGCCGCAAGCAGATGATCCGCTATCTCTACACAACGGGCATCGACAATGCGGCGCATGCGGGGCAGACGGCGTCGCTGCTTACTGGTTTGCTGCGGCGCCTCTTCGGCGAGAGCAGTGCCAGCCGGGACCGCTTGATGCGGAAAAAGGGCGGCTAAGCGCCGTGCTTTTCCCGGCTGTCGGCCGGCGCTTCGTCCCGGTCGTTCATGCCGTAATCCCGCAGTACCGACGCGACGCGCAACCGGTAATCCTTGAACAGCTTCGTCCGTCCCTCAGCCTGGGCGCCGCGGTGGGCGACCAGCTTGCGCCAATCCTCCACTGCTTTCTCGTCGCGGAAGAAGGAGAGCGAGACCAGCTTGCCCTCGTTGGTCAGGCTCGCGAAACGCTCGACGGAGATGAAGCCGTCCACCTGTTCGATCAGCGCGCGCATGCTGGCGGCGATTTCCAGGTAGCGGTCCTTGTATTCTGGCTTGGGCTCGACTTCGAAGATCACGGCGATCACGGCATATCTCCCTCTTTGACCGGGTTCGAAGCATTGATAAGGAAAGTCCGGTCCTCGCGCAGCAGGAACCGTTCCCGCTGTGCGAATTCGTAATTCTCCCGGCCGAGCGGATCGGCAGCGAGGCGTTTGCGATAGGCCTCGTACTCGGCGAGGCTTTCGACGTTGTAGACGCCGTAGGCGAGGGTGCTGGAACCTTCGTGCGGGGCGAAATAGCCGATCAGGTCGGCGCCGCAGCGCGGGATCGCCTCGCCCCAGGTGCGGGAATACTGAATGAACTGGGCCTTCTTGGTCGGGTCGATATGGTAGCGGATGAAGCAGGTGAGCATCGGGTCCTCCAGTTGATTTCGGCGGACAGTCCCACATTGCGAAATGCTCATGCTTCGGTTATGGTCGAAGTATGAAAGAAGGACCTGATATAGCTCTCATCGGCTCGCTCATCGGCGATCCTGCGAGGGCCAACATGCTGACAACCCTGATGAGCGGCAAGGCGCTGACCGCGAGCGAGCTTGCGGCGGAAGCCGGGATTACGGCGCAGACGGCAAGCTCCCACCTCTCCAAGCTGGAGGGCGCCGGGCTGCTGACCCAGCGCAAGCAGGGACGGCACCGCTATTTCGCGCTCGCCGACGACGAGGTCGGCAACCTGCTGGAGGCGATGATGGGGCTCGCTGCAAAGCGGGGCCACATGCGTGCCCGGACCGGCCCGCGCGATCCGGCGCTGAGGAAGGCGCGGGTCTGCTACAACCATCTCGCCGGCGAATTCGGCGTCCGCATGTTCGACAGTCTGGCCGCGCGCGGGCTGGTCGTGGAGGAAGGAGAAGACGTCTCCCTGACGGACGAGGGCGAGACCTTCGTTTCCGGACTCGGTATCGACCTTCCGGCTCTGACGTCGCTCCGCCGCCCGCTCTGCAAGTCCTGTCTCGACTGGAGCATGCGCCGCACCCATCTCGCGGGCGCCCTCGGCACCGCGCTGCTCGACCGGTTCTACGATCTCGGCTGGGCGCGGCGGATCGACGGCACCCGCATTGTCAGCTTCACGGGCGAGGGCGAGCGGCGCTTCCTCGAGATATTCCCTGCCGTCTAGGTGACTGCCGCCCGGGCGTGGAATTCCGGGCGGTCCCAGGAGCGGGTCCGGAGGATCTCCTCCAGATGTCCGACCGCGTCGAACACGTCGGTGAAGCGGGTATAGAGCGGCGTGAAGCCGAAGCGCAGCAGGTCCGGGGCGCGGAAATCGCCGATCACGCCGCGGGCGATCAACGCCTGCATTACCGGGTAACCGTTTTCATGCGCGAAGGAGACCTGGCTTCCGCGCCGAGCCGCGTCGCGCGGGCTGGCGAGCGTCAGGCCGAGCCCTGCGCAGCGCTCCTCGACCAGCTCGATGAAGCATTCGGTGAGCGCGACGGACTTCTCCCGCAGCGCGGCCATATCGACCTCGGCCCAGAGATCCAGCGCCGCGTCGAGCGCGGTCATGGCGAGTACCGGCGGGGTGCCGCAGAGGAAGCGCTTGATGCCGTCCGTCGCCTCGAAGCGATGGTCGAAGGCGAAGGGCGCCTTGTGCGAGAACCAGCCGGTCAACGGCTGCCGGGCTTCGTCCTGGTGGCGCGGCGCGACATAGGCGAAGGCAGGCGCGCCGGGGCCGCCGTTCAAATACTTGTAGCCGCAGCCGACGGCGAAATCGGCCTTTGCACCCGAGAGATCGACCGGAACGGCGCCCGCGGAATGAGCGAGGTCCCAGATCGCGAGCGCACCCGCCCCGTGGACGGCACGAGTAACGGCGGCCATGTCGTGCATATAGCCGCTGCGGTAATTCACATGCGTCAGCATCACCGCTGCGACGTTCGGGCCGAGTGCGCCCGGCAGTTCCGAGGGGTTCTCGATCAGGCGCAGCTCGTGCCCCTTGCCGAGCAGCTCCTTCAGGCCCTCGACCATGTAGAGATCGGTCGGGAAGTTGCTCTTCTCCGAGACCACGATTTTCCGTTCCGGCCGGAGTACGAGGGC
The DNA here is from genome assembly GCF_017640745.1 of Nisaea sp. Classification (GTDB taxonomy): domain Bacteria; phylum Pseudomonadota; class Alphaproteobacteria; order Thalassobaculales; family Thalassobaculaceae; genus Nisaea. Next base: position 19,400 of record NZ_JAEPQA010000036.1, on the reverse strand, counting down.
GGCTGACAGCACCTTGAAGAGGTTTACCGAGGTGGAATCTGTCGCGACCACGCTTTCGGGCTCGGCGCCGATCAGTTTCCCGATCTTGCCGCCGACCGTCTCCGGCAGCTCGACCCAGCCGGCATCGTTCCAGCTCCGGATCAGGCCGTCGCCCCATTCCTCCGAGACGCACTTTGCAACCCGTTCACGGACGATGCGGGGCAGCGGGCCGAGGGAATTGCCGTCAAGATAGATCACGCCCTCCGGCAGCTCGAAGAACTCGCGGAAACGGGCGAGCGGATCGGTCGCGTCGCGGGCCGCGAGCGCGCTTCGGTCGGGCGCCGTCAATTCTCCGCTCCGGCAACGATGCCCCGGTCGTGCAGCTTCCCGATCTCGCCGCTGCCCATGCCGAGGAACTCCGCCAGCACCTCGTCGGTATCCTGGCCGAGGCGGGGCGCCGCCGCCGGTATTTCCGAAGCCTGACCGTGGAAATCGATCGGCGTGTCGGAGGTCGGGTAGGTGAGGCCGCTGCCGTGGGTGACGTCGTGATAGGGCTTGCCCATCTCCCGGAAGCGGTCGCTCGCGACTGCCTCGCGGACAGTGCGGTAGGGCTCCCAGCAGACTCCGTTCTCGCGGAAGCGTGGGGCAAGGTCGTCCAGGGTGCACGCGGCCACGGCATTCTCGACCACCGGATTGATCTTCTCGCGATATTCGAACCGCAGACCCTCGTCCTTGGCGAAGCTGACACCAGTCTCCGTTTCCACGGCGGCGATCTCCGCCTCGATCCCGAGGGAGGCGAGCAGGCCGGTCCATTGCCGGGGCGAGAGCGCGACCAGCATGATGTAGCGGCCGTCGGCGGTCCTGAAATCCCGTCCGAAGGCGCCGAACACGTCGTTGCCATAGCTCGGCCGGTCCTCCGGCTCGGTCATCACCTCGGCGACCTGGCCGAGGGTACCGAGCGTGGAAAGCGCGATGTCGCCGAGCGGCAGGCGGATCTCCGCTCCTTCGCCGGTCTTCTGCCGCTGGCGCTCGGCGGCGAGCAGGGCGAAGGCGGCATTGGCGCCGGCGATCAGGTCCCAGGCGGGCAGCACGTGGTTCACCGGCCGCTTCTCGCCCGGCAGGCCAGGCTCGCCGGTCATCAGCGGGAAGCCGGCACCGGCATTGGCGGTGTAGTCGACGCCTTGCGTCCCGTCCGCCCAGCCCATGACGCGAAGACTGATGATGTCCTCGCGCCGAGCCTTCAGCGCCTCGTGGGAGAGGAAACCGGACACCGGATAGTTCGTGACGAAGAGACCACGGCCTTCGCCGGGCGCCGTCGCGAGTCGGAGAGCCAGTTCCCGGCCTTCCGGAGCGCGCAGGTCCAGGGCGACGGATTTCTTGCCCTTGTTCAATCCTTCCCAGTAGAGGCTGGCGCCGTTCGCCGCCTTCGGCCAGCGCCGGTAATCGAGCCCGCCGCCGATGGCATCGAAGCGGATCACCGTGGCGCCCATCTGCAGCATGTTCAGTGTGCAGGAGGGTGCGGCGATGAAGGAGGCGCCTTCGACCACCGTCAGATCTTGAAGCAGCTTGTACATCCGTGTTTCTTGGGTCTGTTTCGTCAGTAATGCGATGCGCGCCGACCCTAGCACGGTTGTCGCGGTGCCAAAGAGGCCCAAACCGGAAAGAAGTCTATCCGCAATGAAGTCAGTCTATGTCGATGCCGATGCCTGTCCGGTGAAGACCGAGATCCTCGCGATCGCGGACCGCACGGAGGCGACTTTCTACATCGTCAGCAACCGGGGTTTCCGTACCGGCGACCGGGCGAACGTGAAGAATATCCTGGTCTCGGACAAGTTCGACGCGGCAGACGACTGGATCGCCGAGCGGGTGCAGCCGGGCGACATCGTCGTCACCGGCGACATTCCGCTCGCGAAACGCTCCATCGAGGCGGGTGCTAAGGCGCTCGGCCATGGTGGACGGGAATTCACCGAGGCGGGAATCGGCATGGCGATGGCGATGCGTGACCTGATGTCCGACCTCCGGGCGATGGGCGAGGTCTCCGGCGGCGGACCCGCCTTTTCGAAAAGGGACCGGGAATCCTTCATCCGCGAGCTGGAGCGGATGCTGCGCGCCTGATAGCGCATCGCTGCGCTTGACAGGGGCGCTGCGAAAAACGAGCCTCGCATTGTTGGTGTCCTTCGGGACGAAAGGGAATCCGGTGCGCCGCCCAAGCGGCAAATCCGGGACTGCCCCCGCAACTGTAGCCGGCAAGATCCGACCGGGAATGCCACTGGCCTCGCGTGAGGCTGGGAAGGCGGTTTGGATCGAGGAGCCGGAAGTCAGGAAACCTGCCAACGCTGTGTCCCATTTTTACCCGGGCGGGGTGCACCGGAGGAGGTTTAGATGACCCGACTATCCACCCAGAGTCCGGCCGACGATGCGGCCGACCGCGATCTCGCGACCCTGATCCTGACGCTTCTCAGCGTTGCGGAAGACGACCGTACGCTTTCCCGGTCCCTCTCCATGGTGCGGGCGGAAACTTCGCGGGAGGATTTCGCCGGCGGCATGCAGGAGGCGGCGCGGCGCATCGGCGTGCTCTTCGGTGCCGCACAGCGGCTGGAAGTGACAGAGAGAAGTTCCATAAACCGACTGCCGGTCTGATTGGCGCCCTGTCCGTTCGCTGCTAGCCTCCCGGCTGTAACTATCTAGACGGGAGAGAGCGGGTGAACGATCAGACACCCCAGTCCATCGACGCGGCGCTGGCCGAGATTCGGTCGATCCTCGGGCCGAAAGGCTGGCTCGAGGATCCGAACGATACGCTGAAATATCGCACCGACTGGCGCGGTGCGCCGGAAGGCGAGGCACTCGGCGTTGCCCGCCCCTCCACGACGCAGGAAACGTCTGCCGTCGTGAAGGCCGCGGTGAAGGCGGGGATCTGCATCGTGCCGCAGGGCGGCAATACCGGTCTCGCCATCGGCTCCGTGCCGACCGAGGAGCGGCCGACCATCATCGTTTCGACCGATCGGCTGACGGCGGTACGCAACCTCGACCCGGACAATTACGCCATGGTCGCCGAGGCCGGTTGCGTGATCCAGAACATGCAGGCGGTCGCGGCCGAAGCCGGGCGACTCTTCCCGCTCTCGCTTGCCTCCGAAGGCTCCAGCACGGTCGGCGGCACGCTCTCGACCAATGCCGGCGGCAACAACACGATCAAGTACGGCAACACCCGCGAGCAGATCCTCGGCATCGAGGCGGTGCTGGCGGACGGATCGGTCTTCGACGGACTGGAGACGCTGCGCAAGAACAATACCGGCTACGACATGAAGCAGCTCTTCATCGGCGCCGAAGGCACGCTCGGCATCGTTACCGCCGCCGCCTTCCGCCTGATGCCGCTGCCGAGGGTGCGCGAGACCGCGATGCTCTCCGTGCCGTCCCCGCGCGAGGCGCAAAAGCTCCTGAGCTCTGCGCGCGAGCTTTCAGGCGACACCATCCTCGCCTTCGAGATCATGCCGCGCGCTGCATTCGACCTGGCGATCAGGCATATCGACGGCATTACCGATCCGCTCTCCGAGCCCTCGCCCTGGTACGTGCTGATCGAGATGGGCACACCATCGCCGCTCGACGATCTCCGCGCCAAGCTGGAAGCGATCTTCGCCGAGGCGATGGAGCAGGGCTGGGTCACCGACGGCGTGATCGCCGAGAGCGAAGGCCAGCGCCGCGAGCTCTGGCGGATCCGTGAGGAGCAGGCGGAAGCCGGCAAGCGCGAGGGCACGCCACGTATCGCCGGCGACGTCTCGGTCCCGGTCTCCCGCGTGGCCGACTATCTCGAGCAGTCACAGGCGGCGATGAGCGAGTGTATGCCGGGCCTGCTCTTCAACTGCTTCGGCCATATGGGCGACGGGAACATCCACTACACGGCGCGCAAGCCTGCCGGGGTGAACGATGCCGCGTGGGAGGAGAAGAAACCGGACTTGACCGCGCGGATGTACGAGACCGCGCTCACGCTCGGCGGCAGCTTCTCGGCGGAACATGGGATCGGGTCCGAAAAGCTGCCCTATCTCGCCAAATACGGCTCGCCCTCTAAGATCGCCCTGATGAAGGCCGTGAAGCAGGCGCTCGACCCGAAGAACATGATGAACCCGGGCAAGGTCATCCCCTGATCACTTGATCCCGGCCCGCATGAAGCTCTGGACGAACTGCCTCTGGAACAGGAGGAAGGCGATCAGCAGAGGGCCGGAGGTCATCAGCGTCGCGGCGGTGATGATCGCCCAGTCGATCCCCTGATCGGTCGAGGAAAAGACGCTGAGTCCGACCGTCACAGGCCGGGTCTCGACCGAGTTGGTGACGATCAGCGGCCAGAGGAAATTGTTCCAGTGGTGGCTGACCGAGACCAGCCCGTAGGCGAGGTATGTCGGCTTGGCGAGCGGGACATAGACCTTCAGGAGGATCGTCATGAACCCCGCGCCCTCGACCCGGGCCGCGTCGTCCAGTTCCTTCGGGATGGTCTTGAAGGTCTGCCGCAGCAGGAAGATCCCGAAGGCTGAGGCCATGTAAGGCAGGCCGATGGCGAGGATGGTGTCGAGCAGGCCGAGAAACCGCATGGTGCGGTAGTTCTCGACGATCAGGATGTCCGGCATCACCAGTAGCTGCAGCAGCACCAGCACGAAGACCGCATCGCGGCCGCGGAACTCGAATCGGGCGAAGGCGAAGGCCGCGAGCGTGCAGAGCACGAACTGGCCGATCAGGATCGAGGTCACCAGCAGCACGGTGTTGAGGAAGTAGCGCGCGAAGGGCGCTGCGTTCCAGGCCGCAACGAAATTCTCCAGCGTCAACGGCGCCGTCAGCTCGAAGCGGGTGGAATATTCGCCCGGATGGAACGCCGTCCAGAAGGCATAGATCAGTGGCGCGAACCAGACGAGCGCGAGCGCCCAGGCGCCGACCGTGTTCAGGGCCCGGTCGTAGTCGAAGCCGGAGAGACGGAACGCGTTCATCGGTAGTGCACCCGTTTGTCGAGCAGGAGGAACTGGCCGATGGCCACCGCGAAGAGCAGGAGGAGGAGAGCGACGGTCAGGGTCGAGGCATAGGCCGTGTCCCAGAAGCGGAACGAGGTCTCGTAGATGTAGAACAGCAGCAGCGAGCTCGCATTGTCCGGTCCGCCTTCGGTCATGACGAAGATATGGTCGACGAGGCGGAAGGAATTGATCACCGCATTGACCGAGACGAAGAGCGTGGTCGGCATCAGCAGCGGGAAAGTGACGCGGCGGAAGAAGTACCAGCGTCCGGCGCCCTCGATGGCGGCGGCCTCGCGGAGCGAGACCGGGATGGTCTGCAAAGCCGCGAGATAGAAGATCATGAAAAAGCCGGCTTCCTTCCAGACCGCGACCACGATGACGGCGTTCAGCGCGGTCGACGGATCGCCGAGCCAGTTATGCTGCGAAAAGCCGAAGAATCCGGTGATCTGGTCGATCAGGCCGAAGCCCGGCGTGTAGAAGAACATCCAGATATTGGCGACGGCGATCAGCGGCAGCACGGTCGGGGTGAAATAGGCCATGCGCACGAAACCGCGGCCCTTCAGTTTGCTGTCGACCCAGAGTGCCATCAGGATCGCGATCGCGACGGACGCCGGAATGGTGCCGAGCGCGTACCAGAGATTGTTGCCGAGCACCTTCCAGAAGGTCGTGTCGGCGAGCAGCGTCTCGTAGTTCTCCAGGCCGACGAATTTTGCCGGACGCTTGCCGCGCGGCGTCGAGAAGAAGCTGTGAAAGAGGGTGACCGCGGCCGGATAGTGGGTGAAGGCGATCAACAGGATCATCGCCGGGCTGAGGAAGAGCCAGGCATGGATCCAGGTCCGGTTGGCGAGCGGTCCCATCGGTCGGCGGTCTTTCGGTAAGTCGGGAAAAGACCGGCGGCGGGACGAGCCCGCCGCCGGGTCCCGGAGTGTCAGCGGTAATCCTTGAGGATCTTGTCCGCCTTCTGCTGCGCATCGTTCATGGCTTCTTCCGGCGACATCTTGCCGGTGATGGCGGCCTCGAGGCCGTCGTTGAAGATCGTGGTGATGCGCTGGTTCTGGTAGGTCGAGAGCTCGGCCACTGCGTATTGCAGCTGGTCGCGAGCGACCAGAGCCGGCGGAAAGTCGGCGACATAGGCCTTCATCTCCGGCGTTTCCCAGGCATCAGGGCGCGGCGCGACATAGCCGGTCGCGATCGACCACTTGGCGGCTTGAGTCGGAGCCGAGATCCACTTGATGAAGTCGAGGGAGGCCGCCTTCTGCTCGTCCGTCGAGTCCTTGAAGATGTAGAAATTTCCGCCGCCGGTCGGCGCGCCGCGGCGCTTGTTGGCCGGGAGCATGGCGACACCGAACTCGAACGGCGCGTTGGCGCGCACATTGGTCAGGTTGCCGGTCGTGGTCCACATGATCGCGGACTCGCCCTCGAAGAAGGCCTTCGGCGTGGCGCCCCACTCGATGATGCCCGGCGCCATAACCTCATGCTTGGCGCTGAGGTCGACGAGGTACTGCAGCGCCTCGATCACCTTCGGATCGGCGAAATTGGTCTTGTTGCCGTCGCTGTTGGCGAGAATCACGTCGTTCTGGGTGCTGAGGCCCTGGAAGAGCCAGTAGGGGAAACCGGAACTCGGGATCCTGACGCCCCACTGGGTGACTTTGCCGGAGGCATCCTTGACGGTCAGCTTCTTGCCGAACTCGACCAGTTCTTCCCACGTCGCCGGAGGGGTGTTCGGATCGAGGCCTGCCTTCTTGAAGGCGTCCTTGTTCCAGTACATGACCGGGGTCGAGCGCTGGAACGGGATGCCGTAGGTCTTGCCGCCGGTCTGGCTGTTTTCCATGAAGGCCGGATAGAAGGCCTTCAGCCATTCCTTGTCCGCGTCGGTCTTGATCAGATCGTCGAACGGAACGATGGCGTCTTCCTCTATCAGGGTGAACATGTCGACCGCGAGGATCACCGAGAGCTGCGGGGCCTGGCCGCCTTTCACCGCGGTCAGCGCCTTGGTGATGGTGTTCTGGTAGCTGCCTGCATAGACCGCGTCGATTTTGACGTCGGGGTGTGCGGCGGCATATTCCTTCGTCAACGCCTCGATCGTGTCGGCTGCTTTGCCGCCGACCGCGACCGGGAAATAGAACTGCAGGTCGACCGCCTGCGCGGCGCCGGCCATGGAAAGCGACATCGCAGCCGCGACGGCGCCGATCCCAAGTTTCTTCGTGAAGTGCATCGCTATCTGATCCTCTTGTCACAAGCTGGGTTCCGGACGGCAACCGCCCGGCACTTACGGATGCCCCGGGAGACGGGACACCAATTCCTTGTCGGCGTTCGCGTTATCCTTCCGCGCCGGTCAGAAGGTCGTCGCGCCGGTGTCCCGACCCGACGTCGAACAGGTGAATGGCCGCGCGCGGCCAGGTGAGGCCGATTTCCGCGCCTGGAGAGAGGCCGTCGGCGCCGCGCGTCCTGACGGTGAGGCGCTCGCTGCCGAGCCTGCAGTCGATCAGCGTGTCCGCGCCGAGATATTCGATGGTCTCGACCTCCGCGCGGTGCACGCTCGCCTCGTCGAGAACGATGTCTTCGGGGCGAAGGCCGGCGGTCAGGTCCGATTTGGGAATGCCGTTCAGTAACGCAGTGTTGGTTCCCTTGATCCTGACGCCGCCATATTCCCAGGTGAGTGCGAGGACGTTCATCGGCGGTGTGCCGATGAAACGGCCTGCGAAGCTCGTCGCCGGTCGTCCGTAAGTCTCGACAGGTGTTGCGTTCTGCTCGATCGTCCCGTCCTTGAGCAGGATGATCCGGTCCGCCATGCCCATGGCTTCGGCTTGGTCATGGGTGACGTAGAGCATGGTCATGCCGAGCTTGCGCTGCAGGGCCCGGATCTCGACCCGCATCTCGTGCCGGAGTTTGGCGTCGAGGTTGGAGAGAGGTTCGTCCATCAGGCAGATGGGCTTTTCGGCAATGATCGCCCGTCCGAGCGCGACGCGCTGCTGCTGCCCGCCGGAGAGCTGGCTCGGGCGCCGATCGAGCAGCTCGGAGAGGCCGAGCAGGTCGGCGACCCGCGCGAGACGCTCTGTTTGGTCGGTCCTTGGGACCTTTCGCACCTTTAGGCCGAAGAGAATGTTCTCTGCCACGCTCAGATGCGGGAAGAGGGCGTAGGACTGGAACACCATGGCGAGGTCGCGCTCGGCCGGCGGGCGTGCGGTGACGTCCCTGCCGCCGATCTCGATGCTGCCCGCGCTCGCGCTCTCCAGGCCGGAAATGAGACGCAGCAAGGTCGATTTCCCGCAGCCGGACGGTCCGAGCAACACTGCGAAGCTGCCGGGCTCGACCGAAAAGGAAACGTCACGGACAGCGTAACTGTCGCCCCAGCGCTTGCTCAGTCCGCTGACAGTGATACCGCTCATTCTCCAGCTTCCGCCATGTCCGGAAGCAGGGAGAAAGCCGCCTCGCTGTCGCTTGCGATCACCAGTTCATGACCGGAATCGCGGATCATCTCCGCGATTGGGGCGGGCGGGGGAACGTCGCAGAAGACCATGTCCGCATCAGAGATATGTCCGCCGCGGACATAGGCCGCGCGGCCGAACTTGGTGTGATCGAGCACGACGACTTTGGTGCGGCAGTTCTGGCTGATCACCTCGCGGGCGCGGATCTCGTCCTCGGTGAAGTCGAGCAGGCTGCCGTCCGCGTCCACGCCGCCGACGCCGAACAGGCCGAAATCGACCTTGTAGGCGGAGAAGAACTGTTCGACCTGCTGGCCGAGCACGTCGCGTCCCTCGGAACGGATGCGGCCGCCAGCGATCGTGACCTCGAAGGAAGGGTTGCTGCTGGCCGTCAGCGCGGCGGCGATGTTGTTGGTGACGACTCGAAGACCGTTATGCGAACGGAGCGCGCGGACGACCATCTCCGGCGTGGTACCGATGCTGACGGCGATGGAAGCGCCGTCCGGGATCCGCACTGCGACGGCCGCCGCGATCCGCGCCTTGGCGCCGGCGTTCAGGATCATGCGCTGATCGTAATCGATATTCGCGTTCGGCGAGGGGAGTTCGACCCCGCCATGGCGCCGGCGGAGAAGACCACTGTCGCACAGCTGATTGACGTCCCGGCGGATGGTCTGCTCGGTGACGGCGAAACGCTCCGCCAGATCGATGATGGACTGGTAGCCCGCCGCGCGGACCATTTCGGTGATTTCGGCCCGGCGTTTGGACGCATTGGAAGAGATGCTGGCAGTCACGTGATCGCCTTCGCATGAGATGTTCGAATGAATGCGGAGCGAAGGCTATTGGGTGTCTGTTACGGAATTAATGTTCGTTTTTTGACAGTTCGGTAACGACGCAGGCGCGTTCGAAACCTGTTCGTGACAGTTGCAAGTCGGGGAAGGGGGCGAAAACCAAAAAGCCGGAGACCCTGGGGTCTCCGGCTTTCGCCCGAACCGATGGTCGGGTTCGACTAGAAGTAGAGCGAGATGTCCACGTGATTGGACTGGCAAGCCGCCACGTCCAGCGCGATATCTCGCGGCAGTCTCTCAAGAAGACGGAGCCCGATCGTATTACGGATGGCCGCTTCGTACTCGTCGAGCTTGGCGCCGATGGCGGTCTTCGCCTGCTGGCGCCAGGCCAGTTCCTCCTGATAGACCTTCAGGGCGTCCTGCAACTCGGTTAGAGCCTGTTCCCTGTCCGGAGACGAGCCGCGCATCGCGCGCCGCGCCTTGGAGACAGCGGAGCGGATGGCGCCTGCCTCGACGACTTCACCGATCCTGGCCTCGACTTCCTTGATCGCCTCTTCGGCGTCTTTCGGAGCCTGGTTCGCGATCGGGTCGGCCAGCCCTTCGATCGCGCCGGAAAGCGCGGCGAGCGCGTCGGTGTCGTGCAGGGTGGCCTGCAGCTTTGCAACAGGTTCATACGCCGAGTCGACCGTCCGCCGATAGCCGAGGCGGGCCTTCTTCTCCGCATTCAGAACCTTGGTGAAGGCTTTGTGATCCGGTTCCCAGTTCGACGGGATCTCGGCTTCGAGTTCGACCTGTTCGGCCTTCAGCTTCTCGATCCTGTTCGAGAGCTTTTCGGCCGCCTCGAGCTGCTCGCCATTGGAACGCTGGAGCAGTTCCAGCCTGTCCTCGAGTTCCTTGATCTCAGCGACGTGCTTGGCGATCTCGCGCTGGGTTGCACGGACCTCGACGTGGAGCGGGCGATAGGTCTTTGCCGCTTCCTCGATGGCTGCCGTGGCGGCAAACGCCTCTTCGATCGCAGGGAAAGACTGTTCAGCGGCATCGAAGCTCTTCTTCAGATCGTTCTGAACGGATTTCGGCAGATACGAAATGTCCCAGGTCTTCGCATCGGTGATGGCCGCGCGGATCTGATCGCCGTCCTCACGGAAGGCAGTCAGCACGTAATCCTCGATGCAGTTCTGCAGCCGCGGGTTCTTCGGCGGCGGCGCGCTTTCGGCGGTGAGGGACATGCGGTTCGGCAGATAGTTCACCAGCTGCGGCGTGACGCCGACGATGAACAGCGCGAAGAGCTGAAGGCTGATGAAGGGAATAACGCCCTTGTACATCGACAATGTCTTCACCGCGGCCGGTGCGACACCGCGCAGGTAGAACAGCGCGAAGCCGAACGGCGGGGTAAGGAACGAAGTCTGGATGTTCAGGCCGATCATGACGCCGAGCCAGACCGCGGTCACGTTTGCGGACGGGTCGGCCAGCAGGATCGGGGCAACGATGGGGACCACCACCACGGCGATCTCGATGAAGTCGAGGAAGAAGCCGAGGATGAAGATCACCGCCATGACAATGATGAACTGGGCCCAGAAACCGCCCGGCAGGCTGGTCAGGAACTCGCGTACGAGCTCTTCGCCGCCGAAGGCGCGGAACGCCGCCGTCAGCATCGCCGCGCCGAGCAGGATGATGAAGACGAGCGCCGTCGTCTTGGCCGTTTCGACCATCACGCCACGCAGCGTGTCTTCGGTGACGAAGGCACGCCAGCCGCTCCAGAAGATCGAGACCAGGAAGACCAGAACCGCAATGCAGGCGATCACGACCGCGATGACGTCGCTGGAATCGTGGATCGCACGGATGTTGATCGGGTGGATGCTCGTCAGTACCAGGACGGTCACGAGCGAGCCCATGGCGAGGATTGCCGGATAGAACGCACCCGGACGCCCGTCATACAGACGGTAGCCTGCCATGACCATGGCACCGACCGCGCCGATGGCGCCGGCCTGGTTCACTGTCGCGATACCGGTGATGATAGAGCCGAGCACGACAAAGATCAGGGTCAGCGGCGGCACAAGGGACAGGAGGACGCTCATCGCGAACTTCCGGTCGTACTTGCCTTCGAACGGCACGGCCGGGGCGATCGAGGGGCGGAAGAAGGCCATGATCAGGATGTAGGCCATATAGAGGCCGACGAGGATCAGGCCCGGAAGAAGGGCGCCCATGAACATGTCGCCGGCGCTCGTGGAGCTCACGCCAAAGGAGCTCGGCATGGTGAACTCGCCGGTCATTTCCTTGAAATAGGCGGTGCGCGCCATGCCCGCCTGGTCGACCGCGCTTGCCAACTGGTCGGCGAGGATGATCAGCACGATGGAGGGCGGGATGATCTGCCCGAGCGTGCCCGAGGCCGCGATCGTACCGGTCGCCAGCGAATGCGAGTAATTGTTGCGCATCATCGCCGGGAGCGAGATCAGGCCCATCGCCACCACGGTCGCGCCGACGATGCCGGTCGTTGCCGCCAGCAGCGCGCCGACGAAGACCACGGAGATGCCGAGACCGCCGCGGATCGGCCCGAAGAGCTGAGCCATGGAGACCAGCAGGTCCTCGGCGATCTTCGAACGCTGCAGCATGATGCCCATGAAGACGAAGAGCGGGATCGCGATCAGCGTATCTCGCTCGACCTCCCAATAGACGCCGCGGAAGTTCGTGACACCGGCCGTCAGCCAGTTCATCGGTCCGCCCTGGGCGAAATAGGCGGCGGCATCGCCGGCGAAGAGTTCGCCGGTCAGGGCTGCGAGGCCGATTGTGATGATCGCGGATCCGGGCAGCGCGAAGGCGACCGGGAAGCCGGACGCGAGGGCGCCGGCCATGATCACGACAAGCAGGAGGAGGAATACGAGTTCCATCAGTCGGGTTCGCTCTTCGGGTCTTTAGTGGGCTGAAGCTTCGGCGATTTGACGCTTGCCGGGTTCGTCTCGATAGTCGGCAAGGCTCTCAAGGATATAGGCGGCAAACTGGATCATCATCGTGATCGCGAAGATCCCGAGGAAGCCTGCCATGAGATACTTCACATACATTCCGAAGCCGGACTGTGAGACTTCGAAGCTCAGCAGCGCGCTGTTGATGATCGAGGACTTGCCTGCCATGCCGATGGCGAGCACCGTCACGCACAGGGTCATGCCCAGGAGCAGAGAGCCCCAGATGTTGACCAGGCCTTTCATGCGGCTGGAGAGACCTGCATATACGACGTCGACCCGGACATGTCCGTCTTCATAGAGCGTGTAGGCGCTGGCGAAGAGGAAGAGGGCGCCGTACCAGAAGCGGACGAGATCGCCCTGGAAGGCCTGCTCGTAAGAGAAAATGAAGCGGCTCAGCACGATGGAGAGTTCTGCTGCGACGACCAGGAGCGCGAGCCAGGTAAACCCGAGCGAGCGGGAAAAGGCTGCGGTAACGCAGCCGGCAAGAACCAGCGGAATATGGACATAGCCGCCCCGGAATTGCGGGCGTCCGAGCTCTGTCGCCAGAGCGTCGCCGAAAAGAACCGGAAGCAGGCCTTCGACGCGCAGGAAGGAAATCACCATGTCTGCGAGCCCGACGAAGATCACCGCCCAGAACGAGGCCCGGATGATGTAGGCGGCGACCGAAACCATGGCTTCGGACTCCTGTCTCAACAGGCGGTCCGGCGTGCGCATCGTGTAGAGGGCGGCCCCCCCGACACAGATCAGATAGGAGAGGGTCTGTACCGCGCCAAGTGTCGCCGCTGTGCCATCCAGAGGACTCTGCGGCGCAAAGCCCGGAAGAAGTCCGAGGTCCCCGAGGAACGTCATCATGCCCGGCCAGTTCAGCCAGAAGATGAGGTAGTTGTTCAGCGCAAAGACGAGAGTCCCGCTAACAACGCTCCAGCAGAAGATGCGAGTAAAAGCAGAAACGGGCGTCTGATATCCAGACGCCGCCGCGGCACCCATCGATGCCCCCGAAGCCGATCCGACCATGTCCTGAAGTCTTCTTTCAAGAAAGGAGACGGGATCGCTTGATCCCGTCTCTATCGTTTGCGGTGTTTAGACGATTACAGGCCGATAACGCGGTTACGCTTCTGAGAGTAACCGATATCGGCGAGCTTCAGCCAGCCACCAGCCTCGGAGCGGGCTTTCAGGAAGCTCTCGTGGACCCGGTTGGCGAGATCGCTGTGCTGACGGGTCTCTTCGAAGACCTGATCGGCCGCATCGCCGAAGGCGTCATAGACGTCGTCGTTGAATTCCTTCACGACAACACCGTGCTCGTCGATCAGCTTGCGCAGATACTCACCGTTTTTGGCATTGTATTCCGCCATCATCCAGTCGTTCGTCTGCATCGCGACGGAGCGGATAACCGCCTGGTCGGTCTTGGTCAGCGAGCCCCACCAGGAGGCGTTCATGCCGAGGGAGTCGAACCCGCCCGGCTCGTGCATGCCCGGGAAGTAGTAGTACTTGGTGGCTTCGTAGAACTTCATCGCGTAGTCGTTCCACGGGCCGACCCACTCGGTCGCCTCGATGGCGCCGGAGACCAGGTTTTCATAGATCTGGCCGCCCGGCAGGGACACCGGGGAGGCGCCCAGCTTTGCCATGACGTCGCCGCCGAGGCCCGGGATACGCATCTTCAGGCCCTTGAGGTCGTCGGCGCTGTTGATTTCCTTGTTGAACCAGCCGCCCATCTGCACGCCGGTGTTGCCGGCCGGGAGGCACTTCAGGCCGAAATCGGAACCCAGCTCGTCCCACAGCTCCTGGCCGCCCATGTGGTGAACCCACGCACCCATTTCGGACGCGGTCAGGCCGAACGGCACGGAGGTGAAGTAGGCCCAGGCCGGATGCTTGCCTTTCCAGTAGTAGTCGGCGGCGTGGTAGGCCTGCGCGTTGCCGGAGGCAACTTCGTCGAACACGTCGAACGCGCCGACGCGCTCGCCGGCGGCGAAATACTGCACCTGGATGCGGCCACCGGAGGTTTCCTGGATGCGCTCGGCCATCAGCTGAGCATTGGTGCCCAGACCCGGGAAGTCACGGCCCCAGGTCGAGACGATCACCATCTCGATGCGCTCTTGGGCGAGCGACGGTTTCGGGAAGGACGAAGCAGCGGCGGCGGCGGCACCGCCGACACCGGCCAGCCCAGCCTTGGTAATAAAGTCGCGACGTTTCATTGCGAAGCTCCCTAGCAAGATTGTTTCTTCAGTTGCGAACAGATCGCAGAGTGAAGCCATCGACCGCACTCTTTACAAGTGTCTATTCACAGCTCGCCGAAATTTGTGCGTTCGAATTTCGGATTTGGCAACCATTCATCTCCATTAATACCGCAATGCGGCATAAATTTGCTCGGAAGCCGTGCCCGCGGGTTCGAAAATGTCAAATTTTGAGGTTTTGAACTTCCGAAACGGTCCCGAATCCACTTCCGGGTCAGACCGGGAGCGCTGTGGTCTCCTTGATCGTCTCCATCGAGAAGCGTGAGGTGACCTCGCTGAGCGCGGTGAGCTCAACGAGTTTCTTATAGAACTGGTCGAAGCTCTTCATGTCGGGCACGACGACCTTGAGCAGGTAGTCGACCTCGCCCGCCATGCGATGGAACTCAAGCACTTCGGGCATCGCCTGAACTGTGTTTGCGAAGGTCTGCAGCCAGTCGGCCGAATGTTCTCCCGTTTTGATGCTTACGAAAACGGTCAGCCCGTAGCCGAGCTTGTCGGCGTCCAGAACCGCGACCTGCCGCTTGATCAGGCCGTCGACCTGCATGCGGTTGATTCGCTTCCAGCAGGGGGAGGCCGAGAGCCCGACCTGCCGTGCGATATCGGAAACCGAGATGCTGCTGTCCTCCTGCAGGAGGCGCAGGATCTTTCTGTCCATGTCATCCATTCTTGATTTTCCAATTTCCTGACAAAGACCGTCTCCGTTTGAGCTCCATGAGAACGATCCGTTCTATTTAATGGGGCAATATTGTCGATATGGGAAAAATAATGATATTTCAGAGGCGTTGAGAGTTCAACACTCTCTCCACCCGGCAACGGGGACGCGGCGATTTGAAGGGCAGCTTGCGGCCGCGAACGAAACCGCTAAAGCGCCACGGGATGATCCCCGTGGGCCCTTTCGTGACAACGGAATGGAGCCGGCCATGAGGTCGCATCTCGGAACTGCCATCCTTTCTGCGGATCCCCGCCGATGAAATACCTGCCGATATTCGCGGATCTTTCCGGTCATTGGGCGCTGCTCGTTGGCGGCAACGAGGATTCGGCCCGCAAGCTCCGGCTTCTGCTGAAAACCGAAGCGCGTATCCGCGTTGTGAGCGCGACGCCGAACGACGAGATTTCCGCGCTCGCCGAGGCGGGCAGGATCGAACTGCTTCGGCGAGATTTCGAAGATCGGGATCTGGAAGGTGTCCGACTCGCGATTGTCGGCGATGCCGAAGCTCTTGAAGTCGAGGATGTGGCGCAGCGTATCCGCGTGACCGGCATCCCGACCAACGTCGTCGACCGTCCGGAGCTGTCCACATTCATCATTCCCGGCATTGTCGACCGCGATCCGATTGTGATCGCCATCGGCAGCGAGGGGGCGGCGCCCGTCATGGTGCGTCGCATCCGCGAGAAAATCGAAGGATTGCTTCCGGTGCGCCTCGGTGCGCTTGCCCGTTTTGCACAAAGTTTCCGCGGCGCCATTTCCGCCGCCATCCGTGACGGTGCGGGTCGGCGGCTTTTCTGGGAGCGCTTCTTCGACGGCCCGGTTGCACAGGACGTTCTTGAGGGGCGCGAGACCGCCGCGCGCGAAGCGATGCTCCGCTTGGTGAACGCCGGCGAGCAAAGCGGGCCTTGCGGGTCCGTCGCGCTCGTCGGAGCGGGACCGGGAGATCCGGATCTGCTGACCCTGAAAGCGCTGCGGTTGATGCAGGACGCGGACGTCATCGTGCACGATGCGCTCATCGGACCGACCATGCTGGAGTACGTGCGGCGGGACTCGCTCCGCATCGATGTCGGCAAACGCGCCGGACGGCAGTCCCGGACCCAGGACGAGATCAACGCACTTCTCGCGGAACACGCGGAAGCAGGCCGGCGTGTCGTGCGCCTCAAAGGCGGTGATCCTTTCATCTTCGGACGGGGCGGCGAGGAACTGGCTTATTTGAAAGCGCGCGGCATCGCCGTCGAGGTGGTGCCGGGTGTCACTGCGGCGCTTGGCGCGGCGTCGGCTGCAGGGCTGCCGCTGACCCATCGAGATCACGCGAACCGACTGACCATCCTCACCGGGCATGACCGCAACGGGCTCTCTGACTTCAACCGGCATCTGCTCGCGGATCCGAAAGGAACGCTCGTCATCTACATGGGGCTTGGCGCCGCGCCCCGGATCATGGCCGACGCCCTCGCTGCGGGGCGCTCCGCGTCCACGCCGGTCGCGGTGATCGAAAAGGCGACATTGCCGGAACAACGCGTTCTGAAGGCGCAACTCGGCGGACTTGCCAGGCTGGTCGAGGATGAAAGGGTCGAAGCCCCCGCATTGATCGTGATCGGTGACGTGGCGGCGCTGGCCGACGGAGAGGTTTTCGAGGCGGCGGACGCAGGTCGCCACCGCCTCGCTGTCTAGGAAGTGAGTGAAATGAAGAAGAAATCCGAAAAGCAGATCATGACCGCAAACAGGCTTGGCGACGGAGCCGTCGTCTATCTCGCTGCGGATGACGAATGGGTGCTCAGCCTGCATGACGCCGAGGTCGCCGAGAGCGAGGAGGCGGCGACTCGCCTTGAGGAGCGCGCCGGCCTTGCGATGAAGCAGCAGAAGATTGTCGGTCCTTATCTCTTCGCCGTCACGGTCTCCGAACGGGGGATCTCGCCGGTCAGCCAGCGCGAGATCATCCGCGCGGCGGGACCGACGGTTGGCACCGATCTCCCCGAAACCACACCGCTCCGCTGAGCCCCGGATATCGAGAGATGTATCAGTATAACGAATTCGACCATGCCTTCCTTCGGGACCGGACCGCGGAATTCCGCGACCAGGTCGCGCGCCGCCTCGCGGGCGAGCTGACCGAGGACGAGTTCAAGCCGCTCCGGCTTATGAACGGACTCTATCTGCAGCTCCATGCCTACATGCTGCGCGTTGCCATTCCATACGGCACGCTCTCGGCGAAGCAGATGCGCCAGCTCGGCTATATCGCGAAGCGCTGGGACCGCGACTGGGGCCATTTCACCACCCGCCAGAACATCCAGTACAACTGGATCAAGCTGGACGATGTGCCGGACATCCTCGACGCGCTCGCCGAGGTCGAGATGCATGCGATCCAGACCAGCGGCAACTGCATCCGCAACGTGACCGCGGACCAGTTCGCCGGCGTCGCCGCGGACGAGATCGAGGATTCCCGCGTCTGGGCCGAGATCATGCGGCAATGGTCCACGCTGCATCCGGAATTCACCTTCCTGCCGCGCAAGTTCAAGATCGCTATCACCGGCTCCGAGCACGACCGGGCGGCGGTGAAGTTGCACGATATCGGCCTCCGCATGCGCCGCAACGCGGCGGGCGAGACCGGCTTCGAGGTGATCGTCGGGGGCGGGCAGGGGCGCACGCCGATCGTCGGCGAGACGATCCGCGAGTTCCTGCCGAAGCAGCACCTGCTGTCCTATCTTGAGGCGATCCTCCGGACCTACAACCTGCTCGGCCGCCGCGACAATCTCTACAAGGCCCGGATCAAGATTCTGGTCGCCGCCGTCGGCATCGAGAAGTTCGCGGAGATGGTGGAAGAGGAATGGGAGGCGATCCGCGACAGCGTGCTGACGCTTGAGCCGGAACGGATCCGTGAGATCGAACGGCATTTTGCGCCGCCGAAATACGAAGAGATTGCGGAACCGGTTGTCTCCTACGATGCCGCCCGCTTCACCGATCCGGCCTTTGCCGCCTGGACCCGGACCAATCTCTTCCCGCACAAGCAGCCGGGCTATGCCGTCGTCACGGTTTCCCTGAAGCCGGCGGGCGGAGTGCCGGGCGACGCCACATCGGCGCAGATGGAGGCGCTGGCCGATCTCGCCGAGCGCTATTCCCTCGGCGAACTCCGGATCGCGCACGAGCAGAACGTGGTGCTGCCGAACGTCCGAAAGCAGGATCTTCACCGGCTCTGGCAGGAGCTCGACACGCACGGGCTGGCGGATGCCAATATCGGCCTGATCACCGACATCATCTCCTGCCCGGGGCTGGACTATTGCAACCTCGCCAATGCCCGCGCGATCCCGATCGCTCAGCGCATCAGCCGGCATTTCGCCGACCCGGCGCTGCAGGCGGAGATCGGGCCGATCACGCTGAACATCTCCGGCTGCATCAATGCCTGTGGGCATCACCATGTCGGCAATATCGGCATCCTCGGCGTCGATAAGAAAGGCGTCGAGCATTACCAGATCACCATCGGCGGCATCGCCGACGAGAACGCGGCCATCGGCCGGATCCTCGGCCCGTCCTTCCCGGCCGAAGAGGTGGTCGACGCCATCGACACCCTGATCGCGACCTTCCGGAGCATCCGGGAGGAAAGCGAACTCTTCATCGACACCGTGAAGCGGGTCGGCATCGAACCTTTCAAGGAGACTCTCTATGCCAATCATTAGGAATGGCCGGATCGAGGAGAATGCGTGGGTCTCGCTTGCCGAGACGGACGCGGGGGCACTTTCCCGCGAGACGCCGATTGTCGTCGGCCTCGCGGAGTGGGTCGCGGGTCGCGAGACGTTGATCGCAAATTTCGATCGTCGCGCCGTCCGGCTTGAGAATGCGGACGCTGTCGAGGAGATCGCGGACGATCTCGACTTCATCGACGCCGTGATCCTCGTCTTCCCGAAATTCAACGACGGTCGCGCTTTCTCGCAGGCCCGTCTGCTGCGGGACCGTCTCGGCTTCAAGGGCGAGATCCGCGCGACAGGTCATGTCATTCAGGACCAGTTTCTGTTCCTGCAGCGCTGCGGCGTGGATGCGGTCGAGGTGAAGGACGGCAAGCTGCTCGACGCTTGGAACCGAGCGCACAAGCGCTTCAAGGGATTCTATCAGCCGGCGCTCGCGATCCCGGAAGCGGAGTCGGAAGACAAGGTTGCTCGGAACGACGGCTTTGGCGGCGCCTACAGCCGTGTCGAGCCTGCCGTGCTCGCGAGCTGGGCCTACTGAAGCGGGATTTGGCGCTCCACCCAATTGCCTCGGCGCCAAATCGACCTGATCCGCCGGAAGGATTGCCTTCCGGCGGTTTTTTATCTGTCGGATATACTCGTACGGTTTGAC
>NZ_JAEPQA010000035.1 GCF_017640745.1 Nisaea sp. | reverse complement strand
CGCCCTCGACGAAGCGCTGGCCGGCTTCGTAGCCGCCCTTGACCCCGAAGGTGAAGACGGAGCCCGCGCCGCCCGGCAGGTATTTCTGCGCCAGCTTGTGATAGCGGCTGCCCGGGAGCCCGGCATAGGAGACCCAGGAGACCGCCGGATGGGCGTCGAGGAAGGTCGCGACCTTCACCGCGTTGGAGACATGCCGCTCCATGCGCAGCGGCAGGGTCTCGATGCCGGTGATGGTGAGGTAGGCGTTCATCGGTGCCATGGTCGGGCCGAGATCGCGCAGGCCCACCGCGTGGCCGTAGGTGGTGAAGGCGAGGTCGCCGAAGCTCTCCCAGAAGGAGATGCCGTGATAGGCGGGCTCGGGTTCTGCAAGCGACGGGAACTTGTCGTTCTGGCCCCAGTCGAATTTGCCCGAGTCCACCACGGCCCCGCCCATGGCGTTGCCATGGCCGGAGAGGAACTTGGTGGTCGAATGCACGACGAGGTCCGCGCCGTGCTCGATCGGGCGGCAGAGATACGGCGTCGCCATGGTGTTGTCGATGATCAGCGGTACACCGGCGCCGTGCGCGATTTCAGCCAGTGCCGCGATGTCGCTGATCACGCCGCCCGGATTGGCGAGGGACTCGGCGAAAAGCGCCTTGCATTTGGGGTCGTCGACCGCTTTGCGGACGGCGTCCAGATCGTCGACATCGACGAACGTGCAGTTCCAGCCGAACTTCTTGAAGGTCTTGCCGAACTGGGTGATCGAGCCGCCATAGAGCCTTGTCGATGCGACGAGGAAGTCGCCCGGCTGCATCAGAGGGAAGAGGGCGAGCATCTGCGCCGAATGGCCGGACGCCGTGCAGGTCGTGCCGCGGCCCCCCTCGAGGCTGGCGATGCGCTCCTCCAGCACCGCCGTCGTCGGGTTGGAGAGGCGGGAATAGATGTTGCCGAAGGTCTGCAGGTTGAAGAGCGACGCGGCGTGGTCCGCACCATCGAAGACATAGGCTGTGGTCTGGTAGATCGGCGTCGAGCGCGCGCCCGTGGTCGGATCCGGCGCGGCGCCGGCATGGATCGCGCGGGTCTCGAAGCCGGCGCGCTTCTGCGGCGCGGCTTTCGGGTTTTCCGCTTCCTCGGCGCCCGGCGTGCCGACGGCACGGCGCTTGGAGGAGATCACGTTCGAGTCGAAACCGTGCCAGGAGAGCTCGCCGTAGAGCCGGGAGAACTCGATCTTCGGGCAGCGGTTCATCACCACCTTCAGTCCGGCCTTCTCGGCGGCTTCGGCGCCTTCGTCGTTGCGCACGCCAAGCTGCATCCAGACCACCTTGGCGCCGATCTCGACCGCTTCCACGGCGATCGGCCCGGCGGCCTCGGAATTGCGGAAGATGTCGACCATGTCGATCTCGAAGGGAATGTCCTTCAGCGACGCATAGACCTTCTCGCCGAGGATCTCCTCGCCGGCGAGGCCGGGATTGACCGGCACGATCCTGTAGCCCTTGCCCTGCAGGTATTTCGCCATGAAATAGCTCGGCCGGGTCCATTTCTGGCTCGCGCCGACGACGGCGATGGTGCGGACCGAGGAAAGGATCTCCTTGATGTAGCTGTCCGGATAATTGTCGTGATCGATCCGGCGCGGCGTCTCGCTCTCGGCCATGCTTATTCCCCCGTCCATTTCGGGCTGCGTTTCTCGATGAAGGCGTCGATGCCCTCGGCGGCGTCGCGGGCCTGCATATTCTCGACCATCACCTTGCTGGTGTATTCATAGGCCTCGCCTAGCGGCATCTCGAGCTGGCGGTAGAAGGCCGCCTTGCCGGTCTTCAGCACCAGCGGCGATTTGGATGCGATCTTCCCAGCCATCTCGGCGACGGCATTGTCGAGTTCGGCCTCCGGCACCGCCTTGTTGATCAGCCCATGCTGGATCGCGGTCTCCGCGTCGATCATCTCGCCGGTCAGCAGCATTTCCATCACCTGCTTGCGCGGCACGGCGCGGGAGACGGCGACCATCGGGGTCGAGCAGAACAGGCCGATATTGACGCCGGGCGTGCCGAAGCGGGTGTTCTCGGCGGCGATTGCAAGGTCGGCGGTGGCGACGAGCTGGCAGCCGGCGGCCGTTGCGATACCGTGGACGCGAGCGATCACCGGCTGGGGCAGATGGGTGATGGTCAGCATCAGCTTCGAGCAGGCGGCGAAGACCTGTTCGTGAAAGGCGGAGTCTGTGCGCGAGCGCATTTCGCGCAGATCGTGCCCTGCGCAGAACCCCTTTCCGGCCCCGCCGAGCACCACGACCTTGACGCTCCGGTCCGACGCGATCGCGTCGAGCTCCTCCTGCAGCGCGGCCATCAGGCCGAGCGAGAGCGCGTTGTAGGCGCGCGGCCGGTTCAGCGTCAGATGCGCGATCCCGTCCGCGTCTCTGCGCAGTACGAGGGCGCTGTCGAGTTCTTCCGCGACGGACATGCTTTCCTCCCGATCGGCTCGGTTCCGAATTCTGCCAGGCACACTAACGCCGGACACGCCCGAGGAACAGATCTCAGGCGACGCGAATCCAGGTCATCATGCCGGAGGCCGAATGCTCGACCATGTGGCAATGCAGCAGCCAGTTCCCCGGATTGTCCGCGACGAAGGCGATCTCGAAACTCTCTTCCGCCTGCATCAGAGTCGTGTCGCGCCATGCGCCGAGCGTGCCGTCCTCCAGCACCTTGCGGAAGTGATAGCCATGCAGGTGCATCGCATGCGGCCAGCCGGTCCGGTTCTCGATCCTGATCCTGACCGTCTCCCCAAGTGCGGCAGAGATCAGCGGCTCTTCCGGCATGTCGGCGCGGCCGTTGAAGGCCCAGACCTTGCCCTGCTGAACGAGGCTGCGCATGTCCATCGAGCGGCCGCCCATCATCGCGCCCATCATTCCGCCCATGGCGCCGCCTTCCATCAGGAGTTCGGCGCGCCGCGCCGTCTTCAGCGGACCCACCTGGGCCATCGGGTTCGGCGGGAGCGGGGCGGCGGGCTCTTTGCGGCGCGCCGCCGAACTCTCCGTCAGTTCGAAGGTGGCGATAGCGTAGCTCCCGTTGCGCTCGTGCGAGACGATGGAGGCTTCGGTTTCGCCGGTCACGTCGACGATCAGATCGACGCGCTGGGCCGGCGCCATGACGAAGCGTCCGGCGCGTTGCGGCGTCTCGAGCGGCTGGCCGTCGAGCGCGACGATCCATCCATCGAGCCCGGCAAGAGAGAGGCTGAAGATCCGGGCATTGGCGACATTGACAAGCCGGAGGCGGAGGCGTTCGTTCCGCTTCGCGGTAGATTTCCAGTAGCCGTCGCCGTTCACCGTGATCCAGTTGCCGATCCGGCCGCCATGCGACCAGTCATGCATGGCGCCCAGATTTTCCGCGATCTCGGCTTTCTCCGTCAGCCGCCAGTCGTCGATCAGCAGCACCTCGTCGCGGTCGACGTCCGGAGCGTCGGGCTCTTCGACGATCAGCGCGCCGTAAAGGCCGCGGGCGAGCTGTTCCCAGGTCCGGTTATGCGGGTGGTACCAGTAGGTTCCGGCATCCGGCGCAGTGAAGCCATAGTCAAAAGAGTCTCCCGGAGCCACGGCGGCTTGCGTCAGCTCCGGCACGCCGTCCATCGCATTGTCGATACGGATGCCGTGCCAATGCACGGTGGAGGGCTGCGGCAGGCTGTTCAGGAAGCGGCGGTCGACACGCGCTCCCTGTTTGACCCTGATCGTCGGTCCGGGAACGCCGCCGTCATAGCCCCAGATCGGTGTCGGCTGGTATTCAGCGGGTGCGAGCCGCGCCGTTCCCGTCCGCGCTTCGAGCGTCTCCGGAACGGAGGCGAAAACACGGCCCGGGAAGGCGCAACCCGCCGCAGCCAGACCGGCGGCGCCGGCCGTTCCCAGAAACGCGCGTCTTGAAAGATCCCGCACCTGCATTGCTCTCCTCCGATGCGCCGGTCGTCACGCCGGCCTTTCAGGCAAGGATATGGTGCTAGCGCACGCCGAGGAAATGCAGAACGAACGCAACCGTGCCGAAAGAAAGAAAGGTCGAGACCAGAATCGAGGTCGCGGCCGCCGGTGTCCCTGAATTGTAGCGGTCGGCAAAGAGATAGACATTCACCCCGACCGGCAGGGCGGCGACGATCACCGCAACGTCGCGCCAGAGCGGCTCCATGCTGAAGACGTGAGTGGCGAGGATATAGGTGAGCGCCGGGAAGGCCACGAGCTTCAGGGCGCTGCCGACCAGAGCTTCCCAGATCGCGCCGCGCAGCCGGTAGCGGGCGAGCGAGGCGCCCATGGCGAAGACGGCGCAGGGCAGGGCGGCACGGCCCATGAATCCGGTGATTTCCTCGAGCGGCTTCGGCAGGGGCAGCGAGAAGATGTTCCAGGCAAGGCCGCAAAGCAGGCCGATCAGGAGCGGATTGGTCAGCAGGCTCTTCACAATCGCCCAGGGAATGCCGACGAGTGTCCCCTTCTGCCCGCGGCTGCCCTCCACCAGGATCGTGATTACGGCGAAGAACTGCCAGGAATGGAAGGCGATGATCAGGAAGACCGGCAGCGTTCCCGCATCGCCGAAGGTGGTGAGGATGAGCGGAATGCCGAGCATCACCGTGTTGCCGAAGGCGCCTGTCATCCCTGCCAACGAAGCATGAGCGAAGTCCCGCCTGAACCACCACAATGAGATCAGCATGCCGAGCAGCCAGACCGCGTAGCCGGCGCCGAAGAAGGAGATCAGGAACTCCCATTCGATCGGGTCCGGCAGGGTCTGCCGGGCCATGGTGTGGAACAGCATCGGGGGAATGGCGAAGTTGAAGACGAACTTCGAGAGATTGTCGACCGCCGCTTCCGGGAACCAGCCGAGGCGCGCGGCGCCATAGGCGATGAAAACGGTGCCGAAGACCGGCAGGACGATGTCGATGAGGATTTCCATGGCAGGCCCGGGAAGGGAAGATCAGGTGACGGGAAGACTTCGGATGCCCTCTTCGATAACCGAAAATTCTCCGCGATGACAGAAGCGGTATCCGCAGCGGCGGCACAGCCGCATCCGTTGCTCGACGGCCCGATCGCGCGCAAGCTGGTCAAGCTCGCACTGCCGGGGCTGCTCGGCGGGCTGATGCAATCCTTCCTCTATGTCGCCGACGGGCGCTTCGTCGGCACCCTCGGCCCGCTCGCGCTGGCGGGCGTGGCGCTGGTCTTCCCGCTCTTCGCCCTCTCGGTGATGCTCTCGGCCGGTGCCGTCGGCGGCGCCGTGGTCGCGGCGACGGCACGGGCGCTCGGCGCCAGGGATCAAGAGAGTGCGGGCGCATTGGTCCGCACCGCCCTGATCCTCGCTCTCCTCGGCGGCGGTATCAGCGCGCTGGTGGTCTGGCTCTTCGGCCCGGCCTTTTTCCGCCTGCTCGGCGGAGAGGGCGAGGTGCTGGCGACGGCGGTCGCCTATGCGGGCGTGCTCTTCCCCGGCATCGTGATCGTCTGGGTCTTCAACATGCTGGCGAGCCTGCAGCGCGGGGCGGGGGAGATGCGCCGCCCGGCCATCGCGCTTGGCATCGCCGCGACGGTGCATATCCTCTCCGCGCTGGTGCTGGTGACGGGCAAGGGGCCTTTCCCCTCGCTCGGCATCACCGGCGCCGCGCTCTCGCTTCTGATCGGCTATGTGGCAGGCAGCCTCTATCTCGCCTGGCGGCTCTTCGGTGCGACGCGTCCGGCCTGGGTGCAGCTCGCGGGACCGGTCGACTGGGGCCAGGTCTGGCGCGTCGGACGGCGCGGCTCCTTCGCCGGCGTGCAGTCGGTGCTGACCATCGCCATGGCCCTCGTCGTCACCGCCTACATGGCGCGGATCGGCCCGAAGGCGCTCGCCGGGTACGGCATCGGCGTCCGCCTCGAGCTCGTGATCATCCCGGTGATCTTCGCCTTCGGCAGCGCCTGCATCGCCATGGCGGGGGTCAGCCTCGGCGCCGGGCAGCGGGCGCGGGCGCTCCGGGTCTCCTGGACCGGCAGCGCCTTTGCGGCAAGCTTCGTCGGCCTGATCGGCTGTTTCCTCGCCGTGTTCCCGGCGCTCTGGAGCGGGCTCTTCACGTCCGATGCCGAGATCGCCGCAGCGACAGCGCACTACCTGAAATTCGTCGGTCCGGCCTACACTTTTTTCGGCCTCGGTCTTTGCCTCTATTTCGCCAGCCAGGCGCTGAACAGCCTGGTCTGGCCGGTCACCGGCGCCGGCCTCCGGCTCGCCATCCTGCTCGGTGGCGGGATTGTTCTGCTGGACGATAGCGTTGACAGCAAAACGGTCTTTCTCCTCGTCGCCGCAGCGATGACGGCTTACGGGCTGTTCAATGCATTGACGCTCCGCTTCGGTCCATGGCGGAACTGACGCGAAGACACTTGTGCAACCTTGGCGGTTGGCGCGAGCGCGCCGCTGGTTCAATACTTCGGGCAATAACGAAAGACGGATGGGAGGAAAATCATGGCCAGTCTGGAAATCAGTCCCGGCAATCATCTCTATTACGAATACGAGGCGCCGGGTGCGAAGGGGCAGACCTTTGTCTTCGTCAACGCGCTGACCGGCAATACCGGCATGTGGCAGGTTGAGGCGATCGGCCCGGCCCTGAGCGCGGCCGGGTACGGGACGCTGGTCTATAATTTCCGCGGGCAGGCGGAGAGCGCCTTCACGCCGGGAACGGATCTCGGGCCGCTGACGATCGTTGACGACCTGAAGCGCGTCATTGATGCCGTCGCCCCGCCGCGCCCAATTCTTGTCGGGCTCTCCATCGGCGGTCTCTTCGCCGCTCAAGCCTATCTGAAAGGCGCCGCTGCCGCCGGGCTTGTGCTGATCAACACGCTGCGCAAGCCGAACCTCCGCCTCGAATGGATCAATGCCGCCATGGTGCGCATGGCCGCGGCCGGCGGCAGCCAGCTCATCATGGAGGCGAACCTGCCGATGCTGGTCAACCCGGAGCAGCTCGCAAAGATGCGGCCGAACCTGCTGAAGGGCGACTATCAGCCGATGAAGGACGGGGAAGGGCTCTACGAACTGATGAAGCGTTCGGTGACGACCGACTGGGACTTTCCCTACGAGAAACTCGCCGTCCCGGTGCTGCTGATGACCGGCACCCACGATCGGGTGTTCCGCATAGAAGAGGACATTGCCGAGCTGGAGGCGCGCATTCCGTCAAGCTCGCATATCGTCTTCACCGACGCCGGCCATCTCATTCCCGCGGAACGGCCGGAACGGTTCGGAAAAGAGCTTATGGCGTTTGCCGCGCAGCTCTAGCGGTCCGGACCGCGGCATCGATGCTCGCCTCGTAATGCACCAGGGGCGGTCTGAGCCCCTGGGCGGAAAGATCGCGCCGGGATTCTGCCGTCGTTCCGGTGAGGTAGACTGTCACGCCCTTGCGTTCCGCTTTGTGTGCCAGGACGTCGATGGTGTTGGCCGCGGTTGAATCGAGGAACGGCACCGCGGAGAAATCGATCACCAGGGCCCGGTGCGTATCGGCGATACGATCGAGCACCGAGCCGATCGAGGCGGCGGCACCGAAGAAGAACACGCCCGAGATCCGGTAGATCACGATATCCGGATCGTTTTCCCGCTCCTCCTCGTAGGGATGACGCCCACCTTCGGCCTCGTCGGCCGTGTCCTCGGCGACGAACGGCCGCTGGGTCTCGATCGCGGTGGTCTTGGACATCCGGTGAATGAAGAGCACGGATCCGAGCGCGAAGCCGACGATGATCGCCTCCGTGAGGTCGCGGAAGACGGTGAGGAAGAAGGTCGCGAGCAGCACCGCGGCATCGCCGCGCGACGCTCGGATCAGGTTCGCGAAGGCGTGCTTCTCGACCATGTTCCAGGCGACCAGCGCGAGCACGCCGGCGAGGCTGGCGAGCGGGATGTACCCGGCGAGCGGCGCCGCGATCAGCACGAAGCCGAGCAGGAAGAGCGAGTGCATCATGCCGGAAATCGGCCCGTGCGCCCCGGCGCGCACGTTGGTCGCTGTCCGGGCAATGGTGCCGGTGACACAGATCCCGGAGAAGAGCCCGGAGGCGACGTTTGCGATCCCCTGGGCCACCAGTTCGCAGTTCGAGCGGTGCCGCCGTCCGGTCATGCCGTCGGCGACGACGGCAGAGAGCAGGGACTCGATCGAACCGAGCAGGGCGAAGGCGACGGCGTTGGGCAGCACCGCCTGGATTTTCGCGAGATCGAACTCCGGAAGCGAGGGCAGCGGGATGCTGCTGGGCACACCGCCGAATTTGGAGGCGATGGTCGCGACCGGCAGGTCGAGCAGGGTGGTGACGATGGCGGCCCCGGCGACGGCGATCAGCATGCCCGGCCAATGCGGCCTGAAGCGTTTCAGCCCGGCGATGACAAGGATCGTCGCGCCGGCGAGTAAAATGGTTGCGGGATCGGCCGTCGGCAGGTCGGTCCAGAGAGCCGGGAGTTTTTCCAGCAGCGGCCCCGGTTCCGGCGCGGAGAGGGTGAGGCCGAGCAGTTCCTTGATCTGGCTCGCGAAGATGATGACGGCGATGCCGGCAGTGAAGCCGACCGTGACCGGATAGGGAATGAACTTGATATAGGTACCGAGCTGCAGCAGCCCGATTGCGGCGAGCATCAGGCCGGAGAGCATGGTGGCGAGGATCAGTCCGTCCATGCCGTGCGCCTGCACCGTCGCCGCGACCAGCACGATGAAGGCACCTGCGGGCCCGCCGATCTGGAACCGGCTGCCGCCAAGGGCTGAGACGAGGAAGCCGCCGAAGATTGCGGTGTAGAGCCCCTGCGCCGGTGTGGCGCCGGAGGCGATGGCAATGGCCATGGAGAGCGGCAGGGCGACGATGGCGACGGTGAGCCCGGCCATGGCGTCGGCGCGCAGGTTGGCGAGGCCGTAGCCCTCGCGGAGCACTGTCACCAGCTTAGGGGTGAAAGCCTCGCTGAAGGACGGCCCGCTCTCGGTGGGCGAGGGAACGGAACTGCTGGTCATGCGGTCGAACGGGCCGGCAATGGAGTGACGCCGGTTCCAATGTTGAGTGTCCCCGAATCAAAGCAAAAAAGGCCGGGAATGTCCCGGCCTTTTGTTGTCGTTGCGCGGTCGTGCCGCAGCTCAGAGTGCGTCGTCGCCTTCCTCGCCGGTGCGGATGCGCACCGCCTTGCCGACGTCGAGCACAAAGATCT
The DNA here is from genome assembly GCF_017640745.1 of Nisaea sp. Lineage (GTDB taxonomy): Bacteria > Pseudomonadota > Alphaproteobacteria > Thalassobaculales > Thalassobaculaceae > Nisaea. The sequence continues at coordinate 23,103 of NZ_JAEPQA010000035.1, read as the reverse complement.
TGCCGTCGCCGATCTTGCCGGTCTTGGCCGCGGCGGAGATCGCTTCGACCGCGCGGTCGGCGAGATCGTCGCTGGTGACCACCTCGATCTTCACCTTGGGTACGAAATTCACCGTGTATTCAGCGCCACGATAGATCTCGCTGTGGCCGCCCTGGCGGCCATAGCCTTTGACCTCTCCGGCGGTCATTCCGTGAACGCCGATCTCTCCGAGTGCCGTGCGGACTTCGTCCAGGCGGTGCGGTTTGACGACCGCTATGATCATTTTCATCTAGGCTCTCCTCAGGTTAGGTCGTAGCCACGTTCACCGTGCGCGATGATGTCGAGACCCTCGATCTCGCTTTCCTCGCTGACGCGCAGGCCAATGGTACGGGCAATGAGCTGGGCAAGCACCCAGGTTATCACACCGGACCAGGCCGCGACGGCGAGGATGCCGATCACCTGCACCTGGAACTGGCCGGCGATCGACACTCCCTCCGCGAGGCCGAGGCCTCCGAAGCCCGGAGCGGCGAATACCGCGACCAGCATCGTGCCGATAATGCCGCCGACGCCATGGACGGCAAAGACGTCGAGCGAGTCGTCGATCTTGAAGCGGAACTTGATCCAGGTGGTGAAGTACTGGCAGACCACGCCGGATACGATGCCGATCACGATGGCGCCCATCGGTCCGACGAAGCCGGATGCCGGTGTGATCGAGGCGAGCCCGGCGACCATGCCGGTGACGATGCCGATGACGCTCGGCTTACCGAAGCGGAGATATTCGAGGAACGCCCAGACCAGCGAGGCCACCGCGGCCGAGATGTGGGTCACGGTCATGGCCATGCCGGCATTGCCGTCGGCGGCGAGTGCAGAGCCCGCATTGAAGCCGAACCAGCCGACCCAGAGCATCGCCGCGCCGGTCACGACCATGCCGGGGCTGTGCGGCGGCCTGATCTCGTGCGGGAAGCCGCGGCGCGGACCGAGCACGACGGAGAGGACAAGGGCGGAAACGCCTGCGGTCACATGCACGACAATGCCGCCGGCGAAATCCATCACACCCATGTCGGCAAGCCACCCGCCGCCCCAGACCCAGTGGCAGGCCGGCGCATAGACCAGCACCAGCCAGAAGAGGCTGAAGGCGCAGACGGCGCCGAAACGGATGCGCTCGGGATAGGCGCCGACGATCAGCGCCGGGGTGATGATCGCGAAGGTCATCTGGAACATGAAGAAGACGGTCTCGGGGATCGTCCCGGAAAGGCTGTCGGTGCCGACGCCGTCGAGGAAGGTCTTGCCGAGCCCGCCGATCCAGGCCTGGGTCGCGCCGCCATCGTCGAAGGCGAGGCTGTAGACCGCCACGAGCCAGGCGACGGACGCGATGCAGGCGATCGCGAAGCAGTGCATCAGCACCGAAAGGACGTTCCGTGCGCGGACCAGGCCGCCATAGAACAGTGCGAGCCCCGGCAGGGTCATGAAAAGCACGAGTGCGGTGGCGGTGAGGATCCAGGCCGTGTCCCCGCTGCTCAAAGCGTCTTCCGCTCTGGCCTCGCCGATGCCGGACCCGAAGGCGACGGCAGCGGTCAGGCCGAAGGCGGAGAGCCTCCGGATATGTTTCATGAAAGTCGATCCCCCCTGAAATCTGTTTGTTTCGCGGCCGTGCCCCCTGCATCGGCTCGGCACAAGACTACGTTTGAATGCCTAGTTCGCAAGCAGAAAGAGAAGTTGCTCAATTTTTCAGCACATGTTTTCCGCGTTGCGGATGTCGAACCTGCAGATTGTCTCGATACATTTGATGACGGCGCCGGGGCATCGCTGCTATAGGAGAAGCATGGAATGCGATCTCGTTATCTTCGACTGCGACGGCGTCCTCGTGGACAGCGAGGCCATCGCCAACCGCTGTACGGCGGAAGCGATGACCGAAGCCGGTGTCCCCATTCTGCCTGAGGAGGCGCTGAAACGGTTCCTCGGCGGGAAGCTGACCTTCATCCAGAAAGACGTCGAGGCGATGATCGGCCGGGAACTCGGCGACGACTGGGTCCCGAAAATCTATGCCAAGCAGTTCGCACTCTATCGCAAGGAGCTCCGGGCTATTCCCGGCATCGACCGGGCGCTGACCCGGATAACGGACGCCGGCAAGAAGATCTGCGTCGGCAGCAACGGCCCGGTCGAGAAGATGGATGTCACCCTCGGCGTGACCAATCTGAAGCGGCACTTCCGCGGCGCCGTTTTCTCCGCCGACATGGTCGGCATTCCGAAGCCGCAGCCGGACCTCTACCTCTATTGCGCAGAACGTATGGGCGTCGCGCCGGAACGCTGCGTCGTGGTCGAGGACAGCCCGACCGGTGCCCGTGCCGGCATCGCGGCGGGGATGCGGGTTTTCGGCTACAGCGCGGCACACGGTCCGGAGGGATTGGCCGAAGTCGGCGTGCATGCCCTGTTCGACGATATGGCCGATTTGCCGGGAATGCTCGGCATCGACGCGCCGGACATTCCGTCTCAGGAAGCCGTCTGATCAGGCGCATTCAGTCGGGCGCGCCAAACCGCCCTCCCTTCTGCAGGTCCTTACCGAAAGTCCGGCCCGTCGTTGCAAGGAGCGGTGACGGTCCCGGTTTCTAGCGCGTTTCCAATGCGCTGCCTGCGCGCTGGCCATCAATTGATTGTCACCGTAAAGAACACTTTGGTATGCGTCATACACCGGGGTGCAATATCCCGCCGGACGCAAGAGTGTGAGCAGGGAGCCCCGGAGTGCCGATCGAAATCCATGAGTATGACGACCTCGTGGAGTTCGTGTGCGACGGCGAACTCTCGGCCATCGAGATCATGACGGTGTCGGCCGATTTTCACAGAAATACGCCGAGAAAGCTGGCGCTGTGGAACCTTCTCGGAGCGCAGATTTCCTATTTCAGGGCCGAACATTTCCCCAAGGTTGCCGACAAAGGTGCCGAACTCGGCCGGTTGCGCGGCGACGGCGCCCGCAATGCGATTGTCGTCAGTACGCCGGACGAACACCTGCTGCTCAAAGCCTACAGCAGCACGGCGAGTGCGGTTTCGTCCGTAGAACACCAGGTATTTCTCGACCGTGACGCGGCGGTTGCCTGGCTTCGTGGTGACCGGGACTGAGGTGATTCCCGACGACGCATAGTGCTTCGCCTTGATTCTCTCGCCGAAGGTCCCATGTCGCTCAATGTGATGAGATTTCATCACCCTTGGGGAGAGACGAGCGAGCGGACAGTTCTTTGACGGTTAGAATTTCGGATCGCGAAGATTTCGTCGAGTTTCTGGGCATGGGGTTTGTGCAGCCCGAGGACGTGTTCGATGCTGTCTCGGACTATTACGAAAGGGTTCCAAAGACTCTGGCGCTCTGGAACTTTCTTGAGGCGGACCTTTCGAGTTTTTCCGCGGACCAGTTCAGAAAGGTGGCATCCAACGGAGCGCGTTTCGCGAGCGCCCGTGGCGCGGACGCCCGGACCGCTATTGTGGTCAAATCGGACGCCGAAGCGATGTTGATCCGCGCCTTTGTGGCAATGGCGGGCGTAGTTTCCCCAATCCCGTTCCGGATATTCATGGACCGAGAGATTGCGGTCGAATGGTTGCTCGATCCGTCAAAAGTTTCCGAAACGGCAAGAAGCAGCGCTTAAGTCGCTGAATCCTATTTCCATTCGGCGCCCGGCCAGACGCCTGGGGCGCAGCGGGCATATTGCGCCGGATAGGCGATGGTCTCGCCCAGCGCCTGCGCCGCGTGCCAGGCCCAGCGCGGATCGTCCATCACGCCGCGGGCAAGTGCCACCATGTCTGCCTCGCCGTCGGCGACGATTTTCTCGGCCTGCTGCGGTGTCACGATCATGCCGACCGCCATCGTCGCGATACCGGCTTCCTTCTTGATCTTTTCTGCAAGGAAAACCTGGTAGCCGGGCTTGACATCGATCTTCTGCCGGGGATCGAGGCCCGCGGTGGTGACGTCGACGAAATCGCAGCCGAGTGCCTTGAGTTCCTTTGCATAGACCACGGCTTCCTCCGGCGTGAATCCGCCATCGACCCAGTCCGTCGCGGAGAAGCGGACGGCGAAGGGCTTTTCCTCCGGCCAGACGGCCCGGCAGGCCTCGAAGACCTCGAGCGGGAAGCGCAGGCGGTTTTCGAGGCTGCCGCCGTAACCGTCCGTTCGCTGGTTGCTGAGCGGTGAGACGAACTGGTGCAGCAGGTAGCCGTGGCCGCCATGCAGTTCGGCGAGGTCGAAGCCGATCCGGTCCGCGCGCTTCGTGGTCGCGACGAAATCTGCCTTGACCTTCGCGAGACCTTCATCGTCCAGCGCGCGCGGCGCCGGCCAGTCGGCATAGCCGAGCCCGGACGGACCGACCGTCTCCCATCCGCCTTCGGCAATGGCCACCGGCTTGCCGCCTTTTCCTGGAGGCTGGGTCGAGCCCTTGCGTCCGGCATGGGCGATCTGGATGCCGAGCTTGGCGGTGCCGTGCTTCTTGCAGAAATCGACGAAGCGCTTGATCGCTACCTCATTCTCGTCGGAATAGAGGCCGAGACAGTTCGGCGAGATCCGGCCTTCAGGCGAGACATGGGTCGCTTCGGTGATGAGCAGCCCGCCTGCCCCCATGGACAGCGAGCCGTAATGCATCAGGTGCCAGTCGTTCGCCGTCCCGTTCTCCGCGATGTACTGGCACATGGCCGAGACCGCAATCCGGTCCTCGAGTTTCAGCCCGCGGAGGGTGATCGGGGAAAAAAGATGACTGCTCATTCGCCTCTGTCCTAATTTCCTGCCCTTGTTACGTCGCCGCGCGTTTCTTCACGGTTGAATCAGAATAACCGTTCCGCGCGTCCTGGGGAGGGGGCGAATGACGAAGATATCCAATGCTGAAATGGAGCGGATTGCCCGCGAGGAAGTGCCGGCCGTCGGCCAGTACGGGGTTGTCTTCGAGGAAATCGGCGACGGCACGGCGCGCGCCGTGCTGCCCTACCGGGAAGATTTCCTGCGCCCGGGCGGAACGGTCAGCGGGCCGGTGATGATGGGGCTCGCGGACGTGGTGGTCTATGCCTGCGTGCTCTCGCGCATCGGCATCGTGAAGCTGGCCGTGACCACGAGCCTCAACGCCAATTTCCTTCGCCGCCCGAAACCGGCGGATCTCATCGCGGAAGGCCGGCTGCTGAAATGCGGAAAGCGGCTCGCCTATGGCGAGGTAACCCTGTTCAGTCAGGGAGAGGAGGATGATCCGGTCTGTCACGTGACTGCGACCTACTCCATTCCGCCGGAAGATCAGCGGTGACGGCGGGCGGCATTGTCCGCCTGTCGGACGGGGATCTCCACACAGAAGTCTGGCCGGAGAACGGCGGACGGGTCACCGCTTTCTACAGTACCCGTCAGGGCAGGCGGTTTGACTGGATGGTTCCGGCGCCTGCCTGCGACATTGCCGATGGCCGTTCCGGGGCCTGGGGCAGTTTCCCGCTGGTACCCTTTTCCAATCGGATCCGCGATGCGTGCTTCGAGTGGGAGGGAGAGACCATCCGCATCGAAGCGACCGAGAAGGGGGCAACGAACGCGATCCACGGGCACGGACGGTCGCTTCCCTGGACGGTCGAGCGGACGACCGGAGAATCAGTGCGCCTCTGCTATCGCTACGGCGACGGCGACTGGCCTTTCGCCTACCGCGCCGTACAGGAGATATCGCTCGCGTCGGGAGCGCTGACGCTTGTGCTCGAGCTTACCAATGAGAGTGGGCGCTCGATGCCGGCCGGTCTTGGGCATCACCCTTATTTTCCATGGCGGGGCGGGCCCGAGGTCCGGGCACGGTTCGAACAGTACTGGCCTGCCGTCGAGGGTGTTCTGCCGACGGGGGCCGCGTCATTGCCGGCAGAACTCCGCTTCGAGAAGGACGTTTCGCTCCCGCGCGGCCTGGATACGGGGTTCTCGGGCTGGGATGGAAGCTTCCGTATCGTTTGGCGGCGGGAGGATGCGGCGCTGGAGATCTCGGCGAGCGGCGAGTTGGGGCACATGATCCTGTTCTCACCGCCGGACAGGCCTTTTTTCTGCGCCGAACCGGTCTCCCACTCCATTGATGCCGTCAATCTGGCGGCCCGAGGTGTTGGCGGAACCGGTATCCGATCGCTTGCTCCGGGCGAAAGCATGACCGCCAGCGTTCGCTTGGTTCCGTTGTTGCCCGGCGAATAAGTCAGGTTGAACGGACGCGGGGAGGTTTTTGGCCGGACTGGTGCTGCGAAATCTCCGATGCCGCTCCTCAAGATCGCTGCAGCCATAAAACGAAATGCAGCGCGGGGCAGCTTTCTTGGATCGGGTTGCGGTTATTTTGCGGCGAGTGCCGGTTCTCTTCGGGGCGCCGTCTGGCGGCGTTCTGCGACTGCAAGTGGCCACTTGGGAGGGCGGCTCGGCGAAATCTCGGACAAGCCAACCGGCAGCTCCGGAGGGAGCCGGCTAGCGTTGCTCTCAGGATCCCGTCTCTGCGTATCTGACATCCAGCTGCTAGCCGCAATCATATTGCCATGAAGAAAATAAGATGATTCGACCATGTGGCGAGTGTGGGTTTTTTGCTAAAAATCAACGAAGAACGGTAAAAAATCTAAAAAACAGAGACTTACCCCACCCTTCTTAGGTCGGGTTGTCGTTCCAAGGAAATTGCCCTGATTCTAAACCCTATTCGCAAAAAGCGAATTTCGTGAATTCGAAGGGCCATTTGGAACGAAGGGGACAACGGATGTTCATGTTTGTGAGGGATGTCAGCAAGAGCCGGTCCGACTACGCGTTGTTGGACGAGCTTCCCGTCGCGATAATGACCTGCAGCCTGCCTGATTTCACGATCGTCTACGCCAACAAGGCCTCGATGGAGGCGCTTGAGAAGATCAAGGCCGTTCTTCCAGTCCCCCCGGGAGAAATCGTCGGCCAGTCGATCGATATTTTTCACAAGAACCCGGAGCACCAGCGCAAGATGCTCCGAAATCCGGACAACCTCCCGCATCGTGCCAGGATCGAGGCGGATGGGGAGATACTGGACCTCCAGGTTACCGCAATGCGCGATGCTTCCGGGACGTATGTCGGCCCGATGCTGACCTGGGAGATCGTAACGGAGAAAGTCCGCAACGAGACCGCGATTTCCCGCCAGATGCAGATGCTCAACAACCTGCCGATCAATGTCATGTTGGCGGACAAGGATACGTTCGAGATTGTCTATCTCAACGACACGAGCCGCCGCACGCTCAGACAGATCGAGCATCTGTTGCCTATCAAGGTCGAGGAGATGGAAGGCGCAAGCATCGACGTCTTCCACAAGAAGCCGGAGCATCAGCGGCGGATCCTGAGCGATCCAAGCAACCTGCCGTGGCAGTCGATCATCTCTCTCGGCGACCAGAAGCTCAATCTGGAGATTAGCGCACTGAACGCACCGGACGGGAGCTACATGGCGGCGATGCTGACCTGGTCGGTCGTGACCGAGAATGTGAAGATGGCCGACACCGTGAAGAGTGTTGTCTCCCAGGTATCCAGCGCATCGGCGCAGCTCCAGTCGAACTCTGCAGCCATGGCGGAATCGGCGGGCGTTGCCAACAGCACCGCAACCACCGTTGCTTCGGCGACCGAGGAACTCAGCAGTTCGATCGTCGAAATCAGCCGCCGGATGGCGGAGGCCACGGAGATCGTCAACAATTCTGTCCGCGAATCCCGGCGCTCGACGGGGATGATCAACTCGCTCTCCGAGGCCGCGCAACGGATCGGCGAGGTCGTTTCGCTGATTCAGAACATTGCGGCTCAAACCAATCTTCTGGCTCTGAACGCCACGATCGAGGCCGCCCGCGCGGGGGACGCCGGTAAGGGGTTTGCCGTGGTGGCGAACGAGGTGAAAAGCCTCGCCACCCAGACGGCAAAGGCGACCGAGGAGATCGCGGACCAGATCTCGCAGATCCAGACCGCGGTCAGCGACGCTGTCGAGGCCAATGGAGCGGTCACCCGTACCATCGAACAGCTCGATGAGATCGCGACGGGGGTCGCGGCGGGCGTCGAGGAGCAGAGCGCAGCAACCCAGGAGGTCGCGACGAATATCGTCGAAGTCCAGTCGGCCTCGTCCCGCGTCGGGGAGTTGGCGCAGGAAGTACTTCTTGCCTCGAAGCAGCTTGCTTCCGAAGGTGCCTCGCTGAAGACCTCCTGCGACGCTTTCATGGAGAAAACGATCAAAGCCTGATTCCGAACGGACGGATGATCTCAGGCGTTCAGGGCGTTTTTGACTTCGGCGATCAGGTCGTTCGCGCCAAACGGCTTTCTGATCAGGGTCGCCCCGAAATCCTCGGCGGCATCCAATGCCCGCATGCTCCCGGCAAAGCCGGAAACGAACACGATCGGGAAGGTTTGCCGGAGCGCCCGGGATTGCCGTGCCAGGGAGAACCCGTCGATCGCTGTGCCGAGATTGACGTCACAGATCATGGCATCGAGCTCTGCCCCCATCTTGACGAGCAGTTTCAAAGCCTCGTCACCCGTCGCGGCCGTGTGGACCTCGTATCCGTGGTCCGTCAGGCAGTCCTCCATAAAGGCACGGATTCCAGGCTGGTCCTCGACAACGAGGATTCTGCCGCTGGCTGAGGAAATACCGGCATTTCGGGCCGGCGCTCCCGCCGCGATCCGTTCGGCAGGACATTCCGGGAGAAAGAGGTAGAGGCGCGTTCCTTCTCCCGGTGCGGTGTGCAGGACCGCTTCTCCACCATGGCTTCTGACGAAATTCCTGATCATGTAAAGACCGAGCCCCGTGCCGCCACTGCCGCGCTTTGTCGTGAAGAATGCGTCGAACGCGTGCTCCGCGACTTCCCGGGACATACCCGGTCCGTCGTCGGCGATGGAAATCACGACATAGGAGCCGTCGGGCAGATTGCTCGGAACGGAGTCCTTCTCGGCCCTCGATGCGGAGATCCTGATCGCGCCGCCGTGCTCCAGAGCCTCGCCGGAATTAAGAATCTGGTTGAGGAGTGCCGTCTCGAGGCCGCTGACATCCACGTCGCAGATGAGCGATTCCGGGGCGGTATCCACCTCAATGGTGGCGCGGTCGTTGACCGAGGAGGCGGCGAGATGCGCGATATTCTCGACCGCCCGATTTATGGACACCGGTTTCGGGGCCAGCGGCTCGTTCCGGGCGAAGTTGCGAAGCCTTTGCGTCAGGGCCTGGCCGGAGCGGACCGCCTGCCGGATGCGGTCGATCGGCGGCTCGAACCCGAGCCGCGCGGCGCCGCGGATCTCCATCACATCAAGATTGCCGGCAATCGCACCGAGTATATTGTTGAAATCGTGCGTCAGGCCGCCGGCGAGGGCGGCCGTCGCCTCGAGCTTCTGTGCCTCGATGGCCTTGTCTCGCAGATTCTTCAGCTCGGTGATGTCCTGCACGGTGCCGTGGGACCAGGCGCGCCTGCCATCGCTGTCGTACTCGTGCTCCCCATGCTCCAGGATGGTCAGCAATGTTCCGTCCGCATGGTAGGCGCGGTACTCGATCTGATAGGTCCGGCTCTCGGCTGGAGCCGCCTCGATGACATTCCGGCAGGTTTGGTGGTCGTCCGGGTGAATGATGTTGAACCAGTTTGCGATGGTCGGCTCGAAGGTTTCCTTGGAAAGGCCAAAGATCTCATAGACTGCGTCCGACCAGTTGATCGTCTTGTCCCGCTGATCGATCTTCCAGATGCCGATCCCGGCGATCCGCTGGGCAAGCGAAAGGCGCCGCTCCGAATCCCTCAAACGGATTTCGGCCTCTTTTCGCTGCGTGATGTCGTGCAGGAATCCGAACTTTATGCCGTCGGGAGAGGCGGCAGGCAGAGCCTCGTCGTAGAGCCATATCTGTCGGCCGTCGCCGGCCGTGAATCGGTATTCGATCGTGGTGCGGAACCCGCGGTTAACACGCATGCTTCTTTCGTGGAAAGCTTCACGGTCATCGGGATGAATGCGGTCGATGTATTCCGAGAACCTGTGTGGCGGTTCCTTTGATTGCCAGCTCAGCAGCCGGAACATTTCGTCAGACCAGAACAGTTCTCTCGGCTGCGGTCGCCAGGTCCAATAGGCGAGGTTTCCGATCCGTTGCGCTTCCCGGAGCCAGGACGATACCAGCTCTTTTTCTTCTCGGATCTTTGTGAGATCCGTGATGTCGACACCGACGAAGCCGATTTGAGCGAGATCTCCGTTACTGTTTCGTACCGGGAATTTTGTCCCGAATATCGAGCGGTCGCCGGCAAGGGACGTCGTGGCGGTCACAGCCTTTTCGGAGGCTGTGGAATTGAGGATCAGATCGTCATGCTTGCGGACGCGGTTTGAAGTTTCCGCCGACCAGATATCCTCCGACCGCATTCCCGTTAAGTCGTCCGGGTGGCGCGAGAGCATGCGCGCAAAATACCGGTTCACTTTGCTCCAGCGGCCGTCCAGCGATTTCAGGCCAATCATTACCGGTGCGTGCTCGAAGATGGCCTCGAGTTCCAGGCTTTTGTCCGCCAGATCGCGATCCGTTGCCTTCTTTTCCGTGACATCGAAGACGATCACAAGAGCGCAGGGCGCATACACGCCGTCATCACGACAGCAGACGGTGTGAACATATTTGCCGGGATGTCCTTTGGCGCTATCGAGATTCAATTCCAGGGTGCATGGCCCGGTTTCTGCTGATCCCTGCGCTATCGCTTCTGACAAAGCGGTGCGGCCCTCGGCATCCGCCGCCCGATAGGGGAGAAGCTCTAGGAGGCTGTATCCGTTCAGTTCTTGCTGAGGGATTCCGGCAAGCAGAGACGAGGGAGCGTTTGCCGCCAGGATTGTGCCGTCGGCCTGGCAGATGAAGGCCGGTACCGGCAAATGGCTGATGAATGCGCCAAGATCGGGTGGCGCGGTCTTGCGACGTTCCCGCCGCTTCGTTCTTGGAGGCGAAGGTTTCTTCATATTAGGGACAGTTCCCGGGCGATCCTCGCGGCTTCTGTCCGGTTCTTCGCGCGGAGGGACCTGAGGATGTTCGACATATGCTCTTTGACCGTCGGTTCCGAGATGCTCAGCCTGTTGGCAATTTCCTTATTGAGAAAGCCTGCCGCAGCAAGTCCAAGGACCTCGACCTGCCGCGGGGAGATCGGTGTCTGGATGTCCCGCGTTCCGCAACGGTGACGGCGGGCCGCAGGGGCAGCTTTTGAGGCATTCGCCCAGGAAACGCAGGATGGAAAGTAACTTCCCGTTTGATGCAGGAGCGCCAAACCGTCGACGACGGCCCGAGCGCTGTAGCTCTTCGGAATGTAGCCAGCGACCCCGAGAGACCGCGCGGCCTCAAGGTCAGAGTTGGACAGATCCCCGGAGAAGATAACGACCTTCGAGTTCGGAAAAATCTCGACTGTACGCCTGGTGCCGGTCAATCCGGTGGAGCCGGGCATGTGCCAGTCCATCAAGATTGCATCCGGTTCGCCGATGATCTCTCTGGCGCGCCAGGCCGCCTGGAAGTTCGCGCATTGAAAAAGAGTCAGGCCGGGATGGGCCGCGCGGAGAAAATCGACAAAGGTCTCACGGACCACGTTATGATCGTCTGCAACCAAAAGAGATTTAAACATTGCGACACACTACTATATGGCTATTGCACAGCAATACATCTTGATCTCAATCAAAAAATACTTCTCATGGTCGAGGCTTTCAAACAATTACTGTAGATTTATTGATAGTAAGTTAAGAGTGAAGGAATATCAAATTGCGGTAAGCGGTTGCCGTGCGGAATAAGTGCAGAGAGCGCTCAATAATCAATGCCATTCGCAGAAAGTTTTTGTGTGTTTTGATGCACGAAAGTGCGGGCGGGCGAATCCGTAGAGCCTCCATGGGGTGGGGTATTATAATACCATTTTATTTAGGATGTTGAATTTCTTAGATTTTTATCGCTTGACTAAAGTTCTTTGATGTCTATTTTACGCCAACCCGTCGCTCGGGGCCTGTTCCCGTGCGGCCATTGGATTTCGCAGCATCACTGGATGGTTAAAGAGATGCGTACTTACTCGGCAAAACCGAGCGAGATCGAGAAGAAGTGGTGGATCGTCGACGCCGAGGGCGTCGTGCTCGGCCGACTCGCATCCGTTCTCGCCAACTACCTGCGCGGCAAGCACAAGCCGACCTTCACCCCGCACATGGATTGCGGCGACAATATCGTCGTCATCAATGCTGACAAGGTGAAGCTCACCGGCAACAAGCTGGCCGACAAGAACTTCTACTGGCACACCGGTTACCCGGGTGGCATCAAGTCGCGCACCATGGGCCAGATCCTTGGCGGCTCCCATCCGGAGCGGGTCATCGAAAAGGCGGTGCAGCGCATGATCAGTCGCGGTCCGCTTGCCCGCAAGCAGATGAGCAACCTGCGCATCTATGCCGGCACCGAGCATCCGCACGAGGCGCAGCAGCCCGAAGTGCTCGACGTCGCCGCGATGAACCCGAAGAACAAGAGGTAAGCCATGTCCGTTGAGACCGAAGCGACCAACGAAGGCGCAGGCATGGAAGCGCTCGAGGCCCTTAAGCAGGACGAGGCCGCCGCGCCGGCCGAGCCGAAGCTGGACAAGTACGGCCGCGCCTATGCGACCGGCAAGCGCAAGAACGCGATCGCCCGCGTCTGGATCAAGCCGGGCAACGGGAAGATCGTCGTGAACGGCCGCGAGGACAGCGTCTATTTCGCCCGTCCGGTGCTGCGCATGATGATCAACCAGCCGTTCGGCGTCACCGACCGCAAGGATCAGTTCGACGTTTACGCGACGGTCACCGGCGGTGGCCTTTCCGGCCAGGCCGGTGCGGTGCGTCACGGTATCTCCAAGGCGCTGACCTATTTCGAGCCGGGCCTGCGTCCGGTCCTGAAGAAGGGCGGCTTCCTGACCCGTGACCCGCGTGTGGTCGAACGTAAGAAGTACGGTAAGGCGAAAGCCCGCCGGAGCTTCCAGTTCTCCAAGCGCTGATCCGTCAGAACATCTTTTTCGAAGCGGCCCGCCGAGCAATCGGCGGGCCGTTTTTCTATGCGCTTCGATCGGCCTCGAAGGTGGCTTCGGCAAGTTCCGGATACCAGGTGCGACATTCGGGGGGGGCTGCGATCCGGCTCGACGTCTCGCGCGTGGAAAGCCCGCTTCAGTCCTTTCCAAAGTTCCGCTTCTCCCTGCTAGGCTGGGGGAACTGAGGTAACGGACACTCGTCGTACATAATAAGGCGGGAAAAAGGGGGGGGGGACATGTCGCGACAATCCGGGAGAATACGGGTCGGGCTGATCGGTGAAGGTATCGGGGCGTCCCGGACGCCTGCGATGCACGAAGCCGAGGGGAAGGCCCAGGGGCTCGACTACAGCTATCGTCTGATCGATACGGCCGGGATGGAGCGGCCGGACCTGCGCGCGTTGCTCGCCGATGCGGAGGCCAAGGGATTCGCAGGCGTGAATGTCACCCATCCGTTCAAGCAGCAGGTTCTCTCCCATGTCACAGAACGGGCGCCGGAGACTGAAAGAGTCGGTGCCAGCAACACCGTTCTGTTCACGGCGCGCGGCAGGACGGCTCACAACACCGACTATCTCGGCTTTCTCCACGCCTTCCGGAGCGAGTTGGGCGAAAAGCCGAAGTCTCGTGTGCTGTTGCTCGGGGCGGGTGGCGCGGGCCGCGCCGTCGGGCTCGCTCTGGCTGAGGCCGGTGTCTGCCACCTTTTGATCCGGGACAGCAATGCGGCCGCTGCCGAACGCCTCGCAGCCGACATAGAGACGCAGTTCCCGGACGCGAAAGCGGAAACCATTGCGGAGACCGATCTTGCCGGCGTGAGACCTGACGGTATCGTCAACGCAACCCCGGTCGGCATGGTGCGTCATCCGGGCATGCCGATTGCGCGCGGCCTGCTCGAACACAGGCCCTGGGTTGCGGACATCGTTTACTTTCCTCTCGAGACAGAATTGCTGAAAGCAGCCCGGGAGGTCGGCTGCGCGACCATGTCCGGGCGCGGCATGGCGGTGATGCAGGCGGTGAAGGCGTTCGCGCTTTTCACGGGAGTCGAGGCCGACCCGGACCGGATGGCCGGGACATTCGACAGTTTTGACGTTGGGGGACATGCGTCATGAAGATTTTTCTGACAGGTGCCAGCGGGTTCATCGGCGGCTCCGTCGCTGTCCATCTGAATGCTGTCGGACATGACGTGCGCGGCCTTGTACGCAGCGAGGAGCGTGCCGATGCGGTGGCGCGGCTCGGCATCGTGCCGGTGCTCGGCTCGCTGGACGATGGATCAGTGCTGGCCGGGGAAGCTGCGCGGGCGGATGCCGTGATCAATGCGGCGAGCGCCGATCACCGGGCGGCTGTCGAAGCGATGCTCGATGCCTTGGCGGGGAGCGGGAAGACGTTTCTGCACACCAGCGGATCCAGCATTGTCGGCCGCCGGGACGAGGGGCATGCATCTGATGCGGTCTTCGACGAGGAGACGCCGATCGATCCGTCACCGGCACGCGCGGCTCGGGTCGCCTTGAACCGCGACATTCTCGGCGCCGTAGACCGAGATATCCGTGCGCTGATCATCGCGCCCAGCCTGATTTACGGCCGGGGCCTCGGCGTCAATCCGGACAGCATGCAGATTCCCTGGCTGATCGATGTCGCGCGCAGAACCCGCGGCGCCCGCCATATCGGACCCGGGGAAAACATCTGGTCGAATGTCCATATCGGCGATCTGGTGGAGCTCTATCGCCTTGTGCTTGAGAAAGCCCCGGCCGGCGCATTCTATTACGCCGAGAACGGGGAGAACTCGATGCGCGACGCGGCAGCGGCGATCAGCCGTATGCTCGGATTTGGCGGCGGGACGGAGAGCATGAGTCTCGAGGAGGCCGCGGGATACTGGGGCGAGGGGCCGGCTAACGACACTATGGCATCCAACAGCCGGGTGCGCGCCCGCCGTGCCCGCACCGAGCTCGCCTGGGCACCAGTGGCTCCCGGTCTGATCGAGGAGATCGAACGGGGCTGTTACGCCGCTCCATGAGGCGGCTCGCCGCATAGCTGGCTTGCGATCACATGAGGCAATGCTTGGCGAAATCCGTGGCCTCGTTCGCGGTCCAGTCGCCTTTCGGCTTCTCCTTCATGTTGGCGCACCATTTCTCGGAGCCGACTTCGGGCGAGCAGGCCGCGAGTCCGGCAATCAGAAAACCCGCCATCAGGAGTTTTGCGCTGATCTGCATGAAGGGAGTCCTTTCCGCACTGTCTCGGGAGCGATCCCGGATTTGCAAGTTCTATCATACCGTAGGAACCATAGGTTCTCGGTAGCGTGAAGTGATATAACTCATAGGTCATTGCGTGAGAGCTCACCAACTCTATTTTGACACGGTAAGCGACGGTTCGTCCGAAACAAGACCCGAGGGTGGCTCGATGAAAACTCCGCTAGCAGCCTTGGCCGTGATTGGCCTTCTTCTGTCCCCCGCGATGGCCGATGCCGGGAAATCAGGAAAGGTTTTCAGTTCCGAGGAAGCGCGAGTCATCACCGAGGCGCTCGGTGTGCTGCTCGGGGCAGAGAACGCCGACAAGGAGACGACGGAAGCGGACAAGAAAAAGGACAAGCCGGGGAAGAAGGGACTGCCGCCCGGACTGGCCAAGAAGGAAACCTTGCCGCCAGGTCTGCAGAAGCAGGTCGAGCGCGGCGGTACACTCCCTCCGGGTCTTGCCAAGCGGGATCTTCCGGCAAGCCTCAGCGCCAGACTCGGTGCTCCGGCCGAGGGTACCGAACGCGTCATCGCCGGAACGGACGTTGTCCTGATCGAAAAGGCGACAGGCGTTGTGCTCGACATTCTGCGGGGGGCGGCCCGCGGCAAATAGCGGTCCCGCCTCGACTCAGTCGGGGCCCCGAAGCGAGACTGCCTCGGCTTTGAAGCGCGCCGCGATCCAGTCGATCGCGCGTCGCAGATAGGGGAGGCCCGCTATCTCTGGCGGAACGATTATCCAGTAATCTGCTGTGAGCATGTCGATCGGTCCGGTCGCGCGCCGAAGCCGCGGGTCTCTGTCGCCAATGAAGCAGGGCAGCAAGCCGAGACCTGCACCGGCGGCGATCGACGTGTGTACAAGATCGGTCGTCGTGACCCGGGCGACCGGGCGCTTGCCGCGGAGCCGTTCCTCGAGCCACCGCATGCTCTTGTAGTGCGCCTGTTCCTCCGTAAACAGGATCCAGTCGCACGACACGAAACGGCTTTCTCCCAACGCCTCCGGATGCTGTTCGATATAGCTGACGGATCCGTAGATCGCGGAGCGCATGGTCCCGACCTTTCGGGTGACGAAATTTCCTGCTGCCGGAAGACCGTGTCGGATTGCGAGATCGGCTTCCCGGCGTGCGAAACTCTCGGTCCGTTCGGAGGAAACGATTTCAATCGCCAGTTCGTGTTCTCTTGCGGAGGTGACTTCGCTGGCGAGGAAAGCGGCGGGCCATTCCATCGCGCTGATCCTGACCATGCCACCCGCCGGTTCGGCGAGGTGCCCGCTTTGCCGGGTGAGTTCGGCCGCCGTCTTTTCCATCGCTTCCGCGGTCGGGAGCAGCGCGGTTCCTGCCGCCGTCAGGTTCAGTCCTCCGTGTCCGCGGCTGAAGAGCGGTACGCCGAGGCTCGTTTCCAACGCATTCAGCCGACGCCCTGCCGTCGGCTGGCTGATTGCCAGAGAAGCCGCTGCCCGGCGCAATGTTCCCTCTCGCGCGATGGCAAGAAAGACGCGGAGATCGTCCCAGTTCATGGTCATGTTTATATGATACAAAAATGTATATCACATGGAACAAAATTAGATATCTATTCAAAAACGGGTCTTTAAGCTGACCGGGTCGTCAGCAATCGGAAATGGGCACCGGACATGCTTGGACCGAAATCGACCGTCCTGATCGGAGCTGTCGGCTCATGGGCGCTGCTTCTGGCGCTGAGCCGGGCCGTGGTTCTCGGATATGGCCTGGACCCCTGGATGTTCACATTCCTGCAGCTGCTTTCCGGCGGGGTCTTCCTGCTCCTGATTGCCCGAAGGGGAGAGACCGGATCCAGCGTGCTGCTTCGCGCAGACACCTGGTTGATCGGCGTCTTCAGGGTCGGGACGGCGGCGCTTTACATGGCCTCGCTGCTGCATGTCGATGTGATGCAGGCCAGTTTTTTCGGCGCCATTGGTGTCCCGGCATCGACATTGGCGGTCTGGATTCTGTTCGACCGGCGCCCTGCGGCCGCCGAACTTGTGGGCCATCTGCCGCTGATCGCGGGAGCGGCGATCGTTGCATCCGGATTCACGGACGGGTTCCTCAACCCGGCGGTCGGCCTGCTTCTGGTTTCGTCCTGCTGTGTTCTGGGAGCCAATCTCCTGGCGGAGCGGCATCCTCATATGCAAGCACTGGGCCCCGGAACGCGAATCCGGTTGACCGGTACCGTGTTGGTGATCACTGCGGCGGGCTTCGCCGCATGGCGTTTCCTGCAGGCCTCCGTCGATTGGGCAGGACCGGCCGGGGGACTCGATCCGGTTGACCTGTTGCGGCCTGAACTCTGGATCGCCGGTCTTGGCCTCGGCATCACGCTGCGCGGGTTCTGCACTTATCTCGGCTTTCGTGCCGCAGCGGTCGCCGGAACGCAGAATTATATGGCGGCGGTTCTGGCGCTTCCGATCGTGGGGGCCTTGCTGGAGGCCGCGATCGCCTGGAGCGGATACGGTGCCTGGCCGGCCCTGTCCGCAAGCGAGGGCGTCGGCGGCGGGCTGATCATCTTTGGCGGGTTGGCGGTGGTCTATGTCCGCCGGCGACAGGCACGGATTCTCCGCGATGCCTGAGAGAGCCGGACCGCACATCAGTGCGGTCCGGTCCTAGGGGATCTAGAGACCGAGCTTGTCGATATCGGCCGCGGAATGACGCTCTTCGAGCAGTTCGTGCGGCTCGCCGTTGACCCGGTTCACTACCCGTCCGCGCTTGACGGCCCGGCGCTCCGCGATCTCCTTCGTCCAGCGCTGGACGTTCTTGTAGGACTCGACCTCAAGGAAGGTTCCGGCGTCGTTGTAGATCTTGCCGAGGGCGAGGGTGCCGTACCACGGCCAGATCGCGATGTCGGCGATCGTGTACTCGTCGCCCGCGATGTACCGCGTTTCGGCCAGCCGACGGTCGAGCACGTCCATCTGGCGCTTGGTTTCCATCGCGAAGCGGTTGATCGGATATTCCCATTTCTCCGGCGCATAGGCGTAGAAATGACCGAAGCCGCCGCCGAGATAGGGCGCGCTGCCCATCTGCCAGAACAGCCAGTTCATGGTCTCGGCGCGCTTGGCCGGATCGGTCGGCAGGAACTCCCCGAATTTCTCGGCCAGATAAAACAGGATCGAGCCGGACTCGAACACGCGGATCGGCTTCTTCGGATCGGTGCGGTCGAGCAGAGCGGGGATCTTGGAGTTCGGGTTGACCTCGACGAAGCCGCTGCCGAACTGGTCGCCGTTGCCGATGCGGATCGTATAGGCATCGTATTCGGCGCCCGCATGACCCCTCGCGAGCAGTTCCTCGAGCATGATGGTCACCTTCACGCCGTTCGGCGTGGCGAGCGAATAGAGCTGCAGCGGATGGTTGCCGACAGGCAGTTCCTTCTCGTGGGTCGCCCCGGCGATCGGGCGGTTGGTGCTGGCGAATTTCCCGCCGTTTTCCTTGTCCCAGGTCCAGACCTTCGGCGGCGTGTATGGCGCGACGTCGTTCATGAGGTGATTTCCGTTCTGTTGCGTTCCGGTGCGGGCTCACGCCCCGATCCTAAGGCAGATGGGAGACGGCCGCAGTTCGGCAAGGTTAATGGGGGGCGGGTGGCGGGGAAAGAGACCCGTTCCCGAATGACGGGAAAGGACCTCACGATTCTGTGTGGACGTCTTCCGCTTGCAGGGCGCGCCAGGCGGCGTCGCTGCACATTTTGCCGGACCATTCTGCGTCGATCCGCTTCAGCGGTGCCTCCGCGGCCAGAGTCGGAAGCAGGTGTAACAGCAGTGCGTAGGCGGCGCGCCAGGTCTCGTACCGAAGCGCATCTTCGCTGCCGTTCCCGCTCGACGCGAAACGGTTCACGCCGATGATGGGACCTGAGTCGACGGGCAGGGTCATGGCGTGTGCAGTGACTCCGTAGGAGACGGCCCGGTCGCGAAACGCGAACTCGATCGCGCGGAGGCCCGGATATTCCGGCGGGCCCGGGTGGAAGTTCACCGGCGTGAATCGCGTGGCCGCGAGATACCGTGCAGGAACGATCATATCGGTCACGAAGCCGATCAGACGTCCGGAAAACGGGGCATCGGCGGAGTGTTCCGCGAAGAGCCGGTCGAGAGCTTCCCTACTCGTCACGGCAGTGATCTGATTGGACAGCCCCTTCGCCGATACCATGGCTGCGATCGCGGCGCAGGACGTCATATTGGAGAGAATTGCGAGCGGAGGAGCTGACATGCCGTTTGCTGTTCAAAAATAGTCGAGAGCCCTAGTGCTACCGCGTTTCTCGCCCTTCCCGCCAGAGTCCTGGGCCGGACGCGCGACCCGATCAACGCCGTCCGTGGGCGAGTTTCGCCGACTGCGGCAGGGAACGGAGCTTCGCCATGGCAAGAACGCCGAGGAACGGTCCCGCGGCGAGCGGAACGAAGGCACCGCTCCATCCGAAAGCTCCGACCAGATATGGCACTGCGTGAATGGTGCCGACGGTCAGCAGGAAACCGATGCAGGTCTGGGTCGTCACCATGGTGCCGATATAGTCCGGCGGGGACAGTTCGATGACGCTGGCTGAGAATTGTGCGGAATCGGCCACGATCGAGATGCCCCAGATCACGCAGAGCAGCAGCAGTACCCAAATCGGCATGCCGAAAACGAATCCGGCGAGGAGGCAGCAGAGTCCGCTCACCGACATGCAGGCCATGGTCAGGCGCGTGCGCCCGACACGGTCGGCGAGCAGTCCGCCTGCGATGCTGCCCACGGCGCCGGATCCGATCATCGTGAAGGCGAGCACCTTGGCGAGTTGCGGCGCTTCGTTGCCGCCTGGTGACAGGGCGAGGCTGGAGGCAAGAAAGAGGGCGATCCAGGCCCAGACCGCGTAGAGTTCGATCATATGCCCGAAATAGCCGAAATTGGCGTAGCGCAGCGCCGGATCGGTCCAGGCCTCGAGCATCTGCGCCGGCTTGAACCGGGCCGCGCGTGCGAAAGGCCGGCCGGGCTCGAACAGCAGGACGAGAAGGCCGGCGCCGGTGGCGCATGCGGAGCTCGCCGCGATGGTGAAGCGCCAGTCGAGGCCGCCGAAGACGTCAATCAGATGCGGTGATGCCGAGCCCAGGGTGAGGGCCGCGACCAGCAGGCCGACCAGCAGTCCGCGGTCCTTCTCGGTCCAGGAGGACACCATCACCATGCCGACGGGGTAGACTCCGGCCATGCAGGCCCCGACGACGAAGCGCAGCACCGGCATCCACGGCCCGGCCGGGTCGACGGCGAAAGTTGCGAAATTGGCGGCGGCGGCCGTCAGGGCCGAAATCATGAACAGATACTGGGGGCGGACCCGGTCGACGAGCGTCAGAAGCGCGCTCAGCAAGGTCCCCGCGACAAATCCGACGGAGACGGCGCTTGCCATGGCGGCGGCCTGGTCGTCGCTGAGGGCCATCTCGGCGCGTAGTCCCGGAATGATGGCCGAACCGGAGAACCAGAGCGTCATGGCGAGCACTTCACACAAGGTGAGAAGCGCGACGTTGCGCCATTTACGGCTCATTGCCCGAGCGCCTCCCGGAGCACGTAGATCGCGTCCGGCTCGTTCTCCTCATTGTCGGAGCCGTCGCCGAAAGCCGCGCAGGCAAGGCCGTGCCGCTCGTAGAAATCGCGCGCCCGGCCATTCTTCTGGAAGACATAGAGCGAGAGGCCGCTACCGCATTCGGCCTTGCATTTTTGGAGGAGCAGGCTGCCGACGCCGCGGCCGAGCGCGGTGGGCGCGACATAGAGATGGTCAAGGTGCTCGCCGTGGGTGGCTGAGAATCCGAGCAGCTCGTCGGCCTCGTCGGCGACCGTCACCTTGCGCGTGGCGAGCACCACATTCTCCATCCACCAGCGCGTCTCGGCGTCGCTGTGCCGCTCCGCCAGGTAAGGCATGGAATGCCGCCGGGCGGCCAGAAAAAGAGTCGTCAGGGCGTCGGCATCCTCCGGACGTGCGGCGCGCAGCGTGATGCTCATGGGAAGCGGTCCCGAACTGAAGTCAGAATGGCAAAGCGTTTTGCGCGCCGCGCGCGGACAATTCAACCCTTCAATGGTGCGCGCGGGCGCATCCTCGGCTAAAGAGAGGGAAATCCGGACGAAAACGGGAGACGGGATTGTCGGCCTTGCTCAGGACCCTTCGGGGACACACCCCGCAAATCGCAGATCCGGCCTTCGTTGCGGAAACGGCGGCCCTGATCGGCGACGTGACCGTCGGACCGGAGAGCAGCATCTGGTATGGCGCGGTACTCCGCGGGGACGACAATCCGATCAGGGTTGGCCGGCGCAGCAATATCCAGGACGGCACGATCGTTCATGTCAGCTCGAAAGGGCAGGGCACGGTGATCGGCGACGAGGTGTCGATCGGACATGCGGCGATCATCCATGCCTGCACACTCGAGGACGGCGCGTTCGTCGGCATGGGGGCGACGGTGATGGACGGCGCGGTGGTTCAAGGGGGAGCCATGGTCGCTGCCGGCGCGTTGATCGCGCCGGGCAAGATCGTGCGAACCGGCCAGGTCTGGATGGGGAATCCGGGACGCCACGTCCGGGATCTGACGGAAGACGAAAAGAACTACCTGGCCTATGTCGCGACGCATTACTGGGACCTGGCGCAAGATTATCTCTGAGAGGCGTCAACTCGCCAGGTTCATGCAGCATCGGTATCCCGCCGGGTCACAGGCCGGATACCGATGCGTTTCGTCACCTAGAAGAAAATGAAGCCGTCAGCATTCACGGTCGAGGTGTCGACACCGACGAGCTGGATGGTGCTCCCGTTGCCCAGCGTCAGGGCCGTGCCGGTTTCGCTTGCCGTAACCTGCATTGTCTCGAAGCTGGTAGTCCCGGTCGATGCCGCGATTGCGATATCGTCGGAGGCCGCGTCGAAATCCATGATGACGTCGTTGCCGGATTCGCCCTCGAATACGAAGAGATCCCTGTCGGCGCCGCCGGCAAGAATGTCGTTTCCGGCTCCACCGTTCAGGGCATCGTTGCCTGCGCCGCCGAACAGGACGTCGTCTCCCTGGCCGCCGTGCAGAGCGTCGTCGCCCGCGTTGCCCGCCATTGTGTCGTTGCCGGCGTTTCCGTAAAGCCTATCATCGTCGCGGCCGCCGAACAGCAGATCGCTGCCATCGCCGCCGAGGATCGTGTCCTCTCCGCTGTTACCGTAGACGATGTCGTCGCCGTCGCCGCTGATGGAGTCGTCGCCGCCGTCGATGCTGTCGTTCCCGTCACCGCCGGACAGCGTATCATTGCCGAACCCGCCCTCAAGGGAATCATCTCCGGCATCGCCGCTGAGAGTGTCGTCGTCGTCGCTACCGGAGCGACGCCGCAACTGTCCCGGAGGAACGGATCCGCCATGCCCCGGAGGCAGCACGCCGTCACCGAAATGCCCGGGCAAACCATCGCGAAGTCCCGGCGGAAGCCAGGACACGTCGGCAAAATCGTCCTCGTCTACGGCGTCTATGAAGGAGCCGGTTTCGCCGGAAGACACACTGTCGTCGCCGTCATTGGCGCTGACGCTGTCGTCATCGTCGTCATGCCCGTTTCCACGCCCGCGATTGGAGCCGTGATCGTCGTCGTCCCGGCCTCGGCCCCGGCCCCGATGCGCAAGGCTGGCATAATCATCGAGGTTGAAGAGCATTTCGTCTTTAAGATCGGTATCCATATCACCCTCATTCTGAAGCGAACGGTAAGTGATATGAGTGTTTGACCTTAAGTATGGATCAAGATTTTTCGTTTTGCATTTGAGGTTTATTTTTGCCTTGCGCTGCTCGCGATTCTGCGGTCGCGAACAGTAAATTATTCAAAAATATGAATGTATATGGTTAATTTCCGGGCCGCAGGAGGAATGGATTTGCTGTGACTTTTTTCACAGTCACCGCTGGCCCGTCTCTAGCGTGAATTACTCCCGGTTTATCGAGTTTTTTGATCTGCAATCAGGATGCGATACGATCAATCCTTCGCCTTCAGCTTGACGTAGCTGC
>NZ_JAEPQA010000034.1 GCF_017640745.1 Nisaea sp. | reverse complement strand
GGATCACCACATCGGCCGGAGGGGCGCCGACCTCGGTCCGGCGGCGGCCGAGTTCCGTCGATTTGGCGAAGGTGCGCCGGATCTCCGAGATCTCGCCCGAGACCGCCTTCCAGCGCAGCCCCTCGTCGCCAAGCAGGGCCTCGATCTCCGCCTTCTCGGCGGTCAGTTCCTCGAATTCCTTGCGGATCTCGATCTCTTCCAGCTTGCGCAGGCTGCGCAGGCGCATGTTGAGAATCGCTTCTGCCTGACGTTCGGTCAGCTCGAAGCGCCGGATCATCTCCTCTTTCGGATGATCCTCCTCGCGGATGATGCGGATCACCTCGTCGATATTGAGGAAGGCGATCAGGTAGCCGCCCAAGACCTCGAGACGGTCCTCGATCTTGCCGAGCCGGTGCTTCGAGCGCCGCACCAGCACCTCGTGACGGTGATCGAGGAACGCCCGCAGCGTCTCCGGCAGGGACATGACCCGCGGCGTCTGGTCCGCGTCGAGCACGTTCAGGTTCAGGCTGAACTTGATCTCGAGATCGGTCTGCCGGTAGAGGCTCTCCATCAGCACTTCCGGATCGACATTCCGGCTCTTCGGCTCCAGCACGATACGCACATCGGCCGCGGACTCATCCAGGATGTCGCCCAGCATGGTCAGCTTGCGGGCCTGCAGCAGTTCCGCGATCCGCTCGATCAGGCGGGACTTCTGTACCTGGTAGGGGATCTCGGTGATGACGATCTGCCAGGTGCCGTTCTTCAGCGGCTCGACCTCGTACTTGGCGCGCAGGCGGAAGCTGCCACGGCCGGTGCGGTAGGCCTCGATCACCTGCGCCCGGTCCTCGACCAGGATGCCGCCGGTCGGGAAATCCGGGCCCGGGATCATGTCGACCAGGGTCTCGATCCGCGCTTCCGGATGCTTGATCAGATGCAGCAGCGCGTCGCAGAGCTCTTCGACATTGTGCGGCGGGATGTTGGTCGCCATGCCGACCGCAATGCCCTGGGCGCCGTTCGCCAGCAGGTTCGGGAACGCCGCCGGCAGAACTACGGGCTCACTGCCCTCGCCGTCATAGGTCTGGCGGAAATCGACCGCATCCTCGTCGATGCCACGCAGCAGCAGTTCGGCCACCGCCGTCATACGCGCTTCCGTGTAGCGCATGGCCGCCGCGTTATCGCCGTCGATATTGCCGAAATTGCCCTGCCCGTCGACCAGCGGATAACGGACCGCGAAATCCTGCGCCAGGCGCACCATCGCGTCGTAGATCGCCGCGTCGCCATGCGGGTGGAATTTACCCATGACGTCGCCGACGACGCGGGCCGACTTCTTGAAGGCCTCGTCCGGCGACAGCCTCAGCTGACGCATCGCGAAGAGCAGTCGCCGGTGCACGGGCTTCAGGCCGTCGCGCACATCGGGCAGCGAACGGGCCATGATCGTGGAGAGGGCGTATGCGAGGTAACGTTCGCTCAGGGCATCGCTGAGCGGGGTTTCCCGAATGTCAGGCAGCATGGATCTTGTGGACCTTCATCTAACGATACGCGAGATATTGTATGCGACCGGCCCAGCGCTTCCAAGGAAAGAGAATCCCGGAAAGCCGGGATTCGGCGATTTTCAACCGATCGTATCGGGTACGGCGCGGCCTTCGATCCGCTCCCGGAAGCGGGTGCGCGCGGCCGGGTTCTGTTCGCCCTGGGTATTGAACAGATTCTTCTCGAGGAAATGTCCCGTGAGATCGAGTCCCTTCAGGAGATCGGCCATGTCTCCTCCGCCGCGACCGATCAGGAAGTCCGGCATCGGCAGCAAGCGGTCACGGTAGGGTTCTCCGGCGGACAGCGAGACGGCACGCCCGGTGCGCGGACTGACATAGGCGAGATCGTCGTTCCCGCCGGTCGCGGCACAGGCGGAGAGGTCGAGCCCGTAGCCCAGTTCCGCGAGCAGGCCGAGTTCCCAGCGCACATAGACCGCGATCCAGAGATCGCCGAGCTCCTCGTTCGCCATCGCCCCGATCAGGGCGAGCAGGCCGGCATGGATCGCCGGATGCGGTTCGCGCTCCGGCAGCGCCCGGTCGGCGACGGCGCAGGCGGCGGTCAGGCCTGCCAGCTTGAGCGGGTCGTCGAAATGGACGGCGGCATGGCTTGCTCCCAGCTCGAGCGTAAAGCTGCCGAGCTGCTCCGCCAGCCGCGCACGCCAGGTCGCCCGCACCGCGTTCCCGGGCTGCAGGACGCCTTTCTGCTTCGAGGACGCTCCGCCCCGGACCAACCCCGCGTGACGCCCATGCTCTTCCGTCATGAGAACGGCGATCGCCCCGGATTCGCCATGCGGACGGACCGAGAGGACGATGCCGGTATCAGTCCATTCCACTGCCGTGCCTCTCGCTCTCGCCGGCGTGACGCGTCGCGGCCTCGTGCTGTCTGTGCGCCTTGCGCTCCTGATAAGCATGAGACAGCGCCGAAGCGAAGATACCCGCCGGCATCGCCACCAGTCCGACCCCGGAAAGGGAAATCAGTCCGGCAAAAATCTTGCCCATTGTCGTGACCGGATAGACATCGCCGTAGCCGACGGTCGTCAGCGTCGCCATTGCCCACCACATGGCCCTCGGGATACTGCCGAAAGCCTCGGGCTGCACCTCGCGTTCCGCCACGTAGAGCAAGGCCGCGGCCCCCACCATCATCGCGAAAGCGATCATGCTGGTGAAGACAAGCTCGTGGCGCCGTTCGGCAATGCTCTCCCAGACCTCCCGGGCCGCAGAGGTAAACGGACCGGCCCGGGCAAGGGTCAGCAGCCGCAGCACACGGAGCAGGCGCAGGATGTAGAAATAGGGTCCCGCGATCGGAATGGCGGCCAACTGAAGCAGGAAAGGCAGGATGGCGAGCAGATCGATCAAAGCGACCGGCGTCAGCATGTATTTCAGGCGCCCGAGCGGTCCCGCGAACTCGCGCCGCTCCGCCTTGCACCAGACCCGTGCCACATACTCCACAACAAAGAGGCAGCCGAACGCGAACTCAAGTGTGCGGAAGAGATCCGGCGCGAGCGTACGAATTGTCGGCTCGCTCTCGAGCACAACGGCGGCAACCGAAATAAAGATGGCCACCATGATCAGTTTGTTGCTGAGCGAGATCGGCTGCCCGGGGCGCGCCTCGACATCGAGTTCTCGCCACACCCGGGTCCGGAGGCTATCCAAGGCGCAGTACCTTATGCAGAGAGAC
The DNA here is from genome assembly GCF_017640745.1 of Nisaea sp. Taxonomy (GTDB): domain Bacteria; phylum Pseudomonadota; class Alphaproteobacteria; order Thalassobaculales; family Thalassobaculaceae; genus Nisaea. The sequence goes on along the minus strand of NZ_JAEPQA010000034.1, from coordinate 30,060 downwards.
GAACATTACGTCCTCCAGTCGGGCATAAACGGGCGCGCAAAGCAATCGCGGGCTCACGCGTCCGGATCGAGCCCCCACTCGCGATAGCGTTCCGGGTCGTCGATCCAGTTCTCGCGCACTTTGACGAAGACGAAGAGGTGGATCCGCTTGTCGAAGATCTCCTGCATCTGGCGCCGCGCGGCCGCTCCGATCGCCTTGATCATCGAGCCGTTCTTGCCGAGCATGATCTTCTTCTGGCCTTCGCGCTGAACGAAGATCACCTGGTTGACGACCGCACTGCCGTCTTCCTTCTCGACCCACTGTTCGGTCTCGACCGTCGCCGCATAGGGCAGTTCCTGGTGCAGCCGATTGAAGACCTCCTCGCGCGTGATCTCCGCCGCCAGAAGCCGCAGCGGCAGGTCCGTCACCTCGTCCGGCGGATAGAGATACGGTCCGGCCGGCATCCGTCCCGCCAGATAGTCCAGCAGATCCTCGCAGCCGTCGCCGGTCTCCGCTGAGATCATGAAGGTTTCCTCAGCGATTCCAGTCTCCGCCAGCTCCGCCGCGAAAGGCAGCAGAGCCTCACGCTGGGTGGCGTCGATCTTGTTCAGGACCAGGATGACCTTGCGGCCGGTCTTCTGAAGACCTTCGATGATGCGCCGCGTATCGGGATCGACCTTCTTGCGCGAGGCGTCGACCATCAGGACGACGAGATCAGCGTCCCCCGCCCCTTCCCAGGCAGCATGCACCATGGCCCGGTCAAGCCGGTGCTTCGGCTCGAAAATGCCGGGCGTGTCGACGAAGACGATCTGCGTTTGCCCGTGCATGCAGACGCCGCGAATGCGCGTGCGGGTCGTCTGCACCTTTCGGGTCACGATCGAGACCTTGTAGCCGACCAGCCGGTTCACCAGCGTCGACTTGCCGGCGTTGGGAGCGCCGACCACGGCAACGAAGCCGGCGCGGGTTTGCTCAGTCATCCAGTTTCGCCATCATCTTGCCCGCCGCATCCTGTTCGGCGATCCGTTTCGATTTCCCGGTTCCGGTCTCCGAGCCGAAGCCTTCCACGGAGACGCGCACGGTGAATTCCGGCGCATGGGCCGGTCCGTCCCGGCCGACGGTTTCGTAGGCCGGCAGCGGTATTTTCCGGGCCTGGACCCATTCCTGCAAGGTCGTCTTCGCATCCTGCGGCGGCCGCCGCTCGGCTTCGACCAGCGGGTTCCAGCATTGCAGGATGAAGCGCCGTGCAGCCTCGAGGCCGCCGTCGAGATAGAGCGCACCGATCACCGCTTCCATAGCATCGGAGAGAATGGTCTCGCTCTCCCGCACCCCCGCCTCCGTCTCGCCGCGCGAAACAATGAGAAACCGGCCGAGCCCGATCTGCCGCGCGACCTCGGACAGCGCCTCGCGGCGCACCAGACCGACATGGCGCTTCGCGATCGCACCCTCGCGCTCGTGCGGGAACCGGTCGAGCAGATGCTCCGCCATGATCAGCGCCAGCACCCGGTCGCCGAGGAACTCAAGCCGTTCGTAGGCGTTCCACGCTCTCGGCTCCGCGCTCGCATGCGTGACCGCGCGACGCAGCACGTCGGTATGACCGAATTTATGTCCGAGAAGGTCTTCGAGTTCTCCGAGGTCGGCTTCCATCGTGCGGTTACTCAATGGCCTGGAACAACCTGCTGTAGCGTGTCGCGAACGGCCACTTCCAAAACTCGTAGCCCCGGGCGCTGCCGTCGGTGGAGAAGAACAGGAACTCGGCGCGGCCGACGAAATTCTCGAACGGCACCATGCCGACGGACCCGTCCCGGCTGTCGAGGGAATTGTCCCGGTTGTCGCCCATCATGAAATAGAGGCCATCGGGAATTTCGAATTCTCGTGTGTTGTCATGCTGCGCGCGGTCGCCCAGCTGCTCGAGAATATGGTGCTCGACGCCGTTCGGCAGCGTTTCGATATATTGCGGGATCGACACCGTGCGACCGTAGTGATCGGTCATCACGTAATCCTCGACCCGGCGCCGGGGAACGATCTCGCCGTTGATATAAAGCCGTCCCTGCTTCATCTGGATCCGGTCGCCCGGCAACCCGATCACCCGCTTGATGTAGTCCGTCGCCTCGTCCGACGGCTTCTTGAACACGGCGACGTCGCCTCGCTCCGGTGCCGAGGCGAGAATGCGGCCGTCGAACAGAGGCGGCGAGAACGGCAGCGAATGGCGGCTGTAGCCGTAGGATGGTTTCGAAACGAACAGATAGTCGCCGACCAGCAGGGTCGGGAACATCGAGCCCGAGGGAATATTGAAGGGCTCGTACGCGACGGTCCTGAAGGCAACCGCGATCAGGATGGCGTAGACGAGAGTCTTGATGAATTCCCGCATGGTACTCCCGGAGGCGCGGTGATGGTCTTTCAGATCTCTGATCGATGGCGGGGGTCCGTCATCGGCCGTCCGCGGCAGCGGCGGGCAAGGCGCAATGTATGCCGCATTCGTCCGGTAACGGCAAGCCGGACGCCCTAGGCACGGGCTTCGCTCCGCAGACCGGCAGCTTCGGCTGAAATTACCACGAAGGCCTGCGCCATCGGCGGTTCGTCGGTCAGGCTGAGATCGACGCGCGCGACGTAACCGTCCGGCGTGATCGCTTTCAGACGGGCGGCAGCGACACCGCTGAGTTCGAAAGAGGGTTTGCCGGACGCGTCATTGACGACTTCCAGCTCGCGCCACTGGATCCCGGCCCGATCTTCCTCGCCGAGCGCTTTCCAGATCGCTTCCTTGGCCGCGAAGCGCTTGGCGTAGACCGCCGCGCGATTGGCCTTGCCGTCCGCACGCGCGCGTTCCCTGTCGGTAAAAATACGAGCCAGAAAGCGGTCGCCGAAGCGCTCGATGGAACGCTCGATCCGGGTGATATCGACGAGGTCGCTGCCAATGCCGAGGATCATGCCGGGCTCAGGCGCCGACCCTGCCGGAGGCGCCGGCGCGCGCCTTGTCCATCAGCGCGCGCATGCGGCGGATCGAGCTGTCCAATCCCCCGAAGATCGCTTCTCCGACCAGGAAATGGCCGATGTTCAGTTCGTGGAACTCGGGCATCTCGGCGATCGGGCCGACGGTGTCGAAGGAAAGTCCATGTCCCGCATGCATCTCGATGCCGAGCCCGGCGCCATAGCGCGCCGCCTCGCGGATGCGTTCGAGATGCGTCGCGCGCTCCGCGTCGGTCGCAGCCTCGCAATAGGCACCCGTATGCAGCTCGACCACAGGGGCGCCGAGCGAAACAGCGGCATCGATCTGCTTTTTGTCGGCCTCGATGAAAAGGGAGACCCGGATCCCCGCCGCTTTCAGCTCGGCGCAGAAACGGGCGAGGTGATTGTGCAGGCCCGCCGCATCCAGACCGCCCTCGGTCGTCACCTCCTCGCGCTTTTCCGGCACGATGCAGGCGGCATGCGGGCGATGCTTCAGCGCGATGGCAAGCATCTCGTCGGTCGCCGCCATCTCGAAATTGAGCGGCAGGTCGATCTCCCGCGTCAGACGCTCGATGTCGCCGTCGGAAATATGCCGCCGGTCTTCCCTCAGATGCGCGGTGATCCCGTCCGCGCCGGCTTCCGCTGCGAGACGTGCCGCGCGGACCGGATCCGGATGCTGTCCGCCCCGGGCGTTCCGGATCGTCGCCACATGATCGATATTCACACCGAGCCTGAGATAACTCATCGACTTCCCGCTCCCTGTTCGGAGACCTGGCCCTCAAGCAGGCGGTCCCGTGCGGATTTTCTGGCCACGGCGTCTGCACGCCGCTGGATCTTTCGCGCCCGGTAGCCGTGGATCATCCCCGACAAGGGCAGGTAGAAGAGCACCCAGACACCCGCTCCGGTGAGCAGACCGCCAACCATCATGGTGACGAGCACTTCGAGGCTCTGCCCAAGAGTTTCTCCGGAAATGATCCCGACGACCATATCGAAGGTCAATTGCGGCGGCGGTCCGTCCTCCGGCGCGCCCATGATCCAGCCCCCGACCTTGTAGATCCAGAGCCAGATGAAGGGGAACGTCCAGGGATTGCCGATCACGGTCCCGATCGCCGAGGCGAGAATGTTGGCGCGGATCGCCCAGGCGAAGAGGCCCGCCAGAATGAAATGAAAACCGATCAGAGGCGTGAAGGACGCCGCCGCCCCGCAGGCAAAACCCGCAGCGATGCTGTAGGGAGTCCCGGGCATCCGGCCGAGCCGATGGACCAGATAGCGCCAGAGGCGCGCGAAGCCCATCCGCGGCCACAGAAGCTCTCTAACCTTCGATCCAATACCCGGCATTTGCCGGCGCTTGAACATGGACGCCGAACCTTTCCCACTGCGAACTCACTCGATGCCGTTGTAAGCGCTCCTGCCACCGGAGCGCCGGCACCTCACTTTATTTGGGTCAGCCTCGCGCGCGATCCACCGAATTGATGACCGGGGTTGCACGAAGCGCCGCGATGATCTCCGTCAGATGACGAACATCGCCTACCTCAACATCGATATATAGCTCGAAAAAGTCGGTCGAGCGGTTCACGATCTTCAGGTTGATGATATTCCCGCGGCTTTTACCGATGACGGTCGAAAGGCTGCCGAGGCTGCCCGGCTCGTTTGCCAGGACCACGTCGAGCCTGCCGACATGCATGCCGTTTTCCGACTCGAGATCCCAGGAGACATCGAGCCAGCGCTCCGGCGTCGCATGGAAGTTCTCCAGCGTGTCGCAATCGATCGTGTGGATCGTCACGCCCTTGCCGGTGGTCACGATCCCGACGATACGCTCGCCCGGCAGCGGATGGCAGCAGCGTGCGTAATGCACCGCCATGCCCGGGATGAGCCCGCGAAGCGGCACGGCGTCCGCCGAGCCCTTGCGTGTCTTGGTCCGCGCCCGGGTGATCGGAACGACATTCTGTTTGCCCGGCGCCGGAAGGGTTTCCGGAACGGCGGCATGCAGCACTTCGCGGTCGCTCAGCACGCCCTCGCCGACGCCGGCCAGAAGATCCTCGACGGTCTCGGACTGGAACTTGGAGAGGATCGGCTCCAGCAGCTTGTCCGAATATTTCTGCGCCTCCTGACGGAACACCTTCTGCATGATGGCGCGGCCGAGATCGGCAAATTGCTGGCGCCGCTGCAGCCGGACGAAGCGCCGGATCCGCGCCTTCGCCTTGCCGGTGACGACGAACTGTTCCCAGGTCGGCGACGGGGTCGAGGTCTTGGAGGTCGAGACCGCGACCTGGTCGCCATTCTTCAGCGGCGTGGTCAGCGGCATCAGACGATCGTTGATCCGCGCGCCGACGCAGCGATCGCCGACTTCAGAATGCACCGCGTAGGCGAAATCCACCGGCGTCGCGCCGCGCGGGAGCGAGATCAGGTCGCCTTTCGGCGTGAAGCAGAAGACCTGGTCCTGGTACATCTCGAGCTTGGTGTGCTCGAGGAATTCCTCCGGTCCCGAGGCGTGCTCCAGGATTTCGAGAAGCTCGCGTATCCAGCGGTATTTCTTGCCTTCGCGGCTGTGCTCCGGGCCTTCCTTGTAGACCCAGTGCGCGGCCACGCCGAGTTCGGCGACCTGATGCATCTCGCGCGTCCGGATCTGGATCTCGATCCGTTTCTTCAACGGGCCGATAATGCCGGTATGGAGCGACTGGTAGCCGTTCGGCTTCGGTGTGCTGATGTAATCCTTGAAGCGGCCGGGAATGACCGGGTACTTGCCGTGGACGGCTCCGAGAAGCTGATAGCATTCGCCCGGATTGTCGACGACGAGGCGGAACGCCATGATATCGGAGAGCTGTTCGAAGCCGACATCCTTGCGCTGCATCTTCAGCCAGACCGAATAGGGCGATTTCCGGCGCCCCGAAATTTCCGGTTCCAGCCCGACCCCCTTCGAGGTCTCCAGCAGTTCGCCGATGATCCGTTCGACCGTGTCGCTGCCTTCGTCATAGAGATAGTCGAGACGCTTCAGGATCGAGGTTCTTGCATCCGGATTGAGCTCCGCGAAAGCCAGGTCCTCGAGCTCGTCCCGCATCGACTGGATGCCGATCCGCTCGGCGAGCGGCGCGTAGATATCCATCGTCTCGGCGGCGATGCGGCGGCGCTTTTCCTCGGAGGAGATGAAGTGCAGCGTCCGCATGTTGTGCACGCGGTCGGCCAGCTTCACCAGGAGGACGCGGATATCCTCGCTCATGGCGAGGACGAGCTTGCGGAAATTCTCCGCCTGCTTGGTCCGGTCCGACTGCAGTTCGATCCGGGTCAGCTTGGTGACACCGTCGACCAGCCGCAGGATGTCCGCGCCGAAGAGCTGCTTGATATCCTCGGGCGTGGCGTCGGTGTCTTCGATCGTATCGTGGAGCAGCGCCGTGATGATGGTGCTGGTATCGAGGCGCATGTCGGTGAGGATGCCGGCGACCTCGAGCGGATGAGAGAAATAGGGGTCGCCCGACGCCCGTTTCTGCGAACCGTGCATCTTCATCGCATAGACATAGGCGCGGTTCAGCGCGTCCTCGTCCATGCCTGGGTCGTAGCTCTTGACCCGTTCGACCAGCTCGTATTGGCGGATCATGCGCGTCCCTCGGGACTCTGCGGGAGCGCGCTCACGTTGTCAGACCCGCACGGAGCGGCTCCGGCTCCATTGCGGTGGAGAGAGCAAAAAGCGGGAAGCCGAAACGGCTTACCCCTCGCGTCCGAGGACCTCGTCATCAACGTCCTCGAATCCGCCGCCGGCGCCTTCATCCTGTGCGGACTGGATCTGCATGCCCAGCGCGTCCGCAGCATCCTCGATGGCGGCCCCGCCATCGGCTTCGAGGGCGCTCATGTCCTCTTCTTCCGGACCGTCGTCCTCGACAATCCGCTGCAGACCCTTCACGAGCGCTTCCTGAAGCGCCTCGATATCGACCGTACGGTCCGCGATCTCGCGCAGCGCAACGACCGGGTTCTTGTCGTTATCCCGATCGACCGTCAGCTGGCTGCCCGCGGAGATGTCCCGCGCACGCTGACCGGCGACCATCACCAGATCGAACCGGTTCGGAATTTCCAAAATGCAGTCTTCAACCGTGACCCGTGCCATGGGTTTGCGTCCCGTTTCTAAAGATACCGGAAAGAAAGATATATATTGGTTCGAGGGTGCCGGAGCAAGCGATTTAGGTCAGGAAACGCGCCCTTCTTTCAGGAACCGAGCGGACGCGCGGTCTGTTCCGGATCCAGCTCCGCGATCAAACGATCGATTGACGCTCCGGACCGCGGATGCGTCCAGCCCGGCGCCAGATCGCGCAGCGGCAGCAACACGAAGGCCCGTTCATGGAGCCGCGGGTGCGGCAGCACCGGACCGGCCCCGTCCCCAGCCCCGTCACGGCAAAGCCCGCGATAATCCAGCAGGTCGAGATCGATCACACGCGGCCCGTTCACCTCCCCGCGCACGCGGCCATACTCCGCCTCGACCCGGTGCAGCGCCTCGAGAAGGCGCACAGGGTCCAGGTCGGTCTCGACCCGATAGACCGCGTTCACATACCAGGGCTGGTCGGAAATCGGGACCGGCGCGGTCTCGTACCAGCGGGACACCGCGAGCGAGACGATGCCGGCGCCGCCGAGATCACGAACCGCCGCTTCCAGGGTTTCGCGCGGAGAGGAAAAGCGCGGGCTCGGAAGGTTGGCCCCGACACCTAAAAAGATCATGGACAAGGGTCTACCATCTCAAGTGAGAAGCAAGGAAATTGAGCCCGCGTGGAAACTTTGGTATAGCCAGTTGTCCGGCAGAAAAGAACGGCAATTTTTCTGAAATTTGGCGCGGCATAATCACAACCTGACGTTACTTGCGGACAGCCGCAGCCACTGCTCTATTGCGCGGAAGAGCAGATAATAAAAAAGGAAAAGCTTTATGCATTTTTACCCTCAGGAGAGAACCGGTCTGTTCATCGATGGCGCCAACCTGTATTCAGCGGCCCGGTCGCTGGGCTTCGACATCGACTACCGCAAGTTACTCTCCGTCTTTGCCGACGAGAGCCGGCTCGTCAGGGCGTTTTACTACACTGCCCTGATCGAAAACGAGGAATACTCGCCGATCCGGCCGCTCGTCGACTGGCTGGACTATAACGGCTACACCATGGTGACCAAGCCGACCAAGGAATATACGGACGCTTCCGGCCGCCGGAAGATCAAGGGCAACATGGATATCGAACTTGCGATCGATGTCCTCGAAATGTCCGAACATCTCGATCATGTGGTTCTCTTCTCCGGCGACGGCGATTTCCGCCGGCTGGTCGAGGCCGTTCAGCGTAAAGGCGTCCGCGTTACGGTCGTCTCTACGGTGAAATCCCAGCCGCCGATGATCGCCGACGAACTGCGCCGTCAGGCGGACCACTTCCTTGAGCTGCAGGACTTCCAGGCGAAGATCGCCCGCAGCCATCAGGACCGCCCGCCGCGCCCGCAGCAATCGCGCTTCGACGAGGAAATGGACGAGGACGATTACGAGGATCTCGACGAGGCGGAAGTCACGCCGCGGCGCCCGAACTACTGAGCCACCGCGTTCCGATTCCATGCCCTCAGCGATTGCCTCTCTTGCGGAGCCGGGACGCGACTGCCCGCTCTGTCCGCGTCTGGTCGATTTCCGCCACGCCAACCGGGAGAAATTCCCGGACTGGCATAACGGTCCGGTCGTCTCCTTCGGCCCGACGGACGCGGCTTTCCTGATCGTCGGTCTTGCCCCGGGCCTGCGCGGCGCCAACCGGACCGCGCGCCCCTTCACGGGCGACTATGCGGGCGACCTGCTCTACCAGACGCTCGGCCGTTTCGGATTCACAAGCGGCGACTACGACCGTGAGGGCGAGGACGATCTCGCCCTCGTCGATTGCCGCATCACCAATGCCGTGCGCTGCGTGCCGCCGGAGAACAAGCCCGTCGGCGCCGAGGTGAAGGCCTGCGCGCCGTTCCTGCAGATGGAGCTTGCCGGCCCGCGTCGGGTGGTGCTCGCGCTCGGCGGTCTCGCCCACGGCGCGGTGCTGTCCGCGCTCGGCATTCCGAAGAACCGCTTCAAGTTCGGCCATAACAGCGTGCACGAACCCGGCGGCGGTCTGACGCTGGTCAATTCCTACCATTGCTCGCGCTACAACACGAACACGGGCAAGCTCACCGAAGAGATGTTCGAAGATGTGTTCCGGACGATCCGCGCAATCGTAGACCGCGGCTGAGGCGCCGCCTCAGTTCTTGTCGCGGATCAGCCGCGCTTTTTCCCGCTGCCAGTCCCGCTTCTTCTCGGTCTCGCGCTTGTCGAGCTTCTTCTTGCCCTTGGCGATACCGAGCGCGAGCTTGGCGATACCGCGCCGGTTGAAATAGAGCTGCAACGGCACGAGGGTCGCACCCTCGCGCTGGATCAGACCGAGCAGCCGGTCCCGCTCCTTCCGGTGCACCAGGAGGCGCCGCGGCCGTCGCGGTTCGTGATTGAACGGCTCGGCCGCGGGATACTCGGGAATATGCGCATTGAACAGCGTCAGCTCGCCACGGTCCTGTCCCGCATAGGACTCGCCGATGCTCGCCTTGCCGTCACGCAGGCTCTTCACCTCGGAGCCGGTCAGCACAAGACCGGCTTCGATGGTGTCCTCGATAAAGTAGTCGTGCCGCGCACGGCGGTTCTTGGCGATCACGTGATCGCCGGATGTCTGTCCCGACATGGGAGATTTCCTTCAACCGCCGGCCCGGTCCCGGCCCGCCGATCAGTTCAGCAGACCGGCATGCCGGAGGGCGGATTCCACTTTCTGTTTGCTGCTGTCGGCGATTTCGCAGATCGGCAGACGCGCGGTCGGCTCGCAGATGCCGAGCAGGCTCGCAGCGTATTTGACCGGACCCGGACTGCTCTCGCAGAACAGGGCCTGATGCAGCGGGTAGAGCCGGTCGTTGATCGTCCGCACGGTGTCGAGGTCGCCCTCGCCCCAGGCCTTGTGCATCCGCGCGAGCGGACCCGGCGCCACATTCGCGGTCACCGAGATGCAGCCATGGCCGCCCTGGGAGAGATACGGCACCACGGTCCCGTCTTCACCCGAAAGCTGACAGAAGTCCGGACCGATCGCGAGCCGGGTCTCGATCGGGCGCGTGGCGCTTGCCGTCGCATCCTTGACCCCGACGATGTTCGGGATCTCCGCCAGCCGCTTCATGGTCTCGACCGACATGTCGATCACGCTACGCGGCGGGATATTGTAGATCAGGATCGGAATATCAACCGCGTCGGCAATCGCCTTGAAATGGCGATACATGCCTTCCTGGGTCGGCTTGTTGTAATAGGGCGTGACGATCAGCGCGGCGTCTGCACCGGCTTCCTTGGCATGCTGCGTCAGCTCGATCGCCTCTTCGGTCGAGTTCGAACCGGTACCGGCGATCACCGGCACGCGGCCCGCCGCCTGCTCGATGCAGAGCTCCACCACACGCTTGTGCTCGTCATGGCTGAGGGTCGGGGATTCGCCCGTCGTCCCGGTCGGGATCAGGCCGTTGGTCCCCTCCTCAATCTGCCAATCGACAAATTTTCGGAACGCGGCCTCGTCGACCGCGCCGTTTTTGAACGGCGTGATCAATGCTACCAGGGATCCCTTGAACATCGGATTTCCAGCATTGTAGGCCACGACTCGTCTCCTGCCGATTGGCATTGGTTTTAGAAAGACGGCGACCATACGCCCCGCATCGCAGACGGACAAGAACAAGCATGCCGGGTCCGGCGGTTTTCCGCGGTCCGGACCTTGCTGCCGTCGCATGCCTGCAGCGCCCCATAGCTTACGGCGACTTAGCGTCGGGCCAATTTCCTGCTATCATAAGAGTATGGCACGGACTCTTCCGGTCTTACATGACCCGGAAGCAGTTCGCTGCGTCACGATGCACCGACGGGGGGTCAATTCTGCGAAAACTGTTCCGACATGGATCGATCCCGTGCGCGGCACTGGCCGTCGCCGGGTTCCTGCTGGGCGGTGTCGTGGCATTCCTGCCGATGGAAGCGGGCTCGACGACCGTGCCGCTTCCCGAAGTCCGGCCCGCGGACGCGGCGCCGCCCTTGCCGAAGCCGCGCCCCGGCGACCTGCTGGTCCCGAAAGACAGCTCGACCGCATACCGACGCGCTTTCGCGCTCGCCGCACAGGGGAAATGGAGCGCGGTCGCGGATCTTGCCCGCGATCCAGCGCGCCCGGAACTTGAAAAGGTGCTTCTCTGGCTCCGCTTGAAAGGCACGGCCGGTGGAGCGGGTTTCGACGAGATCTCATCGTTCCTCTTGAGTAACCCGACCTGGCCGGACCGGCGCAGATTGATCGATCTGGCGGAACTGCGGATGCCGGTCGATCTTCCGGCGGCCGCGCAGCGCGCCTGGTTTGCCGAGACCGCCCCCCGCTCGGCCGCAGGCCGGCTGAAATATCTTCGCAGCCTCGAAGACGGCAACGACCGGGAGGCCCTTGCCGTCGCCGCCCGGGCCTATTGGCACGAGACCCCCTTCGGTCAAGCCGATCATCGCGCCTTCCTCCAGCGTTACAGATCCCTCTTGCGCGCCGACGATCACTGGATCCGGCTCGACCGCATGCTCTGGCGCGGATACATCTCCTCCGCCCGACGCGTGCTGCCGCTGGTCGGGAAGGACCAGCAGAAACTCGCGCTCGCCCGCATGACGCTCCGTACTCAGTCGCCTGGGGTCGACGGGGCGATCAACCGGGTTCCCGAGGCTCTGCTGTCCGATCCGGGGCTGCAATATGAGCGTCTCCGCTGGCGCCACCGAAAGGGCAAGAAGGACTCCGCCCTCGAACTGCTCTGGTCCGTTCCTGCGGAGCAGGAATTCGCCGATCTCTGGTGGAACGAGCGCGCCCGGCAAATCCGCTATGCGCTCGACGAAAATCGCAAGGAAGACGCCTACCTTCTGTCGGCGGCCCACATCCAGCAGGACGGGCGGACCTTCGCCGAGGCCGAATGGCATGCAGGCTGGATCGCGCTGCGCTTCGCCGACAAACCGGCGGAAGCGCTCGCCGCCTTCACCCGCCTTTATGACGGTGTGAGCACCTCGATCAGCCTTGCCCGCGCGGCCTACTGGGCCGGGCGCGCGTCGGAAACCGTCAAGGACACCGCCCTGGCGCGCTCCTGGTACAAGCGGGCCTCGGAGCATCCGGCCACCTTCTATGGCCAGCTCGCCCAGGCACGACTCAGCGCCGAGACCTTCAAGCTGCCGCGCGAGCCGCAGCCGACGCGCGAAATGCGGATCGAATTCGAACAGACGGAACTCGTCCAGGTCGCCTCCGCTCTCAGCCGGATCGGACAGGACGAGCTTGCGCGCGATTTCGTCCTGCATCTGGCATGGCTTGCCGATGATGGCCCCCAGGCCGTTCTGGTGGCCCGCCTTGCGCGCGAGCTTGGCTATCTCGACATTGCCGTCCGGGCCGCCAGGAATGCCGCGCGCAAGGGCATCGTGCTCGCCGAGACTGGCTATCCCACACGGTACGCAACCGAGCACGGTCCGCTGGAACCGGCGCTGATGCTCGCCATCATCCGGCAGGAAAGCGGGTTCGACGAGAAGGCGCAGAGCCGCGCCGGAGCCCGCGGCCTCATGCAACTGATGCCCGCCACCGCCCGGCAGGTCTCGAAATCGGTCAACCAGCGCTATTCGCAGAACCGGCTTACGGCGGATCCCTATTTCAACATCAGCCTCGGCCGTGCCTATCTCTCCGGGCTGATCGACCGTTTCGGCGGCAATTACGTGCTCGCGATCGCCGCCTACAATGCGGGCCCCGGAAATGTCGATCGCTGGCTGCGCGAGCGCGGCGATCCGCGCGACGGCGGAATCGACGTGATCGACTGGATCGAGCGCATTCCCTTCGGCGAGACCCGGAATTATGTGCAGCGGGTTCTCGAGGGCCTCGTGGTCTACCGGGCCCGCCTCGGCGGGCGTCACAGTCCCGTGATTTCCTGGGATAGGGTCTCCCCCCGCGACGTCTGGTGCGTTACGGCTTGCGGAGTCCTGCTGGACGCGCATCAAGCGTCGGCGCCACTCGGGGAGTAACGCTCAATGCTGGCCCATCCGTCTTTCGCGCGCATCGAAGCCTGCGTATTCGATGCCTATGGAACGCTGTTCGACGTCCATTCCGCCGTCGCGCAATGCCGGGGTCTCTTCCCCGATCCCGAGGCCCAGGCGGACCGGACGTCCGAGATGTGGCGGATGAAGCAGCTTCAGTACACATGGCTGAGGGGATTGCAGAACCGGCATGCCGATTTCTGGCAGGTGACTGGCGACGCGCTCGACTTCTGCCTCGAGTCCGTTCTCGGAAATCTCGGTCCGGCAGGCTTGCGCGACGCCCTGATGAACAGCTATCTGACGCTGCATGCCTACCCCGAAGTGCTCGGTGTCCTGGAAAAGCTGAAGGCGCGCGGCCTCAAGACCGCGATCCTCTCCAACGGCTCGCCGATGATGCTGGAGAAGGTCTGCGAGAGTTCCGGAGTGGGCTCCCTGATGGACGCGGTGCTCTCGGTCGAGGAGGTCGGGGTCTACAAGCCGCATCCGTCCGTCTACCAACTCGCCGTCGACCGGCTCGGCGTGCATGCGGATCAGATCTCCTTCCAGAGCTCGAACGCCTGGGACGCGACCGCGGCCTCGGCCTTCGGCTTCAAGGTCGCCTGGTGCAACCGCTTCGGCCAGGCCCGCGAACGGCTCCCGGGCGCGCCCGATGCCGAGATCCGGACGCTGGACGAACTGCCGTCCCTGCTCGGCGATTGAACCCATGACAATCGGGCAATTGCACGGCTGAGCCAGCGCCCATATCGTTCCGGCGCCGCACTGCCGCAGGTGCGGCCTTGCATCCAGACAGGAGCCCGCGTGCCATGAACGAGCTTTCTCCATCGCTTTCCGCACCAGATTACGCCGATGTCCTGAACGCGGCGACGCGTCTCGCCGGCAAGGCCGTCCGCACCCCGCTTCTGGAAGCGCCGCTGCTCAATGCGAAACTGAATGCGCGCCTCCTGGTGAAGCCGGAATGCCTGCAGCGCACCGGCTCCTTCAAATATCGCGGCGCGCTGAACCGGCTCTCGCTGATCCCCGAAGCCGACCGCGCCCTGGGCGTGCTGGCCTACTCCTCCGGCAACCATGCCCAGGGCGTCGCCTATGCGGCCAGCCAGCTCGGCATCAAGGCCAGCATCATCATGCCGAAGGACGCGCCGGAGATGAAAATCGGCAACACCCGGGCCTACGGTGCGGAGGTCATTCTCTATGACCGCTATTCGGAAAACCGGGAAGAGATCGGCCAGCGGATCGCCGCGGAGACCGGGGCGACTCTGGTGCGTCCCTACGACGATCCGGGCGTGATCTCCGGTCAGGGTACGATCGGTCTCGAGATCGCCGAGCAGGCGGCCGAGATCGGCGCGAAACTCGATGTGGTGATTGTCTGCTGCGGCGGCGGCGGGCTGGTATCCGGGGTTGCGTTAGCGCTTCACGGTGCCGCGCCGGGCGTTGCCGTCTATTCCGCGGAGCCGGAGCATTTCGACGACATGGCGCGCTCTCTAGCGAGCGGGAAGCATGAGAGCAACGATCCGAATGCGCGCTCGATCTGCGATGCCATCGTCACGCCGACCCCTGGACAGATCACCTTCGGGATCTGCAAGTCCCTGCTCGCCGGCGGCCTTGCCGTCAGCGACGAGGAAGCGCTCGACGCCATGGCGGCCGCGTTCCGCTATCTGAAGATCGTCGTCGAGCCCGGAGGCGCGGTCGCCCTCGCGGCGGCGCTCAGCGGCAAGCTGGATATCGAAGGCAAGACGGTCGCCGTTGTCTGCTCCGGCGGCAACGCGGACACCGAAATGTTCACGCGCGCTCTGTCCCGTCAGTCGAACTGACGGCAGAGCGTCCCGGGAAAGCCGTGCTCGGGCTATCAGGCCAGGGCGCGGCTTTCCTTTTCGCTGCTTTCGGGTTCCGGAACGGCCGGCTTCGACGCACTGACGAGGGCGGCCGGCGCCATATCCGGCTTCGCGCCGATACGCTCCAGCGCCTTCTTCTCCCCCGGCTTTTCTTCCGGGAAATGGCGGCAATTGCCCTCGAAGAACGCGCCGGGTTCGATCGTCAGACGCTCCTGCACGACGTCGGCGATGACGCGCGCGGTCTTGTTGAGCGTGACATGCCGGGCCTTGACCTGACCGGTGACAGCGCCGGCGATCACGATCGCCTCGGCCTCGATCGAACCGCGCACGACCGCGGTCGCGCTGATGGTCAGCTTCTTGCTGGTGATATCGCCCTCGACGGTCCCGTCGACCTGCATGTCGCCGTCGCTGACGAGATTGCCGTTCACCACAAGATCGGCGCTCAGGATCGACGGCGCCGCCTGCTTCTGCGGCGCCTGCTGCGGACCTCGGCTATCCTTTTTTGAAAACATAACGTCCCGCCTTCAGAAAATTTCGCGGATTCAGGGTTCTGTCGTTGAACCGGATCTCATAGTGCAGATGCGGCCCGGTGCTTCGCCCCGAATTGCCCATGCGTCCAATCACTTCACCAAGCCCGACCTCCTGGCCGAGTTTGACCGCAATACTGCTCATGTGAGCGTACCGCGTGGTAATGCCGTTTCCGTGATCGATCTCGACAATGCGTCCGTAGAACGGCTCACGCTTGGCGCGGATCACCTTGCCAAGTGCCGCCGCCATGATTTCCTGCTTGCGCGGCCCGGACATATCCAGTCCCGCATGCATGGCCCAGCGCTTGTTGATCGGATCCTTGCGGCGACCGAATCCGCCGGTGAAATAGTAATCCTTCATCGGCGCGATCAGCGGAACCGACAGATAGACATCGCGCAGCTGCTCCCAGCGCGAGAGCCGGAGTTCCAGCTGGGACTCCGTCGACTCGGTCTCCGTCCTGTCCTGCTGCAGCTCCGGATGGTAGGGAATGAAAGGCCCGCCCTGCCCCATGATCATGCCTTCCGGCATCGGTGCGATCCGCTCCAGATCGAGTCCGGTACGGCGGAGAACCGCTTCGACGGCACGGATGTTGTTAAGCGCACGGTCCGAGATCAGCTGAAGCCGGCGTTGGTGCTCTGCATTGATATCGGCGAGTCGCGCTTCCAGCGAAGAGATCCGGGACCGCAGGGCGTCGTTTTCAGACGCCCCCGAACTGCGCTCCAGCATGACTGTCCTCAGGTCGGAGCGGAGCTGCGCGATCGTGTCGGTCAGTTGATCCCGCTGGGCCACGGATTCAGCCAGCTCGTTATTGAGCCTCCAGAGACGGCCGTCGAGCTTCTCGCGCTCGGCCGCGATCTCGTTCTTCTCCGCTTCGAGCGTTTCGAGATGAGTCCGCAGGTTGCTGATATGCGTCTCGAGCCCGTTGTTCTTGGCGGTCATCCGCCGCAGCTCGCGCCCAAGCAGGCTGAACTGGTCGTTCAGCGCCTTGCGCCCGGCATTGATCCTGTCCCGCTCGACCTGGGTGTAGCGCAGCCGCGACTCGGTCGAGGTCAGATCGCTCCTGAGACCTTCGTTCTGGTCGAACAGGCGCTGCAGCTGGCCCTGTGTCTCCTTCAGGTCGCGGGTTATCGCGACGACGGAGAGCTGGTAGTCGGAAACCTGATCGAGCAACTGGCGGTAGGAGTCCTGGCTGCGCTGGATGGCGACGTCCTTGCCGCGCAGCAGGTCGTCCTGCATGTAGACGCCTACGGAGGCAAAGCCGAGCCAACCCGCCATCATCACCCAGACGAGAACGACACCGACCTGCATGCGGCTGCTGAGGGTGAAATACCGGATACGGGAATCAGAACGGAGGATTACCTCGCGTTCGCGAAAAATGTGATAAATCCAGGCTGTTATGGTGCTTGCAAGCGAAGTGCTGCGCGTTTCCATACGCAAAAAGCCTTGTAGATTTCTCCGACGTCTCCGCAGCAAGAGTACCCGCGAGGCGGCTCCAAAGCAAGCCGGGGAACAAGGCAACAGGATGTCCGGAAGTTGCCGTGGAAAAGGCTGCAGCTTCTTTCTAAGACCACGCGAAAATATACCAACGCGCCGTCGGAAAGCGGTAAAATCGCAGTCATGGACCAGAAACAATGGCAAGCAGATCAGATTCGTGGCGTTGCCATGGCCTTGCGGCATTGGTTCGAGGTCGCAGACACCGATGACCGCATGCGGGATCTCGGAATCAAGGCCGGGCCAAAGAGCAAGAAGACTCCCCTCGACAAGCGCCTGCATCCGTTCGCCCTGACCGCCCTGCCGCCGCAGCTGGTCCATCTGAAATCCGATGCTCCCGTCACCACGCTGCACCTGCTGCAGACCGTCTATGACGACGGCGAGCTGCGGGCCGACCCCTGGCGCTGGTGGTTCGCCTGGATCAGCATCGAGATGATCTCCCGCCTCGGCCCCGACCCGAGCGGGCGCCACGTGAAGGACTTCATCCGCAAGGACGACAGCCTGAAGCAGGTTCGGCAGACCGCTGCGCGCTGGCTCGCCAGCAGCGAGATCAGGATCGAGCAGGTGAACCGGGACTTCCGCACCATCCTGAAGCAGGCACTGGACGAAGCAGGTCCGCCCAAGGACGAAGAAAGCCTGATTCAGCGCCTCGGCCAGCCGCTCCTCGTCTTCATCGAAGCGATGGCGAGCGAGGCGGGAAGGATATCCGCCGGCATTACCGAACAGATCGCCGAGCGGGTCGAGCGCATGTAGCGGGACGGCGATGACGCAAACCGGCGAGTGCGAGTCGCAATCCGGCTTTTCGAATCCATGCGCCTGATGCTAGGCGTTAACCTGTCACTTCCGCTTCAGCCGACAAGGCAATCCTCACATGGCCGAATATTCCGTCTTCAGCCTCGTCCGGAACGCGCTGACGGGGCACAAGAACTGGCAACGTGCCTGGCGCGACCCCGAGCCGAAACCGAGTTACGACGTGGTCATCGTCGGCGGCGGCGGACACGGCCTCGCGACCGCCTTCTATCTCGCCAAGGTACACGGCATCCGCAATGTCGCGGTGCTGGAAAAAGGCTGGCTCGGCGGGGGCAATACCGGGCGCAATACGACCATCGTGCGCTCCAACTACATGCTCGACGACAATTCGCATTTCTACGAGAAGTCGCTGCAGCTGTGGGAACAGCTGAGTCACGAGCTGAATTTCAACGTCATGTTCAGCCAGCGCGGCGTACTCAATCTTGCCCATTCGGACGGGCAGATGGACCGCTTCGCGCGGCGCGGCAACTCGATGCGCCTCAACGGGGTCGACGCCGAGCTGCTCGACCGCAGGCAGGTCATGAAGATGGTGCCGCATCTCGACTTCTCGGATGAGGCGCGCTTCCCGATCTATGGCGGCCTTCTGCAGCCCCGCGGCGGTACCGCACGGCACGACGCCGTGGCCTGGGGTCTCGCCCGCGGCGCCGACCGGCTCGGCGTCGATATCATCCAGAACTGCGAGGTCACCGGGTTCAGGCGCAGCGGCAACCGGATCGAGGCGGTGGAGACCAGCCGGGGCACCATCGGCTGCGGCAAGCTCGGCTTCGCGGTCGCCGGCAATACCGGCCATCTCGCCTCCAAGCTCGGCCTCAAGCTGCCGATCGAGAGCCATGTGCTGCAGGCCTTCGTCTCCGAACCGCTGAAGCCCTTCTTCGACCATGTCGTGACCTTCGGCGCCGAGCATTTCTACCTCAGCCAGTCCGACAAGGGCGGCCTCGTCTTCGGCGGCGATCTCGACATGTACAATTCCTACGCCCAGCGCGGGAACCTGCCGACCATCGATCACGTGATGCGCGCCGGCCTCGCCATGGTGCCGTCGATCTCGCGCCTCCGCCTGCTGCGCCACTGGGGCGGGGTGATGGACATGTCGATGGACGGCAGCCCGATCATCGGAAAGTCGCCGATCGACAATCTCTACCTCAATTGCGGCTGGTGCTATGGCGGCTTCAAGGCGACGCCGGGCTCGGGCTGGGTCTTCGCCCACACCATCGCCGAGGACGAACCACACGCGCTGAATGCAGGGCTCCGGCTCGACCGTTTCGAACGGGGCCACCTGATCGACGAAGAAGCCACCGGCGCCGTGCCGGGCAAGCACTAGGAGGCGCCGGCCATGCTCTATATCGACTGCCCCTATTGCGGCTCCCGCGGGCACGAGGAATTCACCTATATCGGCGACGCGACGAAGAAGCGGCCGGACGGCGCGGAGACGTCCGATCCCGCCTGGTTCGACTATGTCTATCTGCGCGACAATCCGCGCGGCCCGCATCTCGAACTCTGGCACCATTCGCTCGGCTGCCGCGAGGTGGTGAAGGTGCTGCGCAACACGCTGACGCACGAAATCCTCGGCGCCGGCCGGCCCGGCGACAAGATTGCGCTGCCCGACGCGGAGACCGAACGATGATCCGGGGCAAGGAACAGCAGCCCTTTCGGATTTCCAGTGGCGGGGAGATCGAGCGCACCCAGCCGCTCGGCTTCCGCTTCGACGGAAAGAACTACATCGGCTACCAGGGCGACACGCTCGCCTCCGCACTGCTTGCCAACGGCGTCCGGCTGGTCGGCCGGAGCTTCAAGTATCACCGCCCGCGCGGGATCTATTCCGCCGGGCCGGAGGAACCGAACGCGCTGGTGCATCTGCGCTCCGGCGGCCGGCAGGAACCGAACACGCGGGCGACCCAGATCGAGCTGTTCGCCGGACTGGAGGCGAAGAGCCAGAACCGCTGGCCAAACCTGAAACTCGACCTGATGGGGGTGAACGACCTCGCCTCCCGCTTCCTCGTCGCGGGTTTCTACTACAAGACCTTCATGGGCCTGCCCGGCTGGCATTTCTACGAGCATTTCATCCGCAAGGCGGCCGGCATGGGTGCGGCGGAGCATATTCCCGACCCGGACAGCTACGACAAGATGCACGGCCATGCAGACATCGTCGTGATCGGCGCCGGTCCGGCCGGCCTCGCCGCCGCACTTCAGGCGGGAGAAACCGGCGCGCGGGTCTTCCTGATCGACGAGAACGACCGTCCCGGCGGGCGCCTGCGCGCCGAGCAGGAGAGCATCGACGGGCGCCCGGCCATGGACTGGGCGAACGAAACCGTCGCGGCGCTTCAGGACATGGAGAATGTCACCCTCCTTACCCGCACCACCGCCTTCGGCTATTACGACGGCGACACCATCGGTGCGGTCGAAAGGGTCTCCGATCACCTGCTAGCCCCGGCCCCCTACAAGGTGCGGCAGCGCCGCTGGCTGATCCATGCGAAGCGCGTGCTGCTCGCCACGGGTGCGACCGAGCGCCCGCTGGTGTTCGACGGCAACGACCGGCCGGGCGTCATGCTCGCCGGCGCGGCGCGGGCCTATGCCACCCGTTTCGCCGTGCAGGCCGGCAAGAGCGCCGTGATCTTCGCCAACAGCGACGACGGCTACCGGACCGCGCTCGACCTCGCCTATGCCGGGATCGACGTGCGCGGCGTCATCGACCCGCGCACGGGCGGACAAGGCGAACTGAAAGATCGTGTCGCGGCCCGCGGGATCGATATCGTGGAAGGCGCGGCCGTCGTCCGTACGCATGGCTATCTCGGCCTCGCGGGTGTCGATATCGCGGATCTCGAGACACTTCGCTCAGGCCGCATGCCGGAGACCCGGTTCATTCCGTGCGACCTGCTGGCCACCGGTGGCGGCTGGAGCCCGAATGTCCATCTGCACAGCCACCAGAGCGGCCGTCCGGTCTTCGACCCGGCGATTGCGGCCTTCGTGCCGGGAGCCTCTCGGATGAACGACCGTTCCATCGGTGCCGCACGCGGCAGGTTCAGCCTTGCCGAATGCCTCGCGGACGGTATCGCAGCCGGCCGCGAGACGGCCCAAGGCCTTGGCTTCCCTGTCGGCTCGTCGCCCGCAACACCGGCAACCGACGAGCCCGCGACCGGCTCCTTCATGACCCTCTGGCAGGTCCCCGCCCTGCCCGGCCGCAAGGCCAGGAGCTTCGTCGACCTGCAGGACGACGTCGCCGCCTCCGACGTGAAGCTGGCGGAGAGCGAGGGCTATGTTTCTGTCGAGCATCTGAAGCGCTACACCACGCTCGGCATGGGGACGGACCAGGGCAAGACTTCGAACATCAATGGTCACGGCATCCTGGCGGAAGCGCGCGGGATGGATATTGCCGCTGTCGGCACCACGACCTTCCGCCCGCCCTACACCCCGGTCGCCATCGGCGCCTTCGCCGGGCGCGAACGCGGACGCCATGCCCATCCGGTACGGCGCACCCCGATGCATGACTGGCATCTCGCGAACGGCGCGAAGATGATCGAGGCCGGGCTCTGGATGCGGCCGCAATATTACCTCCAGCCGGGCGAGACTCCGTCCCGGGCCGCGATGGACGAGGCAATCATCCGGGAAACCCTTGCGGTCCGGAACGCCGCCGGCATTTCCGACGTGTCCACGCTCGGCAAGATCGACATCCAGGGCGCGGACGCCGCGGAGTTCCTCAACCGGGTCTATATCAACGGCTGGAAGACGCTCGCCATCGGCAAGGCGCGCTACGGCGTGATGCTGCGCGAGGACGGAATCGCGCTCGACGACGGCACCACCTCGCGCATCGGCGAGAACCACTACTACATGACCACGACCACCGCCGAGGCGGGTCCGGTCATGCAGCATCTCGAGGTTCTCCTGCAGGTGCACTGGCCGGATCTGGACGTAAAGGTCGCCTCGGTCACCGACGAGTGGGCGGCGATGGCAATCGCCGGACCGAACAGCCGGGCAATCCTCTCCGCGCTATTTCCCAACACGGACTTCTCGAACGACGCCTTCCCCTTCATGGGTGTCCGCGAGACCGATCTCGGCGGCATTCCGGCACGGATCTTCCGGATCAGCTTCTCCGGCGAACTGGCCTACGAGATCGCGGTTCCGGCAGACTACGGCACGGCCGCGTGGGAGCGCTGCATCGAGGCCGGTGCGGGCCACGGCCTCCTGCCCTACGGGATGGAAGCGCTGGGCATCCTCCGCATCGAGAAGGGCCACGTGACGGTCAGCGAGATCGACGGGCGTCACACCGCCGGCGACCTCGGCTTCGGTGGCATGATGAGCACGAAGAAGCGTTTCGTCGGCGATGCGATGGCGGCGCGGGAAGGCATGGCCGATCCCTCGCGGCCGGCGCTCGTCGGCCTGACGCCTCTCGACGGCAAGACCAGGATCCGCGCCGGATCCGTGCTGGTGGCCGACCCGAAGACGCCGCCACCGGTGCCCAAGCTCGGCCACGTCAGTTCCAGCGCCTATCTCAGTCCCAATCTCGGCCGGCCGATCTCGCTCGGCATGCTGAAGGGAGGGCGGGAGCGCATCGGGGAGACCGTCTGGGCGGTCTTTCCGCTCCGGAACGAAGCGGTCGAATGCCGCGTGACCGCGCCCGTGGTCTATGACGAGGAAGGAGCGCGGCTCCATGGCTGATCTCGCATCCCCCCAGCGCCGTTCCGCCCTCGAAGGCGTGCTCGTACCCGGCGATTTCGGCGCAACGCCGTTCAACGGTCCGGGCATCCTCCTTTCTGAGCGCGGACCGCTCTCCGTCGTGCAGATCGAAGCGGGTACCGAAGATCTGACTGCGGCGGCCGGCAACGCACTCGGCATCGCACCGTCTGGCATGCCGAATGAAGCGGCCGGAACAGGCCGTCCGCGCATCCTCGGGACCGGAACCGGGCGCTGGCTCATCAGTGAACCGGAAGGCCGGGACCTTGCGGCCCATCTGCGCGCCAGCCTGCCCGAAAGCGCGGCCGTGACCGGGCTCTCACACGCCCGCGTCTGCCTCCGTCTCTCCGGCCGCGATGCACGGACGTTGCTCGCCAAGGGCTGCGGAATCGACATCCACCCGGACGCCTTCCGGCCGGATACGAGCCGGATGACGAGCCTGTTCCATTGCGCGGCCCTGATCGATTGCCGCAGCGCAGAGCCGGTCTACGACATCTATGTCCACCGCTCCTACGCTGTGCATCTGTTCGAGATGCTGCTCGACGGCGCGCTGGAATTCGGCTGCCGTGTCGCCTGAGACCGGATCATCGCTTGTTCATGCGCGACAGGGACGATATTCTGATCAGATGTTGGCTCCGATGCCGAAAGATCGGCAGAAGATTAAAAGGGAACACGGTGCGGCGTACCCATCAGGGACCAAATCCGTGGCTGCCCCCGCAACTGTGAGCGGCGAGCGACGTCCGGAGTGAGCCACTGGTCCCACCGGGGACTGGGAAGGCAGGACGAAGCAGTGACCCGCGAGCCAGGAGACCTGCCGACGTGGCGCCCCGGATTTCCGGGCGTCTTCTATAGCAACATCCGGCAACGGCAGGAGTGCCCGCCCCGGACTGGCTCTTGTCGGAGGGACACATGACCGCAACCACTCAGCAGACCGCCGCGATTTCTGTCGGCAGCGCGAAAAAACTGATCGCCGCCTTCGCCCTTCTCGGCGGACTCGGAGTCGTTTTCCTGACCGGATTCGCTTCGTCGGACACGGTCCATAACGTGGCGCACGACACCCGTCACAGCATGGCCTTTCCCTGCCACTAAGGCACAACCATGCTGACGAGATTTGTGAAGGCCGCACTCGCGGCCGGATTTCTTGCGGGCGTGCTTGTCGCCGGTCTGCAGGAAGTCACCACCACGCCGCTGATCCTCGAAGCGGAAAAATACGAGTCGGGTGAGATCGCCACCGCCGGACGCTTTCTGGTCGCGCATGCGTCGGAAATCCGGAGCGATTCATTCGTCCATCTCGCCCATGCCGGCGAGGATCACGGCAATGAAAACGCCTGGGCGCCCGAGGACGGGATCGAGCGCAGCCTTTCGACGGCGCTGGCAACGGTCGGAACCACATTCGGTTTCGCCCTGATCCTGCTTGCCGTGATGGTTCTCACCGACGCGAAGATAACCGCCCGGACAGGCCTCGCCTGGGGCGCCGCGGCCTTTGCCGCGACAGGCCTCGCGCCGGCCCTCGGTCTCAGCCCCGAACTTCCGGGCTCCGCAGCGGCGGTTCTGGAGGACCGGCAGATCTGGTGGATTGGAACCGCGCTCGCCACCGCGTTGGGACTTTTCCTCGCGCTCCGTGTTTCCAGCACGCTCGCGATCGTCGCCGGTCTTGCCCTGATCGCACTCCCGCACGTGATCGGAGCACCCCACGCGGATGGCTATACGAGCAACGTTCCCTCGGAACTCTCCGGACATTTCGCTTCTGCGTCCCTGGTGGTGCATGCCGTCACCTGGGCCCTGACCGGCTGCGTCGCCGGCTTCGTCTGGGAGCGGGCCGGGGCATCTTCCGCCACCGCAAACGCGTGAGCGACCCTATCGCGACGGAGGGCGGCAGAAACCGCCCTCCCCATCCCGTCACAATCGACGTCTGCATCTCCTGCCGCGCCGCGGACGGAACAGGGCGCAACGGTCAGCTTCTGCTCGAGCGGCTTGAAGAGGCCTGCGCCGGAGAAAGCGGGATCTCTCTGCGTCCGGTGGAATGCATGGCCGTATGCGACCGTCCGGTAACCTTCGCGCTTCGCGGCCCCGGGCTCTGGAGCTATGTGATCGGCGATGCCGACCCGGACACCCAGGTCGAGGAGATCATTGCGGCGGCAAGAGCCGTTGCCGCCTCCCCGAACGGCGTACCACAGCTGAAGGAACGCCCTCCCGTCTTCCGGCGCGGCGTCATCTGCCGGCTGCTTCCCGCACCCGAGCCTGCCTGACGCGGCATTGTCACCGATCCAATTTTGCCGCTGGATCAGCTCGGCTCTGACCGGCTAGCCTCTTCCCCGGGCAACCGCAGAGGGACACTCCATGCTCGACCAGATCCTCGTCATTCTCGGCATCACCACGCTCATCATGATCAGCCCGGGTCCGGACATGGTGATCGTGATGCGCAATACGATCATCGGCGGACGGGCCGCCGGTCTCAAATCCTCCCTCGGGGTCCTCACCGGCAACCTGGTGCATATCACCTACTGCGCGATCGGCATCGGGCTTCTCATCTCGCAGAGCATCCTCGCCTTCAACATCCTGAAATATGCCGGCGCCGCCTATCTGATCTATCTCGGCGTGATGAGCTTCTTCGCCAGCGACACCAAGCTCTCGGTGAGAGATCTGGAACCGCGTGCGGTGAGCCAGCGCTGGTTCCTGCAGGGGTTTCTGAACAATATCCTCAACCCGAAGGGCACGCTGTTCTACCTCGGGGTCTTCACCATGGTGATCACGCCTGAGACCGCGACCGGAACCACGCTCCTGCTCGTCGCCATCATGATGGCGGTCAGCGCCGCCTTCTGGATCTTCTTCGTCTTCACGCTCGACACCGGCATCGTCCGCCGGGTGCTGGAGCGCGGTCAGAAGCTGGTGAACCGGATCTTCGGCGGGCTGCTCATCTTCCTCGGCATCCGCGTCGCCTTCCTGGAGCGCTGAACACATGACCGACTCCCTTGGCGGGCACGGATCCCTTTCCCAGTATGCGGTCACGGACGAACTCCGCGCGCGCTTCCATATCCCGGAGGAATGGAGCTTTGCGATGCCGAAACTGGTCGAGTGGCGGGATTGCGACGGCTTCGCTCATGTGAACCACACCGCCTATCTCGCCTGGTACGAAAGCCTCCGGAACATCTATTTCGAGGTTCTTGGACATCCCCGTCACGCGATGAACGTGCCCGGACCGGTGATGAAGCATCTCGAGATCGAATATATCCGCGGTCTCTCCTACCACGCGCCGGTCTGCGTCACAGGGCGCACGGTCTCGATGCGGAATACCAGCATGGTCATGGAATACGCGACCTGGGACGAACAGGGCTGCTGCAACTGGTCGACACAACTCTTCGTCATGATCGTCAATTCGACGGGAAAAAAGGCGCCGATCTCGCCTGAACTGCGTCAGGCGATCACTGATCTCGACCACCCCGAGCAGAGCTGAGAGGCGCGAATTCAGAAGGGGGGTTCGCACGCAAGATTCAGCTTTGATGGGCTGAACTAGTGTTTGTGATCAGACCGGCCAAGGATTAGGGTTCATCAACCCGATCCGTCCCGGATCGTGGAAAAGCGCTCAGCTTTGACATAAAAATTATGAGGCTTCACATGAACGTTCTGGCAAAGAGCTTCGCGGTCGCGGCGCTTGCCGCCACCGTGGCATTGCCGTTCCATTCCGGAGCGGTACGCGCGGCGACACCGGCCGACACCCTCGTCATTGCCACCGGCATCGACGACATCGTGTCGCTCGATCCGGCGGAGGTCTTCGAGTTCTCCGGCGGCGATCTCGCGAACAACGTCTATGACACGCTGGTCACCTTCGACCCCGCCAATCTCTCCGGTGGCTATATTCCGGGCCTGGCCGAGAGCTGGACGGTGAGCGAGGACGGCAAGACCTTCACCTTCAAGATGCGTCCGGGCGTCAAGTTTCACTCCGGCAATCCGGTAACCGCTCATGATGCGGCCTTCTCGCTGCAGCGCGCGATCCTCCTGAACAAGACCCCGTCCTTCATTCTCAGCCAGTTCGGCCTGACCGCCGACAATGTGAAGGAAATGGTCAAGGCGACCGACGACATGACCCTCGTCGTCACCACCGACAAGAAATACGCGACCTCCTTTGTTCTCAACTGCTTCACCGCGACCATCGGTTCGATCGTCGACATGAAGACCGCGATGGAACATGAAAAGGACGGCGACTTCGGCTACGAGTGGCTGAAGACCAACTCCGCCGGGTCCGGCGCCTACTCCCTGAAGAGCTGGAAGCCGAACGAGAGCTATGTGCTTGAGGCCAACCCGGACTACTGGCGCGGCGCGCCGGCGATGAAGCGGGTTTTCGTGCGTCACATTACCGAATCCGCCAGCCAGCGCCTGCTGCTCGAGAAGGGTGACGTCGACGCCGCCCGCAACCTCTCGCCGGACGACATCACCGCCGTCGGCGGCAACGCGGACCTGCGTGTCGACAGCGACCTGCGCGGCCGGATCATCTATTTCAGCCTGAACCAGAAGGTCGAGCGCCTGGCCAATCCGAAGGTCGTCGAGGCGATGAAGTACATGGTCGACTATGACGGCATGACCAAGAGCATCCTGAAGGGCCAGTATACCGTCCACCAGGCCTTCCTGCCGCTGACCTATCTCGGCGAACTGAAGGATAAGCCGTACAAGCTCGACATCGCCAAAGCGAAAGCCCTGCTCGCCGAAGCCGGTTATGCGGACGGCCTCGAGGTCAAGATCCTCGCCCGCAACGATCCGCAGACCATGGAAATCGCCCAGGCGCTGCAGGCCAACATGGCCTCTGCCGGCGTCAAGGCGACCATCGACTCCGGTACCGGCAAGCAGACCCTCGGCGTCTACCGAGCCC
The DNA here is from genome assembly GCF_017640745.1 of Nisaea sp. Classification (GTDB taxonomy): domain Bacteria; phylum Pseudomonadota; class Alphaproteobacteria; order Thalassobaculales; family Thalassobaculaceae; genus Nisaea. The sequence continues at coordinate 2,903 of NZ_JAEPQA010000034.1, read as the reverse complement.
GCAGCCATGAGATCTATCTCGGCGCCTGGGGCCCGGACTATCCGGATCCGCAGACCAACGCGGACACCTTCGCCCATAACCCGGACAACAGCGACGAAGCCGGTCTGACCGGCAAGCTGGCCTGGCGCAACGCCTGGGCGATCCCGGAAATGTCGAAGGAAACCGAAGCCGCGGTGCAGGAAAGCGACCGCGACACGCGGGCCGAGATGTACCGCAAGATCCAGAAGGAGCATCAGATGACCAGCCCCTTCGTGATCATGGCGCAGAAGATCGAGCAGACCGCTCTGCGCGCCAACGTGAAGAATCTCTATACCGGCAGCGCCGTGACGAGCGTCTTCTACTGGACCGTGACGAAGTAAGACACGGCTGAATGACATCACTAGACACCACCAAGGCGGGGAGAGGGACAGGGTCCCTCTCCCCCCTCTTCTTCAAGCGGGTCCTGAAACTCGTCTCGACGATCGCGGCGACCTTCCTCGGCCTGCTTTTCGTGACCTTCGTCATCGGCCGCGTCATGCCGATCGACCCCGTGCTGGCGGTCGTCGGCGACAAGGCGAGCAAGGAGGTCTACGAGGCCGCGCGCGTGGCGATGGGGCTGGACCAGCCGCTCTACGTCCAGTTCGGCGTCTATATCAGGGACGTGCTCTCCGGCGATCTCGGCAATTCTCTGCTGACCTCCCGTCCGGTAGCCGAGGATATCGCGCGCGTCTTTCCGGCCACCCTCGAGCTTGCCACCATCGCGACCATCTTCGGTGTCGTTTTCGGGATTCCGATGGGCGTCGTCGCGGCGGTGCATCGCGGCCGCTGGCCGGACCAGGTCATCCGCGTCGCCGGCCTTTTCGGGTATTCCATGCCCGTCTTCTGGCTTGGCCTGATCGGGCTCCTGGTCTTCTACGGCATCCTCGGCTGGGTCGGCGGTCCGGGACGGCTCGACATCTTCTATGAGGACACCGTTCCCCAGGTCACTGGCGCGATCCTGATTGACAGCCTGCTGGCCGGCGATCTGGAGATCTTCAACAACGCGCTGTCGCACATCATTCTGCCCGCATCGGTGCTCGGCTATTACTCGATCGCCTATATCAGCCGCATGACCCGCAGCTTCATGCTGGAGCAGCTGAGCCAGGAATATGTCACCACCGCCCGCGTGAAAGGTCTCTCGGAGACCCGGGTGATCTGGGGCCATGCGCTCGGCAACGTCATGGTGCCGCTGATCACGGTGATCGCGCTCTCCTATGCCCAGCTGCTCGAAGGCTCGGTGCTGACCGAGACCGTCTTCGCCTGGCCCGGCCTCGGTTTCTACATCACGAACGCGCTGCTCTCGGCCGATATGGCCGCCGTGCTCGGCGGGACCATCGTGGTCGGCTCCGTTTTCGTCGGCCTGAACCTTCTTTCCGACCTGCTCTACCGGCTCGTCGATCCGCGCGCCCGATAGCAGGACAGAGATCATGACCGCAAAAACTGTTCAAACCTGCGAACCCGGCCTCAAAGCCTGGCTAACCACCGATACGCCGAGGTCGCGCGGACAGGCGCGCATGGTGCAGTTCTATCTCGGCTGGCTTTCGCTCTCGCGCAATCCGCTAGCCATGATCGGGCTGGCGATCCTGCTCGCGCTGATCGTGATATCCGCCATCGCGCCCTGGATCTCGCCGCACGACCCACTGCAGCAGACTCTCGCAAACCGCCTGCTGCCACCTGGAAGCCCCGGACACCTCCTCGGAACGGACGAGCTCGGCCGCGATATCCTCAGCCGGCTGCTGCATGGCGCCAGCATCACCCTCTATATCGTGACCCTGGTCGCGGCCACGGCACCCGTCCTCGGCCTCGTGGTCGGCACACTGGCCGGCTATGCCGGCGGCTGGATCGATACGGTCCTGATGCGCCTGACAGATATTTTCCTGGCCTTCCCGCGCCTGGTGCTCGCACTCGCCTTTGTCGCCGCGCTCGGCCCGGGGATCGAAAACGCGGTGCTCGCCATCGCCATCACCTCCTGGCCGCCTTATGCCCGCCTTGCCCGGGCCGAGACCCTGACCATCCGCAACCAGGACTTCATCAGTGCGATCCGGCTACAGGGGGCCTCTCCGGCCCGAATCATCGCGGGCCACGTGGTGCCGCTCTGCCTCTCCTCGGTGATCGTCCGCGTCACCCTCGACATGGCCGGCATCATTCTGACGGCGGCCGGTCTCGGCTTCCTCGGCCTCGGCGCGCAGCCGCCGATCCCGGAATGGGGCGCAATGATCTCCGCCGGCCGCAAGTTCCTGCTCGACCAATGGTGGGTCGCCACCATGCCTGGCCTCGCCATCTTCGTCGTCAGCCTCGGTTTCAACCTGCTCGGCGACGGACTGCGCGACATTCTCGATCCGAGGAGCGGACAATGAGCTCCGATAACGCGAACGGGGCCCTTCTGACGGTCGAGGACCTCTCGGTCCGCTTTCATACCCGCACCGGCATCGTCGATGCGGTCCGCGACATCAGCTTCTCGATCGGCCGCGAAAAGGTCGGCATCGTCGGCGAGTCCGGCTCCGGCAAGACCATGACGGGCCGCTCCGTCCTGCGCCTGATCCGCCCGCCGGGGGTGGTGACGGCGAAACGCATGGAGTTCGACGGCAAGGATCTGATGACGCTCTCCGAAAAGGAGATGCGGCAGATCCGCGGCGACCGGATCTCCATGGTCATGCAGGACCCGAAATACTCGCTGAACCCGGTGATGACCATCGGCGAGCAAATCGCCGAGGCCTACCGCGTCCATACCGGCGCCTCGAAACGCGAGGCCATCGAGCGCGCGCTGGAGATGCTTTCGGCGGTGAAGATCCGCGATCCCGAACGGGTGCTCGGGCTCTATCCGCACGAGGTCTCGGGCGGAATGGGCCAGCGCATCATGATCGCCATGATGCTGATCCCGGACC
>NZ_JAEPQA010000033.1 GCF_017640745.1 Nisaea sp. | reverse complement strand
CGAGATGGAGGCCTACATGGCCGAAATGCGCGCGACGCTTGAGCCCATGGGCTATGTCTGCGAGCAGTTCCCGAACCCCTCGCCCAAGGGCGGCCCCTTCCTGATCGCAACCCGGCACGAGGGCGACAATCTGCCAACCGTGCTGACCTACGGACATGGCGACGTGGTCCGCGGCATGGAGGGTCAGTGGGCCGACGGGCGCGACCCCTGGACCCTGACCGAGGTCGGGGACCGGCTGTACGGCCGCGGGATCGTCGATAACAAGGGCCAGCATTCCATCAATATCGCGGGACTCAACGCCGTCCTGAAGACCCGCGGCAAGCTCGGGTTCAATTCCAAGATTCTGATCGAGTCCGGCGAGGAATCCGGCTCCCCGGGACTGGCCGAGTTCGCGAAGCAGCAGAAGGCGAAACTGAAGGCTGATTTCCTGATCGCCTCCGACGGTCCGCGCATCAGCGCCGAGCATCCGACGGTCTTCATGGGCTCGCGCGGCGCCTACCCGATGGACATCACCTGTGATCTCCGCGAAGGCGCGCACCATTCAGGCAACTGGGGCGGCCTGCTTGCCAACCCGGCGGTGATCCTTGCCCATGCGCTCGCCAGCATCGTCGACCGCCGCGGCCAGATCCGCGTGCCGGAATGGCGTCCGACCACCCTCACCCCGGCGATCCGCGCCGCGCTCGCCGAGTGCGAACTCGAGGCGGAGGAAAACGGCCCGCAGATCGATCCGAACTGGGGCGAGGAATCCCTCACCCCGATCGAACGGGTGATCGGCTGGAACAGCTTCGAGATCCTCGCCTACACGGCCGGCCTGCCGGATAAGCCTGTCAACGCGATACCCGGCCGGGCGACCTGCCGCGGCCAGCTCCGCTTCGTCGTCGGCACCGATCCGGAGGACATCGTCCCGGCGCTCCGCCGTCATCTGGACCGGGAGGGCTTCCCGATGGTCACGGTCTCGGACGCCGACCGCGGCTACATGAAGGCGACCCGGCTTGAGCCGGACCATCCGCTGGTGCAATGGGCGGCGAGTTCGATCCAGCGCTCCACCAACAAGAAGACTGCAATCCTGCCGAACCTCGGCGGCTCGCTGCCGAACGACGTCTTCAGCGAAACCCTCGGTCTGCCGACCATCTGGGTGCCACACTCCTACGCCTCCTGTTCCCAGCATGCCCCGAACGAGCACGCGCTGAAGCCGATCCTGCGCGAGGGCCTGCAACTCACCGCAGGGCTCTTCTGGGATATCGGCGACGGCACCCTGCCGAAGAGCTGGTGACGTCATGACAAAGCGCCGGGTCCTCTCCGCCGAGATCAGTCACGAGACAAATACTTTCAGTGTCTTGCGAACCGATCTTGATGCGTATCTCCGCCGCCAGTGCTATTTCGGCGACGATATAGCGAAGCACATGTCCGGCACGGCGACGGAGATCGCCGCCCATATCGACGCCGCGAAGAAATACAATTGGGACCTGATCCCGACCGTAGCCGCCCATGCGACGCCGAGCGGCATGACCACGGCGGAAACCTGGGAAAAACTCTGCGACACCGTGCTCGCCGGCCTCGATGGCGGGCCGGTCGACGGCGTGATGCTGGCGCTGCACGGTGCCATGGTGACGGAAAGCAGCCTCGATGGCGAAGGCGACCTGCTGGCCCGTCTCCGCAAACGTCTCGGTCCGGACGTGCCGATCGCGGTCACGCTCGATCTCCATGCCAACGTGACCGACGAAATGGGCGAGCTCGCAGATTTCACTGTCCCTTACCGGACCTATCCGCATATCGACCAGTACGAGGCAGCGACTGAAGCGGCCGGATTGCTGCAGCGGGCGATGGATGGAGAGGTCCGGCCCGTGACCGCGGTCGCGCGCTGCGCCACCCTCGACGGGCTCAATCACGGACGCACGCAGGAAGGGCCGATGGTCGAGGCGCTTGCCCGGGCGGCGGAGATCAAGGCGGGCGATCCGTCCGTTCTGGAGATCGGCCTCTGCGCAGGTTTCGCCTGGTCGGATCTTGCAGAAGCCGGCCCCTCCGTCACGGTGACGACAGACGGCGACGAGGCCAAGGCGAAGGCGATCGCAGCTGAGTTCGCAGCGTTCATCTGGGAAACGCGGGATCAGAATACGGTTCCCCTGCTCTCCCTCGCCGAGATCGAGACGAAGATCCGCTCCGGTCCGACCGGGAAGGGTCCGCTCGTCATCGGCGACACGACCGACAATCCCGGCGGCGGCGGATACGGTGACGGCGTGCGCCTGCTGGAAACGATCATCGCCTCGGGGAACGACAACGCCGTACTGGCCGCGATTTGCGATCCCGCGGTTGCCGACCAGGCCCACGCGGCAGGAACCGGAGCTACCATTAACGTCAATCTCGGCGCCAAGGTCGATCCGGGCCACTACGGACCGCCGATCAAGGCGGAGGCGCGCGTGCTCGCCCTCAGTGAGACCGGCGCTTTCGTCTGCGACGGGCCGATGTGGGCTAATATGGAGGTCCGCCTTGGCAAGTCGGCGCTGATCGAGATTTCCGGCGTGAAGGTCGTGATTGCCAGCAGCAACCTTCAGGTGACGGACCAGCAGGCATTGAAGTTATTCGGCCTGGACCCCGCTGCCTTCGATGTCATCGGCGTCAAGTCCTCGCACCATTTCCGGGCCGCCTACCAGCCCGTGGCGCGCGAGGTCGTTCTGGTCGACAGTGGCGGGCTGGTCTCGCAGGACTACAAGAGCTTCACATACAGGCACCTGCGGCGGCCGATCTGGCCGATTGACGAAATCACAGTCTGAGCGGCTTCATCGGCGGACGGGCGAGGGTCCGGAATTCCCGGCTCATACCGGAGGCAGGACAGCTACAGCCGGTGCCGATCGAGTGTACACTCGGTCTGCGTCCACATTTTGCGAACACTCGAATACGACACAGCACTTTCCCTCGTCGGCGAGCGAGAAATTTTTCGCTGAATCCTTTGCCTTCCGACCGATTTAGTCCAATTCCACGCTCAAGAAGGAAAAAACAAATCAAATCCCGTATTTAAACATGTCTTAAATCTTATCGACGAAAACCTCCTTCGGAAAACACCGGACCTCGTCTTGGTGAGGTTCAACATAACCAGGTTCGAACAGAACAGAATCCGAAGGATACAGAAATGCTCAAGAATTTCGTTCTTGCCGTCGCCATGCTCTTCACTGTTGCGACCGCCGCCAGTGCCGCTGATTACGCCACTCAGGACGAAGCCAAAGCCATGGCCGAAAAGGCCGCGGCTCACGTGAAGTCGGCCGGCATGGAAACCGCCATTAAAGACTTCATGACCCCGGGCGGCCAGTGGCACGACCGCGACCTCTACGTCTTTGTGTTCGACGCCAAGGGCACCACGATCGCCCACGGCGCGAAGGCCTCCCTCGTCGGCCGCGACCTGACCGGCCTGCGCGACGTCGACGGCAAGCAGTTCATCAAGGAATTCCTTACCGTCTCCGACGCCGGCTGGGTCGACTACAAGTGGCAGAACCCGACCACCAACGCGGTAGAGCCGAAGTCTTCCTACATCATTAAGGTCGGCACCGACCTCGTGGGCGTCGGCGCTTACAAGCAGTAATCGGTTCGAAAAATACCATCCGGGGGCGGCCGATCCGCCCCCGGATTTTTGATAAGAAAATCAGGGTCCGGAAAATAGCAAAATGCTCAAGAACCTGCCGATCATCCAGAAAACGCTCATCGCTCCTGGTATTGCCTGCCTGATGATCCTCGTGATCGCGGCAGTGTTCTTCATTTCGTCGCGGCAAACGGCGAACCTGCAGAACCAGGCCGACATGGCGCAAAACCTGGTGCTGAAGACCAAGGACCTGCAGGGCACGGTCAATGCCGGACATGCAACCCTGTTCCGGGCCCTGAGCTGGCAGCAATCCGGCGTTTCCGCCGATGACGTCGCAAAGGCCGCGAATGAGGCGCGCGAAATCTTCGCAGACGTCGATCTCCAGTTCGACGAGATCGCGGCGATCTCGAGCGAAGAGAACGCCGAAACGATCAAGGAAATCCGCGCCGCTTTCGGCGAATACCGGAAGGTTGCGGTCGAGACCCTCGAAACGGTCTCCGTCGATGCCTTTCTCGCCTCGATGCTGATGACCGACGCGCATATCCGTCTGCTCGATGTCTCGGGCAAGATCGGCGCTCTCTCGGGCTCCATCATCATCAATGCGAACAAAATCCGGCAGGAAGCCGAGACCGCCCGCCAATTCGCGGAATTCGAGGTTTTGGCTGTCGTCGTCGTCGCCTTCGTACTCGCACTCGCCGTCGGCGTTTTCGCAGGCCGGGCCATTACCACGCCGGTGCGCCGGATCACGGCCGTGATCAAGGAGATCGCCGACGGGAACAGCGATACCGAGATCACCGATCAGGACCGCCGCGACGAGGTCGGATCAATCGCTGAAGCCCTTGGCGTCATGAAACAGGGCCTGATCGAGCGCGAAGAAATGCGCGCCCGTCAGCAGGCCGAAGAACGGGAACGCGCTGCCCGTGCGCAAAAGATCGAACAGTCGATCAAACGCTTCGAAGGCATGATCGGCCAGTCGATGGCCGAACTGAACGACATGGCGTCCAACCTGAACACGACCGCCACGGAAATGACCGAGGCGGCCGGGCAGACCAACCGCCAGTCCGATCAGGTCGCCTCCGCCGCCGCGCTCGCCTCAACGAACGTCAACACCGTCGCCGCCGCAACCGAGGAACTGTCGGCCTCGATCGGGGAGATCACCCGCAAGGTCTCCGATGCCTCCAACATCAGCCATTCGGCCGTCGAGGAGAGCCAGCAGACAAACGCGCAGATGCAAGCGCTGGCCCAGTCCGCCGACAAGATCGGCCAGATCGTCACGCTGATCCGGGATATCGCCGAACAGACCAACCTGCTGGCCCTCAATGCCACCATCGAAGCCGCACGTGCAGGCGATGCGGGCAAGGGTTTCGCGGTGGTCGCCTCCGAGGTGAAGAGCCTCGCGAACCAGTCCGCCCAGGCGACCGAAGAGATCTCCACACAGGTTCAGGAAATCCAGCAGTCCAGCGCCGCCGCGGTGGAGGCGATCAACCGGGTGACCGAACTGATCTCCAACCTGTCGGAATCCTCGACCATGATCGCGGGGGCCGTCGAGGAACAGTCCGCCGCGACCTCGGAAATCTCCCGCAACGTCCAGGATGCCGCATCCGGCACGGAAGAAGTGACCAGCAGCATCGCCCATGTGAACGAGGCGACCTCGCGCACCAGTGCCGCCGCGGAGAATGTCACCGGGACCGCGTCCCGCATGAACCAGTCGGTCAGCACCCTGCGGAGCCAGGTCGACTCGTTCCTCGCCGAGGTGCGTGCCGTCTAGACCGGGGATATCATCGTCATACGAAAACGGCCGGATTTGAATCCGGCCGTGTGTTTTTTCTGCTCTTTCTGTTCTACCGGACCGCCCGCCTCGATCCAGGCCCCGAGGCCGCCTTCGAGATGCGCGACCGGGGTCAGCCCCATGTCCTGCGCGGTCTTGGCCGAGAGCGCCGAACGCCAGCTTGCGGCGCAGTAGAAGACGAAAGTCTTGTCCTCGCCGAAGAAGTCCTTGAAATAGGGGCTCGCCGGGTCGATCCAGAATTCGAGCATGCCGCGCGGAACGTGGCGGGCGCCCGGAATGCGACCGGTCTTGGCGACCTCGCGCACGTCGCGCACGTCGATGAAGGTCACGTCGTCGCGGCCGACCATCGCCTTCGCCTCCTCGATGCCGAGAATGCGGACTTCCCTGTTGGCCTCGGCCACCATGGATTCGACGGTCTTGATCTGCTTGGCGCCCATCGGGCCCTCCCTCGGATTGATTGTTCCGGGAGAGCCTAGGACGGGCGCCAGCGGGATGGAATGGCCTTTCGGGAACGGGAGCTTTGCCGCCCCTCGCCCGATCTGGAAATCAGCCCTCGGCCGCAACCTTCTTCGCGTGCTTCTTGCGCTCGTGGATATCGAGGTAGCGCTTGCGCAAGCGGATGTTGTTCGGCGTCACCTCGACCAGCTCGTCGTCGTCGATATAGGAGATCGCCTTTTCCAGCGTCATCCGGATCGGCGGCGTGAGCACAATCGCATCATCCTTGCCGGCGGCGCGGAAGTTGGTGAGCTGCTTCGACTTCAGCGGGTTCACGTCGAGGTCGTTGCCGCGGCTGTTCTCGCCGATCACCATGCCCGGATAGATATCCTCGCCGCCGCCGATCATCAGCGGGCCACGTTCCTCGAGGTTGAAGAGCGCGTAGGACGAGGCCTTGCCCTTCTCCAGGCTGATCAGCACGCCGTTGCGGCGGGCCGGGATCGGACCCTTGTAGGGGCCGTAGCTGTCGAACACGCGGTTCATGATGCCGGTACCGCGGGTATCGGTCATGAACTCGCCGTGGTAGCCGATCAGGCCGCGCGACGGGCAGCGGAAGGTCACGCGCTGCTTGCCGCCGCCAGACGGACGCATGTCCATCAGCTCCGCCTTGCGCTGCTGCAGCTTCTCGACGACAGCGCCGGAATATTCCTCGTCGACGTCGATCACCACTTCCTCGATCGGCTCAAGGCGCTGGCCGGTCTGCGGATCGGACTGGAACAGCACGCGCGGACGGCTGATGGAGAGCTCGAAGCCCTCGCGGCGCATCTGCTCGATCAGCACCGCGAGCTGCAGTTCGCCGCGGCCAGACACCTCGTAGGCGTCCTTGTCGGCGGTTTCCTTCACCCGGATGGCGACGTTGCCTTCCGCTTCCTTCTGCAGGCGGTCCCAGATCACCCGGCTGGTGACCTTGTCGCCGTCGAGGCCGGCGAGCGGACTGTCATTGACCGAGAAGGTGACCGCGATGGTCGAGGGATCGATCGGCTGGGCCTCGATCGGCTCGATCACCGACGGCACGCAGATCGTGTCGGCGACGGTTGTCTTCGCGAGACCGGCCAGCGCGACGATGTCGCCGGCTTCGGCTTCGTCCAGCGGAACGCGCTCAAGACCGCGATAGGCGAGGATCTTGGTGATCCGGCCCTGTTCCAGCAGCTTGCCGTTTCGGGAAAGGGACTTCACCGTCAGGTTCGGCGTGACCCGTCCAGACTCGATCCGGCCGGTCAGCAGACGGCCGAGATAGGGATCGGCTTCGACCGTGGTTGCCAGCATGCGGAACGGCGCGTCGAGATCGACCTTCGGGGCCGGGACATGACGGCAGATCAGCTCGAAGAGCGGACTCATGTCGGTACCCTTCTCGTCCGGCGTCTCGCTCGCCCAGCCGGCCTTGCCGGAGGCGAAGAGCGTCGGGAAGTCGAGCTGCTCGTCGTTCGCCTCAAGCGCGGAAAAGAGATCGAACATCTCGTCCTGCACCTCGTAGGCACGCTGCTCCGGCTTGTCGACCTTGTTGACGACGACCATCGGACGCAGGCCGAGCTTCAGCGCCTTGCCGAGCACGAACTTGGTCTGCGGCATCGGGCCCTCGGCCGCATCCACAAGCACGACGACGCCGTCGACCATGGAGAGGATGCGCTCGACCTCGCCGCCGAAATCGGCGTGGCCCGGCGTGTCGACGATATTGATCCGGGTGCCCTTCCACTCGACCGAGGTGCATTTCGCCAGGATGGTGATCCCGCGCTCGCGCTCGATGTCGTTGCTGTCCATGGCCCGTTCCTGAACCTGCTGGTTCTCGCGGAAAGTGCCGGTCTGTTTCAGCAGCACGTCGCACAGCGTGGTCTTGCCGTGGTCGACGTGCGCGATGATGGCGATGTTTCTGAGGTTCATGAAACGGCTCCAAACGGGACCGCCGCGCGCCGCTTTCCGGCGCGGTGCCAGCGTCCAAAACTGCGATGAATTCCCGCGGGCGTCTCCGGCCCGGACTTAAGTCAAACTGGGGTCAAACTGGGTCGCCGCTAAAATACGGATATTGCAGCGCAAAACAAGCGCTGGATTGCATGGCTGCGTCCCACGGAAGCGTGATCTCGCGAGGCCTTCCCGGCGCGCTCCGGATATGAGAACGTTTCACGAACAATTCAAGGGCCCCGGGACATGGGCACGTCGAAAGAGCTGGCCGACTACATCACCGACATGCTGGAGCCGCTCGGCGAGATCCGCGCGCATCGGATGTTCGGCGGCTACGGCATCAAGTACGGCGAGGTGAATTTCGCCCTGCTGTTGGACGATCTGCCGTATTTCCGCACCGACGATGCGAGCCGTCCGGTCTACGAGGAGCATGGCAGTTCGCCCTTCCAGTACATGCGGAAGGGCAAACTCGCCACACTCGGCAATTACTGGGAGGTTCCCGCGGACATCCTCGAGGAGCCAGATATCTTCCGGCACTGGGCCCGGACCGCGATTGAGGCGGCGATCCGGGCGCACAAGCCTAAGCGCAAGAATCCGGCCTAGCCGACGAGCGTCACCCTGCCTTCCAGCGGATAGGCCGGATCGTTGTAGCCCGGCGTCGAGGGGTGGCCTTCTGGAACCAGTTCGTTGATCAGTGCCTCGTCCTCGGCCGTGAACTCGTAGTGATAGGCCTTCGCGTAGGCCTTCCACTGTTCCATCGTGCGCGGGCCGACGATGGAGCCGGTGACCAGCGCGTTGTTCAGCACCCAGCCGACGGCGAGATCGATAATGGTCGCGCCCTTGGACTCGGCATGGGCCTTGATCTTCTCGGCGATCACGAGGCTCTCCTCGCGCCATTCCGTCTGCATCATCCTCTTGTCGGCGCGCGCCGCCCGGCTGCCCGCCTCCGGCTCCGCACCGGGCTTGTACTTGCCGGAGAGCACGCCGCGGGCGAGCGGGCTGTAGGGGAAGACGCCGAGGCCGTAATAATCGCAGGCCGGCAGATGCTCGGTCTCCGGCATCCGGTTCATGGCGTTGTAATAGGGCTGGCTGACGACCGGGCGGTCGATGCCGGCGGCATCGCAGAGGTTGCAGATCTCGGCAACACGCCAGGAGCGGTGATTGGAAACGCCGAAATAGCGCACCATGCCGGCGCGGACCAGGTCGGCCATGGCGCCGACGGTCTCTTCCAGGGGCGTCGAATGGTCTTCCTTATGAAGGTAGTAGATGTCGATATAGTCGGTATCGAGCCGCGCCAGCGAATCCTCGCAGGCCTGCAGCATCCATTTGCGGGAGAGACCGCGGGCGTTCGGATCCTTGTCGTCCATCGGGTTGGCAAGCTTGGTCGCAAGCACCCAATATTCCCGCTCCGCCGCGATTGCCCGTCCGACCACCCGTTCCGACTCGCCGCCGTTATAGGCGTCCGCCGTATCGATGAAGTTCAGCCCGAAATCGCGCGCCTCGGCGATGATCTCCCGGCTCGCCGCCTCGTCCGTCGGCCCGCCGAACATCATCGCGCCGAGGCAGAATTTCGACACCTTGAGGCCCGAGCGGCCAAGATTGCGGTATTCCATGTGATCCCTCCCCTGAAGCATCCGGCCCCCTCACGGCCCGGCCCGTCTTGAAACGGAACGACAGCATAACCGGCTCGCGCGCGCACCGCACTTGAGGATCGGCTTTTCTCCTGCTCTGATGCGGCACGAATGAATCCGGCACTGGGGAGGAACCGAAATGCCCGGACTGAGCGATAGCGCGCGCGAGAAGCTGGCAACCGTCAGCTCCGCCACCCTGACGACCCTGCTGATGAAGCGCGGGCTCCGGAACCAGTGCATGCAGGGCGTGAGCCGCCTGACCACGCATGACCGCAATATGGTCGGCGAGGCCTTCACCCTGCGCAATATTCCGGCGCGCGAGGATATCGACGTGATCGCCGCCTATGACGATTACGATCACCCTCAGCGCAAGGCGATCGAGACCGTCCCGCCGGGCAAGATCCTCGTGATCGACGCGCGGCAGGACCCGACCGCAGCGACCGCCGGCAACATCCTGATGACCCGTCTCGAGGTGCGCGGCGTGGCCGGGTTCGTCTCAGACGGCGGCGTCCGCGATTCCAGCGAGATCGCCGAATACGATATCCCCTGCTACGTCTCCGGCCCGTCGGCGCCGACCAGCCTGATCAAGCATCATGCCGTCGCGGAGCTGAACACGCCGATCGGCTGCGGCGGCGTCGCGGTCTACCCGGACGACGTGCTCGTCGGCGATGACGAAGGTGTCGTCGTGATCCCGGCCCATCTCGCCGAGGAACTCGCCGACCTGGCTTTCGAGCAGGAGAAGATGGAAGCCTTCATCTCCCAGGAGGTCCGCAACGGTCGCCCGCTGCGCGGCACCTACCCGCCGGACGCCGACACCAAGGCGCGCTACGAGGAGTGGCGCAAGAAGCAGGAAAACTCGTGAGCGGCGACGGCTGCGACATCGATGCCGCGATCGCCGTGTATGACCAGCATGCACGGCAGCTCGCGGAGCAATGGTCGGCCTATGCCAACGAGTTCGATGAGTTCCTGGATTTTCACCGGCCGTTTCTGCCGGACGCCGGCGGTTCCGCCCTCGATATCGGGGCTGGATACGGCACGCACGCAAACGGTCTCGAAGGACTTGGCCTAGAAGTGGTCGCGGCCGAGCCGTCAGAAGGCATGCGTGCTGAAGGCCTCCGGCGGTTCCCGGACAGCAAGATACTCTGGCTGGACGACCGCCTGCCCTGGCTCGACAAGGTCGCGGCACTCGGCCGGCGCTTCGACTTCATGCTGATGAATTCGGTCTGGATGCATCTGCCGCCGGATTTCCGTGAGGACGGCATGGCAATGCTGGCGAGCCTGCTCGCGCCCGGCGGCCATTTCTCCGTCCTGCTGCGCCACGGTCCAGCACCGGAAGACCGGCCGATGCATGAGTCCGAAGCCGATCCCTTCCTTTCCCTCGCCAAACGGCACGGCTTCATCTGCCTCGAACGGGTCGCGCGGCCAGACGAGATGAACCGCCCCGGCGTCTCCTTTACCCGGCTCATCCTGAGCAATACCGGACAAGACTGATGACCTACGAAACCCTGCTCTTCTCGATCGACAACTCGATCGCCCGCATCACCCTCAACCGGCCGGAACGCATCAATGCGATCACCGCCGTCATGCATGAGGAATTGCGCGACGTATTTTCCCAGCTTGAGAAACCCGGCAGCGCGCGCTGCGTGATCATGACCGGCGCCGGGCGCGGCTTCTGTTCCGGCCAGGACCTGGCTGACCGCAAGGCGGTCGATCCGAGCGAACGGCGCGATCTCAGCCAGTCGATCCAGCAGAACTACAATCCGCTGGTCAAACGCATGGCGGCGCTGCCGATCCCGATCGTTGCCGCCGTGAACGGCGTCGCCGCAGGTGCGGGTGCAAGCCTCGCGCTTGCCGCCGACATCGTGCTCGCCGGCCACAACACCAAGTTCGTGCAGGCCTTCGTGAATATCGGCCTCGTCCCGGACGCCGGCGGCACCTATGTCCTGCCGCGCCGGGTCGGGCTCGCCAAGGCGCTCGGCATGGCCCTCACCGGCGCGCCGATAACCGGCAAGCAGGCCGCCGACTGGGGCCTGATCTGGAATTCCGTCGAGGATGACAGCCTCGCGGCGGAAGCCGAAGCCCTGGCGAAGACGCTGGCCGCCAAGCCTCCGATCGCGCTTGCCTCGATCAAGAAGATCATGCGCGCGTCATTGGAAAACAGCTTCGCGGAGCAGCTCGACCTCGAAGCCGAGTTCCAGCGCCATTGCGGCTATACGGACGACTACCAGGAAGGCATCGCCTCCTTCCTCGAGAAACGCGCGCCGGACTTCAAGGGCAAGTAGGAGCGGCTACATGAGCGTCATGATCTATCACAATCCCCGCTGCTCCAAATCGCGTCAGACCCTAGAACTGCTCCGCTCGAGGGGCATCGAGCCAGAGATCCGGGAATACCTGAAGACTCCACCAAGCGTCGGCGAGCTGAAAGAATTGCTGACACAGCTCGGACTTGAGCCCCGCGCCTTGATGCGGACGAAGGAGGCTCCCTACAAGGAGCTTGATCTCGGCAACGGAGACAAGATCCCCGACGACCTGATCCGGGCCATGTACGAGAACCCGATCCTGATCGAACGGCCGATCGTCGTCTCCGGCAAAAAGGCTGCGCTCGGGCGGCCGCCGGAAGCAGTGCTGGAAATCCTCTAGCTCAGGAACGCGCGACCCAGGCCGGGTTGCGCTCTTCCGGGGTCAATTCCCTCAGATGCGCCATCATGCAGGGCCGGCTGCCGCCGCAGGGCGGCTCGTCATGGACATGCACACAGGGCGAACAGGGCAGCTCGCTATAGTGAACCGCTTCGTCCGTTCCCGGCAGATCCTGCAGCAGCGTGTGCGGAGCGGTCGGCCCCCAGAAGGAGGTCGTCGGCACGCCGATCTGGCGGGCGATATGAAGCAGTCCGGTATCGATGCTCCAGAAGCGATCCATCTTCGCCATCTCGGCGGCCGTTTCTTTCAGGGGCCAGCGACCGCAGGCATTGTCCACCTCGATACCCGGCAAGGCCGCGCGGACCGCCGCCGCCATCTCCTCTCCTGCCACCCGGTCCGCCGGTCCGCCGAACAGAGTGAGTGCAATGTCGCGGCCGGTCATCTCCCGTGCCAGCAAGTCTCCCCATTCTCTGGCGCTGAACATGCGCTCAAGGGCGAGATCGGAACAGAAACAGGCGAGCCCTATCCTCTCGGGCCCACTGGTCACAGGGTTTCGCGCAGCAATCCCATTGGCCGCGAGGAACGCCTCATGGCTCTCGGCCGCAGCCGGCACCTCCGCTCCCAGTTCCCGCGCGATCTGCGCGTAGTGCATCGGCGCTGAACCGGCTCGGTTGAAATAGAAGAGATGCGTCGCGAGGCCTTTCCGCCAGTAGGCCGTGTCGAGATAGAAGCTGATCCTGTTCCGCGCCAGCGTCAGCAGGCAGAAGATGGTCGAGAGCCGGCTATAGACCTCGAGATCGATCATCGTGTCGCAGCGAAAGACGGCCCGGAGTGCCGTGAAACTGCTGCCAAGGAGCTTTACAAGCGAGCCACTGTCATCGACCGGGTGAATCTCGTCGAAAACACCAAGCAGTTCCGCGAAAGGACGTGTCGCGCCGGTGCAGACGAGGCGCAGCTTCTGCTCCGGATAGCTTTTCTTGAGTCCGAGCAGCGCCGGATAGGCAAGGACGAGACTTCCGCCCCCGAGCATCTTGAGGATCACGATGTCACCTTTCGGTCGAATGTCGTGATCCCGGTGCAGGAGGATACCAAGCAAACGCGCAAGCGGCTTCAGCAACAAAATTGCCAAACCGCCGGCGCACGCGTCCAGACGCTGTTTCGCGCGCAGTTTCAAAGCTCTGCGTCCCGTTCTCCAAGTGCGCCCGCTTCGGCGGCATAGGTCGCCAGCTTTTTCCGCTCCGGCGCCTGCACCAGGAAGGCTGCTCCTGACATGACGCCTCCGGTGAGTGACAGTCCGCCCCAGACGAGCGAGATGAGCAGCCCGGTCTCCGCCGGGATACCGACGAGCCCGAGGGCGAAGATCATGGCTCCTTCCCGGACCCCCCATCCCGCGATCGAGATAGGCACCGCAAGGGTGAGCAGAACCGGTAACGTCAGCCCGAGCATGGTAAAAAAGCCTATATCGGCACCCGCCGCCCGGGCGACCAGCCAGACGCAGGCTGCGGTCGAGAGCTGGGTCATCAGGCCGAAGACGGCGATGCGCAGGCTTGCCCCGCCTTCGGACCAGAGCAGGTTCGCATTCATCGCGATCGGCGCCAGCTTGCGCAGGAAGCGGATCCGGTCGAGCACGCGTGCAGCCGGACGCGCCAGCGCGAAGCCTGCCGGCATGACGAGCATTGCCGCGATCACCAGCATCACCAGAGAATCCGTCACCGGTCCGTCCGGCAGAATGGTCGCCAGATGCGGGAGCATCGCCGCGAGCAGCAGCACGAGGATCATGAGCGCCGCGACCCGGTCCAGCAGAACGGAGCAGACAGCCCTGCCCCATCCCTTGCCGCCACGTCCGGCGCTCCAGACGCGGTAAGCATCGCCGCCGAGAGCAGACGGCAGCATCTGGTTCAGGAACACGCCGACCAGATGGATCCGGATCACCTCGCGCGTTTCCAGCTCCAGCCCGATCAGCCGGAGAAGTTCACGCCAGCGCAGAGCGCCGAGCGGGTACTGCATCACCAGCACAACGAAGGCGATACAGAGAAGCACCGGGTCGAGTTCCGAAACAGCTTCGAAGAGCTGCGCGCGGTCTATCGATCCCAACACCCAGTAAAGCAGCCCGCCGCTGACCGCCAGCTTCACCAGAAGGATGCCGAGCGACCTGTTCACTGCGACACCGGGACGCGACGGCGCGCGGCTTTCTGGAAGCGCGACACGCTAGCGCCGGCACAATGCGGATCGAGGTCGAGGTCGAGACGAAGAGTTTCCACCCGCCCGGCATAAAGGACCATCGGGTCGGCGTCGAGAGGAACGACGTGCAAGCCGGACGAGAGGTCGAAATCGAGCGAACTGCCGCCATTCACGGAAACCCGGCCTTTTCCGGCCCCCTTGCCGCTTTCGCAGGCCAGTTCGAAGAGAAGGAAATCCGCATCCGCTCCAGGCACGATATCGAACCCTGCCCGCGTTCCAGACACAAGATAATGCCCTGGATCCGAAGCCTGTGTCCCCGCCCCCCCTTCGAACTCTGCGACATCCGATTGCAACGCGAACCAGGTTGTGTCCGCCGAGGCGCCCCATACCGACGGTAAGTTAGCCAGCGGCGGCGGCGCGAAGAGTCTGGTGAGAATGTCCTTTTGGCCCTCAGCCGAGAGAACCGGGACTGTCAGCCGGTCCGGGCGCACCGCAAAAACGAAAGGCTCGACGAAAACGATGTCATAGACGCCTTCCCGCAATTGATCGAAGACCCAGCTGGCCAGAAGCGGTGCCCTGAGCGGCAGGGTAAAGGGCCCGGCTCCGCTTGGCAGCGTACCGAGCAAGATGACCGGCGGCGGCGTCTCGCTCAGCCGTGCGACCGAGCGGCTCTGCATGCCTTCCGCGGGAAGCGTCAGGATGGCGCCGCTCTCGATCGGCACCGCACGCCCGGTATAGAAATATTGGGCGTTTGCATTCGAGAGATCGAGATAGGTCTCGTCCGCTTCGAGCCAGCCGTCGAGCGCGCGCTTCAAAGGCGCCATCCGCGTTACCAGCGCCTCCGGGACGATGGTGCGGCCAAGCGCTGGAAGGCCCAGCGCCGCACCGTCTACGGTAAGCTCGCCCGGCAGCACCGCGCGCGTCGCCTGCGGCAGCCGCAGAAGCTCCGTGACACTCAGCCTGTGTGCGAAAGCGGGGCCGAGCATGCCGAGTACCGCGACGAGCGCGACCACGATTCCTGACCGAAGATGCGCCGCCATGCTCCAGGCAAGCGGAATGCCTACGAGAGCGAGCGCAAACATCGAGAGCGCCCCTGTCCGAGACGGGCCTCCGGCATCGATGCGGCCGATCGTGTGAGGAATGACCAGCAGCATGAAGAGAGCCGCCGCCCCGGCAAAGACGGCGAGACGATCCTCGCGCACCAGCGCCGCAAGGTCCGCGCGGCCCCGCCACAGGCGCATCGCAGCGACGACCAGTAGCAACAGCATCGCCGGAAGCCAGAGATTGCGTGCAAGTTCCCAGAAAGCTCCGTTCACCGGCCAGTCGCGTGCCAGGCTGTGCGCCCAGTCGAGGCCGTGCACGGCGCCGTAGAGCGGCCGGTTCTCCAGCATGAAACGGATCTGCGCCAGGACGATCTCGCCCGGGCCGAACAGAAACATCCCCACGGCCAGCGCGGCAACGCCAAACGCCGCAAGAGCTAGCTTGCCTGGCGTTTGCCGCGCGCTGCTCCAGAGATGAATGAGCGCGAGCGGTGCACTGGCGATCACAGCCATCGCTCCGGGCCCAGGCGCGAGAAGCACGAGAGCGGTCCCGGCTGCGAGATAACACCAGAGCCATCGGACCGGATGCGATTGCAGGCTTCTTGCCGTCAGGAAAACCAGCCCGCAAAACACGCTGATGAAGATCGGGTAGCGCCCGGTCACAGGGAAGAGGAGAAGCGCGAGGAGCGCCGGTACCGGCCCGGAAAGCCGTCCGAGCGCGAGCGCCGCCGCTAGAGTCGAGGCCCCGCGCACAAGCTGCCGGGCCTGTTCGAAGCCAGCAAGCGTCCCGTCCAGCAGCAGGCCGTTGACCATCCCCGAGAGGTAATCGACGAGACCGTGGGACGGGCTGTAGTCGATATAGGGCAGCTTGCCGAAATCCGCCCATTGCTGCCACGGGATCAGCCACTCCCCGTGATGGTAGTAGTCGAGTGGGTTGTCCATGCCGTAGGACGTCGGGCGGCCGTCCGCGAAGAGAACGAGAACGGCGATCGCCGCGACACTCATGACGGGCAGATTAACGGCCGCGCGTCTCCAGCTCTGAACAAGCGCCGCATAGCCGAAGAGTGCCGCCAGTGCGGGAACCGCCAGAAAGGCTGCGGTCAGAGGCACCGTTCTTTCCCAAGGCAGTCCCGCAGCCGACGGCGGCAGGATCAAGGCAAAGAACGCAAGCGGCAGACCGAGCTGCGCGGCGGCGAAGATCCGTCCGAGGCCGCGCTCGGGGAGACGCCCCGAGAGCACCAGAAGCGCCACCAGATAGAACAGCAGAAACGCGGCCCCCGCCAAAATGCCGACGACCCGCCCGGACATCATCTCCGGCACCAGAAACAGCCGCGCGGCAGCCGTCGCCATGCAGATCGCCGACAGCGCCGCCAGAACAGGCGCGCCGACGGCGGCGGCGACCAAGTCGCGGTACCGGTTGTCGGCAAGACGTCCCAGCCGGACGGCAACCGTAGCGCCAATGAGGAGAAGGATCAGAACCGCGGACAGATAGAGCAGGCTGAGATCGGCGAAATACGGAGGACCTGAGAAAGGTTTCCCCAGGACCTGCGAGGCACACCATAAAACCGCAGGCAGCAGCGACCAGGTCAGATATTCACGGAAGGACGCGCGCGCCTCCGGATCGTCGGCAATCCGCGACCTCAAGACGGCCATCGCGGCAAGAGCGCCCAGCGTTCCCGCGGCGAATGCCCAAACGAGCAGGAAATCCCCGCCTTTCCCGGCACCGGAAAAGGTCAGTTCCCCGACAACCGGAGCCGGATGCGTCTCGGGCCCGCCGGCATGGAAATTCAGCGAGATGGCAGCGACGACCGCGCCAAGACAAAGAGATGCCGCCCACTCGCTCCAGTGAAACCCGAATTCGCCGTGGCGCCCGGTCCGCTCCATTGCACTCAGGCGTCCCGCTTGCTGACACCCGAGACAATCTCGAGCGCGACAAGCCCGGTGATCGTGTCGTCGTCGTCCGGGAGCACCTTAAACATTGCCGCATCCATGATCCGGTGCAGCGACTTGCGTTCATTCTCGTAGAGCCCGTTCACACCGGCATTGAGGAAATAGGTCCCCGCCGTCAGGTCGCAGGCAAATTCGAACTCGACGTCGATCTTCTCGCCCGCCGCGTAGTCCGGCAGCCCCCGTCGGAGGCTGTGCGTGGTGCGCCCGGCGAGCAGGACGCCCTGGATCGTCTTGATCATCATCGCACACATCACCTGCTCGCGCGCCTCGGAGAACGCGACGCTATAACGGAACGCGTAGTGCCGCCCGCGCACCAGAAGATTGACAGGCTTGCCATCCAGCGTCTCGACACGCGGGTTCTGGATCTCGGCCCCGAGGCTGACATAGGCGGTGCGGCTTTCCGGCACCATCTCCGCGTCGTGGGTCTCGGTTGCGTCCCGATGTTCCCGCACGTCCCTGCGAATCTCCTCGCGCACGGACTCGTATTGGTCCGCCGGTGCATGGGTGAGCTTGTGATAGCTCGAGATCACCGCTTTCGGATCGCCATCCATCAGCATCTCACCGCGGTCGAGCAGGACCGCCCGGTCGCAGAGCTGAGTAATCATGCCGGCCGCATGGCTGACGAAAAGGATCGTGGTACCGCGCCGCTTCAGCTCCTCGATGCGGGCGAAGCATTTGCGTTGAAAGCCCTCGTCACCGACCGCGAGCGCCTCATCGACGATAAAGATTTCCGGATCGACGCTGACCGTGACGGCGAATGCGAGGCGGACATACATGCCGCTCGAATAGGTCTCGACCGGCCGGTCGAGAAACTCGGCCAGCCCGGAAAAGGCAACGATATCGTCGAACCGGGCGTCGATCTCCTCCTTGGAGAGGCCCAGGATCGCGCCGTTCATGTAGATGTTCTCACGGCCCGTGGCGGATGGGTTGAAACCCGCCCCGAGTTCCAGCAGCGCGGACACCCGGCCATTCACGCTGACATGGCCTTCCGTGGCGGTCAGCAGCCCGGCGACGATCTGCAGCAGGGTCGACTTGCCGGATCCGTTGCGTCCGACAATGCCGACGGTCTCTCCCCGGTTCACCCGGAAGGAGACATGGTCGAGCGCGACGAAGGGCGTGAAATAGGTCCGCCGTCCGCGCAGCAGTGCCTGCTTCAGCCTGTCGAGGGGCTGGCGGTAGATATTGAAGACCTTGGTGATGCCGGAAATGTCGATGGCAAGTTCGCCCTCGTCTCCCGACCGGGTGACGGCATTGCCGTCCTGGATGCTCATGTCAGACCCTTCGGGCACGTCAGACGGCTCCTACATCACTTCCGAGAACCCGCGCTTGGTACGCAGGAACCACCAGGAGCCGATCCATAGAGCGGCAACGGCCACAACGGAATAAAGGCCAAGCCGTTCCCAATTCGGAAAATGTCCCCAGAGCAGGACATCGCGCGAGGCATCGACCGGGATTGTCAGCGGGTTGAGCAGTAGCCAGGGCCGAAGCGGCTCCGGCAGCATCTCCGGGGGAAACAGGATCGAGCTGCCGAACATCAGGATCGTCATCATGAATCCGAGCACCTGCCCGATATCCCGGATAAAAACCCCGAGAGACGCCACCAGCAGACCGAGCCCCGCCAGCATCACGACGAAAGGCAGCCAGACGAGCGGCAGCAGCAGTCCCGTCCAGTGCAAGGGGACCCCATAGCCAAGGATCACCGCGACCAGAACCGCGAGCGCCATAAAGGCATGAACCAGATTGCTCAACAGCGCCGCAACGGGAAGAATCTCCAGCGGGAACACCACCCGCTTCACGTAGTTCGGGTTTTCCAGCACGATCGACTGCGCGCGGAGCAGCGTCTCAGCCAGCAGAACATGCAACATCAGGCCGGAGAACAGAACGATGCCATACGGCACCTCCGACTGGCTCGGCGTGGCGCCGAAGCGGACCTTGAAGATCAGGCCGAAGACGAAGGAGTAGACCAGGATCATCACCAGCGGATTGATCAGCGGCCAGAGAAAGCCGAGCACGGTGTTCCGGTAGCGCGAGGCAAGCTCGCTGCGGACCATGCTCTTCAGGATAAACCCGTTGCTCCGCAGGCTGCCTGCCATGGCGAAAAGCGCGCCCGCAAAACTGACCGTCTTGGCCGGCCGGCCCGGAGCCGAGATGGCGCCGCCCATGGAATTCTCCCGGAATCAAACAACTGCCACGGACTGTTACACCAGATCGGCAGCCAACCGGAAGCTATTGTGCCTTTTTTGGCCTTCAGATCAGGCGTTCGGCGCGGCGAACATCGCCTCCATCTCGCGACGCACCTTGACCGCATCGTCATCCGAGTCGATATCCACGTCGGCCCATCGCAGCGGCGCGCCCTCCGGGATCGCCCGTTTCAGCTTCACATGCTGGGCAAGCCCGAGCGGCAGATACCCCTCGTCCAGGGAGTGCCGAGCGGGCGTCTGCTTGCCCCAGACGCAGAACCCTCCCTCGCCGTCCAGCACCTCGCCTTCCTTGAGATCGCGTTTCGCTGTCGCGACCACGTCCGAATTGAAGGTGACCGGCGAGCCCGTCGGTTCCTTTCTGAGCGCCGCGGAGGCAACCGATACCCCGAGTTCGAGACCGATCATATGGGTCGGGCGGTAGAGCGAGGCGAAGCGGAAGCTGCTGTCGGGCAGCATGTGATATTCCTCGAAACAGTAGCGCGCGTAATCGGTCTCCCCCTCAATCACGACAAAAGTTCCGTATTGCAGGTGCCCCGGGACCTCGCTGCCGTCACGGTTGAGCGAGGAGACGACCTCGGTCGTCCCGGAATGGGTCAGGGTGCCGCCGAACTCCGCCGGCTTGCAAACCTCCGCCAGGTCAAAGCGGGAGCATGGCGGAAAGGCGAGCCCGTCCGGCTGGGGCGTCAGCCCGGTCGCGTTGCAGACCGCGCTCATCTCGATGCCGGACTTGGTGCCGTCGAGGAAGCTGTTGAACATCTTTGGATTGAGGCGGCCGCGCTTCACCACTTCCAGGTCCCAGCCGAAGTGGTCCCAGACCGTCTCCGGCGTCGACTGGTGGAAGGTCGGCAGGTAGCGCGTGCCTTTGCCCGCCGAGACCACCTTGAAGCCACAGCTGCGCGCCCAATCGACATGTTCCGCGATCAGGGCCGGCTGGTCGCCCCAGGCAAGGCTGTAGACCACGCCCGCGAGCTCCGCCTTGCGTGCCAGAAGCGGCCCCGCGACCACGTCCGCCTCAACATTGACCATGACCACATGCAGGCCGTGGGAGATGGCGCTGAGACAGTGCCGGATGCCTGCGGCCGGATCGCCGGTCGCTTCGATCAGCACGTCGAGATCGCCATTGTTGATCAGGGCCGCGCTGTCCTCGGTGACGAAGGTGGAACGGTTCTTCTCCGCCTCCTCGAAGCTGGTGGCGGCAAAACGCTCCGTCTCCCAGCCGATATGGGACAGCGTTTCCTTCGCCCTTGCGACATTGAGGTCGGCGATGCCGACGACATGCACACCCTTGGTCAGCCGCGCTTGCGACAGATACATGGCGCCGAACTTGCCGCAGCCGATGATCCCGACCCGGACCGGGTCGCCGTCATTCTCCCGCTGCAGCAGCATCCGTGACAGATTCATCGCGTCCCTCCCCGGCCGCTTGATCCATTTGGACTCAGTTCAGTACGCGGATCGGCTTGCCCTCGTGCCAGGCTTTGATGTCCTCGACCATCTCGCCATAAAAGAGCCGATAGGTCTCTTCCGTGACATAGCCCATGTGCGGGGTCAGCAGGATGTTGTCGAGCTTGCGGATCGGATGGTCGGCCGGCAGCGGCTCCGGCTCGAAGACGTCGACGGCGGCGCCGGCGATCCGGTTGTTCTTCAGCGCATCGATCAGCGCCGCCTCGTCCACGATCGGACCGCGCGAGGTATTCACCAGCAGCGCCGTCGGCTTCATCATGGCGAGCGAGGCCGCGTCGATGGTGTGGCGCGAGCGGTCGCTCAGCACGATATGGAGGGTCACGATATCCGCCTCGCGCAGCAGGGCCTCCTTGCTGGCTGCCTTCCGCACGCCGACCTCGGCGCAGCGCTCCTCGGTCAGGTTGGGCGACCAGGCGACCACATCCATGCCGAACAGCTTGGCGATCTCGGAGACCTGGCTGCCGAGCTTGCCGAGACCGATGACGCCGAGGGTGCGGCCCATCAGATCGATGCCGATCCGGGTCTGCCATTTGCCTTCCCGCATCATGCGGTCGTCATGGGCGACCTGCCGGGCGAGCGCCATCAGCATGGCCCAGGTATGTTCCTTGGTGGTGTTGCCGCTGGTCGCGGTGCCGCAGACCGGGATGCCGCAGGCGCGCGCGGCGGCGAAATCGACCGAGTTGTTCCGCATCCCGCTGGTCACGAAAAGCTTAAGGTTCGGCAGGCGCTGGAAGATTTCGGCCGGAAACGGCGTCCGCTCCCGCATGGCGCAAACGATTTCGAAATCCTTCAGACGCTCCACCAACGCGTCGTGCTCGACGAGATTGTCCGTGAAGACGACCGTCTCGTAGCCCTCCGGCAGGCTTCCCCAGTCCGCCATCCGGAGGGAGACGTTGGCGTAATCGTCCAGAATCGCAATCTTCGGCATTTCCTCACCCGTCACATTAAGTGTTGATTCTAGTTATTTGTTTCACGGCCCTTTTATCGCCCGTTTCACAAACTATTTCAGTCGTTCTTCGGCTCCAGATCTAGAGAAGCCGAGTTGATGCAGTACCTGAGACCGGTCGGCTGCGGCCCATCCGGAAAGACGTGCCCGAGATGGGCGTCACATTTTGCGCAATGCACTTCCGTCCGCACCATGAAATGGCTGCGGTCCGTCTGGGTCTCGATATTCGCACCCTCGATCGGCTGGTAGAAACTCGGCCAACCGCAACCGGCATCGAACTTCGTCTCGCTCTCGAACAAGGGCTCGCCACAACAGACGCAGTTATAGACGCCCGGCGTGGACGTGTCGGCGTACTTGCCGGTGAACGGCCGCTCCGTCGCGTGCTTGCGGGTCACCTGGAACTGTTCGTCGGTCAGTTGCGCGCGCCACTCGGCGTCGCTTTTCACAATCTTGTCCATCAGGCCCTCCAATTGCTCGTCCGGGGCTGAGATTGTGCGGAAAGGCGCTGGGAGCAAGACACCTTTCCGCGATCCGCTACTAGCCCTTGCGGCGCTCCTCGACCACCACACCGCCATCGACAAGGGTCTGGATCTCGTCCGGTGCGAAACCGTGTGCTTCCAGGATCTCGCGTCCATGGGCACCGAATTTCGGCGGCACGGAGCGGACGGAACCAGGTGTTCGGGAGAATTTGATCGGAATGCCCCAGCCCTTGTACCAGTCCTTCTCGACCGCCATGTCGCGATGCTTCGTATGCTCGTGCGCCATGACGTCCGCCGTATCCCGGATCGGCCCGACGGGCACGCCTGCGCGCAGCAGACGGTCGCAGACTTCGTCGCGGTCGGCGGCGGAAAAGAGCTTTTCCAGCTCCTCGCGCAGGGCCGCGCGGTTCGCCAGCCGGTCCGCATTCGTCTTGAAACGCGGATCGGTGCCGAGTTCCGGCTTGCCGAGCTCAGCGGTCAGGCGCTGCCAAGCCCGGTCGTTGCCGCCGGCAATGAAAATATCGCCGCCCTTGGTCTCGAACTTGTCGTAGGGCGAGATGTTCGGATGCTGGTTGCCGGTGATGCCCGGCACCTTGCCCGAAAGCGAATAGTTGGCGACGTGCGGGTGCATCAGCGAGAGGCCGCAATCGTAGAGCGTCATGTCGATATACTGGCCGAGGCCGGAGCTGTGCCGCTCGAACAGCGCCATCATGATCGCATTCGCGGCATAGAGCCCGGTTCCCATATCGACCATCGGAATGCCGACGCGGGTCTGGTCGCCCGGGGTGGAGCCGTTGACGGAGAACCAGCCGGTCATCGCCTGGATGATGCCGTCATAGCCCGGAAAGCCGCCATAGGGTCCGCTGCCGCCGAAACCGGAGATCCGGCAATGGACCAGCTTCGGGAACTTCTCCTTCAAAACTTCCTCGTAGCCGAGGCCCCATTTCTCCATCGAACCCGGCTTGTAATTCTCGACCAGGACATCCGCATCCTCGAGGAGCCGCAGCAGCACCTGCTTGCCCTCCTCCTTGGAGAGATCGAGGCCAAGCGACTTCTTGTTACGGTTCACGCCAATGAAGTACGAGGCGTCGCCTTCATGGAACGGCGGGCCCCAGTCGCGCACCTCGTCGCCCTGCGGCGGCTCGATCTTAATGATTTCGGCGCCATGGTCACCCAGCATCTGGGTGCAATAGGGTCCGCCGAGAACCCGCGTGCAATCGACAATCTTGATGCCCTTGAGCGCGCCGGCCGATGCCGCAGTGCCACTCATTCCGTTACTCCCCATTCGATGGTCTGGTCCGGACGCGATCGGTCCGCTTTGATATTTAGGCCGCCTTGCCGAGGCCGAACACCTCGGCAGCGAAGGCGGGATAGATTTCCGCGAGCTGCTCTGCGACAGAGCCTCGGATAACGGCCAGCGTCTCTGCATCCGGCAGAGGCGTCTCCGGCACCTCCGCCGGCTCGTCATACTCGAAGCCGGTCTGCTCGCGAATCTCCTCGACGGTATGTCCCGGATGGACACTCGCAAGCCGGAACACGCCTTTTTCCCTGTCGAAGGAGAAGAGACAGCGGTCGGTGATCAGCGCATAGGGCCCACCCGGCCGGTAGACATGCGGCTCGGACGTTCCCGGCGCGCTAATGAAATCGACTTTCTCGACCAGCGTGCGCGGCGTGTGCTCGAGACGGAAGAGGATCACCCGCGGCACGGTGAAATACATGTAGGCCGAACCGAAGGAGCCCGGAAAACGGACTTTCGGGCGGTCCGGATCCCCAACGGAAACGAGATTGATGTTTGCCTGACCGTCGATCTGCGCACCACCAAGGAAGAAGGCGTCGATCCGCCCCTGTCCGGCGCAGTCGAAGAGCTCCTTGCCGCCGTCGGTGAAGAAATTGTTCTTCTCGCTGCCGAGCACGGAAACCCTCGTCTTTTCGGGATGCCGCGCCCGCGCCAGCATCGCCGCCGCCCCCGGTACGGGCGAGGACGCGCCGACCGCAATATGCGGCAGGCCGTCCAGCATCTCCGCAATCGCAGAGATCAGAATCTCCTCGGCGCGGATGTCTTTCAAATTGCTCACGTCCCTACTCCGCCGCCTCTTTGCTGTTCCCCGCCATATAATCGGCGAAGCCCTCCTCGGTGCGCGCCATCTCGACATAGCGCGCAAGTTCCGCCGCATCGGCGTCGTATCCGCCCGGAATGCCGAGCGGCCAGGCGCCGTTCTCCGCCTCCGCGAGCGCACCGACATAGAGGCCGGGAATGGTCCCGGCAGCGCGGACCGGATCGTCCAGCAGGTTGCCCTCAACGATCTTCTCCGCCGTCACCAAGCTGCTTTTCGCGGCATGCGCCATCAGCATCAGCTCGCGCCGCACGCCGACCCAGACATTGCCGTAGCGGTCCGCGAGCGGCGCATGGAACACGGCGAAATCCGGCTGGATCGCCTTCACCATCAGGATCGGGTCGCTCTCCTCGAAGGGATTGTCTGCGACGATCCAGTCGTCCCGCCGCTTCTCGAGGTCGGAGCCGATGACGCCGCGAAGCGGCATGAAGGGCACGCCCTTCTCCGCCGCCTGCAGGCCGGCATGGATCGCCGGACAGGTTCCGTCCAACATGCGGATCGAGGCCGACTTGATGGCGGCACCGAAGCGGGGTGCCAGGCCGAACTCGCCGAGCGTCACGGCCGCGGTCTCGACCGTCGCGACACAGCCGGCACCGATCAGCTGGTCCGCCTGAAAACCGAGGGCCGGCACGCCAATGATGTGCAGGCCCTTTACCCCGCGCGCAATGATCGCGCGGACGAGTGCCATGGCGCAGTAGGAATAGTCCGGCGGCAAGGCGATCTTCGCCTCGTCCGGCACCCGCGCCGCAAGCCCCTCGAGATCGAGGCGAATGGCGTCCATTATGCTTCCTCCGCTAAGTTTCCCGCATCCTACGCCAAACCGGCCGCCTGAAAAGCAACAAGCGGTCACGACATTCTTTCCGCCGACGCGGCGCCTTACCCCATCGACGGGCCGGTTCGCCCGTCCTATCCTCCGGCAAAACAAACGAATTCAGGCGTCCGGGAGGCTCGGGGTGAGCGAGATCTACGATTACATTGTTGTCGGAGCCGGTTCCGCCGGTTGCGTCGTCGCCAACCGGCTGTCGGCCGATCCGAGAAACAAGGTGTTGCTGCTTGAGGCCGGCGGCAAGGACCTCAACCCCTGGATTCACGTTCCCGTCGGCTATTACCGCACCATGTACCATCCGGATCTTTCGTGGGGCTACGAGACCGAGCCGGATCCGGGGGTGAACGACCGCGTCATGATCTGGCCGCGCGGGCGGGTACTCGGCGGCTCCAGCTCGATCAACGGGCTGCTCTATGTCCGCGGCCAACAGCAGGATTACGACCACTGGCGCCAGCTCGGCAACGAGGGCTGGGGCTGGCAGGACGTCCTGCCCTATTTCAAGAAATCCGAAAGCTTCGAGCGCGGGGAAAGTGAGCTGCGCGGCGGCTCCGGTCCGCTCTCGGTTTCCGACATCGCCGACCGGCGTCCGGTCTGCGAGGCTTTTCTCGACGCCTGCGAGGAAGTCGGGATCAAGCGCAACGAGGACTATAACGGCGCGGTTCAGGCCGGCGCCGGCTACTACCAGACGACCAGCCGCAACGGGCGGCGCTGCAGTGCCGCCGTCGCCTATCTGGACCCAATCCGGAGCCGCAAGAATCTCCGCATCGAGACCCGCGCCCTTGCTTCCTCGCTCGAGCTGAAGGACGGACGGGCGACAGGCATCCGTTATCTGCGCGACGGGATCGAATACCGGGCCGAGGCCGGCCGCGAGATCGTTCTCTGCGGCGGCGCCATCAACTCGCCGCAGCTCCTGCAGCTCTCCGGCGTCGGCCCCGCGGCGCATCTCCGCAGCGTCGGCATCCCGGTACAGCACGACCTGCCGGGCGTCGGCGACGATCTGCAGGATCATTTTCAGGTCCGGGCGATCTACGAGCTGGACGGTCTCGAATCCCTCAATACCGACGTCGGCAATCCGCTGAAGCGGATCATGATGGGCCTGCAATATGCGCTGACCCGCGAAGGCCCGCTGACAATCAGTGCCGGTCAGGTCTTCGTCTTCACCAAGACACGGGAGGAGCTTGAGACGCCGGACATCCAGTTCCATTTCATCCCGTTCAGCGCCGACAAGCCCGGACAGCTCCTGCATCCCTTCCCTGGCGTGACCTCCTCGATCTGCCAGCTCCGGCCGGAAAGCCGCGGCACCATCATGGTCAAGTCGGGCGATCCGCGGCAGTACCCGAGCATCAAGCCGAACTATCTCTCGACCGAAGGCGACCGGCAGACGATCCTCGCCGGCATGAAACTGAACCGGAAGATCTCCCAGTCGCCGGCGTTCAGGAAGTATCTGAAGAAAGAGTACGAGCCCGGTCTCGACCGGACGGACGACGAGTCCCTGCTTGCCTATGCCCGCGAGAAAGGCGGCACGATCTTCCACCCGACCAGCACCTGCCGCATGGGCAGCGACCCGAAAGCCGTGGTCGATGCTCGCCTCCGGGTCCACGGCATCGGTGGCCTGCGCGTCGCGGACTGTTCGATCATGCCGACGGTCGTCTCCGGGAACACCAACGCCCCGGCCATGATGATCGGCGAGAAGGCCGCCGACATGATCCTGGAGGACAACCGGGGCCGATGACGGCAACAGCCTCATCTCCGAGGCTCGCCGATGCCAAATCGGCCTTGGACAGGGGCGACCCCGCAACCGCCGCTGAAGTCGCGCGCGCGGTCGCCAATGCCAGCGGGCACCCGGCGGAGATCGCCCAAGCGCTTCATTTCGCCGGCTTGATGGAACTCGAAGCCTCGCGAGGGGCGCCAGCTTTCCAACTGATCCGCAAGGCACTCGCGATTGCCCCGGAGCGCGCGAGCGCCTACGCGAACCTCGCGCAGATAGCCGGCATATCGGACAATCCGGTACGGTTGGCGCGGATCGCACTCTGCTCCGCTCCCCGGTCGGAAGGCGCCTGGTCCGCCTACGCAATCGCCAGCGCGGAAGCCGCGCGGTTCGCCCGCGCCAATCGCCGGTTCGAGACCGCGATCCGGCATTCGCGTCGAGCCATCATGTTGCGCCCGGACTATGCCGAGGCCCTGCAAGGTTTCAACCTGGATAGCCGCTGGCTGTGCCGGATGGACGATCCCGGCTGCCGATTCGATCGGATCGCCCGTCTGGTCGCGCGCATCCGAGTGGTGCCCGGCCACCCCCTGACGCTTCTGGCCCCGCACGCGACACCGGCGGATCAGCGCCGGGCTGCGGAAAAAATCGTCCGCTCTCTGCCCACCTCTAAGTTGCGGCCCAGACTCTCGGGAGAGTCCAGGGCAAAGATCCGCGTCGGGTATGTCTGCAGTTACCTGAAAGATCACGCGATGGCCGAAGCCTTGCCCGAGCTGCTTGGGTGCCACGACAGGGAACGGTTCAGAGTCCGTGTCTACGCAACGCCGAATGGCGACGGCGACTCTGCCTGGAATGAAGCCATTCAAACGGCGGCCGGAGACATCGTCGATCTGGGCGGGTTATCGCCGGAGGACCAGGCAAAACAGATTCGGAATGACGGCATTGAGATTCTCGCCGATCTTGACGGCTTTCTGGCAGATCGGCCTCTCGGACTGCTGTCCCATCGACCGGCCCCCATCCTGGTCAATTACTTTGGTTTTCCCGGAACATGCGGCGGTCTGCACGATTACATCGTCGGCGACGGCCGCTTGATCCGCCAATCGGACACGGTCAACTACAGTGAGCGCATCGTCCGCCTTCCTCATTGCTACATGCCGTTCGACGGGACACGCCAGATTCCGCCTCCGCCAAGCCGCAAGAGCGCCGGGCTGCCGGAAGACGCACTGGTCTTCCTCGGCTTCCACAGCCAGAACAAGATTGCAGCAGACGCCTTCGCGGCCTGGATGGTTTGCCTTCGGGAGGTTCCTGGAAGCGTCCTCTGGATGCTCGACCATGGCGCGCTCTGCCGGACAAACATCCGGGCCGCCGCGCACGCCGCCGGGGTCGCACCGGAGCGGATCGTGTTTGCGTCGAAGGCCCCGGCCCGAGAGCATGTCGCCCGGCTCGCGCTCGCGGATCTCTATCTAGACAGTACTTGGTTCAATGCCCACACAACCGGCGCTGACGCCCTCTGGCGCGGGGTTCCCGTCATCACCGTCGCCGGAGACACCTTCGCGGCACGTGTCGGCGCTTCGCTTCTGACGGCCGCAGGTCTGCCCGATCTGATTGCAAGCACTCCGGAGGAACAGGCCGGCATTGCCATCGCCCTTGCCCGAGCTCCGAAACGGCTTTCCGCACTGCGCCTCCATCTCGAACGCGCCCGGAAAGCCGCCCCCCTGTTCGATATGCGGACCTACACTGCCGCGCTGGAGCGCGCCTATCTCGAGATGATCGCGCGCGCCCGCATGAACCTTCCTCCCGCCGACATCACGATCTCTCCCTGACGGAGCTGTCTCATGGATTTCACCGAAGATTCGGTCCTCGACGCCGTGCGCGAAACGGTCAACCGCGTGTACGAAACCGAAATCGCTCCCAACTTCGCCGCCTACGAGGCCTCCGGCGAATTCCCCTACCCGATCATCCAGGCGATGGGCGATGCCGGGCTGTTCGGCGCCGCCTTTCCGGAGGAGTTCGGCGGCACCGCGATCGGTTTCTCCGCCGTCGGGGTCATCGCGGAGGAGATCTCCCGGCTTTCGCCCGGTTTCGGATATGCGATGAACATGCAGGCGATGACCTGTCCCTTCACGATCTTCAATTGGGGCACGCCGGAACAGGCGCGGAAATACGTTCCCGAACTGATTTCCGGACGCAAGATCGGCATGTTCGCCCTGACCGAACCCGGCGGAGGCTCCGACCCGGGAGGCGCCATGCGGACCACGGCGCGGCGGGACGGCGACAGCTATGTCCTCAACGGCTCGAAGATCTGGATCACCTTCTCCAACGCCGCGGATATCGGCGTGCTGTTCGCGAAAACCGATCCCGATGCCGGCAAGCGCGGGATCTCTGCCTTTATCGTCGAACCCAAGAGTGTGCCCGGGTATAGCGCGAAACCGATCGACATGCGGCCGCTCTCGAACTGCCTGCGCTCCTGCGAGGTGTTTCTCGACGATTTCCGGGTTCCGGCGGAAAACCGCCTCGGCGCCGAAGGGGACGGCCTGAAGATCGCACTGAACGCCCTCGAATACGGACGGTTGACGGTATCGGGCCGGCTCGTCGGTCTCGCCCAGGCCTGTTTCGACGAGACCCTGCGCTATGCCCGGGAACGCGAGGTCGGCGGACAGGCCATCGGCCACTACCAGATGATCCAGCATCCCATCGCCGATGTCGCCGTCGGGATCGACGCGGCCCGGCTCATGCTGCGGCGCATGGCCTGGCTCATGGACAGGGGGGAGCGCTCGACACGCGCCGCAGCCCGCGCGAAATATCTCGCGTCCGAGGTCGCGCAGAAGGCCGCACAGACCGCACGCGACACCTTCGCAGCCTATGCCCTGGCAGAGGAATATCCGATCAACACGCTGACCGCCTATGTCAACATGTTGACCGTCGGCGAAGGCACGCCAAACGTCCAGCGCGTGCTGATCGCGGAGGACGCGCTCGGTTTCAAGAACGCCAACCGGCACCCGGTGATGAATCCACTCCGGCGCACCACCGGATAGCAAAAAGGCCGCCTCGCGGCGGCCTTTCTTCTACGTTCCGGAAGAGAACGTTCAGAGTTTTTCGACGTTCACGCCTCTTCTACGTTCCGGAAGAGAACGTTCAGAGTTTTTCGACGTTCACGCCGACGGTAATCGCGCCGATCGGGGAACCGCCGTCGCTGATGGTTGCGGAAAGCTGCGACTGGAACGCCCCCGAGCTCTCGTCGAACTCGACCTCGTCGATAAAGACGGCATCCGCACCGGCGCCGAAAGTCTTCTGGTGCTTGCCTTCATCGCCCTGCATGTAATCGGACGTGGTGTCGCTCATGCCGACATTGAGGCCCTTCGCGTCCATGATGAAGATTTCGGCGATCTTGCCGCCTGCTTCGTCTTTCTTGCCCTTGAGCCAGGCCGACAGCGAATTGCCCGCGACCTTGTTCACCAGATCACCGCCGCCGGCTTTCGCCTCCGCGCGCCACTGCTTGTCGAGCGCATCGATCTTCGCGGCATCGTAGCCCGACGTTTCACCGTTCTGCGCCTTGATGGCGGCAATCACGGCCGGATCCGAAAGCCATGCCTTCACGGTGCTCTCGTAGAAGGCCTTGATCTGCGGCTCGAAATCGTTCGCCCGCGCATCAGGCGCAAGAACGAAAAGCGATACCGCAAGTGTTAGAACCTTAAACACTGTCTTCATGGGAACCTCCTCCTAAGCTGCCCACAATATCCCACACGAATAATGTAAAAATTTTATTAATGACAATTTGACCCACATTGTTAACGTCATTTTAAGTAATAAACAAAAATATTCTGTATATTGAAAGGCAACATAACGACCGAGCTGGAGCACGCCATGCGTATAGGATTTCGGATCGCCGCCGGGTTCGCAGTGACATTGTTCATCGCTGCCGGTGTCGGGCTGATCGGCTATTTCGGCCTCACCCGATACGACAAGGACATCACGCTCACGCTCAATCTGCTCGATGCCGTCGACACCTTCGGGCAAGGAAACGCCCAGGCGAAGCTCTACGCGATGAGCCGTGCCCCATCGTATTACGAGGTTGCCATAACACAGACCCGGGCCGCCGAAACGAAGCTCGCCGCGATGGTCGCTCAGGGCGCAAGCGACCCGGCACTGCTGGAGATCAATACGGAACTCGGAACCTACGATGCGAAACTCGAAGAGCTTTATGCGGTAAATACCGAAACAGCAGATCTGACCGCGGCGATGCAGGCCGCGGCCGTGGAAATCAAGGACGTTTCCGAAAAACTGAGTACCGCCGCCAACGAGATCTACAAGGCAAACGGCGAAATCGAAGACGATGCGGAAGCCATTCGCGACAGCAGTATCGCCGTCATGAGCGCCGCCAATACACTCCTTGCGGATAGCAACGCCATTCGCGCGTCTGAAGCGGCGTACCGTCTGGAGCGCACCGAAGAGAACCGCACCGCTCTCGAAGCCGGAACCAAGAGCCTTTTTCTAGGCGCCCTCTCGCTTCGCAAGGCCGCGCAAGGCACTCCGGCCGAAGCAGGAGCCAGCAAGGTCGCCCAGATCACTGTCAATTACAGAAAGCAGTTCTCCGCCCTCATCTCAGCTATTCAGGACGGATCGGGCGACGTGGATAGCCTGTTCACATCCCTCACCGAGAGCAGCGTCGCTCTCGGCGCGGAAGCCGCGGCAATCGTGAAAGACCGCAAACAGGCGCTCGCCGACGCGAATGCAGCCTATGAGGAAGCCTCGCAGAAAGGCGTTGCGGCGACGAATGCCCGTATCGCCGCACTCGAGATGCTGATCGCGGCAGACGAGATGGCTGCTGAGACGCGCCTATTCATTGCGGAAACCGAGGCCGAGAAGCGTGAGATGGCGAAAGAGAACATCTCCGGCTACGTCTCGGTCGTGTTCTCGAAGGCGCTGGTCGTCAAGAAAGGCCTTCCCGGAGAATATGGCGACCTTGCCCTTCAGGCTGCCAAGGCGGCGAAGAGTTTTCGCGAAAGGATCGACATTGTCGGCGAAGCCTTGATCAAACAGGCCCAGATCGAAGCCGAGATGAACAGCGTCGAGGAGAGAAACGCCTCCCTGACGGCCAGCTTCAAGGATCAGAAGATCAGCGACTTGCGGGTCTTGAAGGAACAGTCGCTGCAATCGATCCTGATCGGCACCGCCGGAGGCGTCGCCCTCGGGTTCATTCTCGCCTTCCTGATCGCACGCAGCATCGTGCGGCCGATCTCCGTCATCACCGGGTCGATGAACGGCCTGGCGGACGGCGATCTTGAGAGCGAGATCCCGATGACCGATCGGAAGGACGAGATCGCCCAGATGGCGAAGGCGGTTCAGATCTTCAAGGACAACGCGAACGAGATGAAACGGCTCGAACGCGAGCAGCAGGAGATCGAACGCCGTTCTACGGAGGAAAAGCGCAAGGAAATGGCCGCCCTGGCGGACAGTTTCGAGCAGTCGGTGAAGTCCATCGCCCAGCGCGTCGCGGATGCCGGCGGCACGATGGAAGGTTCCGCCTCGGAAGTAACCAGCGCGATCTCCAGGACGCACGATCAGGCCGCCGCCGTGGCCGCCGCCTCGACACAGGCGAGCGCAAACGTGCAGACGGTCGCCGCGGCGACGTCCGAACTGACATCGTCCATCCAGGAGATCAGCCGCCAGATCGCAGTCTCGAACGAGAAATCGCGGGATGCGTCAAACCGCGCCGGACAGTCGGTCGAACTCATGCACGGTCTGCGCAAGGCAGTCGACGAGATCACCGAAGTTGTGCAGCTCATTCAGGACATCGCTGAGCAGACCAACCTTCTGGCCCTCAATGCGACGATCGAGGCCGCCCGTGCCGGCGACGCCGGCAAGGGCTTCGCGGTGGTCGCCTCGGAGGTGAAGAACCTTGCCAACCAGACGGCTCAGGCGACCGAGCGGGTCTCCGAACGGGTCAGTGCGATCCAGCGGGAAACCGACAATGCCTCGCTGAATATGGAAGAGGTTTCCAAGGTCATCGAGGAACTCGGTGAAATCTCCGCCAGCATCGCGGCGGCGATGGAGGAACAGACTTCCGCGACCCAGGAGATCGCCAGAAACATCGAGGAAGCGAGCATGAGCGCCGACGATGTCGCGCGGAATATCGAGGGGGTCAACGAGAGCGCCCAGATATCCGGCGGCGCGGCCGACGCGGTCAGCGGCCGGGCCCGGGAGCTCACCCAGCAGATCGAGAGCCTCAACCGTCAGGTCGAGGACTTCCTTTCCCAGGTACGCAGCAAATAACGGCCCTCAAGCACGATTGCCGGCGCCGACCGTCCAGAACAGGCCGGCGCCGGCAATCGCAGCCGCCGTGCAGACCGCAAAGCCGATCCCGTATCCGCCGCTCAGATCGAACAGAAATCCCGAAGAGAACGCACCAAAAGCGGCCCCGATCCCCTGGCCGAAATTCGCCGCGCCGAGAATCGCTCCGATCCCGGAGCCGGAAAAGCGCCGCGCCATCAGCGTCGTGATGATCGGCCCCCTCGCCCCCATGCTGAGTCCGAAACAGACGATATAGATCAACAGCAGGATCCCCGTGCCGTCCGACGGCAGCAGGTAAAGCGCACCGATGGCGATCACCGTCAGCC
>NZ_JAEPQA010000032.1 GCF_017640745.1 Nisaea sp. | reverse complement strand
GCGGGACTGCGGCAATCCCTATGTCTCCTTCACCTTCAGCCGGATGGAATCGCTGCCCATGATCAAACTCGGCACCGTCGTGTTCAGCGACGGGAATGCCGACACTGATCTGATGCGCCTGCGGCTCGGAAACATGCAGCACAAGCTCATTCTCGACGCGATCGAGAAGAGGGACGCGCAACGGGCTGAGTCGATGATGCGCGAGCATGCGAACCAGACGCTCGTCTATACCGACATTTTTTCGGCTCCTCGGCCGCCCCGCGAACTGGATGCCTGAGCTTTCGGGGGTATAGTCTCGGTCCCTATCGGACACAGATTTCTCCAAGGCATTCAATGACCGACATTCTTTTCCTGCCCGGCTTCATGTGCGACGCCCATCTCTGGGACCTCGCCCTTTCGGGGCTCGAGCGTCTGGGCACGCTTCATTTCGGCGACCTGACGCGGGACCGGAGCTTCGAGGCGATGGCGGAGCGGGTTCTCTCGGAGGCGCCGGAGCGGTTTTCCCTCGTCGGCTTCTCGATGGGCGGGTTCGTTGCACGTGAGATTGCGCTGAGGGCGCCGGAGCGGGTGGAGCGCCTCGCACTGCTCAATACCAGCGCGCGTGGCGACGGCGAGGAACAGGCGAAGCGCAAGGCGGGATTGGCGAAGGCGGCCGAGACGCGCGGTTTCCGAGGCCTTTCGCGGCATTCGGTGCTCTCCTCCCTGCATCCCGAAAGACGCGGCGACGAGGAGATGGTCGGCAGGATCCGCGAAATGGCGGACCGGATCGGCAAGGAGGGATTCGTCAATCAGATCGGCGTGGTGCGCCGGGACGGGCACGCGGAACTGTCGCGCATCACCGCGCCGACGCTCGTCGTCTGGTGCCGGCAGGACGAATTGCGCAGTCTCGATGAGGCAAGTGAGCTGGCGGACGGTATTCCGGGCGCCAGGCTCGAGATCGTCGAGAACTGCGGACACATGCTGCCGCTGGAAGCCCCGGAGGAAATGGTCTCGCTGCTCGAAGGCTGGCTCGACTGATCCAGCGCAGCCCTACTTGGTCGTGTAGCTGAAGACGCCGTCCCATGCGGCGGGCGGTGCGGCGGCGAGCTGTTCCGAGCGCTCCCGGAGCATCCGGGCCGCCGGATCTGCACCGAGGCGCTCCCCGGCGGCAGCGAACCCTTGCGCCGCCTCGGTGAACTCTCCGGTGAAATATTCACGCAGCGCCCGCTCGTAGATGTCCCGTGCCGCGAGACGGTCTGGATCCACCTTTCCCGACCTGCCGAGCAGTTCGTAGATATCGGTCGGCGTCTTGTGCCCGGCGACGGCGACCCGGTCGAGGTGGCGCCATTCGAATCCGTCTCCGGCGGCGCTCTTCAGCGCCCTCGGTCCGATGATCCGCGTGCCGTACATCTTGTTAAGGGATTCGAGCCGCGAGGCGACGTTGGCCGCGTCGCCGATGATCGAATACCCGAAGCGGTCCGACGAGCCGATATTGCCGACGACGACGTCGCCGAAGCCGAGGCCGATGCGGATGCGGAACTCCGCGTCGCCGCTGTTTCCGTCCCTTTGCCGGAGTGCTTCCAGCGCATCGAGGGCACCGGAGCAGGCCGCTGCCGCATGGTCCGGCAGATCTCGCGGTGCGTTGTAGAACGCCAGCAGGCCGTCGCCCATGAACTTGTCGATGGTTCCGCCGGTGCGATGCAGGGCCTCGGCCATCAGGTCGAAGAAATCGCGCAGCTCGAGAACCAGCCGGTCGGGCGCCATGCCTTCGGCGATCCCAGTGAAACCCTCGATATCTATGAAGAGGATGGTGAGCTCCTTGCGGACCGCGCCGAAAGAGGCGGCTTCCCCGCTGCTGACCATGTCGGCGGCGAGGTCCGGCGGCACGTAGCGTTGCAGGGATCGGAGACCGGATTTCATCTGGTCGACGGAACGGCCGAGAATATTGAGCTCGGCAATCCCGGAGCTCGGGGCAGGGGTGTCGGACAGCCGCATCCGGGCGGCCTCGCTGATATCGGCGCTGATCGTTCTGATCGGGCCCGAGATCCGGGTCGCGAGATAGGCCGCGGCGATGATGACGGCGATGGTCGCTCCGAGGCCGAAGGCGACGGTTCCGAGCAGGCGCTCGCGGGCGAGGTAAAGGAAATCCCGTTCCGGGACGATCATGGCGACGAACCATTCGAGATTCCGTGCCGAAGGAACCGCTTGCGCACCGACATGGTAGGGCAGACCGTCCCACCGGATCGTCTTCGAGACGAATTCGGAACTCGTCGCACGGCCGAAGAGGCCCTGAAGCTCTTCCCGGTTCCCGGCAAACACGTCGCCGAGGATCTTGCGGTTCTCCTCATCCAGGCTCGGAGCGACGGCTACGCTGCCGTCCCTGTGCATCAGGAACGCCGCACCGTTTGTCCCGACCTTTATCCTGGTCATCCAAGCCTTGAGATCCTCCAGTGGGATATCGATGTGCAATACGCCCGCCGGCGGGTCGCCATGCGCCCTCAGCACGGACATGCCGAGATTGCCGTCATGAAACCGGTAGGGTTTGGTCCAGGTCGGCGAGGGGCTTTTAAGACCGTCCTTGAACCAGGCCGCATCCTTGTAGGAGGCGGCATAGACGTGACCGGTGGTGCTCTTTTCACGTGCCGCGGGTTCGCTGTTCTGGTGGGCGGCATGGATATGCGGAATGGTATCGGTTGCTGTTTCCGCTGAGTGCTCGTTCCGGGTGACCAGAAAATAGCCTGCTCCGGTGAGGCTGCCGTAGCCGACCCAGGTGCCGGGATCGAGATGAAGAACCTTCGAGAGCAGGGCCGTTTCGAGTTCCTGCTGACCGACGGGCCCGGAGAAGGTGCCGGAATCGATCAGTTCGATGACCGTCAGCGCGTTGGCGTAGCGGTTCAGCAGCCGGTCGACCTTGTCGACCACGGAATGTCCGACTGTGGTGAAATGCGCTTCCGCCAGGCCCTCAAGAACTTCGGCCGTCTCGTCCGTCAGCATCACGCCGACGGCGGCGACGGAGGCAACGACGCTGGTGATCAGCAAGCCCTGCAGCGCCGTTCGCAGTCTGATCCAGGCTTTCTTGGTCACGCGCCGCTCCCTGGACCGAAAGGTTGTCCCCGGACTATGGGATACTTATGCCGCCCGACCAATGACTTATAGCACATGAAAACGGCCGCATCGTATCGATGCGGCCGTCTCCTGAAATATGAACCCGAAAGCTTATTCTGCAGCTTCGGCGGGCCAGCCGGCCACCGCCTTCACTTCGAGGAATTCCATCAGGCCGTAGATACCGCCTTCGCGGCCGTTGCCGGACTGCTTGTAGCCGCCAAACGGGCTGCCCGGCGCGCGGCCCGCACCGTTCAGCTGGATCATGCCGGCGCGCAGCTGTCGGGCGAGGCGCTTGGCACGTTCCGGATCGCCGGTCTGCACGTAGGAGGTGAGGCCGTACGGTGTGTCGTTCGCGATCTTGACCGCTTCCTCTTCGCTGTCGAAGGACATGATCGACAGGACCGGGCCGAAGATCTCTTCCTTGGCGATCGTCATGTCGTTGGTCACGTCCGCGAACACGGTCGGCTTCACGTAATAGCCGCGGTTCAGACCGTCCGGACGGCCGAGGCCACCGGCGAGCAGGGTCGCGCCCTCCTTGATGCCGGCCTCGATCAGGCCCTGGATCTTGTTGAACTGAGCCTCGGAGACCACCGGGCCGATCTGGCGGCCTTCCTGGCTCGGGTCGCCGACTTCCTGTGCTTCGGCGACGGATTTCGCGGTCGCAACCGCTTCGGCATAGGCCGACTTCTCGACCATCATCCGGCTCGGCGCGTTGCAGCTCTGACCGCTGTTGTTGAACATGTGCAGGACGCCGCGCTTCACTGCCTTGGCGACATCGGTATCGGCGAAGACGAGGTTCGGGCCCTTGCCGCCGAGTTCCAGAGCCACGCGCTTGACCGTATCGGCCGCGGCCTTGGTAACGGCGACGCCGGCGCGGGTGGAGCCGGTGAAGCTCATCATGTCGATGTCCGGATGGCGGCTCATCGCCTCGCCGACGGTCGGGCCGTCACCGTTCACCAGGTTGAAAACGCCTACCGGGAATCCGGCCTGCTCCATGAACTCTGCGAAGAGCAGGGAGGACATCGGGGCAATTTCGGACGGCTTCAGGACGACGGTGCAGCCGACGCCAACGGCCGGGACGACCTTCAGGGTGACCTGGTTCATCGGCCAGTTCCACGGCGTGATCAGGCCGCAGACGCCGATCGGCTCATGGATGATGTATTCGGTCTGGAACTTCTCGTTCAGCGGATGCTCGAAGGTGAATTCCTTGAGCGCCCGGATGAAGGCCTTGATATGGCCGAGGCCGGCGGCAGCCTGCTGGCTCGAGGCGATGTTCTTCGGGGCGCCCATTTCCTTGGAGATCGCCTCGGCCATCTCCTCGATCCGCTCCTGATAGATTTCGGCGAGCTTCTCGACCTTTGCGACGCGCTCGGCATGGGGCGTGTTGCTCCAGCTCGGGAAGGCGCGCTTGGCGGCGGCGACCGCGGCGTTCACGTCGGCTTCGCTGCCGAGAGAGATGGTCGCGTATTCGGTCTCGTTCGCCGGGTTGATGACGGGGAAATCGTTCGCCTTGATCGGCGCCACCCATTTTCCGTCGATGAAGAAATCGGTCTTCCGTTCCATCTGTTCCTCCCGCGGAGCCCAGGGGGGCATGCCGCGTGCTTGCCGGTGATGTCTGGCCCGTCCCGGTCTCGGGCGGGTGGTCCGCATATGGGGATCGGATCGGGCCGGTACTAGGAGGCCCTCGAGGAGGGCACGTGCCCGCATTACTCCACGAAATCCACTTCGACAACAAGAGGGCGAAGAAATCACCTATTTTTCCTGTGGTATAAGTTCAGGAAAAGGAAGCGAAAAAATCTTTATTGTTGCGTTGCACAATAGCTGCATAAACTTCGAAACCTACCGATGAGGGCAGTTCCCCGCTCTCACGCTGAATGACGAATGGGCCCTTATTCTGCGGGCCCCGGCGAGAGGTTCAGCCGACGAGGGGCTTCGCTGCAAGGCGGAGCGATCGAAAAGAAAACGGCGGACCTGTTTCAATCGAACATGGAGGCTGATCATGAATTTCCTGAAATACCCGCTCCTCGGTGCAGCGCTTGCCATTGCCGTCGCCGGTGTCGCCGAAGCCAAGACCTACAAGGTCGGGCTCGACGGTACCTTTGCCCCTCACGCCATGCCGAAGCTGTCCGGCGGGGTCGAAGGATTCAACGTCGATCTCGCGAACGAGATCGGCAAGCGCCTTGGCGCCGAGATGGACATCACGGCGGCCCAGTGGTCCGGCCTCCTGCCGGGCATGCAGGCGGGCACTTACGACTTCATCGTCGCGCCGACCACGCTGACCGAAGAGCGTACCAAGAGCATGCTGTTCACCGAGGGCTACATCAACACGGACTTCCAGTTCGTGATCAAGAAGGGCGGCCCGAAGATCACCAAGCTCGAGGACTTCAAGGGCAAGGTGATCGCGGTCAACAAGGGCGCGGTCTATGACAAGTGGGCGCGCGACCTCGAAAGCCAGATCGGCTGGACGGTCGAGTCCTACGGGACCAACACGGACGCGATCCAGGCGGTCGTCTCCGGCCGTGCCTTTGCCAATGTCGCCGGTAACACCGCGTCGGCCTGGGCGGTGAAGAAGAACCCGCAGATCGAACTCTCCTACATCCATTCCACCGGCAGGGTCTTCTCGATGCCGTTCCGCAAGGACAGTGCCGAGCTCCGGAACAAGGTCGAGGAAGCGATCGAGTGCATGAAACTCGACGGCACCATGACCAAGATGAGCGAGAAATGGTTCGGGGTGACGCCCGCGCCGGGCTCCGCGCTGATCACCGTGCAGCCGGGCTATGGCGAGCCGGGCTTCGAGGGCTATGACCCGACGGAGCATACGCCGAACTGCGGCTGATCGCCGTCGGCTTGAAAGCGCCGGACACGGGAACCCCGTGTCCGGCGGCCTATTCGCATTCACACCATCAGAGTACCGGTTCATGGCACCCATCCTCGAGGCCCATGGTCTTTGGAAGAAATTCGGCGATTTCCAGGCGCTGAAAGGAGTCGATTTCACCCTGGAGACGGGCGAACTCGTCTTCATCATCGGCCCGTCCGGATCCGGGAAAAGCACGCTCCTGCGTTGCTTCAACCGCCTCGAGGAGCCGAGCGACGGCGTCGTGATCTTCGAGGGCGTGGACCTGATGGACCGGAGCGTCGACATCAACCTGATGCGCCGGCGCATCGGCATGGTGTTCCAGCAGTTCAATCTCTATCCGCACCTGACCGCACGCGACAACATCACGCTGGCGCTGCGCAAGGTGCTGGGAAAGAGCAAGGCGGAGGCGAACGGGATCGCGGAGAAGATGCTGGAGCGCGTCGGTCTCGCCGACAAGGCGGAGTCCCATCCGGGGGCGCTGTCCGGCGGCCAGCAGCAGCGCGTGGCGATCGCCCGCGCGCTGGCGCTCGAACCCGCCGTCATGCTGTTCGACGAGCCGACGAGCGCGCTCGATCCCGAACTGGTCGGCAGCGTGCTGCAGGTGATGCAGCAGCTGCGCGATGCCGGCATGACCATGGTCGTCGTCAGCCACGAGATGCGCTTCGCACGCGCGGCGGCGGACCGGGTGATCTTCATGGCCGACGGACAGATCCTCGAGCAGGGGACGCCCGAGGAAATCTTCGAGGCGCCGAAACATCCGCGGACCCGCGAATTCATGGCGGAGATCGGGCAATGAGCGAGGCCGTGCCCGCCACCATGT
Source organism: Nisaea sp. (assembly GCF_017640745.1). Lineage (GTDB taxonomy): Bacteria > Pseudomonadota > Alphaproteobacteria > Thalassobaculales > Thalassobaculaceae > Nisaea. The sequence goes on along the minus strand of NZ_JAEPQA010000032.1, from coordinate 34,265 downwards.
GGGAGCGGTTCGTCGAAACCTTCTTCCGCCCGGACCTGATCGAGGAATACGCGGGCGCCATCGGCAAGGGTGTGCTCGTCACCTGCGAGATCGCGGTGCTCGTCGTGCTCTGCGGCATCGCGCTCGGGATGGCGCTCGCCGTTCTCCGCAGCTACCGGATCAAGGCGCTCTCGGCGCTGATCGTCATCTTCGTCGACCTGATGCGTTCTCTGCCGCCGCTGGTGCTCATCCTGCTGATCTATTTCGGCCTGCCGACCCTGGGGCTGACGCTTTCCGGCTTCTTCGTGCTCTGGCTCGTCCTGACCCTCGTGCTCGGGGCCTTTTCCGAGGAGATTTTCTGGGCCGGGATCCTCTCGGTCCGCAAGGGGCAGTGGGAGGCGGCCCGCTCGACCGGGCTCGGCTTCAACCAGACCCTGATCTACGTCGTCATACCGCAGGCGGTGCGGATGACCGTCGCACCGCTGACCAACCGGACCATCGCGATCACCAAGAACACGGCGCTCGGCACCGTGATCGGAGTAGGCGAGATCCTGAACCAGGCCTCGACCGCGCAATCCTTCTCCGGGAGCGCGACACCGCTCATGATGGGCGCCATCGCCTACATCCTGCTCTTCATTCCGGTCGTCGCCCTCGGCCGCTGGATCGAGACCCGCTTCCAGTGGAGGCGCGCCTGAGATGGATGAGCTGATCTACAATTTCTTCAACATCGACATCATGAAGGAAGTCTTCCCGCTGATGCTGCGGGGCGCCGGGATGACTCTGTTGCTGTGTCTCGCGGTCATTCCGCTCGGACTGCTGGGCGGCCTGCTGGTCGCGCTCGCGACGCGCACGAAATACCGGATGCTGCGCTATGCCGTGATCGCGCTGATCGACTTGTTTCGCGCGGTGCCGCCGCTGGTCCTGCTCATCTTCGTCTATGCGGGGCTGCCCTTCGCCGGCGTCGAGATCTCGCCCTTCACAGCGGTCTGCGTCGCCTTTCTGCTGAACAATTCGGCCTATTTCGCGGAAATTTACCGGGCCGGGATCGACAGTATCGGCGCGGGGCAGTTCGAGGCCGCGCGCTCGACCGGTCTCTCCGGAATACAGACCATGCGCTACGTGATCCTGCCGCAGGCAACCCGGAACGTGCTGCCGGATCTGCTCAGCAACATCATCGAGATCGTGAAACTGACCTCGATCGCCAGCGTGGTCTCGTTTCAGGAGCTGCTCTATTCCGCCGACATGGCCCGGTCGGTGACTTACAATGCCTCGCCGATCGTCATGGCCGCCGCGGCGTATCTGATCATGCTCTGGCCGGTCGTCCGGCTGCTCAGCCGGTTGGAGCACCGGGTGGGGCACTGAGCGCGGTCCGGAGTCTATCGCGCCGCGAGGCCGGCGCGCTCAAGTCCGTGCTTCAGATGAAAATAATCCTCCGGGTTGCGGAACCGGAACGCCGAGAGGAACCAGAGCGCGATGTCGCCGGGCAGCGGGGGCATCGCGCCGATCCAGTTCTCCCGAGCGGTTGCGAGGAAGCGTTCCGCTTCCCGTTCGGCAGCCTTGCCGTTGCCGAGGTGGGCGAATGCGGCCGCCGCCCAGGCCGGCGGGTAGAGAACGGTGTTTTCCCCGGCCTTCGCGGCCGCCCAGATGGTTCCCGGATAGTCGCGGCAGAGATAGCGGCAAGCGGTTTCGAAGCACCAGTTCAGCGGCCGGTATGAGGAATCCGTTTCCCGCGGAGCCTCGATGCGGCGCAGGGCCTCTGCCGTCTCCCCGCAGAAGGCGAGCCCGAGAGCCGAAGAAATTGCGGTGCCGACGTCGTTCTGGTTGAGGCTCTCCGCGATCCCGAAACAGAGGATCGCGCGTTCGAAAGCGCCGACCTGGAGATTTGCCCATCCGGAGGCATGGTAGCTCTTGGTATCGCGCGGCCCTGCCTCTATCGACCGTTGCGCAAATTCCAGCGCTTCTTGCTCCGTCGCCGCATCCGTCCGATAGCCCGGGCAGACGAGTCCCTTCATGCTTGAAGACAGGGAGCGGCTGGACAGACCCGGCGCGAAGTCCGGAGCGTCGGCAATAATCGCATTGAAGGTATCGGTCGCCTGGGACCAGGAAGCCGGCGTCCAGCGGCGCATGAGGCCCCGTCCCAAGAGCCAGCGGTCATGAATCGACGGCGAGACCGGAGCATCGGTTGCGGAAAGTCCTGATCGGCCGAGCGACAGGTGCACGTTCACGGCAACAGCCAGTTTTTGCACGAGTTGCTTCAGCGAACGCGGCCAGGTTTCCAGACTGGCGGGGCTTTCCTCGCTCCAGAGAATCGTATCGGAGGCGGTTTCGCGCACCGAGACCAGGACATGCAGGACCGCTTCCTTCACAAAGGCGTCCGCTTCGACGCGGTAGCTCGGATCCAGAGCACCGAGACTCTTGACGGTTTCGGCGCGCTCTCCGTCGATCACCAGCCATTCCCTGAATTTCAGCAGGCTGGACATGAACTGATGACGAAAGGCGCGGGCCATGAACCTGAGAGGTTCGGGAAGACCGGCGTCGGAGAACGTGCCGACGACAAGACGCGGTGCGCCGACCGCGTTCCGCATGGCCCTCGTCATGGCATCCGTGCCGTTCTGTGTTGGCGCTTCCGGTGACGTGCCGGATTTTATCAGCGCGACGAGAGCCTTGGTCTCATCTGACGGCTCCATGTCGTAATCCGCTTCGAGCAGGGACCAGAGCCTATTGTAGCGTTTCAGGGCGGATGCAATGTCTCCGGTGCGGACATGCTGCAGCATGAGTTCGCGGCAGGCGCCCTCGTGCGTCGGGTCCAGGTTCGAGAGCGCGAGGGCCGCATTTTTCGAAATCCGTTCCGCATGCGGTTCGTCGGGCCGAGTGTGATCGCTGATGCGGGCCTCGAGGCTGAGGACCAGACGGTCGTGCAGGATTTGCCTCTGCACTGTGATCCAGGACCCGAACGCGGGATCGAGATCCTCGAAACCGAGCAGAAGCGAGGAGGAGATATCGCTGCGCTGCAGAAGGATCGGGTGGACCGGCGCCTTCGCATCCTGGTCGAGGATGGTCCAGAGATCGGTGATAAATGCGTCGGTGCGCAAGCGGATCTCGTTCCGCGTCACCTCTATCGCGCTGTGTCCGACCTTTTCGAAGTACTGATTGAGGCGTCTCAGCGCCTGCCTGAGCGATGCCCGGGCCTGTTCCTCCGGCGCGCTGCTCCAGAGCAGGCCGGCGATCCTCTCCCGGGTCTCGCTGTGAGCTGGAACCAGCATGAGATACGCGAGAATGGCCTGTGCCTTCCGGCTGGGCAGGTTTGCCTCGCAGCCGGGGGCCTCGATCGCGAAACCGCCGAGGAGGCTGACCTTCAGGATGTCGTGTTGCTTCGAGCTGCGCGCCGGCGGCGAAACGGTCAGAGTATTCCGGTTTCCGTCGAGCTGAGCGTCCACCATTCTAAAGTCTCTGCCTTTCGGCAAGCGCCTCTCTTTGCTGGTTTGGCGCGCGACAGGAGTCCGTCGCCGCCGCTGAATGACAGTGCCAATGGTCTTACGAAACGGAGCGCCGGATCAACCCGCTTTCAAGGCGATTGGCCGGGGGCATGCTGTCGGCTTTCTGCAATCATTCGGTCATCACGCTGTCACGCGCCGTCGCTAGCGTTCGTCATTTGGCGCGCGGAGAGCAGTGGGGAAATGAACGTGAATCTCGGATGGAACCGGCTCCGGCGGGAGTTCGAATCGAGAAGGCCGATCGTTTCGTACTGCAATCCGGACGATGCATTCGGACGCCAGATTCTGATCCGGTGTATCGAACTGCTGACCGGTCAACCGCGGCTGCAGCGAATGTACGACGATTACTGCAGCACGTATCTCGGCAGCGGCGATTTCTGGCAGTCTGCCGTCGAGTATCTGAGGCTCTCGGTCCGCTTCGAGGAATCCCGCCTGAAGGCGATTCCGGCCGAGGGGCCCCTGATCATCGTCGCCAACCATCCGTTCGGTGTCCTGGATGGCATCGCGGTCGGCCATATTACCTCGCAGGTCCGTCCGGACTTCAAGCTGATGGCCCACGCGGCTCTCGGGCGCGCCGAACCGCTCCGGCCGTTCCTGATCCCGATTGAGTTCGACGGCGCTTCCAGCGCGGTCAGGAGCAATGTCGAATCGAAGCGAAATGCGCTTGCCCATCTGAAGGATGGCGGGGCGCTGGTGATCTTTCCGGCCGGGCGGGTTTCGACCGCTGAGAATGTTTTCGGACGGGCGACCGATGCGCCGTGGAAGCTCTTCGCCGGCAAGCTGATCGCCCATTCCGGGGCGACGGTCGTGCCGATCTTCTTCGAGGGACAGAACCGCTTTCTGTTCCACTTTGTCAGCCGTTTCAGCGAAGCGCTGCGCGAGGCTTTGCTGATGAGTGAGGTGGTGCGCCGGATCGGCGACGAGGTACGGGCGCATATCGGTGCCCCGATCGGAGCGGAGGAACTTGGTGGAGGGACGGACCGGCAGGCATTGCTCGACGACCTGCGTCAGCTGGTCTATGCGCTCGACCCCGCGCGGGTCGCGGTTTCTCCGGCCTGAGTCAGATCAGGGTTTCCTCCAGCACGAGCGCCGCCGCGCCGCGGGCCCAGACCTGGTCTCCGCCAAGATCGATCCGCAGATCGACCGAGGTGTCCGTGCCGGGAAGGGTGTTCGCTTCCATCGCTTGGCGCAGCGCACCGTAGAAAGCCTTCGCGGAATGGGCGCGGGCACCTGAGAGAACCACGACGGGCGGATCGAGAATGTCGACCAGATTGGCGATTCCGGTACCGAGCATGCTGCCCGCGCGTTCGAAGACAGAGACGACCGCCGGGTCCCCTGAATCCGCCTGTGCGATGAGGTCCCGCATCCGTGCTTCGAGAGCGATCGGATCGTCCGTCGCGACCGAGGGGCCGAGAATGTTGGCCTCGCGCGCGATCGCATAGTCGGAGGCATAGGCCTCAATGCAGCCGCGCTGGCCGCAACGGCAGAGCGCGCCGCCGACAACGATCTTGGTATGACCGAACTCTGCGCCGAAGCCTCGGGAGCCGCGATAGAGTCTCTCGTTGATCACAAGCCCCATGCCAACGCCGTGCTCGACGGTCACAACGAGAAAGGTGGGAAAGGTGCGGCCGACCCCGAACCATTTCTCCGCCAGCGCGGTCATGTTCGCGTCGTTGTCGATGAAGGTCCGGAAACCGGTCCGTTCTTCAACGATTTCGCGGAAGGGAACGTCGCGCTCCGAGAAGACCGGCGCCCAGCGGACAAGGCCGGAGGGGTATTCGACATAGCCGGGGACGCCGATGCCGAGTCCGAGCACCAGATCCGGATCGATCCCCGAGACGGAGACGATCTTCTGCACCTGCTTCATGCAGATATCGGCGATCCATTCCGGCGCGTCGCGGTTGGCCCGGACCGGAATTGTTTCGGCTCCGAGAATATCTCCGGAGAGATCGGTCAGCGACACCGAAGCCTGATGCATCGAGATCTTGATGCCGACGGCGAAACCCGCCTCCGGGTTCAGCTCAAGTCGGGTCCGCGGGCGGCCGCGGGCGGACTCGTCGCGGCCCGTTTCGGCCTGCTTTTCCCGGATAACGCCATCCTCGAGCAGTTCGGAGGTGATGATGGTGACGGTCGCGGGGCTGATGCCGATCTGTTCGGAGAGTTCGATCCGTGCCGCCGCGCCGCGCCGGCGAAGACAATCGACGATTGCCTTGCGGTTTTTGGCCCGCACCGGGTCGGGGATGTGCCGGCCGAGCCGCCTGTTGCGCTGCTCCATCTGGTCAGATCGGCAGGGTGCCCCGGAAGCGCTCTTCCGGAAGGCCCCTGATACCGTCTAAATCGGCGACGTAAATGCCGCCGGCTGTCGGTTGCATACGTTCGCGCTCCGCAGTGAAGCCTTCCCGTGCGGTCGCGATATAGAGCCTATCCAGGTTGTCGCCGCCAAAACAGGCCAGGGTGACCTGGCTGACGGGCAGCTCGACCCTGATGTCGCGCGTGCCGTCGGCGAGGAAACGCTGCACGCAGCCGCCCTCGAACTGTGCGTTCCAGACCGCACCTTCGGCATCGACACAGGAGCCGTCGGGAGCCCCGTCGGTGCCGCTGAGTTCGGCAAATACCGTGCGACCGGACGGCGTTCCGCTCTTCCGTTCATAAGCATAGCGAAAGATCTTCCTGTTGGCGGAATCCGCGAAATACATGTCCTCGCCGCCCGGCGAAAAGCAAAGGCTGTTGGTGCAGCCGACATCGCCAATCAAAAGTCTTGGGTTCTTGCCGGCTCCATAGGAATAAACTGCGGAGAGGGGGCGCAAGCTCTCCTCGTCGAGACCGCCGAAAATGAACCTTCCCTCCCGGTCGCAGCGCCCGTCGTTGAGCCGTGTGCTCGGAATCTCCGGTTCGACTTCCAGGAGCTCTGTGAGTCTTCCCGTCGCCGGGTCGAAATGCGCCAGGCCGTCCTCATGAGCCAGGAGGATAGTATCCCGTTCGGTGAAAGCGAAGCTTCCGATGCGTTTCGGGAAAGCGATCTTCTCTGCCGCGCCTCCGTCGGCGTTGCAGCTCCAGAGCGCCCGGCCGTGGATGTCTGTCCAGTAGAGTTTCCTCTGCTCCGCATGCCACTGGATGCCCTCGGCGAGGATGTTCCGGCAGTCGAGCAGCAGGCGGGCTCGGACGGTGTCAGGCAAGGGCGCGCTCCTGCAAGTGGTCGGGCATCTTTCCGAGAATGATCATGCCAAGCACATCGTCCTTCGAAACCTCTTCCGTCCGGACGGTTCCGACGAGACGGCCATTCTTCATCACCGTCAGCCGGTCGGAAAGATCGAAGACGTCATGGATGTCGTGGCTGATCAGGAAGATCCCGATGCCTTCCGCCTTGAGCTGCTTGATCAGTTCGGAGACCATCTGCGTCTCCTGCACGCCGAGCGCCGCCGTCGGCTCGTCCATGATCAGCACGCGGGCATCGAAATAGACCGCGCGGGCGATGGCGACCGACTGGCGCTGGCCGCCTGAGAGTGCCTTCACGGGTGCCGCGAACTTGCGGAAGTTCGGGTTCAGCCGCCCCATGATCTCGCGCGTCTCTGCCTCCATGCGCACCTCGTCGAGCATGCCCGAAGGGGTGAGAAGTTCGCGGCCGAGGAACAGGTTGGCGGCCGCGTCGAGATTATCTGCGAGGGCGAGGGTCTGGTAGATCGTCTCGATATTGTACCGGCGGGCGTCGCGCGCATTCCTGATCGTCGCGTTCTCTCCGTCGATCAGGATATCTCCGCTGTCTTTCGGATTTGCCCCGGAGAGCACCTTGATGAGAGTCGACTTTCCCGCGCCGTTATGGCCGAGCAGTCCGACCACCTCGCCTGGATAGAGATCGCAGGTCACGCCGTCGACGGCCTTGATGCCGCCGAAGGAAACGTGGATATCGCGCATCTCGACGAGCGGGGTGCGTGTCTCTGTCGTCATCATGATGCTTATTCCCCGATCCGGCGGCGATAGACCTGATCGACCCAGACGGCGAGGACCAGGACGAGGCCGATGACGATGGATTGCAGCGAGGTATTCACGCCGATCAGCGCCATGCCGCTCTGCAGGCTCTGCATCACCAGTGCGCCGAGGATGGCGCCGTAGATGGTTCCGATCCCGCCGGCGAGTGAGGTGCCCCCGATGACTGCGGCGGCGATGACCCGGAGCTCGTCGAGGGTACCGAGATCGTTGGCGGCCGATTGCAGGCGAGCCGAGGCGATCACGGCGGAGAGCGCGCAGAGGCCACCCATCAGCATGAAGATGTAGAGCGTCATGCGCCGGACATCGATGCCGGAGAGCTCGGCCGCCTGCAGGTTGCCGCCCATGGCGAAGACATAGCGTCCGAATTTCGTGCGCCGGGCGACGATGGTCATGACGATGGCGACGACGGCGACGATGACGACCGGGATGGCGATCCCGTGCGCAAGCGCGAGGCCGCCTTCCGGAATCTCCATGCCCCGGGCCTCCGCCAGCCGTTTTGCGGCACGGGCCGGAACGGGGTAGGCGTTCATCGCTGCGACGAAGGAGGCGATGGCGACGGTCAGCACGCCGATATTCAGCCAGTCGGCCCAGAGCGGCTTCAGCGGGAAGTCGAAGAGCTTACGCCGCCGGCGTCCGTTCAGGATGCCGTAGAGCACGAAGGCCGCCATGAGAATCCCGAAGATCCAGGAGCCGACCTCGCCGAGTGTGCCGGCGATGCCGCCGCCGAAGATCACGAAGGTTTCGTCGAGCGGCGCGACGGTGCGCCCGGTCGTGACCCACCAGGCGGCCCCGCGCCAGACCAAGAGGCCACCCAATGTGACGATGAAGGCGGGCACGCCGAGATAACCGATGACCCAGCCCTGCAGGCTACCGATAAGCAGCCCGAGGAGCAGGCCGACAGCGATGGTCAGCACCCAGTTGGCCGGATGGTTGAAACCGAGATATTCGGGCAGGATCTCCGTCTGCACCACACCCATCACCATGGCGATCACGCCGAGCACCGAGCCGACCGAAAGGTCGATATGGCGGGTAACGATGACGAAGACCATGCCGGTCGCCATGACGGCGACCGAGGCCGTCTGGACCGAGAGATTGAAGAGATTGCGCGGGGTGATGAATCGCCCCTCGGTCATCAGATCCAGCAATACCCAGATCAAGAGCAGCGCGCCGACCATGCCGAGCAGACGCAGGTCGAGTTCCATCGTTCGGACGAGGCCGGCAAGTCCGGATTGCGAGACTTTGGCGATATTGCCGTCTGTCGCGGGGGAGGGTGGCGCCTGGTCGCTCATGCGGGTGATCCACTTGGCGAAGAAGAAAAGACCGGCACCGAAAGGTGCCGGTCAGTGGGACGGAGCTTCGGCGTCAGTCGCAGGCTGCGACCGTGCCGCTTTTCACGCCTTTGCAGACCACGTCCTTGGAGACCCATCCGGCGTCGATCACGACACCGAGCTTGTCTCGCGTGATCGGCACAGGCGCGAGGAAGACCGAGCTCAGCATCTGCCCGCTCGGGCTTTTCCACTGCTGGGCACCGGAGACTTTCTCGTTGTCGGTGCCTTTCGCCAGTTCGACGGCGATCTCCGCCGCGCGTTTGCCGAGATCGCGGGCATCCTTCCAGACCGAGACCGTCTGTGTGCCGAGCGCGACCCGATTGAGCGCTGCATGGTCGCCGTCCTGGCCGGAAACCGGGAGACCTTCCATGCCCTGCGCGGTCAGGGCCGCGACCACGCCGCCGGCGGTGCCGTCGTTGGAGGCGACGACCGCGTCGACCTTGTTGTCGTTCGCGGTCAGGATCTGCTCCATGTTGCGCTGCGCGTTCGCGGGCAGCCAGCCATCGGTGTACTGCTCGCCGACGACCTTGATGTCGCCCTTGTCGATCGCCGCCTTCAGGACCTCGAGCTGGCCGTCATGCAGGAAATCCGCGTTCGGGTCCTGCGGGCTGCCCTTGATGAAGACGTAATTGCCTTTCGGCTGAGCGGCATAGACCGCACGCGCCTGCATGCGGCCGACCTCGACATTGTCGAAGGTGATATAGAAGGCGTCCGGGTGCTCGATGAGCCGGTCGTAGCCGACAACGGGAATGCCTTCGGCTGCGGCCTTGTTCACGGCCGGCGTGATGGCTGAGGCGTCCTGGGCCAGGATGATGAGGGCCTTTGCGCCGCGGGCGATCAGGCTCTCCACGTCGGACAGCTGCTTCGCCGTCGAGCTCTGTGCATCGGCGCTGATATATTCGACGCCTGCCTTTTCCAGTGCAGCCTTGATCGCGGCTTCGTCCGTCTTCCAGCGCTCTTCCTGGAAGTTCGACCAGCTGACGCCGACGATTGTATCCGCAGCCGTCGCGGCTTGCGGCACTCCGGCCAGTCCGCCGAGCGCGAGGACTCCGACGGCAAGCAATTTCGTGAGATCTACCCTCATGTTTTCCTCCCTCAAGGAATGTGGCGTTCTTCGCCAATTGATTTATTTTTATGATTAAAAAATATGTTGCCGCAAGCCGGTCTGGCCGTCAATGTTTTCAGAGATGACAGCGGGAGGAGCAGAAAAGATGGCGGCTTATGCGACGCGCTACCCCGATCTGAAAGGACAGGCGGTGTTCGTCAGCGGCGGTGCGACGGGCATTGGCGCGGCGATTGTCGAGGCTCTCTGCTGGCAGGGGGCACATACCTATTTCGTAGACATAGATGAGGAGTCTGCTGAGGCGCTGACCGCCAGCGTCGGCGAGAAAACCGGCACATCGCCGTTTTTTCATCGTTGCGACGTGACGGATACGGCTGCTCTCGAGGACGCGATCGTACGGGCGTCCGAGGTCACGGGCTCGCTCTATGCGCTGGTGAACAACGCGGCGCGTGATCTCCGCGTTCCGGCGGAGAAGGTGACCGAGAAGGACTGGGACGATCTGGTCGCGATCAATCTGAAGCACCAGTTCTTCGCGGCGCAGACCGCTTACCGGCTGATGGCGCCGAACGGCACCGGATCGATCATCAATTTCGGCTCCATCGCGCCGGGGCAGGGGGTCCGAAATCTCTCTGTCTACAACGCCTGCAAGGCCGGTGCTTTCGGTCTCACCAGATCGCTCGCCCGCGATTTCGGCGAGGCCGGAATTCGGGTCAACTCCATCGTGCCCGGCGCGATCCTGACGCCGCGCCAGCTCCGCGATTGGATCGACCCGGAGACGAAGAAGGGCGTCATCGAGCGCCAGTGCCTGAAGCGGGCGATGCAGGAAGACGACGTCGCCGAGATGGTGCTGTTCCTTGCCTCCAATGCCTCGCGGGGCTGTACCGCGCAGGAATTCAGGGTCGACGGCGGCAATATCTGAGCGTGGTCAGCTCAGAACAAAACCCTCGTAACCGGCTTCGGCAACAGCGTTGCAACGCGCACGGTAATGCTGCAGCCCGCCGGCATAGGGCATGAAGACCCTGGGCTTTCCGGGAACGTTCGCGCCGAGATACCAGGAGCTGTTTGCAAGCGGGAGCAGGGTCGCCTCCGCGGCGCGGTTGGTCTCGATCACCCAGTCCTCGGCGGCCTTCTCTGTTGCCTCGATCCGGGTTTTCCCTTCATCGCGCATGCGGGCGATGCAGTCAGTGATCCAGTCGACATGCTGCTCGATCGAGACAGGCATGTTTGTCAGCACCGAGGGACTGCCGGGGCCGGTGACCGTGAAGAGGTTCGGGAAACCGGCGATCTGCAGGCCGAGATAGGTCTTGGGTCCTGCCGCCCAGGCGTCTCTCAGGGCGAGACCGTCCTTGCCTGTGATGTTCAGGCGGAGCAGGGGGCCGGTGATGGCGTCGAACCCGGTCGCGAAGACGAGAATGTCCAGATCGTAGTGCGCCTTGCCTGTCTTGATTCCGGTGGCGGTGATCCGCTCGATCGGGTCTGACTTGATGTCGACCAGGGTGACGTTGTCGCGGTTGAAGGTCTCGAAATAGTCGGTGTCGACCGGCGGGCGCTTGGTGCCGAAGGGATGGTCGAGGTTGCTCAGCAACTCTGCCGTCTTCGGATCCTTCACGATTTCCCGGATCTTCGCCTTGATGAAATCCGAGGCGGTGTCGTTCGCCGCCTTGTCGACCATCATGTCCTTGAAGACCGCGCGGAAGCGCAGGCCGCCCTTCTGCCAGGCCTCCTCGTAGATTGCCTGCCGTTCCTCTTCCGAGACGCTGGCCGCAAGACGGTCCTCGATGCGGAAGGGATGGCCGTTCGGGGTCGAGACCATGACCTCGTGAATTTCGTCCCGGTGCGTCTTGAGGTAGCGCTTGAACTCGTCTGTCAGTGGTGCGTTGCGGGCGGGAATGCTGTAATTCGCCGTCCGCTGGAAGACGGTGAGATGCTTCGCCGTTTCGGCGATCACCGGGGCAGCCTGGATGCCGGTAGAGCCGGTGCCGATCTGCCCGACCCGCTTGCCGCGGAAATCGACGCCCTCATGCGGCCACTCGCCGGTGTGGTACCAGTCCCCCTTGAAGTCCTTGAGGCCCGGAATATCCGGCAGGTTGGCGGAGGAGAGGCAGCCGACTCCGGTGATCAGGAACGGCGCGGCATAGCGCTTTCCGTGCTCGGTTTCGACATGCCAGAGCGTGGCGGCATCGTCGAAGCGGGCGGAGACGACGCGGTCCGAAAGCCGGATGTCCTTGCGCAGGTCGAAACGGTCGGCGACGTGGTTCAGATAGTGGCGGATTTCCTCCTGGCCCGGATAGCGCTCGGACCATTGCCATTCCTCAAGCAGTTCCTTCGAGAAGTAATAGCAGTAGGAATGGCTTTCGCTGTCGCAGCGCGCGCCCGGATAACGGTTCCAGTACCAGGTGCCGCCGACGCCGTCCGCTGCTTCAAGGACCAGCGCCTTCATGCCGAGCCGGTCGCGCAGGCTGTGCAGCTGGTAGAGCCCGGTGAAGCCAGCACCTATGATCAGCGCGTCGACCTGCTCGACCTCACCGCTCGCGTTCTGGTCTTCTGCGGCGATGCTTTCCGCCATGTCTCGCTCCCTGTCTTTCTTTTGCCGAAAGCATGACCTTGCCTGTGGTTGGGATCAATCTTCCCACCGCAAAGACAGCGGTGCCGCCGGGGAGCGAACGAAAAAGCCGGCCCCCGAGGGAGCCGGCTTGCGCTGTCAAAATGTGGCAGATCAGGCGGAGCGGTAGAGCTTGGTCATCGAGAACTCTCGGTGGCCGAGCGCTTCCGCCGCCGTGTGCCGGCCGTTCGCGGTGCGGATGATCATGTCGATCAGCGCATCGCCGGCCTCGTCGATGGTCATCTCGCGGGTGAGTACCCCCGTCACGTCCACGTCGATATGCTCCGACATGGTGCGCAGCGTCCGCGGGTTGCCGGAGATCTTGATCACCGGAACGATCGGGTTGCCGATGACGTTGCCCTGGCCGGTCGGGAAGGTGTGGATCACGAAGCCGCCCGCCGCCATCAGGGTGACGCATTCCGCCGCCGCCGAGGAGCTGTCCATGAAATAGAGTCCCGGACCCTTTTCCGGTGTCTCGGCGGGGCCGATGGCATCGATATAGGTCGAGGTGCGGCCGATCTTCTCGAGGTTGCCCATGGCCTTCTCCTCGATCGTGCTGAGACCGCCGAGGATGTTGCCTTTGGTCGGCTGGCTGTCGGAAAGGTCGGTCGTCTTGAAGGGCTCGATCACCTCGTCCTGATAAGCCTGGAACAGCTTCATGAACTTCTCGCCGGCTTCCGGCGTCGCCGCGCGCTTGGCGCAGATATGTTCCGCCCCGGTGATCTCCGAGGTCTCGCCGAAGCAGCCATAGAGGCCGTGCGGTAGCAGCTTGTCGTACATGTTGCCGACGGTCGGGCAGGAGGAGAGACCGGTCGTGGTGTCGCTTTCGCCGCACTTGGTGGAGACCCAGAGGTCGGTGAGGGGAACGGGTTCCTTCTGCAGCTCGGTTGCCCAGTGGACGAATTCCTTCGCCTTCCAGGAGGCCTGCCGGATGGTCTCGAAATCGCCCTTCTGCTCGATCGAGAAGCCTTCCACAGGCTTGCCGGTCTTGGCGATGCCGTCGACGATGACTTTGGTCCATTCCGGCTCGATGCCGATCACCACTACGGCGGCGACGTTCGGGTTCGCGCCGGTGCCGATGATGGTACGGAAATGCAGCTCCAGGTCCTCGCCGAACTGCAGGCGGCCATAGGCATGCGGGATCGCCATGGTGCCCTTGACGTTGTTCGCGACCGCTTCGCAGGCGGCGTTGGAAATATCGTCGACAGGGAGGATCAGTACATGGTTGCGGACGCCCACGCGGCCGTTCTCGCGGCGCCAGGCATTCACGGACGTGTTTGCTAGATCGGCCATCTCTACCACCTCTTGGTTTTCAGGTTGTGGGTGTGGACGTGTTCGCCGGTGCCGGCATTGCCGACCATCTTGCCGATGTCCTCGCCATATTTGACGACCGTATCCCCGGCCTTGAGGTCCTTGAGCGCGACCTTGTGACCGATCGGAATGTCCGCCTTGGCGGTCAGCCGAAAATCCGAATTGTCATGCGTGATGACACAGAGCATCTCCGTGCCCGCCTTCAGGCCCTCGACCACGACGACGCCGACATTGTCGTCCGGGTGATGGACCAGCAGCTGGGGAATGTTGCGCATTACCCTTTTCCTCCCGGTTTTGTGAAGCTTGTTATGAGCGTGCATACCTGTAGCGGAACTCTTATACAAGACTTAGCCTGAAACTCTTGCTAACAAGGCAAGAATGAACGCAGCAAGCGGCATCTAAGGAGACAATTCTGTCTGCGCCTTTGTACAAATATGTGATCGAGACCCTGATCGACCGGATCGCGTCGGGCGATCTCGCGCCCGGTGCGATGCTGCCGAGCGAGGGAGATCTCGGCGCCGAACTCGGCGTAAGCCAGGGCACGGCACGGAAGGCCCTGATGGATCTGGAGCGCAGGGGCATCGTGCGCCGGCGCCAGGGCGTCGGGACCTTCGTAACGGCTCGGACGCCGGAAAGCGCGCTCTTTCACTTTTTCCGCCTGCGTAATCCTGACGGTTCTCATGCAGCTCCGGCTCTTGAAGAGGAGAACGTGCGGCGCCGGCGTTCTCTGAAGGAAGAGAGAGAGGCGCTATTCGGCAAACCGGACCATGTGTTCGAAATCGAGCGTGTCCGTTCGGTCGACGGTCGGCGCCTGGTCCACGAGGTCTCGGTTGTACCGGCAGCCCTTTTTCCCGGCCTGTCCGAACGCTCGCCGCTGCCGAACACGCTCTACGTGCTCTATCAGCATGCCTATTCCATCGCCATCGTTCAGGCGAATGAGCAGATCAGGGCTGTATCCGGAAAACCGGAGGTTTGCGCACGCTTGCGAGTCGCCGCCGGACTGCCGTTGCTCCGGGTGGACCGAACGGCCACGGATCTCTCGAACCGCACAGTCGAACTGCGCACAAGTCACTTCATGACAGAGGAGCATTGCTACGCCGTAGCATTGACTTGAGTGCAGACCATGCGGCTGTTTCGCTGCGTTCGGTCCGGCTGTGCAATGTGGTGCGAAAAGATAATTCGCATCGTGGCGGGCTAAACTGATAATTTATTTATGTTGTATGTCTATTGCCGTGAAAGCCTTGATGGCCGACTCGAGAACATTCCGATCAAGTGCCGCCCCGCTGCGTCCTCCGGTGAATGCGGCGCCCGCTGTCGCGTTCGACTGGGGGTACTGGATGTGTCCGATCGATACGGCGGCTGATCGTTTCGGCCCTTTCGCCGGCTTGGTTGCACTGTGGCAGAGCCGGCGGCGGGAAGATGGCGGCTTGCCCCGTCGCCGCGATTTCAAGGCGGAAGAATTCTCCGAATGGATGGGGCGGATATTCATCGCCAAGATCGAGCATGACCCCTTCGACTTGAGATTTACGCTCTGGGGAAGCACGCTCTGCGAGTGGTGGCGTGTGGACTATACCGGCCAGACGCTGGGAACCCAATCGAGCGATCCCGATGCCTGGTCGGTCGAGCGCCGGTATTTCGCGGAGATGGCGCGAAGGCCCTTTTTCGGGTTTGCCGGAGGCAGCCTGTCGGAATACGGCAGGTCGCATATCAAGGTGATCGGCCTGGATCTGCCGCTTTCGAACGGAACGGGTCTGGATCAGGTCCTGTCGGCCCATTTGCGTATCGATGTGGATCGCGACCTTGCTCAATTGCTTCCGGATTGCCCGTTTGTCGTGTTTGACGACCGCGCGCCGGCGACCGTGGGGGAGGCCGCTGTCGTCTGGTGAAAACGGCACGTCCATTGGTTTCCCGAGATCGCAGAGCGCCTGACGCTGGGTTGGTTCCACCGCTGGCTAATCGAAATCACAAGTAATCTCTGCGTCCCGGCGAGGCCGATTGCAACGCCACCGTGCCGGGCATCGCAAGAACGGGGGCAATTTGTCAGCTAAGAAAATCCGCAGAAAAAGCGGAGAAAAAATCTAATTAACTTAAATGTTTCTTAATTGCAGGGGGGTACTAACGGACCTCAATCACCTGATTTGGTTGCATTCCGCAAGTTTGGAGATGCGAGGATTCGATGAAAAAGACTTTCCGGGCCGTTGCCTCCGCTTTTACGTTGCTTGTCGCACTCTGGGCGCACAATGCTTTCGCGCAATCCGAGCCGCCGTCCGTCGAGATTCTCGATGAGGCAGCGATCGAACTTATCCGGGACTGGCTTAACAACCCGGTCGTCGAAATGTCGATCCTGGCGCACAACAAACGTTACAAGGGTGTTGGTCAGGAGCAGATCGATGCTCTCGACAAGGCGTGGCGCGCCGAGCGCGAGAGCGAGGACCAACCGCTGATCGCCGCCACTCTCAGCAGCCCGCTTTCCACTTACCTGACGCAGATCCAGGCCATGTCCGGCGGGATTTTCACCGAGATTTTCGTGATGGACGCATATGGGCTCAATGTCGGTCAGAGCTCGATTACGTCCGATTTCTGGCAGGGCGACGAGGCGAAATTCCAGAAAACCTTCGATGTCGGCCCGACTGCCGTATTTGTCGACGAACCGGAGTTTCACGAAGCCAGCAAGACCTGGCGCGCGCAAGTGAACCTGACGATTGCGAAAGACGGTGAGGCCATCGGCGCTGTCACTGTCGAGTACAACCTGAGCGAACTGGCACGCCGTCGCGGCATGATGTGAGTTTCCAAAGCTCAGGGCCGAAGGAGAATATGAAAATGGATTTTCTTCAGAATCTGAAGATCTCGCGAAAACTCGCACTCTGCTTTTCTCTGTTGATCGCGATGACCGTTCTTATGGCGGTTCTCTCTTTCGCGTCCATCGAGAAGATCAAGGCTGCGGACGCGGAGAGCGAGAAAGCCGGAGAACTCGGCCAGATCTTTCTCGACTATGAACGTGCCTTTGCTCTCAAGCGCCAAGGCCTGCTCTATTATCTCCTCACCGGCGAACGCGAGGGCTTGAAGCAGTTCGAGGCCATGACTCCGCGGGTTTCGGAGGCGATGGCACAGCTGCGAGAGAACAGCAAGGACAATACAGCCGTTGCTGCGCTGGTCGAATCGCTGGTTGCGAACTATCAGAAATGGGCGGACGTATATGCAGCCGAGCAGGTCCGCCTCATGAGCAACTATCTGACGGTCAATCAGGCTCGGGCGATCGAGGTCACCGGGGAACCCCAGGCTGCGATCGATAACTTCTCGCAGTCGGCAGAGAAATTGCGGGCGGAACTCCAGGCGATCTCGTCTGCCGCGTCAGAGACGCGTATGGCGGCGATGCAGGGCTTTACCCTGACGATGTACATCTCGATCGGCCTGGTCATCGTCATCGCGATTGTCTCCGGTATCGCGCTCAGCCGTTCCATCGCGACCCCGATCGGAGAGATGACCGATCTGATGGGTGTAATGGCGGGAGGCAATCTCGACGTCGAGGTGCGCGGGACCGAGCGCAAGGACGAGATCGGCAGCATGGCGGCCGCGGTCGAGGTCTTCAAACGCAACGGTCTCGAGCAGCGCGAGCAGCAGGCCCGTGAGGCCGAGCAGCAGGCGCGCGAGAACGAGCGCCATAAGAAGATGGGTGAGTATACCCGTGCGTTCGACAGTGAAATGGCCACCGTGCTGAAGATGGTCGAGGAAGCGGTCAACAGTGTGCGCGACTCTTCGTCGACGATGGCGACCAATGCGCAGACCACGAACAACCTGTCCCGCGATGCCGCCGCCGCGATCGAGGAGGCGAACGCCAATATCCAGACCGTGGCGTCCGCGACGACGCAGCTCTCTTCCTCCATCAACGAGATTTCATCGCAGATGGCGCAGGCTTCCGCGGTATCTCGTGCGGCGGTCGGAGAGGTGGAGACGACCAACGCGCGTGTCGGGGCTCTCAACGACGCGGCGGAAAGCATCGGCCAAGTCATTCAGATCATCGACGAGATTGCCGAGCAGACCAATCTTCTGGCCCTTAACGCAACAATCGAGGCGGCGCGCGCGGGCGAGGCCGGCAAGGGGTTCGCAGTCGTGGCCAGTGAGGTGAAAAGCCTCGCGACGCAAACCAGCAAGGCGACCGAAGAGATCAGTCAGAAGATTGCCGAAATTCAGAGCGAGACCGGTGCCGCAGCCAGCGCGGTGCTCGAAATTGGTAATACGATCAACAAGATCGACGAACTGACTGCCGTCGTCGCGAGCGCGGTCGAGGAGCAGGGGGCGGCAACCAACGAGATCGCCCAGAACATCGAACAGGCCGCGTCCGGTACGCAGACGGTCGCCGAGGTGGTCGAGACTGTTTCCCGTGCGGCGGATGACACCGGTCAGCTGGCCGACGGGCAGCAGAACGTGGTCGCCGAACTCAGCGATCGCAACCGGAAGCTCAAGAGCGAGATCGACCGGTTCCTGGAGAATGTGCGCTCGCTCTGATCGCAAGTAATTTTAAGAACCTTGAGGCAGGCCGGATCCGCGATCCGGCCTGTTTTGTTTTCTCAGCTGGCTCGTGGCTCTGAAGCTGGCGGCTCTCTTCCTTAGACCGTTCAGCTTTCAATCCGGGCTTCTCCTGATCGCGCAGCTTCCGGGTCAATGAGCCGTCGGAAGCGTTCCCGCGCGCGGCAGATCGATCCAGAACGTGGCGCCTTCACCCTCTGCGCTGTCGCATCCGATGCGGCCGTGCATCCCTTCCGCGAGCATCTTGCAGATCGCAAGCCCGAGGCCGGCGCCGGGAATGTCTGGCATGTTGTTGTTGCCCCGGACGAAAGGCTCGAAAATCGAATCCGTGCGGCTCTTCGGGATACCGGTTCCGTCGTCCCGGACATAGAGGCGCACCCATCCGTCGGGCATGTTCCGGCAGCCGATGCCGACCTTTCCCCCGTCAACATTGTATTTCGCGGCGTTGGTCACGAAGTTCAGCAGGATTTGGCGGATCCGGGCCCGATCTCCGCGGACCTCCGCTTCGGTCAAGATTTCACTGCTCAGGTTGAGATGCCTGCCGGCGACGATTTCCTCGAATTGCGGCAGGTCCTGACGGATGACCTCGGCGAGACTCACGTCCCCAAGTTCTATATCGATCGAGCCCGCTTCGATTTTTGAGAAATCGAGAATGTCCCCGAGAAGGCGGTTCAGTTGTCGTCCGGCGCGCGCGATATTCTTAAGATACTCGTTTCGGCGCTCGGCATTGTCGACGCCTATGCCCATCTCCAACGCCTCGGCGTAGCCGATCACGGCATTCAACGGCGTCCGCATCTCATGGCTCATGCTTGCCAGAAAGACGGACTTCGCCTTGTTGGCTTCCTGAGCTTCGCTGACCGCACCGGCGAGGGCCCGGGTCGTTCGGACGACTTGGTCTTCGAGCAGGTCGAGTTCGTCGCCATGTGACTTGGAACGGACCCTGATGCCGGCGGGTGAGGAGAAGCTTTCGGCGAGCCGGGTGACCCGTTTCGTGATGATCCACTGGTAGATCAGCATCAAGGCCACGGCGAGAATGGTGCTCTCCGACAGTCCGGAAAGCAGGATATTCCAGGTTCGCTGTGCAAATCCGGGAGAGGCCAGTACCGGATCGAGTTCGATCTGAAGCTTTCCAACGTCCAGCGCTGCATTCTCGAAATGCAGCTGACGCTCGAATTGCTTTGTGTCCGAACCGAGAAGCAGGCGCTCGAGCGCTCCGGCGGCTGGCTGCGCATCACGGATGGCGTTTGCAAGCGGCAATTCGAGCTCGTCGACGATCCGCGCGCTGGCGACCGCGGGATCGTTCAACAGACTGACGGCCAGCTCCTGGGCGCCGACAGCATCCAGACGGTACGCCGCGCGGGCGGCCGGCAAGCTGGCGAAGGCGAGGATGGTGTCGGCGTGCGCACTGAGGTTCTGCCTTTGATCGCGCGCGTCGAGCAGCACCTGCACTGCGGCAAACAGAATGCCGAGCATCATTCCGATGATAACGGCGATTTGCGCCTGGCGAACCGACAGGCGGCGCCAGAAGGGGACCTGCAGACGGTTCACGCAATCTCTCGTCACAGATAAGGCTTCCCAAAGATATAGGACCGTTCCACCCCGGGCCAGAACTCTAGGGCGTCTTTGGAACTCTTGCGGTACTATGTGTCTCGAATAAGGTTTGTTCTTCCCGGTTTTGCCCGAGCTCCGTTCTCTGGCCTGCAGGCGGCCGCAAACGCTTTGCGGCGACATCAATTCAAGGGAATCGTCATCTATTTGGCGAGACGGAATGTGCGATCGCACCTGATTATTGCTCTGGCGGTTCTCGTGGCCGCTCCGTTTCTGTCAGTGATTCCGGTGACGGCGGAGACGCGTCTGATCTGCGATGCCCGGACGGTCCATGAGATCGGCGCGGAAGACGGGTTCTTTCCCTATACCGGGATTTTCGAGGGCGAACTCCGCGGGTTCTCTCTGGATGTTGTCGCAGCGGCCTTCGATGCTGCCGGGTGCAAGGTCCGCTTCAAGGCCATGCCCTATGCGCGATGCCTGCGCGATGTCGAGAGAGGCCGTCTGCTCGGCTGTTTCAACACGACGAACTCCGACGTCAATCAGCAAAAATTCGTCTTTCACGAAGAACCGCTGTTCCGCGGGAAGATCCTGATCTACGCCCATCCGGAAAGACATCAGGCTTTTACCGAAGACGATTTCCTGACCGGTGTCTTCTCGGTTGTGCGCGGCTACACCTATACGGACAGTTTCGATCTGAACGCTGCGATCGGGAAAATCGCGGTAGAATCCGACCTTCAGACATTGGCTCTGGTGGCACGGAAGCGGGCCGATTTCGCAGTGGTTTACGAGAAAGTTGCGCAGTTTCAGATTGTGCGGAACAAGCTCCGGATCGATCCGGCTCCGGTGCCGGTCCACAGTCTGACCGAGTTCGATCTCTTCATTTCCTTCAGCCGTGCGCAGTTTGCCCAATCCAAGGCGCTGGCCCGCGAGCTCGATCGCGGATTGAAGGAAATCCGGGCGAACGGGACCTATGCCGCGATTGAGATCTCCTGGGACGAGTGGCTGGAGCATGGCGCGGCATCACAGGAGTCACCGCCGCACTGGCAGCCGCTTTCGGTGAGGGAATGAGTTGAAAAGAGAACGGGCCGGGGCGCCAATCTGACACTCTCGGCCCGCTTTAACTCATTTCATCCGCGTCAGAATGCTTTTGCCGAACCTGGCCGGTGCTTGTTCTCCGGCACGAAGCCGGATTTTTCGGCCGTACGAGCCTCTCTCACCCAGACCTCGCGGTTCGGGTGCAGGCCGCCGCCCCGGATCGCGGGAACCGCGGTATGGCGAGCCCGGTGCAGAAGCCGGGTATCTGCGGCGCCGCAATTCGGATGGACGCCGCCATTGTCGGCCACGACCTTCTCCCAGGCGGCCTTGCGGGCCTTGACCGTGGCCGGATCCTGAAGCGCGGTGCAGTTCAGTTCGTTCGTTTCCAGGTCGGCGACGATCTCGTCGCCATCCTCGATCAGAGCGATCGGCCCGCCGAGCGCGGCTTCCGGGCCGACATGGCCGATCACCAGTCCGACGGAGCCGCCCGAGAAGCGGGCATCGGTCATCAGCGCGACTGTGATCCCGCGTTCGCGGCAGAGCGTGGTGATGCGCGAGGTCGGATCGAGCATTTCCGGCATGCCGGGCGCGCCGCTCGGACCCGCGTATCGGACGATGACGATATCGTTGTTCTCGAACTGGTCCGGCGCCTCGTCGAGCGCCTTCAGCAACCCGGCTTCCCCTTCGAAGACCCGTGCCTTGCCGACGAAGCGGTTGTTTTCGAGGCCGCCCTCGACGCCCGCCAGCTTCAGGATGGCGGAGAAGTCCGGCGAGAGATTGCCGCCGAGCATGCGCAGGCCGCCGGTCGGCTTGTACGGCTTTTCGACCGGGTAGATGACTTTGCCGTCGACCTTCCTGGTGCCGAGACGGGCGACCTGTTCAGCCAGAGTTTCACCGGTGCAGGTGAGCACGTCGCCGTTCAGCAGGCCGGCTTCCAGCAGCTCGCGGACGATGACCTGGACCCCGCCGACGGCGTCGATATCGACCATCGAATATTTGCCGTACGGGCGGGCATCCGTGAGCACCGGGACGACATGCTGGGAGAGATGGTTGAACTCTTCCGGCGTGATGACCTCTTTCCAGAAGTCGCTGAAGCCAGCGGCGCGGGCGATTTCCGGCGCATGCAGAACGACGTTGGTGGAGCCGCCGATCGCCATCGAGACGATCATCGCGTTGCGCAGAGAGTCCCGGACCACGATGTCGCGCGGCTTCAGATCGGCATCGATCAGGGCGGCCAAGCGGTCGACCAGTTCCGTCGGGAAGTCGTTCAGGCGGCGCGGATCGTCGGACGCCGGAGCGACCATGTGCAGCGGCTGCATGCCGACGACGCCGATGAAGGTCTGCATCGTGTTGTAGGTGAACATGCCGCCGCAGCTGCCGAAGCCGGGACAGGCATGGCAGGAAATGTGGTGGCGGAACTCGGGATCCGGATTGCCGGCGACCTGGTAGGCGCTGACGATGTCGAGCGCTTCGCCGGTCTTCGGGTCCTTGCCCGGATGGATTGGCCCGTCGGACATGATGATGGCCGGTTGGTTGTGTTCGAGCAGGGCCGATAGCGTGCCGACCGGCGGCTTGTCGCAGGCGACGACGGCGATGGTTCCGGCGAGGCCGGTCGCTTCAAGATGCTCGCAGAGCGCGTCGTTGGTCACTTCGCGGCCGATCAGCGAGTAGCGCATCTCCGGCGTGCCGTTGCGGACACCGTCCGAGGTGGCGATGGTGTATTCCGGCTGTACCAGGCGCAGCTTCAGCTTGCCTTCCTCCTGGCCGATCCGCTCGCGCAGACGGTCATGGATCGCTTCCACCTTAGCCTGGACGCCGAGATAACACTGGCTGTCGCCCTTGGTGCCGACGACGCCGACGGACGGCTCGTGAATCAGCTCCGGATCTGTGCCGAGCTCGCGCGCAAGCCCGATGGTCTGGGCCGAGCGGCCCGGGTGGCGGTCGATGAGTAGGGTTTTAGAATTCTTCACGGAGCGTTTCCTCGGTTAGGCGCAAGTCTCTCGGACACCAGCTTTTGACGGTTCTTACCCGATAATCCGGCAGGGATACTAGGGCAAGCACTCTCGGTCCGCCAAGCGGCCCGGTCAACGCGCCAAATTGTCAAAGCTGACGTTCGGTTCGGGGGGGCGCCGAACAGGAGGCCCTGTTCCTGGCGGTTATCTGAAACCTGGATGCGGGACCGGATATCGACGATGGCCGTGCGGTTTCGGATTTAGGCCGTGCACGCGGGATGAAAGCGAAACTGCCTAGACGGCCCGCAAGAGCGTCGAAAGTCACATCGAATATTACGAAGGAAAGTCGCAAGAAAGGAAATGGCGGAGGGGATGGGATTCGAACCCACGATAGGGTTATTAACCCTATAACGGTTTAGCAAACCGCCGCCTTCAGCCTCTCGGCCACCCCTCCGCACAAGGGCTCAACGCAGGGCGAGCCCCACAACACGGCGTATGCTGCGCTCCTTCTATGCGGGCACCTCAGCGCTGTCAACGCATGGTGCCCGCCGGACGACAGATTTTTTTCCTTCCGGCGACTAGGCTCCGGTATTTCGAGGCTTAACGATTGCCGAGGATGATGTCGCTCGCCTTTTCCCCGACCATGATCGAGGGGGCGTTGGTGTTGCCGGAGGGGATCGTTGGGAAGATCGAGGCATCCGCGACGCGCAGATTCTCGAGGCCATAGACCCGGAGATCCGGGCGCACCACGTCCATCGCCGGATCGGGCCCCATGCGGCAGGTGCCGGAAGGGTGGAAGACGGAGCCGCCTGTATTGCGGAAATAGTCCAGCATCTCGTCGTCGCTGCGTACGTCCGGGCCCGGCGAGACTTCCTCCTCGATCACCTCTCGCATGGTCGGCGTCTCGGCCAGCTTTCGGATGAACTTGAAGCCTTCGAGGTTCTCCTGCAGGTCGAACTCGGTCGAGAGATAATTCGGCTGGATTTCCGGTGCCTCATGCGGATCCGCCGAGCGCAGCTTCAGCCAGCCGCGGCTGGTCGGCCGGCACTGCGAGATGCTGGTGAGGAACGCGGCGTAGGGGTCCGGGTGCATCAGCGGGCGCTTGCCCGGAGGTGCCTTGGTGTAGCTGAGTGGCGAGAAATAGAGCTGCATGTTCGGCCGCGTGAGTTCCGGCCGCGTACGGATGAAGCCGCCCGCCTGGTTCAGGCTGAGACTGACCGGCCCGCGGCGGGCGAGCAGGTACTGCATCCCGGCGAGCGCACGGCCCCACCAGGGCGCGAGCGTGTTGTTGAGGCTGGGTCGCCGGGACCGGTACATCTGGTCGACGATGTAATGGTCCATCAGGTTGCGGCCGACGGCGGGACGGTCCGTCTGGACCCGGATCCCGAGCTCCGCGAGTTCGCTCGCGGGTCCGACGCCCGAGCGTAGAAGAAGGGCGGGGCTTCCGACGGCGCCCGCGGCGACGATGACCTCAGCCTCCGCCGTCGCTGTTCGTTGAACGCCGTGGCAGCGGTAGGAGACGCCGGTCACACGGGAGCCGTCGAACAGCAGCCGCTCGGCATCGGCATGGGTTTCGATCTTCAGGTTCGCCCGGTTGCGGGCGGGCCAGAGATAGGCCCGCGCGGCCGACATCCGGAAGCCGTTTCCGGTCGTGATGTGGTAGGGGCCGACACCCTCCTGGCTGGCGCCGTTGAAGTCCGGATTTACCGGAACGCCCGCTTCGGTGCCCGCCGTCAGGAAATCGGCGCAGAGCGGATGGAGTTCGGCTTCCGGCGCGGTCACCTTCAGCGGCCCTGACCCGCCGTGCCAGGCACTCTCGCCCCACTGATGGCACTCCATGCGCTTGTAGACCGGGAGCACGTCGTCCCAGCCCCAGCCGGGATTGCCGGCCGCTTCCCAGTCTCCGTAATCCTCCGCCTGTCCGCGGATATAGACCATGGCATTGATCGAGCTGGAGCCGCCGAGCACCTTGCCGCGCGGCCAGTAGGTCTGGCGGTTGCCGGCCGTCGGGACCGGTTCGGACATGTACATCCAGTTCACCGACGGATCGTAGAACGACTTGCCGTAGCCGATCGGCACCTGGATCCAGAACTGACGGTCGTCGCCGCCGGCTTCCAGCAGCAGGACCCGGTGCCGGCCGCTCTCGCTCAGCCGGGCGGCGAGCGCGCATCCAGCGGAACCGGCGCCGACGACGATATAGTCGAATGTGTCTGTCACGATGAGATATCCAATCGGGAAGTCTTTTGCTGCTGTGCCAGTTCGGCGCCGAGGATCCGCGCAAGACCCCGGACGCCCTGTTCGATGTCCTCCGGAGGCACACCGCTAAAGCCGAGGACAAGGCCGGTCTTGTCCAGAGGCGTCATTGCGTAGCGCCCGAAAGGCGTCACGGTGATGCCGGCGTCGTTCGCCGCTTCGGCAATGGTGTTTTCGGCGAGACCGGATGCCAGCCGGCCCGTTGTGTGCAGGCCGGTATCCGTCGGTTTCAGGGTCAGAAGGCCGTCCAGGAGCTCGGACGCGCACCTCATCAGGACCTGATAGCGCTCGGTATAGATCCGGCGCATCCGGCGCAGATGGGTGGCGAAATGGCCTTCGTCCATGAAGCCTGCGACGATCGCCTGGCTGTTCAGCGGCGCGCTCGGCAGCCAGGTGTTGAAAAGATGGTTCAGGATGCCGATGAAGGACGGCGGCGCGAGGATGTAGCCAAGGCGGAGGGCCGGAAAGAGGGTCTTCGAGAAGGTGCCGACATAGAACACCCGATCGGCATGGTCGATGCTCTTCAGGGTCGGGATCGGGTGCGTACCGTAATAGAACTCGCCGTCGTAATCGTCCTCGATGATCCAGGCGTCGGCATTCTCCGCCGCATTGAGCAGCGCGAACCGGCGCTCGAGGCTCATCGTGACGCCAAGCGGCTGTTGATGCAGCGGCGTCACGAAGGCGAGGCGGAAATCCGGCGCGTCGGCGAGGCCGGCGGCCACGTCGAGACCGTCTGAATCGATCGGCAGGGGGACAAGTTCGCCGCCGGCGGCCCTGAGCGCGTTCTGTGCCCCGATGGCGCCGGGGTTCTCGAACCAGACCTTGTCGCCCTGCTTCAACAGCATGCTGGCGATGATATGAAACGCGTGCTGTGCGCCGTTGGTGACGAAGATCTGGTCTTCGTCGCAATTGATCCCCTGATTGGCCTTCAAGTGCGCAACGATCGCCCGGCGCAGCGGCGGGAACCCGGCGGGACTGCCATAGCCGAGCACAAGGTCGCGTTGTTCGCGCCAGTGCTTGTTCGACTGCCGCGTCCATTGCGCGACCGGGAACATGTCGACGGCGGGCAGGGCGGTTGTGAAGGCCCGGATGGTATGCGGCAGACGAATTGCAAAACCGGCGCCTATCGCCACGGGTGGGCGGGCAACGGCTTTCTCAGTCTTCGGTGCCTCGGGGGACCCCGTTACGGCGCCGTTGTCGCCGATATGGACGGTTTCACTGACAAAGGTTCCGGCTCCCGTGCGTGCCTCGAGCAGTCCTTCCGAGATCAGGCGCTCGTAGACTTCGACAATGGTGGTACGGGAGACGCCGAGATCGCGTGCAAGGA
This sequence comes from Nisaea sp., assembly GCF_017640745.1. Classification (GTDB taxonomy): domain Bacteria; phylum Pseudomonadota; class Alphaproteobacteria; order Thalassobaculales; family Thalassobaculaceae; genus Nisaea. The sequence goes on along the minus strand of NZ_JAEPQA010000032.1, from coordinate 7,859 downwards.
TGCGTGTCGCCGGCAGGCGGTCGCCGCCGCGCAGTCCGCCCGCAAGAATGATCTCACGGATTGAGGACGTAATCTGCGTCGCCAGAAGGCGCGGCGAGTCATGATCGATCCGGATGGCGCTGAGCAGGGCGCCGGCGGCGCGTTTGACCATGATGCGGCTGGCTCCGGGCCGATAAGAGTATGAAAGGAAAATTGGTTTGGTCTTTTCTCGAAAATGGACCTTAAATTAAGTCCAAATTGCTCGTCAAGATGACGTAAACCGAAGATCGACGGACTGAGCGGGAGCGCCGGGCCGGAACCCGAAATGCGGAATCTCTTCCATGAAAATCACAAAGATCGAGACTTTCAGCACCCAGTTCGTCGGCTTCGTGCGCGTGACGGTCGAGGACGGGAGCCAGGGCTGGGGCCAGGTCTCGACCTACAATTCGGACATCTCCTCGCTGGTGCTGCACCGCCAGGTCGCGCCCTATGCGCTCGGCTGGGACGCCTTTGATCTGGCAGGGTTGATGCGGATCATCCCGGAGAGGGAGCACAAGTTCCCGGGCGCCTATCTGCGCCGCGGCATGGCCGGGCTCGATACCGCGCTCTACGACCTCTACGGCAAGCGCGAGGGCAAGAGCGTCTGCGAGCTGCTCGGCGGCGTGCCGCGCCCGTTCCGGGTCTACGGCTCCAGCATGCGGCGCGACATCACGCCGGCCGACGAGGTCGAACGGCTGAAGCGGCATCGGGACGAATGCGGCTACGACGCCTTCAAGATCCGCGTCGGCAGCGAATACGGCCATGACGTCGACGAATGGCCGGGCCGGACGGAAGAGATCATCGGCGCGATGAGCAAGGCCTTCGGCGACAGCTGCGACCTCCTGGCGGACGCCAACAGCTGCTTCACGCCGAAGCGGGCGATCGAGGTCGGCCGGATGATGGAGGATCACGGTTTCTGCCATTTCGAGGAGCCGTGTCCCTACTGGGAACTCGAATGGACCAAGGAGGTGGCCGACGCGCTCGACATCGACGTCACCGGCGGCGAGCAGGATTGCGATCTGGCGCATTGGCGGCGGATGGCGGCGATGCGCGCCGTCGACGTGCTGCAGCCGGACATCCTCTATATCGGCGGCATTCACCGCACGCTGCATGTCGCCGACCTGGCGGAGAAATACGGCATGGCCTGCACGCCGCATTCGGCCAATCTCGGCCTGGTGACGATCTTCACCCTGCACCTGATGGGCGCGATCGGGTCGGCCGGACCCTATGTCGAATTCGCGATCGAGGATTTCGACTATTACCCCTGGCAGAAAGATCTCTACGACCCGTTCCCCGTGGCGCGGGACGGTAAAGTGCAGATTCCGTCGGGTCCGGGCTGGGGTGTCGAGATCCGGCAAGACTGGCTCGAGCGGGCGCAGTATCAATGCTCTGAACTCGATTGAGCCGACCGGAGCCATCATGCAGAGCGATATTTTCACCGAGGACTTCACCACCGATCCCTATTGGTGGGGAGAAACGCCGCGCCCCGAAATCGTCTGGCCCGACATGCCGCAGCAGGTCGATGTGCTGGTGGTCGGCTCCGGTTATACGGGCTTGTCGGCGGCGCTGGAGCTGGCCCGGGCGGGTCGGTCCGTGCTGGTTTGCGATTCCGAGGAAGCGGGCTGGGGCTGCAGCACGCGGAATGGCGGGCAAATCAGCCGTTCGATCAAACCGGGCTACGAGGAGCTGACGCGGCGCTACGGCACCGATACGGCCTTCGGCATCATCCGCGAGGGCTCGAACGCGCTCGACTGGATCGCCGATTTCGTCGCCGCCGAGCAGATCGACTGCGATTTCGCCGTGCCGGGCAAGTTTACCGGTGCGCATAACCCGGTCCAGTTCGAGAAGATGGCCCGGGCAGCGGAAAGCCAGCCGGCAGGGCTGGTCGAACCGCTCCGCGTCGTCACGCGTGCCGAACAGCATGCGGAAATTGGCACGGACGCCTATTACGGCGGGATCGTGAACGAGAGCACAGCCTCGCTCGATCCCGCGAAATTCCATGCGGGCCTGCTCCGCCGCGCCGAGGAGGGGGGCATTGTCATCGCCACGCGCTGCCCGGTCACCTCTATCGAGGAAAGTGCTCCCGGATTCCGGGTCAGAACGGGCAGAGGTGTGGTGAGTGCGCGCAACGTTCTGGTCGCCAGTAACGGCTATACCGGCGGCGTTTCCGGTTGGCAGCGCCGGCGGGTGATTCCGATCGGCAGCTACATCATCGCCACGGAGGCGCTGCCGAAGGAACAGATGGACCGGCTGATGCCAACCGACCGTATGCTCGGGGACAGTCGCAAGGTGGTCTATTACTACCGGCCGTCCCCGGACCGGACACGGGTCCTGTTCGGCGGCCGCGTTTCTGCCGGGGAGACCGACCCGCGCAAGAGTGCACCGTTGCTCCGCCGTGATCTTGCCGCAATCTTCCCGGAACTGGCCGATGTCCGGGTCAGTCACTCCTGGATGGGCTTCGTCGCCTATACCTTCGATACGCTTGCCCATGTCGGCTGTCATGAAAACGTCCACTATGCGATGGGATATTGCGGCTCGGGTGTGTCCATGTCGGGGTATCTTGGAATGCGCGTCGCACAGCAGATCCTGGGCAAGAAGGAAGGCCGCACGGCCTTCGACGGGATCGGCTTTCCTACGCGGCCGCTCTACACGGGCCGTCCCTGGTTCCTTTCCGCGTCGGTTGCCTATTTCCGCTGGCGCGACGGCTGGAACCGGTAACGGTTTCCTCGGCGCGGATGTTCGGTCCCTCGGAAATTGGTCTGTTGTTTAATCGAGAATGGACCTGTTCCGAGGGCCAATTTGGCCTTTCACTTTTCTGTAACGGGCCGGATTGGCAGCAGTCCAGGGGACGGGCAGGGACGCCTTTCTCCGAAAAGACCCAGCAAACGAACAGCGGAGAAACCTCACATGACGAACAAGAAGAATTTTTCCCGCCGCGGCCTTCTCACCGTGGCGGTTGGCGCGATGGCCCTGTCCGCGGTTGCGCTTCCCGCGCTTGCGGACGGCAGCGTGACCGTCGCCTCCTGGGGCGGCTCCTACCAGAACGCCCAGAGCCTCGCGCTCTTCCAGCCCGCGGCGAAGGCCATGGGCATCACCGTCAAGGAAGAAACCTATGGCGGCATGTCCGACGTCCGCCTGAAGGTGAAGGCCGGCGCGGTCGCGTGGGACATCGTCTCCAGCGGCTCCGGCAGTGCGGCCCGTGCGGCGGAGGAAGGCCTGCTCGAGAAGATCGATTTCGGGATCGTCGACGTCTCGACCTTCTATCCAGGCCTTTATACGGATTACTGCATCGGCAGCGACGTGTTCTCCACCGTCATGGCGTTCAACACCGCAACCTTTGGTGACAAGGGGCCGAACAGCTGGGCCGATTTCTGGGACACCAAGAAGTTTCCTGGCAAGCGGGCCTATCGCGACAAGGTGGCGGGCGCTCTGGAGCCGGCCCTGATGGCCGACGGCGTCGCGCCGGAAGACGTCTACAAGGTTCTCGACAGCGAAGAAGGCATCAAGCGCGCCATCGACAAGATCCGCGAACTGAAGCCGAGCGTCGCGGTCTGGTGGTCGTCCGGGGCGCAGCATGCACAGCTGATGAAGGACGGCGAAGTCGACATGACCACCGGCTGGAACGGCCGTTTTGACGTTGCCAAGAAGGACGGCGCCAAGGTCGCTTACACCTTCAACCAGGCACTGCTCGACTATGACTGCTTCGCCATTCCGAAGGGCGCGCCGAACAAGGATCTGGCCATGAAGTTCCTGGCCGAGATGAGCAAGCCGGAGATCCAGGCGAACCTGCCGGAGCACATCACCTACGGCCCGACCAACAAGAAGGCCTACGAGATCGGCAAGATCGACGAAGCGATGGCGCGCGCCATGCCGTCGCATCCGGAGAATGCCAAGCTCCAGCTCCCGATCAGCCTCGCCTGGTACGCCAAGTGGGAACAGAAGGCGGCTGCCATGTATCAGGAAATGTTGACCGAGTAGAAACCGGCTCTTGGTCGATTGGGGAGGGGACGGCGCTTGGTCGCTGTCCCCGTTTCCATCCGCCGCGAATGCGGCCACATTTTCCATGACACGAATTTCTGAGAGTTTGGAATGTCGAAGCAGGACGCGCTTCCGATATCGATTTCCGGCCTGACGAAGAGCTATGGCAGCCTGTTTGCGCTCGATCACGTCGATCTCGAGGTGAAGAGCGGCGAGTTTCTGACGCTCCTCGGCCCGTCCGGATCCGGCAAGACCACGCTGCTGATGGCGCTTGCTGGTTTTACGCGCCCGGACCACGGCAGCATCCGCTTCGGCGACGAGGAGATCGTGACCATGCCGCCGCACAAGCGCGGTGTCGGCATGGTGTTCCAGAACTACGCTCTCTTTCCGCATATGAGTGTAGCGGCCAACGTCGCCTATCCGCTGAAACTGCGGAAGGTACCGAAAGCTGAAGCCGCCGGCCTCGTCGAACGGGCTCTGGAGACGGTGCAGCTCGGCGGTTACGGCGAACGGCGGATCGGCCAGCTTTCCGGCGGACAGAAGCAGCGCGTCGCACTCGCGCGCGCCATCGTGTTCAGTCCGCGCATCCTGCTGATGGACGAGCCGCTCTCCGCGCTTGACAAGAATCTCCGCGAGCAGATGCAGATCGAACTGCGGCACCTGCATGAGAAGCTCGGCATGACCACGGTCTACGTGACCCATGACCAGCGCGAGGCGCTGACCATGTCGGACCGGATCGCCGTCATAAATCACGGCCGCCTGATGCAGCTCGACGCGCCGCGGCGGATCTACGAGCGTCCGGCGAACCGTTTCATTGCCGAGTTCATCGGCGAGTCGACTTTCCTCAAGCTGGAACGCAAGGGCGGGCGGCTGAATTTCGCCGGTGTCGAGCTCGAAGTGGACGAGGTGCCGGAGGGGCGCAATCTGTCTCTCGTGGTGCGCCCCGAGCGGCTGACCATCCTCGACGGCACCGACGCCGGCAAGACCAACATCTTCCCCGGCACGGTGAAGGATCTGGTTTACCAGGGCGATACCACGCTCGCCTATGTGACGCTGGCGGACGGCACTGACATCGCCGTGCGTGCCGGCATGCGCAGCGAGGCTGCAATCGAGAAGGTCAAGGTCGGCGAGCGCGTGGCCTTGGGGCTGAAATCAGCCGATGTGGTGCTGATTCCGGACGAGGAGAGGTGAGCGCCGTGGCGGGCACCGCTTCCGGCGCCGGCGCGCGCGCGAACGAGGCTCTTCTGAACCGGCAGGACTGGCAGGAGCGCTGGGCGTTGCTCGGGCTCGCCTCCCCGGCGGTCCTCACCGTCTTGATCGTCATGGTGATCCCGGTCGGCTGGCTGTTCTATCTCTCCTTCCTTTCCGACGACGGCAATTTCTCGCTTGAGCATTACGACCGGATGCTGGAGAGCAAGGCCTATGCGCGGATCTTCTGGACCACTTTCAAGGTCAGCTTCCTGACCACCGGCATCTGCATCCTGCTCGGCTATCCGCTCGCCTATTTCCTCTCCCAACTTCCAAAACGCGCGGCGGCCCTCTGCATGCTGACCGTGCTGCTGCCTTTCTGGACCTCTCTGCTAGTCCGGACATACGCCTGGCTGGTGCTGCTGCAGAGCAAGGGGCTGATCAACGAGTGGGGGATCTCCCTCGGGCTCTGGGAGGAGCAGCTCGCCCTGGTCCATAACCTCACGGGAACGCTGATCGGCATGGTCCATATCATGCTGCCGTTCCTTGTCCTACCGCTCTACGGCTCGATGAAGGCGATCAGCGAGGACTACCTGAAGGCATCGTCCAATCTCGGCGCAGGGCCGGTGCAGACCTTCTGGAACATCTTCTTCCCGCTCTCGCTGCCGGGACTCTTTGCGGGGGCACTCATCGTCTTCGTGCTCTGCCTCGGTTTCTTCGTGACGCCGGCTGTGCTCGGAGGCGGCAAGGTGATCATGGTCTCGAACCAGATCACCAACAATATCGAGTTGTTCTTCAACTGGGGCGCGGCGAGCGCGCTCGGCGTGGTGCTGCTGGCGATTACGCTCGGCATTCTCTTCGCCGCCACGCGCCTGCTGAATCTGAACCGGATACTGGGGGCAGGGCATTGACGAACTGGCTGAAGCGTCCCGCCTCGGAGACCCAGATCACCCACGGTCAGCGGCTCTGGCTCTATTTCGTCGCGACCGTGATCATGATTCTGCTCGTCGCGCCGACGATCATCGTCATGCCGATGTCCTTCTCGGCCTCGCAGTATCTCGAATTTCCGCCCCGGGAATGGTCGCTACGCTGGTACGAGCATTACCTCAGCTCGCCCGCCTGGATCGATGCGACATGGACGTCTCTGAAGGCCGGGTTCCTCACCATGTGCGTGGCCACGCCGCTCGGCGTTGCGGCGGCCTACGGCCTGCATGTCTCGCGTCATCCGCTCGGCCAGTTTTTCTACATTGTGCTGATCACGCCGATCATGGTGCCGGTCATCCTGATCGCCATCGCGGCCTTCTACGTGTTCGTGCAGATCCGTCTGGTGAACAGTCTGTTCGGGCTGGTGATCGCGCACTCGATCCTCGCGCTGCCGCTTGTGCTGATCGTCGTCAGCGCCGCGCTCAAGAGCTACGACATGAACCAGGAGATGGCGGCCCGCAGCCTCGGAGCCTCGCGGTTTACCGCCTTTATCGGCATTACCCTGCCGCAGATCCGGTTTTCCGTCCTGACCGCCGCCTTGCTCTCGTTCCTCACGTCCTTCGATGAGGTGATCGTCGCCATGTTCGTCTCCGGCGGGGACAATTCGACCCTGACGCGGAACATGTTCAACGCGCTGCGCGACCAGATCGACCCGACCATCGCCTCGATCTCCACCATAATGATCGTGATCTCCTCGACGCTGCTGATACTCAGCCAGCTTTTCGGGAAGTCGCGCGACTGAAGTGCCGCTCCGGAGGCTATCGGCGCAAGTGACCAGCCACTAGGCTGAGTGCGTTGAATTATCCTGCCGGAGTGGTCTTCATGGCACTCATCAGCGGAAGGGCGATGGCCGCGTCGCTCGGCGTCCTTGCCCTCTGTCTCGGGATGACGGCACTCGGGCGCGGGGCCGGCGAGAGCTACGCCGTATTTCTGCTGCCGCTCTCCGGCGATCTTGGCTGGGACCGCTCCTCGGCGACCTCCGTCTATTCCATCTTCATGGCGGCGACAGGCTTCTTCGCACCTCTGGCTGGGCTTCTGTTCGACCGGTTCGGCGGGCGACTGGTCTATGCGGTCGGGCTCGCGGCCCTGGCCGCGGGGTATTTCGCCGCCGGATCGCTTTCCGAACTCTGGCAGTTCCAGCTCGCAATCGGTGTTTTCTGCGGCTTCGGTGCGGCATTGATCGGGCTTGCACCGGCGCAGGCCGTGGTCAGCCGCTGGTTCGACAAGGGGTTGGCGACGGCGCTCGCGATGACCTATGGCGGTCTCGGTCTCGGCACGCTGATCATGGCGCCGCTCGCGGAATATCTGATCGCGCGGCAGGGCTGGCGAATGGCCTACGAATGGTATGCGATCGTTTTCGCGGCCTTGTGCATTTTCGTTCTGTTTCTCCCATGGCGGCGGATCGCCGAGGGAGCCGACGGCAATCCGCGGCGCTACAACAGATCGCTCGGAAAGTCCGGGCCGACCCTGCTCGCGGCGCTGAAGACTCCGGCTTTCTGGATGTTCTTCATCATCTTCTTCGTCACCGCCATGTCGATCTACGGCGTCAGCCTGCAGTCGGTCGCCTATCTCGTCAGCGAGGGGATGAGCGAGCGGCAGGCGGCCTTCGCCTTCGGGACGGCCGGGATGCTCTCGTTCTTCGGCATGACCCTGACCGGCATGGCGGCCGACAGGTTTGGCCATCGCATCGT
>NZ_JAEPQA010000031.1 GCF_017640745.1 Nisaea sp. | reverse complement strand
GCATGTGTTAGGCATGCCGCCAGCGTTCGTTCTGAGCCAGGATCAAACTCTCAGGTTGATCAAGCTATCCATCCGCATAAACACGAACAGACGCATCAACGTAAGACCGTCCCTAGCACAAGAGCTTCTGTGTTAACTTTAGCTCAGGATGCTCAGGTCGATCATCTGATCGAAAACCGGCAAACCACATAAGGCCGCCGCCTGCGCATCCCTTTCCTATATCTACTATGTCAAAGAGCCGCCCGGACCTCCGTCCGAACACCCCGGAAATCCTGCCGAAACAGTCCCTTCCGAGACCCCGCCGCCGCGCCGCTCAACACGCCGCCCCGCAACGGGAGGCGCCTTATACGACCCTCCCTCCAAAACCGTCAACAACATATTTGCACTTTTTTTGACAGCGGCGATTTTCCGCCGACCGGCGATACCGAATAAGGGAGAGCAGCGGGTTCGTCCCTCCACCACCCTGGCACAGGACCACCGGTCGGACCACTTCTGCTCAGGGCCAGACCGCTTGTGACCGCCGATTTCAGTTCCGTTCCTGGCGCGGCCAAGCTATATGAACTGCCGCGCGCCGCGAGCGACATTGCCCGGCGACGCGAAAAACCCCTCTGCAGATTAAATCCAAGCTTTAAGTTGACGGTCCACCACGCTGATTCAATTGCACTAAATCTTGACTTCGCAAGCGGGTCACAACAAAATCGGCCGAAATGATGCGTTTTTTTGGGGTCGCTTTCATGAATCACCGGGTTCGCTCACGTTCGGCAGTTACCGCCGGCGTTCTCGGCTCCGTTCTTCTCGCCGGCATTGCCGTGTCCGCGCTCCTCGGGACCATCGGCCCTGATTCCGATCCGACAACGGCAGATGCGTCGAGTGCGGTTCCCGCGCTGATCAGCGAGGCCAATGCCTTCAGCATCACGGCGCCGGACGGCGCCCCTGCCTCGGTGCAGACCAAGGCGGTCAAGGTCGAGCGCGGTGACACCCTGATGAAGCTGCTGACCCGCAACGATATCGACCGCCGCGACGCGCATGCGGCGATTTCCGCGCTGAGCGAGGTCTACGATCCCCGGCGCATGCAGATCGGCCAACTCTTCGAACTCTCGCTCGCCGATAGCGCAGCCGAGACGGCGGGCCCGAACCTGGTCTCGCTCTCCTTCAAGGCCGATCCGGTGCGCAGCATCCAGGTCCGCCTGACCGACGACGGGGACTACCAGGCGGAGGTCAAGGAAAAGGCGCTGAAGCGCGCCGACGGCTTCGGTGCCGGCACGATCAAGAGCAGCCTCTATGAGGCGGCGATGGACGCCGATATTCCCGCCGCCGTGCTGCATGACATGATCCGGATCTTCAGCTTCGACGTCGACTTCCAGCGCGATATCCAGCCGGGCGACAAGTTCGAGGTGCTGTATGACGAGCATGCGACCGAAGAGGGCGCCGTGGTGCGCGTCGGCGAGATCCGCTATGCGGCGATGACGCTTTCCGGCAAGGAACTCGCCTATTACCAATACACCCCGAAGAGCGGGATCACCGACTATTTCAATCCGCAGGGCCAGTCGGTCCGCAAGACGCTGATGCGCACGCCGATCAACGGCGCCCGTCTCTCTTCCGGCTTCGGCAAGCGCAAGCACCCCATCCTCGGATATACCAAGATGCACCGCGGCACCGATTTCGCAGCGCCGACCGGCACGCCGATCATGGCCGCCGGCGACGGCGTGGTGGATTTCATCGGGCGCAACGGCGCCTACGGCAAGTATATCCGCATCCGCCACAACAGCAGCTACAAGACGGCCTATGCACACATGTCCGGCTTCAAGCGCGGCCTGAAGCAGGGCGACCGGGTGAAGCAGGGCGACACGATCGGTTATGTCGGCACCACCGGCCGCTCGACCGGCCCGCACCTGCATTACGAAGTGCTGGAAAACGGCAAGCAGCGCAATCCGATGAGCGTGAAGCTGCCTGCCGGCGAGAAGCTCGAGGGGCAGGATCTGAAGCGCTTCGCCGCCTCCCTGCCCGCGCTGCAGCAGCGCATCGCCGTCGCCCGCGGCGAAGGACAGTTCCTGGCCCAGGACTGACCGCACACCGGACGACAGACCTCAGGCGCGGCCCGCCGTGCCTTCCGGCTCCGCCAGAACCCGTTTCAGAGCCAGATAGCCGAGCAGCGCCGAGACCAGCGAGCCGGCGAACACGCCGCCGCGCGATGCGGTTTCGTGCATGCCCGTGCCGAAGGCGAGACCGCCGATGAAAAGGCTCATGGTGAAGCCGATCCCGGCCAGCAGCGAGCAGGCGAAGAGCTGGGTCCTCGTCACATGCTCCGGCAGCTTCGCAAGGCCGCTCCAGAGCGCCAGCATGGAAGCAACGACGACCCCGAGCGGCTTGCCGACCACGAGACCGAGAAAGACCCCGAGCGCGACGCTGTTCCACTGCGCGGCGTCAGCGAAGGCGGCGAGCGGCAGCCCCGCATTGGCAAAGGCGAAGAGCGGCAGCACGAAGAAACTGACATGGTCGTGCACCGCCTCGTACATCCGGGTTAGCAGGGCCCGGCGCCGGTGCGGGTGCGGGTCAGATGGGATGGCGAGCGCCGTCATCACGCCGGCCACGGTCGGATGCACGCCGGCGGCCAGCAACGCCACCCAGAGTCCCACACCCGTCAGGAGATAGGGCACCGATGCCGAGATCCGGAAACGGTGCAGCGCCGCCAGCACTGCGATGCCGATCATGATCGCCACGAACGGCGCCGGCGCCATGGTTCCGGTATAGAAGACGGCAACGATAAGCACCGCGATCAGATCGTCGGCGATCGCCAGCGCCATCAGGAACAGCTTCAGCGATGCCGCCGCCCGGCCGCGAAAAAGCGCTAGCACAGCAAGCGCGAAAGCGATGTCGGTCGCCGTCGGCACGGCCCAGCCGCGCAGCACCATCGGTGCCTCGCCATTGAGCGCCGCGGTATTGACGGCGAGAAAGATCAGCGCCGGCACGAGCACGCCGCCGAGCGCCGCGAACACCGGCAACGCCGCCTGCTCCCGGTGCGCTGCAGTGCCGTGCGCATAGGCCCGCTTCACCTCAAGCCCGATCAGGAAGAAGAAGACGGTCATCAGGCCGTCATTGATCCAGAAGCGGAGATCGTGGCCGATCTCGGCCGTCCCGACGGTGATGATCACCGGCAGGGTGAGGAACGCGTCATACATCTCGGCCAAGGGCGTATTAGCGGCGACGAGACCCAGCACGGCGGCCGCGCCGAGCGGCAGGCCGCTGTCCGTCTTCGCCCGCAGCAGCAGTTTGACCGGGAAAACGCTCATCGAGGAGATGTCCGACATAGAATTGTGTCCATCCGGCAGATGATCCCCTCTGAGGACGCCGCTGGCAATGCGGCCGTGAAGCGCGGGGCACTTTGCCGGAGACGAAGCCGGAAAATGACGGATTTTCGCCACGTGTCGCAATTGAGAGAAGTTGTGACGCGCGGCAGCCATCAGGGTGACTTCACTCGCCTTACATCCGGATTACCGCGCGATCATGCGCGACGGCGATGCAAGGAGAGCGCGATGGCCGCTGGCATGTCGGATATCCAGGCCCTGATCCGGGGCTTCTCTGTCGAGACCACGCCCGGTTCGGCCGCCAAGGTCGACGACTTCGCCGCGCTGCTTCCCGCCGGCACGATTGTCAACGTGACCCAACTCCCCGGCTCCGCCCTCTCCGACACCATCGCCGTCGCGAAGCGCCTGCGCGCCGAGGGCATGGTACCGGTGCCGCATATCGCCGCCCGCAGCCTTTCCGGCGCGGACGAACTCGCCCGCTATCTCGACGGCCTCGTCAGCGAGGCCGCGGTTTCGGAAGTCCTGGTGATCGGCGGCGGCGTCGACAGGCCCGCCGGCAGCTTCTCCGAGACCATGGACGTGCTGAAGAGCGGCCGGCTCGAGGCCGCCGGCATCGCCAAGGTCGGCGTCGCCGGCCACCCGGAAGGCTCGCCCGACATTTCCGAGAGCGGCCTTGCAACCGCGCTCGCGGCCAAGAACGCTTGGGCGAAGCAAACCGGCATCGAGACCTATATCGAGACCCAGTTCTGCTTCGACGCGAGCGCCATCCTGAAATGGGAGAAGGCGATCCGGGCGGCGGGCAACGAGCTGCCGATCCATATCGGCGTGCCCGGCCTCGCGACCCTCAAGACCCTGCTGAAATTCGCCCAGGTCTCCGGCATCGGCCCCTCCATGCGGGTGCTGACGCGGCAGACGCGGAACATCGCCCGGCTGCTGACCGTGCAGGCGCCGGACCGGCTGCTGGTCGGGCTCGCCGACGGCATAGAGGCCGATCCGGACTGCCTCATCAAGCACCTGCATTTCTATCCGTTCGGCGGGCTTGCCAAGACCGTCGAATGGATCAACCAGGTTGAGGCCGGTGCTTTCGCGCTCAACGGCAAGGGAGGCTTCGACGCCGCCCCTTTGGCCGGACGCGCGGCGGCGGCCTCCTAAGCAAAATCCTCGGCCTCTTCCAGGGAGACAGATCGGAATGACCGACACCGTCATCAGCTCGGCGAGCAAGGAAATCGTGATCGGTTTCGAACGCCCGTTCTGCGTCATCGGCGAACGCATCAACCCGACCGGCCGCAAGCTGCTCGCGGCCGAGATGGCGGCGGGCGACTACAGCCGCGTCGAGGCCGACGCGCTCGCACAGGTCGCGGCCGGCGCCACCATGCTGGACGTCAATGCGGGCATCCCGCTGGCGGACGAACCGGCGATCCTCGCCGAGTCGATCAAGCTGGTGCAGTCGCTGACCGACGTGCCGCTCTCGATCGACAGCTCGATTGTCGCCGCGCTCGAGGCCGGGCTCGCGGTCTACCAGGGCAAGGCGTTGGTCAATTCCGTCACCGGCGAGGAGGAGCGGCTCGAGACCGTGCTGCCGCTGGTGAAGAAATACGGCGCCGCCGTGGTCGCGATCTCCAATGACGAGACCGGGATCTCGGAAGACCCGAACGTGCGCTACGAGGTCGCCAGGAAGATCGTCGAGCGCGCCGCCGATTACGGCATCCCGCGCGAGGATATCGTGGTCGACCCGCTGGTCATGCCGGTCGGCGCGATCAACCTCGCAGGCCGCTCCGCCTTCGACCTGATCGGACGGCTGCGCAACGAGCTCAAGGTGAACACCACCTGCGGCGCCTCCAACATCTCCTTCGGCCTGCCGAACCGGCACGGCATGAACGCCGCCTTCCTCTCGATGGCGATCCATGCCGGCATGACCTCCGCGATCATGAACCCGCTGCATGCCGAGGAAATGGGCGCGGTGATGGGCGCCGACGTGATGATGGGCCGCGACCCCGAATGCCGCCGCTGGATCCGGCGTTTCCGCGAGGCCCCGGCCGAAGGCGAGGCGGTCGGCGCGCGCGGCAACCGCGAACGCCGGCGGCGCCGGGCCTGACACAACAGAAGAGCGTCCATGTCAGAATCCGACCCAGTATCGAGTTCCGGTCCGTCAGACATTCCTGACGACGTTTACGTGGTCTTCACGCCGTCCGGGCGGCGCGGCTTCGTGCCGCCCGGCACAACCGTGCTCGACGCGGCGCGCGCGCTCGGGGTCGATCTCGATTCCGTCTGCGGCGGCCGCTCCATGTGCGGGCGCTGCCAGATCCAGCTTTCCGAAGGCGAGTTCGCGAAGTTCCAGATCACCTCGCGGCCGGATGCCATCAGCCCGGTCACCAGGTCCGAGGAGCGCTATGCCGAGAAGCGCGGGCTGAAGCCGAAGCGCCGGCTCGGCTGCAACGCGAAGGTGCTCTCCAACTGCGTCATCGACATCCCGCCGGAAAGCCAGGTGCATCGCCAGGTGGTGCGCAAGCGCGCCGAGGTCCGGGACATCGAGATCCGCCCGGTCACCCACCTGCATTACATCGAGGTGCGCGAGCCGGACCTGCACGACCAGTCGAGCGACTTCCGCCGGCTCTGCGAATGCCTGCGCGAGCAATGGCCGAACTGGGGCATCGCCGACGACATCTCCTGCGACCACGCCGTGCTCACCACGCTGCAGAAGGCGCTGCGCGAGGGGAAATGGAAGGTCACGGTCGCGCTCCGCGAGGGCAACCGGGTCACCGGCGTCTGGCCGGGCTTCCGCGACAGGATCTACGGCCTCGCCGTCGATATCGGCTCGACCACCATGTCCGGCCATCTCTGCGACCTCGCGACCGGCAAGGTGCTCTCCTCGGCCGGCACCATGAACCCGCAGATCCGCTTCGGCGAGGACCTGATGAGCCGGGTCTCCTACGTAATGATGAATCCCGGCGGCGAGGAGGAGATGACCCGCGTCGTGCGCGAGGCGGTGAACTTCCTCGCGACCCAGACCACGGCCGAGATCGCCGCCGGTTCGGACGAGATCGTCGAGCTGGTCTTCGTCGGCAACCCGGTGATGCATCACCTGATGCTCGGCATCGACCCGACGGAGCTCGGCGGCGCGCCCTTCGCGCTCACCGTCGACACCGCCGTCGAGCTCAGCGCCTCCGAACTCGACCTCTATCTCCATCCGGGCGCGCGGGTCTACGCCCTGCCCTGCATCGCCGGCCATGTCGGCGCCGACACCGCCGCCGTGGTGCTTTCCGAGACGCCCTACAAGAACGACGAGATCACCCTGATCGTCGATGTCGGCACCAATGCCGAGATCGTGCTCGGCAACCGGGACCATCTGCTCGCCTGCTCAAGCCCGACCGGTCCCGCCTTCGAGGGCGCGCAGATCTCGAGCGGCCAGCGCGCCGCGCCGGGCGCCATCGAGCGCGTACGCATCGACCCGGCGAGCCTCGAGCCCAGCTTCCAGATCATCGGCACCGACCGCTGGTCCGACGAGGAGGGTTTCGAGGAGGCGCTGGAGGAGATCGGCGGCATCACCGGGATCTGCGGCTCCGGCATCATCGAGGCGATCGGCGAGATGTTCCTCGCCGGCATGATCACCACCGACGGCATGATCGACGGGGCGCTGGCGGAGAGGTCCGAGCGGATCTATCCCGACGGCCGCACCTTCTCCTACCGCATTTCCGAGACCGTCTCGGTGACCCAGACCGACGTGCGCTCGATCCAGCTCGCCAAGGCCGCGCTCTATGCCGGCGCCCGCCTGCTGATGGACCGCCGCGGCGTCGACGCGGTCGACCGCGTAGTGCTGGCCGGCGCCTTCGGCAGCCATATCGACCCGAAATACGCCATGGCCCTCGGCATGATCCCGGACTGCGAGCTGGCCAACGTCACCTCGGTCGGCAACGCCGCCGGCACCGGCGCCCGCATCGCCCTGCTGAACGGCCAGGCGCGGCGCGAGATCGAATGGGTGGTGCGCACCATCGAGAAGGTGGAAACGGCGGTCGAGCCGCGCTTCCAGGAACATTTCGTCGGCGCCATGGCGCTGCCGCACAAGACGGACCCGTATGCGAGGCTGCGCGCGGCGGTGAAACTGCCGGAGCCGCGGAGCCTTACGGGCGGGGACGGCGAAGGCGGCGGACGGCGGAGAAGGCGGCGGGGGTAGCTCCGCGCCCGGCGCCCCTCCCCCGCACATTCGTCATCCCGGCCGGAGAGCCGGGACCCAGCTTTTCGTAGCGAGAGGACGGCGGCGCGGTGGATCCCGGATCAGGTCCGGGATGAGCGATTCCAGTCGGTGAATTGAGTGAAGCGTCGTCTTGATTTCGTTCCCCTTGATTTCCGAGCCCCAAACGCTAAGTCGCGACCAGTTCGGCGATCTTAGCCGCGACATCCGCCATCGACTCTTCGGCAGTGCTCAGTCCAGCTCGGGAGGCTAACAGGAGACTCACTCGCTCAAGCTCTTCATAGGTCGTGCCGTGAACAACTGGGACAAGCCGCTCGCGTCGGAGAAGCGCCGAAAGCTCTTTGTCAGCGATGCCTTCTGCCGGGAGACGTCGCAACATCGCCGGGGTCACCAATACGATACCGACGCGTGAATTCACCAAGCCCTTGTCAATCGCCCGCATCATTGGCACTCCGAGTCCAAGATCCTTCTCACTGAACCAAACGCGAACACCCCGCGCTTCGAGCAAATCATGGAGCTCTTTGGCGGAGCCTTGCCTGTCATCCCAAGCGTGACAGAGAAACACATCTCGGAGATCTGGTTCGGAGGCAGCTAGGTTCTCAACGTTTTCTCGAATCGGCGTGAGCGCCTGCACTTGTTCTGGTGTGTACCGCACCGTCGAGCCTGCTCCCGACCAACGCGGCTTTGCGGTACGATGTCCGGAACTGCTGCTGCTTCCCGATGAGGAGTATGAAGAGGACGAGTACGATCCATGGCTGCTATACCCGCCGCTATATCCGCCGTAACCGCTTAAGCGACCATAGCGATTCCTGCATGCAGGACAGTTGGCTGCGGCAGCCGATGAGCTGTGGCCCCTTACCGGAGCAGTACATCTAGCCATGCTTTTTCATCCCCTTTAGCGCTTCGCCAACGAACAGACCTGCTACTGCATTTTGTGGCCCAGAAAATCAAGGAAACGCTCGTTTTAGCTATAAATCATTTACTCATTGATCATTACAAGTTGCCGACAATATGAGAACCAACCCTATTCCCGCATCATAGCCAAATCGGAAATAAGGGAGCGCGCGACCTATTTCCGGACCCGATCCAGAACGACCAATTGTGACCCTCGAATTGGGTAACGTGCCTGCTAATTGCCCTTAACTGAGGGTTATATATGCTACTCTTATTGAAGGTGGGAATTCCCCAGAATGAGCAACTCAAGCTCGTTCACGCGGGTTCGCGTCACTTCCGCACACAGACCTGTATCCTCAAAAACGTAACCTTGCTGACCAAACCTATTCAAGATTGCGAACTGCTTGGGGAAGGATGGATCTTCCCTAATTGCCAGACAGGCAAAGGGTAACGCGGCAAGGTACATCTGTTTTGTAATCTGCTTCTGGTCCTGAAAGATGGCGTAGGCAATGTCGTTCCGGCCGCTCTCGCGAAAGTCGAACGAACCATAGGGCGCGAGCAACTCGCGAAGATCGGAGACTGTATCGGCTTTGGACACATAACCTGACATCAGAATAAAGATCAGAACCACCAAATACCTATTTATAATGTTCTTGAACATAATTCTCATTTATCCCCCAACAACACCATAAAAATTCATATACTGTAGTGTTGAGAATAAATTTTTTCTGATGCGCCTAAAATATACTTCAATTGAAAAGCGCGAAATTTCATTCTAACTCTAATGACAATGAACCTTCCCGGTTTTCCGATCCATATGACAGCACTGTCCCTTGGGTGAACTCTTTCTGCATCCACCCCCATGATAAATTACCGCCTCGTTCGTGGACGACACTTCGCCGTACCAGCTTGCTATTGAAACAGGAACATCCGCTACGCTTCCGCATGACCACCCAAAGATCGACGAAGCAAAAATAGATAGATAAAACAATCGCATACCCTTAAATCTCCACGAGTATTTTATTGCATGCCTTATGTCGTTAATTTGGCCGGAACCAAACATTGTAGACTGATCCGCCACTCTTCGAATTACAGGTGACATAGTACTGCCCCGGCCTGCTGGTGCTCTTGTCGCCAATCATGATCGAAGCGCAATTCTCGTCTTCTTTAAGGACCTTAAGCGCGCCTTTTTTCATGATCGCTTTGTCCTTGGCGTTCAGGAAAGACGCGTTATCGACATCCCAGATTAGGCCGGACGCCCTATCGGCCGACTGCAACGTAGAAACGAACTTCTTGCTGACCCAGCCCTTCTCCCAATTGACCGGTCGCCCGTCGGCTTCTGTGATATGCGCGTAGAGCCATCCATCGGTTTCACAGATTCCGGTCAAGGCATATTCCCTCGACAGCTTCCGAAGCGTTTTCGTTCCGAGAATCCGTGTTGCTTTCTCGTTCACAACGGGCTCAGCCGCTGCTGATGGTGCTGTCCTAAAATTCACGTCGGTACCGGTAATGAAGTATTTTCCGGAAACCGGCTTGCCTTGCGGGCATTGAGCAGCGTCTGCCTTACCGATTTCTAAATTTGCGAATGCAACACAAACGATCAGTACCGAGAAAATATGAACACGCTTTATCACTTAAACCCCTCCACTCTCATTGCAGGAGAGAGCGTACTCAGACAACCGCGTAACTAGCAACAAATCGCCGCTGGGAATTACGGGGACAGAACAGGAATTACGGGGACACACAACAGGAATTACGGGGACACACGACTTAATTTCAGATTCGCCCCAAGACGATGAATTCCGATCCTCGAATTTAGTGACGTGCCCCCCGTATATAGGTCGTTGGTCGCGCATCTCCTCAGTCACCCGTGGACATCACCGCCCCGTCGACAACCTCGGAAACTCTTTGATCCAGAACTCGCTTAAAGCTGCCCGGCGAGGCAATGCCCGGGATCGGCGAGATACCGCCTCCGGTGCCGCGGACCTCGATGGATCCATAGTCGAGGATACGTCCGAGGATGCTTTGGTCGAGATTGATGCCCTCGACCCGCCGCATATCCATCTCGACCGCCTTGCGTCGAATGAATCCGAATTTCGCGATCACGCGCCGGTTGGTCAAGACAAGCTCCGTACAGGCCCAGGCAATGAAGGAAGACAAGCCGACGTATAGGGCGACCAGGATGAGGATACTTGCCGCGATACTGATTAAGGCCCCGGGGGCGACGTTGTCAGGAGTGGCTTTCATGCTGATCGAGGCCCAAGCCAACAGACTCCCGAAGGCGAGGTAAGGCAACGGTCTCAAGAAAACAATCCAGTGAATTCTCGCCGCCGCCATGATGTTTTCACCGCCCACCAACTGCGCCTTCGCGTAGCTCGTATTGGCCATAGATACCCCAATCTCCATGGATAACGCGTCCGCAGTCTAGACACGAAATTCTGCAAGCGCACTCTCCGAGAAACGGCGACGCAGGACTTATCCCTGGCCGTGCTCTGACCGAAAATCTCCGGTGCCGACTTCAGCAAGACAGCAGCGGCGGCAGTGGATCCCGGATCACGTCCGGGATGACGGCGGTGATCGCGGGAACATGAGACTTGATTGACCGAGAATGCGCCACGCATCATTGGGCGCCCTTCCGAACTAGAGCCTCGAGCTGCCCCCTCCTTTCCCGAACCGCGGAGCACCCCCATGGACTTCAACGCCCTGCCCTTCGATTCCGATGCCATGTGCGCCGGCCTCCGCCCGTGGATCGAATGCGAGAGCCCGACCCATGACGCCGCCGCGGTCGACCGGATGATCGACCTTGCGAGCTACGACCTCGCCGCCATGGGCGCGACGATCGAGCGGATACCGGGACGCATGGGCCTCGGCGGCTCGGTGCGCGCCAGCTTCCCGCATGGCAAGGCGGGCGAGCCGGGCATCCTGATCGCGGGGCACATGGACACGGTGCATCCCGTCGGCACGCTCGCCCGCCTGCCCTTCCGGCGCGAGGGCGGGAAATGCTGGGGGCCCGGCATCCAGGACATGAAGGGCGGCAACTTTCTCGCGCTCGAGGCGATCCGCCAGCTGGCCGCGGCGAATATCGCAACCAAGCTGCCCGTCACCGTGCTGTTCACCCCGGACGAGGAGATCGGCACGCCCGCGACCCGGGAGCTGATCGAGGCGACGGCGCGGCGCCAGAAATACGTGCTCGTCCCCGAGCCGGCCCGTCCCGACGGCGGCGTCGTCTGGGGCCGCTATGCCATCGCGCGCTTCAACCTCCGGACCATCGGCACCCCGATCCATGCGGGCGTCGACCCGCGCCTCGGACGCTCTGCGGTCCGGGAAATGGCCCGGCGCATCCTCGAGATTGAGGAGATGAGCACCGACAGCTGCACCTTCTCGGTCGGCTGCGTGGTGTCGGACCAGCGCCACGTCAATTGCGTGCCCTCCGGCTGCTCGGCCGAGGCGCTCTCCATGGCGAAACGGCAGGCGGATCTGGATGCGGGCGTCGCGCAGATGCTGGCGCTGAACAATCCCGAGGGCGATGTCGGCTTCCAGATCACGCGCGGCGTCACGCGGCCGGTCTGGGAGCCGAGCGCGGCCGACAAGGCTTTGTTCGAACATGCAAAAAGCCTCGCCGCGGATCTCGGTTTCGAAATCGATGCCCATATGGCGGGCGGCGGCTCGGACGGCAATTTCACCGGCGCGATGGGCATCCCGACCCTCGATAGCCTCGGCGTCCGCGGCGCCGGCCTGCATACGCTGGACGAGCATATCGAAGTGGAGAGCCTCGCCGAGCGGGGCAAGCTGATGGCGGGGCTGCTGGCGACGCTGAGCTGAGGGGCGGGGACGCGAGTCCATTTCTTCGCCCCCTTTGACCGTCATCCCGGCCGAAGAGCCGGGACCTTGTCGAACGTAGCGCTCCGTCCTGCATAAGGTCCCGGATCGGGGTCCGGGATGACGACGTTGGGGAAAGCCGCGACCTCGTCGAACATCGGGCCCCGTCCTGCATAAGGTCCCGGATCGGGGTCCGGGATGACGACGTTGGGGAGAGCCGAAACCTTGTCGAACATCGTAGAGAATTAAGGGGACACGAGGCTCAATCGCGAAACCTTAGTTCCCATAACCTCGTCATACCGGCGGAGGCCGCTACCCAGGGGCGAGCCCGCTCCACGATCCCCTGGGCCCCGGCCTTCGCCGGGGTGACGGTGTTGGGATGACGAAAGCATTCCCGCCACATGGAAGCGAGCATTGACCCAAAGAGCTGGCCGGGCGGAAATGGCGGCCCAAGCGGGACGCACTCATCCGCACCCCAACAAACAAAACCAAACTTGAGGGAGATCCACCGCCATGGCGCACGCAATCATGATCCACGAGCAGGGCGGTCCCGAGGTGATGCGCTACGAGGAGGTCTCGGTCGGCGCGCCGGGGCCGGGCGAGGTGCGGCTCAGGCAGACCTGCGTCGGGCTGAACTATATCGACGTCTACCAGCGCACAGGGGTCTACAAGTTCGACCTGCCGACCTGCATCGGCATGGAGGCGGCGGGCGTGGTCGAGGCGGTCGGCGACGGGGTCGAGGTGGTGAAGGTCGGCGACCGGGTCGGCTATGTCATGGGCACGCCCGGCGCCTATGCCTCCGAACGGATCTACCCGGCCGAAAGGCTGATCCCGCTGCCGGACGATATCAGCGACGAGCAGGCCGCCGGCTCCATGCTGAAGGGGCTGACGGTCTCCTACCTCGTGCGCCGCACCTTTCCGGTGCAGGCGGGGCAGACCGTGCTGCTGCATGCGGCGGCGGGCGGCGTCGGGACCATCGCCTGCCAGTGGCTGAAGAAGCTCGGCGCCACGGTCATCGGCACCGTCGGCTCGGACGAGAAGGCGGAGATCGCGCGGGCGCATGGCTGCGACCATCCGATCGTCTATACGCGCGAGGATTTCCAGGCCCGGGTGATGGAGATCACCGGCGGCGAAGGCGTGCCCGTGGTCTATGACGGCGTCGGCGCCGCGGTCTTCGAGGGCTCGCTCGGTTCGCTCGCCCGCTTTGGCACGCTGGTGCATTTCGGTGCCGCCTCCGGCCCCGCGCCGGCGGTCGACCCGAAACTGCTCGCCCCCAAGGCGCTCTACTTCACCCGCCCGGGCCTCGCCCCGCACACCGCGACGCGGGCGCTCACCCTCGATATCGCGGAGGCGCTCTTCCAAAAGATCCGCGAGGGCGTGAAGATCGAGATCAACCAGAGCTACGACCTGAAGGACGCCGCCGAGGCCCACCGCGCGCTCGAGGCACGGGAGACCACGGGCTCGACGATCTTCAGGGTGTGAGGAACCAGAAATGACCGACGCCGTGATGGCCGTCTGGGGCGACGCGACGCCCGACTGCGACGCCGAGTTCAGCGAGTGGTATCATCGCGAGCACATCCCGGAGCGGGTCGCCATGCCGGGCTGGCGGAACGGGCGGCGCTACCGCAAGCTCGGGCGCGGCAGGCACAGGTACCTCGCGGCCTACGATGTCGAGCGGCTGGCCTGCTTCGACGATCCGGTCTACCGCCACGCACTTGATAATCCGTCGGACTGGACCTCGCGGATGATGCGGGAGTTCCGCAATTTCGTCCGCGCGACCAGCCGGGTCCGCTTCTCCAGCGGCGAGGTGCTGGGCGCCGTGGTCGCGACCGTGCGCTACGCGCCGGGCACGGGCGACGCCGAGGAGATCGCCCGCTGGCTCGCCGGTGTGGCGCTGCACGATCTCCGCAATCGCGAAGGCATCACCCGCGTGCAGCACTGGGAGGCCGATCTCGGCCGCTCGCTCGCGAAGACCGGCGAACAGTCGATCCGCGCGGGACGGGACGGCGAGGCCCCCTTCACCGCGGTGATCGAGGGCACCGACCGGAGCTTCGTCGAGGCGGCGCTGACGGAGGCCGGGATCGTCGAGGGTCTCAAGGCGCGCGGGGCGGCAAAGGTCGAGGCCGGGCTCTACCAGATGATGTTCGCGCTGCACGAGTGAAGCGCCCAACACAGCTCGTCATCCCGGCCGGAGAGCCGGGACCTTGTTGAACATCGGGCCATATCCGTCGAAAGGTCCCGGATCGGGGTCCGGGATGACGAATCTATTTGGTGGAGGAAGGTCCCGGCTCTTCGGCCGGGATGACGGATTGGGGTGTGTATTAGAGCAGCACCGGGAATTCCGGTCCGCTGAGCGGCTCACCATGCTTCAGCGTCACTTCCGGAAACGGCGGAGACGTCACGATCCCCTCGCGCCGGGCGAAGGTCGCGTCCTCGCCGACGAGGCGGAGCGAGAAGGCGCGGCGCTGGGCGGTCGCGCTCATGTTCGCCGGCGCGCCGTGCACGGTGCGGTAATCGAAGGCGAGCGCGTCGCCGGGCGAGAGTTCCCAGGCAATGATATCGTACTCATCGCGGTGACCGTCGATGTCCGGCAGGGTCTCGAGGCCGTCATTCTCGTTCAGCGCCGTGCCGTCGAAGCGCTGCGGGCGGTAGTATTTCCCCCAGAGATGCGAGCCGGCGATGAATTCCAGCGTGCGGTCGCGCGGGATCTCGTCGAGCGGGATCCAGATGCTGACCGTCTGGGTCGCGTCGAGGCAGTAATAGGGCAGGTCCTGGTGCCAGGGCGTCGGGATGCCGGTCTTCGGCGTCTTCACCAGCACATGCTCGTGGAAGAGCCGGACCGACTTGCTGCCCATCAGCTCGGCGCCGATCTCGGCTGCCGGCGAGTTGAAGATGAAGTCCTTGTATTGCTTCACCCGGGCCCAGTTGCAGTAATCGACGAAGAAGCGCCCGCCGTCCTCCGACTGGTAGTTCCGCACGTTCGGCGCCGGATGCTCCATGTTGTAGGCGATGCCCTCGGCGAGGGTCTCGATCCAGTCCCTGAAGACGCCGCGCAGCACCGTGGCGCCCTTGGTCCGGAATTCGGCGATGGTGTCTTCCGAGAGATGCTTGGTCATGTCGGCGGCCTTGTCTGTGCGGTGGTCGTGGCCGGGCGCGAGGGGCCGGCCGGGATGGAAAGCGATTGCGATATTCCAGCAGAAACAGGCGGCGCCTATCGCGCAAAATCAGGGAGAGGAACATCATCGCGCGAGAAACTCTCTCTGGCGGGCCCGCTTCGCCGCTTCTATCCTCTCTCCCGAACCGGCCCCGCAAGGAGGCCCGGAAAAAACGGAACAAGGCGGAGGAAGACCGGATGACCGGAGCGGGACGCGGTCCAGGCTGGGAGATCGCCCATATCGGGCTCGCGGTGCATGACCCGGACGAGGCCGCCGCGTTCTACGGCGATATCGTCGGGTTGACCCGGGCGGACGCACGCCACAGCTTCTCCAACGGGACGCAGGGTCTCACGCTCTTCCGTCACGATCCGGATTTCGGCCTCCGCCACCGGTCGCCGCACAATCCGTTCATGGTCAAGTCCGCAATGCTCGCGGTGCCGGACCTCGGCGCGGTCGCCGCGCGGCTGGAGAAAGCCGGGGTTGCCGCCTCGACGCTTGAGGCCCCCTTCCCCGGCCTCGGCGCGGTGCTGTTCTGCCACGACCCGGCAGTGAACCTGATCGGGTTCACGGAGCGGCAGCCGCTGGCGGACATGACGGATGCGGAGGGCTGGATCCTGCATCACGTCAACCTGCAGGCCCACGACGTCCGGGCGTCGGTCCGCTTCTTCGTGGAAACCGCCGGCATGGTCGAGGGGCACTGGCGGGCTCCCGCGGCGCGGGGCGATTTCAGTATCGATCCGAACGAGCTCGCGGTGCTGGATCTCGGCGCCGAGAACCGGGGCCTTCACGTGATCCGGCCCGACGCCGGCTTCGGCAAGCGCAACGGCTTCGCCCACAATCCCTCGATCGGCGGCCATCCCGCCTTCCGGGTTCCGGACATCCAGGCCGTGATGCGGCGCCTCGACGCCACCGGCGTAGTCTATTCGGACGCCGGCACCTACGCGATGGACGGCTATCACCAGGTCTATGTCTACGATCCGTCCTGCAACCTCATCGAGATCAACCAGCGGCTCTGACCATGCTCATCCAATCCGCCGCCGCGGACCTTCCCACCTCCGGCCTGCATCTCTTCCATTTCGCCACCTCCTCCTGCTCGCAGAAACTCAGGATCGCGCTCGGGATGAACGGAGCATCCTGGATCGGGCATGTCGTCGATCTCTCCGCCCACGAGAATTACGGGCCGGACTTCCTCGCCATCAATCCGCGCGGGATGGTCCCGGTGCTGGTGCTGGACGGCGCGGTGCATGTCGAGAGCAACGACATCCTCGCCCTTCTGGAGGAGCGCTTTCCGGAGCCCTGCCTCTTCCCGGCAGACAAACGGGCGGAGATCATCACGCTGCTCGCCGAGGAGGACGCGCTGCATCACGACCTTCGCCGTCTCAGCTTCCGCTTCGTGCATGGCCGGAGCGGCACGACCAAGACGCCGGAGCTGATGCGGGCCTATCGCGCGGGAAGCCCCACGGACGCGAAGAAGGCGGCGGAGATCGCCTTTTACGAACGCCTCGCGGAGACCGGACTCGACGCGGCGACCTGCCGGGCCTCGGCGGAAAAGTTCCGCGCCGCCTTCGACCGGTTCGAGGCGCGGCTGGCGGGTCACCCCTTCCTCATCGGCGAGACGCTTACCGTCGTCGACATCGCCTGGTTCGTCTATGCCTACCGGCTCGCGGCCGGAGGATATCCGCTGAAAGAGCTGCATCCGCGGGTACATGACTGGTTCGAGGCGCGGCGCGCGATGCCGGGCTGGGAGAAGGAAGTCGCCCTGCCCCCGATCGTGGTCGAGCGGGCTGCGGCGGCGCTTGCGCGGGACAGGGCGGCGGGCACGACGCTGGCCGCGCTTCTGGGCATTCCGGACTAGCGCTGGGTCCCGGCGGAAGTGGTCCAGCAACCTGAGTGTCACTGGACCGCACGGCCAAAAAGAGCTTACATTTCAAGCGGGAACGGTAGTGAACGGGCGCGCGGCCGGGATACCCCGCGCCAGAGACGGAGTGAATGAGATGAAACGTCTTCTGGGCATTGTCGTCGGCGGCCTCGCGGTCCTTCTGGTGGTCGTCGCCGGGATCTTCTTCTTCGTGCTGTCCAACCTCGACGGCATCGTGAAGGACGTGATCGAGAGCCAGGGCTCGGAAGTCGCGGGCGTGCCGGTGACCGTCACCGGCGTCGAGATCAAGCCGTTCGACGGCCGCGGCGCGATCAGCGGGCTGACGGTCGGCAACCCGTCCGGCTTCAAGAGCGACAGCGCGGTCGAACTCGGCGGCATCAGCGTCGCGATCGACACGGCGAGCGTCACCCAGCCGGTGATCGTCATCAGGGAAATCTCCGTCGACCGGCCGAAAGTGACCTACGAGCTCGCTCCCGGCGGCAACAATATTGATGCGATCTCCGCCAACGTGAAGAAGAGCACAGGCGACGGCTCCGGCGGCAAGGCGGAAGCAGGCGAGAGCGAGGCGGCTCAGCAGAAGCTCGTGATCGAGGTCCTGAACATCCGCGGCGGGACAGTGCGCGTCGCGGCCTCCACCGGTATTCTCGGGGACCAGCAGATCGAGGGCAGCCTGCCGGACATCACGCTCCGCGACATCGGCAAGGACGAGGGCGGCGCGACGCCTGAGCAGATCGCGGAGAAGGTCATGGCGGCCCTCACGGCGGCAGCGAGCCAGACCGCCGGCACGCTTGGCGTCGGCAAGACGCTGGAGGGCCTGAAGGACAATCTCGGCAAGCTCACCGGCGGCGCGATCCCGACCGACAGCGAAAGCACCAAGAAAGCGCTTGAGGATGCCGGCAAGAAACTCGACGGCACGGTCGGCGAAGGACTGAAGAAGCTGTTCGGAAACTGACGGCGGCGGGCGGGTCCCGGTTCTGCGGCAAGGGGAAGCGGCGTTCCGCGTCAGGCACCCCAATAGGCGGGTACGCGCCAGGGAGCCGGGACCATAAGCGTCCCGGAGAGAGAAATGGCGGCGGTACCGAGGTCGAGGGACCGCCAGGCCGGCCGCCAATCCTCGGGAATTTGGTAGGGCGGCGTTATCCCGGTCTCCGGCGCAAATCCGAAACGCCCGTAGTAGGCGGGATCTCCGAGCACCAGGACCTTCTGGATCCTCGCGGCCTTCATCCGCTCCAGCCCGGCGCGCACGAGCGCGCCGCCGATCCCCCGCCGCTGCAGGGCCGGCCGGACCGCAAGCGGTCCGAGCAACGCGACGCTCTCCGTCTGTCCGGCAAGACCGCAGACCGTGAAGACGGCATGCCCGGCCACCGACGGCCGCTCGAGTGCGAGCAGCGAAAGGACGCCCGATGTCTCGCGCAGCAGCGCGCGCACCACCGGCAGCAGATCCTCCTCCGGAAAGGCCGCCGGGTAGAGCGCCTCGATCGCCGGCTCATCGTCCGGCCCGCTCTCGCTGATCTCGATCTTTCCCGACATGCTCGTGTCAGCTGTACGACCAGTTGTCAGGATAGTCTGGCCTGTTCAGAAACACCGCGTCCACCGAAACAATCGTCTACTGCCAAAGACCCTTAATCGCTTCATGAGCTCAGCGCGGCTTCGCAAGCTGCGGCGAACTCATGGAACGAGAACGGTTTCTGCAAGTGGCGTATGCCTTCGTCCAGGCGACCGTGGTGAATGATGGCGTTCTCGGTGTAACCTGACAAGTAGATGATGCGTATGTCCGGAAACTGCTTCTGCATCAATGCCCCCAATTCCGGGCCGTTTATGTCGGATTGCAGTACCACGTCGGTAACGAGCAAAGAAACGTCGCGACAGATCTCGAATTTCGCGATCAGGTCGTGAGGATCAGTGAACAGAATTGCTGTACAGCCCAGCTTCTCGAGGAAGGAGACGATCACCTCGCCCACATCGGGATCATCGTCGACAACGATGCATTTCGCGCCGGGAAGCCCGGCGTCAGCCACCCTTTCGGGCTCGGGTTGCGAGGAAGCACCGGCTTTTTCAGCGACCGGAAGGTAGAGATTGACCGTCGTTCCCTTGCCCGGCTCCGAATAGATTTTCAGATTTCCCCTCGACTGTTTGGCGAAGCCGTAGGCCATGGAAAGTCCAAGGCCGGATCCCCCCGATTTGGACTTGTTCGTGAAGAATGGCTCGAAAACACGCTCCAGGACTTCTTTCGACATCCCGATACCGTTATCCGAGATCGAGAACCGCACATAACTCCCGGCTTCCACCTCGAAGTTCAGATCGACGTATGCCTGATCGAGCTCAACAGTATTGGCTTCCAGAAATATCCGGCCGTACCCATCGACCGCATCCCGGGCGTTGATGATCAGATTGATCAGAACCGTTTCCAGTTCCCCACGGTCTGCGAAACACTCGGAGACATTCGGCACAATGTGGTAGCTTATCTCCGCATGATCGGAAACGAACTGGGCGACAATCGGCTTCAGGGAATCGATCAGGTCAGAGACAGAAACGGCTTCCGGGGCCAGCGGCTGCTGTCTGGCATAGGCCAGCAACCTGTGTGTCGTCGTGGCCCCCCGTTCCGCCGCACCGAGCGCGATATTCAAATGCTTGGCGATCTCCGGATCCGGCTGTTTCGAAAGAGCGAGTTCGAGATTTCCGATAACGACCGCCAGGATATTGTTGAAGTCGTGCGCGACGCCTCCGGCGATTGTGCCAATCGTCCTCAGTTTCATATCGGCGGCGAGCTGCTCGTCGAGCGCCACTTTGTCGGTGACGTCCTCCGCCAATCCGGCAAGATAGAGCGGCTCGTTCCGATCATCTCGGACGACCAGTGAACGATCGTGTATCCATCGGGTCGACCCGTCTTCCTTGACGACCCGGTACAGAACGTCGAAATCGCCGAATGGCTGGCCCTTCAGGGCCTCGCGGACACTCGGGACGTCGTCCTTGTGGATCGCCTGCATCCAATCCAGTGGATCCTGCTCGAGAACTCTCTGATCGCGGCCGTACAACGCGCGATAGTCGCCGATATTCAGGATCGACTTTTCTTTCCCGTATGAATCGATCCAAATGACTTTATTTTCATGCTTCAAGACATCGTTCAAAGCATCCAGCGCAGCCGATTGATCATCCCGGCCCTTATGTTCGCCTCGGAAAAGGCGCAAAATCCTACCGATCATCGGGAGACACAATCCTCAAAAAAACATCCTGCGATTTCTGGATCGTTATTGGCCTGTGAAATGCATCCGAGCCTGTCGATCTTCTTGTCTTGCCTGATTTATCCGGCGTTGCACGCATTTAGCACCCGACATCACACCGTGAGAACTAAATGGACTTAATTCAACATGATTTCCGCGAGACTCACGATGGCGTCGGCCCCACCCAGCTCTGACATCAAAACATCGGGGACAGAGATCGTCACTCAGCTATGCGACCAGTTGTCAGGATCGTCGGACTCGTTCGGCGACAGTCCGAGAATATCCCCGTCCGTGTTCACCCCAAGCCCAAGGACCGTTCTGTTCGCGTAACAGAAGTAACTGACAACCTGGTTCACCTCGAGAATGCGCCCGTCATCGAGCCCTGCCGCCCGCATCGCCTCGATATCCGCCTCGGCGAGCGCAGCGGGATCCTTCGTCAGCTTCTCCGCATAGCGGCACATTTCCAGTTCCGCGCCATCGAATGCCTGTTCCGGCTTGCCCGCCTCGAGCGCGGCGCGGATCGCGTTCGCCCGCGCATCGTCGCCGAGCAGGCGGCGGAGGCCCTGGAAATGATGCTCGACGCAGTAAGCGCACCGGTTGATCAGGCTGACATAGACGCCCAGCGCTTCCAGCATCCATTTCGGCACCTTGTTGCCGGTGTGGTGCAGCACGTACTTGTAGAGATGCATGTGCCCTTCCATGGAATGAGGGCGCAGGCTGTGGGCCATCATGATGTTGTCGACATTGTCGTCCGGCCCCTTGACCCGGTCATAGAGCGTCTTCAGGCGCCCTGTCGCCTCGGCATAGGGCACGGTCGCAATCCAGGTCATGGGCTTTTCCTTCAGTAACGGGTGATGGAGGAAGAGCTTCGGCGTGCACCCGCCCGCGGTCAAGCCAGGCCTCACGTGCCCGTGACGTGCTACCGTCCGGCGCACGTTCTATGTCAGGCAGTATGATTATCAGGGGATCGACATGAAGACCGTTTCGCTTGCCGACTGGCGCCGCCGGGTGTCCGATCTCTATACCGACATCCGGCGCACCGAGGACCCGGAGGCAGCCTGGCAGCTCTGGCGCGACACCCGCGACGCTCTCTTTTGCGGCCACGATCAATCGCCCATCGAAAAGGACCGTCGCGGTGACTTCGGCTCCATCCCCCTGTTCGACTACGACCCGGGAATGCGCTTCGAAGTCGCGCTGGACGAGCCGGAGAGCACAGAGATTCTGGCCGGAGAGATCGGCGCCGACGGGCATATCGCGCTCCGGCCCTTCGCCCGCACGCGAGGCCTTGCCTCCAAACTCGGCGGCGAGCTGACGGTCTACTGGATCGAAGGCTATGGCGGCGGCACCTTCCTGCCTTTCACCGACGCCACCAGCGGCCGCGAGACCTATGGCGGCGGACGCTACATGCTCGACAGCATCAAGGGCGCCGATCTCGGGCAGACAGAGGACGGACGGCTGATCCTCGATTTCAACTTCGCCTACCATCCCTCCTGCTACCATTCACCGGACTGGGTCTGCCCCTTGGCCCCACCGGAAAACCGCCTGCCGGAACCGGTGCGCGCCGGTGAGCGGACCGGCTGAGTCGCAGCAGAGCCCCTCCCGAAAACGGAAATCCCCTTGCCGCACAGCTCCTCCCCGGTGTGCAGTTGGAGAAAAAGGGGAGGAAAACAGATGACAAGGATGAACGCCCTGGTGCTCGGGGCGAGCGGGATGGTCGGCGGCGCAATCTGCCGCCAGCTCATCGCGGAGGGCCACACGGTGACCGGCGTCAGCCGCAGACCGCTCCGGACGGATCTCCCGATACACCACGTTTCGATGGACATGCTCGATCCGGCGGACTGCCGCGCCAAGGCGGCAGAGCTCTCCCACATCACCCACGTCTTCTACGCCGGCCGCGCACCCCACGGCGAGGGCGGGAACGAGTCGGTCGAGGACAATCTCGCCATGCTGGTCAACGCGGTGGAGGCGATCTCCGCCGCCGCGCCCGGCCTGAAGCACGTCAACCTCGTGCACGGCACCAAGTATTACGGAAACCATCTCGGCGCCTACAAGACGCCGGCCGAGGAGGACGATCCGCGGGCGCCGGTGCCGAACTTCTATTTCGACCAGCAGGACTGGATCTCCGCTCTCGACGTGCCCTGGAGCTGGAGCGCGGTGCGGCCGCCGCTGGTCTTCGGCTTCACCCCCGGCAAGGCACGCAACCTCGTCTCGGTGCTCGCCGCCTATGCCGCGATCATGAAGGAGCTCGGCCGCCCGTTCAGCTTCCCCGGGACGGAGACCGCCTTCGACTGCCTTGCGGAATGCGCCCATTCCGATCATCTCGCCCGCGCCATCGTCTGGATGGCCGGTGCGCCTGAAGCCGCCAACCAGGCCTTCAACATCACCAACGGCGACATCTTCCGCTGGCGCTACATGTGGCAGCACTTCGCCGCCTATTTCGGCATGGAGGCCGGCCCGCCGCTCGGCATCTCGCTGGCCGAGACCATGGCGGAACACGAGCCGGTCTGGGACCGCATCGTCGAGAAGCACGGACTTGCCCCGACGCCCTATCGCGACATCGCGCTCTGGCCCTATGCCGACTATGTCTTCGCGCCGACCTGGGACATCGTCTCGGACACGACCAAGGCCCGTCTTGCCGGTTTCCACCAAGTGCTGAAGTCGGAGCAGATGTTCTTCGATCTGTTCGACCAATATCGCGCCGCACGGCTGGTCCCGTGATACGGGAAGGACACCGATATGAATGACATCGATCTCGCCCGCTATGCCGACACCGAGGCGATCAAGCGTCTGAAGGCGCAATATTGCCGCTACATCGATACCAAGCAGTGGGACCGCCTCGCCGGCCTCTTCGCCAAGGGAACCATGTTCGAGGGCTTCGGCTCCGCCCCGACCGGGTCCGACGAGACGGTCTTCGTCAAAGGCATCTCGACGCGGATGAAGGACGCGGTGTCGATCCATCACGTGCATTCACCGGAAATCGCCTTCCTCGGCCCGGACCGGGCACGTGGCATCTGGGCGATGATGGACCTCGTCGAACTCGGTCCGGGCGTTCATCTGAAGGAGTTTCCGGGCGGGCGCGGCTATTGCGGCTACGGCCACTACGAGGAGGAATATGTCCGTACCGGCGGCGTCTGGAAGTTCAGCTTCCTCCGCCTCACCCGCCTGCGCCTCGACCCGATGGCGCCGGATCACCCGCCGATCCGGCACGATCTGCTGGCCCATTCGCCGCACTGGCTCGACGGTTGAGAGACGGGATTATTCGGCGGCGTTGCCACCATTGGCGATGAGCGCCTTCAGACGCTCACCGTCATACTCGGCCTCAAGCGCCTCGGCCGCACCTTGCGCCTCGGCCTCAAGGTCTGCGCCGCACTCCACCGGATCGGAGCGGCGCCAGCCGGCGAGGTAGGCGTCCTCGTCCTCGGAGCCATCGCGCATCGCCGCCATGTCGATGGCATGAATAAAGCGGACCGGCAGTTCCACCTTGGCCTGGCTCCGGCGCCGGCCGCGGCCTTCCTCGGCGATCACCTGGGCCGGGATGTCCCGCCAGTAGACGGTGATGAGATGCGCCATCTCTCCGCTCCGTTCAGTGCCCGTTCCGGGCTTCTTCAATGCGCCCGCCCCGGGCTTCTTCTATGAAAGTCTGCAGCTCGCCGTACCCGCAATAGCGGTACTCGAATGCGAGGCCGAGTCGCTCCGCCGCCTGCTGCGCCTTGGCTTTCAGGCGTTCGTCTTCCGTCTGGGCAATATAGACCAGCGCGGTGTAGTTGCCGAAATACATGTCCCGAAGCTCGGGAAACCGGTCGAGGCCGAGTCCCTTCACGATCAGCCGGTCGAAATGGCGGACCAGATAGTCGGTGAGGAAGAAACGGGCCGGATCGTCATCGGTCATCCGTGTGAAGTCGTCTGTCCCCATGAAGAACTGGTAGCAGTGCGGCCCCGCGATCCGCTCGACGCCGAATTCCTCGATCACGGCATCCACCTCGCCGCCGGTGCCGCAATCGCCGTAGGCGACGAACACCGCGTCATAACCGTCGGCCGCCTTCAGCTTGCGGCGGAGGCCGGGCGCAATCTTTTCCGGGTGATTGTGCCATATGGCGGGCAGGCAGGTGATCTCGAGCGCCTCCCAGCCGGTCGCTTCCTTGAGGGCAACCAGCTCGCGCCCGAGGGCACCGCAGGCCACCACGAGGGCCCGCGGCATCGCCTGCGCTGTCGTCGGAGCGGCCATCGCCGCCCCGCTCAGCTGACGCCCATGGCGGCGGAATTGGAGCGGTCGCGCTCGGCGATCAGCTTCTTCGCCATCTCCACGGCGACGGCCGCGTCGCGGCAATAGCCGTCCGCGCCGACATTCTCGGCGAAGGCCTCGTTCAGCGGCGCGCCGCCGACAAGGACGATGTAATCGTCGCGGATGCCTTTTTCCTTCATCGTGTCGATGACGACCTTCATATAGGGCATCGTGGTGGTCAGCAGCGCCGACATGCCGAGGATGTCCGGCTTGTGCTCCTCGATCGCCGCCAGATAGTTCTCGACCGGATTGTTGATCCCGATATCGATCACCTCGAAGCCGGCGCCTTCCATCATCATGGAGACGAGGTTCTTGCCGATGTCGTGGATGTCGCCCTTCACCGTGCCGATCACCATCTTGCCCATGCGCGGTGCGCCGGTCTCGGCGAGCAGCGGACGCAGGATGGTCATGCCGGCCTTCATGGAGTTGGCCGCCATCAGCACTTCGGGCACGAAGAGGATGCCGTCGCGGAAGTCGATACCAACGATCCGCATGCCTTCGACCAGCGCCTCGGTCAGCACCTTGTAGGGCGTCCAGCCGCGCTCGAGCAGGATATTGACGCCCTCCTCGACTTCTTCCTTCAGGCCGTCATAGAGATCGTCGTGCATCTGCTGCACGAGTTCTTCATCGTCCAGTTCCGACAGAACGATATCGTCTTCTTCGGCCATATCGCCTCCACGCGAAAACACGCCCGGGATCCGGGCTTTCTCACAACAAGTACGGCGCGAACGTCTCATCTCTATGCTTACGGGCGACACCAAGTGTCGGTGGCGCGACCACGCCGGAACAATCGAAAGCTGGAAAAGGCCGTCGCCAAATAGTACTTAAAATTACAATTCTACGAAAATTCCTCCGATTGGAGACCGCCATGCTGCTCGTCACAGCCGTCGACGGCCCTTCAACCGCGGAAGTCGGTTCCGTCGCGCGGTACACGGCAACCGCCTTCAATCAGCCGTCTCCTTCCGAAAGCGATCTTGCCCGGATCAACTGGGAGGTGCGTTGCGACGGCGTCAGCGTGGCCCGGGCGATGCATGCGGGACCCCGGTTCGATTTTTCGATTACGCCGGAATATGCCGGACGCCCCCTGCTCGTCATGCCGTTTGCCAACAGCCCGACGGAGAGGGTCTCCGTCAGCACCCGGGTTGCCGGCGCCCGGCAGCAGGTCGACCGGCCGGCGGAGGTCACGCTCAGGATCGACGGGCAGCGCTATTTCGCGCAAGTGAACGGCGGCGCCGAGTTCTTCGTCGGCAGCGACGTTTCCTATCAGCAGCGCCGCGGCCTGATGAACACGACGCCGGGAACCAATGTCTTCGCGCCGCAGAACTACCGCGAGCAGTTCGGTTTCTGGGCAGACGTGATCACGCCCACGGCGATTTGCGAAAGTCAGGGCAGTTTCCATTGCCTCAATACCTATGACCGCGCCGCCTTCACCTTCGGCTTCTATCAGGAGGCCGCACACGAGCCTGACGAGAATTTCGTGCTGCTGCTGCGCCGTTTCCTGCTGCTGCCGGACGCCGCGTTCTATTTTCCCGATCTGACGCTCGCCGGAGGCCATGTCGCGCAGAAGACGCCGGACGGCACGGTGCAGCTCGAGGACAGGAGCAGCAGCGAAGCGCTCATGAACTACCTCAATCCCGATGCGGACAAGGTCGGCGAGCAGGAGGCCGAGGTCGCCGCGAAATTCGTCCACTGGGCGGAAAACAGCGCGGACAACAGGGCGACCCAGGTGGTCTTCACGATCGAACAGCAGCGGCAGAAATTTGCCGACTATGCGCGGCGCTACGATCTGGACGGAGCGGAGGACAGTGTCTGCATCGTTGTCGCGGACATCCGCCATCAGGGCCGGGCGAAGAGCAGCGTCATCGAACAGGCCCTGGCCGCCGCCGACCCGCTGAACGCCCTTCTCGAGATCGGCGCTTCCAGCTACCCCGAGCGCATCAACACGCTCAGAACCGAAATCGAGCGGATGACCGAGGACGGCATCTTCGGTCATCACAGCTACAGTCTGGCCAACCAGGATTTCGTGCTCGACTAGGCGGCTTTCAACGAGTCCAGGCGGGCTTCGCCGTCGTGCAGAAAGCAGGCCTTGGTAAAGAGCGTCAGGTCGACCGGGTTCGGCTGCCTTACATCCGCGAGTCCCGGCATGCCGCCGCCGCGCCGGTCAAAGGCACGATCGATCTGCGATATCAGCACCAGGATCTGCCCCGAAGAGACGGCAAAGCGCTTCAGATCGCGAATCTGGGCGTTGATTTCGGGATTCGTGCGCCGCTGGTCGAGAAGCTGCAGGTAATCGATGACCGACAGGGTGCCGCGCGGCGATTTCTCCAGCGTCGCGATGACATGGGCGGCGCAGATATCGTCCGAGGTGTCGAGGGCAAACGCATTCGCCGCCGCCTCTCCGTCCGCCAGGAAAGCGACGCTCCGCGCCACGTCTGCCTCGTGATAGTCGAGAGTGAAGAATGTGCCGCTCCTGCCGGCCTTCGCGGCCTCGAGCAGCAGCCCAAGCCCGAGCAGCGTCTTGCCCTGACCCGGCCTCGCGCCGAGCAGGAGCATGTCCCCCGGCTCCAGCTGCCGGAAGATCCCGGCGGCCGGCCGGGACTCGCGCCCGACACGGGCCGCGAGCTGGCTCCAGCTCCGGAAGCCTTCGGCGGCGGCGATGTGATCGAGCGCCTTGTTGAGGGGGATGCCCTTCTCGCGCGAGAGCAGACGGGCCTGACGTTTCAGACGGAAGAGCGGTGCAGAGAGTCTCATTGCGGAACCTCCTGATGCGGACGTCATCGCAATCCCTCCTTATGCGCAGGCCCGGTCAGCGGATCCGAGAAGTAAGATGCCCCGCATGTCGGATGCTTTCCCGTCGGAGGGAGGAGGTCCGGGCCGGACCATGGATGAAAGTCTAGGCCCGGTGACACATGGACTCAAGCCGTCAGACGTCCGCCTTCAGCGTATGCGCATGGTTGAGCGGCCCATGGCCATGGCCGTAGCCCGGTGCGCTCAGAATCGCCTTCCGCACATAGTCGCGCGCCCGCGCAACCGCGTCCTCGACGGCGAGCCCCTGTGCGAGGCCCGCCGCGATGGCGGAAGCAGTGGTGCAGCCTGTACCGTGGGTGTGGGCGGTATCGATCCTCTGCCCGCGGAACTCGACCGGCTCTCCGTCCTGCGAGATCAGGATGTCGACCAGCTCGCTGCCCTCCATGTGCCCGCCCTTCATCAGCACGTGTTTCGGGCCGAGCTTGAGCAGGGCTTCCCCCGCCTTCAGCATGTCGTCGCGGCTTTTGATCTCGCGCGCAGTCAGGAGCGCCGCTTCCGGGATGTTCGGCGTCAGGATGGTCGCGCGGGCAACCATTTTCCGCTTCATTGCTTCGAGCGCCTGGGATTCGAGAAGCGGATGCCCGCCTTTCGCGACCATCACGGGGTCGACCACCAGCGGCACGTCCGGCGCGAATTCGTCCAGCGCCTTGCGCACGGTCTCGATCACCGGGATCGAATGCAGCATGCCGGTCTTGATGCAGTCCGCGCCGAGATCGGTCAGCACGACCTCCATCTGCTTTCGGATGAATTCCTCGTGCACCTCGTGGACGTCATGCACGCCCTCGGTGTTCTGCGCCGTCAGGGCGGTGATCGCCGTCATCGCGAAGCCGCCGAGCCCCGTCACCGCCTTGATATCCGCCTGGATACCGGCGCCGCCGCCGGAATCGGAGCCGGCGCAGATCAGAACCTTTCCGCGCATCGGGTGCAGGTCGCTCATGTCGATGGACTCATCCTGCGGCACGTTCGATCTCCCGTGCGATATCGTTCACCACGGCCTCGACGAGCTTGCTGTCCTCGCCTTCCGCCATGACCCGGATCAGGGGTTCCGTCCCGGACTTCCGGATCAGGACCCTCCCGCTGTCCGCGAGGCGTGCCTCGCCTGCGGCAATCGCCGCTTTTACCGCGTCGCTGCCAAGCGGCGGCTCGCCCGTATAACGGACGTTCTTCAACAATTGCGGCAGGGGCGTGAAGATCGAGGCGACCTCGCTCATCGGCCGGCCGGAAGAAATCAGCACGGCGAGCACCTGCAGCGCCGCGATCAGCCCGTCCCCGGTCGTCGCATGATCGCTCATGATCATGTGGCCCGACTGCTCGCCACCGAGATTGAAGCCCTCGGCGCGCATCTGCTCCAGCACGTAACGGTCGCCGACCTTGGTGCGGTGCATGCCGATGCCGATCCCGGCAAGATATTTCTCGAGGCCGAGATTGCTCATCACGGTCGTGACCAGCGCCCCGCCCTTCAGCATCCCCGCCTCGGCCCAGGAGGTCGCGATCAGCCCCATGATCTGGTCGCCGTCGATGATCCGGCCGCGTTCATCGGCCATGATCAGCCGGTCCGCGTCGCCGTCGAGCGCAATGCCGAGATGCGCGCCGCTCTCGACCACGGCGTTGCACATCGCCTGCGGCGCGGTCGCACCGCATCCGGCATTGATGTTGATGCCGTTCGGCTGCACGCCGATCTCGACCACCTCTGCTCCGAGCTCGAACAGCACCCGCGGCGCGACCCTGTAGGCCGCCCCGTTGGCGCAATCGACCACCAGCTTCAGCCCGTCGAGGCGCAGCCCCTTCGGGAAGGTGTTCTTGGCAATCTCGATATAGCGGCCCTGGGCGTCATCGAGCCGGCGCGCGCGCCCGAGCCGGTCCGCCGGCGCCCGGTCGTCCGCGTCGAGGCGGTCGATCCGGTCCTCGATCTCCTGCTCGACCTCGTCGGAGAGCTTGAAACCGTCGGGCCCGAACAGCTTGATGCCGTTGTCCTGATAGGGATTGTGCGAGGCCGAGAGCATGACGCCGAGATCGGCCCGGAGAGAGCGGGTCAGGCTCGCCACCGCCGGCGTCGGCAACGGGCCGAGCAGCACCACATCCATGCCGATCGAGGTGAAGCCGGCCACCATCGCCGGCTCCAGCATGTAGCCGGAAAGCCGGGTGTCCTTGCCGATCACGACGAGCGGCCGGTGGCCGGTCTTCGGCGCGCCGTTGCTGTGGACGAAATGACGTCCGGCCGCCATCGCGACCCGAAGAGCGGTCTCCGCGGTCATCGGCTCGCTGTTGGCCGTGCCCCTGATGCCGTCGGTTCCGAAGAGAGATCTGGTCATGAAATACCGAAAAATACTTGGCTATTGAGTATCGGGGCGCAGTCTACCGCTCTCCGGCAACAGCCGCCCATATTTTTAGCGCCTGCACGGTCTCGGCGACATCGTGCACGCGCAGGATCTGGACGCCCTGCTCCATACCAGCAAGCGCGGCTGCGAGCGATCCGGGAACCCGTTGCTTCGCGGGCTCCTCCCGGCTGAGCAGTCCGATGAAGCGCTTGCGCGAGACGCCGAGAAGGACCGGACAGCCGAGGCCGTGCAGGAGACCGAGCCGCGCCAGAACTTCTAGGTTATGTGTGGCGTTCTTGGCGAATCCGACGCCGGGATCGACGATCATGCGCGCCCGGGCGATGCCGTCGCGCTCGGCCTCGAGCACGCGTTCCTCCAGCTCTTCGAGGACCTGCAACGGCGAGAAATCGTAGACCGCCTCGCCCTGCATGCTCTGCGGTTCGCCGCGCATATGCATCAGCATCGCTGGAACGCCCGCCTCCGCGACGATCCGGCGGCTCTCGGGATCTTTGAGGCCGGTGACGTCGTTGATGATATCGGCTCCCGCGTCGAGCGCCGCCCGCATGACGTCCGGCCGGCGGGTATCGACACTGATCACGGGACGCTTCGCGCCGGCACGGCGGCGGATGCCCTCGATCACCGGCACGACGCGGCGCAGTTCCTCCTCGACCGGCACCGGGTCCGCACCCGGACGGGTCGACTCACCCCCGATGTCGAGAATGTCCGCGCCCTGCATCAGGAGTTCGAAGGCGTGGTCTATGGCGATGGCGCCGTCGGCAAAGTCTCCCCCGTCCGAAAAGCTGTCCGGGGTGACATTGACGATGCCCATGACCAGCGGGCGATCCTGCGGAAGGCCGCAGAGCGAGGGACGGGGAGCGGAGAGCGCATCCAGTTCTGTAGCGAGGGTGGCGGCAAGCCCGTCCTGCTCCGCCCAGCGGACGGCTTCGGCAAGCGGAACCGGCCCGGCCAGGAGAACCCCATCCCGGGAGCGGGCGACGATTTCGATCGTGGTGAAGGCGGCCGGCCCTCCGGCAAGCGGCCGCGCGGTCCCTGCCGCGACCAGCCGCGCCGCGCTCTCGCCCCACAAGATGTTCTCGGGCCGCAGGCGGATCCGGGATCCGGATGTGAAAAGGCCGCGCCGAAGCGCGGCCTCTCGAAAGATTTCGGCCATAGGTCTATTCGCCGGGCTGGGGATCGGGCTCCAGTCCGCCACCCGGCTTGCCTTTGCCTTCGGCGCCGCCGGTCGGAACGGAGGACCGGCGTCCGGCGCCGGGCTTCGGCCCGTCTTCCTTGTTTTCCTTGTGCAGACTCTCGCCCGCCAGC
Source organism: Nisaea sp. (assembly GCF_017640745.1). Lineage (GTDB taxonomy): Bacteria > Pseudomonadota > Alphaproteobacteria > Thalassobaculales > Thalassobaculaceae > Nisaea. The sequence continues at coordinate 14,704 of NZ_JAEPQA010000031.1, read as the reverse complement.
AGAGCCTTGATCTCGTCGCCGGAGAGGGTCTCGTACTCGAGCAGCCCCTTGGCGAGCGTTTCGAGCTCGTCGTGATTGTCCACGAGGATCCGGCGCGCGTCGGAATAAGCCTCGTCCACGATGCGACGGATCTCCTCGTCGATCACCTTCGCGGTCGCGTCGGAAACGTTCTTCTGCTGGGTCACGGAGTGACCGAGGAAGACCTCCTGCTGATCCTGCGAATAGGCAAGGAAGCCGAGCTTGTCGCTGAGGCCCCACTCGGTGACCATGCGGCGCGCCATGTCGGAGACCATGCGGATGTCGGAGGAGGCACCGGTGGTGACCCGCTCCTCGCCGAAGATGATCTCTTCCGCCAGACGGCCGCCGCAGGCGACGCGCAGGTCGGCGTAGAGCTTGGCGCGGGAGAGCGAGATCCGGTCGCCTTCCGGCAGGCGCATCACCATGCCCAGCGCACGGCCGCGCGGGATTATGGTGGCCTTGTGGATCGGGTCGCTGTCCGGGCAGTGCAGCGCGACCACGGCATGGCCGGCCTCGTGATAGGCGGTCAGCGCCTTTTCCTCGTCGGTCATGACCATGGAGCGGCGCTCCGAGCCCATCATGACCTTGTCCTTGGCTTCCTCGAACTCGGCCATGCCGACCACGCGCTTGCCCTTGCGGGCTGCAAGCAGGGCGGCCTCGTTCACGAGGTTGGCGAGATCGGCGCCGGAGAAGCCCGGGGTGCCGCGCGCAATGACTTTCGCGTCGACGTCCGGCCCCAGCGGAACCTTCCGCATATGCACCTTCAGGATGCGCTCGCGGCCGAGAATATCCGGGTTAGGAACCACGACCTGACGGTCAAAGCGGCCGGGACGCAGCAGGGCTGGGTCGAGCACGTCCGGGCGGTTGGTCGCGGCGATCAGGATCACACCCTCGTTCGCCTCGAAACCGTCCATCTCGACCAGCAGCTGGTTCAGGGTCTGCTCGCGCTCGTCGTTGCCGCCGCCGAGACCGGCGCCGCGATGACGGCCGACCGCGTCGATTTCGTCGATGAAGATGATGCAGGGCGCGTTCTTCTTGCCCTGTTCGAACATGTCGCGCACGCGGCTGGCGCCGACGCCGACGAACATCTCGACGAAGTCGGAACCGGAAATCGTGAAGAAGGGCACATTCGCCTCGCCGGCGATGGCGCGGGCGAGAAGCGTCTTACCGGTGCCCGGAGGGCCGACGAGCAGACAGCCCTTCGGGATCTTGCCACCGAGACGCTGGAAGCGCTGCGGATCCTTCAGGAACTCGACGATCTCCTCGAGTTCGGTCTTCGCCTCGTCGATGCCGGCAACATCGTCGAAGGTGACGCGGCCGACCTTCTCCGTCAGCAGTCGGGCACGGCTCTTGCCAAAGCCCATGGCCTTGCCGCCGCCGCCCTGCATCTGACGCATGAAGAAGATCCAGACACCGATGAAGAGCAGCATCGGGAACCAGGAAATCAGGATACCGAGCAGGCCGGACATGCCCTCTTCCGGCGGGGCCGCGGAGATCCGGACGCCGCCCTCGCGCAGCCGGTCCACGAGGCCCGGGTCGTTCGGCGCGTAGGTCGCGAAGTTCCGGCCGTCGTTGAAGTGGCCCTTGATGGTGTTGCCCTGGATCACGACGTCGGTGACGCGGCCCTGTTCTACGGCGCCAAGGAAATCCGAAAAGGCGAAGTTCGGATAGCTGCCGGTCTTGTTCGAGCTGTTGAACAGGTTGAACAGCGCGACGAGCAGGACGCCGACGATGATCCACAGTGCGAGATTCTTGCCGAAATTGTTCACGCTGATCGTGCCTCGGTAGGGTTCCTATACAGCCGGAGGCCCATTCTTAGACTTTCGCTCCGGCCCTGTCATCCCTGCTCGCCCGGAACGCATCTGCGACCCAGGACACGGCGGGACGAAATTCAATTTGAAGACGACCGTCTTTCGACTGCGCCGTATCTGTCCACGTCTCCGGAAAGTGGGGGGCAAAGAGACGCCCGTCAAGGTCGGTGACCGCCGGAAGCGAGCACCGGACGCTCTCGGGCAGGGCCGGCGCCGGCCCTGCCGGATGCCGCAGGCGGCGCAGGCGGCGGTCGCCATCGCGGGTCAACATGTGCACCCAGGCCGGTCGGTCCTCGCGCCATGTGACGTCGAAACGCCCGTCCCAGCGCAACACCGAGCCGGCCCCGACAGTCCGCGGCCTCAGACCGCGCGGCGTCTCCCGCACAATCCAGATACCGTCCTTTTCCGTTTTCCAGACCAGGCACCCGGCGAGCGTGACGCGAGAGCCTCCACCCTCCGAGAGCCAGCGTTCGAGCCGCGCCAGGCTCTCGCGGCGCGGCGGATAATCCCCTCCGCCGACGGATTGCAGGAGGCCCGAAAGAAACTTGTGCCGCAGGGGAAACGGCAAACCGACGAGGGCGGCCGGGTCGAGCCGTGCAAAGCCGCGCGGATCGAGCAGTCCCGCTTTCCGCAGAAACGCCGCCAGTTCACCGTCGCTCCAGTCCCGGAGCCGGGAGAACGCCGACGCCACGCGATGCAAGACCGGCGCGTCCAGACCAGCCGCGCGCCGTCCGGCCGCCTCCTGACGAACCCGGACACGCTCGAACCTGCAGTCACGATTGCTCGGATCCTCGACCCAGGCCTGGGCTTGCGCGAGACAATGGGCCCGCAGGCGCTGCGGCGGGGTGCCTAGCAGCGGCCGGTAGACGGGGATCTCCGCGTGCATCTGCCGCATCCGGATTCCCGCCAGTCCGTCGGGACCGCTGTCCCGGCCAAGCCGCATAACCATGGTCTCGGCTTGGTCTTCCAGATGATGCGCGAGGAAAATTCCACGGGCCCCGAGCTCCCGGGCACGATCCGTCATGAGCGCGAACCGGGCGGCGCGCGCCGACGCCTGAACGCCCGCTACCGGTTTGACGGGGGACCAGCGGAGGATATCGGAAGCGATGCCGCGCGCCTGCAGCCAGCCCGAGACACGAGAGGCTTCCGCGGCGGACTCTGTCCGCAGCCCATGGTCTACGATGAGCGCTCGGCACCGGTGCCCGTTGGTCCGGCACCAGCGATCGAGGAGCAGGCAGAGGGCCATGCTGTCGGCACCGCCGGAGACACCGGCAAGAAAGAGCGACGGCGGCGCGTCGGCCAGAGCCGGGTCAACAGCCCGGATGAGCCGGCCGAACTCGTCCTCGCCGACCGGCGCGCCCCCCGATGTAGCGCTCTCCAGCCGTCCCGGCCGGAGATCAGCAGCCGATGCGCTTGCGCTCGGCATCCGCCCGGCGCTTGATATTGTCCGACGCGTTCGGGAAATCGGCCCGCAGCTTGTCGAAGGTGACGCAGGCATCTTCTTTCCGGTCCATACGGGCGAGGGAAAAGCCGAGCTTCAGGAGATTGTCAGCGGTTTTCGAGCTGCCCGGGTAATCGGTATAGCCGGTCGCGAAGGTCTTCGCCGCCAGGGGGAAGTCCTTGCGAACGTAATAGGTCTCGCCGAGCCAGTACATTGCATTGCCCGCAAGCGGACTCTTCGGATGCCGTTCGAGAAACAGGCTGAGGGCCTTCTCCGCGGAATCGAAGTCCTGCTTCTGCAGATAGGCAAAAGCATGCTTGTACTGTTCCTCCGGCGTGCCGTCCGGGAGGATCTGTCCGCTCGCCGGAGCACTCGCCACCGCCTCGGGCTTGCTCGCCGCCTCACCTTCCGGTGCCGGCAACTGGACAGTACCCTCGTCGACAGCCTTGATCTCGGCCTGGCTCAGGGTCCCCAGAACCCCCTGTCCCTGGCCCGGAACGGGGGCATTCTCCGCCTGCGGCGACTGGACGATTGAGCCGCTCCCCTGCCCGTCCGTTCGGGCCGGGGCGCCGCCCTGCTCCAGTGCCTGCAGCCGGAAGTCGATGTCGCGCACGAGCCGGTCGAGGCGTCCGGAATTCTGCTCGACGCGGAACTCGACCTCCTCGATCTTCCCGGTCAGCGAGCGGATCAGCGTTTCAAGCTGCTGCAGACGCACTTCGACGCGCGCGGCATAGCTGGTGTCGAGCGATCCCGGCTGGCCTCCGGCAGAGTCAGAGGTCCCGGGGCCACCGGTGATCGGGGCAGGGCTGACCGGCGTCGCCGTGATCCCGGTTCCGGCGCCGCCGGCCCCCGGAGTCGAGAGCGTGTTGCGATAGAGCTGGCGCTGCAGATCCTGCATGTCCCGCTCCATCCGGTCGAGCCGGTTGAGCAGATTCTGCACATCCTGCGCTGCGGCAGGCCCGATCACCGCGATGGCTATCGCGATAGCCGCTCCGAACAGACAAAAGCCGCGCACTCCGTATCGCCTGATCATTCTCAAAACTCCCGGCCTCTGATTTACCGCGAAGCCCAGTGTTGCCCGATATTCGAGCAGGAATATGGCACCGATACGGATCGCCGCACCCGGTGTCCTGTGCCTGAAAAGACGACGCGCCGGCCTGGAGCCCCAGACCGGCGCGGTCCTATTCAAATCAACCGGCAGAACCTTAGTTGATCGTGGTCACACCACGACGGTTCTGGGCCCAGGCTTCCTCGTTGCTGCCAAAGGCAACCGGGCGCTCTTTACCGTAGCTGATGGTCGCGATGCGACCGGCATCGATACCGAGAGCAACCAGATAGTCCTTCGCCGCAGTGGCACGACGCTCACCGAGGGCGAGGTTGTATTCCCGCGTGCCGCGCTCGTCACAGTGACCTTCGATGGTGACCGTCACGCTCGGGTACTTACGCAGCCAGAACGCCTGACGCTCAAGCGTGGTCCGCGCTTCCGAGGTCAGGTCGTACTTGTCGAAGTCGAAGAAAACGCGGTCACCAACTTCCGCGACAAATTCTTCGCGGGATCCGGCGACAGGACCGGACGGGGCCGCACTGGTCGCAGGCTGGTTCGCAGCCGGCACAGTCGATCCCGCGCCGCCCGACTGGGAAGCCGTCTCCTGGTCGGTCGAGCAAGCGGCAACGAGCAACGCCGCGGCCACGATTGAAAGAAACTTCTTAGCCATTCTAAAACACCCCCACGGAAGTGAGCCTTCAATCCAAGTTAACGGTCGTGCCCCTGCGACTCATAGCCGGACGCGCCAATCCTTTGTGTTGTTTAACAGATTTCAACACGTTGGGATAGCCGCTCGTTATTGGATTCGCTCGATCGCGCGCAATATATTTGCACGCAGTCAGGGAATCAAGGGCGACCATGCAGGATCGGAGGCGTCCACCGGCGTGACAATTTCGCGCTCGTTATACCCTGTGAGGTCAATGGAATAGAGCTTGGTTTTGCCACCACGACCGGATGAATCCGATGGGAACTGCTTGAAATATATCAAAACTCTGCCGTTCGGAGCCCAGGTCGGCGCTTCCACGAGATAGCCCTGAGCAAGCAGACGCTCGCCGGTTCCATCCGGCCGCATGACGCCGATATAGAACTGGCCGCCCGTCATTTTGGTAAAAGCGATCAAATCTCCGCGCGGCGACCAGACAGGCGTGGCATAGCGCCCTTTGCCGAAACTGATTCGCTGCACGTTGCCGCCGCTCGCGTCCATCACGTAGATTTGTTGTGTACCGCCCCGGTCCGAGTTGAAGGTGATCTGCGATCCGTCCGGCGAATAGGTCGGCGAAGTATCGATCGACGGACTATCGGTCAGGCGCCGGACCCTGCGGGTCGCGAGGTCCATCGTGTAGATATCGGTCACACCGTTCCGGGCGAGGCTCATGATCACCCGGTTGCCGTCGGGCGAAAAGCGCGGCGCGAAGGTCATGCCCGGGAAATCGCCGAGAACTTCCTGCTGCCCGGTCTCGATATTGAAGATGTAGACCCGCGGCTTGTCGTTGTAATAGGCGAGGTAGGTAATCTCCTGCAGCGTCGGCGAGAATCGCGGCGTCAGGACGAGGTCCTTGCCGTCGGTCAGGAAACGGTGATTGGCGCCGTCCTGATCCATGATCGCCAGACGCTTGGTACGGCGGTCCGGCGGCCCGCTCTCCGCGATATAGACGATACGCGTGTCGAAATAACCGCTCTCGCCGGTCATCCGCTGGTAGATCGCGTCCGAGATGATATGCGCGACGCGGCGCCAGTTCGCGGGCACCGTCGTATAGGCGTTCGCAACCATCTGCTGCTCGGCGAAGACGTCCCAGAGCCGGAACTCGACCTTGACCGCGCCGCTCGCCTCGAAGCTGACCGCGCCATGCACCAGGGCCTGCGCGTTGATGATCCGCCAGTCACCGAACCGCGGCAGGGCGCTCAGAGAGACATTCTGCTGAATGAAGGCCGACTTGTTGATCGGCGCAAAGAGGCCGGAACGCTCCAGGTTGGCCGCAATGACCGCCGCGATGTCGCGCCCGATCTGTGCGCTTTCTCCATTGTTCCCGGTAAAGTCCGCGATCGCCACGGGCAGCGGATCGACCTTGCCCTGGGTGATATCGATCCGGAGCTCGGCGCGCACCGTGCCGGTGAAGAAGAGCGCGGCGAACAGAGCCGGCAGGAGCAGGCGCCAGAACAGCGCGGCAGGTGACATTTCGGCAGTCCGGGACAGTCCAGCGAACCTCATGATCGGCCTCTCAAGTCGGTCGTGATCGCAGATCTTCACAGCAGATCCCTCGGATTGAAGGTCATGGTGATGGTTTTCCATGCCTCGTATTTTTCAGGCGGCAGCGGAAGCTTGCCGCAGCTCAGAACCGCGCGCCGCGCGCTCTCGGCGGCGGTGCGGAAAAACGGATCGCGGGACAGCCGCGACTGATCGACAATACGGGCATCCCGCACGCTGCCGTCGCCATTCATCTGCAGCGCGATCTCGATATAGAGATCCTCGGCATCCTTGGCGCCGGCCGGCACGTTCCAGCATTGCGCGATCTGCCGGCGAACGGCGTCGATCTCGCTGACGGAAACCTTGTTCTCCGGATCGAAGGCCTTGTCGGAGCGGCTACGGGCCGGCGCGTTCAGCTTCGCCAGAACGTCCTTCAGAGGATCGGTCTTGTCCTCTTCTTTCTTCTCTTCCTCTTTCGGCTTCGCCGCGGTTGTTGTCTCGGTTTTCTCAAGCGTCTTCAGCAAACGCGAGAAATCCTGTTTCTTGTCGTCCTTCTTCGGCTTCTCCGCCGTGTCCTTCGGATCCGGCGCGGGCGCGCGCGGCTTCGGGCGCGGCTTCGGCGCCGGCTGCGGCGCCTGGGCGACCTTCTCCGGCTCCGGCTCCTTTTCAGGCGCGGGCTTCGGAACCGGCGCCGGTTCCGGCTCGGGGGCCTCGGCGACGGGTTTCGGAGTCGGCTCGGGAGCCGGTGCGGGCGGCGGCGGAGGGGGCGGCGCTTCGGCCTGAGGCGGCGGAGGCGGGGCTTCCTTCGGCTCGGGCTTCGGCGCTTCGGGCTCCGGCTCCTTCGGCTTTTCGGGCTCGGCCGTCACGGTCGGGGTATTCGTCACCTCGGTGATCGGCACCATATCGACGATCACCAGCTGCTCCGGAAGGATGTCGTCGTTCCGGAGCTGGGGCAGGCCGAACCAGGCGATGGCAAAGACCGCCGCGTGCAGGCCGACAGATATGGTGAGCCCCGTGCGCATGGTGTCAGCGCGTTCCCTTCATCGTGTCCGGAATCTCGGCGAGCAGAGCGACCTTGGTGAAGCCGGCGGCGCTGATGAGCCCCATCACTTCCATCACCGTGCCATACTGGATCGCCTTGTCGCCGCGCACGAAGATGCGCACATCGGGACGCTGGCCGGTGACGGCATTCAGCCGCGGCACGAGATTTTCACGCGGCACCTCGGTTTCCTGCAGGAAGATCACGCCCTCTGCGTTGACGGAGACCACCAGCGGTTCGACCTCGTCGGTCAGCTGTGCCGCCTCGGTCTTCGGCAAATCCACCGGCACGCCGACGGTGAGCAGCGGCGCCGTCACCATGAAGACGATGAGCAGCACGAGCATGACGTCGACCAGCGGCGTCACGTTGATCTCGCTGAGCGGCCGGTAGCGGTTCCGACCCTTGCTGCGCCCGTTTCCGATCATGGAAGCGGCCATGGCTCAGCCTCCCTCGTCGAGCTGACGCGACAGGATGGAGGCGAACTCGGCGGAGAAGCTCTCCAGCCGGCCGGCGAAACGGCCGAGGTCGGTGGAGATCTTGTTGTAGGCGATGACCGCCGGGATGGCGGCGATCAGGCCGAGCGCGGTGGCGAAGAGCGCCTCGGCGATACCCGGCGCGACGACCGCGAGAGAGGTGTTCTTGGTCGCGGCGATGGACTGGAAGCTGTTCATGATCCCCCAGACCGTGCCGAACAGGCCGACGAAGGGCGCGACCGAGCCGACCGAGGCAAGGAAGGTCATGTGCTTTTCCAGACGGTCCATTTCCCGGCCGATAGAGAGGTTCATCACCTGCTCGATGCGCTGGCGCAGGCTGGCCCGGATCTCGGAGCCTTTTGAGGTCAGCCCCTTGGCTGCCGAACGGCGCCATTCCCTCATAGCCGCGGAAAAAACCGCCGTCATCGGATCGCCCGGCTGCCCGCCGATCCGGTCATAAAGATCTTCCAGAGACCCGCCGGACCAGAAGCTTTCCTCGAAATCTTCAGCCGCCTTCGAGAGACGGCGCAGCTTCATCGTCTTGTCGACGATGATGGCCCAGCTCCAGATCGACGCCAGGATCAGCACGACCATGACGGTCTTCACGATCCAGTCCGCGGCCAGGAAGAGGCCCCAAATGGTCATGTCGGTGGCGGCCGTACCCCCAAGCGCTACGGTGTCGACGATTGCTTTTTCCATCTAGATGCTAATCCCCGGATTCCTGAACGTCCGCCTTACGCGGTTCCTGGTTCGTCCCAGCCATGATCGTGCGGTCCAGTTTCTCCCGGACCGATTTCGGGACCCGGACCGGCCGGCCCTTGGTGTCGAGGCACGCGATCGTGCTCGCGACCCGGACCAGATAACCGTCGGCTCCCGTTTTGCTGATTTCCTGCTCGACCTCGAAGGAGGCCCCTTTCATTTCCCCGATCCGCGTCGTGATCTCGAGCGCATCGTCCAGCCGCGCCGGCAGGCGAAAATCGATGACACTGCGCCGGACCACGAACAGAACGCCCTCCGTATCCGAAAGTTCCGACTGGGAAATGCCGAGATCGCGCAGATATTCCGTACGCCCGCGCTCGGCGAAGCGCAGATAGTTGGCGTGATAGACGACGCCCCCGGCGTCCGTGTCCTCGTAATAGACCCGGGCGCGGAGCACATGGGTTCCGTCCGCCGTGAACGAGGTCACCGCAGGCATCAGCTTGCGCTCAGACATCGCACCCCTCGGGGTCGTCTTCGAGCAGGGTCATCTGCGCAACTTCGGCCGGCGTGCGGTTCGGCGCGGCAAGACCGAGATAGCGGTAGGCGGCTTCCGACAGCACCCGGCCGCGCGGCGTCCGCTGCAGCAGGCCCTGTTGAAGGAGGTAGGGCTCGATTACTTCCTCGATCACGTCGCGCTGCTCGGAGAGCGCGGCCGCCAGCGTTTCAGCCCCGACCGGCCCGCCGCCGTAATTCTCGGCGATGCAGCGCAGATACTTCCGGTCCATCGCATCCAGTCCGCGCTCGTCGATATCGAGCCGGTTGAGCGCGCCGTCGGCCGCCTTCTGGCCGATCTCCTCGACACCGGCCACGGCGGCAAAGTCGCGCACCCGGCGCAGCAGGCGCCCGGCAACGCGCGGCGTGCCGCGGGACCGATTGGCGATCTCGGCGGCACCGTCCGGCAGCAGATTCATTCCCAGGAGGGACGCACCGCGCATGACGATGCTCTGCAGTTCCTCCGGGGTGTAGAACTGCAGACGCAGCGGAATGCCGAAGCGTTCGCGCAGCGGCGTCGTGATCAGGCCGGAGCGCGTCGTCGCCGCCACCAGGGTGAATGGCGGCAGATCGATACGGATCGAGCGCGCAGCCGGACCCTCGCCGATGATGAGGTCGAGCTGAAAGTCCTCCATGGCGGGATAGAGCACTTCTTCTACGGCAGGATTAAGGCGGTGTATCTCGTCGATGAAGAGCACGTCGCGGGCCTGAAGATTGGTCAGCAGCGCGGCGAGATCGCCCGCCTTGGCGATCACAGGACCCGAGGTCGCGCGGAAGTTCACACCGAGTTCGCGGGCGACGATCTGCGCCAGTGTGGTCTTGCCGAGACCGGGCGGACCGAAGAACAGCGTATGGTCCATCGCCTCTTCGCGCGCCTTGGCAGCCTCAATGAAGACCTTGAGATTCTCGCGGCTCTGTTTCTGGCCGACGAAATCGTCCAGCGTGACCGGCCGGAGCGCCCGTTCCGGGGTATCCTCGACGGAACGCTCGCCGTCGACCAGCCGGCCGCCCTCCTCGTCTTCCCAGGCGCTCACGAGGCAAGCTCCTTGAGGCCGCCGGTGATGAGCTGGTCAAGCCCCGCATCCGCGCCGGCGGACTTTGCCGCGGCATGAACCGCGCCATAGGCGACGCTGCGGTCATAACCGAGATTGACCAGGGCCGAGATCGCATCCGCCACCGCGGCGGACTCCTTCGAAGGCGCCGCCCCTTTTGCGGAAGCTGCAGGCGCGCCGGCGTCCGCTCCGAGGGAGACGTTAACCGCCTTGTCCTTCAACTCGTTGACGATGCGCCCGGCCAGCTTCGGCCCGACCCCGTCGGCGCGGGTCAGCATCTTGGCGTCGCCGGCCGCGACCGCACGGATGATCTCGTCCGGCGAAAGCGCGGAGAGGATCGAGAGCGCCGCCTTGGCGCCGACCCCCTGCACGGTCTGCAGCATCCGGAAGGTGTCCTGCTCCGCCTTGTCGGCAAAGCCGTAGAGATGGATATGATCCTCACGGACATGGGTCTCGACATGGACCGAGACCTCGCCGCCGCGGTCGCCGAGGCGTCCGAGAGTGCGGCTGGAAGCGAAGATCAGGTAACCGACGCCCCGCACGTCGATCACGGCCGAGCCGTCGCCGAAAGAGTCCAGGATCCCGCGCAGTTTCGCGATCACAGCCCCATCTCCTTCCTGAGCGCCGCCTGCACGGCCTTCTCGTAACCGCCGGTCGCGGACTGCTTGCGGATCCGGGAGACCCCGACGGCATCGCCGAAGGCATGACGGCTCTGGGCGAAATGGGCGTGGCAGATCGCAACCGCAAGCGCATCCGCCGCATCCGGGGTCTCGAAGGCGGCATCCGGCAGCAGTTTGGTCACCATGACCTGGATCTGGTCCTTGTTGGCGTGACCCGCCCCGACCACGGTCTTCTTCACCCGGTTCGGGGCGTACTCGGTCACCCGCATGTCTTTCTTGGCCGGGGCCAGCAGCACCGCGCCACGGGCCAGCCCCAGCTTCAGGGTCGATTCCGGATTCTTGTTGACGAAGGTCTCCTCGACAGCAGCCTCGTCCGGGCGGTGGCGCTCGATGATCTCGAGCACGCCGTCATGCAGCTCCAGCAGCCTCTCGGCGATGCTCAGCGACGCCGTCGATTTCAACGTGCCGTTGGCGACATGACGCAGACGGTTGCCGTCGACGTCGATGACACCCCAGCCGGTGAAGCGGAGTCCCGGATCGAGACCGAGAAGCCTCATGTCAGCAGCATCTCCCCAGTTTCCGCAAAACGGCGATCAGGCCGCCGCCGTCAGCTTGCGCATGACGTCGTCCGGGATCTCGAAATTGGCCGAGACCGACTGCACGTCGTCATTGTCCTCGAGCACGGCGAGCAGCTTCATGATGGTTTCCGCGTGACCCTCGTCGACCGGCACCGTGTTCTGCGGCTTCCAGGTGAGCTCCGCGTTTTCCGGCGCACCGAACTTTTCCGACAGCGCCTCACGGACCGCACTCAGTTCCTCCGGCGCGCAGGTGATCACGTGACCGTCCTCGGAGGACTCGACGTTCTCCGCGCCGGCTTCGAGCGCCGCCTCGAACATGGCATCCGCGTCCGCCTTGTCCGCCGGATAGCTGATCTGTCCGATCCGGTCGAACATGAAGCTGACCGAATTTGTCTCGCCGAGCGTCCCGCCGTGCTTGGAGAAAGCGGCACGGACTTCGGACGCCGTCCGGTTGCGGTTGTCCGTCAGCGCCTCGACGATCATCGCGACACCGCCGGGGGCATAGCCCTCGTAGCGGATATCCTCGTAGTTATCGTCCTCGCCGCCGCCTTCGGCCTTCTTCAGGACCCGGTCGATATTGTCCTTCGGCATGTTCGCCTCGCGAGCCGCCTGAATGGCGGAGCGCAGACGCGGGTTCGACGCGGGGTCGGTGCTGGCCTTCGCCGCGACCGCGATTTCCCGGATCAGCCGTGTGAACAGCTTGGCGCGCTTCTTATCCTGCGCACCTTTCCGGTACATGATGTTCTTGAATTGGGAATGCCCTGCCATTTCCTTCAGTCCTCAATGGAGTCCGGCTTTTGCGAATTGCCGGTGCGGCGGTTCGTCTGCCCGACCCGACCGGCGGGCCGGAACAATCTGCGAATCGGGCGCCAAGTCAAGAGCCCCGGACAGATTTTCGCACTACCGGACCGCAGATTTCCGCCAAATAAAGCCAAACCCAGTCTAGTCGATCTCAAGAAATTTTATACCAGATATTGTGCCGACGCGCATCTCCGACAGAGGATTTTTGCAGCAGGACGACAAATCGCCATATACGGCACTTGGTAATTTTATTCGCCACTTTGGATTGAGAGGGAAACAATCTGACTATAGCCTTACCTATCGGAAGTCGACTAAACTCCCCGAACTTTGCGTGATTTTCGAAGGTCCCCGAAACTTCAACGAATTGGGACCGGGGAAACAGGGTTGAACATGTCTCTAGGGCCGATCAACGAAGCGCGCTTCCAGCGTCTGACCGTGATGATTGTCGAAGACAGTCAGCCGATGCGGGAAGTCCTGCGGGCATTGTTGCAGGCGATCGGAGTGAAGAACATCGTCGACGCCCGCGACGGGAACCACGCAATCCGGAAGCTGAGCGAATACCAGATCGACGTCATCATCACCGACTGGGTGATGGAAGAAATGGACGGGCTCGAACTGACCCGCTGGATCCGGAATTCGGAGCACAGCCCCGACGAGTTTCTGCCGATCATCATGGTCAGCGGCCATACGGAAGCACATCGCATCGAGATGGCCCGCGATGCCGGCGTGACGGAATTCATCGCCAAGCCGCTGACGGGCATCGGTCTCGTCCAGCGTCTTGTCGCGGTGATCGAACATCCGCGCCCGTTTGTGCGCACAGACAATTATTTCGGCCCGGACCGCCGCCGCAAGATTGAGCCGTTCGACGGCGAGGAGCGACGCGCCTCTGAACTCCGGGACAGGGACGCCCGGCAGACGCCCCCGCCGACGAAAGCGCACAGCCATGCCGGATCGTGAAAGGCAGCCGATGTCGAAGTCACCCAAAGGCTCCTATGAGGTCATTCACCAGCCGAACAAGCTGAAGGATCTGGTCGGCGGACCGGCGCGCATGGACGAACGGCTGATCGAGAAGGCGGAAGCGGCGCTGGCCGACGCGATCGCGAATATCGACCTCGCGGAGACCGCAAAGGAAAGCATCGAGAAACTGGACACGGCCGTCGAGCTTCTGAGGCAGGACGGCAAGGAACCCGCCGGGCCTGAGCGCACGATCTATACGGTCATGCACGACCTGCGGGCCCAGGGGGCGAGTTTCGGCTATCCCATGGTCGAGAAGATCGCGACCTCGATGAACCGCTATCTGGAGCTGGGTGCTCCGGGAGCGCGCGGCCATAACGACATCGATGCCATCAAGGCCCATGTCGATGCCCTGAAGGCGGTCGTGGCGACGAAGATGAAGGGCGAGGTCGGGGCTATCGGCCAGCAGATCGTCGACGGCCTCTACAAGATTTCCCGCACGAAGTAGGCCTACGGCCTAGCGATCCAGAAGCAGCGACTCCATCGCGGCCCGCATCCGCTCCGGAATCGGAACCGGGGTCTGGCTCTCGCGCTCGACATAGACATGCACGAAATGGCCGAGCGCGGCGATCTCGTCATCTCCGGCACGGAACAGGCCGACATTGTAGACCACGCTGGAACGGCCGATCTTCTCGACCCGGATGCCTGCCTCGACCACGTCCGGAAAAACCAGCGACTTTTTGAACTGGCAGCGGGTCTCGACGACCAGACCGATCACCGGGCTGTTGTGAATGTCGAGCCCGGCCTCGCGGATCAGATGGCTGTTCACCGCGGTATCGAAATAGGAGTAGTACTGCACGTTGTTGACGTGCCCGTAGACGTCGTTGTCCATCCAGCGGGTCGGGATCTCCAGCCACCAGCGGAAGCGGTCCCGGGTTTCCGTAACGGCCGCCTCGCTCACGCCTTGCCTCCGAAGAAATCCGCGAGCACGTCGAGGGTCTCGTCAGGCTGCTCGATCATCATCATGTGCCCCGCACCGGGCAGCACTTTCGTCGTGCAGTCCGGGAGCGCCTCCGCAAGCGGACGGGCCAGCTTGGCCGGTGTCATCTTGTCATCGGAACCGCAGAGCAGCAGCGCCGGGCAGGACAGCTTGGCCGCCGTCTCCAGCGCCGCGCCATAGGCGTCGCAGGCGGCAAGGTCGGTCGCCAGGACCGCATAGTCGCCCGCCTCGAGAAGCCGCATGCTGGCTCCGGAGACCCAGCTACCGGGCGCCCGGTGACCGCCGATCTGCGCCCGGCGCCCGACACCCCAGCCGACCATGGTTTCCAGCGCCGCGTGATTGGAGTTCCGCGCCGCACCGAGCAGGTCCGGGTGCACCTTCATCTCCGGCACCGAGCCGAGCAATGCGAGCGCCTTCGCCCGGGTGCCCAGGCGGG
>NZ_JAEPQA010000030.1 GCF_017640745.1 Nisaea sp. | reverse complement strand
GCAAGAGGGCTCTAAACGGCCCGCAGATCGAGCGTGCCCGCACCATAGATCCGTCCCTGCCCCGCGGCCTGCACAAGAACGGAAAGCCTGTCAGAAGGCACTTTCACCGCCGTCCCCGGGATCCGGAACTGCGTGGCTGTGCCGTCCCAGGTCCCGAGCGGCGCGTAGAACCGGACGACAGCGAAATCCACGAGCGTACGCCCGCGGTTTTCGCCGCGGGGAACTTCGGTCACATGCCGCTCGTCCGAGCCGACCAGGAGCAGATCGGCTCCCGCCATATCGCCCTTGCCGCGCGGCGCCAGGGTCAGAATGAAGCCCGCCCCGTCCCGCTCCAGGGTGACAGCGACGTCCGTCCCGGGCCCCGCATTGCGGCGCTTTTCCAGCTCCGCCAACACCTGTCCGCGGCGCGAGCCGACGACATCGACCTCGCCGTCAATCACGAGTTGCGGAGTGTAGATGCTGGAGAGCCGCATCGCCTGACCGTAGCGGTGCTGGCGCTTGCTCATCGCCTTCGAGGAGAACGGGTCCTCCCAGCCGATATAGTTCCAGTAGTCGACATGGTAGGCGAGCGCGATCACGTCGGGTTCCATCGCCAGCTCGCCGAGCAGCCGGTCGGCCGGCGGACAGGAGGAACAGCCCTGGCTGGTGAAGAGTTCGAGCACGATCGGACCCGAGGCGCGGCTTTGCGCTCTCGAACTCCGGGTGGAGCGCGCCAGACCGGCAAGGCCGAGCGCACCGGTGCTGCCGAGGGCGGCGAGGCCGCCAAGCAGACTGCGTCGCGAGGTTTTCATGGGATGAAGGATAAGCGTGGCGGTATCGGGGTCCGAATCACCCTCTGTCACGCGTGGGTGACCGCTCCTCTTATTCCCAATTTCGTCATCCCGGCCTCAGAGCCGGGACCTTGTCGAACACAGAGCTCTATACTGCGAAAGGTCCCGGATCAGGGTCCGGGATGACGGATCTGCCAGAGTGTGGAGGAAATGGGCCTCACAACTCCCGGATGTCGGTCACCAGCTCGGCGCCGAATTTAGGCCCGGTCACATGCGCCACGATCCTCGCGCCAACCGAATCCGGATCGCCCAGCGCACCGCTCTCCTTCAGACCGACGAAGCGCTCGCGCAGCGCGAAATCCTCCTCGGAAGTCGCCCGAATGGTCGCCTGCATCCCCGTATCGATGACACCCGGCGCAAGGCTTTCGACCTTCAGCCCCGCGATCCCGTCATCGGCGACACCACGGACATGATGGTCGAGCGCCGCCTTGGTCGCGCAATAGACGCTCCAGCCGGTATAGGCATGCCGGCCCGCGCCGCTGGAGATATGCACCAGCCGGCGGTCCTCCAGCCCCTCCGTCGCGGCGACGAAGGCATCGGCGAGGATCAGCGCCGCACTGACATTCACCGTCACGGCCCTCGCGATCGCAGCGGCACCCTGCCGTCCGAGCGGTGCGATCGGCTCGACGATGCCGGCATTGTTGACCAGGATCGCGGTTTCCGCGTGCTCCAGGAAATCCGCGAGTTCGCCGCTCTCGAGCCAGTTGGACAGGGCCTGAGCATCTCCGAGATCGAGCGCGACCTGCTCAAGCCCGGATTCGAAGCCCGGCAGGGCCGAGCGGGACAGTCCCAGAACGTTATATCCGCCCTGCAGCAACGCGCCCGCGATTCCGGCCCCAAGCCCCTTGCTGTGTCCGGTGACAATGGCCTTCTTCATCGCTTGCCTCACGCCTGTTTGAAAAACTAGGTGTAATTTAACGGAAATTTCACCGATACCCATACATAAGATCCGCTAATCGGACACATTGATAGATCGACTGCCTATGACCGGGGCCGCTGGCGAAACCACCACCAAACTGGACAATGATTTTTACCGGGATATCGTCAGGCATACTGCTGACGCGATCATCGCGATCGATGCGGATCAGAAGATCGTATTCGCCAATCCTGCAATGGAACAGATGTTCGGCTATCCCTCCGAAGAGCTCCTTGGACAAGACCTGAACATTCTTCTGCCGGACCGTTTCAGAAAGGACCACGTTGCCCAGGTCCATAATTTCCTGAGCTCCGGCGAAGACGCCCGCTATATGGGCAAGCGGTTGACGCAGATAGTCGGGCGTCGCGCAGACGGTGAGGAGATACGCATCGGCGCGATGCATCGTGCGTGCAAAAGCTGGCGGCAAGGCGATCTTCGCCGCGTTCCTGCGCGACATCTCATGGCGGATGGAAATGGTTGAGAAACTGTCCGACATGGCCCGTCTCGACCCATTGACCGGTCAGCTCAACCGTCGGGCTTTCCTGGACGGAGCTGCCGAAGAACGTGCACGTGCGGAACGGTACAATACCGGGATCGCCTTTCTCTTCATGGACCTCGATCACTTCAAACGCTTGAACGATAGCTATGGCCACGATGCGGGCGACGAGGTGTTGCGGTCCTTCTCCTCTCTCGTCCATGAGCGGTTGAGATCTGTCGATACCCTCTGCCGCTGGGGCGGCGAAGAGTTCATCGCCATGCTGAAGAACGTGGATCGCGACGGCACGATCGCGGCGGCGGAAAGAATTCGCCGTGGTGTCGAGACGCATGCCTTTGTTCTTCCCGACGGACGCTCGGTGCACCTCACTGTCAGCATCGGCGTTTCCCATGCCTCAGGTTCCGGGATCGAGATATCCGAACAGATAAAGCGCGCCGACGAGGCCTTGTACAAGGCAAAGAATCGAGGCCGGAACCGGGTGGAGTACTTGGAAAACGCTGCAGGAACATCGTCTCGGGCAAGAGCTTCCTGACGTCCCGGATGCGATCCCCCCTGGCTTGACCTGCCCCCTGCTGGAACCCTTAGGCTTTTACTTCGCCTATTCCAGCCGGAGGTCCGAGAGATGAGGAAACTCTTTCCGTTCTTTGTTGTCAGCGCCGTCATCACGGCGCCGTTTCCCGCCCTTGCGGACACGGCCGACGGCTACGGTTACGGCTACCATCCGATGATGATGGGCGGGTGGTTCATGGGTCCGTTCATGATGCTGCTTTTCGTCGTGATCCTGATCGCCGCCGCGCTCTTCGCCGCGCGCCACTTCGGTTTCGCGCCGAAGGGCGACGGAGACAAGGCACTGGCGATCCTGCGCGAGCGCTTCGCCAAGGGCGAAATAGACGGGAAAGAGTTCGAGGAGCGGCGCAAACTGCTCGATTGAACTCAGGCGCCGTCCTTCTTGTCCGGCGCCATGCCGCTGCTTTCCGGTTCCGGTTTCGGCGCTTTCTTCGCGCCGGCGGCGACCTCCTTCGGACCGAGGCAGACCGCGATCTCGTTGCGGTCGAGGGTCTCGCGTTCCTCCAGCTCGGCAATCAGCCGGGCGACCTTTGGCTCATTCTGCTTCAGCAACTCGACCGCCCGCGCCTCCGCGTCGAGCAGGTAGCGCCGCACGGCCTTGTCCGCCGCTGCCGCGGTCGCCTCGGAGAAACTGCGCGGCTGGGCCATCTCGCGGCCGAGAAAGGGATGCGACTCGCTCTCGCGCACATCGACCGGGCCGACCTCTTCCGACATGCCCCAGCGCCCCACCATCGAGCGGGCGATCTGGGTCGCCATGCGGATATCCTCGTCCGCGCCGGAACTGACCGAGCCGAGGAAGACCTGCTCCGCCGCGCGGCCACCGAGAATGACCGCGAGACGCTCCTTCAGATACTCCTCCGGCAGGGTATGGCGCTCGATCTCCGGAAGCTGGTGCGTGCTGCCGAGGGAGCGGCCGCGCGGGATGATCGTGACTTTGTGCAGGGGATCGGCGAGCGGCAGGAAATAGGCGACCGCCGTGTGCCCGCTCTCGTGTACCGCGAGCCGGTGCCGCTCGTCCTCGTGGATCGCCAGCGTCCGAACCGCGCCCATGATGATGCGGTCGCGCATGGCATCGAAATGCCGCGCCTCGACCCGGGTCAGGCTCTCCCGCGCCGCCGCCATCGCCGCTTCGTTCACGAGGTTCTTGAGGTCGGCGCCGGAAAAGCCGGGCGTGCCGGTCGCGACCCTGTGCAGATCGACATCGCCCGCCATCGGCACGTTGCGGGTATGGACCTTCAGGATCGCCTCGCGGCCTGCAAGGTCCGGCAGCTCCAGCGTGACATGACGGTCGAAGCGGCCAGGGCGGAGCAGCGCAGGGTCCAGCACGTCGGGCCGGTTGGTCGCGGCCAGCACCACCACCGCCTCGTGGCCCTCGAAGCCATCCATTTCGGCAAGGATCTGGTTCAGCGTCTGCTCGCGCTCGTCATGCCCGCCGCCGAGCCCGGCACCGCGCACCCGGCCGACGCTGTCGAGCTCGTCGATAAAGACGATCGAGGGCTGCGCCTTCTTCGCCGCGTCAAAGAGGTTCCGCACACGGCTGGCGCCGACGCCGACGAACATCTCGATAAACTCGGAGGCCGACATGTGGAAGAACGGCACCCCCGCCTCGCCGGCAAGAGCGCGGGCCAGCATGGTCTTGCCGGTGCCGGGCGGGCCCTGCAGCAGGATGCCGTGCGGCACCTCGGCGCCGAGCTTCTGGTAGCGTTCGGCATCGCGCAGGAACTCGAGCAACTCGGAAACCTCGGCCTTGGCGTTCTCCTGCCCCGCCACGTCAGCGAAACGGATCTTCGGGATCTTCGCCTTCTTCACCGGCTCGGTGCGACCGCGCAGGATGTCTCCGACCCCACCGCGTCCCATGCCGCCCATCATCGAGCCGGACATGCGGAACCAGAGGAAATACCAGACGCCGAAGATCAGCAGCCAGGGCAGCAGCGAAACCAGCCAGGAGGTGCCGTCGTCGGCGGGCTCCGAGCGCACCTCGACGCCCTTCTGCTCCAGCGTGGCCAAGAGGTCCGGATCGCCAGTCGGCGGCAGGTAGGAGGAGAACGGGGTCGTCGCCGCGCCATTGCGCAGCGTGCCGCGGATCCTGGCGCCCTCGAAGGTGATGCTCTCGACCTGGCCCGCGCCGACCAGCGCCTTGAATTCGGAGTAGCTCTTCGGCGCCGCCTTCTCCCCGGTCACGAGCAGCTGCGAGAAGGCGAGCAGCGCGAAGAAGAGACCGATCAGCAGCGCCCACTTGATCAGCTGAAGCTTCGGGTCCTTCTGGTCGTCATCGTCGGCCATGGCGCGGTCCTGCGTCCCGTGAGTGCGGATGGAACAAGGTTAATCCGCCGGGGCCAGCGGGTCCATGGGCGCGCGTGCATTACACCATTGTCGTCATGTTCTGGGCGTCATCCCGGCCGGAGAGCCGGGATCTCGGCGAAGGTTGAACCCTATTCTGCACGACGTCCCTGATCAGGTCCGGGACAACGGCCCTTCGGTTCAATCCCCCGACCGCGTCCTGATCCCGAAAATCGCGTAGAGCGGGCAGAAACGGATCAGCGCGGTGCCGGCGAAGACCAGGCCAACAATGGGCACGCCCCATTTCACCAGCGGATTGGCGAAGATGGCGAGGTCAAGCAGGAACGGGGCGAGGATCAGTGCGACGCCGAGCACGAGACGGGCCAGACGGTCGAGGTTTCCGACATTGGCGATCATGGCAGAGACTCCCTCTGAGGATGCGATACACAAATCCTAAGCCCATTCCCCACCCGGAACGGTGACTTAGTCACCTTCCCGGCAGAAAGATATCAGGCCCGGCAGAAAGGTATCAGGCCGAGTGGGCAAATTCACCGAGCGCCTCGGCATCCGTTACATGGACACGGCCGCGCCCCGCCGTCACCCAGCCGCGGCGGATGAATTCCTGCAGCTGGCGCGAGACCACCTCTCGCGCCGTACCGAGTTCGGTTGCAAGCTGATGGTGCGTCAGCAGCACGTCCCCAGCCGCGTCCTTCCGTTCCAGCAACTTGGCGGCGAGACGCAAGTCGAGGCGGCGGAAGGCGATCTCCTCGATCACCATGAAGAGGTCGGTGATGCGGCGTGAATAGGCCGTAAATACGAAGCGGCGGAAATCGGCCGAACGGGCGATCATCTCGTCGAACACGGAGCGCGGGATCGCCACCGCCGTGACGTCCGTCTCAGCAATACCCTCGGCGCTGTAATCTTCATAGGCAAGCAGGCAGGCGGTGGTCAGGACGCAGCTCTCGTGCGCATGCACCCGGTAGAGCACGATCTCGCGGCCATTCTCCGCCACCTGCTGGACCCGGACCACGCCTGCGAGCAGCAGAAGAAGATTCTCCGGCGCCTTACCCGGGCCGAAGATCACGGTCCCCTGCGGTACCTCCACCACGCGGCTCTGTCGGACCAGTGTCTCGCGCAGGTCACCATCGAGGCGGGAAAGTCCCGGAAATTGTTCGATCCAGTCCGCCACGCTCGCCCCTCCGCCCGCTTGCCGCGAAACGGAGATGGCATCTGCGCATCTCCGTCCGGTCAGGCGATCTTTCTCAATTGCGGCGTCTGCTGCAAGAGGGAGGGATCCAGTTCCGTCGCCGCGTCGTATTGCGCGAGGAAGACCCGGCCGGTCAACTCGTCGAGAAAATGCGCCCGTTGCAGGCGGTCCATCACCGGTCCCTTCACCTCGGAAAGATGGAACGTCACGCCCATGCTCTCGAGCCGCTGGTTGATCGCCTCGAGGGACTCGAGCGCGCTGCTGTCGACCTCGTTCACCGCCGAGCACATCAGGATCACGTGCTTCAGCCCTCGATCGCCAGCGACCCGGTCGTAGAGATAATCCTCGAGATAACGCGCATTGGCGAAATAGAGGCTCTCGTCGACCCGGACCGTGAGCACGCTCGGCACGGTCTGCACCGCATGGCGGCGGATATTGCGGAAATGCTGGGTGCCCGGCACCAGTCCGACTTCGGCGATATGCGGCCGCGAGGTCTTGAAGAGGAAAAGCAGGATGGAGAGCAGCACCCCCGCCGAGACGCCGATCTCGACGCCGACGCCGAGGGTGAGCGCCATGGTAACGGCCACCGCTGCGAAATCCGCTTTCGAGTAGATCCAGGTCCGCTTCAGGATGGAGAAATCCACCAGCGAGAGCACGGCGACGATGATGGTCGCGGCGAGCGTCGCCTTCGGCAGGAAGAAGAGCAGCGGCGTCAGGGCGAGCGCGGCGAGGCAAATGCCGATGGCGGTGAACGCACCGGCTGCCGGGGTCTCCGCGCCGGCATCGAAATTGACCACCGAGCGGGCGAAGCCGCCGGTCACCGGATAGCCGCCGGTCACCGCCGCGGCGACGTTCGAGGCACCGAGACCGATCAGTTCCTGGTCCGGCACGATGCGCTGGCGCTTCTTCGCCGCGAGCGTCTGGGCGACCGAGACGGATTCGACGAAGCCGATGACCGAGATCAGCAGGGCGGAACCGGCGAGGCCGATCCAGAGCTCGGCATCGAAGGCCGGCAGGGTCAGCGGCGGCAGGCCCTGCGGCACCGCGCCGACGATGGCGACCCCCCGTTCATTCAGCCCGAGGCCCCAGCAGAGCAGCGTGGTCACCGCAACGGCGGCGACCGGCCCCGCCTTGGCGAGGATGTCTGCCATCCGCGGGCGGAGGCCGAGGCGGATGAGCAGCGGCTTCAGGCCCTTGCGAACCCAGAAGAGGAAGAGCGTCGCGCCGACGCCGATGGCGGCGGTCGTCGGGTTAAGGTTCGGCAGGTTTCGGCCGAGATCGAGCAGCAGATCGAGCAGGTTGTGGCCGGATGCCTTGATCCCGAGGATGTGCTTCAGCTGGCTCGCCGCGATGATCATGCCGGAGGCGGTGATGAAACCGGCGATCACCGGGTGGCTGAGGAAATTGGCGAGGAAGCCCAGCCGGAGCAGGCCCATCGCCAGCAGCATCAGGCCGGAAAGCAAAGCCAGCACGATGGCCGCCGCCGCATAGGTCGCGGGATCGCTGATGCCGAGATTGCCGATGGCGGCCGCGGTCATCAGCGAGACCACCGCGACCGGCCCGACCGCGAGCGCCCGGCTGGTGCCGAACAACGCGTAGGCGACCAGCGGCAGGATCGAGGCATAGAGCCCCATCTCCGCCGGCAAGCCCGCGAGCAATGCGTAGGCGAGCGATTGCGGGATCAGCATGATGGTGACGATCACCGCCGCCACCAGGTCGCTGGTCAGCGCGCTCCTGTCATAGCGCTTCCCCCAGTCGAGGATCGGCAGGTAGCGGGCGAACTTCCTAGCGCCCGCCTTCGCAGTCTCGGACATTCTCGATCACCCCTTGCCGATCGACGTCTTCAGAGCTGGGCCGACGGCTCGGCCGAGACCGTCTCCGGCTTCACCATCCATTCGCGGCCGCGCAGCATGCCCTTCCAGTAGAACGGCGGCAGGAAGCGCTCCTTCAGCAGCCAGGCGAGCCAGCTCGGCCTGGTGCCGTCGATCAGCCAGCCCGGGAAGCTTGGCAGCAGCGCCCCGCCATAGCCGAACTCGGCGAGCACGATCTTGCCGCGCTCCACGGTCAGCGGACAGGAGCCGTAGCCGTTGTAGCGGGCCTGTTTGCCGCTGCTCTTCATGTCGGAGACGAGGTTCTCCGCCACGATCGGCGCTTGCATGCGGGCCGCCGCCGCGGTCTTGGCATTCGGCGCGTTCATCACGTCGCCGAGCGACCAGACGTTCTGGAAGGTCTTGTGACGCAGGGTCTGCTGGTCGACATCGACCCAGCCGGCCGCATCCGCGAGCGGCGAGACGCGGATGAAGTCCGGCGCGCATTGCGGCGGACAGACATGCATCATGTCGAACTCGACTTCGACCTGCTGCTTCTCCTCGTCCGGCTTCGCAACCTCGAACCAGGCCTTTTTCGCCGCGCCGTCGACCGCGGTCAGGCGATGGAAGAAATGCAGGCCGGCATGGTAGCGCTCGACATAGTCCATCAGCGCCGGGACATAGTCCTTCACCCCGAAGAGCACGCCGCCCGCATTGTAGAAGCCGACCTCGATATCCTTCAGGCCGCCGGTCTTCAGCCAGTGGTCGGCGGAGAGGTACATCGCCTTCTGCGGCGCGCCGGCGCATTTGATCGGCATCGGCGGCTGGGTGAAGACGGCGCGGCCGGATTTCAGTCCGCTCACCAGCTCCCAGGTATAGGGCGCGAGGTCGTAGCGGTAGTTCGAGGTGACGCCGTTCTTGCCGAGCGTCTCGACCAGGCCCTCGACGCCGTGCCAGTCGAGCTTCAGGCCCGGACAGACGACGAGGCGCTTGTATTTCACCACCCGGCAGCCGTCGAGGATCACCGCGTCGTTCTCCGGCTCGAAGGCCGCGACCGCCGCCTTGATCCAGTGCACGCCCTCGGGGATCAGCGAGCCCATGGTGCGGGCCGTGGTCTCGGCGGAGAATATGCCGCCGCCGACCATGGTCCAGCCGGGCTGGTAATAGTGAATGTCGGCCGGATCGATGATGGCGATGTCGAGCCCGGGCGAACGCGCCCGCAGGCTGGAGGCGACGGCGATGCCGGCCGCCCCGCCGCCGACAACGACGACCTCGTAGGAGGCGTCGCCCGTGTCGGTCGGCGTCTTTCCGCCGTTGGCGATGCGCCGGACAACGCCGCTCATGTCGTAGCCTGCCCCCTTGGCGCGCTGCAGGATCTCCGGCAGCGGCCGGTTTTTGGCTTCGGAGAGCGCCCAGAGCGTCGCGGACCGGGTGCCGGAGCGGCAATAGGCGAGCACCGGCTTCGGCAGCCGTTCGAGCGCCTTGCCGAAGGCCTCTGCATCCGTGTCCTCGACCTTGCCGGATGTCACCGGCAGATAGAGGGCCTCGAGCCCGGCCTTTTTCGCCGCCGCCTCGATCTCCTCGAAACTCGGCTGGTCGGCGCCCTCGCCGTCCGGCCGGTTGCAGATGATCGCCCGGTAGCCGGCCGCGGCGAGATCCGCGACCTCGTCCGGCTGGATCTGCGGGCGCACCGAGAGCGTTTCGGTGATCTTGCGATCATCGGTCATGGCATTCCTCCGATAGTCTTTTTTCAGGTCCGCTGTCGGACCGGCGACTCTGTCAGAGCGCGTTCACCGGCAGCTTCAGGAACTGGCGTCCGTCCTTGTCCTTCGGCGGCATCTTGCCGCCGCGCATGTTCACCTGCAGCGAGGGCAGGATGAGGCGCGGCATGTCGAGCTGGGCGTCGCGCTTGGTGCGCATCTCGACGAATTCCTCGCGGGACTTGCCGCCGCCGACATGGATGTTCTCGTCCTTCTCCGCCGCGACCGTGGTCTCCCACTGGATGTCGCGTCCGTTCGGTCCGTAATCGTGGCACATGAAGAGCCGCATCTCGGCCGGCAGGGCGAGCACCTTCTGGATCGAGTCATAAAGCGTGCCGGCGTCGCCGCCCGGGAAATCGGCGCGGGCGCTGCCGCCGTCCGGCATGAAGAGCGTGTCGCCGACGAAGGCGGCATCGCCGATCACGTGGGTCATGCAGGCGGGCGTGTGTCCGGGCGTGTGCATGGCGAAGCAGTGCAGCCCGCCGATCTCGTAGGTATCGCCGTCATCGAACAGGCGGTCGAACTGGCTGCCATCGCGCTGGAACTCGGTGCCCTCGTTGAAGACCTTGCCGAAGGTCTCCTGCACGATGGTGATGTTGCGGCCGATGCCGAGCTTGCCGCCGCATTTCTCCTGGATGTAGGGCGCGGCGGAGAGATGGTCGGCATGGACATGGGTCTCGATCAGCCACTCGACCTCGAGCCCCTTCTCCTGCACGTAGGCGATGATCTCGTCGGCATGCTCGTAGGTGATGCGGCCGGCCGCGTAGTCGATATCCATCACGCTGTCGACCACCGCGCAGCTCTTGGAGTTCGGATCCTTGACCACGTAGCTGATGGTGTTGGTCGCCGGGTCGAAGAAGGGCGTGACCTCGGGGCGCGCACTCATGTCGACGGGATAATTGCTCATCTCGGGTTCCTCCTCGGTTCCGGGCTCATGCCGCATATCAACCCCCTCCTCGAGGAAGAGGTCCATGATTTGGATCAGGATCCCACGAGAGCACGGATCTGTCGGTGACTATGTCACCAAGAGTACCCGCAACGCGGAAACGGCGCTCAGCGCCGGAGCTCCGGCACGCGCCAGACCAGCACGGCGATCGCGACCAGTCCCTCCAGCGCGATCACCGTCAGCGCCGCCGAGCCGCCGAGATGGGAGGCGAGCCAGCCGACATGCAGCACGCCGAGCGGGCCGCTGCCGATGCAGACCGAGAGGATGCCCATCAGCCGGGAGCGGATCTCCGGCGGCGCCTCGGAGAACATGATCGCGCTCTGCATCGAGGCGAAGCCGGCAATGCCGAAGCCGCCGACGGCGAGGATCGCCAGCGCCAGCCCGTAACTGGTGACGAGCGAGAAGCCGAGGATGCAGGCGACGAACAGCACCGAGCCCCAGAGATAGATCCGCCGGTAGCGGTCGGGCGTGGCGACGAAGGCGATCAGCATGGCGCCGGCGAAAGCCCCCGCCCCCTCGACCGTGAGCAGCAGGCCGATCCGGACCGGGTCGATCTCGAAGGTCTCGCGCCCGACCACCGGCGCCATCGAGGCATAGGGAAAGGCGAAGAGATTGACGATCACGGTGATCCCGAGATGCCCCATCAGCGCCTGGCTCTTTCGCAGCCAGGCGAAGCCCTCGCGGAGATCGCCGAGCAGCGTGAAGGGCCGCGGCTCCTTCTCCGCCGCGCGGTAGGCGACGAGGCAGGCGAGCAGCACGGCGACGCCATAGAACAGCGCAGCGACGCCGTAGGTCCCGGCCATGCCGATCGCGGCATAGAGCCCGCCGCCGGCGATCGGGCCGACCATCCGGGTCGCGTTGTTGGAGGCGCTGTCCATCGACATCGCCGGGCCGAGCCGCCCCTGCCCGACGCTCTCGGCGAGGATCGTGCGCCGCACCGGCAGGTCGGTCGACCAGCCGAGCCCGGAGAGAAAGGCGCCGAGCGCGACCTGCCAGAGCGCGAGCGTGCCCGCCCAGGCGGAGAGCGCCAGCGCCCCCGCCGTCCCGCACATCAGCGCGAGCGAGAAGATCAGCAGCAGCTTGCGGTCGAGCCGGTCGGCGATCACGCCGGTGACCGAGCCGAAGAGCGCCATCGGGAGCATCCGGAGCAGGGTCATCAGCGCGACCAGCACCGGCGAGTCCGTCAGGTCATAGACCCAGACCCCGACCGCCAGCAGCTCGAGCCAGCGCATCGCGCCCATCAGCACGCCGATCAGCCAGAGCTTGCGGAAGGTCGGGTCGGCGATCAGGGAAAGCGGCCCGTCCGCCCGCCTTCCCGCATCGCCGTCGCCCGTTTCCCGCTCAGGGGTCCGCAGAGGGGACGCGGTTTCGCTCAGTGCCGTTCTCCCGTGTCGCGCATGGTGTCGAGACCCCGGCAGGACGCCGGAGCGGTGTCCATGATAGCGCGGGTCGGTGCGGCGCGCCGATATCTGGTTTCGCAGCGCTGCCGCGCCGGAACGGAACGGGCGGGGGAAGGAGAAAAGGAAGGAGGGCGCGCTTCCGGCAAGTTCCGGACGTCATCCCGGCCACCGAGCCGGGACCTTGTCGAACGTCGAGCCCCGTTCTGAGAAAGGTCCCGGATCAAGCCCGGGATGACGAATGTGGGGGATACCGGTGCGCACGTTGCTCAGCTCGTCACCCCGGCGGAGGCCGGGGCCCAGGGACCCAGGTCGCCGCTCAATGTTCTCTGGGTCCCGGCCTCCGCCGGGATGACGAATAAAGGGGAAGCGCATCTGCGCTCAAAGCGCGACGGACCACCTCGGCGGCACGGATTGCGGCGGCGGCGCGGGACGGCCGGGCCATTCCGCCGGCAATGTCGCAGCGAAGCTCTCCCGCTCGCTGAAACGCGCGAACCAGTCCGCGAGGCGCGGGCAGTGTTCCCGCCACGGCAGATCGCCATAGCGGAAGGCGATATAGCCGAGCGCGGCGGCGGCGGAGATCTGGTCGTGCAGCACCGGCGCGCACTCCTCCCAGGCGGCCGCCGCTTGATCCAGCGCGAGCAGCGCATGGCTGATCGCAAGGTCCTGGCGGGCGATGAAGTCGCGCGAGATCAGGCCGGGCTCACGGAGCGCCTCGTTACGGCGGAGATTGGCGGCGTCCGTCAGCCCGTCGGCGAGCGCCTCGCCCCGCAGCACGCACCAGCGCGCCGCCCCCGCCTCGGGGATCCGCCGCGCCCCGCCATGCCTTGTGT
Source organism: Nisaea sp. (assembly GCF_017640745.1). GTDB lineage: Bacteria > Pseudomonadota > Alphaproteobacteria > Thalassobaculales > Thalassobaculaceae > Nisaea. The sequence goes on along the minus strand of NZ_JAEPQA010000030.1, from coordinate 37,589 downwards.
CGAGCCAGGCGCAGATCACGACGGAATCGTAGAGCGCCTCGCCCTCCCCGGTCTCCAGCACCGGGATCTTTCCAAGCGGGTTCAGCGGCCTGAGCGCCGGCTCGTCGGCGGGATGGGTATAGATCTCCTCAACCTCGCCAGAGAGCCCGGTCTCGCGGAGGAAGATCTTCACCTTCCGGACATAGGGCGAGGTGTAAGAGGAATGCAGCCGCATGGGGAGTCCTCCCGTTTCGCCGCCGGATGCCCTCTCGGGGGACGCGCTCGCGTTCAGTGCCGTTCTCCAACTCTACGCCTTGATGCCGGGGCCCCGGCAGAGCGCCGGGACGATGTCCATGATAGCGCGCGCTCTCAGCGGCCGTCATCCCGGCCGCAGAGCCGGGACCTTGTCGAACATCGAGCTCTGTTCTGAGAAAGGTCCCGGATCAGGTCCGGGATGACGATGAGAGGAAGAGCCGTGCCCTTGAATTTCATTCGTCACCCCGGCGGAGGCCGGGGCCCAGGGATCGAGGTCACCGCTCTATGTTCTCTGGGTCCCGGCCTGCGCCGGGATGACGACCTGATGTGTGTTCCGAAAGGGAGCGCCCCCTACTCCGCCGCTTCCGCCCTCCGGCTCTCCATATACCCCTTCAGCTTCGGCCAGACCTCTTCCGCCATCCGGGTGAAGGAGCGGTGCCACATCTCCTTGGTCCCCTCCATGTCGTGCGCGGTCAGCATCAGGGTGCCGAAATCGCCGATCTCGTCGCGGAAGGCGACGAGCTTGTCGAGCACGGTCCCGGCCGAGCCCGCGATGACGAAATCGCGCACCTTCCCCATCGCGTCCGCCTGCACCGCGTCCCAGTCGATCTCCTCCGGCTTCGCCCCCGCCGCGAGCTGCCCCTGCGCGCCGAGATAGCGGAAGTACCAGGCGAACACCCCGTCCGGATCCTTCAGGATCTCCTCCGCCTCCCCGTCCGTCTCCGTGATCAGCACGGAGCGGCCGACGCGCCAGACGCTCGGGTCCGCGCGTCGCCCCGCCTTCTCCGCGCCGCCCGCATAGGTCGGCCAGTGGGTCGCGATGTCGGAGGCCGGCACGAAATTGCCCGAGAGCAGGCACCAGCCGCGCTGGCCGGCGAAATGCGCGGTCATGGAATTGGCGCCGCGCACCGAGACGGCGATCGGCGGGTGCGGCTGCTGGTAGGGCCGGATGAAGCGGCCGATGCCGTAGTCCGGCAGCACCCGGTCGGAGATCGTCGCAGTGAAATGCTCCCCCTCGTGGGACCAGGGCGGGTCCTCCGACCAGACCTTCTGGATCAGGTCGATGGACTCGACCATCGCCATGGCGCGGGCCTTGTGGTCGAGATTGCCGAAGATCTCCCAGTCGCTCGAGAGCCCTCCCGAGCCGATCCCGAAGATGAAGCGCCCGCGGGCGAGATGGTCGAACAGCGCCGCATGCCCCGCCACCACCACGGGATGCTGCTGCGGCAGCGAGATCACGCCGGAGCCGAAGATTATGTTCTCGGTCTCGGCGATCAGCGAGGCGTTGAACAGCAGCGGCGAGGTCACCGGCTCGGCGGTCGAGGTGTAATGCTCCCCCATCCAGGCCTCGGCGTATCCCAGCCGGTCCGCGAGCTTCACCAGCTCCCGGTTCTCCTGCAGCACGGTGTGGAACTCGCGCGCCGGCGGATGCAGCGGCATCATGAACAGGCCGAGCTTGGCCATGGGGAGCCTCCCGAGTTTTTTGTATACAATGGGAGGGTAGCAGGGGGTGATGGGGTGGGGAAGAGGTCAGCGTTAGCTATGAAAGGTATCCCGTCTCCGCTACGCTTTTACGTACGCCCCAAATTTTTTAACCTTCACCAATCTGCATTCTTGTAAAACTGTCTAGGTCACGAATTAGCTTTGAAATATCCTCTGGGATATCCGCAACGCTCATTGCATTAATTATTGACGTGTGAGTGACGCTCACACCCATCTCACGCTGCAGCTCAGCATTTAATTGACTCAACGCTTCTTTGCCGGGAACACACTTAGTTCTTCCATCAAAGCTGGACCATGTACCTTCGAATTCCTCAATAACCTCCCTGCTTATTGTCGAAATATCTTTTGATGATACACGCGATCTCTCAAATTCAACTTTTTTTGATATCAACTGAGCAGAAACATCTGGCTTCTTTATTTTGTAGAACGCCTCTAAAACATCCAAAGATCCAAAAGCATTTTTCGCTTTTTTTCCACCTCTTGCAGCAGACCTAATTATCTCTCTAGAAATCGCGCCATCTATAGATGGCGGATGCAAAAGATAATTTTCTATCTCCTTCCGTTTGTGCACAACGACTAAATCACAAAAATTACCACATTTCTCCATATAGTAATTGCATTCTTCATCACATCTGTAATCTCTGTCCAATATCGCCGCAGCTCGAATTTTTGTACCGAGTGTTTCTTCCATTCCATCCTTTAAAGATCTCATCCTTTCCGGATTAAACCCATCTAATGGAACAACAGCAAAATCTTGCCTATTACCTATTCTTTCTTTATTCAATTTTCGCGCGAACCTTGAAATAATCTGAAAATCTTTACCTTCAACAAAAACAACACGTTTTGTTTTAGCTAGTTGCGTCAAAATTGGGTTCAAATTTGATCCAAGTGCGCTAAAAACATGAGCCAACTGGGAGGGATCCCTTACCCTTCTCGCATTTCTGTTTATTTTATTTATCATAACAATATCATTAGTTTCTGCCTCCGTAATCATTTCAGTTGAATGCGTCGCTATCAAAATATCCGGACCAAGATCACGAAGAATGGTGAGCAATTGCCTCTGCAACTCAGAATGCAAATATATATCAGGCTCATCAATTAAGAATATTGAACAATCTTTAGATTGAACAATATGAGTCAACATTTGACACCACACTTGGAATCCAAACCCTGACCATGCTATTTCACGAAGAATTCGCTTCTCCGGGCAAAACATATGAATATGACGTTCGGTATCGCTAAAATCTACTTCAGGCTCATTTATGTCCATTCCAGGCCATGTCTGCCGAATCATTGCTTGAAAGTCGTCGAAATTCTCTCGGAAATGATACCAAATATTTCTGAAGTTCCGAGCTGCGCCGTAAGTAAAAAGGGCCCTTTGCGCCGCTTCTTTCTCGTACAATCTCTCGCCATGCTCCACTGGCCCCAGAATAGGAACAAATTTAATGGCGCAATCAAACTCTCTCTTAAATGTCTTAGGAGACCAACAATCTCTACCTTGAGCGTCTGGCAATAAATAACAAACACCTTGGTAAGGAAAATATAACGTTAGTGTATTCTTATTATTCAGCGTGAAAACCACGCTAGCACCGCCTTCATCGCGATAATTGAAAAATATATTCTCTTCTGACACCGAGATCGCACTTAAGTCGACTTCATGCCCCAAGACCACTCCGTTCGGTCCTTGTACCTGCTTGGCACGGCGCGATGTCGCACGTCGCAACGCTGCAGATAGCATCCTAAACGCGGCTAAAACTGTCGACTTTCCAGCATTATTTGGCCCCACCAAGAGATTGAAATGTTTCAGATGTAGAGTGAACTTTTCAAACGCCTTGAATCGCGTAAGTTCCAATTTCGTAAATCGGTGAGACATTCAGATCCACATTAATTGGTGAAGTTTTATGATAAATTACCTGTATATCGAGAACCGCAGAAACACGCAAACAAACTGAGCTTTCCCTCGGCGAACGCGCTCTTGCGCTAAAAGTGAGGCCAAACATCTCTATCCTAGTATCTGTATCTTGCCTCAGAGCGCTATCGGCTTTCGTCTCAGGTCTATGAGACAACCGTTAGTCCGAACGATTAGAACGCTGCTATCTTCGGCCTAGTGCAACTAGATCCCGTATCCGGAACCGCCCATGCCCCTCCCCCTCAGATCCTGGCCCGAAGCCGCCCCGCGTCTCGTCGCCGTTGCGGGCGGGCGCGCCCCCGCGGATCTCGTCATCCGCAATGTCCGCCTCGTCAACGTGCACAGCCGCGAGGTGCTGGACTGGGAGGTCGCGGTCGCCGAGGGGCGCTTCGCCTATACCGGCCCCGATGCGGCGCACTGCATCGGGCCCGAGACCCGCGTGGTCGACGGCGGCGGGCGCTACCTCATCCCGGGGCTCTGCGACGGGCACATGCATATCGAGTCCGGCATGCTGACGCCGGCGGAGTTCGCCGCCGCGGTGATCCCGCATGGCACCACCACCATGTTCACCGACCCGCACGAGATCGCCAACGTGCTCGGGCTCCGGGGCGTGCGCATGATGCATGACGAGGCGCTGCTGCAGCCGGTCAACATCTTCACCCAGATGCCCTCCTGCGCCCCCTCCGCCCCCGGGCTGGAGACCACCGGCTTCGAGATCGGCGCCGAGGACGTGGCGGAGGCGATGCACTGGCCCGGGATCATCGGGCTCGGCGAGATGATGAACTTTCCGGGCGTGATCAATGGCGATCCCCAGATGCTGGCGGAGATGGCGGCGACAATGAATGCCGGCAAGACCGTCGGCGGGCATTACGCCTCGCCCGACCGGGGCGCTGCCTTCAGTGCCTATGCCGCGGGCGGCGCCGCGGACGATCACGAGGGCACGGCGGAGGCGGACGCCATCGCGCGGGTGCGCAACGGCATGCGCTCGATGATGCGGCTCGGCTCCGCCTGGTACGATGTCGAGAGCCAGATCACGGCGGTCACCGAAAAGGGCCTCGATCCGCGCAATTTCATCCTCTGCACCGACGACAGCCATTCCGGCACGCTGGTGCATGAGGGGCACATGAACCGGGTGGTGCGCCACGCGATCTCCTGCGGCTGCGACCCGCTGGTCGCGCTGCAGATGGCGACGATCAACACCGCGACCCATTTCGGCCTCGAGCGCGAGCTCGGCGCGATCGCTCCCGGCCGCCGGGCGGACATGATCCTGACCTCGGATCTCCGCGAGCTGCCGATCGAGGAGGTCTTCGCGCGCGGGGTGACGGTGGCGAAGGAGGGCAAGATCACGGTGGAGTGCCCGCATTACGACTGGCCGGAGGAGGTGCGGCGGACGGTGCATCTCGGCAAGGAGCTCCGGGCGGGCGATTTCGAGATCCCGGCGCCCGCGGGCGCGAACGCGGTGACGGCGAAGGTGATCGGCGTGGTCGAGAACCAGGCGCCGACGAAGGCGCTCAAGGCCGAGCTGCCGGTGGTGGACGGGGTTGTCGAGGGCGACATTGCGCAGGACGTCTGCCAGATCGCGCTGGTCGAGCGCCACCGGGCGACCGGCGGGGTGGTGAACGGCTTCGTCTCCGGTTTCGGCTACGAGGGCAGCATGGCGATGGCCTCCACCGTCGCCCATGACAGCCACCACATGATCGTCGTCGGCACCGACCGCGCGCTGATGGCGAAGGCGGCGATGCGGCTCGGCGAGGTCGGCGGCGGGGTCACGGTCTGGAAGGACGGCGAAGAGATCGCGCTGGTCGAGCTGCCGATCGCAGGCCTGATGTCGGACCGCCCGGCGGCCGAGGTCGCGGCCAAGGCGCAGCGCATGGTCGAGGCGATGGAGCAATGCGGCTGCCGGCTCAACAACGCCTACATGCAGCACTCCCTGCTCGCGCTTCCGGTGATCCCGGAGCTCCGGATCAGCGATCTCGGGCTGGTGGACGTGACGAAATTCGAGCTGACGGAGCTGATCGAGGGGTAGGGTTTTCGCCCTCCCCCATCGTCATCCCGGCGCAGGCCGGGACCCAGGGAGCATAGAGCGGCGCCCCCGATCCCCTGGGCCCCGGCCTCCGCCGGGGTGACGACCTTTTTTTTCCCGGCTCTCCCCTGCACCGTCATCCCGGACCTGATCCGGGACCTTCCGAAGGACCCGGCCCGACGTCCGACAAGGTCCCGGCTCTCCCCCTCTTCGTCATCCCGGACCTGATCCGGGACCTTTCGAAGGACCCGGCCCGACGTTCGACAAGGTCCCGGCTCTGCGGCCGGGATGACGTCCAGAGCTTTGCGAGAACGGAGCGGCATCCCCCAACGAGAAACGCCCGGCCGGGGCCGGGCGTTCTTGTATCCGACGGGCGAAATCCCGCCCCCCGGTCACTTGTCCTTTTTCGCGGCGGACGCGAGCGGCTTCGGCGCGCCGGAGAAATGGGTCGCGAGGACCTTCACCTTCTCCTTCTTCGGCTTCTTGGCCTCCTTGTTGCTGCGCCAGTTGTTGCCCTTGCCCATGATCCTTGTCTCCAAAACTGCAGCGGCCCGATGCCGGAACGGCCTGACGGCGGCTGCACCCATCACCTGCCCGCCAGAGGCGGCAGACGGCGATGATATTGGCATAACCGCACGGGTTTGCCAGAGCCGCTCACGCGTGAATTTACCATTGGATAAGGGTTGAACGGTTATTCTCTCCGGCGTGGGCGAAGCGGCGGAAACGCCGCGAGATAATCGGGAAAAGACATGGTCGGCTGGCTGCCGGATATCTTCAAGAATCTCGGCATCCTGATGATGCTCGCGGCCGGAGTTGCCTATGTGCAGACGGTCGCGTTCGAGCGCATCGGGCGGATCCAGCGGGACCTGATCTCGGGTCTGCTGTTCGGCCTGATCATCGTCGTCGTGATGTTGAGCCCGATCACCCTGCCGCACGGCGGGACCTTCGACCCGCGCAGCGGTCCGGCGATTCTCGCCGGCGTCTTTGCCGGACCGGTCGGCGGCATCGTCGCGGCCGCCATCGGCGCCGCCGGACGCTACTATCTGGTCGGCGGCCCCGTCGCGCTGGGCGGAGCGGTCGGTTTCGCCCTCTACGGCCTGTTCGGGATCGCGTCCGGCCTGCTGATCAGCCGCTACGGCTTCCGCCTCACCCCGCTGACACTCGCGCTCCTCGCCTGTATCGGGACACTGGCCGTCCTGCCCGCGTTCTTCGTCAGCGTCGACGTGCCGACCGGACTCGCCATCCTCGACAAGGTCGGCATCGTGCTGCTGCTACAGAACATCGCCAGCACGCTGATCGTCGGTCTCTCGGTGGACTATGCGAACCAGTTCGCCCAGCTTCGCCGCGCCCTCGCCGAGCAGCAGAAGCAGGACGCCATGCTCTCGCTGGTCGCCCGCAGGACGACGAACGCGGTGGTGATCACCGATGCAAACGGCGCCGTCGAATGGGTGAACGAGGCCTTCACGGACGTCACCGGCTACGAGCTGGGCGAGATCCTCGGCCGCAAACCCGGGAACTTCCTGCAGGGCAAGGACACCGATCCCGAAACCGTCGCGCACATGCGCGGACGTCTCGCCGCGCGCCGGGGCTTCGAGGTCGAGATCATCAACTACAGCAAGGACGGCACGCCGTACTGGGTCTCCATCCTCTGCCAGCCGGTCGAAGAGGAGGGCGAACCGCTCCGCTTCATCGCCATCGAGAGCGACATCACCCGGCGCAAGGCGACAGAGCTTCTGCTGGAACGCAGCCGGCGCGAACTCGAGGCGCAGCTCGACCAGACCCAGAAAGCAAACGCCCGTATCGAACGGCAGGCGACGGAACTGGTCGAACTTGCAGAAACGGAGGCCGAGCTCAGGGTCCAGGCGGAATCCGCGGAAAAGGCCAAGGGCGAATTTCTCGCCAGCATGAGCCACGAGATCCGCACGCCCATGACCGGCGTGATGGGCTTCGCCGACATGCTGCTGGACGACAACCTCCCCGAGGCCAGCGCCGACAAGGTCCGGCAGATCAAGACCGCCACCCAGTCGCTGCTCCGCATCATCAACGACGTGCTGGACATCTCGAAGCTCGAAGCCGGCAAGATGGAGTTCGAGCCGCGCGCGTTCGAGACCGAAACCGTGGTCTCGGACGTTGCCGGGCTGTTCCGGGAAGTATCTGCCGCGCAGAAACAGGGGCGGCTCGAAATCAGCTACGAGATCCAGGACGGGACGCCGCCATATGTCAAGGCGGACCCGATGCGGCTGCGCCAGATCCTTGTCAACCTGGTCGGCAACGCGGTGAAGTTCACCGACACCGGCCGCGTCGACGTCAGATGCGGCCTGGACGAGAGCGGATCGCGGCTGCGCTTCACCGTCAGCGATACCGGGATCGGCATTCCGGAACAGGCTCTCGCCACCCTGTTCGACGCCTTCACGCAGGCCGACACCTCGATCTCGCGCACCTACCAGGGCACCGGCCTCGGACTGTCGATCTGCAAGCGGCTGGTCGACCTGATGGGTGGGGAAATCGGCGTCGAGAGCGCCGCCGGCAGCGGCAGCACCTTCTGGTTCACCCTGCCCTTCAAGACCGCCACCATTGACGAAGTGCCTCTGCACGCCGATTCCGGAGCCGCGGCGACACCGCCCCCCAACACGCCGCTTCACATCCTCGTCGCCGAGGACAACGAGGTGAACCGCACCATCATTTCATCGATCCTGAAGAGCTTCGGCCACACGGCCGACATGGTCGAGAACGGGCAGGAAGCCGTTGCCGCCCTGCAGCGCGGCACCTACGACCTTATCCTCATGGACATCCGAATGCCGGTGATGTCCGGGATGGATGCCACGCGCGCCATCCGCTCCAGGGAGGAACCCGACGCCAGGATCCCGATCATCGCCCTCACCGCCGACGTCGTCAGCGAGAACAGGGACGCCTATTTCGAAATCGGCATGGACGGTTGCGTCGCCAAGCCGATCGACCGGGACGAACTGGCACGGGCGATCGGCGCGGTGATGCGGGATGCCGCCGCGCCCAGCCGCGCACCGGAGGCTCCGAGCGGCCCTCCGGCCGAACCCGACGCCGGAACCGGGAGCGAGGCGGACGCCCCTTCCATCTACGATGTCGAGGCCACGGTCCGGCGTCTCGGCGTTCCGAAGGAGGTCATCGCGCCGCTGCTGAACCGCTTCATAGACGGGAACCGGGATGCCGCCCGGCAGACCGGAGATCTGGTCCGCGACGGCAAGCTCGACGAGGCCTGCGCCCTGCTCCACAACCTGAAAGGTGTCTCGGGCAATCTCGGCGCCATGGCGGTCTCGGCCGCCGCCGCCGAAATCGAACGGCTGATCCGCAATGGCGACATGGACGCGGTCGGCGATGCGATCGCCGACCTCGCCTCGGCGCTTGATCGGACCGTCGCCGAGATGGAGCGCAGTCTTCCCTGACCGGCCTCCAATCTGCCCCCTGGATGTCGTCTCCAAAGAAAAACGCCCGGCCGAAGCCGGGCGTTTCCCTATCAGAAATAGAACGTTCCGCGTGGAGCTTACGCCGCGCTGGCGATGTTCCGCAGCACGTACTGCAGGATGCCGCCGTGGCGGTAGTAGTCCACCTCGTCCGCGGTATCGATGCGGCAGAGCAGCGTGATCTCCTTCACCGAACCGTCGGCGTAGGTGATCTTGCAGGGCACGTCCATGCGCGGCGTGATGCCGTCCGCGATGCCGGTGATGTCGAAGGTCTCGGTGCCCTTCAGACCCAGCGTCTCGCGGTTCTGGCCGTCCTTGAACTGCAGCGGCAGCACGCCCATGCCGACGAGGTTGGAGCGGTGGATACGCTCGAAGCTCTCGACGATCACGGCGCCGACGCCGAGGAGACGGGTGCCCTTCGCCGCCCAGTCGCGGCTGGAGCCGGTGCCGTATTCCTTGCCGCCGACGACGACCAGCGGAACGCCTTCCTTCTGGTAACGCATCGCCGCGTCGTAGATCGGCATCGTCTCGCCGGAGGGATAATGCACCGTGAGACCACCGGTCAGCCCGCCGCCCATCTCGTTCTTCAGGCGGATGTTGGCGAAGGTGCCACGCATCATGATCTCGTGGTTGCCGCGGCGTGCGCCGTAAGCATTGAAATCCACGGGACGGACCTGGCGTTCACGCAGATAGTCGCCCGCCGGGCTGTCCGACTTGATCGAACCGGCCGGAGAGATGTGGTCGGTGGTGATCGAGTCGCCGAGCACCGCGAGTTCGCGCGCGCCGGTGATGTCGGCCAGCTCGCCCGGCTCCATCGACATGCCCTGGAAATAGGGCGGGTTCTGGACGTAGGTCGAGCCGTCGTTCCAGTTGTAGGTCAGGCTGCCGGTGGTCTGCACCGCCTGCCATTCCTTGGTGCCCTCGAAGACGTTGGCATAGCGCGACTGGAACATCTCGCGGGAAACGCTCTGGTGCACGACCTCGGCGATCTCGTGGTTGGTCGGCCAGATGTCTTTCAGGAACACCGGGTTGCCGTCCGGATCGGTGCCGAGCGGGTCCTTGTAGAGGTCCACGTTCAGGTTGCCGGCGATGGCGTAGGCGACGACCAGCGGCGGCGAGGCGAGGTAGTTCGCCTTGACGTGCGGGTTGACGCGGCCCTCGAAGTTCCGGTTGCCGGAGAGCACCGAGGTGACCACCAGATCGCCCTTCTCCACCGCCTCCGCGATATGCGGGTCGAGCGGGCCGGAGTTGCCGATGCAGGTGGTGCAGCCGTAGCCGACGAGGTTGAAGCCGAGCTTGTCGAGCTCGGTCTGCAGGCCGGCCTTCTCCAGATAGTCGGTGACGACCTGGGAGCCCGGCGCGAGCGAGGTCTTCACCCACGGCTTGCGAGTCAGGCCCTTGGCCGCCGCGTTGCGCGCGACGAGACCCGCCGCGATCAGCACGTAGGGGTTGGAGGTGTTGGTGCAGGAGGTGATCGCCGCGATCACGACATCGCCGTCGGACAGCGTGTAATCCTCGCCCTCGACCGGGATGTCACGCGGCGCGACACCGCCGGCGAGATCCTTGAAGGCCTTGGCGAACTCGGGAGCAGCCTCGGTCAGCAGAACGCGGTCCTGCGGACGCTTCGGACCGGCGAGCGATGGCACGACGGTACCGAGATCCAGTTCGAGCGTGTCGGTGAAGACCAGCTCCTGGCTGTCGTCCCGCCACATGCCCTGGGCCTTGGCATATTCCTCGACCAGCGCGATGCGGTCGTCCTCGCGGCCGGTCAGCCGGAGGTAGTTGAGGCATTCCTGGTCGACCGGGAAGAAGCCGCAGGTGGCACCGTATTCCGGCGCCATGTTGGCGATCGTCGCACGGTCGGCGAGCGGCAGCTCGTTCAGGCCCGGGCCGTAGAACTCGACGAACTTGCCGACCACGCCCTTCTTGCGCAGCATCTGCACAACGGTGAGCACCAGGTCGGTCGCGGTCGCGCCTTCCGGCATCTTGCCGGTCAGCTTGAAGCCGACGACTTCCGGGATCAGCATGGAGACCGGCTGGCCGAGCATGGCCGCTTCCGCCTCGATGCCGCCGACGCCCCAGCCGAGCACGGCCATGCCGTTCACCATGGTGGTGTGGCTGTCGGTGCCGACCAGCGTGTCCGGGTAGGCGATCGTCTTGCCGTCCTCGTCCTTGGTCCAGACGGTCTGGGCGAGATGCTCAAGGTTCACCTGGTGGCAAATGCCGGTTCCCGGCGGGACGACCCGGAAGTTGCGGAAGGCCTTGGAGCCCCAGCGCAGGAACTCGTAGCGCTCGCCGTTGCGTTCGAACTCGAGGTCGACGTTCTTCTTGAAGGAATCGGGGCCGCCGAAGGCATCCACCATGACCGAGTGATCGATCACGAGGTCGACCGGAGAGAGCGGATTGATCTTCTCCGGGTCGCCGCCGAGCTGCGTCATGGCGTCGCGCATCGCGGCGAGGTCGACCACCGCCGGAACGCCCGTGAAGTCCTGCATCAGGACACGGGCCGGGCGATAGGCGATTTCACGGTCGGACTTCTTGTCCTTGACCCACTGGGCGAGCGCCTTGACGTCGTCCACGGTCACCGTGCGTCCGTCCTCGTAGCGCAGCAGGTTCTCGAGCAGCACCTTCAGGGAGTAGGGAAGCTTGCGAATCTCCGGATATCCGGCATCGGCGAAGGCTTCGAGGCTGTAATAATCATAGCTCTTTCCGGCCGCTTTGAGCGTACGCCGGGTTTTCAGACTGTCTTGGCCAGCAGTCACGGTCATCTCCTATTGAATCGGTGATGGCGGCCGCCCGAGGAGCGCCTCGGCCCGGTCTCTCCCATTAGTCTTTGTGGCGCGGGCGGAGAGCGCTCCGGACCGCGCGCCCCGTTTATAGAAAATTCCTTGAAAGAGTGCCAGTCCCGTCTGCTGCAAATAAGCGTCTCTGCGGGCTTGCCGATTTGCGAAATCCCGTTCCGCAATTTGCCACATTAGAAATAATCTTGTTGACCTCGGCACGAGCGCATCCAAAAATCGGCACCAATCAAAGGGGGCCGCAACGACGGCATCCCGATAACAACATCGGTTCGAAAACGGCGATCCGCGGCAAACGCGGGGGCTGCGGGCCGGGACGGACAGGGAGGTGGCGCTTGCTTCGCAAGAGCCCGGGTGTATCCGAAATCTCAGACTGTTCGCCCCTGCCCGGTTTCCGGACCGCGTAATAGGGATGGAACATGGCGTACGAGTACCCGGATCCTTCGGTCTACGACACGTTGCCGAAGCTGCTGCGTTTCAATGCGGAACGTCATCCGACAGAAGTGGCCCTCCGCGAAAAGGATTACGGGGTCTGGACCGAATTCACCTGGGCCGACTACCAGGAACGCGTCCGTAACCTCGCCCTTGCGATGCACGAGGCCGGCCTGCGGAAGGGCGACGTTTTCGCCATCATCGGCGACAACAACGTGGACTGGATCTGCGCCGAGCTCGCCGCGCAGTCCGTCGGCGCGATGACCATCGGCTTCTACCGCGACGTGCTCGAGGACGAGATCGCCTATCTCGCCGGCTACAGCCAGGCGAAGATGGCCTATGCCGAGGACCAGGAGCAGGTCGACAAGTTCCTCGCGCTCGGCGACCGGGCCGATTCGATTGAGAAGATCATCTATTCCGACCAGCGCGGGATGCGGAAGTTCGACGATCCGCGCATCGTCTCCTTCAACGACCTGGTGACTCGCGGCGCGGAGATCCACGCGAAGTCGCCGGAACTCTACGACCAGCTGGTCGACGCGGTGACCGGCGAGGATGTCGCAATCCTCTGCACGACCTCCGGCACCACCTCCAACCCGAAACTGGCGGAGCTGCCGCACGGCAATTTCGTGCGTCACACCCAGCTCTACCTGAAGCACGACCCGAAGGACTCGACGGACGAATACGTCTCCGTGCTGCCCATGCCCTGGATCATGGAGCAGGTCTATACCCTCGGCTTCGGCCTCAATTCCCGCATGAAGGTGAGTTTCCCCGAAAACGAGGAAACCGCGATGCAGGACATGCGTGAGATCGGCCCGACCTTCCTCCTTCTGGCGCCGCGCGTGCTGGAGCAGATCGCCGCCGACATGCGCGCCCGGGTGATGGATGCCGGGCCGCTGACCCAGTGGATCTTCGAGAAGGGCGTCGCGCTCGGCACCGAAGCGGTCGAGCAAGGAAGCCGTTCGTGGCTGGCCGACACCATGCTGTTCGGCGCGTTGCGTGACCGGCTCGGCTTCTCCAACGTGCGCTCGGCAGCAACCGGCGGCGCGGCGATGGGTCCCGAGACCTTCAAGCTCTTCCTCGCCATGGGCGTGCCGCTGAAACAGCTCTACGGACAGACCGAACTGCTCGGCGCCTACACGCTGCAGGACGGCAAGGAGATCGACGTCGACACGGTCGGCGTGCCGTTCGAGGGCTGCGAGGTGAAGATCATAGATGCCGATACGGACGGCGTCGGCGAGATCGTGACCAGACATCCGAATATGTTCCGAGGTTTCTACAAGAATGCCGAGGCGACGAAAGCGGACATGAAGGACGGCTGGATGCATACTGGCGATGCCGGCTTCTTCGACGACAAGGGCCGCCTGACGGTGATCGACCGGGTGAAGGACATCGCCCAGACCCGCACCGGCACCAAGTTCTCGCCGCAATATATCGAGAACAAGCTGAAGTTCTCGCCCTATATCGGCGAAGCGGTGATCCTCGGGGCCGGTCAGGACTATCTGACGGCCATCATCTGCGTGCGCTTCTCCATCGTCTCGAAATGGGCAGAGAAAGCGCGCATCCCCTTCACCTCCTACACGAACCTCTCGGACCGGCCGGAGATCTATGAGCTCATCCGAGGCGAGATCGCGCATGTGAACGAGAGCCTTCCGGAGACCCAGAAAATCCGGAAATTCCTGCTTCTTTACAAAGAGCTGGATGCCGATGACGGCGAGCTCACCCGGACCCGCAAGGTCCGCCGCAGCGTGATCGCCGAGCGCTACGGTCCGATCATCGAAGCGCTCTACGGCGACGGAGACCGGGCGGAGATGAACTCCGAGGTGACGTTTGAGGATGGCCGCAAGGGCAACATCCAGGCGTCGATGAAAATCATGGAAGTGGACGGCGCCGCAGCGCCGGCGTTGAAAAAGGCAGGCTGACCCGTGGCAGAAGCACAGACCCTAGAGTCCGGAGAGAGCGCAGCGCCCTCCGGCTACGCGGATACGCGAACCATCGGCGGTCCGATCCTCAGCGTCGAGAACATCGTGGTGAAGTTCGGCGGCGTCACCGCCATCAACGACGTCAGTTTCGATGTGCGGGAAGGTGAGATCCGCGCCATCATCGGTCCGAACGGCGCCGGCAAGTCCTCGATGCTCAACGTCCTGAACGGCTTCTACAAGCCGCGCTCGGGCAAGATCAATTTCGCCGGCCAGTCCTTCCCGGCGATGGATCCCTATTTCGCGGCATCGAACGGGATCGCCCGCACCTTCCAGAACATTGCGCTCTTCCGCGGCATGAGCACGCTCGACAACCTGATGACCGGGCGCATGCTGAAAATGAAGAGGAACTTTTTCTGGCAGTGCCTCTATTTCGGCCCGGCCCAGAAGGAGGAGCTCGAGAACCGCGCGCATGTCGAGCGGGTGATCGACTTCCTTGAGATCGCCGCGCTGCGCCGAACCCCGGTCGGCCGCCTGCCCTACGGGTTGCAGAAGCGGGTCGAACTCGGACGCGCGCTGGCGATGGATCCGAAAATCCTCCTGCTCGACGAGCCGATGGCCGGCATGAACGTCGAGGAGAAGGAGGACATGTCCCGCTTCATCATCGACGTGAACGAGGAGTTCGGCACCACCGTGATCCTGATCGAACACGACATGGGCGTGGTGATGGACCTCTCCGACCGCGTCGTCGTGCTGGATTACGGCAGCAAGATCGCCGACGGCACGCCGGACGAAGTACGAGCGAACCAAGATGTCATCGACGCCTATCTCGGCGTCAGCCACGACTGACGTGCTGAGTTAAAGGAGAACACCCCGTGGAATTCCTCCATGCACTTCTGATTCAGCCGTTCGCCGACATGGTCATGGAACCGGCTTTCTTCATCGAGACCCTGGTCAAGGGCCTGATGGCCGGCGTGCTCTATTCGCTCGTCGCCCTCGGCTTCGTGCTGATCTTCAAGGCCTCCGGCGTCTTCAACTTCGCCCAGGGCGTGATGGCGCTGTTCGCAGCGCTGACACTGACGGGTCTGATGGAACTACTCGAACCGTCCGGCATGCCGAAAGCGCTGATCGTTATCCTGGCAATAGCGGCAACGATTGTCGTGATGATCCTGCTGGCGCTGATCATCGAACGCCTCGTTCTCAGACCGCTGGTGAACCAGGAACTCATCATCCTCTTCATGGCAACCCTCGGCCTCTCCTACGTGCTCGAAGGTGCAGGCGACCTGCTCTGGGGCAGCGACGTGAAAGTGCTCGATATCGGACTGCCGACCGACGTCTGGGACATCAACGGCGTCTTCATCGAGCAGCTAGACGTGACCGCGGCGATCGCCGCCGGGTCGCTCGTCGCCGTGCTCGCGGTGTTCTTCACCAAGACCCGCATTGGCCGCGCGCTCCGCGCCGTGGCGGACGATCACCAGGCCGCCCTCTCCGTGGGTATCTCGCTGCAGCAGATCTGGGTCATCGTCTGGTCCGTCGCAGGCATCGTCGCGCTGGTCGCCGGCATCATGTGGGGCAGCAAGTCCGGCGTTCAGTTCAGCCTCTCGCTGATCGCGCTGAAGGCCCTGCCCGTGCTGATCCTCGGCGGCTTCACCTCGATCCCGGGCGCCATCATCGGCGGCCTGATCATCGGCGTCGGCGAGAAGATCGTCGAAGTCTTCTGGTACAGCGTCCATGGCGGCGCTGTTGAGAACTGGTTCGCCTTCATGCTGGCGCTCGTGTTCCTGATGTTCAGGCCACAGGGGCTGTTCGGCGACAAGATTATCGAAAGGGTGTAAGGCGATGCTGTATCGCGAGACAGGCCAGTTCAAACGGAACTATGCCGCTGACCAGCAGCTGTTCCCGATTTTCCAGGACAAGATCCTGCTTGGTGTGATCCTGACGGTCGCGCTCGCCGTGATTCCGTTCGTGATCAATGACTATTGGTCGAAGGCGATCCTTCTACCCTTCATGGTCTATTCGTTCATTGCGCTCGGCCTGAATATCCTGGTCGGCTATTGCGGGCAGATCTCGCTCGGCACCGGCGGGTTCATGGCGGTTGGCGCGTACAGCTCCTACAAGCTCTGCACCGCCTTCCCTGAGATGAACCTGGTCTTTGTGATCCTGCTCTCCGGAGGCTGTACGGCCGCGGTCGGCGTACTGTTCGGTCTGCCGAGCCTCCGGATCAAGGGCTTCTACCTCGCCGTCGCGACCCTGGCCGCGCAGTTCTTCCTGATCTGGATGTTCAACAAGGTTCCGTGGTTTTACAATTACGAGATGAGCCAGATCACCGCGCCGCCGCGCGAGATGTTCGGCTTCCTCGTCTCCGGGCCTCAGGCGTCTCCGACCGCCCAATACCTCTTCGTGCTCGGCTTCCTGATCGTCTTTACCTGGATCGCCCTCAACCTTGTGCGCGGCCGCATCGGCCGGAGCTGGATGTCGATCCGCGACATGGACATCGCCGCCGAACTGCTCGGTATCAAGCCGCTGAAGACCAAACTCTCCGCTTTCGCCGTTTCCTCTTTCTACATCGGCATCGGAGGTGCACTGATCTTCCACATCTGGCTCGGCACGGTCGAAGCGACAGAAGCCTTCGATATCCTGCAATCTTTCTTTGTCCTCTTCGCCATCATCATCGGCGGCCTAGGCAGTGTGCTCGGCGCCTATCTCGGGGCCGCCTTCATGGCGCTGATGCCGGTCGGCCTCAAGGTCGTGCTGGTGGACGGCGCCGGAATGGCCGTCGACACCGCCAAGCATATCGAAATCATGCTGGTCGGCAGCCTGATCATCTTCTTTCTTATCAAGGAGCCGCACGGTCTGGCACGCATGTGGCAGATCACCAAGGAGAAGCTCCGCCTGTGGCCATTCCCGTATTAACGGGAATCCGCCAGCGGACCGGACGCATTCGCGTCCGTCCGAACGATCACAATACGGGCTGCGAATGGCGCGGCCTCAAAACGGGAGGCAACAAATGAAATTAACCAGACTCGCATTAGCCCTTGGGGTGGCCGGGCTGTTCGCCAGCACGGCCGATGTTCCGAGCGCGCAGGCGAAGTACGACGCCTTTACGGTCCCGAGCCTCGTGTACCGCACCGGAGCCTATGCTCCGAACGGCATCCCGGTGGCCAACGGGTTCCTCGACTATTTCAACATGCTGAACGAGCGCGACGGCGGCATCGAGGGGATCAAGGTCAACGTGCTGGAGTGCGAGACCGCCTACAATACCAAGCAAGCCGTCGAGTGCTACGAGAACACCAAGAACGAAGGCCAATCCGGCGCACTTGCGATCAACCCGCGTTCAACCGGCGCCACCTATGCGTTGATCCCGAAAACCACAGAGGACAAGATTCCTCTGCTCACGCTCGGCTACGGCCGGACCTCCGCCGCCAATGGCAAAGTGTTCCCGTATATCTTTAATCCGCCGGGCACCTACTGGTCGCAGGCGACCGTGTTTATTAAGTATATCGCCCAGCAGGAAGGCGGGATGGAGAACCTGAAGGGCAAGAAGATCGCCCTCGTCTACCACAACTCCGCCTACGGCAAGGAGCCCATCAAGACGCTCGAAACGCTCGCCGCGAAACATGGCTTCGAGTTGATGCTGCTCCCGGTCGATCATCCGGGTCAGGAACAGAAGGCCACCTGGCTGCAGGTGCGCCGCGGCAAGCCGGACTGGCTCCTGATGTGGGGCTGGGGCGTGATGAACCAGGTCGCCATCAAGGAGGCCGCCGCGATCCGGTTCCCGATGGACAAGTTCATTGGTGTCTGGTGGTCCGGTTCCGAGAATGACGTTGCTCCTTCGGGCCCGGCCGCGAAAGGCTATCTCGCGGGAACGATGCACGCGCCCGGCTCGAATTTCGGTGCGCTTGAGGAGATCCGCAAACACCTTTACGCAAAGGGCAAGGGCGCCGGCGAGGAATCCCGCATCGGCGAGGTTCTGTACAACCGCGGTCTTCTGGAAGCGGTCCTGACCGCGGAAGCGATCCGCAACGCCATCAAGATCCACGGCACGACCGACATTCGGGGTGAACACGTGCGAGACGGCTTCGAGGCCATCAAGCTCGACGACGCCGCTTTCAAACGCCTCGACCTCGAGGGCTTCATGCCGCCGATCGAGATCACTTGCGAGAACCACGAGGGCAACGGGAAAATCGCCGTGCAACAGTGGGATCCTGATACCGGCAAATGGACCGTGGTGTCCGACTGGATCGAGCCGATGCGCGATCTGGTGAATGAATTGGTGTCAGAAGATTCGGCAGCTTTCGCGGCGGAAAATAATATTACGCCGCGTCAGTGCAACTGACAGACCTAACCGTGAACGGCGCCGGGACTCCGGCGCCGTTCTTCCCCAGTTGGAGGCATGAGACGTGAGCGCTGTCGAACAGGAAACCGGGACGGAAACGCCGATCCTTCGCGTCAACAACATCGAGGTCATCTACGACCACGTCATTCTGGTCCTGAAAGGCGTCTCGCTCGAAGTGCCTCGCGGCGGCATTGTCGCCCTGCTCGGCGGCAACGGCGCCGGCAAGACCACTACCTTGAAAGCCATTTCGAACCTGCTGAAGTCCGAACGCGGCGAGGTCACGAAAGGCACGATCGATTTCGAGGGTCAGGCGATCCAGTCCATGACCCCGCACCAGCTCGTCGAGAAGGGCGTCATCCAGGTGATGGAAGGCCGCCACTGTTTCGAGCATCTGACCGTCGAGGAAAACCTGCTGACCGGCGCTTTCACGCGCGGCGGCGACAGGGTGGGCATCGCCCAGGATCTCGAGATGGTCTACAGCTATTTCCCGCGCCTGCGCGAACGCCGCAGCAGCCTCGCCGGCTACACGTCCGGCGGCGAGCAGCAGATGGTCGCCATCGGGCGCGCGCTGATGAGCCGGCCAAAAACCATCCTGCTGGACGAACCCTCGATGGGTCTGGCGCCGCAGCTGGTCGAGCAGATTTTCGAGATCGTAAAGAAGATCAACGAGCAGGAAGGCGTCTCCATTCTTCTGGCGGAGCAGAACACCAATGTGGCGCTGCGCTATGCCAAATACGGCTACATCCTCGAGAGCGGCCGTGTGGTGATGGAAGGCGACGCGGAGATGCTGCGCTCCAACGAGGACGTGAAGGAATTCTATCTCGGCCTCAGCTCGAGCGGACGGAAGAGCTTCCGCGACGTGAAACACTATCGTCGCCGCAAGCGCTGGCTCGGCTGAGCAAACCGGCATTCAAATCCAATCAACTGGGATCGGCACCCGATGAGCGGCGAATTCTACGACGGGCTCGAAACGCGCAGCATGGACGAGCGCGAAAGCGCGCTGATGGTCGCGCTTTCGAAGCAGGTGGCGCATGCCAAGGCGAAGAGCAGCTACTACGGGACGCTCCTTGCCGAGACCGATCCGGGTGCCGTCACCTCCCGTGATTCACTTGCGGCCCTTCCAGTGACCCGCAAGGGCGATCTCCTGGATCTGCAGAAGAAGACCCCGCCTCTTGGCGGTCTGAACGCCGTCGCTCCGAATGCGCTCGGACGCCTCTACATGTCGCCGGGCCCGATCTACGATGCCGAAGGGCTTGAGGCCGATCCCTGGCGCTTCGCCCGCACGCTCTTCGCCGCTGGCTTCCGCAAGGGCGACATCGTTCATAACTGCTTCTCCTACCACCTGACCCCTGCCGGGATGATGGTCGACAGCGCGGCACGCGCGATCGGCTGCGCGGTCTTTCCCGGCGGCGTCGGCAACACGGAGATGCAGGTCCAGGCAGCGGTTGACCTCAGGCCGAACGGTTATGCCGGCACGCCGAGCTTCCTCAAGATCATCCTCGAAAAGGCGCGCGAGACGGGCGCGGATGTCGGCAGCATGAAGAAAGGCCTGGTCGGCGGAGAAGCCCTGCCGCCGAGCCTGCGCAAGGAACTCTCGGAA
Source organism: Nisaea sp. (assembly GCF_017640745.1). Taxonomy (GTDB): domain Bacteria; phylum Pseudomonadota; class Alphaproteobacteria; order Thalassobaculales; family Thalassobaculaceae; genus Nisaea. Next base: position 17,401 of record NZ_JAEPQA010000030.1, on the reverse strand, counting down.
CTCGGCTGCGACGTGCTGCAATGCTACGGCACCGCGGACCTCGGGCTCGTCGCCTATGAGAGCCAGGCGCTTGAAGGCATGATCATCGACGAAGGCGTCATCGTGGAGATCGTGCGTCCGGGAACCGGCGATCCGGTCCCCGAGGGCGAGGTCGGCGAGATCGTGGTCACCACCCTCAACCCGAATTATCCGCTGATCCGTTTCGGCACCGGCGACATGTCGGCCGTGCTTGCCGGCACAAGCCCCTGCGGGCGCACCAACCAGCGCATCAAGGGCTGGATGGGCCGTGCCGACCAGACCACGAAGGTGAAAGGCATGTTCGTGCATCCGGGACAGGTGGCGGAAGTCGTCAAACGCCATCCCGAGATCGCAAAAGCCCGGCTTGTCGTCACCGGACGGACCGGTGAAGACGTCATGACCCTGCATTGCGAGAGCACGGAACAGAACGACGGCCTGGCCAAGGCCGTTGCGGCGACTCTGCAGTCCGTGACCAAGCTGCGCGGCGCGGTCGAACTGGTCGCGGCAGGCAGCCTCGCCAATGACGGCAAGGTCATCGAGGACGCCCGCAGCTACGACTGATCGCCGGTCTCCGGTGATTTCCCGCTCACGTTAGGCGCCTCTCGAACGTCAGGACTACAGCCCCGCCCGTAGTCCCCCGATCGAGAGCGCCATGAGACGTCTGACTGCCGTTTTCCTTTTCACAGCCCTCCTCGTCCTCTCCGCCTGCACCACACCGCCGCAGGTCAAAGAGCTGTCCACCGCCCAGATCGCGTATTTCAACACGGCGATCGACGCCGTGCGCGCGCAGTCTGATGCCCTCCTCATCGCCGCCGAACGGATCAAGCGGGACGCCGAAACCCGGATCAAGGCCCGCACCGTCTCCAGCAGGCTCGACGTGCGCGACGCCCTCAGTCCGCCGCGGGGACAGGGGCGGCTCGATCCGACTGTCGTCAACGATCTGCTGAAAGGTCTCGAAAGCGCCAAGGAGAACGAGCAGCAGAACATCGCCAAGCTGCAAGCGACCATCGACGAGATCAAGGTGAAGATCGGAGAATTGAACAGCTACATCGCCAAGATGAAGGACGTACAGATCGCGCTCGATGCCTTCCTCCAATCCAAGGATGCCGGCGAGAGCGTGGTGCAGAATCTATTGAAGCATCCGAATGTCGGGTATCTGCTCGAGTCCGTCTCCGACACAGTGCCCCGGCTCTCCGGTACGACGGAAACCCTGAAACGCCTCCTCGGCGATCTGCCGAGCGCTTGACCCTCCACGGACGGAGATCCGACATGAACATCGAAGACCTGAACGCAAAAATTACGGCTTTGATGAACGAGGCGGACCGTCTGACCGGTCCCGAGCGCGCTTTGCTCAGGATCGAGATCCGCAATCTGCAGAACGATATCGACGGTGCCTCGAACCAGGACATTCTGAAGCGTCTGAACGCGATCAAATTGCCGGATCTCCGGGAAATCGACCAGCAGATCGAGGCTGCGAAGTCCGCCGCTTCGGACGCCGCGAAACGCGAAGCCATAGGTGTCGCCCTGAAAGTCCTGCGCGTCGGCCTTGGATTTGTGCTCTAGCACCATCTGGCTTGTTCCCTGCGCCGTCTGGTGCGCGGACGCAGTTCGCTCCACAATCCCTCCATCGGTTTTCTGCCGAGGGGGGAAACAATGGCGGCAAAAGTCTCCGCAATCGAAACCATTCGCGTCGAGGAATTTCCGAACCTGCTCTGGGTCCGCGTGATCGCGGACGACGGTTCGGACGGGCTCGGTGAAACTTTCTACGGGCCCGGCGCGGCGGAAGCGCATATCCACGACATCATCGCGCCCTACCTGCTCGGCAAGGATCCGCACCGCATCGAGCAGCATCAGCGCAGCCTGACCGGCTATGTCGGCTTCAGCGGGGCCGGTGCGGAGATGCGCGGCCGTTCCGCGGTCGATATCGCGCTCTGGGATCTCTTCGCCAAGTCGAAGGACATGCCGTTGCATCAGGCGCTCGGCGGCGCCGTGCGCGACAGTATCCGCGTCTACAATACCTGCGCCGGAACCCGCTATGTGCAGAACCGGCCGACCCAGGGCACGGACAATTTCGGCCTCGATGCCTCGAGCGACGGATACGAGGATCTCGACGCCTTCCTGAACCGCGCAGACGAGTTGGCCTCGAGCCTGCTCGACATGGGCATCACGGCGATGAAGATCTGGCCGTTCGACTATGCGGCGGAGGCCACGAGCGGCCATCACATTTCTCCCGGCGACCTCGCGACCGCCATGGCCCCGTTCGAGAAGATCCGCGAGAAGCACGGCGACAAGATGGACATCATGGCCGAACTGCACTCGCTCTGGGACCGGCCGACCGCGATCAAGGTGTGCCGTGCGCTGGAGAGCATCGAGCCGCTCTGGGTCGAGGATCCGGTCTTCATGGACAATCTCTCCAGCCTCGACGAGGTTGCGCGTGCCACCGCCGCGCCCATCGCGGTCGGCGAGACGCGCGGCAGCCGGGCGGATTACCGGCAGTTGCTCGAGATGGAGTCCCTCGGCCTGATCATCACCGATATCGCCTGGGGCGGAGGCGTCTCCGAGGCGCGAAAGATGGCCGCGATGGCGGATGCCTGGCACGTGCCTGTCGCCTTCCACGACTGCACCGGTCCGGTGGTTCTGGCGACCTCCACCCATCTCGCGCTGAACACGCATAACTGCTTCATCCAGGAGATGGTGCGCGCCTTCTATTACGGCTGGTATGGCACCCTTGTGACCCAGCTTCCGCCGGTCGCCAACGGCGAGATCCGTGCTCCGGAAGGCGCGGGCCACGGCCTCAGCCTGCAGCCCGACATCCTCAAGCGTCCGGACTGCCACATCCGCCGCTCATCACTTTAAGAACGCCGCGTAATAATCTGATTTAAAGGCAATATCAATGATCGAACTCTGGATCCCGATCACCATCGCGGCGGCCTTCTGCCAGAATTTGCGCTCGGCCCTGCAGAAGCATCTGACCTCGAAGCTCAGCACCTCCGGCGCGACCTTCGTGCGCTTCTTCTACGCGGTCCTGCCGGCCTGGCTCTATGTCTGGTTCCTGCACGATTTCGTCGGACTGGAGATGCCGGATCCGCATCCCCTCTTCTTCGCCTATGCCGCGCTCGGCGGCGCGACCCAGATCGCGGCCACGGCGCTGCTGGTCTATCTCTTCGCCTTCCGTAATTTCGCCGTCGGGACGACCTACTCGAAGACCGAGACGGTACAGGCGGCGGTGTTCGGCATCGTCATCCTCGGCGATCCGCTGACCGCGGGCGCCATGGTCGCCATCATGATCAGTTTCGTCGGCGTACTGGCGATCTCGGCTGCCAAGCAGGCCGCCGGGATCAGGGGGATCGTCCTCTCGCTCACCAGCAAGCCAGCCCTGATCGGACTCGCCTCCGGCGCCTGTTTCGGCGTTTCGGCGGTGTCCTACCGCGCCGCCTCGCTTTCCCTCGGCGGCGAGGGGTTCCTGATCCAGGCCGGCTTCACGCTCGCCTGCGTGACCATCATGCAGACCGTGGCGATGGCGATCTACATGCGCTCCCGCGAACCCGGTCAGATTACTGCCGTGCTGCGGAACTGGAAGGTCGCCGCCGTCGTCGGTCTCAGCGGTATGGCCGCATCTGCCTGCTGGTTTACCGCGATGACGATCCAGAATGCGGCCTATGTCCGCGCGCTCGGACAGATCGAGCTCGTTTTCACCTTCGCGGCCTCCTATTTCATCTTCAAGGAGAAAAGCAGCCGCATGGAGCTTGCCGGCATAGGTCTCGTGGTCGCCGGCATCTTCGTCCTGCTGCTGAACACATGAGCCGTCCCTGCGCAGATCCGCCGCAGCAGGCGCTGCGTAGAAGGAACGTCTGGAGGTCCTTGCCATGCTACTCGCCCGCATCATCCTTCGCGCCGGCGCCTTCGCCGCGCTGCTGTTCATGACGACGCCGGGAAACGCGGCGGCGACGAGCGCCCATGACTTTTCCTTCGTCTCCATCGACGGCGGGCCGCTGCCGATGAAGACCTACGAGGGCAAGGCGGTGCTGGTCGTGAACACCGCTTCCTTCTGCGGCTTCACGAAGCAATATTCAGGCCTGCAGGAGCTGTGGCAGAAATACCGCGATCGCGGGCTCGTGGTGCTGGGCGTTCCGTCCAACGATTTCGGTTCTCAGGAGCCCGGGACGGAAGCCGAGATCAAGGAATTCTGCGAGGTGAATTTCGCCATCGACTTCCCCATGACAGAGAAGCAGGTGGTTTCCGGCGACGGCGCGCACCCGTTCTACCGTTGGGCGGCTGAGGAGCTCGGCCCAATGTCGAAACCAAGATGGAATTTCTACAAGATCCTGATCGGTCCGGATGGACGCGCAATAGACTGGTTTGCGTCGACAACTGCGCCTTCGGCGGACAAGCTCACCCGTGCCGTCGAAGCGGTTCTGCCGCGCTGACCCTCAGGTTATTTAGAGATCCTGAGCTTCGCCTCGGCCACTTCGCCCGACAAATCGGGCGCGGGCACCAGGCGATGACGGGTCGTCGTATCGTCCCCGTCGTCATCGCCGTCATCTCCGCCGAAACTCATCACGGCCGCCCCCATGGCGAGTGCGCTGAAGGATGCGAAGAAGGAGAAGCAGAGAAGGAACGGCCCGAGCCAGACCGGCTCCGACTTCATGCTGAGGGTCGCAAGCCCGGCCACGTCGAAGAACAGCAGCCCGGCCCCGATTGCAATTCCGGCGCCGCCGCCGATAATTCCATGACCGAAGAGAAAACGCAGCATCGGAGATTTGATACGCATGTCAGCCCCTCCTTCAGGGTCTGCCAATTAAAATAGGCTGCCGTTGCCCACGAAACAATTGCGCAGGTTGCCGCATCCCTTGCCCGGAGGTTCGGCATTGTCTCTTCCCGACCCCCGTGCCGGTGCGTTATCAATTTAGAATGGGATCGAGTTGGTTTGAGCAACTCGCACAGGAAACGGCCATGAGCGACAAATCAAGCCAAGATGGTGTCAGAACCGGCTGGATGCGCGAGCTGCGCGCCAACGAGCGCCGCGCTTTCGACCGTGTGGTCTTCCGGGTCGCCGGAGAGCTGTCGCTTCCCGACGGAACGAAGGTCCCGGGAGAGATCGTTAACGTATCCCTGGTCGGATTGCTTTTCACCCCGTCGGTCCCCGTCACCTATCGCGGCGAAGCATTCCTCGACATCGGGCACGAGGTTTCCAGCCTCAAGATCAAAGTCGTCGATATGAGCGATGTCGGACTGCATCTCGAGACTCTGCCGGACGACACCGACATTCGCGATCTCGCCCTGAAGCATCCGTCGATCGCGCGCCTTTTCCTGCCATACATCTACCAGTACGACAGCGAGGACTGAGCCGAACCCTATTCAGGGATCCGGCTCCCGTCCCAACCGAAGACTCCGCCGCTATCCGCAGGCGTGACCGAGTCTATGACCTCGAGCAAGCAGGCAGCGGATTGCTCCGCTGTCAGAAGCCGCTCTTTCGGAACATTCGCCTGAAAAGGCTTCGACAATCCTGTATCGACGGTCCCGGGATGCAGGCCGATACAAACGGCGTCCGGAGCCCTACGGGCAAGTTCGATCGAGAATCCCCGAAGGATCATATTGAGAGCCGCTTTCGAGGCTCTGTAGGCATGCCAGCCGCCGAGACGGTTATCGCCGATGCTTCCCACGCGCGCAGAAATCGCGGCAAAGACGGATTTCCCGGTTTTCGGCATCATCGGCAAGAGATGTTTACCGATCAGCGCTGGGCCAATCGTGTTGATGCGGAAAACCTCTTCCATCGCTTCGGCGTCGATGGCGCGCCAGGACTTCTCGGGCCTGATCGACGGCTCGCGGTGCAGGATGCCCGAGGCGATGAACACCAGGTCCGGAGCCATGCCATCGGCGCGGATCCGTTCCGCGAGCCGCTCGATTGACGGCTCGTCATTGAGATCAAGCGCCAGCGGTATGGTCTTCCCGGCATGCCGCCCGTCCGGCACGCGGCTGGTTGCGTATATCCGCCGGACGCGGGCGTTTTGCTCCAGCAACGACTGAACAGCCGTCCCTATACCGCCTGACGCACCGATTAGAACGGATGTCAGCCCGTCCCTAAATGACGTCAGATCCGAAATCTGTCCTTCTCCCCGTCCGAGAACTCCGGCCGCATAGACCTAGAGCATGTTCTTCCCGCGCCAAGAGAGAGGCACGATCTCTTCCGAGTCTTCGTCGAAACGTCAGGTTCGGTCTTCAGTCCGCTGATTTCATGTAGACGCCGTAGATCGCCCTGACCTTGTCGGCGAAATCCGGGTTGCCTGGCAAATACGGCATCGGCGGGGAGACATGGCACTCGGTCCAGTGTCCGGACGCTTCCAAGCGCGCGAGAATGTCGGCGATGCCTCTGGTCTCCCAGAAATCGTCCCGGCTGGTGAACACGACAACGCCGCCCGGCCGGAGAACACGCAGCCATTCCCTGAAGATCGGCTCCTCTTCGAGATAGGTCAGAACCCCAATGCAGAGAATACCGTCGACGCTTGCGTCCTCAAGCGCCAGCCGCTTGTTGAGATCGGCAAAGTCGAGCCGGTCATAGACCCTCTTCTTCTCTGCCGCTTCAAGACTGTCTCTCGACGCATCGAACCCGATCATTTCGCCGCCTGCGCCGGCCTTCCGCAAGGCCGCGCCCGTCATGCCTGTACCGCACCCGCAATCGAGGATGCGCGCGGTCTCGAATTCTTCGAGATGTTCCTGCAGCAGATCCGCGGCCCGTTCCGGCGCCTCATAGCCCCAATCCGCCAGTTCCCGGTCGTAACTGTCCGCCCAGGCGTCGTAGCTCTCGGCGTTCTCGGACCAGATGCGGGAAACCTTCCCGTCGCTCCGGATGATCTTCTCATGGCTCATCGCACAACCTCCCTTTGCGGAGAGCCTAACATCACGGGAGCCTCGTTTGCGGCCACCGGGCCGACTCTCCCACGATGCGGGACGGGATTTCAGATGCAGGCTCGGGAAGTTTGCGCCGAAACGGTCAGTGCCAATCCAGTCCGGAGACAGAGGCGCTCACCGTGGTTCCGGCGGTACCGGCGAGGATCCCCGGCAGATCCGACAGCGAACCGATTACCGCTTTCCGGCCGCTTCTTTCGGCGAACAGGCACGCGGCTTGAACCTTCGGCCCCATCGAGCCTGCGGGGAACTCGAACGCCCGGATCGCGTCCGGCGTCGCGCACCGGATCGCTCTCTGCGCCGGCGTTCCCCAACCGGCATAGACCGCGTCCACGTCCGTCGCCATGAGATAGAGATCCGCATCGAGCTCGCGGGCGAGGAGCTCGCTCGCCAGATCCTTGTCGATCACCGCCTCGATGCCCTGCAGCTTGCCGCTTTCGTCGCGAGCCGTCGGGATCCCGCCTCCCCCGGCGCAGATGACGATGGTGCCTTTCTCCACGAGCCAGCGGACCGGCTGCAGATCGACAATCCTCTCCGGCAGCGGCGAGGCAACCACCCGGCGCCAATTTGCGCCGTCCTGCTTGATCAACCAGCCGTTCTCCCCGGCGAGCCTGCGGGCCTCCTCCTCCGGATAAACCGGCCCGATGAATTTCGTCGGCTCCCGAAAAGCCGGATCGCCCGCATCGACCTCGATCATGGTCAGAAGGGTCGCGAGCGGCACCTCCTGCGGCAGGAGATTTCTCATCTCCCGCTCGATCATGTAACCGATCATGCCGTCGGTCTCGGCACCGAGCACGTCGAGCGGATAGGCTTCGTCCGGCCCCGAGGAAGCGCCCTGGAGCGCGAGCAACCCGACCTGCGGCCCGTTCCCGTGGGTGATCACCAACTCGTGCCCTCCCGCGAGCGGTGCCAGCGCGGCGGCAGCGCGCCGCACGTTCTCGCGCTGGTTTGCTTCGGACATGACCTGCCCCCGCCGCAGCAGGGCATTGCCTCCGAGCGCCACCACGATCCTCATCGCTCACCTCTTGCTGCCATTATGTGGAATCGTAGACGCATCAGGCGCCGGATGTAACAGGTGAGCATGAATTCGCTCGCCGCGCTCGATGGATATCCGGATACTGAAACCGGCCCGCCGCGCACCCGCGCAACTCCAGACCGGCCTCTCAAAACCGGGTCCGAGAAAAACAAGAAGCTCACGGGGCTGTCCCGGACAACCTCTCCGCAGGTTGTCCGGGACAGCCCCTTCGAGAACGTCAGAAGGGAAGAAAATGCGCCCCATCATCGACATGGAAATCGAAGCCCCGCTTTCCGAAGAGGCCCTGCAGGCCCAGGAGATCGGCCGCGGCCGTCCCGGAACCCCGATGGGAGAGCCGCTGGAGCGGCCCGAGGGTTACGGTTTCGATAATTACGGCACCGTCTTCGGCGGCGGCTCCAAGGGCTCGGCGACACGCTCCTACACGCCGGAGGAGCGCGAGCAGAAATTCGCCTCGATCATCGCCGACATGGACCGCGCGGGCGTCGAATACGGCTTCATGTGCAACATGCTGAACAGCGAGATCGGCGAGATCCACCGGAAATATCCGGGCCGTTTCCGGATGTTCGCCCTGATCGACCCGATGGACGGCATGCGCGGCGTGCGCGAGCTGGAGCGGCTGATCAGGGAGGACGGCGCCAACGGCTTCCGCGTCACCTCGCTCACCAATTGCCTGCCGGCGAGCGACCGGCGCTACTACCCGCTCTATGCCAAATGCGTCGAGCTGAACGTGCCGGTGAAGATCTACAGCACGATGAACTACGCGACCGACCGGCCCTACGATCTCGGCCATCCGCGCCATCTCGACCAGGTCGCGGTCGATTTCCCGGAGCTGAAGATCGTCGCAGGCCTCGGCGGCTGGCCCTGGGTGCCCGACATGGTCGGCCTGCTCGCCCGCCATCCGAACCTCTATTGCGACACCTCCGCCCACCGGCCGCGCTATTTCGCCAAGCCCGGCGCCGGCTGGGAGATGTTCATGCAGTTCGGCAACAGCCGCCTGCAGGACAAGATCATGATCGGGATGTCGCGCTATCTTTTCGACTGCCCCTACGAGGAGCTTATAGAGGAGTATTGCCAGCTTCCGCTGAAGGAAAAGGTGCTGGAGAAGTGGTTCTACCACAACGCCAAGCGCTTCTTCGAAAGCGACTGAACCCGGCGCCTCGAGTCCGTCCACTTTCAAATGCTGAGAATCAGGAAATCACGATGACCAGGGATGTCACGTCTCTCATCCGGCCGGCGACGATCGCCGTGATCGGCGCGTCCGCCACCAAGCGGGCGCAGGGCAACGCCGTCATCGACAATCTGCTGAGCCGCAACTGCAAGAGCCGGATCATCCCGGTGCACCGGAGCGCCGGCGAGATCGAGGGCCTGTCCGCCGTCGCCTCGATCGAGGCGCTGCCGGAGGGCGTCGATCTTGCCATCGCCTCGGTACCCGCCGCCGCCGCATCCGAGACCGCGCGGGCGCTGGAGGCGCGCGGGGTGAAATCCGCGATCTTCTTCGCTGCGGGTTTCACAGCCGAGGAGTCGGCCGCCTTCCGCGCGCTTGCCACCACAAGCCGAATGAACATCCACGGCCCCAACTGCATGGGCCTGATCAACCTGAATGACGGGCTGTTCCTCTATCCGGCGACGACCTCGAGCAAGATCCGACCGGGCAAAGTCGCCTTCATCGCGCAGTCCGGCTCGGCCGCGATCACGCTGATGAATTCGGCCGAGTTCGGGATCTCGAAAATCGTCACCGTCGGCAGCGAGTTCCAGCTAACCGCCGTCGACTACATGGAATGGCTCGCGACCGATCCGGAGACCACGGCCATCGGCGTGGTGCTGGAGGCGATCCAGGACCCGGAGGCCTTCGCCCATGCCGCGCGGAGCATCTTCGCGAACGGCAAGGCGCTCGTCGTGCTGAAGGTCGGCAATTCCGAGGTCGGCTCGGCCGCCACCCTCGCCCATACCGGCTCGATGACCAGCGACGTCGATACCTACCGGCTCTATTTCGAGGCGAACGGCATCGCCACCGTAGAGGATTACGACGAACTGAACGCCGCGCTGGAGATCCTCTCCCGTCACGGCCACCGGCCGGGCGCGAAAAAACTCGCGATCGTCGGTATCTCGGGCGGGCAGACGGCGCTCGCCTGCGACATCGCGTCGGCCGCCGGGCTCGAACTCGCGACTTTCAGCGACACCGCGATTGCCCGTATCCGCGAAGTCTCGCCCGGCACCCTGGCCCAGAACCCGGTTGATTTCGGCTCGGTCACGGACGAAGCGGCGCGCGACATTACCGGCACGGTGAAAGCCATCCTCGCCGACGACGGCGTCGACATGCTGGCCGTGGTGCAGGACAGCCAGGCCGGCCTGCATCCGAAATCGCTGGAATCCTACACCACCCCCATCGACGCCTATTGCCGGAGCGCGCTGGAGGCCGCGAAACCCATCGTTGCGATTTCGGCCACTTCGGAGGAGATCCATCCCGAGATCCGGGCGAAGTTTGAGAGCCACGGCATCCCCATCGTGAGCGGCCTCCGCGAAGGCATCGTCGGCATGCGTGCCCTCGCCAGTCCCCGCCCGCGCACGTCCGTCAAGACGCCGGAGGCGGAGGCCCGGAAAGCCCGCGCCCGCGCGCTGATCGAGCGCGAGGTGCGGAGCGGCCGCAGCCAGCTCACGGCCGAAAGCTGCCTCGAGATCCTTGCCGCCTACAACATTCCAGCCGCCCGCTCGCTCGTGGTCCGCGACGCCGCGGAGGCTGAGACTAGAAGCGCCGAAATCGCCTTTCCGCTCGCGGTGAAGGTCGCCTCGAAGGACATCGCCCACCGTTCCGAACTCGGAGGCGTCATGCTCGGCGTCACGGACATGGAAGGCCTGAAAGCCGCGATTGCACGGATTAGAGAGAATGTCGCCAGTGCTGCTCCCAAAGCCGTCATCGACGGCTTCGAGCTGCAGCAGGAGATCCGCGGCGATCTCGAGGCCGTCGCAGGCTTCGTCGCCTCGCCGCCATTCGGCGTGAAAATCATGGCCGGCACCGGCGGCACCCTGGTCGAACTCATCGGCGACCTCGCCATGGGCCTCGCCCCACTGTCGGCTGAGGAAGCGGAGGCGCTCATTGCCTCCACGAAACTCGGCACCCGCTTGAACGGTTACCGAAACCTGATCGCAAAAACGGACACGCGACCACTCGCGGAACTGATCGCCAATCTCTCCCTCGTCGCACGTGACCTCGGCGACCACATCACCTCCTGCGACCTCAATCCGATCATGATTCGGGCCGGATCCGGAAAGTTGTCGACCGTCGATGTGCTCATGACAGTGAAGTGAGAATAAATCATACTAATTATCCTATTTCGCGCGTTTAATGATTTATTGGTAATACTTTTTATCATACTGGGTGTTGCTTGCCGGGCGCTCCCACGATAGCCTTCCCTCGTTGGTTGCCGAGCGACCCAAAAAGCGCTCTCATACCTTCACAAGAATAAATATCAGGCGATCTCAATCGTCGAGGGAGGAAAATCGTGACTATCAAATCTGTAATCTTCGGAATGGGTGCTGCGGCACTGCTGGCGACCAGCGCTTTGGCGGAGCCGGTCACCCTGCGCATCCAGAACCACTATTCGACCGAACACCCGATGGGCAAGGCGATCGCCCAGTTCGTCGACGATGTCCAGGTGATGTCGGGCGGCGAGATCAAGATCGAGATGTTCTACGCCTCGTCGGTCGTCGGCACGACCGAGACCTTCGATGCCGCCATCAGCGGGATTCTGGACTGCGACATGACCGGCGGCGCCTACCAGACCGGCAAGAACCCGGCCTTCCAGTTCGTCGGCGACATCATGGGCGGCTATGACACGCCGTGGCAGCAGTACAGCTGGCTCCACTACGGCGGAGGCAAGGAAGCCGCGGAGGAATTGTACAACGAGCAGAACATGCATCTGGTCGGCTGGACGATCTACGGGCAGGAATCCCTGTCTTCGTCGAAGCCGATCGCAGGTTTCGAGGATCTGAAAGGCTGGAAGTTCCGCTCGCCGCCCGGCATGGAAACCGAGATCTTCGAAGAGCTCGGCGCCTCGCCGATCGTGATGGACTTCACGGAAATCTTTACCGCGCTCGAGACCGGCATTATCGACGGAGCGGACGCGTCGGGCCTGAACAACAACGTGGGTCTCGGCCTCTATGACATCGTCAAGCACGCGACCTATCCCGGCTTCCACTCCATGCCGTCGGACCATCTGGCGTGCAATCTCGACGTCTGGAACGGCCTGACCGAGCAACAGCGCCGGATCATCGACACCGCGATGCAGAAGCTGGGCTTCCAGGTTGCCCTCGCCAACGAGAAGCTGAACGCGGAGGCGGCCGCCATGCTGACGGCAAAAGGCATCAAGTTGTATGACTGGTCGGCCGAAGATCGCGCGGCCTTCCGTGCGGCGGCTCAGACGGCCTGGAGCCGCTGGGCAGAGAAGAACGAGCAGACCCGCAAGCTCGTCGAGAGCCACCGGGGCTATCTGAAGCAGCTCGGTCTGCTGAAATAGGTCTCTGCGACCTCATTCCTGAAAATTGAAGAGCGCGAGTCCCCCAGGGGGCTCGTGCGGTTCCGGTTTCTTGGGCCGTCGAAACGTCCGGAGGGGCAATGGAAATGAACGCGGAAAGCCTGTGGCTGGGCCGCATGCGCAAACCGGTGCGGCTGGCCTTTCTGGCCTTCGCCGGCGTGGCGGTTCTGCTCTATGCATGGCTTATCGCCAACGCGCTTCTGTTCGAGGACGCAGTCAGCATGTTCGACATGATCCGCCCCAAGGGACGGATCGTCGTCCTGGCGATGCTGATCTCGCTTGCCGGCGCCATCCTTCTCGCCGCGCTCTATTTCTCGGACACGCGCGGCGCGATCGAACAGGAACCGGACGGTTTCTTCGACATCGTCTCGCTTGTGACGTCGCGTCTCTCGATGATCATGGTCGCGTTCATCGTTCTGGTGATGCTGTACGAAGTGGTCTCGCGCTACGTATTCGCCCGGCCGACGCTGTGGGCCAATGAACTGTCCCTCTGGATCGCCAGCTTCGTGTTCCTGTTCGCGGGCCAGTACGCGATGCAGCAGCGCAGCCATATCCGGATCTACGTGATTTACGACATCATGCCCCGCTGGATGCAGAAGACGGCGGACGTGGTGTCGCTGATCCTGCTGCTGTTCTTTACCTTCGCGCTCGTCTGGGGCGGCTATTCCGATGCTATGCGGCGGATGCTGCGCCTCGAGACTTTCGGTACGGCCTGGGACCCGCCGCTTCCGGGAACGCTGAAACCCGCGATCCTGAGCATCATTCTGCTCGTCACCATCCAGGCGATCTCGAACCTGATCGCCGACTGGAAAAAGGCGCCGGAGCATCACAGCCCGGCGGACGAGATCGACGAAACCGAGATCAACAAGATCCGACAGACGCTGGGAAGCTGACCGCATGGAATTCCTCGATCTCTTTGCCTGGATGAAAGTCGGCGACGTCGCGACACTCAGCGTCATTCTCCTGCTGGCGATGTTCGTCCTGCTCGCCATCGGCATGCCGCTCGGGTTTGCCTCGGCCTTCCTCGCCGTTCTTGTCCTGATCATGAAATTCGGGCCGGACCTGCTTTTCAGCCGGTTCGGCTACGGGCCGCTCTCGGTCGTAGGCCAGGCGATCTACCGGCAGATGACCAACTATGTGCTCATTTCCGTACCGCTGTTCATCTTCATGGCGGCCCTGCTCGAGCGCTCCGGCATCGCCAAGGACATGTACAATTCCCTCAATGTCTGGCTCAGCGGGACGCGGGGCGGGATCGCCATCGTCACCTCGATCATGGCGGTGATCATGGCGGCGATGTCCGGCATCATCGGCGGCGAAGTCGTGCTGCTCGGCCTGATCGCGCTGCCGCAGATGCTGCGGCTCGGCTACAACCAGAATCTCGCGATCGGAACGATCTGCGCCTCCGGCTCGCTCGGCACGATGATTCCGCCCTCCATCGTCCTGATCTTCTACGGTCTGGTGACCGAGACCTCGATCAAGGCCCTCTTTACCGCGGCCTTTCTGCCCGGCTTCGTCCTGGCATCGTTCTTCGTCCTCTACATCCTGATCCGCACCAATCTGAATCCGAGCCTGGCGCCGCTCCCCGAAGAGGATCCGGACGCGCCGAAAGGCTGGGAAAAAGCCCTGCTGTTCATCGGCTTCCTCTCGCGCTTCGCGCTCTGGCTGACCGGGTTCCTGCTGCTCCGCGCGCTGTTCTTCACCGTGACCGGAGAGAACGAGGTGCGCGAAGGCGTGGACCCGATCGCACTCGGCATGGTCTCGGACATGCCCTACATCGCCGCCGCAGGGGCCATTGCCCTCGTCCTGATGCTCTTTGTCGTCGGGAAGGAGCGTTCCCGACTGGGGTGGGAGATGGGCAAGGGGCTCGTCGCCCCGATCGTCGTCATCGGAGTCGTGCTCGGGTCGATCTATATGGGGATCACCGGCATCACCGAGGCCGCCGGCATGGGCGTGGTCGCGGTTTTCGTCATCGGCCTGCTCCGGCGCGAGATGACCTTCGAGATCGTCTGGGACAGCCTCATGCGGACCCTGAAATCCACCGGGACGATCATCTGGGTCACCATCGGCGCCGCCTCTCTGGCCGCCGCCTATACCCTTGCCGGCGGCCCGACCTACGTCGCCAATACCATCACCGCGGCGGAGCTGCCGACCATGGGCATCATCCTGGTCATGATGCTGATCTTCCTGGTCATGGGCATGTTCATGGACTGGATCGGGATCGTGCTCCTGATCATGCCGGTCTTCCTGCCGATCGTGCTCAAGCTGCCGGTTCAGGAGATCGGGTTGCTGGGCAGCCTCGACCCGAAATTCGTCGCGGTCTGGTTCGGTGTCGTTTTCTGCATGAACATGCAGGTGAGCTTCCTGTCGCCGCCGTTCGGTCCCGCCGCGTTCTATCTGAAATCGGTCGCCCCGCCGCACATCACCCTGACCGCAATTTTCCGCGGGTTCCTGCCGTTCATCGCGCTTCAGCTTCTCGCCTTGGCGGTCCTGCTGATCTGGCCGTCGATCGTGACACTGTTCCTCTAGCGGAGGGAACTCGCGAGCGGATCACAATCCGCTCGCGCGCGATGCCATGCGGATGACGGGCGACGCTACTGTCGCTTCACCACGAGTCTTTTCCGGATCAGGTTTTCCTGGGAGAGAAATTGGTGGAGCGGAGGAGGATCGAACTCCCGACCTTCGCATTGCGAACGCGACGCTCTCCCAGCTGAGCTACCGCCCCACCGATGCCGGACAATGGCTCGTCCGGCGCGGGGGAGACTGATAGTCGATGCCGCCGGGCATTGCAAGGGCAAAGCGCTCCGATCCTACAGGCGTTGTCCGTTGCCGCTCGATCCCTATATAGACGGGGCGAAAACATGGCGGCGCCAAGCGCTTGCCGTCCGCGCGGACGGGCGGTACGGTCCGGTGCGCACATCTCCAGAAGGACGGATAAGATCCCATGCAGTCGGTGCTGATTCTCGTCGATACGGTCGTCCAGCTCTACATCTACGCCCTCTTCATCTTCATCATCCTGGGCTGGCTCGTGCAGTTCAACGTGATCAACACGGGCAACCGGTTCGTCTATCTGGTGATGGATTTCCTCTACCGGGTGACGGAGCCGCTGCTCCGTCCGATCCGCAATGTCATGCCGAACCTCGGCGGGCTCGACATCTCCCCGATCATTCTCGTCCTCGGGCTCACCTTCGCGCGCAACCTGATGTGGGAATATCTCGGCTAAGGCTGTCCGGCCATGGCTCCTGATCCCGCCGCGCTTCCGTTCGAGAAAGTGCCGGAGGGTTTGCGCCTGCGCGTGCGCCTGACGCCGAATGCCGCCCGCGACGGGATCGGCGGTGTCGCGCGTGACGCGGAACAGGTCGCCTGGCTGACAGCCACCGTCACCGCCGCTCCGGAGAATGGCCGCGCCAACAAGGCCCTGATCAAGCTGCTGTCGAAGAGCTGGAAAATCCCGAAGAGCAGCTTCGAGCTGAAATCGGGCGCGACCCAGCGGCGCAAGGTATTTGCGATCGGCGGCGACGGGGCCGAACTGGCGGCGAAACTGAACAACTGGCTTGAAGAATCGGGGAACTGACCTCATGGGTACTGCCGATATCATCGACGGAAAGGCCTTCGCGGCCGGGCTGCGGGAGCGGATCGGCTCCGCCGTCACCGAACTGAAGGCGAAATACGGCGAGGTTCCCGGCCTTGCCGTCGTCCTGGTCGGCGAGGATCCCGCAAGCCAGGTCTATGTCCGCAACAAGGGCAAGCAGACCCTTGAGAGCGGCATGGCCTCCTTCGAGCACAAGCTGGACGCCTCTACGAGCGAGGAGAGCCTGCTGAAACTGATCGCCGAGCTCAACGCCGACCGCGCGGTAGACGGCATCCTGGTGCAGCTCCCCCTGCCCGCCCATATCGACAGCCAGAAGGTACTGGACGCGATCGATCCCGAGAAGGACGTGGACGGCTTCCATGTCGTCAATGCGGGCCGGCTCGCGACCGGCGGCGACGCGCTGGTGCCCTGCACCCCGCTCGGCTGCCTGCTGCTGCTGCGCGACCGCCTCGGCGATCTCTCCGGCAAGCATGCGGTCGTGGTCGGCCGCTCCAACATCGTCGGAAAGCCGATGGCCGCCCTGCTGCTGCGCGAGAGCTGCACCGTTACCGTCACTCACTCCCGCACCGCCGACCTTCCGGGTGAATGCCGCCGCGCCGACATCCTCGTCGCCGCTGTCGGCCGGCCGGAAATGGTGAAGGGCGACTGGATCAAACCGGGCGCGACCGTGATCGATGTCGGCATCAACCGGGTGGACGCGCCGGAAAAGGGCGATGGCAAGACCAAGCTGGTCGGCGACGTGGATTTCGCGAGCGCTTCAAAAGTCGCGGGTGCGATCACCCCGGTGCCGGGCGGCGTCGGGCCGATGACCATCGCCTGCCTGCTGCGCAATACCGTCGAGGCGGCCTGCCGCCGGCGTGGCTGGGCGATGCCGGAACTCTGATCAGGTCTTCGGGGGAGGTCCGTAGCGGATCACCCCCTTGGCTTCAGAGAGCGGTACCGGTTTGCCCTTGCGGAGCGCGACCAGTTCGCCCTCCGCCTCAAGCACCACGGCGACGCGTTCGATCTGCCGGAGCAGTGCACGCCAGGCGGGTTTCGGTCCCGACGGATCGCCGCCGGCGGCGCGGCCGAACTCGCTCGGCGAGAGCGATCCCCCGGCCGCCTTCTCCAGCGCCTCCTGCATCAGCTTCTTCAGCGTCGCGTCATCCATCTTTCCATTCCACCCTGCTATACTTATATCGCCTGTGATGATCCGAATTCGGCCGCGCGTCCACCCACAAGAGATGCCGCCCGGGGAACCGCGCTTGGGGGAGCGATATGACCGGTAGTCTGGATGCACTCTTCGCGGCCGTCGTCGCCTTTGTCGGCGGTCACTTCCTG
>NZ_JAEPQA010000002.1 GCF_017640745.1 Nisaea sp. | reverse complement strand
GATCACCGGGATGCCGCGGCGGACATAGGGCAGGTAGGCGGCGATCATCCGGCGCGCCTCGGCCTTCGCCTCGTCGACCAGACCGGACGCAAGGAAGGTCCGCCCGCAGCAGAGATGCCGCCCGCCCTCTTGGCGCGGATCGACCACATGCACCCGGTAGCCGAGGCGCTGCAGCACGCGCAACGCAGCGCGCAGGTTCTCCGGCTCGAAATAGGTGCTGAAGGTATCGTTCAGCAGGACGACGTCGCGGCCGTCATTCTCATCCGGATCGACGTCTTCCGCCTCGGCGCCCGAGAACGGCGCATCGCTCCACACCGGCAGGCTGCGCTTGGCGCTGAAGCCGAGCAGCCATTCGGAGAGCCCCTTCAGCCCCGGCACCACGTCCCGCGCATTGGCGAGATAGCCGAAGCGGGACGCCGCCTCGGCATAGCGCGGCAGGTAGGAGATCAGGCGATCCTTCAGACCTAAACCATGTTTCTTGCGGTAGTGATGCAGGAACTCGACCTTCATCCGCGCCATATCGACACCGGTCGGGCATTCGCGCTTGCAGCCCTTGCAGGAGACGCAGAGCTCCATCGTCTCCTTCATCTCCTCGGAGACCAGCGCCTCCGGGCCGAGCTGGCCGGAGAGCGCGAGGCGCAGCGTGTTGGCGCGGCCGCGGGTCAGGTCCTTCTCGTTCTGCGTCGCCCGGAAACTCGGGCACATCACGCCGGCATCGCGCTTGCGGCAGGCGCCGTTGTTGTTGCACATCTCGACCGCGCCGGAGAAACCGCCCCATTCGGACCAATCGAGCGCGGTGTCGAGCTTCATCGGCGCATAGCCCGGCTTGAAGCGGAAGAGCGAGCGGTCGTCCATTTTCGGCGGGTTCACGATCCGGCCCGGATTCATCGTGCCGGCAGGATCGAACGCCGCCTTAACGTCGCCGAAGGCCTTCACCAGGCGCTGGCCGAACATCTTCTCGTGGAACTCGGAACGGACGATGCCGTCGCCATGCTCGCCGGAGTGCGAGCCCTTGTATTCGCGGACCATGTCGAAGGCGGCTTCTGCGATGGCGCGCATGCGCTTGACGTCGCCTTCCTCCTTCATGTTCAGCACCGGGCGGACATGCAGGCAGCCGACAGAGGCATGGGCGTACCAGGTGCCGTGCGTGCCGTGGCTCTCAAACACCCGGGTCAGCCGGTCGGTGAATTCCGCCAGATCCTCAAGCGGGACGGCGCAATCCTCGATGAAGGAGACCGGTTTTCCCGCCTGTTTCATCGACATCATGATGTTGAGGCCCTGCTTGCGGACCTCGCCGATGGTGGCCTGCAGCTTCACGTCGGTCGCGTCCACCACCGCGTCCGGATAACCGAGATCGGCCATCAGAACCTCGAGCTGGCGCAGCTGCTTCACGCAGGCGGCGTGATCCTCGCCGGCGAACTCAACGACCAGCACTGAGTCCGGCTCGCCCTTCACGAACTCGGCGATCATCGGCTTGAAGATCGGGATGTCTCGGGCAAGCTCGATCATGTTGCGGTCGATCAGCTCCACCGCGTGCGGCTTCAGCTTTACGATATGCTGGGTCGCATCCATCGCCTTGTAGAAGGTCGGGAAATGGCAAACACCCATGACCCGGTGCTTCGGGATGCGATGCAGCTTCAGTTCAATCTGCCGGAAGGCGGCAAGGGTGCCTTCCGAGCCGACCAGCATGCTCGCCATATTGTGCCCGGCCGGATCGATCGTGTTGATGTTGTAGCCGCCAACCCGGCGCATCAGCTTCGGGAACTTCTCGGCGATCTCCGCCGCCTCGCGCCCGGCAATCGCGCGCATCTCCTGCACCAGATCGCGGTAGCGCGGCTCCGCCTCGATGGCACCGAGATTGCCCGGCACCGGCCCGAAATGGAGCTGCTCGCCGGTCGGCAGCACGGCGTCGATGGAAAGCACGTTGTCGACCATGATGCCGTAATGGATCGAGCGCCCGCCGCAGGAATTGTTCGCTGTCATCCCGCCGATGGTGGCGCGGCTGGCGGTCGAGACATCAACCGGGAAGAAAAGGCCGTAGGGTTTCAGCGCGGCGTTCAGATGGTCGAGCGCGATGCCCGGCTCGACCACGGCGCGCATGTTCTCAGGATCGATCTCGATGATGCGGTTGAGATGCCGGGAGCAGTCCATGACCAGCGAATGGTTCACTGTCTGCCCGCACTGGCTGGTGCCGCCGCCGCGCGGCAGCAGGGAGACGCCGGCCTCCCGGCCGATCTCCATCGCTGCGATCAGATCGTCCTGCGTCCTCGGGACGACGACCCCGACCGGCTCGACCTGGTAGATCGAGGCATCGGTCGAATAGCGTCCGCGGGAGAAGCGGTCGAACAGCACTTCCCCTTCGAGCGCACGGTCGAGGCGTGCGGCCAGAGACCCGTCATGAGACGACACGGCGGCCATCGTTAGCTCCGGAAATTATCGATGCGCAAAGTCTGGCGGCAATTTCCACCATGACAAATCGACTTCCACGATGCGGCAACACGCCGGCACGATGCGGCAGCATGCCGGGCCCGTCAGTCGCGCGCGTGGGCCTTCTCGAAATCCCAGACGTCGCCAAATCCCATGGTGCGGGAGAAGGCGCCGAAATCGTCCAGCTTCTGCGAGGCGCCGAGGCTGGAGCCGGTCTCCTTCAGACGGCCGTAGACGGAACGCAGCGCCGCGCCCATTGCCAAGAACCCGGAGCCCGGATAGATCGCCACGGAATAGCCGAGCTTGGTATATTCCTCGGCGCTCAGCACCGGCGTCTTGCCGCCTTCGACGACGTTCACCAACAGCGGCTTGTCGAAGCTGGCGCAGATTTTCTCCATCTCCTCGACC
The DNA here is from genome assembly GCF_017640745.1 of Nisaea sp. Taxonomy (GTDB): domain Bacteria; phylum Pseudomonadota; class Alphaproteobacteria; order Thalassobaculales; family Thalassobaculaceae; genus Nisaea. The sequence continues at coordinate 286,584 of NZ_JAEPQA010000002.1, read as the reverse complement.
GATTCCGGCGCCTCGATGAAGAGGATGTCGGCCCCCGCCTTGGCGAAGGCCTCGCCCCGGCGCAGCGCCTCGTCGAGACCGTAATTGGTCCGGGCGTCGGTGCGCGCGACAATGGCGAAGTCCGAGCTGTCCCGGCTTTCCGCCGCGACCTTGATCTTCTCGACCATGTCCTCGAGCGGGATAACCTTGCGGTTCGGCGTGTGACCGCACTTCTTCGGGAATTCCTGGTCCTCGAGCTGGATGCCGGCCGCACCCGCGCGTTCATACCCGCGCACCGTGTGCTGCACGTTGAGCAGCCCGCCGTAGCCGGTATCGCCGTCCGCCACCAGAGGCGCCGAGACCGTATCGGCCAAGACCTTCACCCGTCCGACCATGTCGGTGTAGCTCGCGAGCCCCGCATCCGGCAGCCCGAGATGGGAGCCGACCGCGCCATAGCCGGTCATGTAAAGCGCCTCGAAACCGAACTCGTCGGCGATACGGGCGGAAATGCCATCGAAAATACCGGGGGCAATCAGCAGCTTGCCCGGCTTGATAAGATCCATCAGCCGCGTCACGGCGTCTCCTCTCGATCTCTGGGTTCGACCCCTTGTTTGGCGCACGATAGCGAGCCAAACTGCCGGGGATCAATCCTCGCCCTTTCCACTGACGGAAAAACTCTCTGCGTGGATTGCCCTCAATTCAACCAAGGTGACCCATGTCCAAGGATCTCCTCGCCCCTGTGCTCGCCCGCATCGACGCCGGCCTCGACCAGTCCGTCGAGCGTCTGGTCGACGTTCTCCGCATCCCGAGCATCAGCACCGACCCGAAATACGACCCGGACGTCCGCCGCGCCGCCGAATGGATGGCGACGCAGCTGCAGGACATCGGCTTCGACGCGGCAGTGCGCGACGCCGCCAAGCATCCGATGATGGTCGGCCACATGAAGGGCCCGGAAGGCGCACCGCACATCCTCTATTACGGCCACTACGACGTGCAGCCGGCCGATCCCTACGCGCTCTGGGACAGCGATCCGTTCGAACCGGTCATCGTCGAGGCCGAGCGCGGAAAGCGGATCGTCGCCCGCGGCGCGGTGGACGACAAGGGTCAGGTGATGACCTTCATCGAAGCCTTCCGCGCCTGGAAGGAGGTTCACGGCTCCCTGCCGATCGGCGTCACTGTCCTGCTGGAGGGTGAGGAGGAAAGCGGCAGCGAGAGTCTCGAGCCCTTCATGATCGCCCACAAGGACGAGCTCAAGGCCGATGCCTGCGTCGTCTGCGACACCGGCATGTGGTCGGTCGACAAGCCGGCGATCACCTACATGCTGCGCGGCATCGTCTCCATCGAGGTGAAGATCAAGGGCCCGAGCCGGGACCTGCATTCCGGCATGTATGGCGGCGGCGTGATCAACCCGATCAACCTGCTGGCTAAGATCCTCGGCGACTTCCACGACGAGAGCGGGCGCATTCAAATCGAGGGCTTCTACGACGACGTGCTCGCGGTCGGCGACAACGAGCTGAAGCAGTGGGAAGGGCTCGGCTTCGACGAGAAGGCCTTCCTCGGCGAGATCGGCATGTCCACGCCCGGCGGCGAAAAGGGCTATTCGGCGCTGGAACGGCTCTGGGCGCGTCCGACGCTCGACATCAACGGCATCACCGGCGGCTACCAGGAGCCGGGCGGCAAGACCGTGATCGCCGCCGAGGCCTCGGCCAAGATCACCTGTCGCCTCGTGCCCGACCAGGATCCGGAAAAGGTCATCGCGGGCCTTAAGAAGTTCGTCGCCGACCGGCTGCCGGCCGACTTCAAGCTGGAGATCGTCCATGCCAGCGGCTTCCCCGCCCGCCGGGTGCCGACGGACTCACCCTATCTGCAATCCGCGCTCGCGGGGCTGAAGGACGAATACGCGACCGACGCATTGCTGATCGGCTGCGGCGGCTCGATCCCCGCGGTGGGCTCGATCAAGGATCTGCTCGGCATCGACAGCCTGCTGGTCGGCTTCGGGCTGGAGGACGACCGGGTGCACAGTCCGAACGAGAAGTTCGAGCTGGTCTGCTATCACCGGGGCATCCGCTCCAACGCGGCGATCATGGCCCGGCTGGCGGAGATCAAGCGCTAGCAACGCATAAACTGCATGGCGGAATAGCGCTGCGGGTCTAGCGCCGCAGCGCATTTTTCGCTGGTCTACCCGGGGCATATGCAGTATCTGCGAATCTCGACTTGGGAAACGGATCACGATGATCACGCAGGCTAGAGACCTCCGACGAGCAAACCCGCGACGACGACGTATCGCCGCGCGTTTTGCGCTGTCCGTCATCAAGCTCTAGGCCGTTTCCCTTGCGGGGCGGCTTTCTCCAGGCCGGAAGACCCGCCCAATGATCGTCATCGAAAAAGAAACCGCCGCCGACGCGGCCGCCATCGAATCCCTGCTGGATATCGGCTTCGGTCCCGACCGCATGGGCAAGACCGTCTACCAGCTCCGGGTGGGACAGCCCCTGCCGGAACTCAGCCTCGTCGCCCGGACCGGTTTCGACGCCCGCGTGGGCGCGTCGATCCGCTATTGGCCGATCGACGTCAAGGACGGCCGGAAGACGATCCCCGCCCTGGTGCTCGGCCCGCTTGTCGTCGACCCTGAATTGCAGGGCAAGGGTCTCGGCCGGACGCTGGTCGCACGCTCGCTCGAGGAGGCCGATCAGGACGGCTGGACTCTCTGCCTCGTGGTGGGCGAGCCCTCCTATTACGAGCCCTACGGCTTCATCCCGGCGGAGCCATACGGCTTCGAGCTGCCCGGCCCGGTCGAGCAGCGCCGCTTCCAAGTCCGCGGCACGCCGGAGATCCTGGAGGCACTGTTGGCGACGAAGAGGAAGCGTCCGGTACGGCCTTGGAGCGGAAAGGCAAGTGGCGTAGAAAACATCAGCGGCACGATCCACGCCGCCTGATCCTCCGCCGCACTCAAGGCACGCCGTTACATGTTCGAGACCGACTTCTTCGGATGGGGCGCCCATATCTGGGCCGTCGCCGTCGCGGCAACCTTGCTTGGGGGGATCGTCCGCGGTTTCACCGGTTTCGGCTTCGCCCTTATTGTCATCAGCGCCCTGCTTCTGGTCGCCGATCCGGTTTCGGTCGTTCCTCTCGCCCTGATCCTTGATCTGCTGGCCGGCTTCACGCTGCTGCCGCAGAATTACAAGGATGTGCACTGGAGCGGCATCCGCCTGCTCGTGCTCGGTTCGGTCATCGGTGTTCCCGCCGGCTTCGCGTGTCTCCTGCTGGTCGAACCCGAACCGATGAAGATCGCGATCTATCTCGGCATCCTCGTTTCGGTGCTGCTGATCGCACGCGGCTTCCGGCTCGCCTCCGTGCCGGGCAGCGGGATGCTGGCCGGGACGGGCGTCGTCTCCGGCTTCATGTCGGGGGCCGCCGGGGTGCCGGGGCCGCCGATGGTCCTGCTCTATCTCTCCTCGCCGCTCCCGGTCTCGATCACGCGGGCGACGGGCATCGCCTTCTTCATTGTCGTCGACGTCTTCGCACTGGCGCTTGCCGTCTACAAGGGACTGATCGACACGGACATGATGCTCCGGAGCGCCGTCCTGATCCCCATCATGGCCATTGGAACCTCGCTCGGGCACAAGCTCTTCGGCATCACCCGGCCGGAGGTCGTCAAACGGGCGGCAATCGCCCTGCTCGGGCTGCTGGCGATTGTCGGAATCGGAAAGGTTCTGATAGGTTAGCGCCGCCAACCTGACGGCATCCTCAGACCCACCGGTGAATTCAATGCCGACCCTCTATCACCTCTGGATTTCCCCCTTCTGCCGGAAAATCCGCGTCATTCTGGGCGAGAAGAAGATCGAGGCCGAGCTCAAGGTCGAGCAGGTCTGGGACCGGCGCCCGGACTTCCTCGCCATGAACCCGGACGGCACCGTGCCGGTCTTCGTCGACGACGACGGAACCGTGGTGGCGAATTCTGCAGCGATCTCGGAATATCTTGAGGAAACCCGACCGGAAGTCCCGCTGCTGCCGGGCGACGCGGCGGCCCGGGCTGAGATCCGGCGGCTCGTTGCCTGGTTCGATCTCAAGTTCAACGCTGAAGTGACGGAGATGCTGGTCGGCGAGAAGCTGATGAAGCGCTTCCTCGGCACCGGCGAGCCCTCCAGCGCGGCGATCCGCGCCGGGCACACCAACATCGCCACCCATCTCGCCTATATCAGCTTCCTTGGCGAGCGGCGGAACTGGCTCGCGGGCGACCATTTCAGCCTCGCCGACATCGCGGCGGCGTCACAGCTGTCCGCGGTCGACTATATCGGCGACGTGCCCTGGGAGAAGTATCCGGAAGCCAAGGAATGGTATGCCCGGGTGAAGTCCCGCCCGAGCTTCCGCCCCCTGCTCTCCGACCACATCCCGGGCGTCCGCCCGCCGGCGCACTACGCCAATCTGGATTTCTGAACCGGCGCACTTCCCCACCATCCTCACCCCGGCGCAGGCCGGGGTCCCGGGGATCGAAGGGGGCGTCTTACGCTCTCTGGGTCCCGGCCTGCGCCGGGATGACGGACAAAATTTGGCGCGCTCAGCGCACCTGCACGTCCATTTCCTCGATCCGCGCCCGCGCGGCAGCGGCGGCGCGGCTGTCGGGGTCGTTCTGGATCACCAGCAGCCAGTCGGTCCGCGCGCCGTCGAGATCGCCCTGGTATTGCCTGAGGATGCCGCGCTCGAGCAGCGTGTCCGACTGGTAAGGCAGGATCGCGAGCACGGTCTCGACCTCGGCCCAGGCCTCGTCCAGCCGGTCCAGCTGGCGCAACGCGACGGCGCGGTAGGTGCGGGCCTCGACGAGATCGGGATCGAGCCGGATCGCCTCGTCAAGATCGGAGAGCGCCTGCTCGTAGCGCTCGAGATCCATAAGCGAGACGGCTCGGTCGAGCCAGAGCTCGGAGTCGCCCGGCGCGATTTCGAGCAGATTGTTCTGCAGCGTCAGGGCCTTTTCCGCTCGCCCCGCGAGCGACCAGGCCTGACCGGCCTGCATGAGAATTTCGGCGAGCAGCGATGTGCGCGCGGTTCCGAGATCCATTGCCAAGCGCTCAAGCCGGGCCGCCGCCTCGTCGTACTGGCGCAACTCCAGCAGAGCGACGGCGACGCAATGGCGCGCCGCAAACCCTCCGCCCAGCTTGTGCCAGGCGAGCCCGGCCTTGTAGGCCTCTTCCGGGCGCTCGCGGGCAAGCTGCATGCAGGCCGCGTATTCCTGCTCGTGATCGATCTCCGCAGCCAACGCCGGCGTATCGGTCAAAGGCAGCATCAGCGCCGCCGAGAACAGGATCAGGCAGCGGAGTCGCACAGCGCCGCCACGGTGCCTTTGAGGATGGCGATATCGCGCTCGGTCGAGAGCCGGTGATCGCCGTCCTTGATGAAGCGGATCTGCACGTCCTCGCTCGCGACATTATCGGAAATCTTGAGCGACAGATCGTAGGGTACCGACTCGTCCCGCATTCCATGCAACAGACGGACCGGCGCCGTGATCGGCATTTTCTCGCGCATCACCAGATGGTTTCGCCCGTCCTCGATCAGCTTCATGGTGATCGTGTAGGGCTCGTCGCTGTATTCGGACGGTTCGTAATAGACCCCGTCCCTCTCCAGCGTCCGCTTGATCTCGTCGGAGAAACCGGCCCACATCAGATCCTCGGTGAAATCCGGCGCCGGTGCGATGCCGACCAGGCCCGCGATTCGCGCCGGGCGCTGCAACGCCGTCTGCAGCATGATCCAGCCGCCCATGGAAGAGCCTACCAGCACCAGCGGGCCTTCCGTGACTTCGTCGATCAGGTAGAGCGCATCGGAGAGCCAGGTACCGATGCAGCCGTCCTCGAATTTCCCTGACGACTGGCCATGCCCCTGATAGTCGAGGCGCAGAAAAGCCTGCCCACGCGCCTGCGCGAGGTCCTCCAATGCCATAGCCTTGGTGCCGGTCATGTCCGACATGAAACCGCCGAGAAAGACGATTGTGGGTCCAAGTCCGTCCAGTTTGTGATAAGCGAGACGCGCGCCGTCCGGCTTCTCCGCATAGAGAGGAGAAGGCATCTCGGGCTGCTGGGTTTGCTCTGTCATTGTGGTAAACTTTTTGACAATGAAAACTGAAAGCTTGGAACGCCGGTGAACGACGGCCCGTCCATGAGGCCTAACATACCGAAGCTCCGCCAATCGAGCGGCGATTTCGATATGTTCCGCCATCCGGCTCACGAAAAGAAGCCGGTCGTCCTGCAGGTGCTCCCCGCCCTCGTCTCCGGCGGCGTGGAGCGCGGCACGATCGACGTCGCCAATGCGCTGGTGCAGGCCGGCTGGGACGCGCTGGTGGTCTCGGCAGGAGGCCCGATGGTGCACGAGCTGACCCGCGTCGGCGCGCGCCATATCGAGCATTCGCTCGGCTCCAAGAACCCGATGAGCTGGCGTCAGAATTTCGACTGGCTGGTCGACGTCATCCACAACGAGAATGTCGACATCGTGCATGCCCGCTCGCGCATGCCCGCCTGGATCGCCTGGCGCGCGGCACGCAAGAACAAGGTGCCGTTCGTGACCACCTTCCACGGCCGCTTCCCGGACACCAACCCGCTGAAGAAGCTCTATAATTCGGTGATGGTCCGGGGCGACCGCGTGATCGCGATCTCGCATTTCATCGCCAGCGAAATCGAACGCCGTTTCGGTACCGGCAGCGACAAGTTGCGCATCATCCCACGCGGGGTGAACACCGACCTGTTCGATCCTGACGGCGTCTCCGCCGAGCGCATGATCAAACTGACCCGTGAATGGCGCCTGCCCGACGGTGTGCCGGTCGTCGTGCTGCCCGGCCGGGTGACCCGCTGGAAGGGCCACGAAGTGCTGATCGAGGCCCTGCGGCGGCTCGGAGACCAGCCGGTGCATTGCATCATGGTCGGATCCTACGAAGGCAAGGAAAGCTTCAAGGCGGAACTGGAAGAGAAGATCGCCAAGGCGGGGCTGACCGCCTCGGTCATGTTCACCGGCGCCGCATCGGATCTGCCCTGCGTCTACAAGATTGCCGACGTCGTGGTCTCCGCCTCGATCGATCCGGAGCCTTTCGGCCGGGTGATGATCGAGGCGCAGGCCATGGGCCGCCCGATCGTCGCGACCGACCATGGCGGCGCCAGAGAGTCGGTGCTGCCGGGAGAGACCGGTTTCCTCGTGGCGCCGAACGACCCGGACGCGCTCGCCGCCGGGATCCGCCGGGCGCTTTCGCTCACCTCGGAAGAGCGGGCCGCGCTTTCCGAGAAGGCGATCGCTCATGCCCGCGAGCACTACACGACGCGGGACATGTGTCTCCGGACCCTTTCGGTCTATGAAGAAGTCCTTCCGCTCTCGCCAAATGCCGGCAAGTAAACGCTACGACCGTATCCTGGTCATCAAGCTCGGGGCGCTCGGCGATTTCATCTATGCCGTCGGCCCGATGCAGGCGATCCGCCGCCATCATCCGGATGCAAAGATCACCCTGCTGACCCGCCCCGCCTACGCGGAGCTCGGGGAGCGGACGGGCCTGTTCGACGCTGTCTGGACCGACAGCGAGCCCAAAGCGTGGAACCTGCCGGGCGTATTTGCGCTCCGCTCAAGACTGAAGCGCGGGAAGTTCGACCGGGTCTACGATCTGCAGACCTCGGACCGGACCGGCTTCTACTACCGCCTCTTCCGCCCGGGAAAGGCCCCGGAATGGTCGGGAATCATTCCCGGCGGCGGGCTCTATCATCATTACCAGCGTCCGACCCTGATCCACACCCAGGACCGCCAGCGCACCCAGCTCCGGATCGCCGGGATCGAGGATGTCCGGCCCTCAGATCTCTCCTTCATGACCAGCGACATCTCGCGCTTCGAGCTGCCCGAGCGCTTCGCGCTGCTGATCCCCGGCTCCTCGCTGAAGATGGCGGTCAAGCGCTGGCCGGCGGAATCCTACGGCGCAATCGCGAACTGGCTCGACAGCCAGGAAATCCTGCCGGTGCTGATCGGCGGAGCGGAGGATGCGGGCGCGCTGGAGATCATCCGCGTGATTTGCCCTGCGTCCCGCGATCTCTCGGGCCAGACCTCGCTCTACGACCTGCCCGAACTGGCCCGCGCCGCCCGTCTTGCGATCGGCAACGATACCGGACCGATGCACATAGCGGCCCTCTCCGGTTGTCCGACCGTTGCGATCTTCTCCACCGCGAGTTTTCCGGACAAGGCTGCGCCGCGCGGCGACAATGTCCGTGTGCTTGTGACCGAAAGTCTTTCCGACCTCACCGTCGACGAAGTTGCGGCGGCTGCGGAAACGCTCCTCTCACGCGACAGATGACTATATCCGCGGCCGCTTGACGAAACGGCCACACTCCGCCGCCAAATCCGTGACACTGCGAACCTCGCGGCGCGGAATGTCTCCGAGAAGTTCCATGTGACTCCGATGGGACGGAATGCAAATGGCATTGAGGCTGATATCGCGCGACAAGTCCGAGATGTCGCGATGCTTGTAGTTGGGCCAGGTGAAGACTTTTGTCGCGATACAGAACACGCGATAGCCGAGGGCGATTAACGGCGCAATCCAGGAAAGGTCGTCCCTTTCATCACCGGCCTCGATACTCAGGAACGGGCGGAACCGTTCGACCACCGAAAGGGCGCCCGCCATCACGGACGCCTCGTGACCTTCGACATCCACCTTGATGAGATCGCAACGCTCAATACCGAGATCATCGATGCGGACTTTTTCGGTCTCCACGAACTCTCCGGGAATGCGTCCCGGATGGACCGCGACAGAGAGGGAGCCGAAATCCACCGTGTCGATCCGCGCCACGTCCGGGTCTATGAAGGAACCGGAGCCTGACACGTCAGAAACGATCGCACGGCGACAGATAACGTTGGCACGCCCGTTCAGCTCGATATTGTGACGGAGCAACCCGAAGGCGAAAGGACTGGCCTCAAAAGCCCGGACCGTTCCCTCCACACCGACAACATCCGAGAAAAAAAGCGACATGGCGCCAATATTCGCTCCCACATCGACGACATGATCTCCGGGCTTCAACAAGGGCTGGAAAACGACAGTCTCGCCAAAGCCGTAATCGCCGCATTCCGCCAGTGCGTGATAGAGATAACGGTCCCGGGCCGGGAACACGATCCGCCCGTAGCGGAAATCCGTGCAGATACAGTTGGTGAAACGCACGTCGGCTTCTGATGTCATCGGCAGGCTTTTCCCTGGGTCCGGATAACCGAGCTATAGACGCTTGAATTCTGGTGAACAAGACGCACCGTCCGGGATGGCCCGACAGTCTCCCCTTGCGGTCAGCATGCCCAGGCGCTACATAGCCCAACCACGGATAACGGCAGAATTACGGACCTATGTGGCATCCGATCCAGACGATCGTGACTAGTTAGCCGTTTCGGCCTGGCCGGCCGAGACGGCATACGGATTCGGGAACATCCCCCGCCAAGGCCTTTCGCACCTTCGTCACGACACGTTTCAATAAAAGGGTTCACCCCCATGCCTGCCATTACGCTTCCCGACGGTTCCGTCCGTTCGTTCGACGCCGCCGTCACCGGCGCGGAAATCGCCGCCGATATCGGACCCGGCCTCGCCAAGGCGGCGATCGCCGTCCGTATCAACGGCAAACTCAGCGACCTCTCGGTTCCGATCACCGAAGACAGCGAAGTCGCGCTCGTCACCAAGAAAAACGACGAGGCGCTCGAGCTGATTCGGCACGACTGCGCCCACATCATGGCCGAGGCCGTGCTGGAGCTCTATCCCGAAACCCAGGTCACCATCGGCCCGGCGATCGAGAACGGCTTCTACTACGATTTCTATCGCGAAGAGCACTTCACGCCCGAGGATCTGGAAAAGATCGAGCAGCGGATGCACGAGATCGTCGACCGCGACGAGCAGATCACGCGCGAGGAATGGGACCGCGACGAGGCGGTACTGCACTACAAGAAGGTGCACGAGCCCTTCAAGGTCGAGCTGGTCGAGACCATTCCCTCCGGCGAGACCATCAGCTTCTACCGCCAGGGCGGGTTCCTGGATCTCTGCCGCGGCCCGCACATGCCGTCGACGAAATATACCGGCCATGCCTTCAAGCTGATGAGCGTGGCCGGCGCCTACTGGCGCGGCGACAGCAACCGCCCGCAGCTGCAGCGCATCTATGGCACCGCCTGGCCGGACCAGAAGCAGCTCGATGCCTACCTGCACATGCTGGAGGAGGCGGAGAAGCGCGATCACCGCAAGCTCGGCCGCGAGCTCGACCTCTTCCACATCCAGGAAGAGGCTGTGGGCTCGGTCTTCTGGCACCCGCACGGCTGGACCCTCTACCGCACGATCGAGAACCACCTGCGGAAGAAGCTCGACCGCGCCGGCTACAACGAGGTGAAGACCCCGCAGCTGATCGACCGCTCGCTCTGGGAAGCCTCCGGCCACTGGGAGAAGTTCCGCGAGAACATGTTCACGGCCAATGCCGAGGACGACAAGGTACTCGCCCTGAAGCCGATGAACTGCCCGGGCCATGTGCAGATCTTCAAGCAGGGACTGAAGAGCTACCGCGACCTGCCGCTGCGTCTCTCGGAATACGGCTCCTGCCACCGCAATGAGCCGTCCGGCGCGCTGCACGGCATCATGCGGGTGCGCGCCTTCACCCAGGACGACGCGCATATCTTCTGCACCGAAGACCAGATCACCTCCGAGAGTGTGAAATTCTGCGAGCTGCTGTCCGCGGTCTACAAGGATTTCGGCTTCACCGACGTGCGGGTGAAATTCTCCGACCGCCCGGAAGTGCGCGCCGGCTCCGACGCGATCTGGGACAAGGCGGAAAGCTCTCTGCGCGATGCCTGCGATGCGGCCGGTCTCGAGACCACGCTGAACCCGGGCGAAGGCGCCTTCTACGGACCGAAGCTGGAATTCGTCCTGACCGACGCCATCGGCCGCGACTGGCAGTGCGGTACCCTGCAGGTCGATTTCGTCCTGCCGGAACGACTCGATGCGTCCTATATCGCCGAGGACAGCAGCCGCAAGCGGCCGGTCATGCTGCACCGGGCGATCTTCGGCTCCATGGAGCGCTGGATCGGCATCCTGATCGAACAGTATTCCGGCCGCTTCCCGCTCTGGCTCGCGCCGGTGCAGGGCGTCGTTGCCACCATTACCAACGACGCGGACGACTATGCCGCGAAGGTGATGGAGGCCTGCAAGGCGGCGGGACTGCGCGTCGCGATGGACCGCCGGAACGAGAAGATCAACTACAAGATCCGCGAGCACTCCAATGCCAAGATCCCGGCGATCCTCGTCGTCGGCCGCCGCGAGGCGGAGGAAGGCAAGGTGGCGCTACGGCGGCTCGGCGGACAGGCACAAGAAGTCCTTGCGCTTGACGAAGCCATTACTAGACTTAAGGATGAGGCGTCGGCCCCGGATCACCTTTGATCCGGGCCGTGTTTTCATGCTTAAACCGCAACCGAAACAGTGAATGAAGGAGGCGTTAGATCGCCAGAACACCGTTTAATCAGCCGCCGGCCAAGGACGGCCCGCGGGTGAACCATGACATTTCCGTCGACAAGATCCGCTGCATCGACCCCGAAGGGGAAATGCTTGGCGTCATGACCGTCCAGGAAGGTATCCGGCGCGCAGAGGAATTCGGCCTTGATCTGGTCGAGGTCTCTCCGAGCGCGGAACCGCCTGTCTGCAAGATCCTCGACTACGGCAAATTCAAGTACGAGGCGCAGAAGAAGAAAAACGAGGCCAAGAAGAAGCAGAAGGTCATCGAAATCAAGGAGATCAAGCTTCGTCCGAATATTGACGAGCACGATTTCCAGGTGAAGATGAAGAATGTGCGCAAGTTCATCACCGAGGGCGACAAGGTGAAGGTCACCATGCGCTTCCGCGGCCGCGAGATGGCGCACCAGGAACTCGGCATGGATGTGCTGAACCGGGTCCGCGACGAGATGGACGAAGCCGCGAAGGTGGAATCCCATCCGAAGCTCGAGGGCCGGCAGATGATCATGGTCATCGCACCGCGCTGATCCGGACATTCCGCGACATTCGGTCGCCCACCGGTTCCACAGGCCCCGCTTTCGCGGGGCCTTGGCATTTCCGGCCCATTTTCGGACTGGTCCCGGCGCGCCCGGAGCCTATGTTCAACTCGTTTCAAGTTTCAGAGTTCCGGAAAGTTCAGATGGCCTTCGCCGAAAGACACCTGCCCACCGACCATCCCGCCCTCCCGGACGAGAAGATCGGCGTCCTGCTCCTCAATCTCGGCACCCCCGATGCGACCGACTACTGGTCGATCCGTCGCTATCTGAAGGAGTTCCTTTCGGACGGCCGGGTCATCGAGCTGAACCCGCTGAAATGGCAGATCATCCTCAACCTCTTCATCCTGCCGACCCGGCCCTTCAAGACCGGTCACGCCTACGAGCAGATCTGGTTGAAGGAGACCGACGAGTCCCCGCTCCGGCTCTACACCCGCAACCAGGCGGAAAAACTCGGCGCCATGCTGTCCGCAAAACACCCGAACATCGTCGTCGATTGGGGCATGCGCTACGGCAACCCGAGCACGGAGAGTCGGATCCGCGCACTGCAGGAACAGGGGTGCGAACGCGTCCTCCTGGTCGCGCTCTATCCGCAATTCAGCGCCAGCACCACCGCGACGGCCTACGACAAGGCCTTCGAGGCGCTGATGAAGATCCGCTGGCAGCCGGCGATCCGGACCGCGCCGGCCTATCACGACCATCCGGCCTATATCGAGGCGCTGGCCAACTCCGTCGAGAGTCACCTGAAGGGTCTCGACTGGACGCCGGATCTGGTGATTACCTCCTACCACGGCTTGCCGGAACGCTATTTCCGGAACGGCGATCCCTACCATTGCCATTGTTTCAAGACCACGCGCCTGATGCGCGAGAAGCTCGGCTGGACGGAGAACCGGATGATGGTGGCGTTCCAGTCCCGCTTCGGCCGGGAGGAATGGCTGAAGCCCTACCTGCAGGACACGGTGGAGCAACTGCCCTCAAAAGGCGTCAAGAACCTCGCCATCATCTGCCCCGGCTTCTCCGCCGATTGCGTTGAGACACTCGAGGAAATCAATATCGGGATCCGCGAAACCTTCGAGGAAGCGGGCGGGGAGAACTTCACCTATATCCCGTGCCTGAACGACACCGAGGACGGGATGAGGGTGATCGAGGCACTGGTGAAACAGGAGCTGGCGGGCTGGGTCTAGCATCAAACCTGGCGGCTGACAGCGTTATCCGTGCGGCGGCGGCGATAAGCTCGCGCCCGTAGCGCCGCAAGTTCTCTTGCAAGGCATCTTTTAGAGTCCGGCGGAACCGTAAGGTTTCCCGGCGCCCTCCATGCAATAAAGAACACGACAGAGAAACTCCGAAATTAACCTTTCATTGCTTTAATTTCACCCAAGAAAACCTCAAATGCGATTTAAAATTGCCAAAAAGGCTCAATGACTTACCTTCGTTTTCTATAGCTTTCCTTAACAATTCCATTATCATATTAGTGAAACAATATGCGATTCCGTCATCATTTTAGGCGAGGAGCTGTAGATGTTCGGGTTCGGTAAAGAAAAGACTGCCGAGGAGGAAGCTGAACAACGCCGGATCGAAGCCATGAAGGTCTCGATCGAGGGAGCGCTCGTTCAGATGAAGAAGCAGGCTGAAGCGGGTCTGACCGATCGCTGCGAGGCCGGCGCGAAGCGCCTGACCGAGGCCTTGAAAAATCCGAAGCTTCCCAAGGACTACGCGAAACAGGCGCGCGACGGCGTGGACCGGCTTATGCTGCACGCCTTCATGAAGGCGACCGCGCTCGCCTCCAAGGCCGCGATCGATGCCGGCAAGGCAGACGATCTCGAGACCCGCTCCGCCAAGGTCAAGGAGGCGCGCGAGAAGCTATCCGGCGCCATGAAGTACAAGGCGCCGCAGGATTTCAAGCAGCAGTGCGAGCGCATGCTGGAGGTCGCAATGATGTCCGGCGGCGTGAAAGCAAAAGGCCCGACCAAGGCCAAGCCGCTCGATACCGCGCCGAAGGTCGAAAACAAGGCAAAACCGGCCGACACCGCTCCGCCACCGCCGAACAAGGCGAAGAAACCTGTCAAGGCCGGGGAACGCAAGGTGAAGCCGCTGCACGATTACGAGAAGCCTGTCGGCGCCTGAGGCCCGGTCACGCGTTCTCCCCTCAATCTCCTCTTCCCTCGTCCCGGAACGGTGCGGGATGCATTCTTGTCGTTCCACAATCGGTGGATCCCGCTGCCCGACGGGATGATGACCTCCCAGTGAAAACGTTGAATTCCTGACACCTCGCTCGGCTGGCACAACGATTCCGCGAGCGCGTGCATTTTTAGATGGTAATTACATAAAAAGCATTTTAATATTTACGTATCGTTAACCATGCACCATCAACAGAAAGTTGGAGGGATGCAGATGTTCGGACAGACAGAGACCAGAACGGTCGAGGACGCCGCGGCACTCAGCCGGATTCACGTTCTGGCACCAGCGGTAAACGGTGCCCTTTCCCGGATCAAACAGCGCGCGGAACACGGCCACATGGACCGCTGCGAAGAGTCGGCGAGGAGCCTCAAGGAGGCGATCCGGAATGCGAAACTGCCGAAAGATTATACCGAGGAAGCAAACGCAGCGATCGATGCGCTGATGCTGCAGGCCTTCATGAAGGCGACCTCCGTCGCCGCAAGGGCCGCCATCGAGGCCGGCCGCGAAGACGAGATCGAACGGCGCGCGATGAAGATCCGCGAGGCCCGCGCGCAGCTCGCCGGCGCGATCCGCTACAAGGCGCCCAAAGAATTCCAGCGCAAATGCGAGCGCATGCTGGAGACCGCCCTCTACTCCGGCGGTGTCCGCGCCAAGGGCCCGACACGGGCGAAGCCGGATTATTCCGCCTTGGAGCTGCAGGCCGCGGTTTAAGAACCACCCTCTACACGGACATCATCCCGGACCTGCTCCGGGATGACGCGACCAACAAAAAAGGCCGGGCGTCTGCCCGGCCTTTTGCCGTTCTGATACTCGACCCGGAACTTACCCACGGATCCGGCCCCCGACAGCCTTTTCGACCTGGGCGACAATTTTCTGTCCAACGACCTCGATCTGCTCGTCCGTCAGGGTCGCGTCGACCGGCTGGAGAGTAACCTGGATGGCGAGCGACTTCTCGTTCTCGCCGAGCCCCTTACCCTGATACTCGTCGAAGAGACGCACGCCGGAAATCAGCGCCTTGTCGGCACCGGCCGCGGCCCGGACCAGCTTCTCCGCCGGCACGTCCTTCTCCACCACGAAGGCGAAGTCGCGGGTCAGAGGCTGGAACGGAGAGAGCTTGAGGAAGCTCTTCGCCGCGCCTTTGGATTTCGGTACCGGCACCTTCTCGAGGAAGATCTCGAACGCCACCGCCGGGCCCCTCACATCCATCTCTTTCAGCACCTTCGGGTGCAACTCGCCGAAATAGGCCAGCACGTTCGGGCCAAGACGCAGCGCACCTGAGCGGCCCGGATGGTACCAGGCCGGTGCATCGGTCGAGACCTGCAGGTTGCCCGCCGGCGCGTCCAGAGCTTCCAACAAAGCAACGACGTCAGCTTTCGCGTCGAAGGCGTCCACCGGCCGGGTCGCGCCTGCCCAGTCCTTCGGACCGGTGCGGCCGACGCGGATGCCGGCGATCACCTTGGACTGCCCCTTCGGTGTCGCGTCCGCATATTGCGGACCGACCTCGAAGAGCGAAGCGTCGCCGTTGCCCATGTTCGCGTTCCGCGCGGCGGCCGCGAGCAGGTTCGGCAGGATCGACGGACGCATCACGTCGAGCTCGCTCGAGATCGGGTTGACCAGCGTCAGTTCCGCCGCGCCGCCCCCGAAAAGCTCGGCCTCCGCGCGGGAGAGGAAGGAGAAGGTCACCGCCTCCAGCATGCCGCGGGCGGAGAGCACGCGCTTCGCCCGACCCTCGCGGACCTGTTCCTTGGAGAGCGCCGGCTCCGGAACCACATGGCCGGTTTCCATCGAGACCACCGGGATCTCGTCATAGCCGTTGATCCGGAGGATTTCCTCGACCAGGCAGGCCTCGCCCTCGACGTCGCGGCGCCACGGCGGCACCACGGCGCTGATGCTCTCGCCGCTGCCGGAGACCTCGAAGCCGAGATCCATCAGGATCTGCTTCGCCTTCTGCTCGGGGATGTCGATGCCGCCGAGGGAACGGATGCGGGAATGGCGGAGCGTGATGGTGCGCTTCCAGTCTTCTTCCTGGCCGTGCACCACGAGTTCGCTCATCTCGCCGCCGCAGATCTCCTGCACCAGCTTCGAGGCGAGATGCACGCCCCAGGTCGGGCCGGTCGGATCGAGGCCGCGCTCGAAACGGTAGCGCGCGTCGCTCAGCACGTTCAGCTTACGGCCGGTCATGGCGACCGAGATCGGATCGAAGATCGCGACCTCGAGATACATGTTCACCGTCTCGTCGGTGCAGCCCGTACGCTCGCCGCCCATGATGCCGGCCATGTCGTCGATGCCGTGCTCGTCGCCGAGCACCAGCATGCCGTCCTCGAAGGTGTAGGTCTTCTCGTTCAGCGCCTCGTAGCTCTCGCCGGCCTTTGAAAGGCGGATGCGGATCGCGCCGCCGGACACCTTGTCGGCGTCATAGGCATGCAGCGGACGGCCGACATCCATCATCATGTAGTTGGTGATGTCGACGAGACCGGAGATCGGGCGCAGGCCTATCGCGGTCAGCCGGTCCTGCATCCATTTCGGGCTCGGGCCGTTCTTCACGCCCTTGAAGTAGCGGCCGACGACATAGGGAACCAGCGACGGCTCCGGCACGTCCACGTTCCACTGGATCGGGCTCTTGAAGCTGCCTTTCACCTCCGGAATATCGAGCGGCTTCAGCTTGCCGAGACCGGCCGCGGCGAGGTCGCGGGCGATGCCGCGGACGCCGAGGCAATCGGCCCGGTCCGGGGTGATGGCGATGTCGATCACCGGATCGTCGAGCCCGGCATATTCCGCGAAGGAAGCCCCGACC
Source organism: Nisaea sp. (assembly GCF_017640745.1). Taxonomy (GTDB): domain Bacteria; phylum Pseudomonadota; class Alphaproteobacteria; order Thalassobaculales; family Thalassobaculaceae; genus Nisaea. The sequence goes on along the minus strand of NZ_JAEPQA010000002.1, from coordinate 269,630 downwards.
GGTGCGTCCTCCGGCAGGTCGATGATGCCGTCATGATCCTCCGAGAGCCCCATCTCGCGTTCGGAGCAGAGCATGCCGTTGCTCTCCTCGCCCCGGATGACACCCGGCTTCAGGTCGACGCCCGTGCCGGGGATGTGGCTGCCGGAGGGCGCGAAGACACCCTTCATGCCGGTGCGCGCATTCGGCGCGCCGCAGACCACCTGGATGATCTCCTTGCCGGTATCGACCTTGCAGACGCGCAGCCGGTCGGCGTTCGGATGCTGCACCGCCTCGACCACGTAGGCGATGGTGAAGGGCTTCAGCTTCTCCGCCGGATTGATGAGTTCTTCGACCTCGAGGCCCAGCATCGGCAGGGCGTCGCAGATCTCCTCGAGGCTGGCCTCCGTCTCGAGATGCTCTTTCAGCCAGGACAGCGTGAATTTCATCGGTTGAGGCCTCCGGCCAGAGACGGAACATCGAACGGCATGAAGCCGTAATGCTTCAGCCAGCGCATGTCGCTGTCATAGAAGGGACGCAGGTCCGGAATGCCGTATTTCAGCATGGCGATGCGCTCGATCCCCATGCCGAAGGCGAAGCCCTGATACTCGTTCGGGTCGATGCCGCAATACTGCAGGACCTTCGGGTGCACCATGCCGCAGCCGAGGATCTCCAGCCAGTCGTCGCCGGCGCCGATCTTGAACTCGCCGCCCTTGCGGGTGCAGCCGATATCGACCTCGGCCGACGGCTCGGTGAAGGGGAAGTAGGACGGACGGAAGCGCACCGGCAGGTCGTCGACGCCGAAGAAGGCGCGGCAGAAATCGATCAGGCAGCCCTTCAGGTGGCCCATATGGGGCGCCTTGTCGATCACCAGCCCCTCGACCTGATGGAACATCGGCGAGTGGGTCGCGTCATGGTCGGAGCGGAAGGTGCGGCCCGGGCAGATCACGCGGATCGGCGGGGTCTTGCTTTCCATGGTGCGGATCTGCACCGGCGAGGTGTGGGTGCGTAGCACGCGCGGCGTGCCGCTCTCGTCCGGCGGCAGGTAGAAGGTGTCGTGCTCCTGCCGGGCGGGATGCTCCGGCGGGATGTTGAGGGCGGTGAAGTTGTAATAGTCGCTCTCGATATGCGGCCCCTCGGCGACCGAGAAACCCATCTCGGCGAAGATCGCGATCAGCTCCTCGGTGGTCTGGGTCAGCGGGTGCACGCGGCCCGCCTCTTCCGGACGCGGCGGGAGCGAGACGTCGATCCGTTCGGCCGCGAGGCGCGCATTCAGCTCCGCATCCTCGAAGGCGGTCTTGCGCGCCTCGATGGCGCCCTGGATCTCGTCCTTCAGACGGTTCAGCGCCTGGCCGGTCTCCTTGCGCTGCTCGGGATCGAGACCGCCAAGCTGCTTCATCAGCCCGGTGATGCGGCCCTTCTTGCCGAGCGCACTGACCCGAAGCTCTTCCAGCGCGGCCAGATCGCCCGCGCCTTCGACGGCGGCGGCGAGTTCCGCTCTCAGTGTTTCGACGTCCTGCATGATCCTCTTCTTACCTCGCTGACGAGACCGGTCCGACCCGGCGCGGGTTCCTTAAAGCAAAAGGGGCCCGGCAAAGGCCAGACCCCTTTTCAACTCTTTTACCGATGGGTTGCCGGACAAGTCCGGCGCCCCCGAATTAGTCGGCTTTTGCGAGCGCGGCCTGGGCTTGATCGACCAGGCTCTTAAACGCCGCCGGCTCGTGGATCGCGAGATCCGAGAGCACCTTGCGGTCGAGCTCGACACCGGCCTTCTTCAGACCATTCATGAACTTGGAATAGGTCAGACCGTAAGCGCGGACGCCGGCGTTGATGCGCTGGATCCAGAGCGCGCGGAAATCGCGCTTGCGGGTGCGGCGGTCGCGATAGGCGTACTGGGCCGCCTTCTCCATCGCCTGCACGGCAACGCGGAAGACGTTCTTCCGACGGCCGTAATACCCCTTGGTCTTGTCCGTAACCTTCTTGTGGCGGGCGTGAGCCGTGACGCCCCGTTTTACACGTGCCATCTCTGCTGCCCTCTCTTAAGCGTACGGAAGGAACTGTTTGACGATGCGTGCATCGGCGTCGGAGAGGATCATCGTTCCCCGGGCCTTGCGCTTCATCTTCTGGGATTTGTTGGACAGCTGGTGGCGCTTGTAGGCGACGTTGCCGCGAACCTTGCCGCTGCCAGTGAGCCGGAACCGCTTCTTGGCGCCGCTCTTGGTCTTCATCTTGGGCATTTCGATCTCCGTTTTTGGCGGTTTTCCCTTGCCGGCCAGGCATGCCCTACAAGCCATGACGCGGCGCTGCCCCAAGATCGCTCTTGGGGAGGCGGGTTTATACAGAGCGGACGCGGGAGAATCAAGCGGTCTCTCGGCTCGGGAAATTGTCCGCGCAGCGCCGATGTGAGATATTCGGAACCGGGACCGCTCCCTCGTACTCTGGTGGTGATGCTATGAACAGCCAAAGCCAATCGAGTGGCGGACAACGCCTCTGTTTCATTGTGACCTCACACGATCCGCTGGCCTACGAGCTCCGGGACAGCGTCGTCGAGCCTGCAATCCACGATGCCGGACTTCTCGTCATCCGCTCAGACGACGTTGAATATGGAGACCGGCTTTCGTCGGCGATCTGGAGCGCGATCGAGAGATCGGCCGTTATGCTCGCCGTGGCGACAGCGCAGAGCCCGCATGTCTATTACGAGCTCGGTATCGCCCACGGCATCGGCGTGCCGACGCTGGTTCTTGTCCGAGAAGGACTTGAATTGCCCGTCGACACATCCGGTTTCGAGATGCTGACCTTCGGCGATAACGGGCCCGTCCGGGCCGCCGTTGCCTCGAAACTGAAAGAGATGCTCGCGGCGAAGGCGGTAGCCTGAGAGGACAGCGTACCTAGGACCGGGTGCGGATCGCGAATGTCAGCGCGAAAGCGATGATGGCGCAGACCGCGATCGAGCCCGCTAGCGGAACGGCCGTGCCGTCGAAGAACGGCCCGGCCGCGATCACGATCAGCCCGCCGGTCAGCATCTGGAGCGTCCCACCGAAGGACGACGCCAGCCCCGCATTATCGCCATGCTCCTCCAGCGCCATCACCATGGTGGTCGGGAAGACCAGTCCGAAGCCGGAAAAGGCAAGAACCAGAAGCCCTACCAACAGAAAAAGCGGCACCTCGAAGGCAAGGGTACAGGCGAACAGCAGCATAGCCGCTCCGGCGAAGAACGCGGTGCCGCCGCGGATTACCTTGCGCAGCGGAAAACGCTCCGCGAGCGGACCCGCTACCTGCGAGGCGCCGATGAAGCCGATGGCGTTGACCGCGAAGGCCATGGCGAACTCTGTCGGGGCCAGCCCGTACTGGCCGCGATAGACGAAGGCGGCCGAGGCTATGAAGACGAAGAAAGCGGAGATCCCGAAGGCGCCGATAAAGGTATAGGCCATGAAGTTGCGGTCGCGCAGCAGCCCGCCCATGCCGCGGACCAGCGCCCGGACGTTGAGCGGCACGCGCTCGCTCCGCGGGAGAGTCTCCGGCAGCATCGTCAACGTGATCAATAGGCTGACGACGGCAGCAGCGCAGATGATGGCGAAGATCGCCCGCCAGCCGCCGATCGGGATGACCAGGCTGCCGGTCAACGGCGCCAGCATCGGGGAGATCGAGATCACCAGCATGATGAGCGCCATCAGCTTGGTCGCCGCCGCGCCGGTATACATGTCGCGGATGATCGCCCGCGGCAGCACCATGAGCGCGGCCCCGCCTAGCCCCTGCAGGCACCGCCAGAGCACCAGCTCCGTCGCCGAGCCGGATAGCGCCGAGCCGGCCGAACCCGCGAGGAAGACGAGCAGACCGACTATGGTCGGGATCTTCCGCCCCGCTTGGTCCGCCCAGGGACCGTAGATCATCTGCGCGATGCCGAAGGCGATGAAATAGGAGGTGATGGTCGCCTGGATCTCCGCCTCGCCGACTCCGAAATCCGCAACGATCTCCGGCATCGCAGGCAGGTACATGTCGATCGCGAAGGGTGCGACGAGGGACAGCAGCCCAAGCACCAGCGCGGCGCGCCAGAGGCCAAGCGTCATGAAACGTTCCTTGTATCCGAGCGGAGAAGAGGATCCGGCCGAGCACCGGTGCCCTTGCTTATACAGAATGAAAGTAGGCGTTACGACCGCTCGTTGACCGGGCGAGGCCGGACACGCCGGACGTTCACGCGCCCCGCTCGCCGGCGCGCAGCTTCTCCAGCCGGGCTTCGCGCACCGGTCCAGTCAGCTCGACCATATGATTGGACACCACGAGCTGGATCCGGTCCTCGCTCGCGACCGGACAGATGATCCGCTCCCAGTCGCAGGGCGCTCGTGAATGCAAGTAAGGGTTCCGGCTGACGATCAGCCGCTTCTCGCGCACCGCCGTATTGTACTGCGAACGAAAGATGTCCCCGATCTCCGAACGGAAATCGGAAACCCACTTTCCGGTCATGTCGAAACCCGACCTGGACGCGATCTCGCTGCCGTAGAGCCGGTAACGGAAATCCTGCCGCTCGCGGTCGAGTTCCAGAACCATGATGTTGCCAAGCCAGGGTTTCAGCGTCTCACCCGAGAAATCCTTGCGGTCCGCGAAGGCGCCATTCGGCTTTTTCTTCAGGCAATAGGACAGGAAGGAAACAGACCGTTCATGGTCGACTTTTCCCTGCTCCGTTTCCGGGTACCAGACCTTGATATCGCTCGGGTCGATCACGGGCGGCTTTGCCCCCTGTCAATCTCAAGTTACGCCGATTTCTTCTAGCCGGACGTACAAGTTTATCAGTTTAGGGAGAAATTGCTGCACTTCAATGAAGCGAGCAGATTCGCTTTATCGAAAACCGCGATTCGGAATCGTTGACCTCCGCTCCGCCCGGCCCTAGCTTCCGCCGCACCAAAACAACTTCAAGGACAGGATCCATGACCTCCCGTATTTCCACCGAGATCGCCGAGAACGCCCGCGCCTGGCCGTTCGAGGAAGCGCGTAAAATCGCCGCGCGGCTCGGGGGCAAGAAACCGGAGAAAGGTCATGTGATCCTGGAAACCGGCTACGGCCCCTCAGGCCTGCCGCATATCGGCACTTTCGGCGAGGTCTTCCGCACCACCATGGTGCGCCGCGCTTTCGAACTTCTGCGCCCGGACGTTCCGACCCGCCTGATCGCCTTCTCCGACGACATGGACGGTTTCCGCAAGGTGCCGACCAACCTGCCGAACCAGGAGATGCTGAAGCAGTATCTGAACAAGCCGCTGACCAAGGTTCCGGACCCGTTCGGCACGCACGAGAGCTTCGGCGCGCACAACAACGCGCGGCTGCAATCCTTCCTCGACAGCTTCGGCTTCGAGTACGAGTTCATGTCCTCGACCGAATGCTATACGAGCGGCATGTTCGACAAGGCGCTGCTGGAGACCCTGCAGCACTACGACGAGATCATGGCCATCATGCTGCCGACCCTCGGGGCCGAGCGGCAGGCGACCTATTCGCCCTTCCTGCCGGTCTGCCCGACCAGTGGCAACGTGCTGCAGGTGCCGATCCTCGAGCGCAACGTCGATGCCGGCACCGTGGTCTACGAGGACCCGGAGAGCGGCAAGAAAGTCGAGGTCTCCGTCACCGGCGGGAACTGCAAGCTGCAATGGAAGTGCGACTGGGCGATGCGCTGGCACGCGCTTGGCGTCGATTACGAGATGTCCGGCAAGGACCTGATCGACAGCGTCAAGCAGAGCTCCAAGATCTGCCGTGCCCTCGGCACGCCGCCGCCGGAAGGCTTCAACTACGAGCTCTTCCTCGACGAGAACGGCGAGAAGATCTCCAAGTCCAAGGGCAACGGCCTGTCGGTCGAGGAATGGCTGCGCTACGGCTCGCCGGAAAGCCTCTCGCTTTTCATGTTCCAGCATCCGAAGCGCGCCAAGCGGCTCTATTTCGACGTCATCCCGAAGAACACGGACGAATATTTCCAGTTCCTCGACAGCCTCGAAACCGAGACCGACGACGCTAAGAAGGTCGAGAACCCGACCTGGCACATCACCCAGGGCAAGGGCCGCGGCAACGCCGACCAGGTTCCGCTCAGCTTCGGCCTGCTGCTGAACCTCGCGTCCGTCTGCCACGCCGAGGACAAGTCGGTGCTCTGGGGCTTCATCGCCCGCTACGCGCCGGGTGCGACGCCGGAAAGCCATCCGACGCTGGATAAGCTCGCAGGCTACGCGGTGAACTACTATCAGGACTTCGCCCGCCCGGCGAAGCACTACCGCGCCCCGACCGAACTCGAGCGCGCCGCCTTCGAGGATCTCGTCACCGAGCTGAAGGCCCTGCCGGCGGATGCCGACGGCGAGGCGATCCAGACCCAGGTCTACGAGGTCGGCAAACGGCACGCCTTCGAGAACCTCCGCGACTGGTTCAAGGCGCTCTACCAGGTCCTGCTCGGTCAGGACCAGGGCCCGCGCTTCGGCAGTTTCATCGCGCTCTACGGTGTGGACGAGACCATCCAGCTGATCGAGAAGGCGCTGAAGGGCGAGAACCTCGCGGCCTGATCCGGCAAGCTGAGTTCCAACGAAAGCGGCCCTGTCCTCGCGGACAGGGCCGTTTGCGTCAGGGCATACGCTTCCGGATCAGAAGCGGTAGCCGATCCCGATGCCGAAGATCCACGGATCGAGATCCGCATCGACATTGATCGGGCCCGCGCCGAGATTCGTCTTGATCGTGGTATCGAGGAACACCTTCTTCACATCGAAGTTCAACGACCAGGCGCCGGTGATCGCGTAGTCGAAGCCGGCCTGGAGCGCGTAGCCGAAGCCGTCCTCATAGGAGATCGACTGCGCCGAGCCAGGCTTCTCGTTATAGAAGAACGTGTAATTGAGACCCGCGCCGAGATAGGGGCTGAAACGCTCCTTGGGCATGAAGTGGTACTGCAGCGTCAGGGTCGGCGGCAGCAGGCGGACGGAACCGAGATCGACATTCGGGTTCTTCCAGTCGAGATCGTGCTTGGTCGTCGCCGCGATCAGTTCGAGCGCGATATTGTCGGTGACGAAATAGGAGAAATCGACCTCCGGCACGTAGTCGTCGGTCAGCTCGCCCTTGCCGACCGTCAGGTCGCTGGAGGAGGTGGATTCATCCGGCATCATCGCGATGCCGCGGGCGCGGATGACGAAATCGCCGGCCGATTTGGGCTTGAATTCGTCGGACTGGGCGAGCGCCGGGCCGCTGACGGCCACGAGTGAACCAAACACGGCGACGGCGGCGGCCAGAGCCGTCCATTTCCCCGAGAGTTTCATTGATCTGTCCTCATATTGCAGAATTGCTGCGCTGCAAACTGCACCCGGATGCGTCCTGCCGCTTTGACGCAGATCAACAGGAGAAGTTATTTATCTTGTTGTTTTTGAGCGATTATTTTCTGACAAAGATCAACTGGCGACAGGCGCGATGAAGCAGGTCGAGAGCGGCGGACAGGTTTGATCGTGACTTGTGAGTCCCCTCTCGGACCTTGGCCGGATCCCACGCTCCCGAGTAAGGTGCACTGTCCGAATGTCCGCATGCTGTTTCATGAGCACGCCAAGACACTCTCTTTGCAGGCAATATATTGCTACGATCACCATTATAGATGGCTGCACGGAGAAGGTATCGGCGAATGCCCGAAGATCAGAACACACCGGTACCCTCATATTGGCTCCTTCTTGTCGGCGTATTCCTGCTGATACTGCCGCTCGGGTTCTTTCTGGTCGGACCAGACCGGGCGACCGATGCCGAGCGCTACCTCCGGGTGGTCTCAGCTCTGGGCGGCGGCCTGATCGGAGCTTTCATACCCGGTTTCTTGCGTATCGAACTGCCCTATGCCAAGGCCGGGGGCGCCCTTGCAATTTTCCTTGTTATTTACGGCGTCAATCCGCCCGGCATTACGCAAAAACTGTTCTCCGATCTGGAAACGGTTTCCTCGGATTGGGTGGCCGCAGCGAAGGAAGCGCGATCGAGCGGTGCCATTTCGCCTCGCCGGCCTCTTCCGGTTGGCCTATCACAATCTCGAAGCAACTTCGAAACGGCCTGGGAAAACGCGAGGACGACCGAGAAGACAGCGCTGCCGCCGCAGCTAGTCTCCGAAGCGCTTTCCCTTACGTTACGGCTCTACCGTATTCAGGAAATCGAGAGCGAAACCAAGCCGACGGCGTTCAAGTGGGCAGACATCGCAATAGCGTATTTTGAGCAAATCAATCACCGGGAGTTTCTGGTCGAGGCCTTGCTGGACAAGGCAGCGCTCTATCTAGAACTCTCGCAGATAGAGCATACGGATCCGGACTCGTGGCGGGCAATTGCCCAAGCAGGCGACAAAGTCATCGCTCGCGCATTCTCGCTCGCGGAAGCAAAACAAAAACCTGACACGCTGAGGCTGTGGAGCCGGTTCTTTTACAATATTGCGCGCCCGAAATCCGGCAACCTGACGAAAGATTGGGACAATACCTACCTGCTCGCATCTCTGGAAAAGATGGAGGAGGCCTACAGCCTTGATCCAGAGAGAATGAGCAACGCCACCCAACTGGCTCGGACGATGCAAAAGGCGGCCGCCAACCCGCCGCAGGCTACGGACCCTCTTTGGACGAAGAAGCTGCGGGCAACCCAGGAAAAGCTCTTGCGGACTTGGGAGAATAACGAGGCCGCACTGACATCGCCGACGCAGCGCATTCCGCCGCTCAATATCATTGCCGTTCTGACTCTGAACGTTGTCACCCGGGAATGGCTCGAGACTCCGTCCGGGCAGTCGGAAGAGCGCGGCACCGGACTAATTCGAGAAATGAATGACGTGGCAATCAGGGCGCAGCGCGAGGCGATCACTCTTCTTCCCAGCACGGAATGGGAAGAAGACTATGATTTCGATATGTATTACGACCTCGCCAGAATGCAGGGAGTCGCATGCCGTATTACCAGTGACGCAGGGCTGCAGCGCCCTGAAGCGTTCTGCAACGAGGCATTCAAGAACTTCGCGATTGCCAAGAAGCGGGCAACTTCGATTCAGTTGAACGCATCGCGCCAGGCGATGATCTCGGATCCTATTGCAGCGGCAATCCCAGAGCCCGCAAAAACCAAAATCGCCAACCTTCTTGATGACCCGAGCACAGATTGACGGTCATAGAAGCGCCGCTAGGACCGTAGCCCCACCAGCTCCGCCTTGATCGCCCTTGCCAGATATTTCGAATAGATCCGCCCCTGCGCGAAGCTGCCGCCGGTGTACCAGAGGCCGGGCTGCGGCGTCGGGGTCCACATGTTGTTGAGCTCCTGGATCTCGGGGTCGATGTCCCAGACCTTGCCGACTCGGTCCGCAACATCGTCACCGAACAGCACGCGGGTCATATGGTCCTGGCCCTTGTAGCCGGTCGCGAGCACGATCAGGTCGGCCTCGCGCAGCGCGCCGTCCTTCATCCTGAGCCCGCCCGCCTCGAACTGCGCGATATCCGCATACTGGATCAGGCCGATGCGGCCCGCCGCCATCAGGTCCGAGGCGCCGACATTAAAATAATAGCCGCCGCCGCGGGTGCGGTATTTCAGCGGCCAGCCGGTCCCGCCCTCGCCGAAATCGAGCCGGAAGCCGACCTTCTCCAGCCCGTCGAGCAGCGGCTTGTCGATCTCCTTCACCTTGTCGGTGATGATCTTGTGCGCGACGCGGACGACCGGGAAGGGTGTCGCGACATTGATCAGGTCGCGGTCCTCGTGGCTCGGCCCCTCGCCCCAGTAGATCCCGTCATAGAGCTGCGCGCTCGGCTCGATATTCACGATCAGGGTCGGGCTGCGCTGGATGATGGTGACGTCCGCGTCGTTGCCTTCGAGGTCCTGCGCGATGTCGTGCGCGCTGGTGCCGGTGCCGAAGATATAGACGCGTTTTCCCTTCCAGTCCTTGCCGGCGGTGAACTGGCTCGAATGCAGCACCGGACCCTTGAACCGGTCGAGAGTCGGGATCTCGGGGATGTTAGGCGCGCCGCTGACGCTGGTCGCCATGATGATATGGCGCGGCCGCATGACGCGCTCGGTGCCGTCTGCGAGCGTGAGGCGCGCACTCCAGCAGCCGGCCTCATCGTCCCACTCCGCGCCCTCGAAGCTGGTCTCGGTCCAGAAATTGATGTCCATGGCGTCGACATAGGATTCGAGCCAGTTGGCGATGCGGTCCTTCGGGATGTAGGTCGGCCAGCCCTCGGGAAAGCGCATATAGGGCAGGTGATTGCTGTGGATGTAATTGTGCAGCCGGAGCCCGTGATAGCGCAGGCGCCAATTATCCCCGACCCGCTTCATCCGGTCGACCACCAGCGTGTCCACGTCGAGCCGGGCGAGCCTTGCCGCCGCCGTCAGCCCGGCATGGCCGCCGCCGACGATCAGCACTTCCGGGTCACGGTCCTTGTAGGCGCGCTCGACCGCGCGTTTGTCCGCCCAGTTCGGCCCGTGGAATTTCGGGTTGAAAGCGGGATCGTCCTTCTCCTCGAAGATCCGCGCCTCCTCGTAGCCCTTCAGGTCGTCCAGCGTGGTCGCGAAGACCCAGGCCCGGGGCATGTTGGCCGGATATCTGAGGCGCACGAGGCCAAGCCCGACGCCCTTCTCCGTCTCGAAGGATAGGATCGCCTCGATCACGGACTCGCCCGCCCGCTCGACGATGCGCGGCGGCTCGTGTCCCTCGGCGACGGAGATCGGACCGAGACCTTCATGGGGCGCCTCCGCGGCCAGCCGTTCCGCGATCGCAGCGCCGCCGGAGACCGTCCGCTGGTGCCCGCTGAGGATCAGGACGTCGCGCCAGTAGCTCTCCGTCTCGAAAAGAGTCTCCAGCTTCCCGACATTGCCTGCCGCCAGTGCCGCGTTGAAACCGGCGAGCCAGTCTTCCAGCGCCGCCGCGACGGCACGGTCTGCCATCAGGTTCATCGGACATCCTCCCGTTATATTCTTTTCCGGGAAGACTAGGACTCGCCGGGAAAGCTGTAAACGCGGGTGGAAGGCAATTTCACGCTGCCGAAACGGAACGACGTCAGGCGAGCTTCTCCATCACCTTCTCCGCGATCGCCAGCGAGGAGGTGAGGCCAGGGGACTCGATGCCGTAGAGATTGACGAGGCCCGCGACGCCATGGTCGCCGGGGCCCTGGATCATGTAGTCGGCGGCGGCCTCGCCCGGGGCCTGGATCTTCGGGCGGATGCCGGCATAGGCCGGAGTCAGGCTGTCGTCCGGCAGGCCCGGCCAGTATTTGCGCACGGCCGCGTAAAAACTGTCGGAGCGGCGCGGGTCGACGTCGTAGTCGATCTCGTCGATCCATTCCACGTCCGGGCCGAACCGGGCCTGGCCGCCGAGATCGAGCGTCAGGTGCACGCCGAGCCCGGCCGCTTCCGGGGCCGGATAGATCAGGCTCTTGAACGGGGCCGAGCAGCCGGTCAGCTGGTAGTAGTTCCCCTTGCAGAAATATTGCGGCGGGATCGACGCCGCGGGGAAACCCTCGATGTGGCGCATGATGGTCTGGCTGTGCAGGCCGCCCGCGACCACAACCGTCTTCGCCTTCATGGTCAGCCCGTGCAGCCCGCCGACATGCAGCTCGATGCCGTCTTCGGTGACCTTGCCGCCTTCGAGCGGCGCCATGAAGGCGATCATGCCGCCATGCTCTTCCAGGTCCCCCTGGAGGGCCAGCATGTAGGCGTGGCTGTCGATCACCCCGGTCGAGGGCGACCAGAGCGCGGTGACGCAGCGCAGCTCCGGCTCGCGCGCGGTCACCTCGTTGTGGGAGAGGAATTCGAGATCGTGGACGCCGTTCTTCTCCGCCCGCTCCTTGATCTGCTGCAGGGCGGGGATCTGGTCCTCGGAAGTGGCGACGATCAGCTTGCCGAGCTTCTTGTAGGGCACGCCGTGGCTCTCGACGAAATCGTAGAGCAGATGCTTGCCGCGGACGCAGACCTCGGCCTTCAGGCTGCCGGGCGGGTAGTAGATCCCGGCATGGATGACCTCGGAATGGCGCGAGCTGGTCTCGGAGCCGATCAGGTCGTGCTGCTCCAGCACGATGACGTCGCGCCCGGCCATCGCCAGCGCCCGCGCCGCCGCAAGGCCCACGACGCCCGCTCCGACCACTACCGCATCTACCGGTTCCGCCACCTCAATCCTCCGCGCTTCTTAGTTCGTCACCCCGGCGAAGGCCGGGATGACGGTTTTATTCTGATCCAACCGGTTAAAACGGCACCTCATCCGCGTCAATCGGCTCTGCCGGAACGGGTGCCGTCCCGAAAAAGCCACGGGTCTCGCGTACCGCCTCGGCGAGCCCGCAGCGGCGCACCTCGACGCCTTCCGGAAAGGCCCCGAGCAGCCGCGACGGCATCATCGGATCAAGCAGCACGAAGACGCCCCGATCGTCCGCCCGGCGCACCAGCCGCCCGAAGGCCTGCTTCAGCTTCAGGCGTGTCAGCATGTCGGTATAGCTCCCGCCGCCGAAGGCCGAACGGCGGGCCTTGTAGAGGATGTCCGGACGCGGCCATGGCACCCGGTCGAAGACGATCAGGCGGAGCGAGTTGCCCGGCACGTCGACCCCGTCGCGCACCGCGTCGGTGCCGAGCAGGCAGGCGTTCTCCTCCGCCCGGAAGATATCGATCAGGGTGGTGAGGTCGAGCCCGTCGACATGCTGGGCATAGAGCGGAAGGTCCGCTTCGTCGATTTCGCCGGAGATCCGCCGGTGCACCTCGCGGAGGCGCTGGATCGCGGTGAAGAGGCCGAGCGCGCCGCCGCCCGAGGCGAGGAAGAGTTCGCGGTAGGCCGACGCGACCTGCGCCATGTCGTCCTTGCGCACGTCGTTGACGATGAAGACGCGGGTCTGCGCCGGATAGTCGAAAGGCGAGGCGACGGCCGCATGCACCGCCGGCGCCTCCAGCCAGACCGCTCCGGTCCGCTCCTCCGCCGCCTGCCAGTCGCGGAACTCCTCGCCCGTGCCGTCGCGCAGGGTGGCAGAGGTCATCAGCACACCCTGCGCCTGCTTCACCACGGTCTCGGCGAAGGGCCGGCCCGGATCGATCCAGTGCCGGTGCAGGCCGATATCCATGTCCCGTCCGTCGCCGCGCTCGATCTCGAACCAGTCGACGAAAGCCTCCGGTGTCTCGTGGGCAAGCGCCTTCAGCATGTCGCGCCAGGCGCCGAGGGTCATTTCGCCGCGGCGCTGCAGGGAGCGCGCGACCGCCTCGAGACGCAGCCGGATTGCGCTCTCCAGCTCGTCCGCATCCTCGTCGAGCCTGTCCTCAAGCCGCTTCTTCAGCTGCTTGATCGGCGTCAGGATGCGGGCCAGCGCGGCGTCCAGCGCTTCCGCGGCCTCCAGCAGGCCCTCGACAGGCGGATGGGTCTCGGTCTGCATCGAATAGGGACTGTCGGGATGATCGGTGCGGGCATAGACCTGGGCCCGGACCAGCGCCAGGAAACGCTCGGTCTCGCCCCGCGTCTCGCCCTCCGCGATCCGGGTCATCCAGCCCTCGCCCGGCAGCACGCGGGCGGCATGGAGCGCGGCTTCGAGCGCCTCCAGCGCCTCCTCGTCGTCGGCGATCAGGTCCTCGACCCGTTTCTTCAGCCCCCGCGCCCTCCCCGAGCGCCGCCCCTCGGCGCCGATCAGCCAGCGCCGGAGCTCGACCGTCTCGATCGCCGTCAGATGGGCGGAGAAGGCGCTGTCCGCCGCATCGAACACATGGTGCCCCTCGTCGAACACATAGCGGGTCGGCAGCGCGCCGTCGTCGATCCCACCAAGCGCCGCCTGGATCATCACCAGCGCATGGTTGGCGACGACGATCTCGGCCCGACGGGCACGGCGGATCGATTTCTCGATGTAGCATTTGGAATAATGCGGGCAGGCGGAATAGATGCATTCGCCGCGCCGGTCCGCGAGCCCGACAGTGCGCCCGCGCCCGAGCAGGTCGGCAAGCCAGGCCGGGAAGTCGCCGCCCTGCACGTCGCCGTCCCGCGTCGCCTCCGCCCAGCGCGCCATCAGGCCGAGCGCGGTGCCGTATTGCGGCATGGTCGGCAGCGTGTTCACCGCCTCCTCGAGATTGAGCAGGCAGAGATAGTTCTCCCGCCCCTTGCGCACCACCGCCTTCAGCGCCTTCCGGACCGGGTCGGGATAGAGCCGGTCGAGCTCGCCGTCGATCTGGTGCTGCAGGTTGCGGGTATAGGTCGAGACCCAGACTGCGCCCTCGTTCTTCTCCGCCCAGACGCTCGCCGGCGCGATATAGCCGAGGGTCTTGCCGACGCCGGTCCCCGCTTCCGCCAGCACCACGTTCGGGCGCCGTTCCTCGTCCCGCGGGGTGAAGGCGAAGGCGGCGGCGGACGCGTAGTCTGCCTGGCTCGGCCGCGCCTCGGCATCGCTGCCAAGCAACTGTTTCAGGCGCCCGCGCGCCTCGTCTTCCGTCACCGGCTTGTTACCGGCGGGCGGTTCCGGCGCATGCTCCGACCATTCCTCCAGCCGCCGCCAGACCTGCAGCCCGCTCGGCCTGACCGGGCCCGGCGGTGGAAGTTCTCCCGCGCCGAGCGCATGCAGCACCGCCTCGCCCCAGGCCCAGCCGCAATTGCGCATGGTCTCGGCGATCGGCCGGGCGCTCGGGTCGCGTTCCCGCTCGGCGAGTTCGGCGAGCAGAGCCGCTGCCGCGTCGCGCAGCACCAGCGCCTCGTCCTCATGGTCCTTCGGCGGCGCGAGCATCAGAGCCTGGGCGAGCCCGCGCGGCGTCGGCAGGCAGAAGGCGGCGGGCCGTACGAAAGCGAAGAGTTCGAGCACGTCCACCGCCGCGAAACCGTCGAGCCGGAGGCGGCGCACGATCGATCTTGCATGGGCGACGATACAGGGACCGGCGCGCAGGCGACCGGCGGCCTCCTCGTGCGAAATCTCCTCCAGATCGCCGTCCGCGCCGAGCCAGACCGCGACGCGGGGCGCGAGCACGAGGCTCGGCAGGTCGGGCAGGCGGATCTGGCGGTCAGGATCGGACATCCCCACCCTTTATCAAGGCAGCGGCGGGTTTGCCAGAAGTGCATGGAGCCTGCATTCTGTCGCCGGGCGAGGCGGGGAAGACGGATGTACGAGAACAGGCCGGTGACGGATCCGAAAGAGATGGAACTGATCCAGTGGCTCGTCCACCAGTCGTGGGAGAAAGCACCGAACGAACAGCTTGTCGCGGCGACCGCGGAACGCCTTGTCGCCGCCGGTCTGCCGCTCGACCGCTGCCGGGTGGCGATGTACACGCTGCATCCGGAAACCGGCTCGCTGATGTTCGACTGGGACCGCGCCGACAACAGGCCGGATACGGGCCTGCGCCACGAAATCGCCTATTCGAAGGACGAATCGGAGGAATGGAAGGCGAGCCCGCTGCGCCACATGATGGCGACCGGCACGATGAAGCTGCGCCGTCGGCTGACCGGTCCGGAGGCGGAACTGGAATTTCCGGCGCTCGCCGAATTCCGCGACGAGGGATTCACGGACTATTACGCCTGCATGTTCGGCGGCCGGGACACCCTGCGCCTGATCCGGGAGGGCGAACGGAGCTGCGGCGCCATCCTGCGCTGGTCGAGCCGGCACCCGGACGGCTTCTCCGACCGCGACATCGCGCTGATCGACACCATCGTCCCCGCCCTCACCTCGGCGATCCAGGCCCATGTCGATCAGGAGATCGCCCGCAACCTTCTCGACACCTATGTCGGCCCGCTGGTCGGCGGTCGGATCCTCAAGGGGGAGATCCGGCGCGGCATGGCAGAGAGCATCAACGCCGCCCTGATGATCGCGGACCTGACCGATTTCACCAGCGTCAGCGACATTGTCTCCAAGGAGGCGATGGTCTCCGCTCTCAACCGCTATTTCGACGTCATGCTGGAGCCGGTCCATGCGGCGGGCGGACAGGTGCTGAAATTCCTCGGCGACGGCTTCCTTGCGATCTTTCCGCTCGAGGCCGGCCGCGAGGCGGAAACCGCCGGCAAGGCGTTGGAGGCGGCGAAGGCGGCGCTCGCGGCGGTCGACGAGCTCGCCGAGACCGAGGCCGATCTGGAGCGCCCCGCGATGGGGCTCAACGTCGCCCTTCATCTGGGCGAGGTCATGTTCGGCAATGTCGGTTCGCGCAACCGGCTCGACTTCACCGTGATCGGCCCGGCGGTGAACGAGGCGAGCCGGATGGAAAGCCTTTGCCGCTCGCTCGGCACCGACATCATCCTTTCCGAGACCATCGCCAGCCTGTTGCCGGGAAAGACCCGGCTGCTGACCCGCACCGAACTGCGCGGGGTGAAGGGCGAACGCGCGCTCTACGCCCCCGCCGACCCTCTGAAAGCATCCGAATGACCGACACCCGCCTCGACGAGACCGACCGCGCGATCCTCGACTATATCCAGCGGCACGGCCGTGCCGCATATGCCGAGATCGGCGGCCATGCCGGCCTCTCCGTCTCCGCCGTGAACGAGCGGCTGAAGAAGCTGCAGGCCGCGGGCGCGATCCGCGGCTATGGCGCGGTGCTGGAGCCTTCTGCCGTCGGACTCGAGGTGCTGGCCTATGTCTCCGTGCTGATCGACTGGAGCGCGCATAACGAGTCCTTCCTGGAGGCCGTGCTGGCGATGCCGGAAGTGCTCGAATGCCATCATGTGACCGGCGACTGGTCCTATCTCCTGAAGATCCGGACCCGCTCGAACGACGCGCTGGAGGACGTGATCTCCAACCGCATCAAGCTGCTGCCGGGGGTGACCCGCAGCCAGACGGTGATCGCACTGAAATCGCCGAAGGAAAGCGCGGTACTGCCAGTTTAATGCTTAACCATCGTCACCCCGGCGCAGGCCGGGGGCCAGAAATCGTAGAGCGCGAACTTCGCTCCCCGGGTCCCGGCGTCCGCCGGGATGACGGCTGAGAAATGGGCGCGCACTCACCTGTTCGCCATGAACTCCTTCAGCGGTCCCATGCTCGTCACCGCGCCGCCGTCCGGCGTGCTCCAGATTCCGAAGAACATCTGCCCGAGCTCGGTCTTGACCGTCGTGATCGCGCCAGAGCCCTTCCCGGGATCGCTTTTCCTGACGATTTCCTGACGCTCTCCGTTGACCGAGGCCGCGAATCCGGCCGAGACATAGTCGAGCCATTTTTCCGCGGCGCTGAAGTCCACGCGCTCCGCCTGAAAGGCGCATTTCAGCCGGCCCGGACGGGAATCGCGGAGCAGGACCAGCTTCCTTCCCTCCGGCCCGAACAGAGTCCAGCGCGTCGTGTCCGGTCCGACTTCCGGTTTGACATGGCGGCCTGCGATCTCGTCCACGGCGGCGGAGATCTTCTCGAGATCGTAGGCCGGAAGCTGCAGGCATAATTTCTCGGCCGTCGAAATGGCATCGTATCCCGATGTGTCGGCGGCCGCGGCCGGACTGGCCGCATGGATGAAAAGCAAAGTGGAAAAGGTAAGAACCGATGTTGCCTGCCGGAGCAGGTTTAAGACGATCAAAATGAACTCCGCTGACCTTGGCGGCTCCCAACGGGCCGCGCACTTGTTCGCAAGGGACCGGGAGACGGCCCCCGGCCACTCTATCGAGATCCGGCCACTGCCGGACACTGAACACGAACCGGCGTGAGTGTGATGCGGCCGGCCGCACTTCTCTCATGTGTGCCTGAATGAACAGAATACCAAAAAATACCGCGGCTTGGGAGGGCTGCCCTTAATGTTTCCGACGCTCGACAGCGTCCTCGCGCTGCTCGCCATGGCCTTTCCGCTGATGGGTAGCCCCGGTCCCGCCATCGTCGCCATAACCGCGAACGGAGCCGCATTCGGCATCAGGGCCGGGCTGCCGTTCCTCTTCGGCATCTATGCCGGCGTCTTCACCGTGCTCTGCCTGACCGCCAGCGGCGTGACCGGCCTGCTGCTCGCCCTGCCCGGCGTCGGACCGGTGCTGGTCATGGCCGCTGTGCTCTACATGCTCTATCTCGCCTACAGAATCGCGACCGCACCGCCGCCGGGCATGCACGGAACCGAGGATCCGGACCCGCCGGGCTTCGGCGCGGGGCTGGTCGTGGCGCTGACCAACGTGAAGGCCTACACCGTCTTCACCGCGCTCTATGCCGGCAACATCCTGATCGAGACCGATCCGATCCGGGATACGCTCACCAAACTCGCGATCCTGACCTGCGTGATGCTGTTCGTGAACGGAAGCTGGCTCGTGTTCGGCGGAATCTTCGCCAACCTGATCCGCTCGCCGAAGGTCGGACGGGCCTTCAACATCACCATGGCGGTCCTGCTGCTGGTCTCGGTTGCCCTTGCCGTGATCCCCCGTTGAGGCGATAGGATAGGTCTGCTGACCTATCCGCCGCCGATTGGACGGACCCCGTGCATTTCATCCTCTTCGCGCTCTCCGCCCTGATCTGGGGCACGGGGGCCTATGTGACGACGCTTCAGGCCGGACCCGTTCCGGTCCCGGTCTCCGTCGCCTACCGCATGCTGCTGATGGCGGCGTGCATGCTGGTCGTCATTCTGGCCACGCGGACCCGGCTCAGCCTGGACAGGCAGGACGTGCCCTGGATCGCGGTGCATGCCGCGACCTTCTTCGCGCTCAATTTCATCTGCTTCTACACCTCGACCCATTACATCCCGAGCGGCGTCGCGACGCTGGCGCTCTCGACCTCGCCGATCTTCGCCACCATCATCTCCTTCCTGCTGTTCCGGGAGACCATCAGCCTGCGCGCGCTCGCCGGCATGGTGACCGGCATGGCCGGGCTCGCCCTCATCGTCGCCCCGGACCTCGCGAAGCTCGAGGCGGGCGGCGAGGTGATCCGCGGCATGCTCTGGGCGCTTGGCGCCGCGCTCGGGACCGCGATCGGCACCATCATCGGCGCCCGCAACCATCGACGGGGGATCTCGGCCTATAGTGTAAACTTCTGGGGCGGGCTCGGCGGGGCCGGGATCTGCCTCGCCATCGCGCTTGCGGGCGGCATGGAGATCACCATCGAGCCGACGCTGCGTTATCTCGGCTCCCTCACCTATCTCGGCATCGTCGCGTCCGCCGGCGCCTTCCTGATTTTCTTCGCTCTGGTGGCCCGGGTAGGCTCCGGACGGGCCGCCTATACCTTCACGACCGTCCCGGTCGTGGCACTGGCGATGTCGATCCTGTTCGAGAACGTCGTGCTCGGCCCGCTGATGATCGCGGGCACGGCGATGATCCTGACCGGCAACGTGCTGGTGCTGCGGCGTTAGCCGTGGTGCCGGCGCCGCTCCTCCTCGAGCGCCCGCTCGTCCCAGGCCTGGACGAAACGCATCTGCCCCGAATTGATCTCCAGCGCGGTCAGCACGCCGGTATTCACAGCGCCCGTGTCGATGCCGATCCGGTGCGGGTGAACCAGCGGCTCGCCATGGTTCCATTCCACCGTGTGACCGTGCACGACGGTCAGCTCGAACGGCCAGACCTCGGGATGCAGGAACGGATCGCGGATCCAGCAGAGCGTCTTCAGGGTCTGGTTGTTCAGCGGCTGGCGCGGATCGATCCCGGCATGAACGAAGAGATAATCGTCGACCCGGTAGGTCACCGACATCGACATGACGAATTCCAGGACCGGGTCCGGCAGGCGCCGGCGGGTCTGCATGATCATGTCCCGCGCGCCGACGACGCGGGTGATGCCGAAGCTGCGCCAGGTCGCCTCGCCGCCATTGGCGCCCCAGAACCGCAGATCCTCGTCTTCGAGGCTTCCGTCGACCGCCTGGCGAAGCCAGTAATCGTGGTTCCCGATCAGGCAGACATCCTTGACCGGCCGCTTCGTGAAAGCACCGAGCCCTCCCATCGCCAACCCCAGAACCTCGAGACTGTTAGGGCCCCGGTCGATCAGGTCGCCGAGCATGATCGCCGTCACCTGCTCCGGCTTCAGACGCGCGACATCCTCCGCGACAGCCTCGAGGAGCGCGGTCATCAGATCCGCCCGTCCATGCACGTCACCGATGGCGATCACCATGTGGCCGTTGGCGACGGGACGCGGCACTTGCCGCCATTCGTAGCGCTGGATGTCAGATTGCGGGTTCAGGAGCCGCTCCTGCAGGTTATGATCGGCGCCGGCATCCGGACCGGCGGCACACGCCAGTCCATTGGGCAACAATGACTATTCTCTGTCTAGGGACCAAATGGCCGCAATGCAGCAATCAGACCCGAATATCGTCAGTCCGCGCCCCTTGCTGCTCGGCCTCGCGCTATTCGCACTCCTGCTTCTGCTGCCGCCGCCGGGCAACCTCTCCCTCCCGGCCTGGCGCACCGTCGCCGTCGCGGCGCTGATGGCGGTCTGGTGGATCGGCGAGGCGCTGCCGCTTCCGGCGACGGCGCTGTTGCCGATCCTGCTCTTCCCGTTGCTCGGGATCGCGGAACTTCATCAGGCCGCAGCGCCCTACGCGCATCCCGTCGTCTTTCTCTTTCTCGGCGGCTTTCTGCTCGGCGCGGCGATCACGGCCTCCGGCCTGCATGCCCGGCTCTCCGCCGCGATCCTGCATCGCACCGGCACCGGCAGCCGGCAACTCGTCGCCGGGTTCCTGCTGGCCGGTGCCCTGCCCTCGATGTGGATCAGCAACACGGCGAGCGCAATCATGCTGCTGCCGGTCGCGCAATCGGTGCTGGACGGCGCACCGTCGCGGCTGCGCAAGGCACTGCTCCTCGCGGTCGCCTATGGCTGCTCCATCGGCGGGCTCGCGACGCTGATCGGAACCCCGCCGAACGCGATGCTGGCGGCCTTTCTCGACAGCAATTACGGCATGCCTCTCGGGTTCGCGACATGGCTTTCGATCGGTCTGCCGGTCTCGGCCGCGATGCTGGCGCTCGCCTGGTTGGTGCTGACCCGGCTTGCCTTCGGCCCGCTGGAAGCGTTGCAAACGGAGGCGCTGCCGCATCCGGGACCGATGAGCACGCGCGAGAAGCGGGTCGCCCTGCTGCTCGCTGCCGCGGCGCTCGCCTGGATTTTCCGGCCGCTCATCGGGGATTACTTCCCCGGCGTCGGCGACACGACGATCGCGCTGGCGGCCGGACTGCTGCTGTTCGCCGTTCCGGCCGGCTCCGAAAAGCGCGCGCTGCTGACCTGGGACGAGGCGCGCACAATCCATTGGGGCATTTTGCTGCTTTTCGGAGGCGGACTTTCGCTCGCCGGCGCAATTACCGAGAGCGGCCTTGCGGCGGCACTCGCCGGTAGTCTCTCGACGCTGGCCGGCTATCTGCCGCAGGAACTCGCCGCCGGGTTCGGCGCCGGGATCGTGCTCTTCGCGACCGAGCTCGCCAGCAATACGGCCTCGGCCGCCGCCTTCCTGCCGATCGCCGCGGAACTGGCGGAGGCGCTCGGCCTGCCGCTCCTGGCGATGCTGGCCCCGGTCACGCTGGCGGCGAGCTGCGCCTTCATGATGCCGGTTGCAACGCCGCCCAACGCCATTGTGTTCGGCGCCGGAGGCCTCAAGGTCGCCGACATGGCGCGAGCAGGACTCTGGATGAATGCCGGCGCGGTCATATTACTGACCGCGCTCGGCTGGATATTGATCTGAGCGGCGTCAGATCCGGTTGACGGCGCTCATCACGGCGCGGATCGGCGCCATGGTGATCGAGGTATCGATGCCGACGCCGAAGACGCTGCGGCCCTTGTCGTCCGGAACCGTCAGCTCGATATAAGCCGCCGCCTCGGCGCGGGAGCCGACCGAGCGGGTGTGCTCGGTATAGTCCTTGAGCCGGAAATTGAGACCGAACTCCCGCCGCATCGCGTTCACGAACGCCGAGATCGGGCCGTTGCCATCACTTTCGATCGTGTGCTTTTCGCCGTTGCGGGTCACCACCGCCTTGATGTGCTCCCGCTCGTTCGAGCCCTCGATCGGACTGGAGGAGAAGGAGACCAGTTTGAAGGCGCCTTCCGGCTGGTCGAGATATTCAGCCTTGAAGGTCGACCAGATGGTCTCGCTGTTGATCTCCTTGCCGGTCGCGTCGGTGATCTTCTGCACCACCTGGCTGAAGTCGGCCTGGGCCGGCTTCGGCAGCTTGATCTTGTGGTCGGTCTCGAGCAGGTAGGCGACGCCGCCCTTCCCGGACTGGCTGTTCACCCGGATGATGGCCTCGTAATTGCGGCCGATATCCTGCGGGTCGATCGGCAGATAGGGCACTTCCCAGTGCGGGTCGTTGCTCTTGCGGATCGCCTGCATGCCCTTGTTGATCGCGTCCTGATGCGAGCCGGAGAAGGCCGTATGCACCAGTTCGCCGGCATAGGGATGACGCGGATGGATCGGCAGCTGGTTGCAGTATTCCGCGACTTCCATCAGCTCGTTGATGTTGGAGAAATCCAGCTCCGGATCGACGCCCTGGGTGAACAGGTTCAGCCCGAGGGTGACGATATCCACGTTGCCGGTCCGCTCGCCATTGCCGAACAGGGTGCCTTCGACCCGGTCGGCTCCGGCCATCACCGCCAGTTCCGTCGCCGCGACGCCGGTGCCGCGGTCGTTGTGCGGATGCACGGAGAGGATGATCGAATCCCGGCGGGTGAAATGCCGGTGCATCCACTCGATCTGGTCGGCATAGATGTTCGGGGTCGACATCTCGACCGTCGAGGGCAGGTTGATGATGACGGGATTATCCGGCGTCGGCTGCCAGACATCCATCACCGCCTCGCAGACCTCCAGCGCATAATCCAGCTCGGTGCCGGTGAAGCTTTCCGGGGAATATTGCAGGCGCACCTTGGTACCGGCCTCTTCCAGCCGGGCGAGACGGTCCTTGACCATCTTCGCACCCTCGACCGCGATCTGCTTCACCCCTTCGCGGTCCTGCTGGAAGACGACGCGGCGCTGCAGTTCGGAGGTCGAGTTGTAGAGATGGACGATGACGCTCTTGGCGCCCATCAGGCTCTCGATGGTGCGCTCGATCAGGTGCTCGCGCGCCTGGGTCAGGACCTGGATCGTTACGTCGTCGGGGATCAGGCCGCCCTCGATGATCTCGCGGACGAAATTGAAATCGGTATCGGAGGCGCTCGGAAAGCCGACCTCGATCTCCTTGAAGCCCATCTCGACCAGTGTCTTGAACATGCGGTGCTTGCGCGCGCTGTCCATCGGATCGACCAGCGCCTGGTTGCCGTCGCGCAGATCGACGCTGCACCATACGGGCGCGTGGTCGATCACTTTCGACGGCCAGGTACGGTCCGGCAGATTGACCGGCGGATAGGCCTGATATTTCTCGATATGCATCTGGTTCATCACTTCAACTCCCTCGGAGCGGCGCGCATTCCACGGCTGCGCCTGCTCGCGGTTACATTCAAAATTCGTTCCTGAATGCGCCCGATGCCGAACCTCTACCCCGAAACGAGGCGTGAAGGCTATGATTTGTCTTGAAAATGTGATGTCGGGATGGGAGCCCATCCCCAGCGCATCGGCACGGTTCAAGCATACACGAGCGACGTGACCCGGTCTCTCTAGAGAGCCGGGATCGTAAGTCGCAGCGCGAGGCCGAATTCCGTGTGCGTCAACATAACGCGCGAAAACTAGTCAAAGACTGGTGTATCAGTCAAGCTGCGAACGTGCGGATTGACCTGGATCATTAATCCAAGGCGAAAAACGCGAGAAAACACGACCGCACAATGTTGGGAGAGAGAGGCCGTGAACCTCTTTGATATCTGTCAGGACAAGCTGAACCGGATCAAGGCCGAGGACCGCTATCGCGTGTTCGCCGATCTGGAGAAGCAGGCGGACAAATATCCGTACTACAAGCATTACCGCGACGGCCGCGTGGAGCAGGTTCTCGTCTGGTGCTCGAACGACTATCTGGCCATGGGCGGGAGCGACGTGCTGGTAAACGCGGTGCACGAGGCGGTCGAAAAGACCGGCGTCGGCGCCGGCGGCACACGGAACATTTCCGGCACCAGCCATTACCATGTCGAGCTCGAGGCGGAACTCGCTGACTGGCACCAGAAAGAAGCCGCGCTGCTTTTCACCTCCGGCTATATCGCCAACGAAGCGAGCCTTTCGACCCTGCTCAGCGCGGCGCCGAACATGGACGTGTTCTCCGACCAGAAGAATCACGCCTCCATGATCCAGGGCATCCGCAAGGGAACGGCGCGGCGGCACATCTTCCGCCACAACGATCTCGAGCATCTGCGCGAGCTGCTGGAAGCGGCCGACCCCGAAAGCCACAAGATGGTCGCCTTCGAGAGCGTCTATTCGATGGACGGCGATATCGGGAAAATCGAGGAGATCTGCGACCTCGCGCACGAGTTCAATGCCATCACCTATCTCGACGAGGTGCACGCGGTCGGCATGTACGGCCCGCGCGGCGCCGGGATCGCGGAGCGGGACGGCGTGCTCGACAAGGTCGACCTGATCGAAGGCACCCTCGGCAAGGCGGTTGGCGTCCATGGTGGCTATCTCGCCGGACCGGCGCATGTGCTGGACTATATCCGCAGCGTCGCCCCCGGCTTCATATTCACGACCTCCCTGCCCCCGATCACCGCTGCCGCGGCGGCGGCGAGCATCCGGCACCTGAAGGTGAGCGGGCAGGAACGGGCGATGCAGCAACAGCAGGCAGCCCGCCTGAAGCAGGCCTTCGCCGATGCCGGCCTGCCGGTCATGCCGTCGGAGAGCCATATCGTGCCTCTGCTGGTCGGCGACCCTGCCAAGGCGCGGGATTTCTCCAACCGGCTGCTCTACGACCACAATATCTACGTGACAGCGATCAACTATCCGACCGTGGACAAGGGCACGGAGCGCCTGCGCTTCACGCCCACGCCGAAGCACACGGACGCGATGATCGAGGAACTGGTGGAGATCCTGGTGCCGATGTTCGCGGAAGCTGGGATCCGGAAGCGGGCTTAAGCTCAATTATTCCAAATAAGGTCGTCATCCCGGGCTTGACACGGGATGACGACCATTTTCTGAGGATCAAACCCCGAGCTTTTCCTGCACCAGCGCAGCATTCTCATCGAGCTCGGCAGTGCTCCCCGACCAGACGACCTGGCCCTTCTCGACGATGTAGTGCCGGTCGGCGATGCGCTTCAGGTCGTCGATATTCTTGTCGATGACGAGGATCGCCTGCCCCTGCTGCTTCAACCGTTCGAGGCAGTGCCAGATCTCCTTGCGGATCAGCGGCGCCAGCCCCTCGGTCGCCTCGTCAAGAATGAGCAGCTTCGGGTTGGTCATCAGCGCCCGGCCGATCGCCAGCATCTGCTGTTCACCGCCGGACAGCAGGTTCGCCATCGAGGTCAATCGTGCCTCCAGTTCCGGGAACATGGAAAGCACCCGTTCCACCGTCCACGGATCCCGCGCACCGAAGCGGTTCGCCGCCGTGGCGACGAGATTCTCCCGGACCGAAAGGTTCGGGAAGACCTGACGCCCCTCCGGCACAAGGCCGAGCCCGTGCTGGGCGATCCGATGCGCCGGCGCGTCGGAAATCTCGTCATTCTCGAAAGTGATGCGGCCGGCCGCCGGGCGGACGATGCCCATGATGGAATTGACCGTCGTGGTCTTGCCCATGCCGTTGCGGCCCATGAGCGTCACGACCTCGTTGGCGCCGACATCGAGGCTCATGCCGAAGAGGGCCTGGCTCGCGCCGTAGAAGGTCTCGATGGACTCCACTCTCAGCATCACGCCACCTCGTCGCCGAGATAGGCCTGGCGCACGGCCTCGTCGTTGCGGATCTCTTCCGGTGTTCCGGTCGCGATCACGCGCCCATAGACCAGCACCGAGATCCGGTCCGCCAGGGTGAAGACGGCGTCCATGTCGTGCTCGATCAGCAGCATCGTCTTCTCGCCCTTGAGGTTCCGGAGGATTTCCACCATGCGCTGGCTCTCCTCGACGCCCATGCCGGCCATCGGCTCGTCGAGCAGCAGCAGGGTCGGCCGGGTCGCGAGCGCCATGGCGATCTCCAGCTGCCGGTGTTCGCCATGGGACATCGCCCGCGCGACGTCATGCGCCCTCTCGCCGAGGCCGACGGACCGGAGCGCCTCCATCGCCGGCTCGACCAGTTCGGATTCCGATCGGGCCGCTTTCCAGAAGCGGAAGGAATGCCCCGCATGGGCCTGCACCGCGAGCGAGACATTCTCCAGCACCGTCATGTCCAGCATCAGGCTGGTGATCTGGAAGGAACGGGCGAGGCCGAGCAGGGAGCGCCTGTAGGCCGGGGTCGAGGTGATGTCTCTTCCGGCAAAGCGGATCCTGCCGCCATCGGGCGGCACCTCGCCCGAAAGCTGCGAGATCAGCGTCGTCTTGCCGGCACCGTTCGGTCCAATGATGGCGTGAAGTTCGGACTCCCGCACATCCAGGTCGACATGGTCGGTCGCGGCAATCCCGCCATAGTTCTTGTAGAGATTCCGGACTTCAAGGAAGGCGCCGCTCATGACCGCGCTCCCAGTCCGATCCGGCCGCCGAGCCAGCGGAACATGCCGTTGATCCCCCCGCGGGTGAAAATCACCACGAGGATCAGCATCGCGCCGAACGGGAAGTGCCAGTACTGAGTGATGCGCGAGAGATATTCCTCAAGCAGCACGAACATGGCCGTCCCCAGCACCGGCCCGAAAAGACTTCCGGCGCCGCCGAGCACGACCATGAAGATAAGTTCGCCGGACCGCACCCAGTCGCCCATCTCCGGCGTGATGAAATTGGTGAAATTGCCGAGCAGAGCGCCCGCGTAGCCACAGATCGCGCCGGAGATCACATAGCTGGCGAGACGATAGCGGTAGGTCGGGAATCCGATCGCCTGCATCCTGCGGTCATTGCCCTTCGAGCCCGAGATCACCATGCCGAAGCGCGAATGCACGATCCGGTGCACAAGGCCGAGCGTCAAAATGAGTGAGGCGAGCACGAAGTAATAGAGGGTGAAGTTATCGTTGATATCGAGCAGCCCCCCGAACTCGCTGCGCGTGTCGATGACCAGCCCGTCGTCGCCGCCATATTCCTCGATCGAGACGAAGGTGAAGAACACCATCTGCGCAAAGGCCATGGTGATCATGATGAAATAGACACCCTTCGTCCTGAGCGCGATTGCGCCGGTGACGAGGGCGATCGCCGCCGAGGCGAGAATCGCGATCGCAAACTGCAGGAAGCCGTTATAGATCCCGTAATAGGCCGGAATACCGACGGCATAGGCACCGACCACGAGATAAGCCGCGTGCCCGAAGCTGACCATGCCGCCATAACCGAGGATCAGGTTCAGGCTGACCGCGGCAATCGCGAGAATCATGAGCCGCAGGTAAAGGTCGATAAGGAAGATGTTGTCGGCCCACACGGCAAGGACGGGAAGCCCTGCCAGGAACAGCAGCCCGACGACCATGGCATAGGCGGGAAGCCCAGTGCGAAACAGAGAGGTCATGGCTCAGCGCACCTTCGGCGGGAACAGGCCTTGCGGCCGGAATGCGAGGACCACCGCCATCAGAATATAGATCGCCATGGCCGAGAGCGCAGGCGCGGAGGTTTCCGCGTTCTGCGCCGACATGAAGACCTTCAGCAACTGGTCGAGGAAGGACCGGCCCATCGTGTCGATCAGGCCGACGATCATGGCGGCGACGAAGGCGCCCTTGATGGAGCCGATGCCACCGATGATGATCACGACGAAGGCGACGATGATGATGTCGTTGCCCATGCCGATGCTGGCTTCCGTGATGGGCGCGATCAGCATGCCGGCGAACCCGGCGAACGCCGCCCCGACGGCAAAGACCAGCGCGAACAGCTTTCCGATATCGACCCCGAGTGCCATCACCATGGTCCGGTTCGAGGCACCGGCGCGGATCAGCATGCCGAGGCGCGTATGCGCGACCATGACATAGAGCAGCGCGGCCACGAGCAGCCCCGATGCGATGATGACAAGGCGGAAGACCGGGAACTCCAGCCCGCCGAACAGGGTGACCTGACCGTTGAGGAAATCCGGCAGCGGGATCGCCATCCCGGTCGGACCCCAGATGTAGTCGACAGCGGTATCGAAACAGAGGATCAATCCGAAGGTCGCGAGAACATGGTCCAGATGGTCATGGGTATAGAGCGCCCGGACCACAATCAGCTCGACCAACCATCCGAGCAAGGCCGTAAGCGGCAGAGCCAGAACCACACCGAGCAGGAAGGAATCCGTCAGCTGCGTCAGCGTGGCGCAGAAATAGGCGCCCATCATGTAGAGCGAGCCGTGCGCCAGGTTGACGAAGTCCATGATGCCAAAGACCAGGGTCAGGCCGGCGGCGAGCAGAAACAGCAGCACCCCGAGCTGAAGACCGTTCAGCATCTGTATTGTAAAAAGTCCCCAGTCCACCAGGACGCCCCTGTTCTCTTATTTGACGGCAGTCTTGCGCTGCCCGTGTCCTAAACTTGAAACTGAAACCGGCGGAGCCGAGCGCTCCGCCGGTTCCCGCATCACCCACAGGGGTGATTACATCTTGCACTCACCTGCGTACGGATCCTGATGGTTCTCAAGGACCGTCTTGACGATCTTGGTCGTCCAGACGCCGTCCGCATCCGCCACGACTTCACGCAGATAGAAGTTCTGGATCGGGAAATGGTTGTTCCCGAAGCTGAACTTGCCGCGGGTCGACGGGAAGTCGGCCTTTTTCATCGCGGCCCGCATGCCGTCCTTGTCGTCCAGGTTGCCGTTCACCGCCTCGACCGCGCTCTTGATCATGAACATCGTGTCGTAGGACTGGGCCGCGTAGAAGGACGGATAACGGCCGTACTTCTTCTTGAAGCCCTCGACGAACTTCTTGTTCTGCGGATTGTCGAGATCCGGGCCCCAGTGCTGGGTGTTGAGGGAACCCATCACGCCTTTCAGGTTGCCTTCCTGCAGTTTCGGCAGGGCGATCGAGTCCACGGTGAAGACCGTATAGAGCGGCAGCTGTCCGAGCAGGCCGGCCTGCTCGTACTGCTTGATCAGCGCGCCGCCGGCCTTGCCCGGGTAGAACACCCAGAGCGCATCCGCGCCGGAGGCTTTCGCCTTGGCGAGTTCGGCGGAGAAATCGAGCTGCGCGTCCTTGCCCCACTTGGTGAGATCGCGGCCGACGATCTTGCCTTTGAAGGTCCGCTCGACGCCGGCGATCATGTTCTTGCCGGCGGCGTAGTTCGGCGCCATGACGTAGACGGACTTGACGCCGTTCTGGTTCAGGACTTCGCCCATCGCCATCGGCGTCTGGTCGTTCTGCCAGGACGCGGAGAAGAAGTTCTTGTCGCACTGGTCGCCGGCGAGCTGCGACGGACCGGCGTTCGAGCTGATCAGGAACTTGCCCGCATCCAGCGCCGACTTTTTCGAGGCCAGCAGGACGTGGGACCAGATGAAGCCGGCGACGAAATCGACATCGTCCTGCTTCACCAGCTTGTCGACCTTCTGCTTGCCGACCGGCGGATTGAAGGCATCGTCCTCGATGATGAGTTCGACATCGAGACCGCCCATCTTGCCGCCGATGTCGTCCATCGCGAGATTGACCGCATCGACCATGTCCTGGCCGATCACACCGGCCGGCGTCGTGATGGTCGTGACGAACCCGATCTTGACCTTGTCGGCCGCCATCGCCGGCGCCGCCAGCAACGCTCCCAGGGCCGCAAGGGCCGTTATCTTTTTGTACATTTTACTAAGCCTCCCAGAGTGATGCGGCACGGATGCCACTGCCCCCGATATGCAACATAGTGCACACCTTGGTACGAAGTTGCATTATACTTGCGTTCTTGGCAATCCCGATCCTCGGAACGCCAAGCGGCTTCCGAAAATGACGGATCGCATTTTTGAAGACTAATCGCGGTCAAAAATTATTTGAAGCTTAAAATAATTAAGCTTCAGCTGACGCCTCTTGTTCTGCGACCTCGGGCGCGACGAGCGGCATCGAAATAACCACCTTCGTGCCCTTTCCAGGCTCCGAGAAAACCGAAACGTCGCCTCCGAGAACGGTGTGCACGATCGAATAGACGAGATGCATGCCGAGCCCGCTCCCCCCGCTCCCGAACCGCGTGGTGAAGAACGGCTCGAATACCCGGCGCACGACTTTCGCGGACATTCCCTTCCCGTTGTCGGAGACCGTGAGCGACAGCGAGCCGGAGTCTTCGAGAATGGCCGTGACGTCGATCCTGGCGGAGTTCCCGCCGTCCTGATCGAAGGCATGAAGGATCGAATTCTGGATCAGATTGATCATCACCTGCCCGAGAGGTCCGGGATAGGAATCGAGCTCGATACCCTCGGGCACGCTCGCAACGATCGCGATGTCGCGCCCTGATATCGTCGCCTCCATCGTCGCCACGATGTCCCGGGTCAGTTCGACCAGCTCGAACGACCTGCGCTTATGGCTGGTCTGGTCGACCGCGACCTGCTTGAAATGGGAAATCAGTTCGGAGGTCCGCTCCAGCCCGCGCTGGATGATCCCCAGCCCTTCCTGCAGCTCCGTCATGACCCGCGTGAACAGAGACTGGCTGATACTTCGCGTCTCGTAGGCGGTCCGAAGTTCGAGAAGCGAGCGCGTCAGTTTCGTGACAACGGTATAACTGGCCCCGACCGGCGTGTTGATTTCATGGGATATGCCCGCAACAAGGCCGCCCAGCGACGCGAGACGTTCCGATTCAATCAGGCGGCTCTGCGCTTGCTTGAGTTCGGTGATGTCAGCTGTCGAGCCCTGATATCCGGAAAAGACGCCGTCAGCCCAGACCGGCTTGGCATTGATGCGCACCATACGGGTTCCGTTGGGATGCTGCCGTTCGATCTCAAGTCCGCGGACCTGGCTCCGCGACTTCAGTTTTTCCTCGAACGCGCTCCACGCCTCACGCTGGTCGACAAGCCTTTCCCGGTCCGAGGCAAGAGCCAGAAAAGACTTGCCCAAATAGTCGTCAGGGCGACGTCCGGTGTTTTCAAAGAAGTTTTCCGAGCACCAGACCATGTTGAGATCCGCGTCCAGTTCCCAAAGCCAGTCTGCCGAGGCCGACGCAATGTTGCGGAACCTCTCCTCACTGCGGCGCAGCTCCGTGGTGCGGGTTCGGACGGTTTGTTCAAGGCTCTCGTTGAGGCTTTTCAGAGCCGTCTGGGCCTGAACGAATTCGGTGATGTCGTATCGCATGCTCGCAATGGCGAGGATCGCGCCGTCGCGTCCTGAAATGGCGAAATTCACCACCCTGATTTGCGTCGAAGGCCCTCCCGCTTTCGGCACGAAACTATAGTCGTATGTGACCGAGCCGCGTGTGGCGGTCACCCGCAGAGCCGCGTCGTTGAGTTGCTTGGCGGGTTCCATGCGATCGCTCTGGGCAAGAACCTCGTCGACCGTATGGCCGAGAATGTCGTCCATCCGCAGGCCAAGCTGGATCGCCGCTCGGGTATTGACCCGGATGAACCGGCCGGAGAGATCGCGAACGAGAATTCCGGAGTCCGCATTCTCGAAAATGTCCGTCATGACGGCTTCGGCATCGCTGCGGGCCGCCTCCGCCTCGACGAGCCGGGTCACATCGGACATCACACCGAAGGTGCGTTTCAGGCGGCCGTTATCCGCAAAGTCGAACTCGGCGGAAATCCGGAGATGCGCCATCGAGCCGCCCTTCCGGACCACACGGAGTTCGAATTCAAACCCGGGCTCGCCTTTCAGGACTTTTTCGCGCATTTGCTCGAAAATGACATGATCGTCCGGATGGATCCGGTCCATCGCTTCCTGAAAGGTCAGGTACTCGCTGCCGGGACAGCCGAACGTGATCTGCGCCTGTTCAGAAAAATAGATCCGCCTTTTTTCGGGATCGAAAGCCCAATGACCGAGGCCGCCGAGCCTCTGAGCCCGCTTGAACCATTGATCTCTCTGCAGGATCTCCTGTTCCAGCTGCTTGAAGGCGGTGACGTCCTGAACCGTGCCCAGCGTTCCGAAAAAATTTCCTTCACTGTCGACGATCGGGTGGCCCCTGATTTCCACCCAGATCATCTTGCCGTCGGGACGGTTTACGCGAACGACCGCCTTATAATCCTGACCGGCCTTCGCCGCCGCATCCCGCAAGGCGATGAAATCCGGACGATCGTCCGGATGGATGAGCTGAGATGCAAATTTCCGGGGAAGTTCTCCCCGATCGCGCAATTCCTCGACGCCAAAAATCTCGAGCAGAGTGTCGGACCAATAGGGCTCCTCGCCGGTTTCGTATCGCCGCCAATGGCCCATGCGCCCGAGTTCCTGAGCGCGCACCAACGCTTTCTCGGCCGCCCGGTGCTCGGTAATGTCCTGATGAACGGTGAACAGCGACGCGACCGATCCGTCACTCGTGATGACCGGCTCGAACTGCAGGCGGACATGTTTGCAATCCGTCCGGTCCCGGCCATAGCGAAGTTCGACGAGCACCGGCCGGCTCGTCTCGAAAGCTTCCTGACGCGCAGCGTCGTATACCGCAACGTCTTCCGGCAATAGACGGGCCCTGATCTCCTCGAGCGAGATACGGCCGTCCGGAATGCCCAGAATATCCCGCATCGGTCCGTGGAAGACGACGTCTCCAGACCTCTGCTCCATGATCGAATAGCCGATCTTGCCAAGCTTTTGAGCGCGGTCGAGGATCGTCGCCCGGTCGACCCCAAGCCCGGGATTGCCGGTGCCGGCCTCCTCGGCCATGCCCGAGTCTTCGTCGAGGCAGGATCCGTAGCCGTGAAAACCGCCGCCCCCGGGACGGACCGGTTCTGCGCGGCGGCCACTGAGAACAACCGTCCTGGCCGCGGCACCGTCGGAGAGCGCCACCCGGAGACCGCGAAACGGTTCGTTCCGGTCCGCTGCGGAACGCATCGTCTCGATCATCCGGGGAGGGACCGTCCCCAACAACTTCGAAGGATCAAGTCCGGTCAAGACCCGGAAATTGTCGGAAAGATGAGTGAGGGCACCGCGGTGATCGCATTGCCATTCGAAGAAATAGTCCGCGATCTCTTGGCTGTATCCCGTGGAGGCCGACTGGTCACCCATTCAGAGTCTCACTCCGGCATCAGGCGCTCTGCCAGTCAGGCACCTGCCAGCTTTTCGTCTGCGTATGTCGTTCTGATATCGATCATGGCGGAGAGATTGTCCATGAACGCATCGACGATGCGAGGATCGAAATGCTTGCCCCGCTCGTCGCGGATCAGCTGGACCGCCCGCTCGACCGACCAAGCATTCTTGTAGACACGCTCCGACGTCAAGGCATCGAACACATCGACCAGCCCGACGATCCGGCCTTCAACCGAAATGTCCTCGCCTTCCAGATTGTTCGGGTAGCCGCCGCCGGCCCATTTCTCGTGATGCTCGAGGGCGATGCGGGCCGCGAGCCGCAGGATCGGCATATCCGAGGTCCGCAGCATTTCATATCCGATCGTCGTGTGCTCCTTCATCGCCTCCCACTCGTCCGGGTCAAGTTTGCCGGGCTTGCAGAGAATGGAGTCAGGAATTCCGATCTTGCCGATGTCGTGCAAAGGAGCCGCCCTGAAGAGGAGCTCCGAACGCTCGGCGGAAAGGCCGATCTTCGCGGCGATCTCTCGTGCGAAGAGGGCAACGCGAGACACATGACGACCGGTCTCACCGGACCGGGTCTCGACCGCCTCACCGAGACGCAGCACGATTTCGCGCTGCGCCCGCTCCGTCTGGTCATGCAGACGCAGATTTTCGAAGGCTGTCAGAACCTGTCCGATGAACACTTCGACGATCTGCGCGTCCGGGCCGTCGAGATTCTGCAGTTCCGGAAGGAAGAGCAGGCTGGTCTGGC
This sequence comes from Nisaea sp., assembly GCF_017640745.1. GTDB lineage: Bacteria > Pseudomonadota > Alphaproteobacteria > Thalassobaculales > Thalassobaculaceae > Nisaea. The sequence continues at coordinate 236,075 of NZ_JAEPQA010000002.1, read as the reverse complement.
CACCGCGACCGACGATACCGGCGAGAAGCGCATCCTCGCTGCGGCTGGTATGAATCCCCGGACCACTCTTTGCGAGCTCTCGGATCAATCGCTTGTCGGTCTCACCCAACCCCATTTCCGCGAGGTTGCGCGCACCCGCGCCCGCCCCGTGCCCGGCAACTACGTCATATTTCTCGGCCGCATCGCTGTTTCCGTTTGCTACCGCAAGAACCGCCGAAGATCCGATCTTGTCTCCCGCGCCACGGTGCATGTTCGCAAGGGATTCGAGGTTTTCCAGAATGCCGTCGGCGAACCCGTCCAGGGTCGGCTGCTCGAAAAGCGCGGTCGAGGCCTGCAGGACCTTCATCAGTCCGCGCCGGCTCTGTTCCATTGCCAGGAATTGCTGATAGGAACGCAGACCGGCATAGGCCAGCGAGAATAGCTTCTGCGCGCTCAGCTCGGTCTTTTCCTTGTAGTCGCTGATATCGTAGTCGGTGATCACGCTCTGTTCCGGGGCATGGCCGGGCTGGCCGGTGCGGACAACCAGGCGGATCAGCTTGTTGCCCATGTCCTCGCGGATAAAGCGGATAAGGTCGAGACCGGCATTCGGCGTCTCCATGACCACGTCGATCAGCGCAAGCCCGACGTCCGGATGCTCGGACAAGAGTTTTTTCGCTTCCGCCGCGGAATATGCAGACAGTAGATTGAGCGGACGCCCCTCAACCTCGACGTCGCGCAGTACGAGCGACGTGGTCGCTGCGACGTCATGATCGTCGTCAACGATGAGAACTTTCCAGGGCTCCGCACAACTGGCGGACACAGCTGTATCGTCAACGATGAAGTCGAGAATATTCAGGTCTTCTTGAGACATCTCGATACCAAGCACCGCCCGCCCCAAAAAGCACGATACGGGCTCCCCCTCAAAATTCCGCCACCCGAATTCGCTGCTCGGGGAATGCGTTACCTGCAGGAATACCTGCTAAAACTGAACTAACGATTAACGAGCCACGCGTGCAGTTGCAGCACAAAAATCCGCCCAGGCGTCTTTCAGCCGCATCTCGACATTGCGCGCATAGCGCTGACGATCGCAGAGCGGGGATGCGGCGACCGCGTTGCGCAGAGATTGGCGGATCTGCCCCAGGCGGCCGTGATCGGAAGCAAGGGCCTTCGACAGCCCGACGAAATCCTCCCGGCTACGGACGGCCCAGCTCGAGAATCCGGCGTTGCTCAAATGACTGAGAGAATGCCGGCCTGCGAAATGATCCTGCGTGGCCAGGGTTACGACCGGAACTCCCATCCAGAGCGCCTCGCAGGTCGTCAGGCCGCCGGAATAGGGCAGCGTGTCGAGTGCGATATCGATCTCGCCGTAACCGCCGAGAAATTCCTCGTGGAACCGGTTAGTCTCGAAGGAAACCAACTCCGGCGAGATCCCCCGGGCGGCGAGAAATCCGCGGATACCGGCCTGGATGCCCGGATCGTCGAAGCCGCGGTATGACAGCAGCAGCCGGGCGCCCGGAACAGCCTTCAGCACGTCGCACCAGAGCGCCAGCGTTTCATCCGTTAATTTCGCCGGATTGTTGAAGCTTCCGAAAGTCACATATCCATTCACCAGCGCCGGCGCGGGAGCCACGGGCGGAGCGGTGGGCGAGGGAAAGAAGCAGATGTAATCGTCAGGGAGAACCAGCCATTTCTCGGAATAGAACCTCTCGGTCCCCGGCGCGGTCTGAAACCGGTCCGTGACGAGATAATCCATCGTCGACAATCCGGTCGTCCCGACATACCCCATCCAGGTCATCTGCAAAGGGGCTGCTCTCCGGGCGAACAGCCGCATCCGGTTGCCGGCCGAATGTCCCGCCAGATCGAAGAGGATATCGACGCGGTCATCCATGATCCGCTGGCGCAGATCGGAATCCGGAACGCGGCCCGTGTCGTGCCAGGCCTCCGCATGGCGGCGCAATTCTTCGGTGAAAAGATCTTCCTTGGCGAGATCCGAATAGATGGAAACGCGGAACCCCGTGCGGTCGAGATGCCTGAGTACCGGCATCATGAAAAAACCGACGGGATGGCGCTTCAGATCAGGGGAGAGAAACCCGAGATGGATCTGGCGATCTGGCCGGAGATCGACGTCGTAGGACAGCGGTTCTTCCGCAGGAGCACACCGTTCGGCCCAGTCCCTATGCCGCCGATAGAGGGACTCCGCGCTGACGCCGGTTTCGTAGTTTTGCCCCATGATCAGGCCGGATTGAACATTTCCGGCATCGGGAAAAACCGTTGCCGCCCGCCTGAGACAAAGCTCGGCCGCTGCGTGCTGACGGGACTGGCGATGTCCATTGGCGAGTCCTATGAACATGTCCAGATGCGCGTCCCCGGCGACCATCGCACTGCGTGCGGCCTCGATCGCTTCGCCAAGGGCGCCCTGCTCCATAAGAAACTTGGCGTAGTTGACGAGCGTCGAGGTCTGGACCGGATTGATGCAGCGGGCCCGCCTGTAACCGGTGTGGATCTCGGCGCTGCCGGAGGTTCGGGTTTCCGCGGCCAGAACAAGGCTGTTGCCTACGGCGATCGGGTGACCCGGGTGGAGAAGGATCGCCCGGCGGAAGCCAAGGCCGGCCTCCGCCTTGCGATCCTCGCTGTGCAGGATGTTCGAAAGCGACAACCAGGCATCCGCGTTTCGCTGGTTGAGGGTCAAAGCCCATCGGAGAATATTCAGGCGCTCCAAAGCGCTCTGCGCCTCCCCGTCGGCGTCCGCGAGCCTGGCATAGGTCGCTGCGTCCGCCGGCGCGAGGGTAAGGCTTCTCTTGAGGGACCGCATTGCAGCCCCGCCGGCCTGTTCAACGAGTGCGACCAGGCCCATCCTTTTCCAGGCGATCTCGTCGGACGGCATCAGGATCGTCACTTTGGATAGCATGCGCAGGCCAGACTTCGAGCTTTCGCGCACGGTGAGTTCGGCCAGATGCCTCAACAGAGGCGCGTTCCCGGGGTCTGCCAGGACGCATTTCCGCAAAAGGGCGCGTGCCTTTTCCGGTCGACGGACGCGGATCAGGTTGGCCCAATCGCTCATTGCGGAGAGATTGCCGGGATCGACCTCGACGGCGGCGGCATAATTGTCTTCGGCGGCAACAATGTTCCCGAGCGAGGCCTCCGCGAAAGCGAGGAGCTGGCGGAACGAACTCTTGCGCGGCTCCAGGGCGAGGGCCTGGCGCAGCAAGGCCCTGCCGGATGCGGCATCGCCGGACGTGGTCGCTGCATCACCGGCAAGCGAGAGTACGAGCGCGATCGGCGGATGCATGGCGAGAACCGTACGATAGAGACGGAGCGCCTCGTCGAGCCGGCCTGACTGGTGCCGTGCGAAGGCGTCGTTTACTAGCGCCTGTAGATCCACTCGTGATTGTCCCTTCGTTCAGGCACGGTCCCGCACCCCTAGCTTTTACCGTGCCGGGATGAAGATTGCAGACGCTTTTTGCTTGGCGGGAGCATGACTTGTCAGATCGCTTCGGCGCGCGGCATGATCCGTCCACCCGACCGCCTTTCCCGATTCCAGTTCACACGGACCGTCCCCCCATGCGTGCCTCCCTGCTCGACGCCCTTGTTTCCCCGGCTTCCATCGCGATCGTTGGCGCCTCGAATACGGAGACGAAACTCACGGCGCGGCCTATGCGCTTTCTGAAACGGCACGGCTATGCGGGTCGGATTTATCCGGTCAATCCGGCCCGCGACACGGTGCTCGGCGAGAAGGCCTGGCCGTCCGTTTCAGCCATCCCGGAACCGGTTGAATTCGCGTATATCCTGCTCGATGCAGACCCTGCGATCGAGGCCCTGAAAGACTGCGCGGCGGCAGGCGTCAAAATCGTTGCGATCCTCGCAGACGGCTTCGCCGAGGCAGGGGAAAAGGGCGAACGCAGGCAGCAGGAAGTGCGCCGCATCGCGGAAGATGCCGGGATGCTCTTGATCGGCCCCAACTCCATGGGAGTGGTGCATACGGCGTCGGGCTTTGCCGCGACCACCAATGCCGCTTTCGGCGCGGCGGAGATCGGGCGCGGCCGGCTGGCGGTGATCTCCCAGAGCGGCAGCGTCATCGGTACCCTGCTCAGCCGGGGCGCGGCGCGCGATATCGCTTTCTCCACCTTCGTATCCGTCGGCAACGAGGCCGCGGCCGGGATCGGCGAGATCGGAGAAATTCTGGTCGACCACGACGGAATCGACGGCTTCCTGCTGTTCATGGAGACGGTCCGGAACCGGGAGGCTCTGGCCGCATTCGCCGCGAAGGCGCACGCGGCAGGCAAGCCGGTGGTCGCCTACATGATCGGCAAATCGGAAGAAGGCCAGGCGCTCTCCGTCTCCCATACCGGCGCGCTGACGGGATCGGCCGAAGCTGTCGATGCCCTCCTCCGCAGCATCGGCATCCGGAAAGCGGAACAGCTCGAAACCCTGCTGGAGGCGCCGGGCGCACTCGCCAGGGCCCGCCTGCAGCCAAACCGTCCGAAGACCGCGACCGTCATCGCCACGACCGGCGGCGGCGGGGCCATGGTGGTCGACCAGCTGAGCGCCCGCGGCGTCGAGATCGCCGGCGCCAGTGCCGCGACGAAAGCACATTTCGCGGAACACGGCATTCCGAGCGGTCACGGCAAACTGGTCGACGTGACTCTGGCGGGCGCGCGCTACGAGGTGATGAAGGAAGCAGTCTCGACGCTGATCCGCGATCCAGAGACCGGTGTGCTAATCGTCGCCATCGGCTCCTCGGCTCAGTTCGACCCGGAACTGGCGGTGAAGCCGATCGTCGACGCCGTGGCCGCGGCACCGGAGGGCGCGGCGCCCGTGCTCGCCTTTCCCCTCCCGCACGCCCCGGACAGCATGCGCCTGCTCGAGGCCGGCGGCGTCCCAACCTTCCGGACAGTGGAGAGCTGCGCCGAGACCATTGCCATGCTGATGAGCGATGCGGAGCCGGCAACGGCCCCGGAGGCGAGCTTGCCGCAATCCGCTTCGACACAGATCGATGCGCTCGCGCCCGGCACGGCCGACGAAGTCACCTCGGCCCGGATCTTTGGCGCCATCGGCCTGCAGGGGCCCGGGCAGCTCGTTCTGGATCCGGACGCACCGATACCGGATGCCATGCCTTTCGCCTTTCCGGTTGTCGCTAAACTCGTTTCCCCGGACCTGCCCCACAAGACGGACGCCGGAGCGATCAAGGTCGGAATAGCGGACAAGGATGAGCTTACGGCAGCAATTGAAGATATGCGGGCCTCGGCGGAGCGCTATCATCCCGGCTTCCGCCTCACCGGCATCCTCATCCAGGAACTCGCCAAAGGTCTCGGCGAGGCCCTGATCGGCCTCTCGAGGGATCCGGTCGCCGGCCCGGTCGTAACGGTCGCCATGGGCGGCGTCATGACCGAGATCTACCGGGACAGCGCGGTACGCCCTGCGCCGGTGAGCGTCGAGGAAGCGCGGAAGATGATACGCGAAGTCAAAGGCTTCGAGCTGATGCGCGGTTTCCGCGGCCGACCGAAAGGCGACCTCGAAGCCCTTGCGAGCGCCGTCAGCGCACTCTCCCTGCTCGCCGGGCACGCGCGCATAGAGGAAGCGGAAGCAAACCCGGTCCTCGTTGGCGAAGAAGGCGTCGGCGTGGTGATGCTGGACGCATTGATCCGAACCTAACCCGACTATCCAGACTGAGGATTCCGGACAACCGTCACCATCCGGCATGCACAAAAACCAATATGCAAAGGATATTTTAATCATCATTCGCTAGTCTGGAGTTCGGGACCGGACGCATCGGGACCGAGGGATCATGCGTCACGGAATTATCAGCCGCCTTGTGCTGGCTCTTGTTGCCGTCGCCTGCGTCGCGACGGCATCGGCGCTCTATTTCTCCCACCGAGCCATCCTGAAGCAGGATGACGAGCTGATGCACGAGCTCGCGACAGTTACAGCGGGGCTGATCTCGTCGATCAGCGCGTTCGATCGGGCCTATAGCGCGAATGACCACCCCCAGGGCTCGACCGGAGCCACACTGAGCCAGGTTCGGAACGCCATGGAATTGACCGACGGGTTCGGCGGTTCAGGCGAAATCCTGCTTGTGGCGGATGGCGGAAACGACTCCCTGTATGTCCTCGTTCACCAGAACCGGCTGAACCGCAGCGAACAGGACCATCCGAACGTAATCAAGAAGACCTCATCCTATGCCGCCCCCTTTCTGGCCGGGCTGGCGGGGAAGTCCGGAACCATGCGGACCAAGGCCCATAGCGGCCATGAAGTTCTGGTCGCCTATGCGCCGGTCAAGGGCATGAACTGGGTCGTGGCCGCCGAGATTCATGTCACCGAGCTGCAGCAGCCTTTCCTGCAGGCGGCGATACCAACGCTTCTGGTTGCGGCCCTCGTGGCGGTCTTTGGAGCGACCTTCACCTACCGGCAAACCGCAGTCGTGATCGGCGCGTTGAAAGCCGAAGAGCAGAAATTTCAGGATTTTGCGGACTCGGCCTCGGACTGGCTCTGGATGCAGGATGAAAACTTTCGCTTCGTCAGTCTGGGAGTCAAGAACCGGCCTGACGAGGCGATCGCCGAGGAAAGGATCGTCGGACGGGTCCGCGAGGAATTCACCGTTGAGGACACGACAACGGAGAAATGGCAGAAATTCCGGGCAGAATTGGAGGCGCACCGTCCGTTCCGGAATTTTGTCTACGAGATGCGGACACTGAGCGGTCCGCCGATCGCCGTATCGATCAACGGCGTCCCGGTCTTCGACGGTAAGGGAAATTTCAGGGGTTATCGCGGGACCGGCAGCAATGTCGACCCGATCCTGAAGCGCGACAGGATGCTCGCCGAAGCAGAGGTACGTCTCCGCACCGCCTTCAACAGCATGACTGTCGGCGTCATCATGATCGACAACGAAGGACGGATCAGCTTCTTCAACCCGAAAGCGGAAGAAATGTTCGGCTACGCCGCCGACGAGGTGGCGGAGCAGAATGTCTCGATGCTCATGCCCGAACCGGACCGCTCCCGCCATGACGGATATATCGGGGCTTTTCTGTCCACAGGGCACAGGAAAATCATCGGCATCGGCCGCGAGGTCCGTGGCCAGCGGAAGGACGGCTCCACATTTCCCCTCCATCTCGGTGTCTCCGAGCTTGCTCTCGATGGAAACCGGCACTTCATCGGTGCCCTGACCGACCTCAGCACGGTGAAAACGCTCGAGGCCCAGCTCCGCCGCGCGAGCAAGCTGGAGGCGATCGGTCAGCTCAGTGGCGGTGTTGCGCATGATTTCAACAATCTGCTCGGAATCATCCTCGGCAATCTCGAGCTGATGCAGCGCAAAATGGAGCCCGGCAGCAAAGTTCACGATCAGGTGGGGAAAGCCATCACCGCAGCGAAGCGCGGCGTCAACCTGACCCGCCAGCTCCTGAACTTCTCCCAGCAGTCGCCAGAGACGCTGGTCCCGGTCCCGGTCGATATCAATCAGACAATCACCGACCTGAACGACCTTCTCACACGATCCCTGACCGCGCGCATCAAACTCAAAACCGTGCTCGACCCGAACCTGCCATTTGCAACAACCAACAAGAGCGAATTCGAGGACGCATTGCTCAATCTGATCGTGAATGCGCGCGACGCCATGCCGGACGGGGGAAGTATTGTTCTCGAAACAGGCCGCGTCGACGTGAGTAAGGTCGACAATCTCGTCCTTCTGGAACTTGAACCGGGTTCCTATGTCCAGATCTCGGTGACGGATTCCGGAAGCGGCATGTCGAAAGCGACAATCGAGAAGATTTTCGAGCCGTTCTTCACGACCAAGGCTCAGGGGAAGGGAACGGGGCTCGGCCTGGCGATGGTCTACGGCCTTGTGAAGCGGTCTGGCGGGCATATCGCCGTGTACTCGGAAGAAGGTTACGGGACGACGTTCCGGATCTACCTGCCGGCCGTCGACGACACGGAAACCACAGATCATCGGGCCGCACTGCAAAGCACGTCGGCACCGGAGATCCGCGGCGGCGTCGAGACCGTTCTTGTGGTCGATGACGAAGCGGCCCTGACCGAAATCGCGAGCAATATTCTGCAGGACGCCGGCTACACCGTCTTGAAAACGGATTCGGTCCGCGAGGCGCTGGAGATCCTGAACTCGGACACCCGGATCGACCTCTTGTTTTCCGACCTCGTCATGCCGGACCGCCTCAACGGCATCGCCCTAGCGAAGGCGGCAGAGGTCCTCAGGCCAGGCATCAAGGTCCTGCTGACCTCGGGATTCTCCGGCCAGCTCTTCGACAAGAGGAGCCTGGTCAAATGGGGCTCCGACCTCCTTCCCAAACCGTACAGCAGCTCGGCGCTGAAAACTTCGGTAAGAGCCAAACTCGACGAAAGGAAGTATCGTGCTGCAGCTCCTGATCGTCGATGACGAAGCCGATTTCGGCGATTTCGTGGCGGAAGCAGCCCGCGAACTCGGGCACGACGCTGAGACCGCATCCTCAGATGCCGAGTTCAGCGCCAAATACACAAGAAAGACCGACATTATCTTTCTCGATCTGTTCATGCCCGGCATGGATGGGATCGAGGTCATCCGGTTCCTGAGCGACAATAAATCAAGAGCCGCTGTCGTTTTGATGAGCGGGCACAATGCCACGATCCTGAATTCCGCACGGGAACTTGCCGAGGAGCACGGCATCGAGGTTCTCGCCGTGCTGGAAAAGCCGATCGGCATTGACGAGATCGCCGGCGCAATCGCGAATTTCGGACAGAGAAAACCGGCCGGTAGCGCCCGCCGCATCGTCACCTCCATCGACGAAATCCGCGAAGCACTGGACCGCGAAGCTTTTTTTCTTGTCTATCAGCCGCAGATCGCACTCAACGGCGGCCAACTCATTGGTATCGAAGCCTTGCTGAGGTGGCGGCATCCCGAGCACGGCGTTCTGTCCCCGTCCGTATTCATGCCGATCATCGAGACCAGCGAACTGATCGGCCCGGTGACCGAATTCGTTATACGCCGTGTCTGCCGGGATATGCCGGAACTCCATAGGGTGAACGGGACAATGCACGTCGCGATCAACCTCTCGGCCAACTCGATCTTCGACATAGATTTTCCGGACAGGCTCGACCGCTACGTCAGGATGCATGGCATAGAGCCCCGCCAGATCGTCCTCGAGATCACGGAAACAGCGGTGATGTCGGACCTCGCCGTGTCGCTGGATATCCTGACCCGGCTCAGGATGAGAGGCTTCGAGCTCTCGATCGACGATTTCGGAATCGGCTACTCTTCCATGGAGCAACTCGTCCGGATCCCCTTTTCCGAACTCAAGATCGACCAGAAGTTCGTGCGAAACCTCGTGAAAAATGCCGAATACAGGGCCGTTGTCGAGATCTCGACAACGCTCGGGCACAATCTCGGAATGACCGTTATCGCAGAGGGCGTCGAAGACGAAGAGACGCTGGATGCGATCCGCGCTATCGGTTGCGACGAGGGACAGGGCTACTGGATTGGAAGACCGATGCCGATCGAGGACCTCCGCACATGGCTGGCGAACAACTCCAGTGCGGCTTCGACCGGATAGACTTTATCCGCTCCCGGAATTCCGCCGGGAGCGACTTCTTGCTGCGGTTTGCCGTCGATTGGTAAATAGCATGCCCTGACCGGCACATCGCCGAACAGACTTGCATTGTCCCGAAACCAACCCAGAGAATTATCCTCGCGCGTCAGCGCACATATCAAGCAATCGCGGTTGGGAGAGATATCCGCCGCTGCGGAGAGATGAACCACATTGCGCCGTTTTCTGTGTCCCAACTGCGGGAATGAAGTCCATTTCGGCAACAGCCAATGCGTATGGTGTTCCGCACTGCTCGGATATATGCCGCCGGAGGACCGTATTCTGGCATTTGCCATGGACCAAAGCGGCACGTCCGCACCCAAAGCTTGCGCAAACCGCGATCTGATCGGCTGCAACTGGCTCTGCGAGAGCGACGCTCACGCGCTGTGCCTGAGCTGCCGACACACGACCTTGATCCCTGATATCTCGGTCGAGACCAATGTCTCCCGGTGGGCCCGGCTCGAACGCTCAAAGCGGCGGCTGTTCTACGCGATGATAAAATTCAAGCTGCCGCTGGAGAGTGGCCCCGACGGGACGTCGGGCGGATTGCATTTCGCGTTTCTCAGCGACGAGATCGGCCCGGACGGCGCGATCGAGCGGGTGATGACAGGCCATGCCAACGGCCGCATCACGATCAATATCGCAGAGGCCGACGATGCCGAACGCGAGAAGATACGGACCGAGATGGGCGAGCCCTACCGAACTGTGCTGGGGCATTTCCGGCATGAGCTCGGACACTATTACTGGGACAAGCTGATCGCGCAAAAGCCCGCGACCGAGGCATTCCGCGCCTGTTTCGGAGACGAAAGCGGCGACTATGCGGAAGCGCTGAAGGCCCATTACGCACACGGCCCGATGCCCGGGTGGCAAATCTCCTATGTGAGCGCCTACGCGGCGGCGCATCCGTGGGAGGATTTCGCCGAGACCTGGGCACACTATTTCCACATGGTCGACGGGCTAGAGACCGCCTACGCCTACGGGATCAACCCGCAGCCGCTCCGTGCCGACGAGCCGCGGCTGATTCAGCTCGAGAATCCTTTCCACGTCGAGAACGTGCAGGAGCTGATCGATCACTGGGTACCGCTCACCGTGGCGATGAATGCGATGAACCGCTCGCTCGGCAACCAGGATTATTACCCGTTCGTGCTGACGCCCGCGATCCTGGACAAGCTCAAGTTCGTCCATGAACTGATCGCGGCGAACGAGGTCCCGTTCGCCAGCTGAGCAAACGGGACCCGGCCGTCCGGCACCTTACTTGCCGTGCGGACGGCGCAGATCGAGCGTGAACGGAAACTCAGGATGCGGCCTGTCCAGCTGCGCCTCGTAATGGCCCGGAGTGTGGCTGTGCGCCTCGAACCGCGCCAACCGCCGCGCTTCTGCTTCATGGCCGTTGACGGGGAAGGTCTCGTAGTTCCGTCCGCCCGGATGCGCGACATGATACTTGCAGCCACCGAGCGCACGCCCTGTCCAGGTATCGTAAATGTCGAAGACCAGCGGCGCGTCGACCGGCAGCACCGGATGCATGGCGCTCGCCGGCTGCCAGGCCTTGTAGCGCACGCCACCGACACCAACACCGTTCTCCGCCGCCTTCTGCAAGGGTACCGCGCGGCCATTGCAGACCACCCGGTAGCGTGAGGCATCGGCCGCGGTGAGCTTGACCTGAAGGCGTTCGGTAGAGCTGTCGGTATAGCGCACGGTCCCACCGATCGCGCCGGTTTCGCCCAGCACCAGCCAAGGCTCCAGCGCCTGCCGGATTTCCAAGTCCACACCCTCGTAGCTGACTTCGCCGCAGAACGGAAAGCGGAACTCTGCCTGGGCCTCGTACCATTCGGACCGGAGCGGGAAACCGTGGTCCGCCAGATCGCCGAGGACTTCGCCGAAATCCTCCCAGACGAAATGCGGCAGCATGAAGCGGTCATGAAGGGTCGTACCCCAGCGGACCGGATGGCCCTCGAGCGGGTTCGCCCAGAGCCGGGCGACGATGGCGCGGATCAAGAGCTGCTGTGCCAGGCTCATTCGCGGGTTCGGCGGCATCTCGAAACCGCGGAACTCGACGAGGCCGAGGCGCCCGGTGGGGCCATCGGGCGAATACATCTTGTCGATGCAGATCTCCGCACGGTGCGTGTTGCCGGTCACGTCCGTCAGAATGTTGCGAAGCAGCCGGTCGGTCAGCCAGGGCATCACCCGCTCCGCCTCCTCCGGCTTCGGGATCTGAGCAAGGGCGATCTCGAGTTCGTAGAGGCTGTCGTGGCGCGCTTCGTCGATCCTCGGCGCCTGGCTGGTCGGGCCGATGAAGAGCCCCGAGAAGAGATAGGAGAGGCTCGGATGGCGCTGCCAGTAAAGGATGATGCTCTTCAGCAGGTCGGGACGGCGGATAAAGGGACTGTCCAGTGGCGTCGCGCCGCCGACCACCACATGGTTGCCGCCGCCGGTCCCGGTATGCCGGCCGTCGATCATGAACTTGTCGGCGCCGAGCCGGGTCTGCCGGGCGGCCTCGTAGACCGTCTCGGTGATCGCGACGCACTCCTCCCAGCTCGAGGCAGGATGGATGTTCACCTCGATCACGCCCGGATCGGGTGCGACGCGGATTACGTTAAGGCGCGGGTCGTGGGGCGGCGCATAACCTTCAATATGCACCGCGACGTCAAGCCGCTTGGCCGCACTCTCCGCTGCGGCGACCAGCTCCAGATAATCTTCCAGCGCCTCCACGGGCGGCATGAAGACGCAGAGCCTGCCGTCGCGCAGCTCGACAGAGAGCGCCGTGCGCACGGCGCCGGACAGATCTCCCGCCTGCTGCTCTACCCGCTCTTGCACAGGTTCGGCGGCGACAAAGGAAGCCCGCATCTGTTCTCGTTCCGCCGGATCCGGCAGCGGACCCCGGGGCATCGAAGGGTCCATAGGGTAGACATAGGGATAGTCCGCCGCCGGCACATGCGGCAGAGTGCCGAGCGGCAGGCGGTAGCCGACCGGGCTGTCGCCCGGTACGAGGTAAATCGTGCCGCGCCGCGTCTTCCATTTTTCCGAGCGCCATTTCGTACCCGTCGCCTTTGATTGCCAGCGCTGGACCGGCAGCACGTAGCCGGACGGCTCCGTCAGCCCGCGGGAAAACACCCGGGAGATCCGGTTGCGCTCCTCGGGGTCCTCCAGCCTGGAGTTCTCGGGTGTGACATTCTCCGGAAGATTGCTCTCCTTGACGATCCAGAGGGCCGGATCCTCGAATGCCGGGACGACGAATTCCTCCGCCACGCCGAGCTCGTCTGCGATCCCTTGTAAGAGGGCTTGCGCCTGCTCCGGCTTCGCGCCGGTCTCGGCGCCCTCCTCCGCGATCAGGCCGACATCGGACCAAACCGGTTTGCCATCGCGCCGCCAGTAGAGAGAGAAGGTCCAGCGCGGCAGAGTCTCGCCGGGATACCACTTGCCCTGCCCGTAATGCAGGAAGCCGTTGGGCGCGAACTCGTCGCGAAGGCGGCGGATGAGGCCGTCGGCCAGCTCACGCTTGGCAGGACCGACCGCCGAGGTGTTCCACTCGTCTGATTCGAAATCGTCGATCGACACGAAGGTCGGCTCTCCGCCCATGGTCAGGCGGACATCGCCCGCCTCGAGCGCGGCATCAACCGTCTTGCCAAGCGCGTCCAGCGCCGCCCAGGACTCGTCCGAGAATGGCTTGGTGATGCGCGGATGTTCCGCCACCCGGCTGACCTGCATGTCGAAGGCAAACTCGACATTGGCCGCGCTCGCCATGCCGGAAATCGGCGCGGCGTTGCGATAATGCGGGGTCGCGGCCAGCGGGATATGGCTCTCGCCGGTCAGCAGCCCCGATGTCGGATCGAGGCCGATCCATCCGGCGCCGGGGATATAGGCCTCGGCCCAGGCATGCAGGTCGGTGAAGTCCTTGTCCGTCCCGGCCGGCCCGTCGAGCGAGACCAGATCGGGCTTCAGCTGGATCAGGTAGCCGGAAACGAAGCGCGCCGCGAAGCCGAGGTTGCGCAGGATCTGCACCAGGAGCCAGCTGGTATCCCGGCAGGAGCCCTTGCCGGCGCCCAGCGTCTCCTCCGGTGTCTGCACTCCGGGCTCCATCCGGATCACGTAGTCGATGTCCTGCGAGAGACGCGTGTTCAGCCCGACGATCAGGTCGACGGTGCCTTTCTCGCTACGATCAATGCTGTCGAGGAACTTCTGCAAGAGTGGTCCGGCCGGCTCCGCCGTCCGGTAGATGACGAGATCCGGCTCGATATCCTCGCCATAGGCGAAGGGCCATTTTTCGGCGGTTTCCTCGACGAAGAAGTCGAAGGGGTTGTAGACGGTCATGTCCGCGGTCAGGTCGACCTCGATCTTCAGCTCGGTGACCGGCTCGGGAAAGACGAAGCGGGCAAGCCAGTTGCCGTAGGGATCCTGCTGATGGTTCACGAAATGATCGGACGGGCTGACCTTCAGCGCATGCGAAATCACCCGCGTCCGGCTGTGCGGCGCGGGCCGGAGCCGGATGATCTGCGGACCAAGTACCACCGGCCGGTCGTACTTGTAGTGTGTCAGATGATAGATGGCGGCTTTGATCGACATATTTTCCCTCAGACACGCTTGCGACACAGCACGGAAAAGGCGCGGCTATGTTACCTAGATCTTGCTCCGCACCATTGTACCGACCGGCATTCCAGGTGCCAGAGCCTCAAGATGCGCCGTGCCAGACCTGTTGCGGCCCTGCCGGCGCCAGTCAAAATCGTAAGGTCTTCGGCCGGTAATGCGAGGGATTTCGTCGCGTGACTGCTTTAGCCGCCGAAATTGGCCGCAACGGGGGGCGCACCGCTTCTGTCTGGGCATTACGCGAAAAGAAGATCGATCTTATGTGGGGAACTGGTGCAGTGGAACCTAAGTCGTTTGAACGACTTGTTCCAGACGCTCGCCGATTGGGAAGACATCCTCAAGGACGTTGAACGCCAGACTCTCGAAGAAATCGAAAAGATGGAAGGGCCTGAGCCATGAGCCTTTCCAAGACCGCATTCACTGAAGCCGCACGCCCGAAGAAGTCTAAGCGCCCTGCCCCGTTCTCGATCCGTCTAAGTGAGGAAGAACGTGCCCGCCTCAAGAAAGAGGCAGGAGATCGCCCGCTTGGGGCCTATATCCGCGCGAAGCTACTCGGCAAGCGGAACATGGGCATCGACTATGTGACCCTCGGGCGCATTCTCGGGCTGCTCGGCAAGTCCGAGCAGATTTCCGTTCTCTACGCCCTCTTGCTGGCCGCAGAGGCGGAGCGCGTGCAAATGAGCGCCGAAGACAGCGCCGTCCTGCATGCCACCCACGAAGACATTCGTGAAATCCGCCTCATCCTGATCAATGCCCTCGGGCTCAAATCAGGAGGCTGAGAGATGATACTGGTCGGCAACCAACGCGGCGGTGCACGTGATCTCGCCCGCCACTTAATGAAACAGGACAATGAGCGGGTAGAGATCTATCAGCTTCGCGGCTTCATGGGCCGTGATCTCGATGAAGCGTTTCAGGAGAGCCAGGCCATCGCCCGTGGAACCCAATGTAAGCAGTTCCTCTTCTCGCTGAGCCTCAATCCGCCCAAAGGGACAGAAGTCAGCAACGAGGAGTTCGAGCGAGCCATCGATAGGGCTGAGGCGAAGCTCGGCCTCTCCGGTCAGCCTCGCGCCATCGTCTTTCATGAAAAGCGCGGTGATGATGGCGAGATGCGCCGTCATGCCCATGCGGTGTGGAGCCGGATCAAAGCCGAAGAAATGAAAGCTGTTCCGCTCCCTCACTCAAGGCGCAAGCTTCAAGATGTTTCACGCGATCTGCACTTAGAACATGGCTGGACCATGCCGCGCGGGCTTGCCGTGAGTGGTGAGCGCGATCCGAGGAACTTCACGCTGGCTGAATGGCAACAAGCGCGGCGCATCAAAGAGAACCCGCGAGAGATCAAGGCAACGTTTCAGGATGCCTGGGCGATATCGGACAGCAAGGCCGCGCTTTCCCATGCTCTGGAGGAGCGCGGCTATTGGCTCGCGAAGGGCGATAAGCGTGGTTATGTGGCGGTAGATCGTCACGGGGAAGTCCACAACATCGCCAAGCGCGCCGGAGTGACCACGAAAGCGGTGCGTGAGCGCATCGGCGATATGGACACCCTTCCTTCCGTCGCTGATGCCAAAATCGAGATTGCCCGCGCGATGCAGGCAAAGATGGAAGCCTTCCAACAAGAGGTGCGCGAACGCGAGGAGCGAGAAAATCGGGAAGCGAACGAGCGCCGCGCCGCTCTCAAGGCGCGGCAGGAAGCTGAGCGTCAGAGACAGCGCGACACGGCGCAAAAGCGGGCACAAGAGGAAGAGAAAGCCCGTCAGGCGCGCCTGCGCTCTGGCATCTTGGGTCTTTGGGATCGGCTGCGCGGAGAACGCAAACGCCAGATCGAGCAGAACCAACACGAAGCTGAGACAGCGAAACGCCGCGATAAGGGAGAGCGCGACCAACTGACGGCGGCGCAACTCGCCCAACGACGTGAGGTTGTTAAAGAGCGTGCTATCCAGCGCGTAACCAACACGGCGGCAACACGCGAGCTCACGGAAGACGCCAAGGTCTTCAAACAGATGGAAACCAATGCCGAGCAGGAAAGAGAAGCACGCCGGGATGCCTTCAAGGAACGCCGCCGGACCGAGGAACGTCCTCGCCGCCGAAGCAGGCAGCGTGACGGGCCTACCTTAGAGCCTTAGGCATCCAGCAGGATTGTAAATGGGTTGCGCCTGCAACCCTTGGCCTTCGCCGAGAACGGGGTGTGCAAGCGGAGCGAAAAATCGACGGCGGGCGCAGACGAAGTCGAGCCTCGGGAGACCGTCTATTTTTCGTGAAGTGCGCCGAGGGGCTGGCCCCTAAGCTGAGCGAAGGATCGAAGCCGGACGGCTGAAACTCGCTGCTGAGCTGTTCGGTTCACGAGAACCCGCCCTAAAAGGGCGAACTCTCAGAACACTAACCCTCTTCATCATCGGTGATCCGCACTAACATCGTGCCGGATGACCAGACGTGATGGTCTGGAATGAGAGAGAACTGGTTGCCCGAAGCATCAAAATAGAACTGCGTTAACCCCGAGAGCCAGTCGTGCGAAAGCGGTATGCGCGCATTGGGGTTGTGAAAAATCTGAAGCTCGTCAGACCAGCCCTCTTCATAATTCGGATCGGAAACGTCGACGGAAAATGGGATGCCAATCGTCGCATTTGGATCGGGGTTAAAGCGGTAGCCGAAGCGGTAATATTTATGGCTGGGAGCGCCAAATCCGGCTGTTACGCCAATGCGATCAAACTTCGAGATAGTTCCTGCATTGGAAAAGAGTACAGCGGAAACATGCTCCGAGCCGGGCAGGTCAAAGAAGCCGGAGGGGATTTCCTTCTGTCCATATTTGTGGGTCGGGTTAGGCACCGCAGAGGTCCTGAGCTCTCCATCGACGATCTCCCAGTCGACGCGGTGTCCATAGAGGTACGGCCAAAGAGCTGACTGAGTGTAAGTCATGGAGCCGAGCTGATGCCGCTCCGCCTGTTTGTGAAAATCAGCGACAGCGATAACAAATGGTTTGTCTTTAGTGTCCTCTCGTTCCCAGTAGTGGCGGCCTTGTTTGTCGATCTTGTTTAATTTGTTGGTCAGCGGTGTGCCGAATTTCATGGGCATGTAGTTCGCCAGAAATTCCTGCATTTCAGCCTGGGTCTTGGGCTCGGGATGAGCCGCCAGCGGACCGGCTTGGGAGGGCGAAACGGTTGTCGCCTCCACCGCAAATTCTATGCCTGGCGCCCGGCAGATAAAGTCGGGAGCTTCAAGCTGGGTGATGTCAAACCCCAACTCTCTAAAAGATGCCCATAGATACAGCTCCCACAAGCGCTGATCGAATTGATGGAATTGGAATTCTTCAACGAAATGAGGATCTGCGGGCGCTAACCAAGGACCAATCTCGCGGACGACGGCACGAGCGGGTGCTCTTCCAGGGCGCTCCGCGAGTTCTCTGAAATAGGGGTGTAGATGCTCAGGATTTGTACCCTCGGGAACACGCAGAACATCCGTAGGTGTATTGGGCTCATCACCCTGGAATCCAAGTTCACGAATGTTCTCGCGCCTCAGGGTCTCAGCGATTGCGAGCCGCAACCCTATCGTCGCATATGCCTCGCTTCTAAGACTGGCGGCCACGTTAACAGATCGAAATCGGTTTACCCGATCCCGCGCCAAAATCTGCCAGCCATAGTCGTTATCCGTAGTGTCTCTGAAAACGAAGCCAATGAGCTTTTCATCCTGGTCAGCCCAATAGGAAAGCTCCTCGGCCATCACACGAGCAAGAGAGTGTCGAGACCCAAGCGTGTAGAGGTTGAAACGGGCATACGAAAGCTCTCTGGACATTGCCAGATCACTTTCTCTCTGGGCTTGTTTCCGCTTAGCCTCTCCACCCATATTTGCATCTCAATTTTTGCGACTATTTCACGCAACCTTGTTTAGCCCCGCTAACACCTCGCGAAAGCTGTTCAGGCCTGCCTCCAGGTTCTCAATGATCTCCTCGGCGAGTTCGTCCGGCTCCGGGAGATTGTCCAGATCGGTGAGGCTCTTATCCTTCAGCCAGAACACGTCGAGGCTGGTTTTGTCGCGAGCGATCAGCTCGCCGTAACTGAAGCAGCGCCAACGCCCTTCGGGATTGGTCTCGGCGTTCCAGGTCGCCTCGCGCTCGTGCCGGTTCTCCGGCTTGTAGCAGTTGATAAAATCCACCAGATCGTCGTAGCGCATCGGCTTCTTCTTGAGCGTGTGGTGGATGTTCGTCCGGTAGTCGTAGTACCAGACCTGCTTCGTCCAAGGTTTTTCGCTGGCCACCTGATTGTCGAAAAAGAGGACGTTCGCCTTCACACCATGCGCGTAGAAGATGCCTGTCGGCAGGCGCAGGATCGTGTGGAGATCGGTGTTCTTGAGCAACCCTTTGCGGATCGTCTCGCCCGCTCCGCCCTCAAACAGCACGTTGTCCGGCACCACGACCGCAGCGCTGCCGGTCGTTTTGAGCATCGTGCGGATGTGCTGCACGAAATTGAGCTGCTTGTTCGAGGTCGTCGCCCAGAAATCCTGGCGATTGTAGGTCAGATCGTCCGTATCCTGCTCACCCTCCTCGTTGGTGAAGCTCATGCTGCTCTTCTTGCCGAAGGGCGGGTTGGCAAGGACATAGTCGTAGGTCTGCGCGCTTGGCGCGACCAGCGCATCATTCGGGGAAATCAGAACGCCCCCGTCGATCTCCCCGATGTTGTGCAGGAACATGTTCATAAGGCAGAGACGGCGCGTGTTCGCAACGATCTCGTTCCCATGGAACGTCTCGTGCTTCAGGAAGTCCTTTTGATCCTTGTCGAGTTGATAGTTGTCCGGATCGGTGATGAAGTCGTATGCGGCAAGAAAGAAACCACCGGTGCCACAGGCTGGGTCGGAGATGGTCTTGTTGGGGGCGGGCTGAACGCACTCGACCATGGCACGGATGAGGGCGCGCGGTGTGAAGTACTGTCCGGCGCCTGATTTCGTGTCCTCAGCGTTCTTCTCAAGCAAGCCTTCATAGATGTCGCCCTTGACGTCCGCGCCCATCATCGCCCACTGGGTGCCGTCAACCATGTCGATCAGACGAAACAACTTGGCCGGGTCCTGAATCTTATTTTGCGCCTTGGTAAAAATCTGACCAAGCATGCCGGTCTTCTGACCCAATTCACGCAGAAGCTCGATGTAGTGCCCCTCCAACTCCGCGCCACGTTTGTCTTTCAGACTTTGCCAGTTGTATTTGGCGGGAATGCCGACATCGCGATTATAGGGTGGTTTGGAATATTCATCCGCCATTTTCAGGAAGATGAGATAGGTGAGCTGCTCCAGATAATCGCCATAGCCGACACCGTCATCGCGTAGCGTGGTGCAAAAACTCCATACCTTGGTAATGATTGGCGCGGTGTTCATGCAGCCTCCTTCTTTCTCTTTTTGTTTTTCTTCGCGTGTTCTGCCTTTTCGACCTTGATCCGTTCCAGCAATACAGATGCAGACTCATCGTTGGTGTCTTGCCTAACGAGTTGTCCGGAGAACGCCTTTTTTAAGATGGATTGCCTAAGAGACTCAGCTTTCAATAGCTGATACTCGATGTCCTGCTCTTGTTTATCGAGCAAAGATAGGGTGTCCTCAATTGCGTTGACGATCTCGTCTTGCTCTTCGGTCGAAGGTAATATTACGGGTATTTGCCGGATGGTTCCCATCGATAAGGAAGGCTGTGCCACCGCTTTTACGGAAGCGAGGGCGAGCTGTTTTCCTTTTGGTGACCGAAGAAATAGCTCCACATATCGCGGATTAATCGCGTCTGATTCAAGGCGCATCATTCCAATATTGGGACCAAGAAAATAGGTTCGGTCGCTGGGAACTGTCGCTACGTTTCCTGTACCAGCTCCGACAAAAACCATCAAAAGCTCCCCGCCACCGAGATATGAACGAGTAAGATTTTTGACAGAGCTCGAATGAACGTGTGAGTATTCTGTGCGCCGAAAACCATTCGGTCCCGCATTCTCAGCCTTGATGACTGGCAGGTCGCCATCGTCGTCGTAGCGAACAAATTTTGTATATTCAAAACCGGCAAGCTTTGTGACGAAGCAAAAGTCTCCCAGTTGAAGCCACTGCCAATTCGGTGGTCCGTCCCACATAATTTCGACCTGGTCCGCTCGCGGTTTATCGGGCTTTGCCGGTTTTCGCGGTTTAGCCGGTTTCTTGTCCGGCTTGCCCTTAGCTTCCCAGTCCTTGACCGCAGTCTTCCACTCTTCAAGTTGTTGTTCGTAGCGGATTTCGCGTTCTTGCCTAATACGAGCCAAGAGCTGGTGTGCGGATTCGAGCTTATCCCTGTTCTCTTCTCGCCATTGCCCCGTGAGCTTCCCTTCAAAGGCGTGCTTGAGAACTGCTTGGCGATAAACTTTGAGCTGCTCCCGCGCGGTCTTGAGGTTCTCGACCCCTTTGTCTAGCGCAGAGAACAGCTCCTCAATTTTGGCAACGATGCGATGCTGCTCAGGTGTTGGCGGGAGCGGGATTGGAAGCAATCCAAAAGCAGCCCCAGATAATTCCAAAAAAGTCGTGCCACTTGCTCGCTTCTCCGCAAGTAGTTTTGAGCCTTTTAGATAATAATAGACATACTCGTTGAATATTCCGCCACTTGGGATCAGGCTTTTAAACCCTTGATTTGTTGCAAGTGGCTCTGCGCTAATCGCGACATATCCGATAGGTGCACGTGTTGAGAAATGCACGCTTCCCGACGGCATGACTTTAGCGGAGCTATTATCGAGGCCAAGCTTTGAAAGGCTCTTAGCCCCACAGGAAATTGTCTTCGATGAATATCCAGTCAGATCAGCAGGAGAAATCCAATTTACTTCATTTCCCCAGTACCTGGGCTCCTTAGTTGATGGGGTGCCACCTGCAACTACATCGCCGAGAGCCTTAATCTCGGTCCACTCCCAATTAAGCGGAATATCCCAAAGTTTCTCATTCTTCATCACGCCGCCAACGCCTCATTCAACTCTTTAATCACTTGATCCATTTGATCGCCAAAAAGCTGATACATCTTGCCCATACCGCCTTTGGCATCAAATGGCGACATCTCAAGGTCATCGCGGTCTAAGTGGAATGAGCTTATGATGTGATCGCGAATCATGCGCAGCCAGTCCATCTGCTCTTCATTGAATTTTTGCCCGCGGCCGCTGTGGTGGCCCATAATCCAATTTTGGAAATTTTTTCGAACGGTTTCCGAGTACGGCGCGACGCTGGCATCGATTCCGCAGACGCGACGGATGAGGGCGATCAGGGCGGTCAGTTCGGTGGTTGGGTCACTGCCTTTGTACTCGTCCAGGAGGGCATAAGCGCGCCACACCCGCAAGGGCGCGAGGGTGGGTCGGTCGGCCTTCAGTTTGTCGAGCACCTCGCGGATCATGTCGTAGGTTAGCTCGCTGCGGCGGTGCGGTTGGCTATAGAAGATGGTCAGCGCCTCAATCTCGTCGCGATTGGCCTCAAGGTACGCCCGGAAATCCTCGGCCATCTGCTGAGCGTTGCCCTGAGCGTCGCCATCCCACTCCGCGCGGGTGAGCTTATCGAGGCTCTCGTGATCGATGGTCTGCTCCTTGTCGCGCCGAATGCCATCGATCAGCTCGATTAGCTCTCCGGTGAAGATGCTCGCGGCTTCTCCAACCATTTGATCCTGCACCTTGTGGCGCGACTCGGGAGATGGTTCGGCGTCTGCGGCAAGGCCCTCAATTTCCCGCGCCTTCATTTCGACCCGATCAGGGTCGATGGCAGAGAGCAAGTTTGCGACGATGTCGCTCAGCCCAATACCACCTGCGACCTCTTGGATCTTTGCCTGATCGTCATGGTCGAGCTGCTTGTTCAGCCGCGCCAGGCGTCCGGCGAGCGAGCTAACGGTGTCCTCATCACGGGCACCCATCATGACTCCCATCGCCAGATCCTTAAGCGGAACAGATGGCTTGGTGATGAGCGGCTGGCTCGCCGTTTTCAGTGATTTGGTTACGCCGATGGCATCAACGATTACGTAGTGGGTCTTGGCGGTCTTGGCGGAAGGTGTGACCTTCTTCAGATCGTCCTCGCCCAGCGTGCGCGTCCCGCGTCCCTTCATCTGCTCGAAGTAGTTCCGGCTCTTCACATCACGCATGAACAGAAGGCATTCAAGCGGTTTCACGTCCGTGCCGGTGGCGATCATGTCCACAGTCACCGCGATGCGCGGGTTGTAGTCGTTCCGGAATTGCGCGAGGACGGACTTAGGATCTTCCTTGGCCTGATAGGTGATCTTCTTGCAGAAATCGTTGCCTTTTCCGAACTCCTCCCGAACGGTCTGAATAATGTCGTCCGCGTGGCTGTCGGTCTTGGCAAAGATGAGAGTCTTGGGAACCTCTTCGCGCCCCGGAAAGATATCAGGGAGCCTGTCGCGGAAGGTGCGGATCACCGTTCGGATCTGATCGGGATTGACAATGTCGCGATCAAGCTGCTTGGCGGAGTATGCCTCGTCTTCGTCCTGGCGTTCCCATCGCTTTTTGCGGGTCAGCTTTTCTCGTCGCTCGATAAGCTGGTCAGCCTTGAGGCTACCGCCCTGCCGGGTGCGTTCGGTCTCGATGACGTAGATTTCGTTCCCGACGTTGACACCATCGGCAACCGCCTTCTCGTGGTCGTACTCGCTGACAACGTTCTTGCGGAAGAAGCCATAGGTGCGGTTGTCCGGCGTAGCGGTCAGCCCGATAAGATAGGAGTCGAAATACTCAATGACCTGCCGCCACAGATTGTAGATGGAGCGGTGGCACTCATCGATGATGATAAAATCGAAGAACTCTGGCGGAATTTTGGGGTTGTAGGAAACTGGCACCGGCTGTTTCGGACGCACCATGGCCTCTGCCGGATTGCCCTCCTCGGCTACCTCATCCAGATCCTCGCCCTTCAGAAGCGAGTACATACGCTGGATCGTGCTGATGCAAACCTGGCTGTCTTTGGCGACGAAGGACGACTTCAGGCGCTGGACGTTGTATAGCTCGGTGAACTTCCGGTTATCGTCGTTCGGCAGGTAGGCCATGAACTCTTGCTCGGCCTGCTCGCCAAGGTTCTTGGTGTCGACCAAGAACAGAATCCGCTTTGCGTCTGCGTGCTTTAGGAGCCGATAGACCGAAGTAATGGCGGTGTAGGTCTTGCCAGAGCCGGTCGCCATCTGAATGAGCGCACGCGGACGGTCTGCCTTGAATGACTTCTCTAGGTTCTCAATCGCTGTGATTTGGCAATCGCGCAACCCTTGGTGCGGAAGCGGCGGAATCGTCTGGAGACGAGCCCGAAGGGATGCAGGCTTCGAGAGCCATTCCTGCATGGTCTCGGGCCGGTGAAAGCTGAAGACCTCGCGGGAACGTGGCGTCGGGTCGCGACCATCGGTGAACCGTGTGACGACGCCCGTGCTCTCATACACAAAAGGCAGGGGCTCCTTGTTGTTCACCCATTTGAGCTTGGCTGCTGCGTAGCCGCCGGACTGCTCCTCGACGGTCGTGATCTTCTGGCCCCAATCCTCAGGCTTGGCCTCAATGACTCCAACGGCCTTCTTGTCCACGAACAAAGCGTAGTCAGCCGGACCGATGTCCGTCTGGTACTCGCGCACGGCAATGCCAAGACCGGCATTCAAATCGATCTTTTTGTTGTCCTGAACCTTCCAGCCAGACAGCTCCAGCATCTTGTCGATGTTGTCGCGAGCCTTCTGCTCAGGCGTTTGGTTTTTTTCTGCCATGCCGCCCCCTCGGCTTAACATACGCACTCATTAAATAGGGCCATGCACCTCGCCAGTCTTATACGTAGCGCGACCCACCTATAAATACTTAATGAGTAAATGGTTGATAAGCAATGCGATTATTCAACTTAGAGCGGTTGTTCGCGTCTCTAGTGCGGGCGCTGGATTGATCTCCCCAATGTACCCGAAATGGTGCGATCAAACGGCGCTCACGTTTGCCGGGATGAAACGGCGGCACGTTTCGATTGGCTCGAAGAGCCAACTGGCAGGGGGTTGCACAGGGGGCGGCACGCCCACTTGCCGAGGGGAGCGATAGAGAGCCGAGCCAAGGCGCTGGTACTACCAGCGCACATCTTGCGCGTAGCGTAAGCACACTAAACTCCGCCTCGCTCAGATCCGAAATTGATCCGCTCTAGAAGCTGCCTGGGGCACCGAAACAGCGCTGCTGTCTATGCGGCCTCATCGAGCCCCAGACGCTTGATTGCACGACTGAGCGTAAGAGGCGAAACCCCGAGCTGCTTGGCGATATCCTTCGGGCGGGCACCCGACTGCCGGATATCGCGATGGGCTGCCTTCACATCCGCAGGACGTAAGCTGCGAGGGCGTCCGACGTGCCGCCCCCTCCTCTTCGCGGCGCGCATACCCTCGATGGTGTTTTCGACGATGATGTCACGCTGGAACTCCGCGAACGCAGAGAAGACGTGATAGACGAGCTTTCCACCTGGCGTCGCGGTGTTGATGCCTTCGGAAAGCGAGCAGAAATGTATCCCTTCGGCATGGAAGCGGACGAGCAGGTCCGATAGATGGAGAACCGAGCGCCCTAGCCGGTCGAGCTTGTAGACGATGACCGTATCCCCCGGCTTCATGTAGCCGAGAAGACGGTCGAGACCTGGACGGCTGGATCTAGCCCCCGAAATCCCGTGGTCAGTGAAGATCCTGTCGCACTGTGCGGTCTTAAGGGCATCGAGCTGCATGCGCATCTTCTGATCGCGCGTCGAGACCCGCGCATACCCTATGCGCCGACCGTCGCTTTCTGCCCCGAACCACAGCGTCACCGCGCCCTCCGACCTCGCTCAAAAGGGAACCCTTTTGAGCGCCTGAGCCACAGGGGTTTGCTGCCGCTTCGAGCCAGCGCGACAGGAGAGTAGATTGGCACAACTTCAATACACATCAAGTCAAAAAATCAATCCTCATAAACATCAACCACCTATATCAAAAACGTTCGCTTATGAAAGCATGTAAAAATATCACACTGACGGTTGACAAATAGTAAAAACTGGACAAACAACCCAAAAACGTGTATAAAATTCCCAAAAATCGACTCCAATTGAAACTTAATTCCTTGGAGTCAGGAGCGGAATGATGGCAAAAGTTTCTACAAGATTACAAGCGACAAGCGCTTTGGCCGGAGTGGCATTGGCCGCCTTTGGCGCAATGGGTGACGCGCATGCAGGTGATGGCAAGACGGTTGGTGAAGTAGCGAGCATGCCGGGCGGACAGGGCGTGCAGTATATTTACGACATTGCCGCCGAACGTAGTTTGACGCTAGCTAGACGCTTTGGCGATAGCGCATCACAATGTCTCCGCAAGGAGTTTGTTACAATTAATCAAACAAGCGACGGGAGTATCGTTCTGCCCCGAGGGCTAAAGTCGGCAATTACGAGCGTGCACAGGCTTAACAGTACTGGAGATTCTAGCGCATCTGCCGATGATGCAGTCATACAGGGAGTTAACTGGGTTGCCACGAACGTCTGTAAATTGCCCGCAGACGCAGTTTCGTTAGCATCCCTTGATAATGACTAGACCTAACCCAGACCTGGCGTTGAGCCGATTTTGGCGAAATCAACTTTACTAAAATCAACCTCTTGCAGAGGCTTTGGTTCGTCGCTTTCAGGTGCTGTGGTAGCAGTCTCTATGCCGTAGTTTTCGGCAAAAGCGGACGCCACCTTTTCCTCTTTTGAGTTATCCGCAAATTCGGCAGCTCTATTGGACTCTACTTCTCTTGCTATGTCGTTTTCTGCAGCTACTTTTGTCTCGTGCGCCTGAAGAAGCTCTGGGCCCATCTCCTTATCATCAACAATCCGCTGCAACTCTTCCGGAGACATTTTACCTGCAGCCACCAAGTCCGTCATCGTCATCAGGTCTTGGTAATCTCTCATCCGCTGTTGTGCCGCTCTGACCTTGTCAGAAGAAGCTCCTTGCGCTTTGAGCTGTCTGACCTGCTTTGCATAGTGATTGTAGCGATCTGAGGCAGCGTCTCTTAGATCACCAAGGGTCATATTCACGTTCTGACCACCAAGGTTTAGCGCAATTGGCTGAGCATATGCCGCAGCGCTTGCGGCTAGCAGTTGCTGAGTTGCCGCTCTGCCTTTAGCGGCCTCCAGACCGGATTTGCTATTCGGGTTATTGGCAGGGAAGAAGCGGTAATTGCCGCCTGCTTTTGTCTCTGACTGCTCCGCCTGAAAGTCCTTTAGATTGGCATCCGAGTGTTCACGCGCCTCAACAGCGCGCTCTTCAAGCTCCGTCTCCACAACGTCGACGAATTCAACCGTGTTCTCGCCCCCTTCTTCGGCTGCTGGCTCAAAGCTATCGTCTTCCATTTTACCCCGTTACACGAATTAAATTCGCTTTTACTTGAATATCTTCTAGGCAATCACCCAATACTCTTGGAGTGATGCAGTCTTATATTCCCACAACTTTCTTAAGAATTATGTAAAATTAGATAAAATAAGAATAAAAATTAAAATAAATCTGTAGTATATTGTTTTAATTATGAATTCTGATGCGACAACCAAGAACAATCAGCTACTAAAAGCCATAGAAAATTCCGAGTTTGGAAGCGTCTCCCGCCTCGCGGAGCATCTAGGCGTTCACTACAACTGCTTATACACCTATCTGCGGCTCGACCGCTCTCCTATCGACCAGTCCGGTTACGTGAAATACGACGCTGTGGCTATGTGTGAAGCGCTGGGGTTTGAATTGCCGGATCTGTTCCCTCCTGAAGCGCTAGACCGGCCTTATCGGCTGCGGGAGACCTATGACGACGGTTACGGGCAGCGAGCCTATAAGGGCCGTCTCAAGAAATACTTCCCGGAGCGCGAGCTAACCGGCGATCAGGTTGACGCACTGATCGCCCTACTCGACTTCAAAGCGATCATCCCACCAGAAGCCGCTCCAGCCATTGCCGAGGAATTGATACGCCGCATGCCCCAGGACGAATACGAGGTGTTCTCCCGCTTCGTGTTCGAAGGCATGCCGATGAAGGAAATAGACACGATCCTCGGGATCGGAACCAAAGCCATCCGCGCGCGGTACAGCTCCGCCCTGAAGCAACTCAATTCACCAGTGACGTTAAAGGTGATTAGGGAGTTTAAAGCCGCTTAAACACTGAAGCCTGCATCAAGCTGATCCGGAAATGATCCGCACTAAAAGCTGCCACGAGCACCGACACAGCGCTGCTGCCTATGCTGGCTCGTCGAGTCAAACGGCCAATAATGCATGAGAGTGACGGGCGTATCGGGCCACTAAGATCCCGAGGGAACTATAACTACGAGACCATTGCCGCCATCAGCTATAGCTGAAGCTCCGACGCCTGAAACATAATCTGGGTCTGTGTTGTTGGGAGGAATGCCACTGGATGTCCCCTGTAGGGTAGAGCCTGCCGGACCTGCTGTGAGTGTAGTGTCAGTCGCTGTTGCTATAATATAACCGGATCCGCCACCACCGCCTGGCACAGCATCTCCATTATTGTTTGAATTATTCGTTGTTGATGTACCGGCGCCACCGCCGCAATAACCGCCACCACCAGCACCGCCTGTATTTGCTCCGGTTGAATAACCAGAAGCCGATCCGCCGCCGCCAATCACAAATTTCCCGCCGCTGGTTGAGTGACATGTCGCGTTTAAGCCTGCGACTGATTGGGTCCCGCCTACGCCAGGCGTATATGTGCCCGTGCCCGCTTCACCAGTGGTCCCACCACCGGAGCCACCAGCATAGTTCGCGCCGCCACCGCCTGTGAGACTAGAGGCGCCGCCACCGCCACCGGCGACGATATATGGTGTTTCACCCGAGAAGACATAAGAAGCACCTCCGCCAGCGCCTGCACCTGATTGCTCTGATCCAGGGTTTGCAACCGTATCACCGCCGCCACCGAAACCACCGCTACCATCTCCATAAGTGCTGCTGCCGATGTAGCCAGAAGAACCGCCGCCTCCGACGACAATAGATATTGTGTTTCCTGGGGTGACGCTAACGGTGCCCTTTGCGTAACCACCAGTGCCACCTGGGGAGAGGTATCCGTTGTAGCTGGAGCCGCCACCGGCGCCGCCCCAGGCTTTAATCGTGATTTTCGTGCAGCCTTCAGGAATTGTGAAACTCTGTTCCGTGCCGGTATAAGAAAAGACTTGTTTTGTCGTGTCGCAGGTGGCTCCGCTACCGCCGCCAGTGTCGACCATCGAGACCCACTCGGTCCCATTACAGAATTTGTAGACATTCTCAGCGACAAAGTAGTCTATTTCGGCTTCATTTCCGTCTGGACTACTACAATCAGCGGCAAACGCCCCACTCGAAATATACAGAGAGAGAATTATCGTCGAAAATAAAAATAATAAAAAAGCCCTAAGCATTCATTTTTTATTATATCAATGATTAGTAATTTCTACAATTATTAATAGACCTCTATAACTCTCTCTAATCATGGGGTGTTAAAGTGGGTTCTTAGCCAGATAGCGCCTCAAGTCGTCATAGAGCACTTGGGTTCCATAACGGTGCGGTGCGAAACCGCTTATAAGGTGCGCCAGCTCCTCCAGATCCAACAGCTTCGGAAAATCCCGCATGATCCGCTCGAACGAGGTGGTGACCGCTTCGAACAGCTCCGGATCGTCCGGGTTGTCCTTGTGCATGTAAATGTAGAGCGCGATCAGTTGAAGCCCGGCATATGCCTCGTGGATCTCATCGGAATACAGCGTGTCGTTATCCTTGCTCATGGAGAGCGCGCAGAACACGCGCGCTGCCACTTCGAACAGGAAGTAGCTGAATCTCGGGTCGGGTTTCTCCCCCGTTATCCCCGCCCGAATGCCGTGATGATTGAGCGCCTTTCGCATCATCTCGCTGCCAGCGATGGCATCCATGATGGCATTGCCTCTTGGCGATAGTTCCTGCTTCTCGAACAGGAAGTACCCCGTCCACCCAAACGCAAAAGGTTCTTCCAGGGCAGCCCGGAGCAGTGCCTCGCGAAAGCGGCCATACAAATCACGGATCGTTCGCGGTGTGATCCGCGTTTCCTCTGCCGTGTCCTCCACGGTCTTCTCATCACAAAAGCACCGCAGCACTCTAAGAAACCTGTGCTCAGACAGCTTGGCGCGGCGGTGATAGCGGTTTCGCGGCTGCGTAGAAAGACCCGCTTTTTTGTTTTGCTTTGAGCCTGATTTATTCGGTTTTTCAGACATTTAACCTGCCGGTTCACGCGCTCATCTTCCGTAAGCTGTTTTACAGCATCTTGCGCCGCGACTAGCATCATAAAACCCCAACAAACAAACCTGCTCTTCCTGACAAGCCAGCCAGTGATTTTGCACGGGAGTCCGTCCCGGCAGATCGCCCGAATGAGATGGCTTGAAAGGAGGATGCCATGCGAAAGCAAGCCATTGTCGCCGTTGCAGTAGCCGGAGCGCTGCTGCTCGGCGGGTGCTCCGAGCGGGAGCGCCGGGAAATGCGGGAAAAAGAAATCCGCATTGCCGCCGAACAGGCCCGCCAGCAGCGCATTTTTCACCAGCATGTTGCCGATCTGAACGCGGAAACGCTGCGGCGTAAGAACGTTCTGGCGGCAGAGACGGCGCGCCAGCGCAACTACAACCTGACCGCGCTCGGCAAGGTCATCGCTTTCTTGGCTGCCGTCGTGGGCGTGATCAGTTTCGGCATCTATTCAGCCCGGCGGCTGGCCGAGAAGCAGAGCGAAGAGCGCACCAAGCGCCACAACCTGAACCTCATGGCCATCGAAGCCAATCCAGACCTGCGCCCCGACGAGCGCAAGGACCTTTACCGGATTGCGTTCCGGGAATCCGGGCGCGGCGGTGGCACCGCGATGATCGACATTACCCCAGAGGAAGGAGCCGCGTGATGAAGGACTGGAGCAACACAAACACCGGGAACGAGAACGGCCCACCGGGTCAGAACATCCTGACCATTTCGCTTGCGTTGCTGGCGGCTCTGCTGGGAACACCGATGCTGTTCGAGTTTATCGGTCCGCTTGTCCGCAAGCTGGTTCTGAGCGCCTATGGCTCCGAAGAGTTTGCGTTTCTCATGTACTACGCGAGCTTCGTGCTCTCGGGCGCTGTGATCTTCTCCATTACGAGGATCGCGCTGTTCTACGCCCTGGCGGGCGTTGCGGGCTTCGGCGCGCTACGCCTCGCGGGTGCGGCGTTCTAAATCATGGCCGCGCCGTTCTCACGAAGTGCGACTGCCTTCGGCTCGGCCCGGTTTGCCGAGCCGAAGGAGATTGCCGAAGCCGGACTGTTCAACCGGACGAGAGACTCACTCTTCGTCGGGTTCTACGGGAACCGTGGACTGGTCTATTCGGGCATGGCCGGGCTGGTAACGTGCGCCGGGCCAAGGTCTGGCAAGCTGACCACGACCCTTGCTTACAACATCTGTAGCGGCGGCTATTCCGGCACCAGTTTGATCTTGGACGTTAAGGGCGAGTGCGCGGCCATCTCGCAATGGCAGGTGCCCGCCCGCAAGTTCTGCATTTTTTGGAACCCGCGCCGCTTTCACGGCCTGCCGTATCACCGCATCAATCCGGTTGGGCACCTGAACCGGGACAATCCGGATCTGGTCTCGGATGTGCTGGTGTTCTGCGAGAACATGATCCCGCCTTCCGGAAGCGCGAACGGTCGCTACTTCGAAGGGCGGGCTCACGAGTTCCTGGCCGCCATCGTTCTCACAATCGTTAAATGTGACAGTGTTCTGACGCTGCCTGCGCTCTACCGCGCCATCAATCTACTGGTGATGGGCGGCGAAGCCTGGCTGGACTTCGCCTTCGAGATGACCGAGGCCGGGTTCGATCTCGCGGAGCGGATCGAGGAAGAAGCTGCCAACTCGCGCGCCGACAGCACGGGCGGCTTCAAGGGCATTCTGGGTGAGATTACCCGGGCCTTCACAGCCCTTGCCGACCCGGTGCTGATGGAGGCTGTTTCTCCGCCCTTTGACTTCTGCCTGTCGCAGCTTTGCTCCAGCGATCAGACCTACAACCTCTACCTTATGCCGCCGACAGAGGCGGTCGAACCGTGGGCAGCGGTGCTCAAGGCGTTCTTCGTCGGCGCGAGAACCTATAAGGCGCGCGCTCCCTCGGCCCCACGCCAGACATGGTTCTTGGACGAGTGCGGCCAGCTTGGCGGCTTCCCCCTCGTGGCCAAGCTGTTCACCCGCGATGCTGGCCTTGGCATCCGCCCATGGGCTTTCTTCCAGAGCACCAAGCAGATGAACAATCTCGCGCCGGACGGAGAGTCGCTGCTGCTCGCCTCGGCGGGGCTCCAAAGCTGGTATGGCATCCGCGACGAACGCACGGCCCGCACGGTCTCCACGATGCTCGGCAATGAGACATTGGCCTATGTAGACCCGCGCAACCGGGAGATGGCGCGCCATGGGGCACTGAAGGCCGCCAAGGCACTGTTCAGCGGCGGCAATCCGCTCAATGCCGCGCTCGATATGGCCCACCAAAAACGCATGGCGGAGGCCCCCATTCTGAAGAGCGCCCCATTGTGCAGCGTAGACGAGTTGCTGGGCATGCCTGCGGACAAGCAACTGATCTTCGCGGATGGCCTCAGTCATCCGATCTGGGCGGATCGCAGGCCGTATTACGAGCAGCCCTTCATGGCCGGACGCTACCACCCGAACCCGTATCACCCGCCCATTGACCGCGTGCTCACCATGACGCCGCGTGGTCCCCAGTGGCGGCCCGTGATCGTGGAGAAGGTCGATCCAAGATTTTCTCATTACCCGCAATACGCAGATGGAACTTGGAGCCGTATCGGATGACCAGTTTTGCCAAAACCGTATCAGCCACGCGCATCGACGCGCCGTCGTCACGTGAGAGCTTCGATGCCGCCCGGCAAGAAGCTGTCCCGAAGGTGGAAGGGCCTGGCTCCGAGATGATTGCCAAGGACAAGCCGCACCCTGCGCCGCGTCCGTCGCCGGGTATGGCGGTGGAGAGCGACCGAGCGGCCTTCAATACCGCGTGGGAGCGCGAACAGCGCCGCGCTGCCTTCATCGCCATGCGCACAGATCCCGAAACGGGAGCGCGCGTGCGCGTCCTCAACAAGACCTTCAACCGCTAACCGCAAAGGAGATCCGCCATGGACCGCGATAACGATAATTCGACCGTGACGAACAAGCCCGCAGATGTGATCCGCGATACCAACCTCAAAGCCTCGATCTGGCGCAACGAGTCAGAGACCGGCCCGTTCTACGCGACGACGATCACCCGGACCTACAAAGACCGTGACGGCGAATATCGCGACACGAACAGCTTCGTTGCCGGAGACCTACTCAAGGTCGCCGAACTGGCGCGAAAGGCATACGAGCGCACGAACGAACTGAGCCGCGATGGTCGCGATCAGAGCGCGCGTGAAGCTTTCCGCGAGCGCCGGGAAACCAGCACAAATCGGACTCCCAAACGCGAAATCGAGAGGTAGGCCCCGCGAAAGATTCTTTCCAATTTTTCTTGTATTGCGGAAAGTATTCAGATAGAAATGTTCTTGATTTGTTCTGTCGCAATACAGGGAAAGGAGCGCGGGATAAAATGGTGAATTAGAGAAGGAGGCAGCGATGACGCGGCAGACAAAAGACAATGGTAATTCTGAAAACCAAACAGCCACGCGCGTCATCACGGTCGATTACGATCTCTATGCGCACTATCTGGCCGACACCGATCTCAGCGAAGATCAGAAGCTCGAATTCCTGCAAACGCTCTGGAACATCATCTGTGAGTTCGTCGCCCTGGGCTTCGAAGTCCATCCGGCGCAACAGGCGAAAAACGCCTGTGGAGAACTCCCGATCCAGCTCGCAAATCCGCCAATTCTGGGGGGCGATAGCGTACAATTAGCGAGCAAAATTCTTGATAAGCAATTTAAAGACGCAGCT
Source organism: Nisaea sp. (assembly GCF_017640745.1). Lineage (GTDB taxonomy): Bacteria > Pseudomonadota > Alphaproteobacteria > Thalassobaculales > Thalassobaculaceae > Nisaea. The sequence continues at coordinate 203,129 of NZ_JAEPQA010000002.1, read as the reverse complement.
CACGGGGATCGCCCGCGAGCAGCGGAGAGGATTCCAAAATGAGCACCAACACGAAACCAACACCTGCAATCATTTATTGCCGGGTTTCGAGCAAGAAGCAGTCGGCCCAAGCGTCTGGTCTGGAGTCGCAGGAGTATCGCTGCCGACAGTTCGCGGAAGAACACAATTACGATGTCGAGGCCGTGTTCCCCGATGACGTTTCGGGCGGCGGCGACTTCCTGAAACGCGCCGGAATGGTTTCCCTTCTGCGGTATCTGGATCGCCAACGCGGCAAGAACTATGTGGTGATTTTTGACGATCTGAAGCGCTTCGCGAGAGACACGGAGTTCCATCTCCGCCTGCGCAGAGAGCTTCAGATCAGGAATGCCCGCGTGGAGTGCCTGAACTTCCGTTTCGAGGACACACCGGAAGGCAAGTTTGTCGAGACCGTCTTCGCCGCACAGGGCCAATTAGAGCGCGAGCAAAATGCACGTCAGGTTCTTCAAAAAATGAAAGCCCGCGTGGAACAAGGCTTTTGGGTGTTTCGCGCGCCTGTCGGCTACAAATACGAGAAAGGCCAGTATGGCGGGAAAGTCCTCGTGCGCGATGAACCGCTCGCGTCCATCGTTCAAGATGCACTTGAGGGCTTCGCAACGGGCAGACTGTCCACCCAAGCCGAAGTCCAGCGCTATCTAGAGCGCCAGCCACTCTTTCCGAAAGATACGCCAAAAGGCGAAATCCGTGCGATGACAATCTCGGTGTTTCTGAGAAAGCCGATCTATGCCGGTTATGTGCGTGCGCCCAAATGGGGCATCTCGTTGCGTGAGGGGCAACATGAAGGACTGATCTCTTTAGCGACGTACCAGCGCATTCAGGAACGTTTGCAAGAAACCGGTTACGTCACAACACGAACTGACAATCACGAGGACTTCCCGCTGAGAGGCGCGGTGGTCTGCTCGGGCTGCGGTACGACGCTTACTGGAGGATGGTCTAAAGGCAAAGTTCGGCACCACGCTTACTACCGCTGCCGCAAAAAAGGATGCGATCACTACGGCAAATCCATCGCGCGCGCCAAACTAGAAGGATCGTTCGATGAGTTGCTTTCAAGCCTGCGCCCAACCAAGGGGCTCGTCAGTGTCGCGACGGCCATGTTCAAGGACGCCTGGGGCCAACGCGCCGCATTGGCGGAGGATCAGGTTGATCATGTCCGCGCGCAGATCCGCGAAATCGATAGCAAGATAGACAAACTCGTCGAAGCTGTTGTCGAAGCCAGCCACCCGAAAGTCGTGTCGGCTTACGAAGCCAAGATCGATAACCTAGAGAAGGAGAAACTCCTCCTGCTTGAACGGGCCGCCAATCCCGTACCGAGCCAAGCCGTCTTTGACGAGGTGTTTGAACACGCTTTGACGTTCCTAGCGAACCCTCAAAAGCTATGGAACTCGGGCGTTTTCAGGCAAAAGCGCGCTGTTCTCAAACTCGCTTTTGGGGATTTCCTAACCTATGATCGGACGACCGGGTGTTTGAACACCAAAAAATCGTTACCATTCAGTATGTTAGCAGGCATATCTGGGGAGAAAAAGGAGATGGTGCTGCCGGAGTGATTTGAACACTCGACCTCTCCCTTACCAAGGGAGTGCTCTACCCCTGAGCTACGGCAGCATTTTTCGGCAATAAAGCCGGGCGGCGAGGGAGGCCCCTCGCGAAGCGCGCGGAACATGCCATAGGCTCCCCCCAGGTGCAAGCCCGTTTCTTGACTGGATTTGAACCCCGCTTCCGGGCACTCTCCGGCCATGGCGAAAACCCCGAAAGAAACGGATTCCCGCGGCGCCAGGAGCGAGGCGGAACTGCGCGCGGAGCGCCGGGCGGCGGCATTGCGCGCCAATCTGCACCGCCGCAAGGCGCAGTCGCGCCAGCGCAGCGACGCGCCAGCGGAAAGCTTAAAGAAAAGCACGCCCGGCGATTCGTGACCGTCCCGGCAGTGCACAACCGCCTCTCAACGCCAAAAACCTGCCGCATTCTCGGGAAATTCTGACAGTTCGCGGGGTTGAGAGACCTCATCGCGATGCGGTAGAAATATGTGGGGCTCGGCGCTGCGCGGCGCGGGCTCTTTCATGAATTGGGGACCTTTATGGACAAGTTGGTGATTCGCGGCGGCACTCCGCTCAAGGGAAAGATTCCGATCAGCGGGGCGAAGAACGCAGCCTTGCCGCTGATGGCCGCGACATTGCTGACCGACCAGCCGGTCACTTTGACCAACATGCCGAAGCTCGCCGACATCCGCTCCATGGCGGCCCTGCTCGACCAGCACGGCGTCAAGCGCAGGACCCAGGACGAGGCCGGCGGCGGCCAGACCGTCGATTTCCACGCAGCGACCATCGAGAGCACGACCGCGCCCTACGACCTGGTGCGCAAGATGCGCGCTTCCGTGCTGGTGCTCGGCCCGCTGCTCGCGCGCTGCGGCGAGGCGACGGTGTCGCTGCCCGGAGGCTGCGCCATCGGCAACCGTCCGGTCGACCTGCACCTGAAGGGCCTGGCCGAACTCGGCGCCGAGGTCGCGCTCGAGGGCGGATATGTGAAGGCAGAGGTGCCATCGGGCCGGCTGCATGGCGGGCGCGTGGTCTTTCCGCTGGTCTCCGTCGGCGCGACCGAGAACCTGATGATGGCGGCCAGCCTCGCCGACGGCGAGACCGTGCTGGTCAACGCGGCGCGGGAGCCGGAGATCACCGATCTCGCCGAATGCCTCATCGCCATGGGCGCGGAAATCGAGGGACACGGCACCGACACCATCCACATCCAGGGCAAGGAGAGGCTCGGCGGCGCCATTCACAAGGTGGTGGCGGACCGGATCGAGACCGGCACCTATGCCATGGCGGCCGCCATCACCGGCGGTGATGTCGAGCTGACCGGCACCCGGCCGGGCCTGCTGGACAACGTCTTCGAGATCCTGCGCGAGGCAGGCGTGAAGATCGAGGAGGGCGACCGCTCGATCCGGGTTTCCGCCGAGCGCGGCAAGCTGCGCGGCGTCGATGTCATGACCGAGCCCTTCCCCGGTTTCCCGACCGACCTTCAGGCCCAGTTCATGACCCTGATGTGCGTCGCCCGGGGCGCCTCCATGGTCACCGAGACGATCTTCGAGAACCGCTTCATGCATGTGCCGGAACTGAGCCGCATGGGCGCGAACATCAACGTGCATCACGCCTCGGCGCTGATCCGCGGCACGGACCGGCTGATCGGTGCGCCGGTCATGGCGACCGATCTCCGGGCCTCGGTCAGCCTGGTGCTCGCCGGCCTTGCGGCGGACGGGGTCACCGAAGTGAACCGCATCTATCATCTCGACCGCGGCTATGAGAATCTGGTCGAGAAGCTGCGCGCCTGCGGCGCCGACATCAAGCGTGTCGCGGCCGAGGCCAGCGAGGAAGTGACAGTCTGAGTGGCGGGGGCCATGGTTTCGCGAGACGTATCCCTACTGCAGGCGGGCGACCGTCCGTTCCGGGTCAGGGCCGAGGACGCCGAGGATCTGGCCGTCGTGGCCGCCTTCCTGCAGGACGCCCTGCTCCCGGTCTCCGGCATGACCTACGAAGCGGAGGATGGCCGCTTTGTCATGCTCGTGCAGCGCTTTCGCTGGGAGACCGCGCCGGAAGCGGGCACCGTTCCCGCCGAGGGCGACACGCTCTATGCGGAGCGGGTCCATTGCGGCATCCGCTTCGACGGCGTGACCAAGGTCCAGACCCACGGCTTCGACCGCGGCAAGCGGGAGCGGATCCTCAACCTGCTGACCGTGCACCCCTCGGACGGGCAGATCGACATCGCCTTCGCCGACAACGTGACCATTCGACTCGCAGTCGACCGCATCCTGTGCCATATCGAGGACCTCGGCGAGCCATGGCCGACCGTCTTCACGCCGTCCCATCCCGAAGAGGACACGGAACCGGCAGCGGCGGACAAGGCCTCGGACGCCTGATCGGACTGCCGCCGGGCACAGTCGCGGCAGGCGGACAAAGACAGGAGATAACGCGGTGAGCGCGAACCAGCCATTGATCCTCGCCCTGCCGAAGGGCCGGATCCTGAAGGCGATCACGCCCATACTGGAACGGGCAGGAATCCAGCCGGAAGACGACTTCTTCAACGAGTCCTCGCGACGGCTGCAGTTCCATACCAACGATGCGGATCTCGAGATCATCCGCGTGCGCAGTTTCGACACGGCGACCTTCCTCGCCTTCGGCGCCGCCCATCTCGCGATCGCCGGCAGCGACGTGCTGATGGAATTCGACCACCCGGAGATCTACGCCCCGGTAGACCTCAATGTCGGGCATTGCCGCCTCGCGGTCGCCGAGCCGGCGGAGCTCGCCGCCAAGGAAAACCCGCAGCACTGGAGCCATCTCCGGATCGCGACGAAGTATCCGAACGTCACCCGGCGGCACTTCGCCGCGCGCGGCGTGCAGGCGGAATGCATCAAGCTGAACGGCGCCCTTGAGCTCGCACCCGGCCTCGGCCTCTGCCGCCGCATCGTCGATCTGGTCGAGACCGGCTCGACGCTGAAGGCGAACGGCCTTGTCGAGGTCGAGCAGATCGCCGCCGTCAGTTCCCGTCTCGCGGTCAACCGCGCCGCCATGAAGACCCGGCCGGGCCCGGTGAAGAACCTGATCGACCGGATCGGGGAGGCCGCCCTTGCCGCGTAAGCTGACAGCCGGAGCGCCGGGGTTCGAGAAAGAGTTCGAGGCGCTGGTCAATTCCAAGCGCGAGACCGACAGCGATGTCAGCGACACCGTCGCCGGCATCATCGCCGACGTGATATCGCGCGGCGACGCGGCGCTGATCGAGCTCAGCCGGAAATTCGACAATATCGATCTCGCGGAAACCGGGATCGCGATCTCGGCGGAAGAAATCGCGGCAGCGCGTTCCGCCTGCTCGCCCGAAACCCTCGCAGCGCTGGAGACGGCCGCCGCGCGGATCGAGGCCTTCCACCGGACGCAGGTCCCCTCCTCCATCGACTTCACCGACGCGGACGGCGTCGGGCTCGGGCTCCGGCACTCGCCGGTCGACGCCGTCGGGCTCTATGTCCCGGGCGGCAAGGCCGCCTATCCGAGCTCTGTGCTGATGAACGCCATTCCGGCGCGCGTCGCCGGGGTCGAGCGACGGGTCATGGTGGTGCCGACACCGGGCAACGAGATCAACCCGCTGGTGCTCGCCGCCGCCGAGATCGCGGGGATCACCGAGATCTACCGGGTCGGCGGCGCGCAGGCCGTCGCCGCGCTCGCCTACGGCACCGAGACGATCCGTCCGGTGGACAAGATCATCGGCCCGGGCAACGCCTATGTCGCCGCCGCCAAGCGGCGGGTCTTCGGAAAGGTCGGGATCGACTCGATCGCCGGCCCGTCCGAAATCCTCGTGGTCGCCGACGGTAACAACGATCCCTCCTGGATCGCCATCGACCTGCTCTCGCAGGCCGAGCACGACGAGGTCGCTCAGGCGATCCTGATCACCGACGACGCGGACTTCGCGGGCAAGGTCGAGGCGGCGGTCGCCGATCATCTCGCCACCCTGCCGCGGGCGAACATCGCCGGCGCGAGCTGGAACAATCACGGCGCGGTCATCGTCGTCGACAGTCTCGCCGATGCCCCTGCCCTGGTCGACCGGCTGGCGCCGGAGCATCTTGAACTTGCCGTCGACGATCCGGACGCGCTGGCGGCCAGGATCCGTCATGCCGGCGCGATCTTCCTCGGCCGGCACACGCCGGAAGCGATCGGCGACTATGTCGCCGGGCCGAACCACGTGCTGCCGACGGCGCGCACCGCGCGCTTCTCCTCCGGGCTCGGCGTGCTCGATTTCCTCAAACGCACCACCTGGGTGAAATGCGACGAGGCAAGCCTTGCAGCCATCGGCCCCGCTGCGGTGACGCTTGCGGAAGCGGAAGGACTCGGCGCCCATGCCCGCTCGGTCGCCATCCGCCTCGGAGCGGCCGCCGAATAGGCGGGAGGGGAGCATGGTGCGCGATTTCGGCGACGGCCCGATCGAGGATGACGACGAGGAGGGCCGCGCCAACGCGCGGATCTCCAAGATTGAACTCGACGAACACACCGTCGTCCGCCGCAGCCCCGAGGTCGAGCACGAACGCGCGGTCGCGATCTACGATCTGCTGGAAGAAAACTCCTTCGCCCCCGCGGGCGACGAGGATGGCGGTCCCTACGAGCTGAAGCTCCGGATCGAGGAAAACCGGCTGCTCTTCGATATCTCCGACCCGGAGCGTGGCGGCAATTACCAAATCTGGCTCGCCATGACCCCGTTCCGCCGTGTCGTGCGGGACTATTTCAAGATCTGCGAGAGCTATTACGACGCCATCAAACACCTGAACCCGTCGCAGATCGAGGCCATCGACATGGGCCGGCGCGGGCTGCACAACGAGGGTTCGACGCTTCTGAAGGAGCGCCTCGCCGGCAAGGTGGATATCGATTTCGACACCGCCCGCCGCCTCTTTACCCTCATCTGCGTCCTGCATATCCGGGGCTAGGCGGACCATGACGGATCGCGTCACGCCCCCTGACCTGCAGTCGCCGCTCGGCGAACCTATCCGGGAGCCGAGCGCCATCCTCTTCGCCTGCACCCAGAACGCGGTGCGCTCGCCGATGGCGGAGGCGATCATGAAGCACCTGATCGGAATGAAGGCCTATGTGGATTCCTGCGGCGTCCGAAACGGCGATCTCGATCCTTTCGCCGTCGAAGTGCTGAACGAGATCGGCATCGACATCTCACGCCACGCACCGAAGAGCTTCGAGCAGATGGAGGACGATTTCTTCGACGTCATCATATCGCTCTCGCCGGAGGCGCAGCACCGCGCGATCGAGATGACCCGGACCATGGCCTGCGATATCGAGTACTGGCCGATGCTGGACGCCACCATCATCGAAGGCTCGCGCGAGATCCGCCTCGATGCCTACAGGCAGGTGCGGGACGAACTGATGCGGCGGATAAAACAAAGATTTTCCGCCCTGATGAAGCAAAACGGAACGCCCGGCTGAACGCTTTGCAGTTCTGCCATGAGGAGAAAAGACCTTGACCCGGGAGACCTCCCGGAGCACTTATTTGCGCGATCTTCGCAGACCTGTAAGGAGTAGGAATGGCCAAAGAAGACGTTATCGAATTCTCCGGGACCGTGTCGGAACTGCTTCCGAACGCGATGTTCCGGGTGAAGCTGGACAATGACCACGAAGTGCTCGCCCATACCAGCGGCAAGATGCGCAAGAACCGGATCCGCGTGCTCGCGGGCGACCGGGTGAACGTGGAAATGACCCCGTACGATCTGACCAAGGGTCGTATTACCTTCCGCTTCAAATAACTCTTCCGAGGTGAAGGCCATGTCTGGCCCCCTACGATTGCGCGCCCCTTCCGGCGCGCATTTCGTTTTGGCCTCGGCCTCGCCGCGCAGGCTCGACCTGCTCGGCCGGATCGGGCTGAAACCCGACCATGTGAGCCCCGCCGATATCGACGAGACCCCGAAAAAGGGCGAATTGCCGGACGCTTATGCCGAGCGCGTCGCCTGGGAAAAGGCGCATGCGGTTGCGCAGGAACATCCGGATGCCTGGGTTCTGGCCGCCGATACCGTCGTCGCGAGCGGACGCCGCATCCTGCCCAAGGCTGAGAGCGAGCAGCAGGCGCGCGCCTGCCTGAAACATCTCTCCGGGCGGCGTCACCGGGTGATCGGCGCAATCCGGCTGATCGGGCCCGGAGGCTATACCCGCAGCCGGATTTCCGAGACCGTCGTGACCTTCAAGCGACTGACGCAGGAAGAGATCGGGACCTACATCGCCTCCGGCGAGTGGGACGGCAAGGCCGGCGGCTATGCAATCCAAGGTCTGGCGGCGATCTTCATTCGTTTCCTCTCCGGTTCCCACTCCAATGTCGTCGGGCTCGATCTCTACGAGACCCATGCCCTCCTCGCCGGATGCGGTTTCCGCTATGGTGAGGACGATGCGTGATCCGGACCGCCTGATCATCGACAGATCCCCGGGAGAGACCCGGATCGCTGGTCTCTCCGGCGGACGCCTGACCGATCTCTGGCTCGAGCGCGCCGGCACCCCGCCGCGCCGCGTCGGAGAGATCGTGCTGGCACGCGTGACCGCCGTCAGGCCGGAACTGAACGCGGCTTTCCTCGATATCGGACATGGCGAGGCCTTTCTCAATCTCGGCAAGCGCAAGGCGCCCGCCGAGGGTGCGCTGGTCGCAGTGACCATTACCGCCGACGCCGCGGGCCGCAAACAGGCGCAGGCCTCCCGGCAGGTCGTTCTCGGCGGCCGTTACATGAGCCTGCGGCCGACGGAAACCGATCTCTCCATCGCCGGTGCGATCAAGGCCAAGGGCAAGCGCGATGCGCTGAAGGAGATGCTGGAACCTGGGCGCCCCGAGAAAATCGGTTTGCTGGTGCATGAAACCGCGACGGATGCGGAAAAGATCCAGCTGCTTTCCGACTTGGCCACGCTGCTGAAGGAATGGAAAGCGGTCGAGGACGCGATCGTGGCCGGAGACGGCCCGAAGACGATCCGCCCGGCTCCAACTGCCGAAGATGTGGCCCGTGCGCTTTTCCCGAGCGCTGCGGTTGAAGAGAGCAGCAACGGCGCCGGGTTCGCCGACGACGACGTGGACGGGCAGATCGACCGGGCCCTCGCCCGGCGTCTGCAGCTCGCGAACGGTACCGCGCTGACCTTCGACGAAACGGAAGCACTGGTCGCCATCGACGTGGATGTCGCGGCCGCGGGACGCGCGCCGAACGGCTGGGCACAGCTGTTCGAGGAGATGGCGCCCGACATCGCCGCGGAAATCCGCCGCCGCCGGCTCTCCGGTCTCGTCCTGGTCGATTTTCCGCGCCTCTCCCAGAAATCCGACAGGGAGCGCGTCGCGGACGCGATGCAGACCGCCTTCGCGGGATGGCCGCTCGGCGGCGGCGACAACGAACAGCCGCCCCAGGTACTCGGCTGGACGCGGAGTGGGGTGCTCGAAATCACCGTGCAGCGTGCGGGCCGCAGCCTCGCGGAGGACTATCTTCGCCCCGTCGAACAGCATCCGCGCGCAGCGACCGTTGCGCTCGCGGCGCTGCGCCGGCTGCTCACCGAAACCGGCGGGATTGCGCATCCCGAAATGATCTGCGCCCCCGATATCGCCGACTGGCTCGCCGGCCCCGGTGCGAAAGCGCTGGAGGAGACGAAAGAACGCCTCGGCGGTACCTTGCGGCTGACCCCGCAAACGGACTATGCGTTGGAGCGGATCGAGATAGGTCCGGCGCGGCGTTAGGACCGGAGAGGGCGATGGGCGAGATCAGCGAGTTCGACAAGAAGAAGCGCAAGCGCAAGCCCAGCTGCGCGATTTGCGGCAAGCCGGTCGACGCCGCCTATCGGCCGTTCTGTTCCGAGCGCTGCAAGACCATCGATCTAGGGCGATGGCTCGGCGGCGAATACCGGCTGCAGACCAACGAGGAGCCGGACGAAGCCGAACTGCTCGATCTGGCAAAGGCGCTGGAAGAACGGCAGGAACGCTAGGCCGCCTGGCACCAGAACTGGTACATCGCGAGAAAGCTGTCCGGATTGTCCCTCTCGAATGCATCCCAGTTGGCCGGGTCTGTCGCCGAGGGATCATTCGGGAACCGCTTGAGATAGGCTTCCCGCAGCGCCTGTGACGCCGTTTCCACCCCGACGAGTTTCAGATCCAGCTCCGCCACCGCCGCGCCGATCTCCGGCCAGGTGAAACGCACCTCGCGGCGATGGAACAGCAGGTCGCGGCAGCCGCTGAGGGAATAGAAGTCCCCGGTCTGCCAGACGATCGCCGCCGGGTCGTCCTCCGCCAGCAGCAGCGCGTCCCGCCGCCGGGCGCGTATCTCGGCCGCGATCTCCTCTTCCCCGGTCGCCTCGATCTCCGCCCGAAGCTTCGCGAAACGCTCCCGCGCGATTTCGCTGTAGAGCGCGACCCGCATCAGTCCGCCCGGCTTCAGCAGGCCCCTGAGGGCGCGCCAGCCCGCCATCGGGTCCGCCATATGATGCAGCACGCCGGAGCATTCGATGACGTCGAACCGCTGCTCCAGTGCACCGAACCCGAGAATGTCCGCCTGCGCGAAGGAGATGTTCGTCCGCCCGAGCTCCCGCGCCATGCGCGCCGCGTAGCCGAGCGAGCGTCGGCTGAGATCGACGGCGGTGACCTCGACGCCCTCGTAACGCGCCGCCGTCTGGATCGCGTGCCGCCCGGTGCCGCTGCCGGCGACAAGAAGCTTCGGCGCCTTCAGGTCGATGCCCTCGAAGCGCATCGCCGGGAACCTGTCGCGCAGATGCGCATCGAGCGGCTTTCGCCGGATCTGCCCGTCGACGCTGCGCCAGCGCGGATAGGGATGCACCTCGTACTGCGCGCGCACCTTGTCCGAAATCTCGTCCGAGATATCCGTCAGCGACGGCAGCGCCGTGCCGAGCGTGCGCTCTTCCTCCGGCTCGCGGACCGTCCGCTCCAGGATCGGAAGGCAATACTTTTCCCCTTGAAGCGCCGCGAAGGCAGCGGGCACCTCGGCGATGTCCCTGTATAGAGCGACCAGCAGCGCCTCTTCGGGCGTCAGCGTCTCCGCTGACAGCATCGGCGCCAGTGCCTCGCTCTCCTCCGGCGTCAGGTGCCAGGCGAATTCGGAGGTCGTCGCCTGCAGCGCGAGCGGAACGGCGGACGCCATCTTCACCCCGCCTTCGAGCAGCAAACGCCTACGCTCCGCGATCATCCAGGCTTCGAGGCGCGGATCGGGCACGGTGGTCCAGGTCAGCAGTGCCGCGAGCAGCGCATCCTCCGGCAGCGGTGGCGGGGGTTCACCATCATCGCGGTACCATCGCCAAGCCGCCTCCGCGCCTTTCGTCGCCGAGCGGTTGGCGAGCACAAGGGAAAGTGCCGCCGGCGCTAGCCGCTGCAGATCTATATCGCGACGCTCGAAGAGAGCGAGCAGCAGGGTGCGGAGTGCCGGATCAGGCTTTTCGAAACGCAGTCCGGCGAGCGTATCAAGCAATTCGCCGAAATATCCCGCGTCAGGCGCGTTGCGATGCGCGCTCTCGAAATGCCGGACAGCGGCCGCTCCTTCGCCGAGCTGCAGCAGGGCCCGCGCGAGATTGGCTTCGGCGACAGCATAGCCCGGTGCGAGCTTCAGTGCCCGGCGATAAGCCTGCACCGCCTCTTTCGGCTTTCCCGCCGCCTTCAGGGCGACGCCGAGATTGTTCTGCAGTTCCGGCTGGCGCGGATGGGCCTTCGCGGCCTCGGCGAAGATCGCCACCGCCTCCCCCGCCCGGCCCTGACGCATCAGCTGCGCGGCCTCGCGGAGCCGCGCCATGGGATCCGGCACCGCCACCGGTCAGCCGTCGATATGGAGGTCGAAGGCGATGCTGATCCGCTCTCCGCCGCCGCGGAACGGGATCGTGCTGTGCCAGACATAGGAGGGGAAGACCACCGCCATGCCGAGCTCGGGACAGATCGCCTCCAGCTTACGGGTGCCGCGGTAGGGGATGCCGTAGCCCGGCCGGTTGAACTCGAGCCAGCCGGCGCGCTCCGGATCGTCCGGCCGCACCGTCTCCGGCACGGCGGCGTAATAGGTCCCGCTCAGCCAGCCGGCGTTGTGAATATGCGCACTCTGATGCCCCTCGTCGCCGAGGATATTGGCCCAGATATTCACCGCATAGCCTTTCGGGATACGGGCGAAGAAGGGGTGTGACGGGTCCTTCTTCAACCCGGCAATATATTCGTCCAGCCCGGCGCTCAGCATGCGCTCGAACGCAGCTGTCGCGGGCCCCTTATGATCGAACAGCTGCGGCACGAAGGCACCGCCGCGGATCGCCCGGCGCAACGGGTCGAGATCGCCCGAAATGTTCGGATGGTTGCGGATCTCGTCCGAGAGCGCGGCATTGAACTCCACATGGTTCCGGTAGCCGTCCGGCACCTCGAAACGGATCGGGCGAGTCGCGGTGCCGTGCGCAATCAGCCGATCGACCTCATCGTAGCGCCCGAGTTCCTCCAGCGCGACCGAGCGATAGGCCGTCGCGCGGACATGGTTGGGGTCGCGAGCGAGCACCCGGTCCGTAGCCGCGAGGGCTCCCTCGACATCGCCCTCGATCAGTAGCGCCTGCGCCAGATTGTTAGCCGCAGGTATGTTTCCGGGCTGCCCCGCGAGCGCCCGCCGGTAGGCGATCTCCGCCGCGCCGTACTCCTTGTCGAGCTGGAACCGGTTGCCGAGCCCGACGAACGGACCGGTATTCTCAGGCCCCGCGAGGAGCGAGCGGCGCCAGGCCGCGCTGGCGGCCTCCGGCTCGTTCCGCGCGTCCAGCACATCGCCCCGCGCGTTCCAGGCCTGCAAGAAATCCGGCGCTGCCCGGATGGCGGCCTCGGTCAGCCGGTCCGCTTCGTCCAGCCGGCCTTCCTTCAGATAGATCCGGGCCCGCAGCGTCGCCGCGGGCGGATTGCCGGGCGCCACTTGGAGAATCCGGTCGTAGATCTCCGCCGCCGCCGCGGTCCGGCCGGCATTCTGGTGTTGGATCGCGAGCGACAAGGCCTCGGACAATTGCATCTTTCGGGTCCCTCTCCGGCAAGCCCGCTCTTGGATAGCGCCGATATCCGAAGCCATCAAGCGGCCCGCAAAAAAAGCACGGATTGGGCGCTGGACAGCCTCCCTGATATCTTCTATACAGCTGCCTCTCAACGATATGGCGGCGCATCGCGCAGTCATATCAACGGTGTGCCCAGGTAGCTCAGTTGGTAGAGCAGCGGATTGAAAATCCGCGTGTCGGTGGTTCGAATCCGCCCCTGGGCACCACTTTCTCCCTGAAAACCCGAGACTCCCTGCCGTCGCTCGATCAGTTTGGGCCGACCGATGGCGTTCCGTCACTGCTGCCATCGCAACAACAGTCCCTCCGCGATGCAGCATGGCTTTCCGCAATGCAGCATAACAGTTGGCTCCGGACACCGCCTGCGCTAAGCCCCCCTTCCAACCGATCAATACGTCGCAGGAGACGATCCGTATCGGCTTGGAGAAGACATATGAACCATCATTCACGAACCGCGGAACCGGTCCCGCGCCATATCGGCCCGGCCGATATCCGCGCCGCTGCTCCCGACCGGCCGCTGGTCTGCCTCACGGCCTATACCGCGCCCGTCGCGGCCTATCTCGATCCGCTCTGCGATCTGCTGCTGGTCGGCGACTCGCTCGGTATGGTGATCTACGGCATGGACGGGACGGTCGGCGTCACGCTCGACATGATGATTGCTCATGGCCGCGCCGTGACGAGGCGGGCGCACCATGCCCGCGTCGTCGTCGACCTTCCGGCGGGCAGCTACGAGGACGGGCCGGAGCAGGCGCTCGAAAGTGCCCGCCGCGTCATGGAAGAGACCGGGGCCGACGCGGTAAAACTTGAGGGCGGTGTCGCCGTCGAGGCTTCGATCGCTGCTCTCGTCGAGGACGGCATCCCGGTGCTCGGTCATATCGGCCTTCTGCCGCAGCATGCCGAAGACGGCTTCAGGATCCAGAGACGCGGCGAGGACGGCGCCCGGCAGGTGCTCGAGGATGCCCGCGCCGTCGAACGCGCCGGCGCCTTCGCGGTCGTCATCGAGGGCACGGTCGAGCCCGTCGCCCGCCGGGTGACCGAGACGATCTCCATCCCGACCATCGGGATCGGCGCCTCCGCCGCCTGCAGCGGCCAGATCCTGGTCACCGACGACCTTCTCGGCCTTTATGACGGGCACCTCCCGAAATTCGCCGAACGGTACGCCGATCTCGCGGGCACGATCCGCGAAGCGGCGCAGCGTTGGGCGGATGACGTACGCAGCCGGGCCTTTCCGGCCGAACGCAACACCTACGCCGAAAAGCCGGCGCGAAAGGGCTGAACCATGGACATCATTCGCACCAAGGCCGACCTGCGCAACCGCGTGAACAGCTGGAGGAGCGCCGGCGAGACCGTCGCTCTGACGCCGACGATGGGCGCGATCCACGAAGGTCATCTCTCGCTCGTCCGGCTCGGCCTCGAACGCGCGGACCGCTGCGTCGGGACGATCTTCGTCAATCCGCGGCAGTTCGGACCGAACGAGGATTTCGCGACCTATCCGCGGGACGAGGACGGCGATTTCGCCAAGTTCGAAACGGCGGGCTGCAGCGCGGTCTATGCCCCTGGGCCGGAAGAGATCTACGCCCCCGGCTACAAGACCGAAGTCATCGTACACGACATCTCCGAGGTCATGGAGGGCGCCAGCCGTCCGGGTTTCTTCACCGGCGTCGCCACCGTGGTCTCGAAACTCCTCATCCAGGCGATGCCGGACATCGCGATCTTCGGGGAGAAGGACTATCAGCAACTCGCCGTCATCAAGACCATGGCGCGCGACCTCGACCTGCCGATGGAGATCCTTGGCGCCCCGACGGTGCGCGAGGCCGACGGCCTAGCACTCTCCTCACGCAACGCGTATCTGAGTACGGATGAACGGCAGATCGCTCCGGCGCTCCATGCGGCAATTGTCGCGGCGGCTGCCGCGGTGCAAAGCGGCATCGCTCCGGCCGTCGCGGCGGAGCAGGCGCGGAAGGCGGTGCTCGCGGCCGGTTTCCAACAGGTCGACTATATCGACATCCGGGATCAGGACAGTTTCGAAACCGCCACGGACCCTGGCGAAAATCTCAGGATCTTCGCCGCTGCCAAACTCGGCAGCTGCCGCCTGATCGACAATATCGGCATCTGACGGAACGTCCCGATCAGGCTATGCTTCCCTCCGGGGCCGCGACACGACGGCCCGGAGGGAGGAACGCAAGATGGCTATCGAGACGCCGAACTACCCGGAACATGCCGCACTCGGAGCGCTCGACTCGCGCCCGGTCGACCCGGAGAAGCTCGACTGGAGCCCGACCCGCTTCGAGGGGGTCGAGATGAAGGTGCTGATGGAGGACAAGGAAACCGGGCTTATGACCGCCCTGTTCCGCTGGCAGCCCGGCGCGGTCCTGCCGTTTCACGAGCATACGGATATCGAGCAGACCTACATGCTGGAGGGCCGGCTGGAGGATGAGCAGGGCGCGATCGGGCCCGGCGAATATGTCTGGCGTCCGGCGGGCAGCCGGCATGTCGCACGGGCCCCGGAAGGCGCGCTGATGCTGAGCATGTTCCACAAGCCGAACCAGTTCCTCGACGAGGGCGCCTGATCAACCCGGACTTTTGACCTCGATATCCCGGTCGGGCAAACCGGCGGACCGATTCTCCGCAATCTGCAGGAATGCAGCCTCGAGGGCCGCGACATAGGCTTTCGTCGAGAAGAAGCCCCCCGGTTCCGGCTGCCGCAGCCGGGCGCGGATGGCAGCGAGAAAGGGAGCATCGGCGGCGAACCGCTCAACGCGGGCGAGATAGTCCTCCGGACTGTCGGCGATTCCCTCCGGTAAGCCCGCCGCGGTCAGGATGCTGGCCGACATCCGCCAGGCGAAGCAGCGGCCGGGCCGTGTCACGACCGGAACGCCGCGCGCGAGCGCCAGCACCGTCGTGTGACCGCCATTGTAACCGAGCGGATCGAGGGCGATATCGGCGGCGGCGATACGCGCCCGGTGATCGCGGATCCCGGTGGGCTCCGCGAAACGGATCCGGTCCGGCGACAGCCCCGCCTGCGCGGCGAAGCGACGAAGATTCTCCGTCCCCTCCTCCGATTGCGTTGCGACCCAGAGCAGCGCGCGGGGAATCCGTCTCAAACACTCGAACCAGAGCCGAAGCGTCGCCATGTCGACCTTATTGAGCCGGTTGAAGGCGGCCATGACGAAAGCGTCCTCCGGCAGCCCGAGCTCCGCGCGGGAGGGGGCGGGGTCGTCCTCCGCCTGGTCGTCGACTGGCAGGAAACTTCCCGGCATCAGGATCAGGTGTTCGGAGAAACCCGGGCGCTCCTCCTCGGGTACCACGACCCTGTCCGCGACTGTGTAATCCA
Organism: Nisaea sp.; assembly: GCF_017640745.1. Lineage (GTDB taxonomy): Bacteria > Pseudomonadota > Alphaproteobacteria > Thalassobaculales > Thalassobaculaceae > Nisaea. The sequence goes on along the minus strand of NZ_JAEPQA010000002.1, from coordinate 187,217 downwards.
CGGTCTCCGCACCAGTCGCCCCGGGGAATCCGATCATCGCCACCCGGACAGGAGCCGGACCGCGGCGGAAGACATCCTCTTCCGGGCTCAGCGGCGTGCCGCTCAGGTCGACCAGGATGTCGATCCCGTCGGCACGGATCCGCTCCGCGAGCGCCGCCGGCGGGAGACCCCCGACCTCCCGGAAATGGTCAACGGACAGCCGCACCGGCCCCTGAACCGGACGGACCGGCTCCGCCGTTCGGTCATAGACGAAGGTCTCGAACCGGCTGCGATCGTGATGAACCAGCATGCTCCGGACGGAAAACCCCACAGGGTGCATCCGAAGGTCGGAGGTGACATAGCCGAGGCGGAGGCGCCGCCCGCCTTGCAAGCCCCATTCCGGCCAGCTCCGGGACTCCGGCGCACCCGCAATGTGCATTGCCGAGGTGGTTGCAGCGAGCGCTATCCCGGGATCGTCTCGGCGCTCGAGCACGGAGAGCGGGGACTCGAAAACCGTATCGCCGCGCCGCAATTGCTCTCTGAGAACGGCGTCGAGCAGCGGCTCGAAATAATATGAAGCCGGAAAATTGAGCGCGTCCCGGAAGCCCGTTTGCCCGTTTACCAGGGTCCGCACGACGCTCGCACTCACCGCCAGCAAGCGGGCCGGTGCATCTCTGAGAAAACGTTTCTGCCAGCTACAACCGCCCTGCTTACCGGCAAGCGTACAGAACAGCTCGACATAGGCCTCAATCTTGTCTGGCCGGTCGAGAATATCGGTTCTGTTGCTCATGGACCGGCGGAGGAAATGTTGATGGCGGGATACGACGGCTCATCTTTAACGACAGCCGGAGACTTCGTACAGCCGGCAGCATGAAGAGACCGGGAGATATAATTCGAGCCCATAGAATCCATCCCGGAATATAGGGTTACGTCAATTAAAGCCCTCAATAAATTAACCACTTATTCGACAATGACCGATTCTCGGTCTATTTCCACGGTATTTTGGATTCAAAATCAATTTTAACAAAGCGTAACCTATTAATATTACGATGTATTTTATCAAATACAACTTGCCGCGCGACGTTTGGCAACTAGCTTTTTCTGGAAACCAATCAAGCAAATTTTGCTTTTACTGGCCTATATATGCCAAACGACGATAAACACTATGGCGGGACGATCGCAGACGCTGCGGACCTCTCTCATCCGGAACACCGCGCGCTGTTCGATCACTGGAAGTCGAACCGGCGCGGCGACGACGTTCCGTTGCGCAGCAGTTTCGACCCGCTGCAGTTCCATCGCTCCATGCCGAGGATGGCGATCATCGAGCGCAGCGGACAGCAGGAAGCGCCTGTCTTCCGGTATCGCCTTGCGGGCACCGAAATCGCGCGGCGTGCGGGCCGCGATCCGACCGGAAAGAGTTTCGAGGAGCTGTACGAAGGAAACTATCTCGAGACGGCGAACCGGACCTATCGCGAGATATCCGAATCGGGCCAGGCGCATTTTTCACAGCGCGTCTTCCCGATCGGGGGCGACAGTGGAAACCTGCGGTATGACCGGCTCATCCTGCCGTACAGCTCCAACGGGTCGTCGGTCGACCAGTTCGTGCTGCTGATCGTCGTCGTCGAGCAGGACGCGCCGGTGAAACAGGTGGGCAGCTTTTCCATATTCGGCAGGAAGCGGAGCACATAAAAAAACAGGCGCCGAATCAGCGCCTGTTTCTATCGGTTCCGGTAGATCCAGACCCTATCAGAGTGCTTCGTCGACCCACTGCTGCAGTTGAGCCTTCGGCATCGCGCCCATCTTGGTCGCGGCGACCTGGCCATCCTTGAACAGAATCAGGGTCGGAATGCCGCGCACACCGTATTGCTGCGGGGTCTGCGGATTCTCGTCGATATTGATCTTGGCGACGGTGACGCGGTCGCCCATCGACTGCGCCACTTCCTCGAGCGCCGGTGCAATCGCCTTGCAGGGGCCGCACCATTCGGCCCAGAAATCGACCAGAACCGGCTTGTCGGAATTCAGAACGCTGTCGGAGAAACTAGAGTCGGTAACCGTAACCGTCGACATGGGGGCTTCCTCGTTTGCCTTGTCTCGCATGCCGGGCTCCCACCCTTGCATGAACCGTGAATCTAGGAAGCGTCGGCAGCCCCGTCAAGACAACCGGCCAGGGCCCAGCATTTCCAAGGGGGAAAGGAACTTCCCCTAAGCGGCTGGGGCGCCGGGCGCGTATGAGTCGAGCAGGTCGGGCGGCAGCTCGGTCAGGAACGGCCCGTCCGTCCATAGCAGCAGGCAGCGCACTTCGCGGGCTTCGAACATGCCGGCAAGAAGCGCCCGGTAGGCGGCCATCTGCTTCAGATAAACTGCCGGCACATCCTCCAGACGTTCCGGTGGCGGCCGGTTGGTCTTGAAATCGACCACCGTCACCCGCGCCTCCTCGACGAGCAGACGGTCGATCTGGCCGGACACGACCGTGATCCCGCCGTCGCCGGTCGCGACCTGTCCGACGATGGGCACCTCGGCGCGCGAGGCGGGCGCGAAGAGCCCGGCCCAGTCCGGATGCTCCAGCACCGCCATGACTTCGTCCAGATAGCGCGCCGCCACCTCGGGGGCGAGATCGTGCAGCGGTCGCGCAAGGAACGAGGCTCCCGCCTCCCGGCGCCGCTCCGCCGGCAGATCCGGAAGGACCTGTAGCATCCGGTGAATGAGCTGGCCGCGCTTGAAGCGTCCCTGGTCGACGGGAGAGAGCGGGGAGCGCAGCGCCGGTTCCGGATCGCTCGGCCGCGACGGCATCAGCGGACGCGGCGGGACCGGTTCGGGGGCGGGTTGCGAGAGCGCCCAACCTGGCACCGGCTTGCGCGCATCCGTTCCGGAAGTAACTTCGGCGGGCGGCGTCACCTCCCTTTCCTGTGCCGTCTCATGTCGGAGCAGCGGCAGGTCGGAGCCGGAGGCGGCACTGATCGTGCTGTCTTCGACCTCGGCGGCCAGATCGCCCATGGCGGCGCGTACGAGATCGTACCAGTTACCCTCCGGCGCACGCTGCTTGGTCGCCCATCCGGCGACATAGAGGCGGTCCTCGGCCCGGGTCATCGCGACATAGAGCAGGCGGCGATATTCCTCGTTGCGCTTGCGCTCGGCGGCCTCTTTCGCGTCGGCGCTGGCCGCGGCGTCCTCCGCCTTCGCCGGGGCGCAGAGCGGGACCGGAACACCGTCGTCCGACTCGCTCCAGAGGATCTTCGCCGTGCCGCGCGGCACCTGCATGGTGTCCGGCATGAAGACGATCGGCGCCTGCAGGCCTTTCGATCCGTGTACGGTCATCACCCGGACGCGCCCGCCCTCGCCGCCTTCCATATCGCGCTTGATGTCGCTCTCCGACGCTTCGAGCCAATGCAGGAAGCCCTGCAGGGACGGCACGTGGCCGCGCTCATATTCCAATGCCTGGGCGAGGAATTCGTCGAGCGGGTCCGCCGCCTCGATCCCGAGCCGCTCAAGGATCCGCCGCCGCCCGCTCGGCTCGCCCTCGGCAAGGATGCCGGCGAAGAGCTCGTAGGGTGGCATCGTGTCGGTACGCGCGAGATAGGAGGTGAGCAGCTGATCGGCACGCGCGAAGGAGGCCTTCTCCGGCGCGCGACGGCGGAGCTCGCGCCAGAGCCGCTTCTCCTTGCGGTTCCAGGCGAGCTCGAACAGCTCATCCTCGTCGAACCCGATCAAGGGGCTCTTCAGCACCGTCGCGAGCGTCAGGTCGTCCTCCGGCAGCAGCAGGAAGCGCCCGAGCGCGATCAGGTCCATCACCGCGATCTGGTCGCTCAGCACCATGCGGTCGACACCGGCGACGTCGATGTCACGTTCCTTGAGGGCGCGCACCATCTCGTGCACGAAACCGCCGCGCCGGCGGACCAGCACCATGATGTCGCCGGGGCCGATGGGACGGCCCTTGGAGGGCAGGATTTCGCCCCTCTCGATCCATGACCGGATCCGCCCCGCGATCGCGGCGGCGAGCCGGGAGGCAGGATTGTCGAGGCCGCGCTGGGCGAGCGGCAGGGCCCAGCTGCCCTCCTCCTCGCTCTCCGCCGGCAGGAAGGGCGGCCAGATCTCGACCAGGCTCGCATCGCCGCCGCGCGAGACGCCGTGGCGGATCGACAGCAGCTCGCCGTCATCGCCGACCTCAAGCACGCCCTCTCCCGCCGGACGGCTGTTGAAGAGCCGGTCGACAAGTCCAAGAACGGCAGCGCCGGAGCGGAACGAGACCTCGAGATCGACCGAGGCCCAGGTACCCGCGGCAGCGGCAACGCGCTCCGCGAAATGCCGTCGCATGCGCAGGAAGCCTTCGGGGTCGGCACGCTGGAAGGAGAAGATCGACTGCTTGACGTCGCCGACCGCGAAGATGCTGCGCCCGGCGTCCCGCGCCTCCTCGTACGCACCCTCGCCGGCGAAGAATTCCTCGGTCAGCGCCTGCACCACCTCCCACTGCTCCGGGTTGGTGTCCTGCGCCTCGTCGATCAGGATATGGTCGAGCCCTCCGTCGAGCTTGAACAACACCCAGGCGGCGACACCCGGCCGTTTCAGCAGGTCGCAGACCGTGGCGACGAGATCCTCGAAATCGACCAGCGCACCGCGCCGCTTGCCCGCCTCGTAGCCGTCGAGCACGGCGGCGGAAATACGCAGCACCGCCGAGGTCCGCTCGGCGAGGCCGTGGGCGTTCAGCCGCTCCTTCAGGGCGATCAGGCGCTCGCCCTCGCGGGCAAGCACGGTTTCGATGTCGGCGAAAAACTCGACTGCCGCCTTCGTCGCCAGCCGCTTGCGCATCTCCCCCCCGCCGGTCAGGAAGACACCGCAATAGCTCTCGAAAAGCTCAGGCCGTCGCGCCCCGTCCGCTGTGAGGAAATCAGCGAGTGCGGCACCACGCTCCATATCGGTCTTGCTGCTTTCCACGAGCGCTTCCACTGCCCGGCGAAGTCCGACCAGATCGAGCGCACTGTCCGCAAGTCCGTCGCGCAGCACCGTTTCGGCGGTTTCCTCGGGAGGCAGGTCGAGATGGGTTCTGAGCGCCGCGCCGATCCGTTCTTTTCCGCCGATCGCCTCGATGAATCGGGCGAGCCGGGCACGTTCCTGCAGCAGCTCGGAAACCAGCCCGTCGAAGGTTTCCTCGGCGAAACGGCGGTTGATCAGCCGGAGCGCCTGGCCGAGCACGCTTTCGGGATCGGCCGCCGCCATGTTCAGCACCCGGTCGCGCGCATCCCAGAGCCGCTCGGCAGCGGTGCGGTCATCCATGACCTGGAAGTGCGGAGGCAGACCGGCTTCGAGCGGGAAGCGCTTCAGCACCGCCTGGCAGAAGGCATGGATGGTCTGGATCTTGAGCCCGCCGGGCGTGTCCAGCGTGCGGGCGAAGAGCTGTCTGGCGAGTGCAATTTCATTCTGCTTCGGCTGGCGTCCGAGCAGATACTCGAGTTTCTTAATCAGAACCGTCTCGCCGGTGACCGCCCATTCCGAGAGCTTGCCGGAGATGCGCGCCGACATTTCCGCCGCCGCCGCCTTGGTGAAGGTAAGACAGAGGATGCGGCCCGGATCGGCGCCCGCGAGCAGCAGGTTCAGCACCCGGTCGGTCAGCACCTTGGTCTTGCCCGTCCCGGCCGAAGCCGCGACCCAGACCGAGGCGGCGGGATCGGCGGCCCGGCGCTGCGCCCGGTCGGCCTCCTGGATCACCGCCTTCGGATCGTGCTCCGCCATCTCAGGAGAGCTCCCCGCCGGCGGACCATTCCTTCACCCGCGCCAGATGCTCGTAATCGGAATAGCGCGGCGCATATTCCGGCGCCGGTCGTGAGCGATAGGGCGTTTCCGGGTCGTCGAAGGTCCGGATCAGGTTGAGCAACCCTTCCTCGGCCTCGGTCACGAGGGTCTCGACAGACGCCTTGATCGCCTTGCGCTCGCCCGCAGGATCACCCCCGCTGAGACGCCAATATTCGAGCGCTTCGACCGCACCTTCCGGTAGCCCGTCGAACCCGCCCATCGAGAGGATCAGCGCTTCCAACGGGAGCTGCGGCGAGTAACCGGCCGTGACCTGGCTCTCCGTCGGCGGCGCCCCGGTCTTGAAGTCGACGATCGCGAAGCCGCCGTCAGCGAGCCGCTCGATCCGGTCCGCCTCGCAATTGAGGTCCACCGGGTCCCGCAGCCCACGGATGGCCACGTGACCCTTTTTCTCGGTCCAGATCGCGTCAATGCCTGACCGGCGAACCCGCTCCGTTTCGACGAACCATTCGGCGATACGCTCGAAGCGCGGCCACCAGAAGGCCTGTACCGAGGGATGCGCCATTTCGCGCGCGAACTCGCCCCGCCCGATCTCGATCAGGCGCTCCAGTGCGCCCGGCGGGATATCCTTCGGGAACTCGTTGGTGAAGAGCTCCAGCGCCCGGTGGATCATCGTGCCCCGGTCCGCCGCGCCCGGATCGGCGTCGAGCGGGTCCAGTGCCCGCAGCCCGAGGACCTTTTTGGCATAGATCGCATAAGGATCGCGCACCCAGGTCTCGATCTCGGTAACGGAGAAGCGGCGCGGACGGGCGGCGAGCGGCGGACGCGGGGTCGGCGGCTTCACCGGATCGACCTTGCGCGGCAGGTCGAGTGCCTGCTGCCAGTGCGGAAAGTCCGCGACCGGCAGGCGCACCTTTTCGGTCAACTGCAGCGCACGCAGGACAGTCTCCATGCGCAACCACCAGCGCGAGGCGACAGTCGGCGCACCCTCGACCCGCTCCGCCCGGGTCAGCACCACTTCCGGGGCGGACGCGGCCATCTGGAAATCGTGCGCGGAGAGTCCGATGCGGCGCTCCGGCGCCGGCAGGCCGAACTCGGCGCGCATCGGACGGCTCATCCAGGGATCGGCACCAGGATCGGGCGGCCAAGTGCCCTCGTTAAGTCCCCCGAGGATCAGCAGGTCGTATTGCTGCAAGCGGCCTTCGAGCGGGCCGAGGATGGCGAGGCGCGGATGGGTGCCGTAGCGCGGCCGGTGCACCCGCCCGACCAGCAGAGCTTCCAGAAGGGAGAGATAGTCGCGGCCGTCGATACGCGGAAAATCGCGGGCGGATTCCGCAAGTTCTGCGAGGAAGTTCGCCGCATCCTCGCCTGCCTCTCCCGCCCAGAGCCGCTTGTCGCCGCTCTCCTCGTCCGTCGCCGCCAGCGCCTCGGCGACCGCATTATGGGCGGAGAGCAGATCGATCAGCGAGATCTCGTCACTGCGGAGCAATTCGGAGAAAAACGTGATCGGCTCGGCGAGACGGTCGATCCAGGAGCGCATGTCGTCGCGGTCCTCCGCTTCGAACGCCTCGTCGACCGCGGCGAGCACCCCTGCCGGTCCCGGCGCCGGGCGCGGGCCGCGAAGAACCTCGCGCTCAAGCGTCCTCACCCTGCGCCGGAAGCGCGGCTGCGACATGCCGCCGGCGGCGAGCGGATGTTTCAGGGCGGCGAGCAGCGGCACCGGCGCGCAGGCTTCCGCCGCCATGTCCGCCGTCGCCAGCCAGAAGGTCATCGGCAGGGTCGCGGCGAGCGGTTGGCCGGCGGAATCGTCGACCTCGACCTCCCAGCGCCTGAGCGCCGCCTTCACCCGCCGGGCGAGCGCGCGGTCCGGCGTGACCAGCGCGGCGGTGCGGGTCTGGTCCTCCAGCGCCTCGCGCAGCAGCAGCGCAATGGTCTCCGCCTCCTCGTGATGGCTCGGGCAGCTCAGCACCGACAGTCCCTCGGTCCCGCTGGAGAGCAGTTCCTGATCCGTCTCCGCGAGCCGCCGCCAGGCTTCCGTCGTCTCGGCCGGGCGCAGGACTTCCTGGATCAGCCGCGCCCGTGCTGAATGGGTCTTCCGTTCACCGGCGACCGGCCACACTTGCACCTCCTCGCGCGTCCTGCCGAGACGCTGCAGCAGCAGCGCGAGATTGTGCTGGGCATGGCCGCTGTCACCCTCGATCGCGCTCCAGGTCGCCGCATCCGCGTCCCTGTCGAGCCCAGGCAGCACGACGGAGCCGCGCGGCAGGCCGAGCACCGCGCCCATCAGGCGCGCCGTCGCGGGGATACTGCCGGTCGAGCCGGCGACGATCACCGGATCCTCGGGCGGGTTTGCAGCCCAGAGCGCCGTCAGCCTTTCGACCAGCGCGGCATGCCGAAGCGGCGCTTCCATCGCGCCTTCCTCCGCCAGCATGGCAGGCCAGAACTCGCTTGCGATGGACAGGAATTCAAGCACTTCCTGCCAGTGCGTCGCATAACGTTCGCGCGCGAGCCCGGCGAGGCCCGCGTAGCTCACCTGTTCGGTGTGGACCTGATCGAGAAAGCGCGCGAGTTCGCCTGCCAAGAGCGCCGCATGATCGACCCCGGCGGCATGGATCGCGGAGCCGCTGTCCTTGCGTTCGAGAAAGCGCTGGACGAGTTGCGTCAGCAGGAGCTGGCGGCGGAGCCCCGGAACCGCAGGCGGCAGGTCGCCTGCCGCAACTGCGCCGTCGAGGCCGCCGAAAGCGCCTTCGTCATCGTCGATGTCGCCGACCGGGCGCAGCGAGGGAAGCAGCATCGGCCGCCCGTTGCCGAGGCGGAGGAAACTGTCGCGCAGGGTGCGGACGGCACGCCGGGTCGGCAGCAGCACGGACATTCGGGCGAGCACCATCGGATCCTCGCCCGCCTCCTGCCAGAGGCCCCGCGCCAGCGTGTCGGCGAAGCCGTCGGTCGCCGCGATGGCATAGAGCCCGCCGATCCCCATGGAGCCTCCCCCGGTGGTGGGTCTCAGAAGAACGGCACGTCCGGAACGTGGCCTTGGGCATAGAGATGCCGCGCCGTCTCAAGATCCTCGTTGGTGCTGATATGGTACCAGAGACCGTCATGCAGGGCACCGTAGAGCCGCCCGGCCTCCTGCGCCTTGTCGTAAAGCAGGTTGAGCGAGAAGGCCCTTTCCGGCGCACCCTCGAAAAGACGCGGGTGCAGGATCGAGGCGCCCATATAGGCATAAGGCGCAACACGGCGCTCCTCGCGGCGCGTCAGCCGGCCTTCCGGATCCATGGTGAAATCGCCATAGCCGTGCCAGCCGGGCACGCGCGAGAAGGGATGCAGCATCAGCAATGCGTCCATCGCCTTGCCGTCCCACGCCTCCGCGAGCCGCGCCAGGGTCGGCTTCATCGCATCGACCCAGAGGCTGTCGCCGTTGATCACGAAGAACGGCGTATCGCCGAGCAGCGGCAGGGCTTTCGCAACGCCACCTCCGGTCTCCAGCAGCTCGTCTTCCCGGCTGAAAACGATCTCGATATCCGCGCGGCCGCCAAGATGCTTCTCGATCTGCTCCCCGAGATGGAAGGTGTTCACCACAACCTTCTTCACGCCGACGGCGACCACCCGGTCGAGGATGTGATCGATCAGCGGCTTGCCGTCGACCTCGATCAGCGGCTTCGGCGTCTTGTCCGTCAGCGGCGCCAGGCGCGTCCCCTTGCCGGCCGCGAGGATCATCGCGGTCTCCGGGATCGTTACCTTTTTCGTCTTCAGTCTGGTGAGCAGCATGGCAGTCGGATGTTCCTCAAGGCGCGCGGCCGCCCGGCGGCGGCGTCACGCGGTAATCGTCTGGCACGTGTTTTTCGATCCAATCCCGTACCGGTGCAAGAGCGTCGTCCGAGAAATTCTCCATCGTGAGACGCCAGAGACGCGGGATATGCACCAGATAACCATGATTTCCGTAGAGCACGGACTGCCGCGCGAAGATTCCGAACACTTTGAGCGCACGCTGCACGCCCAGCACCCGGTAGGAGCGCTCGAAACCGGCCCGGTCGCCGAGTTCCGGCACCGCGTCGAGATAGCGCTGCATTACCTCGCCGACGATCTCGGGCACGATGTCGCGCCGGCTGTCCTGCAGCAGGGAGACGAGGTCGTAGCTCGCAGGTCCGATCACGGCATCCTGGAAATCGAGCAGACCGCAGGCGGCGATCCCCTTCCGTCCGTCGAGCACCATCATGTTGTCGACATGGAAGTCGCGCAGCACCAGCACGTCCGGCCCCGAACGTGCGGCAGGCAGGACCGCTTTCCAGGCCTCGATATAGGCGTCCCGCGCCCCCTCGCCGATCGCAAGGCCGACACCCGGGTGGAGATACCAGTCGACAAACAACAGGGTCTCCTGCAGCAGCTTCTCGTCGCTGTAGGGCGGCAGGATGTCCGCGTAAGGAGTCGCATCGCGTCGGGCCAGATCGGCGAGCAGATCTCCCGCGAGGCAGTAGAGCTCCCGCTCCCCATACCCCCCGGCGAGCGCCCGCGTGTAGGTCAGGTCACCAAGATCCTCGAGCAACAGGAAGCCGTCCGCGAGATCGGAAGCCACGATCCGGGGCGTGCTGTAGCCGAAACCCTCGAGGATTTCCGCGACCGCGACAAAAGGACGAACGTCCTCTTTCTCCGGCGGCGCATCCATGACGATCGCACGGCTGCCGTCCGGGCGCGTCAGACGGAAATAGCGCCGGAAAGAGGCATCGGCCGCGAGTGCGTTTTCGGTCGCGTCGGACCAGCCGGCAGTTTCCCAGAAAGTCCGGCGTGCGAGCGCGCGCGGACCCGATGCGATAGTGTCACTCATTCGTCCAAACGACCTCAAACCCGGCTTCAGCGAAGGCCTCCGCAAATCCCGGCCGCATGCGCTCCGGAAGCGAAAGCGCGACCAGACGATCACCATCCTCCGCCGGACCTCCTTCGCATATCTCGAAATGGAGCGCCACCGCTTCCGGCGGCGCGAAGCTGCCGAGACGTTCCGGCCATTCAACGAGGCATATGGCCGTCTCGAAGGCCTCGTCCAGGCCGAGTTCGAGAACCTCGTCCGGATCGCCGATCCGGTAGAGATCGGCATGCCAGATCTCGACGTCCTGCCCGTCTTTATCGATCGGGCCGTACTGCTGCACCAGGGTGAAGGTGGGGCTTGGAACCTCTTCGTCCTCGCCGACGAGATAGCGGATGAAGGCACGGGCAAAGGTAGATTTTCCGGCACCGAGCCCACCAGAAAGCAGGAAGCTGCAGCCAGGTCCGGCGAGATCGGCGCAGATCCAGGCGAGGGCCTCGGTTTGCTCCTGTCCTTCGAGATGGAGGCCTGCGGCCACGTACGCTTCGGTCACAGGGAGAGCTCGTTGGCGAAAGTAGGATTGGCTTCAGGCAGTTCGGCATGGCGCGGCATCCGGCACTTGATGCAGAGCCCCTCACCTCCCACCGGCTCGAGCGACAGGGCGCCGCCATGCAGCTCGACAAGGCGGCGAACCAGGGGCAGGGCGAGGTCCGGTCCCTGAGCCCGGCCGCCGCGCTCGACGCCGGAGAAGACCTCGAAGAGCATGGTGCGCATTTCCTCCGGCACCCCTTTTCCGCCTTCGAGAATCACAAAATCGACGTGATCCGCGTCGGCGCAGACCCGCAACGTGATCTGCGTCTCGGCCTCGGTGAATTGCAAGGCGCTGGAAACCAGATTGAACAGGATCTGCCGCAGCCGGCGATCGTCCGCCTCGATCGTATCGACGCCGTCCTCGAATTCGACGCCCACCGTGACATTCTGGGACCGCGCCCTCTCGTCAACCAATGACACGGCCGCAGATACCACTTCACGGACATCGAGTTCCTTCGGGTCGAGCGTGAGGTAGCCCGCCTCGATCGAGGCGAGATCGATAATGTTGCCGATCAGGGAGGACAGCCGCCCGGAGGATTCGAGAATGGCCTTGAGGTATTCGCTCTGCCGTTCGCTGACCGTGCCGACATAGCCGCCATCGAGCATTTCGGCAAAGCCGATGATCGCGTTCAGCGGCGTGCGCAGCTCATAGGACACATTGGCGATGAATTCGCTCTTCAGGCGGTCGGCCGTTTCCAGCGCCTCGTTCCGGTCCTGCAGGGCGCGCTGGACATTCAGCGTGTCGGTGACGTCCAGGAAGTTCACCAGGGTGGCGCCGTCCGGAAGCGGAACGAAGGAATACTCGAGCGCGGTGCCGTCCGGCCGCTCGGTGCGGCCGTGCTCCGCGGACCGGTCGGCGAAACGGGCGGCGAATTCCTGTTTGTAGTCTTCCCAGACCGCTTCCTCGACGACCGGGAAGAGCGGCCGCATCGCTTCCAGAACATCCGAGACATGGAGGGACTGTTCGTGGAAGTTCGAGTCCAGATCCCACATCTTGAGGAAGGTCGGGTTGGACAGCGTCATCCGCCCGTCCGCGCCGAACACGACGACGCCTTCGGCCAAGTTGTCGATGGTCTCCCGCTGCACCTCGTTCAGGGTGTTGTAGCTGCGCTCGAGCGCCAGACGGTCGGTCACGTCCTCGAAGGTGAGGAAGAGGCCGCCGAAAGGATGCGGCATCACAACCATGCGCAGGGTGCGGTCGTCCGGCAGGAAGAAGAAATCCTCGAGCGGATCGATGAGGCGCGTGAAAAGCCCGTTCCAGTGATCGCGATAGGCGCGGAAATCCGACTGCTCCGGCAGCCGCCGCAATTCCCTCAGAAGTTCAAGGAACTCCGTGATCGTCGGGTCGGCGTCGAGCTTCGCCGGATCGACCTCCCAGAGATTGGCGAAGGCGCTGTTGAAGAATTTCAGCCGCTTGTCCGGTCCGAAAATCGCGATCGCGGTCGAGAGCCCCTCCAGCACGTCTTCGTGGGCCGCGATATGCCTGGCGATTTCCGCCTGCGCCTCTTCCAGCGCCGTGACGTCAATGGCCCAGCCGACCGTACCGCGCCCTGCAGTGCCGGGTGCCTCGGTCACCTCGAACAACCGGCGCTCGCCATCGACGACGATGAAACGACTTTCCGAAAAGGGAGCGCCGAGACGGCGCGCCCGGCGGGACGTGTCCCGCGCGGGCTCGGAATCGAGATCGATCACATCTGCCGCGATATTGGCGAAACGGATCCGCATATCCTCGTCGCGCTGCCAGAACGGGATCGTCTGAAGATTGACGGCAGCGAGCAGGTCTTCCGTCTTGCGACGCCATTTCCGGGCTTCGTCCTCAGCCGCCGAGCGCGCGCCGGCCAGCTCCGAGATATCGACGATGGAAACTGTCGCGCGCCCAATGGCACCGCTTCCGGCATCGATCGGAATTCCGGAGATCCGGACGATGCGCGCGCCGTTGCGGATTCCGCTCTCGAAACTGAAGGCCTTGCCTTCCGCCATGAGCCTGGAGACAGCCGTCACCAGCCGCGAGCCCGATCCGTCCGAGAGCAATGCCGCGATCGCGTCGATCGAATTCAGACTGCCTGCATCGGTCCGCAGCAGGGAGGCGACCGGTGGACTGACATGGCGGAGGACCGATCCCTCACCGGAGCTGTCCGAGGCAACCAGGCCGATGAGGCCGACCTGGGGACTCTGCAGAGCCGTATCACGGCCGTCGATCTGATTGGAGAGACTGTCCAGCTCGGCCTGCAGACCGTTGATGCGCCCTCGGTAGATGAACTGCATCGCGGCAAGCCCTATGGCCAGCGCGAGAAGAAACGCGAGCGCAACCGATGTCAGCGGGATCGCGGCGATACTGTCGGAAAGATTCTCCACCATGGATCTCTCCGCACGCGCTTCCGGGACCCGGAAGACGAGGTCGCCGGTCACGCCGACGGCAGCGGTGAAGAGAATCGCGGTCCTTTTCATTATCTCACGTTACGCGTCCATCGGACTCGGCTCAAGCAAAGACACCCTCTGCTTAGCGATTGTTCCCAAAGAGAAAACTGTAGACGGTCTGATCGAGACCGGGTGCCGAAACCCCTGCATCACCGAGCGCCTCGGACAATCCTCGGTTTGCCTCTCGCACCGCGGCTTCGGTCGCGCCGTCGAGCAGGATCACCCATTCGGGTGTCTGCCCCGGCGGAACCGGTTTGCCCTGCGCCTTAAGGCCTGTATTTGAAACGTCGATATCGTTCTCAGCGAGACAGCCGCCGAGCATATCCGGCTGAGAACCAAGCTTGGGCAATACCGTCTCTCCAAGCATGTCGCGAAGACGCTTCATCGCCGGCGCTTCCGGGAAGAATCGGGTGACGCCCAGCCAACCGGTGAAGCCGTGGGTCCTGTCGACGGTGATCGACGCGGTCAGGCGGTCGAACTTGGTAAAGCCGGCCATGACCTTCTGGCTCCAGGCGGTCTGCTCTGCGAGCCGGGCCATGTATTCCGGGTCGGCGAGATCGGAGACCTTGCCGGTCTCGTAGCTGGCGAAATACTTCACGCGCGCATCGGGATCGACCGCAACATAGCGCCGCGCCCGATGGAAACCCGGCATCCAGACCCGCTCGTCGATATGCTCGCGATTGTACCACTCGTTGAATTCGGCTTCGTCTTCCGGTGCGACCTCGGTGAAGGTCATGAGCATGCCGGTTCCGTACAACGCCATGAGATTTCGCTCCCTGTTTCAGCGATGCAGATCGCGGGCGATTTCCGTCACCACATCCCAGCCTTCCGCGACATGGCGGCGCTCCGTGTTGGTCTGCCCGATGGAGAAGCGGATCGCGGCCCGGCCGCGCACCTTGTTCTGCGTGAGATAGATCCGTCCATCGTCATTGATCCGCTGCAGCAGCGTCCCGTTCAGGCGGTCGAGTTCCTCGCCCTCCGGCATGGCTTCGGGCCGGAAGCGGAAATTGATCAGCGCGAGCGACCGCGGCGCGACGATCTCGAAATCGGGCTCGGCGGCGATCCAGCTTTCAAGTTCGGCAGCGAGCTCGATGTGGCGCCGCACAATCTCGCGCAGACCGTTGGCGCCGTAGGAGCGGATTACCATCCAGAGCTTCAGAGCGCGGAACCGGCGGCCGAGCGGCACGCTCCAGTCGCGGTAGTCGATGATCTGGCCCTGCTCCCGGCTCTTCAGGAATTCCGGCAGGATCGAGAGCGTTCGGATCAGGGCGTCCGGATCCTTCACGAAATGTGCCGAGCAATCGAAATTGGTCAGCATCCATTTGTGCGGATTGAAGACCAGGCTGTCGGCATATTCGATCCCGTCCAGCATCCAGCGCTGTTCCGGGAGGAGCCAGGCGGTGCCGGCCCAGGCGGCGTCGACATGCAGGAAGATGTTGTGCCGCTCGCAGATTTCCCCGATCGCGCGGAGCGGATCCACGGCACCGACGCCCGTCGCCCCGACCGAGGCCACCACGCACGCCGGAACACAGCCGGCGGCGATATCGGCCTCGATCTGCGCTTGCAGCAGATCCGGGCGCAGCGCGAAGTTCTCGTCGACATCGATCAGACGGAGATTTTCCCGTCCCAGACCGATGATCTTCACATTCTTCTCTGTCGCCGAATGGGTCTGGTTCGAGGTGTAGACGGTAAGTTTGGGCTGCGCGCCGAGCCCTTTCTCGTTCGCCTTCCAGCCGGTTGCTTTCTCGCGGGCGGTCAGCAGCGCGCAGAGTATGGCGCCTGAAGCCGAATCCTGGATCACGCCGGTGAGCCCTTCCGGCAGCCCGGTCATCTGCCGGAGCCAGTCGAGCGCTTTGGTTTCCATCTCGGTCGCCGCCGGACTGGTCTGCCAGAGCATGCATTGCGCGCCAAGGGTCGCGGTCAGCATTTCCGCCAGCACGGACGGCGGCGAGCTGTTGGCCGGGAAATAGGCGAAGAAGCGGGGATGCTGCCAATGGGTGATCCCGGGAATCACGTCGGATTTGAAATCCTCGAAGATCCGCTCCATCGCCTCGCCCTCTTCCGGCGGCAGGTCGGGAAGCGTGGCGGCAATATCCCCCGGCGCTGTCTGCGCCCGTACCGGGTACTGCTCGACCGATTCCATGTAATCGGCCATCCAGTCGACGAAGCTGTGAGCGTGGCGGCGGAATTCTTCAGGGGACATCGTTTGGACAAACGCAAATTTCAGATTTCAGGAGTCTAGCCGCATGAAAAGGCCAGCGCCACAGCCGCGCAGCGAGCGGCTTCGCTCAGATTAATAAAATTTTAGCGGAATCCCCATAGAAGAAGCGTTCCAACGGTCAGCCTCTCTCGACGCGTCAGTCCTCACACTTGCCAGGTCTTTTATCGCCAGGACAGGGCCCATTCGGCAAAGCAGAGCCAGCATGATGAACACCGCCCTTCTCGAAACCACAGCCACGAGCTTTCGGGAGCAGATGAGCTCACGCGCACTCCCTCTGCTCGCTTACTGGTATACGTCTCGTGGGGACAATCCCGTTCCTGACCGCACGATGTTCAATCCGTATGCGCTGCGCGAGTGGCTGGGCTTTATCAGCATCTACCAATACGACCCTGTTCGCGGTGATTTCAAAAACCGGCTGGAAGGCACGCTTATCACCGAGATGACCGGGCAGGACTGGACCGGCCGGTGGGCATCGGACGTCGACCAGTCCTTCGGATCAACGTTCCTGGAGGAACTTGCAGAGGTTCACTCCACGGCCACGCCCACGATCGACAGCGTGCGGATCTATCAGAAGAAGTACCGTACCGCGACGAAACTGCTGATGCCCGTTGCCGAGAACAGACAACGGGGCGCGGATCAGGTGTTTCTCGCGATGTTCCCGAACTGGTGATTGCGAGACAAAGCTCCCGCAATTGCTCGCTCGTTAGCGCTATCTAGGGACGGACCGTCCCTTTTTTATCCCATTCCTTGAGAACCTCCGGATCCTCCTCGCTGCCGAGCGCAGCCTCGCGCAAGGCAAGGAAGGCATCACGTTCCGTGAGGCGTCCCAGCGCCCAGACCGCCATCGCCCTGACAATCGGGGCGCCATCGGATCTCAGCGCTTCGACAGCCGGCAGCAGAGAGACGTCCCCGCTGTTCCCGCAGGCGATCAGAACATTGCGCAGGAACCGGTCGCGGCCGATCCGCTTGATGGGCGAGCCGCTGAACCGTGCACGGAACGCCTCGTCATCGAGACCGAGAAACTCCGCGAGCGGCGGCAGGTCGAGATCGTGCCTCGCGGCGAAGGCCGCCTCCGCCGAGGTTTCCGCGAACTTGTTCCAGGGACAGACTGCGAGACAGTCGTCGCAGCCATAGATACGGTTCCCCATCGCCTCCCGGAATTCCTCGGGAATGTGCCCCTTGTGCTCGATCGTCAGGTAGGAGATGCAGCGCCGCGCGTCGAGCGCGTAGGGCCGCGGGAAGGCGTTTGTCGGGCAGATATCGAGGCAGCGGGTGCAATTGCCGCAACGGTCGCTCTCGGGAGCGTCCGGCGCCAGCTCCATGTCGGTGAAGACCTCGCCGAGGAAGACCCAGGAGCCGTGTTCGCGCGAGACCATGTTGGTGTGCTTGCCCTGCCAGCCGAGCCCGGCTTGCGCGGCGAGCGGTTTCTCCAACACCGGCGCGGTGTCGACGAAGACCTTCACCTCGCAGCCATATTGCTCGACCATCCAGCGAGCGAGGCGCTTCAGGCGCTTCTTGATGAGGTCGTGATAGTCCTTGTTGCGGGCATAGACGGAGATGTTCGCACGATCCGCCGCCGCGAGGTTCTCCATCGGATCGTGATCGGGGCCGTAATTCTGGGTCAGCACGACGACCGAGCGCGCACCTTCCCAGATCGCCTTCGGCGCGATGCGGCGCTCCAGATGGGTTTCCATCCAGGCCATGTCGCCATGTTCGCCGTTCGAGACGAACTCGCGGAGCCGGTCCTGTTCGCGGGTGCCAACCTCGGCGGAGGTGATGCCGACAGCGGAAAACCCGATGGCGGCCGCCTCGTCCTTGATGCGCTGCTCTGGTTTGATCCGCCGTTCCGGCTCCATCCGCGCTCCGTCAGAGAGGTTCGATATCGCCCAGTGCCTGCTCGGCCCGGAAGGCGGCTGCATGGTCCTTCAACCGTCCCGACTCGATGGCGGACCGGAGCCCGGCCATCACTTCCTGGAAGTAAGCGAGATTGTGCCATGTCAGCAGCATCAGGCCCAGAACCTCGCCGGTCTTGAAGAGGTGATGCAGGTAGGCGCGGGAGTAATCCTTACAGCAGGGACAGGAACAGCCGGGGTCGAGCGGACGCGGATCCTCGGCATGGCGGGCATTGCGGATATTCACGGTGCCGCGCCTTGTGAAGGCCTGTCCGGTGCGACCGCAACGGGTCGGCAGCACGCAGTCGAACATGTCGATGCCGCGCTCGACCGCGCCGACCAGATCGTCCGGCTTGCCAACGCCCATCAGGTAGCGCGGCTTATCCTCGGGCATGTTCGGGGTGGTGAAATCGAGCGTGGAGAACATCATCTCCTGCCCCTCGCCGACGGCGAGGCCGCCGACCGCATAGCCGTCGAAACCGATCTTCGTCAGCGCTTCGATGGATTCGTGCCGGAGATCCTCGAACACACTGCCCTGCACGATCCCGAACAGCCCGTAGCCGACCCGGTCCACGAAGGCATCGCGCGAGCGTTGCGCCCAGCGCATGGAGAGCCGCATGGACTCCGCCGCCTCCTTCTTCTCCACCGGGTAGGGCGTGCATTCGTCGAAGCACATGGTGATGTTGGAATCGAGCTGGTGCTGGATCCTCATCGAGCTTTCCGGCGTCAGCTCGTGCGACTTGCCATCGACATGGCTCTGGAAGGTCACGCCCTGCTCGGTGATCTTGCGCAGCTTGGAAAGGGACATGACCTGGAAACCGCCCGAGTCCGTCAGGATCGGCCCGGACCAGTTCATGAATTTGTGCAGCCCGCCAAGCTTCTCGACCCGCTCCGCGCCCGGGCGCAGCATCAGGTGGTAGGTGTTGCCGAGCAGGATTTCGGCACCCGTCGCCTTCACCGAGTCCGGCAGCATGCATTTCACCGTCGCGGCCGTTCCGACGGGCATGAAGGCCGGCGTCTCGATGGTGCCGTGCGCCGTGGTCAGGCGGCCGCGCCGGGCGGCGCCGTCCTTGGTGATCAGTTCGTATCCGACGGTCATGGCGCAAGGTCCGTGCGTTTCAGGAGACAGGCATCGCCATAGGAGAAGAAGCGATAGCCCTCCGCCTTGGCATGTTCATAGGCGGCGAGGATCCGCTCTCGCCCCACCAGCGCCGAGACCAGCATCAGCAGGGTCGATTTCGGCAGGTGGAAGTTGGTCAGCAGCAGGTCGACGATCTTGAAGCGATAGCCCGGCGTGATGAAAAGACCGGTCTCGCCGGAAAAGGGCGAAAGCGTTCCGTCTTCGCGCGCCGCGCTCTCGAGCAGACGGAGGCTGGTGGTGCCGACGGCGACCACACGCCCGCCCGCGGCGCGCGCCCGGTTGATCCGCTCCGCCACCTCGGCGCTAATCTCGCCCCACTCGAAATGCATCTTGTGGTCGTCGGTATCCTCGACCTTCACCGGCATGAAGGTTCCGGCACCGACATGCAGGGTCAGCGCGCAACGCTCCACCCCGGCAGCGTCAATCCGTTCGATCAGCCGGTCGGTGAAATGCAGGCCGGCGGTCGGGGCCGCGACCGCGCCGTCGCGGGACGCGAACATGGTCTGGTAGGACGTATCGTCGTCAACGCTCTCCGCCTCGTCCCGCTTGATGTAGGGCGGCAGCGGCATGGAGCCAACGCGCTTCAGGGTCTCGATCAGCGCGGCGCCGGTCTCGGGAAAGCGGAAAACGGTCTCGCCGCCGTCGCGCTTTTCGATCACCTCGGCTTCCAACTCGCCCTCGAAGAGGACTGTGTCGCCAACGCGGCAGCGCTTCGCCGGGCGCACGAAGGCGGCCCAGCTTCCGTCCGCCTCCGCCTTGTGCAGCGTCGCCTCGATCCGCGCCGCGCCGCGCCGGCCGACAAGCCGGGCCGGGATCACCCTCGTGTCGTTATAGACAAGGATGTCGCCCGGCCGGAGCAGGTCCGGGAAATCGGCGATCGAGCGGTCCACGATCCCCTCCCCCGACAGATCGAGCAGCCGCGCACTGTCCCGCGGTTCCGCCGGGCGGGTCGCGATGAAATGCTGCGGCAGCTCGTAATCGAACAGGTCGAGGCGCATGGGCACTGGTTACCCGGCGACGTCCGCCGCCGGCTCATTCCGCTGGAAGCGCTGCGGCAGGACGGCGATGAAGGCCCGGAAGGGAACCAGCAGCACCGCCGCCATGGCAAGCTTCGCGCCGTAATCGCCGATCGCCCAGGTCACCCAGGGCAGGCCCGTGGCGTAGAAGGCGAGGGAGAAGAAGAGCGCGGTATCGAGCGCCGAGGACAGCAGCGAAGAAACCAGCGGCGCCTTCCACCAGCTCTGCCGGCGCAACTTGTCGAAGACCCAGATGTCGAGCAGCTGCGCGGTCAGGAACGCGGTGCCGGAGGCGAGCGCGATGCGCTGGTCGGCGAACCAGAGCGACAGGGCGACGCCGAGCGCGAAGCCGGCATAGACGACCTTGCGGGCCGGGCCCGGACCGAAGATGCGGTTCACAAGATCGGTCACCAGGAAGGCGATCGGGTAGGTCAGCGCGCCCCAGGTCAGCCAGTCGTTGATCGGGTAATTGACCGCGATGTTGGAGACCAGGACGACGATGCCCATGGCGGTCATGCCGGCGATCAGCCCGGTGCGGCCGAAAACGGCCGTGTCGGAAGTGCTCATCGAAGAGCTCCTTTCTGTTCCTGCCGGCACAGGAAGCCGTACCGGCTCGAATGGGTCCTGCCGGTGCGGGAAGCCTCACCGGCCGAACAGTGCGGCGGTTTTTAGGGCCTTCGGCGTTTTTTGTCGATGCAAAACGCGCTTCCGAATGGCTGCGTTGCGGCGGATCGCGGCCTGACTCTCGCTCCGGCAGGTCAAAGACCGGACACCGGGGAGAAATCCACCGGGCAATGACTGTTCACTTTTCGAGACCAAATCGACCGATCACCGCACAAAATATAGAAAAATTGGCCATAAAAGTTCTCTCGGCCTTTTTATTGATGCATAAATTGCACTAATTTGATGGCTGAATAGTTAATTCTCTCCCTCGAAGGAACGATTATCTTCTTCTCATCACCGGTTCATGGAGAAAAGAGATGACCCGATCCGAGCTGAGAACTCCGACTAACGCCGAAATCGCCTCCGGCATCGCCGCCGGCAAGCGGGAACGCTCCGAAGCTTTCTGGGCGGTTCTCTCCGGCTTCTCCGCTCTCGTCCGGAAACACTTCGAATGGCGCGAGAACATGAGCCGCATTGCGATCAACGGACGCTGCCCGAACTGCAGCTGCTAGGCCCTCCGGACCGCTTGCGGCACTCATGCAGAACGCGAATGCTTTATATCTGAAACATTCCGATTTCGCATGCCATCTTTGCTGCAATGCAACATGGAAACCCGGAACCCGTTCGGTTACATTCCGATCGTGGGAAACGCAGAAGCCAAGCAGCAACAACAACCGGGCGCGCCTTTAGACAGGAGCACTGTAATGACTGCGAAGAGCCCAAAGATCGAACGTCAGATCATCAATCACGCCGATATCGAACGCTACATGGCCGCCGGCCGGGCGGAACGGTCCAAGGCCGTCCACGAAGCCCTGAAGATGGTCGGCCGCGGTATCGCGACGCTGTTCGACCTGCATGCCGTGATGCAGAAAAAGGTCAGCTTCGAGCCCACCATCAAGCCGGCCCCGAAGCACTGATCCCGATCACCGGACCGGGGAACCGCCCGTTCAGGCGGTTTCCCGGAGCTTGAAGCGCTGGATCTTGCCCGTCGCCGTTTTCGGCAGCGTTTCGGTGAAGACGATCCAGCGCGGATACTTGTAGGCTGCCAGGTCGGCCTTGACGAACGCCGTCAGGCTTTCGGTCAGTTCCGCGCTCTCGGTCATGCCTTCGACGAGCACCACATAGGCTTTCGGCTTGATCAGGCCGTCATGGTCGGGATGGCCGACCACGGCCGCCTCCAGCACCGCCTCGTGCTTCAGCAGTGCCCCTTCGACCTCGAAGGGCGAGACATAGATCCCGCCGACCTTCATCATGTCGTCATTACGGCCGCAATAGGTATAGACGCCGTGCTCGTCCGCGACGTACTTGTCACCGGTCCGCGTCCAGGGACCGCGGAAGGTGTCGACGCTCTTGGCGCGCTGGTTCCAGTACATGATCGCCGAGGTCGGACCGGAAACTTCCAGAATCCCCATCTCACCAGGTGCGCAGAGCCCGCCCTCGTCATTGACGAGCCGGAGCTCGTACCCAGGCACCGCCTTGCCGGAACTGCCGGGATAAACCTCGCCCGCCCGGTTAGAGAGGAAGATGTGCAGCATCTCCGTGCTGCCGAGCCCGTCAAGGATTTCCGGGCCGACGCGCTTGCGCCAGCGGTTCAGCAACTCTTCCGGCAGGGCCTCGCCGGCGGACACGCAGAGCCGCATCGCGTGCTCGCCTTCGCCCGGCAGGTCCTTGGAGGCGAGCAGCATGCCGTAGAGCGTCGGCACACCGAAGAAGATGGTCGGTTTCTGTTCGCGCAGAATGCGCGAGACCGACGCGGGGTCCGGCGGCCCTTCGAGCAGGATCGTCGTCGCCCCGACTGCGAAGGGAAAGGTCAGCGCATTGCCGAGCCCGTAGGCGAAGAACAGTTTCGCGGCGGAATAGACGGTATCGCTCTCGGAGATCCCGAGGGTCGGGACGGCGTAGAGGTCGGCCGTGGCGAGGAGGTGTGAATGAAGATGCACGGCGCCTTTCGGCATGCCAGTCGTACCGGAGGTATAGAGCCAGAAGCACATGTCGTCCGGCACCGTCTCCGCCGGCGCGGTGTCGCTGCCGGGCGTCGCCAGGAAATCCGCGAAGCCGGTTTGCCCGCCGGCATCCCCGCCGGAGACCACCACAAGCTGCGGGGCTTTCGCCTCGGCAAGAACGCCGTCTTTCAGATTGGCGGAAACAAACAGCGCCTCTGCGCGGGAATCCTCGAGGATGAAGGCATAGTCGCGCGCCGCCAGCCTTGTATTGACCGGCACCGGAATGACTCCGGCACGGATCGCGCCGAGAAAGGCGGTCGGGAAATCGATCGTATCATGCAGGGCGAGAACCACCCGCTGCTCGCGCCGGATGCCCGCAGCCCGGAGCGCATTGGCGAACCGCTCCACCCGGTCGGAGAGTTGTTTGTAGGTATAGCTGCCGCTGCCGTCGATGACGGCAACCTTGTCCCCCCGCCCGGCCGCGAGATTACGGCCGATCAGATCCTCGGCCGCGTTGTAGAAACGCGCCGCCCCGGCGTTTTCCGCCATATGTCCCTCCCAGTTCGGCCTCCCGCGAGGCCATGACTTGCTGGGCGCCGTTTCCCGGCGCTCCGTTTCTTCAGCTTTTAAATTGTTCCGCCCGAGGAGATCAGGCGGCCGCCTTGGCCTCCATGACGGAGATCCAGCCCTCGATCCACTCGATCGCCTCGTCCTCGGCAAGATTGCCGGAGTTGGCGTCGTGGATATGCCGTTCGATCACGCGCTCCGCGCCGCACTCTGCGAGAATGGTGTCGAATTTCTGGCCGGCGAAATTGAAGGTGTCCTCGTAGGTCATGTCGCCGAGACCGAAGACCGCGAAGCTGACGCGCGACAGATCGGGCTTGTTCGCGACCAGCGCCTCGTAGAATTCCGTGCCGTTGTCCGGGATCTCTCCATAGCCGTAGGTCGAGGTGCAGATGATGAACTGCCCGCCCTCGTCGAACACTTCCGGACCGAAATCGCCCATCAGCGTCGCTTCGGCATCGATACCGCGATCCGCCAGGGTATCGACGATTTCCTGCGCGCAGAGATCCGCCGTACCGCCTTGCGTGGCAACGAGAATTTTCACCGTCATGCTTCCACCACTCCTTCTAGCCCGGTCCGCGGTTCGATAAAGTGACCTAAATCAGACACGCACTATAATTCATGTTACGGCATGGAGCAAAGAATGATAATTCAGGTACTATCGGTTTATGACACGCACCCGACAGACGAGCAAAGGTCGACCCGGAGCCCATGAGGCAGAGACAGCATAGCGAGACAGTGCCGCCGCGCCGCAGCGCGCTCGGGATCGAGGATTATCTCGTCCGCCTCGGCGACCGTGTACGCGCGGCCCGGGCCAAGCGCGGCATGTCGCGGAAGATCCTCGCGCGCGACAGCGGCGTCTCGGAGCGCTATCTCGCCCAGCTCGAGAGCGGTCGCGGAAATCCCTCTGTCGCCGTGCTGCATCAGATCGCCGACGCCATGGACATGGCGGTGATGGAACTCGCAGACCCGCATGGCGGGACCGATCCGGCGATGACGGAAATCCTCTCCCTGCTCGCGCCGCTGGATGCGGACGAGCTGTCCGAAGCCGCCCGGCTGCTGGACCGCCGTTTCGCCGGCAGCAGCACCCGCGGCCGCCGCATCGCCCTGATCGGCCTGCGCGGGGCCGGCAAGACCACGCTCGGCCGCGCGCTCGCGGAGAAGCTCGGCTTCCCCTTCATCGAGCTCAACCGGGTCATCGAGAAGGATTACGGCGCCAGCATCGGCGAACTGCTCTCGCTCTCCGGCCAGCCCGCCTTCCGGCGCTACGAGAACCGCTGCCTGAACCAGATCCTGTCGGATTACGACGAGGCGGTGATTTCCACCGGCGGCGGCATCGTCGCCAATCCCGAGACCTACACCATGCTGCTGCGCCGGGCGCATACGATCTGGCTGCAGGCCAGCCCGGAAGAGCACATGCAGCGGGTCGTCGAGCAGGGCGACATGCGGCCGATGGAACAGAACCGCGAAGCGATGACCGATCTCCGCGCCATCCTGGAAGCCCGCGCCCCGCTCTATAACCGCGCGGAAGCGAGCGTCGACACGGCGGGCGAGACGCTGGAAACGAGCCTCGCAAAACTGACGGAAACCGCGCGCGGGCTGATCGGCTAGGCGAACGCCCCGATATCCACCGGTAGCCGCTTCTGCCCCCAGGTCCCAGGCTTCTCCTCGAACACGCCCGCCATCTTCGTGCCGCAACTCGTGCAGCAGCCCTTCGCGTCGAGCTTCCAGTCCGAGAGCACGTACCAGTCGCGGCCGATCACCCGTTCGCCGCAGCCGCTGCAATAGGTGCTCTGGCGGCCGAGATCGTGGACGTTGCCGGTATAGGCGTAGCGCACCCCGTTGCGGAGCGCGATGCGCCGCGCGCGGGCGAGCGTGTCGAAGGGGGTGCGCTCCTTGTCCATCATCCGGTAGTCGGGATGGAAGGCGGAGAAATGCATCGGCACGTCGGGGCCGAGCTTCTCGACCACCCAGCCCGTCATCTCGTCCAGCTCCCGCTCGCTGTCGTTCTCGCCGGGGATGATCAGGTTGGTGATCTCGAACCAGACGTCGGTCTCCTCGCGAAGATAGACCAGCGTGTCGAGCACCGGGCCGAGTTCGCTCTTGGTGACCTGTTTGTAGAAGTCTTCCGTAAAGGCCTTCAGGTCGACATTGGCGGCGTCCATGTGGCGGAAGAAGGCCGGGCGCGCCTTGTCCGTCAGGTAGCCCGCCGTCACCGCCACGTTCTTCACCCCGGCCTCGCGGCAGGCGATGGCGACGTCGTCGGCATATTCATGGAAGATGATCGGGTCGTTGTAGGTGAAGGCCACGGAACGGCAGCCGAGCTTGGCAGCGGCCCGCGCGATGGTCTCCGGCTGCGCCTCGGCCTGCATCCGGTCCATCTCCCGGCTCTTCGAGATATCGTGGTTCTGGCAGAAATTGCAGGCGAGATTGCATCCCGCCGTGCCGAAAGAGAGCACCGGCGTACCGGGGAGGAAATGGTTCAGCGGCTTCTTCTCGATCGGATCGACGCAGAAGCCGGAAGAGCGGCCGTAGGTGGTCAGCACGATGCGGTCGTTCTGCCGCGCCCGCACGAAGCAAAGCCCGCGCGCTCCCTCTTTCAGCTTGCAGTAGCGCGGGCAGAGCTCGCACTGCACCCGCCCGTCGGGGAGCATGCTCCAGAAATCGGTCTCGACAACCGGGCCCTTACCCTTTAGCTCCGGCGGCGCGCTCTCGGCGAGGCTCGGCGCCGCGTCGGTGACAGTCTCACTCACCAGATCTCTCCCTCGCGGGTTCGCGCCCGCTTCTTCTGTCTTTATACTCCGATCCCGCCCGTCCCGCGACCACTCGAGGCCCGCTTGTTCGCCACCCTGATCCTGCCCATCGCGCCGATCTTCCTGCTGATCGTGCTCGGCCACCTGCTGCGGCGCGGCGGCATTCCGAGCTTCGAGTTCTGGAACCTGAACGACAAGCTGGTCTACTGGGTCCTCTTTCCCTGCCTGCTGTTCAACAAGATCGCCGGGCTGGATTTCTCCGGCGGCGAACTCGGCGAGCTGGCGATCGCGATCTATGCGGGTTTCGGCGCGGCGATCCTGTTCTCTCTGCTGGTGCAGCCGCTCTTCCGCACCGAGAAACCGCTCTGGACCTCGATCCTGCAAGGCTGCGCCCGGCACAACACCTTCATCGCGCTCGCCGTCGGCGAGCAGGTGTTCGGCGGCGAGGTGCTGGGCAAGGCGGCGCTGGTGACGGCGCTGCTGATCCCGGTCACCAATATCGCCGTGGTCAGCATCATGGCCGTCACGCTGGCGAAACGGGACGGCGGCAATCTTTTCGCCGCGGTCCTGAAGGATCTCGCGCGCAACCCGCTGCTGATCGCGGTCGGGCTCGGCTTCGTCTGCAACGGGCTCGGGCTCGAGACCATTCCCGTCGTCACCAAGATGACGACGATCCTCGGCGCGGCGGCCCTGCCCATCGTGCTGCTCTGCGTCGGTGCCAATATCCGCATCCGGGCGATGGCGGCGGATCTGCGGAGCACCTTCGTCGCCGTCTTCGGCAAGATGGTGGTCTTCCCGGCCGGGATCGTGCTGGCCGGGCTCGCCATCGGCCTGGATCCCGACCTTTTCCTCGCCGCCATGCTGTTCGGCGCCTCGCCGACGGCGGCCTCCGCCTATACGCTCGCCCGCGCGATGGGTGGCGACGCCCCGGCGATGGCGGGGATCGTCACGATCCAGACGGCGATCGCCTTCGTCTCGATGCCGGCGACCCTGCTGCTGGCACAATACATCCTTGCGCTTTGACCCTCCCGCTCGCCGCGGTCCGTGCCTATATTCAAGAAATGGAACAGATCATTGAAACCGCACCGAGCGTGCGGGCCCCGCATGTTGCCGGCGCCTTCTATCCGGACGCACCGGACGCGCTGGAGAACATCGTTGCGAGCTGCCTGACGAGCGCCGCCGACACGCCGGTCCCGGAGGCGAAGGTCGTGATCGCGCCGCATGCGGGCTATGTCTTCTCCGGCCCGATCGCCGGCACAGCGTTCAAGCCGCTCTCCAGGCGCCGCGGCACGATCCGCCGTGTGGTGATCATCGGCCCGGCGCACCGGGTCGGCTTCCGCGGCCTCGCGACCACCAGCGCCGATGCCTGGGCGACGCCGCTCGGCACCGTGCCGGTCGCTTGGGACGCTCTCCGGGAGCTGCTCACTCACCCCGATTTCCACGTTTCGGACCGGGTATTCGAGGGCGAACACAGCCTCGAGGTCCACGTCCCCTTTCTGCAGCAGGTCCTGGGCGATATCGAGATCGTGCCGATCCTCGTCGGCGAGGCCTCGCCGGAACAGGTCGCCCGCGCCCTCGACGCGGTCTGGGGCGGACCGGAAACACTGATCTCGGTCTCCTCCGATCTCTCGCATTTCCTCGACTACGACACCGCCCGCAAGCTCGACCGCGAGACCATGCGGCGTATCGAGCTGCTGAAACTGGAGGAGATCGACGGCAAGGGCGCCTGCGGCCACCGCGCCATCGCCGGCGCGCTCGCCCTCGCCCGGCGGCACGATCTCCGGATCACCGGGCTCGACACGCGCAATTCCGGTGACACCCGCGGTGGTAAGGACCGCGTGGTCGGCTACGGCGCGGCAGCGATGGAATTCGCCGGCAGCGCCCGCCTGCCCTCCGCCGACCGCGAACA
Source organism: Nisaea sp. (assembly GCF_017640745.1). Classification (GTDB taxonomy): domain Bacteria; phylum Pseudomonadota; class Alphaproteobacteria; order Thalassobaculales; family Thalassobaculaceae; genus Nisaea. Next base: position 159,587 of record NZ_JAEPQA010000002.1, on the reverse strand, counting down.
ACTGATCGAGGCGGCGCGCTTCTCGCTCCGCTTCGGCGCCGAGAACGGCCGCCCGCCGGAAGCACAGCTCGGAAAGAACCTTTCCCCGAGCCTGACGGCCATGCGGGCGAGCTTCGTCACGGTGAATATCGTGGGCAAGCTCCGCGGCTGCATCGGCAGCGTGATCGCGCACCAGCCGCTGCTGCTCGACGTCATCACCAATGCCTACAAGGCCGGCTTCGGCGACCCCCGTTTCCCGCCGCTGACGATGGAAGAGCTGCAGAGTGCGGATATCCACGTCTCCATCCTCTCCACCCCGCGCCCCCTCGCCTTCAACGGCGAGAAGGACCTGATCGCGAAAGCGCGTCCGGATGTCGACGGGCTGATCCTGCAGGAGGGCAACCGGCGCGGCCTCTTCCTGCCGAGCGTCTGGGAAGGGCTGCCGAAATCGGAGGATTTCATCCGCAACCTGAAGCGCAAGGCCGGCCTGCCGATGGATTACTGGTCGGACGGGATTCGGGTCTTCCGTTACACGACAGAATCGTTCGGCGCGCCCTTCGCGGCGGCGGAGGAAGCGCAGGTTCAAGCGAAAGCTTGAGCGGCGCCTAGTCCGGCTGCCCCGGCAGGGCCACAAGCTCCTTCGACCAGACCGGAAGCGGTGCCTCGAAGCCCCTGACCCGGTACTCGCCGAGCGGCTTCAGCCGGTCCTCCGGTTTCGATTTCTCCGCCACGCCAGCATCGGCGAGCACCGCCGCGCCGACTTCCTTCGCCAGAACCTCGAAGCGGGCCGCGCGGTTCACCGTGTCGCCGTAGATCGTGAAGGCCTGACGCCGGTCCGACCCGACGCGGCCGGTCGCGATCGGGCCTGCGGCAAGCCCGATCCGGACGCGGAAACCGTTCTTCTCGGCCGCCGCCAGCAGATCCGACGACGCGTCGAGCGCCGCCCGTTCCGGATCCTTGATCTCGAGCGGTGTGTTGAAGGCGGCCAGCAATCCGTCGCCGGTGAAGCTGATGACGACGCCTTCGCGCGCGGAGATCGCGTCCGCAGCGTCGGCGAGGAAGGTTCCGAGGGTCTTGATCACATCCGCCGGATCGCGTCCGTCCGCATAATCGGTGAAATCCTGGATATCGAGCACCAGCGCGACGCCGTGACGGACCTGCGGCTTGAGAACGCCGCGATCGGCCGCGAGCCGCTCGGCGATGGTCTCGGGAACGAAGCGGCCGAAGGTCCGCACCATCTGCTCCCGGGCGATCTCGGCGGTCACCTGTGCGAGGAAGACCCGGCGGGCGCGGAAGACGGCGAAGGCGAGGATCAGCGAGGCGATCAGCAGCAGGCCGGTCTCCTGGATCCGGTTTCCGTAGCCGACGAAATCCGGCGAAAGGAACACCGAGAGAAACTGCTCCGCTGTTTCGTCCGCCGGCAGGTCGCCCCAGGACAGCCGCCGCTCCATGCCGGAGATGGCGATGGCGAATATCCCCCACCAGCCGACGAAAGCGACCAGTCCCGACCAGGCGACCAGGCGCCAGGAAAGGGTCAGCGTGGCCATCGCGATCATCGGGAAGAGGAAATAGATCCCGAAAGAGCGGAAGGCGAGGATCTGCGGCAGTTCCGGAGCCGAATAGCTTACCGGGATGATGACGAAAAACGCACAGATTCCGAGGATATCGACGGCATAAAGGACGTATTTCAGCCACCAGTGCTCGAACCGGGTGCCGATCACGGCATAGCTCGCGATTCCGATGGCGGCGAACAGACCGAGCGCGGTCAACGAAAGCGGGCTCGGGCTCGCCCCGGCCAGGTTCCAGCCGACGATCAGCCAGACCATTCCGACCGCAACGGCGGCTGTCCGGCAGAGGATGGCCAGCTTGAGCCCCTGCCGCTCCGCGATCCTGAGGCGCGCGAGCGCTTTGCGATCAGCCATTCCCCGGTCTCCGGCAAAGGTGCGGAATGCACCTCGAATGGGGGAATGTGGCGGCTGGGGCGCTAGACCGCAAGCGCGCCCGCGAGCGGCGTCATCGGATGGGCCGCCGCCGAGGGCCCGTCCGGTCCGACCGTCGCGCCGAGCGGGCAGGCATACATAATCGGATAGGTGGTCGGCGGCCAGCTCTCGGTCGGCGCGACCTGCTTCAGCGCCGCCATCGTCGCTTGGTCGAGACGGGCATCGGCATAGATCGTGTCGATCGCGCCGAGATCGACACGCGGCGTGTCCAGCGCGGTGGCGAGGTCCATGCCGAAATCGTTCACGAAGGAGCAGAGCTGGAACACCGCCGGCATGATCTTGCGCCCGCCGGAGGCGCCGAAGCCGAACCAGGGCTTTCCGTCCTTTGTCACCACCGCCGGCACCATGTTGCAGAGCGGCTTTGTGTCCGGTGTCAGCGAATTCGGTCGTCCCGGGCGCGGGTCGAACCAGTTGATGCCGTTATTCATCATGACCCCGGTCTCCGGGAACAGCAGGCGACTGCCAAAACGGGAAAGCAGGGTCGTCGTGATCATCACGATATTGCCCTCGGCATCGGCCGCCGCGATATGGCTGGTGCAGCTCCGGTCGCCGTGGTCGCCCGCATGACCAAGATTCTCCATCCGATATTCGTAGGCTGCCTTCAGCGTCTTGGCATAAGCCGCATAGGTCGCCGCGTCCGGCGTCGCGCCGGAAAAGTCGGGCAGATCCTTCAATGCGTCGGCAAAGCTCGGTCCGGCGGTGAGCCCGGCAGGAACGTGATAGGTCGCGCCGCCCCGCGTCATCGAGATCGGCTCCTGGATCTCCGCCTCGTAGGCCTCGAGATCGGCCATCGAGAGGGTCGAGCCGAAACGTGCCGCATCCTTCGCGATCCGTTCCGCGATTTTTCCGCGATAGAAGCTTTCAGCACCGTCCTGCGCCAGTTCCTCGAGCGTGTCGGCGAGCTTGCCCATCGGAATGAATTTCGGTGTCGGGTTCGCGTCCATCGCCGGCGGGCAGCCGTTCGGCAGCCAGATCTCGGCGCTGCTCGGATATTTCCGGAGCGCCGGCATGTCCGCCCCGCACATCAGCGTCGTCCACCAGGTCACCCGGTGCCCGCGCCGGGCCAGCGCCGCCGACGGCGCGACGATCTCCGCGAGGCTCTTGCTGCCGTATTTCTCCAGCGCGAGGGCATAGCCCGCCACCGTCCCCGGGACAGCAATGGAGTGCGGCCCGTTGACGTTCCGGTCCTCCACCACTGCAGGCCAGCCGAACAGATCGGCGCCTGTGCCCTTGGCGAGCGCATAGGTCGCCGGATCGAGCCCCTTCGGGGACTTCATGGCGAAATCGACGACGCGGACCGCCTTTTCCTTCGCCGAATAGAGCGTGATGAAACCGCCGCCACCGAGGCCGCTCATCCAGGGTTCCGCGACGGTAAGCGCGAAGGCGGTCGCGATCGCCGCGTCCATCGCATTGCCGCCCGCCTCCAGCATCGCCTGCCCGACCGCCGCCGCCTCGACGTTCTGCGAGGCGACCGCGCCGCGCTTTCCGGTTGCCGCAGGCTTTTCGGCACGCCATGTCTCATAGACCCGCTCGGTGGCGGTGACGGAAGCGGGAAGGCTCATTGAACACTCCGGGCATGGGGATTGCATGGCCGCAAGAAGGTGCGACGGATCGAGTGTGATGGGTAGCATGGGCAGAAATCAATTCCGCGCGTCAGAAAGGGTGACGTTCCAATGAACGGGTTCGGGAAATCGATCGGTCTGGCTTCGGTCGCGCTGCTTGCCGCGCTGGCGTCGACGTCGCTCCAGCCGGTACCGGTTGCCGCGCAGGACCGCACGCAGGATCAGGAACCGGCGGTGCCCGAGGGCCTGAACGATGCCGACTGCGCCAAGATTCCGGGCGGCAACGCACCGGTGAACATCCTGGCCCGGATCGAAGGCGGCATGTCGGTGGAGAATCTCGAGTTCACCTATTTCGGCAAGAAGCTGTTCCAGCTGACCCAGCAGGATTTCGACTATCTGAAACGGCTGATCCCCTATTGCCGCGAGCAGCCGACCGACCAGACGAACTACATCATCGACAGGCTGGCGGTCCTGATCCTCGAGGCGCAGGCGACGCGGACCAGATCCATCGAGTGGATCGAGAAGACTTCGGCGCAGCTCGAGAAGCTGCCGGCAACCAAGGAGTCGATCGAGGAAGTGCATAACATCTGGGCCGAATTGCAGAACCGGCGGCTTGAGATGACGGCAGCCGACACCCGCTATCTCTCGAAGAAGATCGACGAAACCCGGGACCGGCTCTACCGGGAAGCGGATATCGCTGTTCCTGGCCGGTCCAGACAGGATCCGGCGCTTCAGGTCAGTCCGTTCCTTCCAGAAATTCCGAGCGACGAGCGCAAACCCGATCCGAGCTGAGACGGCTCTCTTTTCGATTTTCCGCGTGCCAAGCAGGCGGCGGCACGACACACTCCCCGGCACCAACGGAGTTCCACGGGGAGGATAGAATGTCGGGAAACGGCAAGACCGCAATCGTTACCGGCGCCGGATCGGGTGTCGGACGGGCCGTCGCGCTGGCGCTGCAGGGCGCGGGCTACAATGTCGCGCTGGCGGGCCGGCGGCTGGACGCGCTTGAGGAAACCGCCGCCATGGCGAAGACCGGCGGCGGCGCGATGCTCGCTGTTCCGACCGATGTCGGCAAGGCGGCGGATGTCGATGCGCTGTTCGATGCGGTGCAGAAGACCTTCGGACGGCTCGACCTGCTCTTCAACAATGCCGGGATGGGCACGCCCGCCATCCCGATGGACGAGCTTACGACCGAGCAGTGGCAGGCCGTCGTCGACGTCAACCTGACCGGCTCCTTCCTCTGCGCCCAGCGCGCCATGAAGATGATGAAACAGCAGAAGCCGCAGGGCGGGCGGATCATCAATAACGGCTCGATTTCGGCACACACACCGCGCCCCAATTCGGCGCCCTATACCTCGACAAAGCATGCGATCACCGGCCTCACCAAGTCGATCTCGCTCGACGGACGGCCGTTCGACATCGTCTGCAGCCAGATCGATATCGGCAACGCCGCCACCCCGATGACCGAGCGCATGGTGGAGGGTGTGGGTGTGCCGCAGGCCGACGGATCGATGAAGATCGAGCCGCGGATGGACGTCGCGCATGTCGCCAGTTCGGTGCTCTACATGGCGAGCCTGCCGCTCGACGCGAACGTGCAGTTCATGACCGTCATGGCGACCAAGATGCCGTTCGTCGGCCGCGGCTGAATCGCCTCAGAGGAAGTCGCGCAGCATCGCCACCAGCGGGACGTCGGCAGGCGGCATCGGGTAATCGGCAAGACGCATCGGCCGGACCCACTTGACCGCCTGCCCCTCACGCGGGCGCACGTCGCCCCACCAGCGCCGGCAGAGATAAAGCGGCATCATGAGGTGAAAATCCTCGTAGGCGTGCGAAGCGAAGGTGAAGGGCGCGAGGCAGCTTTCCTTCGTATCGATGGAAAGCTCTTCCTGCAGCTCGCGGATCAGCGCCGCCTCGGGGCTCTCGCCCGCATCGACCTTGCCGCCCGGAAACTCCCAGAGCCCGGCCATCGACTTGCCTTCCGGGCGCTGCGCCAGAAGCACCCGGCCGTCCGCGTCGATCAGCGCCGCGGCGACCACGAAGATAACCGGCTTGTGTGCGCCGCCGCTCATGCCGGCACCTTGCCGGAGCGGGCCAGCCAGTCGGCGCGCCGCATGTCGAGCTTCACCATGTCCACCCTGTCTCCGAAATTGGGCCTCGGGACCTCGATCATGCCCGCGTTCCTCAACCCGCATTTCTCCATCACCCGGATCGAGGCCGGATTCTCCGGCATCGCCGCACCCCAGATGTTCTCAAGCCCCAACGTTCCAAAGCCGAATTCCAGGATCGCGGCGAGCGCCTCGCTGGCATAGCCGCGCCCCCAGGAGGACTTGGCGAACCAGTAGCCGAAATGCGCCGTCTTTTCGGGATCGAAGCGCAGGTCGATCGTGCCGACGATGGCCTCAGACGCCCTTTCGATCACCAGGAAGTAATGCCCCTTGCCTTCGGCGCGGCCGGACCGGGCCCGCTCTATGTAGGCGTCCGCATCGGCGCGCTTGTACGGCCAAGGCACCGAGGTGAGGTACTTGATGATGTCGAAATCGTTCATCTGCGCATAAAGCGCATCGCCGTCCGAGAAGGCTGGCGCCCTGAACGCCAGCCGTTCCGTTGTCACCGTTTCCATGACGGCAGCCTCAGCTGCGGTAATCCGCGTTGATGCTGATATAGCCGTGCGTCAGATCGCAGGTCCAGACCGTGGATTTGCCGGAGCCGACCCCCACATCGACGTCGATCCCGATCTCCCGGCCCTTCAAATGCGCCGCGACAGGTGCCTCGTTATAGTTCGGGTCGCGCTTGCCGTTGACGGCGATATCCGTGCCGCCGAAACCGATGCGGATCTTCGAGATATTGATCGGCTGCTCGGACTTGCCGACCGCCATCACCACGCGGCCCCAGTTCGCGTCCTCGCCGGCGATCGCCGTCTTGACCAGGGGCGAGTTCGCGATCGAGAGGGCGATCTTGCGCGCCGAGAGATCGTTATCTGCGCCGGTCACGCGCACTTCTATCAGTTTCTGCGCCCCTTCGCCGTCGCGGACCACGAGCAGCGCCAGTTCCTTCAGCACCCCTTCCAGCGCCGCCTTGAACGCGTCAAGAGCCGGATCGTCAGCCGAGGACGGCGCCGCGTTACCGGCCTTGCCGGTCGCAAACAGCAGCAGCGTGTCGCTGGTCGAGGTGTCGCTGTCGACCGTGATCGAGTTGAAGGTCCGGTCCACGGCCGGTGTCAGCACTGCCTGCAGAATATCGGCCGGGATCGCCGCGTCGGTGAAGACAAAGCTCAGCATGGTTGCCATGTTCGGCTGCACCATGCCGGAGCCCTTGGCGATGCCGGCGATCTTCACCGCCTTGCCGCCGATCTCCGTCGTCGCGCCCGCGCCCTTGGCAAAAGTGTCCGTGGTCCGGATCGCCGTGGCGGCCGCATCCCAGGCACCTTCCTTGAGGGCTTCCTTCGCTTCCGGCAGCTTCGCAACGATCTTGTCGTGCGCCAGGAGCTCGCCGATCACGCCGGTCGAGGCGACAAAGACCTCGTCCGGCGCACAGGACAGAAGCGCCGCGACCGCCGAGGCGGTCTCCCGGACCGCGGCCTTGCCGGCTTCGCCGGTGAAGACGTTCGCGTTGCCCGAATTGACCACGAGCGCGCGCCCGCTGCCCTTCGGCAGGATCTCGCGGCACCAGGCGACGGGCGCTCCAGGCGTCGTAGACCGGGTCAGCGCCCCGGCGACCGTGGTTCCCTCGGCGAGTTCGGCCACGAGCACATCGGGGCGGTTCCTGTACTTGATCCCGGCCATGACGGCGGCGGTCCGCACACCGGCGATTGCGGGAAGCTCCGGAAAACTCTCCGGCGCGAGCGGTGAAACCTGATCGGACATGGCGCGAAGATCCCTTGCGACGCGACTGTTACTGGAGCTCCGAGCCGTCCGGCCCGAAGCGCTTGATCTCGACGCCGTCACGCAGCGCCTCGACCGTCTCCTGAAGGATCTCGCGGGTCATTTCCTGCGCGATCTGCGGCTGTACCTGCTCGAAGCTCGGCGGCTCGATCGCGCGCCGGTCCTCGACCTTGATGACATGCCAGCCGAACTGGGTCTTGACCGGATCTTCCGTAACCTCGCCCGGTTTCAGCGCGAAGGCGGCCTCCGAAAACGGAGGAACCATGGCCTCTTTGGTGAAATAGCCGAGGTCGCCGCCATTGCTGCCGGACGGACCGGTGGACTTCTCCTTCGCCAACTCGGCGAAGTCGGCACCCTTCTTCAGTTCCGCGATCACCTCGCGGGCTTCGGCTTCGGTGGTCAGGAGGATATGGCGCGCCTTTACCTCCTCGCCGGTCTCCGTCGAGGTCGCGAGAGACTCTTCGTAACGTTTGCGGAGCGCCGCATCATCCATCTGGGTCGAGATTTTCTCGGTCAGGAAGACTTCAGAAATAATCTCGTTTTCGGCCTGCGCGACCCGCGCCTTCACGTCGTCGCGATCCTGCAGCCCGGCCTCGCGTGCCGCATTCGCGATCAGGCGCGCATCGATCGCGCGATCGAGCATCGGCGGATAGATCTGCTCCATCGGCGCCTGCTGGTACTGCTGCGGCAGCTGCTGGATTTGCGCCAGGATCTCGGCAAGATAAATCGGCTCACCGTTGATCGTCGCGACGATTGTCGTAGCCGGATCGATGGCCGCCTGGTCCGCCGGAACGGTCTTGGCGGCGGCGCCGGACTGCTGCGCGGCGGCCGGCGGAACAAAGGCCGCAAACACGCCAAGGGCCGCCGGTATCAGCACCGCCTTCGCGGAACGCGCAGCACGCGGGAAGCAAGTCAGGATCATGTCTGTGCCTTTCGCCGGGCACCGCCCGCGCTCTCGGGAAATCTCGGGCACGGCGCGCACCCGCCGCACGGTCTGAAGCAGGCCTATCAGATCGCCTGTGGAGCGGCAAGACGCCATTCGCAACCGTGGCGGCTCATGTCTTTTGGAAGGGAAGGATCAGGTCGAACCCCAGCCACTCCGCAGGCGAGCGATGATCGCTGAAGTCGCTGTTGTCGGCGCGGATCAGGACGATCGCGCCCTCGGTATCGTCGCTGCCGCCGAACAACGGCAGATCCCGGCGCACGGTTTCGATGATGCGGCTGGCGATCAGCGCGCCATGGTCCCCGGTATCGACGAAGACACCGGGCTTCGGCTCATGTACCGCCGCCTCGCCGCGTACGTCGAACACCACACCGGTGGCGCTGAAATCGATCCGGTCGAGAAACTCCGCCTCGCCGATGGAAATCTCGGCCGTGCCGCGCAGCTCATCATAGCGCGCCGAGATATTCTTGAAGGCGAGGCCGTTTGGCAGCCGGTCTGGAGCCCCGCCCTGGCGGACATAGCGTTCCCGTGCCGGACGCACCGCGCCCAGGGCGGCGATATGAAACCGCCGCTCGACATCGTGCGCCGCATTGTCCGGCACCTTCATAAGGCCATGCACCACAAGACCGACATTGGTGACGGCCCGCCGGATCAGGCTGGTCAGGTCCTCTGCGAGTAAAACGGCGGTCGAGCGGGAAATCAGGACATCTTCATTGCTTTGCGGCGCAGGGCCCTGTGTGGCACCGGCATAAGCCCTGGCGGCATAGGACGCTTGCGGCCCCGGCGCAGTGCCCGACAGACGGATCTCGACGCTGTCGTCGTCCGATTGCTTCTGGTCCTGCCGGGAAGACTGATCGCCCGAGCGCCGCTCCTCGCGACGGGGCGTGACGCGCTGATTCAGCGCCTCTCCGGCGACCGGGCGGTTTGTCCGCACTGTCGTCGGGGCGACCACGCCGGACGTATATCCGGTGATCCGGTCAACCATCCGTCCACCCTTTCTAGGCAACGTAACTTCATCAACACTTACATGACGCAAAAAATTTTAATCGAAATTAATGATAGTTTCAATGCTTCAACCTACTGCGAACTAAGTTTCCCATTCGCTTCAGACTGAGAAATTATTGCCGCGCGCGGCGCGCATGCGGGATCAGCGGCTGAAGAAGATATTGCGGTTCACACCATTGCGATGCACAAAACCCAATTCATCATCTTCGCGAAAACCCGCTTCCTGCAGACTGAGCCTGAGCTTACGGTGCTCATCAATATCGTCCGCCAGTTCGATATTGATGCCTCGCAAGCGAGTATCATCAAGCACTCTTCCAAGGCCGGACAGGACGAGGTGTTCCAGTCCATCCACATCGATCTTGATGACAGTCGGAGTCTCCACGGTGTCGCTCGCAGCGAAGTCTTCCAGGCGAATGGCATAGATTCCCTGACGAAAATCAGGTTCTACCGGATTAAGCGCTTCATCCAGAGCCTCTCCGACCGAATGCCCGCTGCTACCGGCTTCTCGATTCCTCGCGAAGAGGACGCTCGGGCCGGTTCGATCCAGTGCCCCAAGGCAATATGGCATTACCTTTCCGCTAAGACCGTTCAACATGACATTGCTGCATAACAGCGCAAAGTTTCGGGCATCGGGCTCGATCGAATAGCACCGGACGCCACGCATTTTAGCCGCATAGATGCTGTAGGTGCCTACATTCGCTCCAACGTCATAGAGGACGTCGTCAGGCGAAAGCCTGTCGAGCCAGCGGATCGTTCCGGGTTCCTTGGACAGCAACGTCCTCGCCCTGAAATCCGCGACTTTAGATGAGCAGTCGAAGAATATTTCGACGCCGTTCATCACGATCTTGCGGACCGGCCGCATTTTCCAGAATTCTTCCAGTCGTCCGGCCTTCAAACCCGAGCCTCCCGAAACACTTGTCGCGGCCACTTCCGCAAACCATCGGACACCAAACCGGCTAGGCTGTCATTGCCTCGGCTCTTGCTTCGACGGCTTCCCAAGAGTTTTCCTCGCCTTCCTCGCGATAGCGCAACGTCATTACCACGGCACGGCGAGAAAGGCCTTCCGGGGCGCGAATGCGCCCGATGGCATGGAAAGAGTCCACAGATTTGCAGAACAGACATGCTGTGTTTGGTGCGTAGTTCGAGACGAAAAAAGCTTCGGTATCCTTCCAGAACTGGTCCAGGTTTTCGCGGGGAACCCTATTCATGTTCGGGTCAAACCAATCGGGTTTCCGTTCATCGCGAAACCGGAAGAAATGCGTACCGCCGCCATACTCATTCCGCCAGCCTTCCTGCGGGAAATAGAAAAGAATGGTGGCGATCTTGCTGACCGTATCTGAATGGGGCGAATTGAACTGACCATTGGCGAGGCGTGCGAATTGCAGTCCCAGCGTCATTCTTTCGTCGATGAGGTCCAGGAACCTGCTTTCTTCGGAAAGCCTCTCGGAGAAGTCACGCGGCAATCGTGGCGGAATTTTCGACATCTCCTTGTACCGCTTAAGTCCGGGGTACACGAGCCGGCCCACGTTACGCGCGAATTCTCGATTCAGCGTGCCTCTTATAAATTCCGACCAGGCCCTGGACTGCCTGGCGACGTCGAAAAAGCCATCGTCCGATGAGCTCGTTGCAATCTTGCGATCGAGCCCACCTTGTTCTCCCCAATGTTCGTCCGGAACAGGAAATTCGTCGCTCAGCCGAGCATAGAAATCGTCCGGGAAGACATGGCTGAACTGGCGAACGAAGAAAGGGTCGTCGAATTTGACGACTCCGTCCTCTTTAAACTGAGGAATGGGCATTCGCTTTTCTCTCCGTTTCCGGCCGATGAGATCCAATCGTAGTCACACTCCAAAAAATTACACTGGTCAAGACAAGGAGACAGAAACCAGCTTCTCGCGACCGACAGCAGCAAACAGGCTTGAACCCTCAGGGCTAAGGTCGGCTGAAGTGACGCAGGAACCCAGGCCGCGTTGACAGGAATTGCGCGACCCCCTATCTGTCAGCCACCCGGTCTAGACCCGGACACCTGTTTCCAAATCAGAGGTCGGCATGTTCGGCGCACTCGCCAAGGCCATCTTCGGCTCGGAAAACGAGCGGACACTCAAACGCCTGCAAAAGACCGTTGACGAGATCAACGCCCTCGAGCCGGAAATCGCGGCACTCGACGATGCGGCGCTCGCGGCCAGGACCGACGCGTTCCGGGAGCGGCTGAAGGCCGGCGAATCCCTCGACGACATCCTGCCCGAAGCCTTCGCAACCGTCCGCGAGGCGGCCAAGCGAACGCTCGGGCAGCGGCATTTCGATGTCCAGCTGCTCGGCGGCATGGTGCTGCACCAGGGCCGCATCTCCGAAATGAAGACCGGCGAAGGCAAGACCCTTGTCGCCACCCTCGCGGTCTATCTGAACGCGATCGAGGGCAAGGGCGTCCATGTCGTCACGGTGAACGACTACCTCGCCAAGCGCGACGCCGGATGGATGGGACAGGTCTACGAGTTCCTCGGACTCTCGACCGGCTGCATCGTGCACGGGCTGACGGATGCCGAGCGCAAGGCCGCCTACGCCGCCGACGTCACCTACGGGACCAACAACGAGTTCGGTTTCGACTATCTGCGCGACAATATGAAGTTCCGCCTGGAGGACATGGTCCAGCGCGACTTCAACTTCGCCATCGTCGACGAAGTCGACTCGATCCTGATCGACGAGGCGCGCACGCCGCTGATCATCTCCGGCCCGGCCGAGGACAGCTCTGCGACCTATACCGCGATGAATGCCGTGATCCCGCACCTCGTGCCCGAGGATTACGAAAAGGATGAGAAGCAGCGCACCGTCGCCTTCACCGAGGCTGGCCAGGAACATATCGAGGAACTGCTGCGCGGCGCCGGCATGCTGCAGGAAGGCGGTCTTTACGACATCGCCAACGTCTCGCTGGTGCATCACGCCAACCAGGCGCTCCGCGCACACCATCTCTTCGCCAAGGACACGGACTACATCGTCAAGGACGACAAGGTCGTCATCATCGACGAGTTCACCGGCCGCGCTATGGAAGGACGACGCTATTCCGAGGGCCTGCACCAGGCGCTCGAGGCTAAGGAAGGCGTCACGATCCAGAACGAGAACCAGACGCTCGCCTCGATCACCTTCCAGAATTATTTCCGCCTCTATCCGAAGCTCGCCGGCATGACCGGCACGGCGATGACCGAGGCGACCGAGTTTGCGGAGATCTACAAGCTCGAGGTCGTCGAGATCCCGACCAACGTCGACATCGCCCGCAAAGACCATGACGACGAGGTCTACCGGACCGCGGAAGAGAAGTGGGACGCGATCATCGACACGATCGAGGAGTGCCGGGGCAAGGGCCAGCCGGTGCTGGTCGGCACCGTCTCCATCGAGAAGTCCGAACTGCTCGCGGAGCTGATGAAGAAGCGCAAGATCCCGCATCAGGTGCTGAACGCGCGCTTCCACGAGCAGGAAGCCACCATCATCGCACAGGCGGGTCAGCCCGGCGCCGTCACCGTTGCCACCAACATGGCCGGCCGCGGTACCGATATCCAGCTCGGCGGCAATGCCGACATGCGGATCATGCTGGAACTCGGCGAAGATCCGGATCCGGCCAAGGCAGAGACCATCCGCGGCGAGGTCGAGGCCGCGAAGAAACAGGTTCTCGATGCCGGCGGTCTCTACGTGATCGGCACCGAGCGGCACGAGAGCCGACGGATCGACAACCAGCTGCGCGGCCGTTCCGGCCGTCAGGGCGATCCGGGCGCGTCCAAGTTCTTCCTCTCGCTGGAAGACGACCTGATGCGCATCTTCGGGTCCGAGCGCATGGACGGCATGCTGCAGAAGCTCGGCCTGGAGAAGGGCGAGGCGATCGTCCACAGCTGGATCAACAAGGCGCTGGAAAAGGCGCAGCAGAAGGTCGAGGCGCGGAACTTCGAGATCCGCAAGCAGCTGCTCAAGTATGACGACGTCATGAACGACCAGCGCAAGGTGATCTTCGAGCAGCGCAAGGACATCATGCGCGCGCCGGAAGTCGCGGCCACGGTCGCCGACATGCGCCACGAGGTGATCGAGGACGTGGTCTCGCGCTGCATTCCGGAAGGCGCCTATTCCGAACAGTGGGACATTCCGGCCCTGCACGAGGAATGCCTCCGCCTGCTCGCGCTCGACCTGCCGGTCAAGGACTGGGCGGACGAGGAAGGTATCGCGGACCAGGAGATCCTGGAGCGCATCACCAAGGCCTCAGACAATGCCATGGCGCAGAAGGCCGCGAATTACGGGCCCGAAGTCATGCGCATGGCGGAAAAAAGCCTGCTGCTGCAGATCCTCGATCAGCAGTGGAAGGAGCATCTGCTCTCGCTCGACCATCTGCGCCAAGGCATCAACCTGCGCGCCTATGCGCAGAAGGATCCGCTGAACGAATACAAGCGCGAGGCCTTCAACCTGTTCGACGGCATGCTGACCGGTCTGCGGCAGACCGTGACCGGCGTGCTCTCGCATCTCGAGATCCGCGTCCAGGCTTCACCCGAGGAGATGGAGGCGCGGATGGCCGCCGAACGGGCCGCGCGCGAAATGCACGAGGGCCGCGAGGATCCGGCACTGCAGGGCGATGGCGAGGCTGCCGACGGGGAAACCATGGTCCGCAGCCGGCAAGGCGCCGCAGCGATCGATCCGAACGACCCCGCCACCTGGGGCAAGGTACCGCGCAACGCGGCCTGCCCATGCGGCTCCGGCAAGAAATACAAGCAGTGCCACGGCAAGATCTGAACCGCGCCTGATATCCGGGGCCCCGCCCCGGCGTCAGCGCATGAGAGAGACGACCGTTCCGCTGTTCTGAAGGACAGTCACTTCGGCGAGGCCGGCGAGGACAAGCTCGACCTCACCACCCGCCCCGCCGAAGGGCAGACAGATGATGCGGATTCCTGCCGCTGTCGAAAGTACCGGCTCGCGATCCTCCGCGGACCGCCGGATGCAACGGGCCACGGCCGGCGGGAGACCGCCTTTCGGAGCCGTCGTTGCGCCGATCGGGTTTCCGCCGAGCAGATCGGCCGCCGCCTCACCCGCAAATTCAACCTGAAAGCGTTGCCTGTCCTGATAGGCGAGAACCACGTGCGGCATCTCGTCGACCAGATCCGACAGAAAAAGATTCTCCGATAGCGGCAGCGATGCGTCGGTACGCGAGAACTCCCAGTAGGCTCTCAATCCCCGCAAAACCGAGTCCACCCGTTCAATAGATCCTGCACGCCGTTCTGGCCTGAAATCCAAGATCATGAGCCCCTCCTTCGGCGTTGCCATGCGCCGTGGCTATGGACGGTCGAAGACGATTTTTCGCTACTCCAGGCCGTCTTTTGCCAGCTCCCCGATTCGTTTTCGTTCCACGGACAGACTGTCTTGATGACAATTGCAGAGCCGCGGATCCGGCTGCATCCCTTGAGACGCAGCACCAGATCGTATGTGACAAGGAACCCGACTGCAATGTGACTTCCGGTCCGAAAATGTTTTTCAATTATGGATATCGGGCCGGCAGGCCGGTCGAAGGCGCCTGCGTCAGAAGGCCGGGCGTTCGGCCGCGTCCCTGACGGCGGCGATCCTCTGGATACAGGCGGGACGCGGCGTGCTCACCGTCACGTCCTCGAACGCCACCACCCGCAGCTCCGGTCGGCAGAGGATCAGCAGCTCCTCCCGGTGCAGCAGAAAGTCCGGATTCGAGGGCCGCCCGTAGGCCTCGTTCCCCAGCGCGAAGGTCTCGTAAATGAGGATCCCGCCGGGTGCGACCGCCGCGATGATGTCGCGCATCGCCGGTCGGTAGAGATAGTTGGTGACGACCACGCAGCCGAAGGTCCGGCTTTTCAGCGGCCACGGCCTCCCGGCCTCAAGGTCCGAGGCGACGAGTTCGACACGCGCATCCGCCGCCATGTCGGCGACGCGCGAAATATCCTGATCCAGAAGGACGACCGGATTCCCGCGTGCCCGGAAATAGCGACCGTGCCGGCCGGCGCCGCACGCCACATCGAGAACTTCCGCCTCCAGCGGAACCCGTTCGGCAAAGCGCACGACCCATTCGGACGGCTTGGCCATCGGGCCTGCGGCGGTACTGACCGAGCTCATTGTGCAGCCTCTGCGGATGCGACGACAGGAACGATCGCGCCGGAGTAACTGCATTCCGGGACGGCAAGGCGGAGAAAGACCGGGCCGGCTGCCTCGACCGGCGTGACGGAGCGGGGATCTTCGTCGGGAAAGGCAGAGGCGCGCATTCCGGTCGGCATCGCGCCCGGATCGACCGCATTGATCTTGAGCCCGAATTTCCGGTTCTCGGCGGCATAGGCCCGCATCATCGCCTCGAGCCCGGCCTTGCTTGCCGCGTAGGCACTCCAGTCCGCATGCGCTCCGCGCGCCGCACCGGAGGTAACGAAAATGCAGCGTCCCGCATCCGAGAAGGCGAGGAACGGGTGCAACAGCCGCAGAAGCCGGAACGGCGCCGTCAGATTGACGGCGATCACCTCGTCCCAGACTTTTGAGTTGAGAGCCGCAAGAGGTTCCAGCTCACCAAGCAGCGCCGCATTCAGAACCAGAATATCGAGCTGCCCGCCCTGCCGCTCGATCTCGGCCATGAGAGCCGCTTCCGCCGTGCCGTCAGACCGCGACAGATCCACGGCCACCGGAACCGCCCGGCCGCCTTCGGATTCGATCTCCGCCCTCCGTGCCTCCAGCGCTTCAGCATCCCTGGCAACGGTCACGACGGTCGCTCCCGCCCGCGCGAAGGTCCTTGCGACCTCGGCGCCGATCCCGCGCGAGGCTCCGGTCACCAGCGCGACCCGTCCGGCAAGCGGCTTGTCCGCCTCATGCACCGCTTCGGCCAGTTTCTGGTCCTCGGCTATAATGCCGAGCTCGTGCCGGATGTCCTCCAGCGCCGCCTCCAGCGTGTCGACGATGTCGTCGACCTGTTCTCTCGTGACGACGAAGGGCGGCGCGATCAGCAGCGTATCCCGGACGGCCCGCACGATGATGCCGCGCGCCTTGAGGTTCTCGCGACACACTGCGGCGACAACGCCCGGCGGATCGAAGAACTGATGCCGCGCCTTGTCCTGAATCAGCTCCACCGCCCCCAGCAGCCCGAGCCCGCGCACCTCGCCGACCAGCGGATGCTCCGCGAGCCGGGCAAGCGCGGAGCAGAAATAGGGGCCGATATCGTCCCGCACCCGCTCGACCAGCCGCTCGCGTTTCAGGATTGCGAGATTCTCCAGTGCGACCGCCGCCGCGACGGGATGGCCCGAATATGTAAAGCCGTGTGCGAGACCGCCCTCCGCGTCCCGCAGGACCTCCGCGATCGGATCCGAGACCATCAGGGCAGAGATCGGCTGGTAACCGGACGAAAGCCCCTTGGCCAGGGTCACGAAATCCGGGCTCAGACCGAACAGCTCGGCGGCCGACCTGGCGCCGCGCCGGCCGAAGGCGCTGATCACCTCGTCGAGCGCGAACAGCACGTCATGCTTCTGGCAAATCCGCTGCACTTCGGCGAGATACCCTTCCGGCGGAAAGATCAGGCCGCCTGCGCCCTGTATCGGTTCGCAGATGAACAGCGCGACATTCTCCGCGCCAAGTTCCCCGATCTTTTTCTCAAGCGCCTGCGCCGCCTGCGCGGCGAAGGCCGCTTCCGGCATGTCGTGGCCGTGCAGAAAGCGGTAGGGCGCCTCGATATGGGCGAAATCCGGCAGGCCGGTTCCGCCTTGGGCATGCATCGCGCCGATGCCGCCGGCACTCAGCGCCGCCAGCGTCGAACCGTGATAGCCCTCCTCCCGACCGATCACGATCCGCTTCCGAGGCTTGCCGACCTTCTGCCAGTAGAAGCGGGCGAGCCGGATCGCGCTGTCGCAGACCTCGGAACCCGAATTGGCAAAGAGCACGGTATTGAGATGCCCCGGCATCAGCGCCGCAAGGGTCTCCGCCAGCTTCGCCGTCGGCCCGGTCGTGGTGTTGAAGAAGGTGTTGTAGTAGGCCAGCCGCTCCATCTGCCGGGCTGCCACGTCGGCGAGTTCCTTGCGACCGTAGCCGACATTGACGCACCAGAGACCGGCGAGCGCGTCGAGATAGCGGTGCCCCTGATCGTCCCAGAGATAGCAGCCCTCGCCGCGCTCGATCACGGTGGCGCCGCCGGAGGCTTCCAGTTCCCGATTGTCGGTGAAGGGATGCAGATGATGCGCGGCGTCGCGTTGCCCCAGCGTTCTGCCGTCCGTCTCGCTCATAATGTGTCCCCCGCGCAACGACACACTGGCTAATTAGCAATTATTACACTATTTCGACCACATGCTATTTCATACTGACAGGACATGACTGGATCTGTTGGATGATCAAATATCGACTGCGTTGCGATACCGATCACAGCTTCGACGCTTGGTTTCCGAACAGCGCCGCCTTCGACAAGCAGGCGGAAGCGGGCCTGCTGAGCTGCCCGACTTGCGGCTCGGCCTCCGTTTCCAAAGCCCTGATGGCACCGAACGTCGCAAGCTCGAAAAAAAAGGCCGACCCGAAAGCCGGCGGCCAATCCGTTCCTGCCGTCAGCCAGATGACGCCGGAAATGGCCGCCATGCGCGAAAAGCTGATTGCGCTCCGGGCCGAGGTCGAGAGCAAGTTCGACTATGTAGGCAAGGAATTCGCCGAAGAGGCCCGCAAGATCCATTACGGAGAAAAGGATCCGCACGGCATCTACGGCGAGACCACTCCCGCCGAGGCGCAGGCCCTGCGCGAGGAAGGGATCGAGTTTGCGCCGATCCCCTGGATCCCGAAGGGCGACGCCTAGGCGGTCGCTGACGGTTTCACCGCAAAGATCGCGTAATTGATCGCAAGGTCGGAAGACCGCGAGAAGCTGTCGGCCAGCGGGTCGAAGCGGATGCCCGTCTGTTCCACAACTTTGAGCCCTGCCTCGGCCAGCAGACCGCGCAGTTCATCCGGGGTCAGGAATTGCCGCCAGTCGTGGGTCCCCGGCGGGACCCAGCGCAACAGATACTCGGCCGCGAACTTCCCGAAGAGCAGCGACTTGCCGGTCCTGTTCAGGGTGGTGACGAAGACCGCGCCTCCCGGCCGCACCAGCCGTGCCAGCGAGGCGGCGAACAACGCCGGGTCGGCGACATGCTCGATCACTTCCGAGGCGACGACCGCATCGAAAGCCTCCGGCATTTCCTCCGCCAGCGTCTCCGCGAGCGAAACCCGGTAATCGATCTCGAGCCCGCCCCCGGCCGCGTGCACCGCCGCGGTGCGGATGGTTTTTTCCTCCGCGTCGATTCCGGTCATCGCGGCCCCCAGCCTGGTCAGCGGCTCCGACAGCAAACCGCCGCCGCAGCCGATATCCAGCATCCTCAGACCCGCGAAGGGTGCCGTGGCCTTGTCATCCAGGGCAAAGTGATCGCCCATCCACTCGCGGATCAGTTCGAGGCGAACCGGCGTGAACTTGTGCAGCGGCGCGAATGGCCCGCGCATGTCCCACCATTCGTCCGCCACCGCCGAGAAACGCCGGACGTCCTCGGGATCGATCGTGCTCCTGGCCATATTCTTTTCAATCATGGGTGCTCCGATGCCGTGCCGGAACCCGCGCTTGCCCGGGATGCGGCGTATCGGTATGTATAGCCTCGCCCGGGGCCGTTAGGAATGTTCGCGTTCCGGTATTGGGCATTGGGGTACACTCCTGAAAAGCGGAACGAAATGGCGCGTATCGTGCAAAAGTTCGGCGGCACGTCGGTCGCCGATATTGAGCGCATCAGAAATGTAGCGCTCCGGGTAAAGAAGGAAGTCGACGCGGGCCACGAGGTCGCTGTCGTCGTTTCCGCCATGGCCGGTGTCACCAACCAGCTTGTCGCCTATGCACGCGAGATGAGCGTGCTGCATGACGCGCGGGAATACGACACCATCGTCGCCACAGGCGAGCAGGTGACCAGCGGGCTTCTCGCGATGGCGCTGCAGAATCTCGGCATCAACGCCCGCTCCTGGCTCGGCTGGCAGCTGCCGTTCAAGACCGACGGCGTGCACAGCAAGGCGCGGATCGAGAGCATCGAGACCGCAGAGATCATCAAGCGCTTCGAGCAGGGTCAGGTCGCCGTGCTGGCCGGTTTCCAAGGCATCGGCCCGGACAACCGGATCACCACGTTGGGCCGCGGCGGCTCCGACACCACGGCGGTCGCTCTCGCGGCGGCGCTGAACGCGGACCGCTGCGACATCTACACGGACGTGGACGGTGTCTATACGACCAACCCGCGGATCGTGCCCTCGGCCCGGAAGATCGAAAAGATCACCTACGAGGAAATGTTGGAACTGGCCTCGCAGGGGGCCAAGGTACTGGAGACGCGTTCCGTGGCTCTTGCCATGCGGAACAATGTCAGGCTGCAGGTGCTGTCGAGCTTCGTCGACGCTCCGGGCACCCTGATCTGTGATGAGGATGAGATCGTGGAACAGAATGTCGTCAGCGGCATCGCCTATAGCCCCGAAGAGGCAAAAGTCACCGTGCGCCACGTGCCGGACCGTCCGGGCGTCGCCGCCTCCATCTTCGGCAGCCTCGCCGACGCGGCGGTCAACGTGGACATGATCGTCCAGAACGTGACCGAGGACGGCAACACCACGGACATGACCTTCACCATCGGCAAGACCGACCTCGAGCGCGCCAAGCAGGTGCTGGAGAAGCTGCGCGACGAACTCGGCTTCCGCGAGATCAACGCGGACCCGAACGTGGCGAAGGTTTCCGTCGTCGGTGTCGGCATGCGCTCGCAGCCGGGCGTCGCGAAGACCATGTTCCGGACGCTCTCCGACAAGGGGATCAATATCCAGGTGATCTCGACCTCGGAGATCAAGGTCAGCGTCCTGATCGCCGCCGAATATACCGAACTCGCGGTCCGTGCCCTGCACACCGCCTACGGCCTCGACGGGCCGCCGGCAAGCTGACCCCATGACGGCGGCGGTCGAGCATAACGGCTTCGGCCGCAACTCCCGCTCCATGTTGCGCCGCCTGCGCGACGTGATGGCGGAGGCACGTGCGCCGCAGGACCGCCTCGACAGCATCACCTCGATCATCGCCGCCGACATGGCGGCGGAGGTCTGCTCGATCTATGTCCGCCGCTCCGACAACCTGCTCGAACTCTGTGCCACCGAGGGCCTCAACAAGGACGCGGTCCACCGTACCCTGATGCATTTCGGCGAGGGCCTCGTCGGCGACATCGCCGCGCGCGCCCAGTCCATCGCCCTCTCCGACGCGCAGTCGCACCCGAAATTCGCCTACCGGCCGGAAACCGGCGAGGAAATCTACCAGTCGCTCGCCGGCGTGCCCGTGATGCGCGCCGACCGGGTCCTCGGCGTGCTCGTGGTGCAGAACCGCTCCCGGCGGCAATATTCCGACGAAGAGATCGAGACCCTCGAGACCTTCGCCATGGTGCTGGCCGAACTGCTCGCAAACGGCGTGTTCGGCGATCAGGCGCCGAAGCACGACACGCCGCTCAGACTCGCCGGCCAGACCGTCGCGCCCGGCATCGGGATCGGCGTCGCCTACTTCCATCAGCAGAGCACGGCCATCCGCCGCGTCGTCGCAGACAACCCGGCGGTCGAGAAGGAGCGGCTCGAGACCGCCATGCGGGAAGTCCGCGACCGCATCGATACCCTGCTTGCGGCACCGGACCTAGCCGAGGTCGGCGAACACCGAGACGTGCTCGAAACCTTCCGAATGATCGCGCATGACCGCGGCTGGCTGACGCGGATGAACGACGCCATCGACAACGGCCTGACCGCCGAGGCCGCCGTGCAGCGCGCCCGCGCGGACATGCGGGCGCGGCTCGGCTCGGTGCAGAACCCCTATCTCCGCGAGCGGCTCGCCGATTTCGACGATCTCGCCAACCGCCTGCTCTCGAGACTTGCCGGCGAGGAGGAGAACGGCGACGCGGCGGCGATCGCCGAGGATCAGCCCTATGTCGTCGTCGCCCGCTCCATGGGACCGGCAGAACTCCTGGAATATGACCGTCACAACCTGACGGGCCTCGTGCTTGAGGAAGGCTCCGCGACCGCGCATGTGGCGATCGTGGCCCGCGCCCTCGACATTCCGGTTCTCGGAAACATTCCCGGCCTGCTGAGCGAGGTCAATCCGGGCGACCGCCTGATCGTCGACGCAGACAACAATCAGGTCCTGCTGCGGCCGACCGAGGACGTGCAGGAATATTTCCATGCCGGCCTGAAGGCCCGCGCGGAAACCAAGGCCCGCTATCAGGCCCTGCGCGACCTGCCGGCGCGCACCCTCGACGGCGTGGACGTCACCCTTCTGCTCAATGTCGGACTGATGTTCGACCTGCAGCAGCTCGACGCGACGGGCGCCGCCGGCATCGGCCTCTACCGCACCGAGATCCCGTTCATGGTCCGGCGCGACATTCCCGATGTCGAGCAGCAGACGGACGTCTACCGGCGGGTGCTGGAAGCGGCGAACGGACGTCCGGTCACTTTCCGGACTCTGGATGCCGGCGGAGACAAGCATATCCAGGCCTTCGACCACGATCCGGGCGACAACCCGGCGCTCGGCTGGCGTTCGCTCCGGATCTCGGTCGACCATCCGAGCCTGCTGAGAAACCAGCTGCGCGCGATCTTCCGCGCCGCAGCCGGCGCGCCCGTCGATCTGATGTTTCCGATGGTCTCCACGGTCGCGGAATTCGATGCCGCGCGGGCGATCCTCGACCGCGAACTCGAACGCGCCGTCCGCCACGGAGACCCCTTGCCGCGAAACCTGCGCCTCGGAAGCATGCTCGAAGTGCCGTCGCTTGCCTGGCAACTTCCCGAGATCTTGAAGCGGGTCGATTTTCTTTCTGTCGGAAGCAATGACCTGCAGCAGTTCTTCTTCGCGGCAGACCGAGGAGACCAGCGAGTCACGCATCGCTACGATCCGGTTTCCGTGCCTTTCCTGAGACTCTTGAAACAGATCGCCGATGCCTGCAATGAAATGGATAAGCCATTGACTCTCTGTGGAGAGATGGCGGGGTCGCGGATCGGGGCGCTGGCGCTGATCGGTATAGGCTATCGCCGTCTTTCCATGGCCTCGGCCTCTATCGGCCCGGTAAAAGAGACTGTAAGAGCAATCAATTACACCGATCTGCAAACATTTATGTCTAATTTATTGAAATCACGAGAAGGCCGTCTTGTGGAACATCTCAAGGCGTTTTCGCGGGATCATCAGATACCCGCCTGAGTCTTAAGTTCGAAAAATTCGAATAGAACGTTGATTCATTAGACAATTTAATCTAACTTGGCACTTAGAGCCTGGTTACTCCGTGGTGCCTCTGCGAGTTTTACTCAGTAGTCGCTCCAGAAATAGCGTGGTCGGGCGGATGAAATATTCGCGGGCAATTAGGTCGTGGATGAGATGAGCACAAAGGCGAAGTTAAGACTCCGGCACATCGAAGATGCCGATAAGTCAAAAGCCGTGAACGTCACGCCCGAGCCGACGGCGCCGAGACTTGTCGCCTCGAAGCCGATTGTTGCCGAAGGCAAGAAAATCAAGACCTTGAGCTCTGCTGCTGAACCGAAATCCGAAGGTGGATCCGGTTCCACGGTTGGAATGCTGCTGCAACGCGGCCGTACGGAGAGAGATCTCTCGCTGCAGGACGTCGCCCAGCAATTGCGCATCCAGCGCAGCTACCTCCAGGCACTGGAGACGGGCGATTTCGACAATCTGCCCGGTCTCACATATGCCATCGGCTATGTGCGGAGCTACAGCCAGCTGGTCGGCCTCGACGCCGAAAAGCTGATCGCCGATTTCAAGGCGGAAGCGAAGAAGCTGCAGGAACCGACGCAGCTCTCCTTCCCCTCTCCCGCTCCGGAAGGCAAGGTTCCGGGCGGCGCGCTGATGTTCGTCGGCGTCCTGCTCGCCGCGCTCAGCTACGGCGGCTGGTACTATTTCTCAACCACGGACACGGCGGTCTCCGACCTGACGCCGGGCATTCCGGACCGTCTCGCTTTTCTGCTCGAGGAACCGGCAATCAAGACTGCCGAGCCCGAGAGCGCGGCATCCGCTGCCACGACGGCTCAGGCCCCGGCGGCAACCGCAGCGCAGCCTGACACGACGAGCGCCGAAGCGCCGGCATCGCAGCCGCAACAGCTTGCCGTTGCGACCGAGCCTGCAGCTGAGACGCCGTCCGCGACGGAAGCGACTGAGACCGAGACCCGGGCCGAAATCGCCACCGCGAACGCGCCGGTCCGGACAGACACATCCGACACGCTCGAACCCTCGGTGGCCGATAGCGAGACGGAGACTCCCTCGGCCGCGCCCGCGGCGACGGAACCCGCGGCAACAGAGATTGCGAAGGCAGAGAGCGAACCGGTCACCGCGCCGATCCCGGCAGCGACCGCGACCACGACCGTGACCGAGCAAACGGCCCCGACGGCGGCACCGGCCGCGAGTGCGCCGACCGAGGTCGCCAGCGTTCCGGCGGCGGCCCCGGGGCCGGTAGCAGCCGCAACCGATATTCCTGCCGTCCCGGATGTTTCACGCAGCACGTCGCAGTCCGCCGTTGATGCCGAGGCTGCCGCCATCGATTCCAAGCCGGCTCCGGCGCCGGCCGCATCGAACGAGGGTCCGCGTATCGTCATCAGCGCGACGGACGACAGCTGGGTGCAGGTGCGCGGCGAAGACGCAACGCCGCTCCTGACGCGCATCCTGCGCAAGGGCGAGGCCTATGAGGTCCCGGTGCGCAGCGGGCTCAAACTGTTCACCGGCAATGCGGGCGCGCTGAAGATTTCCATCAACGGTGCCGAAGCTCCCAGCCTCGGCCCGTTCGGGAAAATCGCCCGCAATATCCCGCTCGACGAGAGTCTGCTGACCTTTACCGCGGCCGACTGATCCCGCATCACGGTGCAAACGTCATGAAGGCGCCGTTTACCCGCGGCGCCTGCTTGCTTTATAAGACCCCGAACGCCATCTCGCAGTTAGCCTGAGAAAGCGAGCGGAACATCCCATGAGCGTGCGGCCCTACCGCGACATCCACCGGCGCAAGTCCCGTCAGATCCGCGTCGGAAACGTGCTGGTCGGCGGCGATGCCCCGATCACCGTGCAGACCATGACGAACACACTGACCGCCGACGCCAAGGCGACGATCGCGCAGATCCAGGCCTGCGCCGACGCCGGGGCCGACATCGTGCGCGTCTCCTGCCCGGACGAGGCCTCGACCGCCGCGATGCCGGAGATCGTCAAGGCGAGCCCGGTGCCGATCGTGGCCGACATCCATTTCCACTACAAACGGGCCATCGAGGCCGCCGAGGCGGGCGCCGCCTGCCTGCGCATCAATCCGGGCAATATCGGCAGCGCCGACCGGGTGCGCGAGGTGGTGAAGGCGGCCAAGGATCACGGCTGCTCGATCCGCGTCGGCGTCAATGCCGGGAGCCTCGAGAAGCACCTGCTGGAGAAATACGGCGAGCCCTGCCCCGAGGCGATGGTCGAAAGCGCGCTCGACCACCTGAAGATCCTCGAGGACAACGATTTCTTCGAGACCAAGATCAGCGTGAAGGCCTCCGACGTATTCCTTGCCGTCGCCGCCTATCAGGGCCTCGCGGACGCCTGCGACTACCCGCTGCATCTCGGCATCACCGAAGCCGGCGGGTTCCGCATCGGCTCGGTGAAAAGCTCGATCGGCATGGGCATGCTGCTGTGGAGCGGGATCGGCGACACGATCCGCGTTTCCCTCTCCTCCGATCCCGTGGACGAGGTGAAGGTCGGCTTCGACATCCTGAAGTCGCTGAACCTGCGCCACCGCGGCGTGAACGTGATTTCCTGTCCGTCCTGCGCCCGCCAGCAGTTCGACGTCATCAAGACCGTCGAGGTTCTCGAGCAGCGGCTCTCCCACATCACCACGCCGATGACCCTCTCGGTGATCGGCTGCGTGGTGAACGGTCCGGGCGAGGCCCGAGAGACCGATATCGGCTTCACCGGCGGGGGCAAGGGCACGCACCAGGTCTATATCGCCGGCCTGCCGCACCACCGCCTGAAAGACGAGAGCATCGTCGATCATCTGGTCTCGCTGGTCGAAGAGAAGGCGGCGGAGATCGAGAAGGAACTGGCCGCCGAACAGGCCGCCGTCGCGGTCTCTCCGGCAGCCTCCTGATCCGGGAAAGCGGATTCAGGGCCTGAAATCATCTCATCCGTTTGAATCCGAGCCGATTTCGCGGCATAAACCGAGCCGCCCGCGCGCATCTCGCCGCGGGTGCGTTTGAAAGGACCGGACCAATGGCGAAACTGCAACCCGTTCGCGGCACCCACGACCTGCTCGGCGAGGACGCGCGGCGGCATCGCCATGTTGTGGAAACCGCGCTCGCGACCGCGGCCCGGTACGGTTTCAGCGAGATCCAGACGCCGATCTTCGAATTCACCGAAGTCTTCGCCCGCACGCTCGGCGAGACCTCGGACGTGGTCTCGAAGGAGATGTACAGCTTCACCGACCGCGGCGGCGAGACCATTACCCTGCGCCCGGAGGGAACCGCCGGCGTAGCCCGCGCCCTGATCTCCGGCGGCCTGACCCAGGACCTGCCGCTGAAGCTGTTCTACCAGGGCCCGATGTTCCGCTACGAGCGTCCGCAGAAGGGCCGCCAGCGCCAGTTCCACCAGATCGGCGTGGAGCTGCTCGGTGTCCCGGCACCGCAGGCCGATATCGAGGTCATCACTGTCGGCGCCGACATTCTCGACGCGCTCGGGATTTTCGACGGCGTCGTGCTTGAGCTGAACACGCTCGGCGACACCGAGAGCCGCGAGGCCTACCGTACGGCGCTGGTCGACTACCTGATCGGCCACAAGGACGGCCTCTCCGAGGACAGCCTGCGCCGCCTCGAGGTGAACCCGCTGCGCATCCTCGACAGCAAGGACGAGGGCGATCGGGCGATCGTCGCCAACGCTCCCTCCTTCGGCGATTATCTGAACGCGGCAAGCCAGGACTTCTACGGTACGGTAAAGGCCGGTCTCGAGGCCGTCGGCGTACCCTACCGGCAGAACGACCGGCTCGTGCGCGGCCTCGACTACTATTGCCACACCGCCTACGAGTTCGTGACCGACCGCCTCGGCGCGCAGGGCACGGTAATGGCCGGCGGGCGCTATGACGGTCTGGTCGAGATGATGGGCGGCCCGTCCACCCCCGGCGTCGGCTGGGCGGCGGGCATCGAGCGCATCGCGATGATGATCGAGGCACCGGCAGCCCCCGCACGCCCGGTCGCGGTGATCCCGGTCGGCGAAGAAGCCGCCATCGCGGCGATCAAGCTCAGCCATGACTTGCGCAAGGCCGGCATAGCTGTCGAAATGGGTTATTCGGGCAATCTTGGAAAACGCATGAAGCGGGCCAACAAACTCGGTGCCAGCCACGCCGTCATTCTCGGCGAGACGGAACTCGAAAACGGCGTCGCGACCGTCCGGGACCTGGATTCAGGCACCCAGACCGAAATCGCGCTGGGCAAGATCGGGGACCATCTCAAAGCCGAGGTCTAGCGAGGCCCGGTTTTGGCGGACCGCCCCGCTTCCCCGCTCTTTCAGGACCTGCACCGTTTCGCCGTCGTCGGCGTCAACCACCGCACCTGTCCGGATGCGATCCGCGAGCAGCTCTTCGTCGCCGACGAGGAACTGCCGGTCGTTCTGCGGTCGCTCCGCGTCTTCGGGGTCGAGGAGGCGATGCCGCTCTCGACCTGCGACCGGGTCGAGGTCGCGGGCGTCTTCCCCAACCCCGAGGAAGCGCGCAGCGTGATCGCGAAGATCCTCTGCGCCCCGGTCGGACTCGACCCGGCGCTGCTGGAACCCCTGCTCTATCGCCATGTCGGCGGCGATGCCGTCGCCCATCTCTTCAGGGTCGCGGCCTCTCTCGACAGCCAGGTGATCGGCGAGCCCCAGATCCTCGGCCAGATGCGGGCCGGTCACCGTCTCGCCCGCAGCCTGAAATCCTCCGGCCCGCTGATCGACGCGACCATGAGCGCCGCCTTCGAGGCCGCCCGGCAGGTCCGCCGCGAAACCCGCATCGCCGAAGGTCCGGTCTCCATCGCGGCCGCCGCCCTCGCCGTCGCCAAGGACGTCCATGGCGCGCTCGACAGTACGAAGGCCCTGCTTCTGGGCGCCGGTGAGCTCGGGCTCATCCTTGCCGAGCAGCTGCGCGACGGGCACGGCACACCGGTGACTGTAATCGACCGGATCGACCGCAGGGCACAGGCGACCGCGAAATCTCTCGAAGCGCATTTCCGGCCGTTCGCGGAACTCTCCTCCGCGCTCACGGAAGCTGACATCGTGATCGCGGCCGTCGGCGAAGGCCGCGCCCTGCTGAGCGCGGAAATGATCGAGAGCGCCTTGCAGAAGCGCCGCTATCGCCCGATCTTCCTGGTCGATCTCTCGGTGCCGCCGGATATCGATCCCGCAATCAACCGGATCGACGAAGCCTTCCTCTTCGACCTTGAGGATCTGGAGCGCACCGCCACCGAAGGCAAGAACGCGCGCCGGGCGGAGGCGGACCGGGCCCGCGAGCTGGTCGCTGCGGCTGTTGCCCGGTTCCTTTCGGACCAGAGCGGGCGCACCGCGGCGCCGGCCATCGTGCGCATACGGCAGCATCTGGAAGCGATGCGGACGGCGCTGCACGAGGAACAGCCGAACCTGACCGCGGAGGAAGCGACGCGGCTTCTCCTCAAGCGCATCCTGCATGCGCCGTCGGAGCACCTGCGGCGCCTCGCCGCCACCGAGACACTGGACGACCGGACCATCGCCACGCTGGTGGAGCTGTTCGGTCTCGACGAAGAACAAGGAGAAGACGAGTGAGCCTGCAGGCAAATCTCGAACGCGTGCTCGCCCGACACAAGGAACTGGAAGCGATGCTCGCTTCCGGCGACGGCGTTGCCTCGCAGGACATCGCGAAACTCTCCCGCGAGCTGTCCGAACTCGCGCCCGTGGCCGAGAAGGTCACCGAGCTGAAGGAAATGCGCAAGGAACTCGAGGACGCGCGGAGCCTGCTTGAGGACCCCGACATGGAAGACATGGCGGCGGAGGAGATCGAGCGCCTGGAAAAAGAACTTCCGGCGCTTGAGCATGAGGTTCAGATCCTGCTGCTGCCGAAGGACGAAGCGGACGAGAAGAACGCGATCCTCGAAGTCCGCGCCGGAACCGGCGGCGACGAAGCCGCCCTGTTTGCCAGCGATCTCTTCGGCATGTACCAGCGCTACGCCGCCCAGAAAGGCTGGAAGTTCGAGATCATGGAGATTTCGGAGAACGATATCGGCGGCTACAAGGAAGCCATCGCCGAGATCAGCGGTCGCTCGGTCTTCGCGCGGCTCAAATTCGAATCCGGCGTGCACCGGGTACAGCGCGTGCCGGTGACGGAATCCGGCGGACGCATTCACACCTCGGCCGCGACCGTTGCCGTCCTGCCCGAAGCCGAGGATGTCGATCTCGAGATCGAGGAGAAGGATCTCCGCGTCGATGTGTTCCGCGCCAGCGGCGCCGGCGGCCAGCACGTGAACACGACGGAAAGCGCCGTCCGCATCACCCACATCCCGTCCGGAATCGTGGTCTCGCAGCAGGACGAGAAATCGCAGCACAAGAACCGCGCCAAGGCGATGAAGATCCTCCGCGCCCGGCTCTACGACCACGAACGCCAGCGTCTCGCCGACGAGCGTGCGGCCGACCGCAAGGGCCAGGTCGGCAGCGGCGACCGGTCCGAACGGATCCGGACCTACAACTTCCCCCAGGGCCGGGTCACCGACCACCGGATCAACCTGACGCTCTACAAGATCGACAAGGTGATCTCGGGAGAGGCGCTGGACGAGCTGGTCGATGCGCTGACCGCAGAAGACGAAGCGGCCCGCCTCGCGGCGCTTTCCTGATGGCCTCGGAAGCCGACCCCACGATCGGCGCGCTGATAACCGGCGCGATGCGCCGGCTCTCCGCCGCCGGCGCCGACTCGCCGCGCCTAGACGCGCGCCTTCTTCTGGCCTTCGCGCTCGGTGAGAGCGGACGGCTGCACGGCCGGGAAGACGAGACGGTACCGGCCGCGCCTGCCGCCCGTTTCGAAGCCTTTCTGGAGCGGCGCAGCGCCGGAGAGCCGGTATCCCGCATTCTCGGCAGCCGGGAGTTCTGGAGCCTCGAATTCGAGCTCTCCCCAGCGACCCTCGATCCGCGTCCGGACAGCGAAACCCTCGTCGACGCACTTCGGGAGCGCTTTCCGGACCGCTCGGCACCGCTAAGCATTCTGGATCTCGGAACAGGTACCGGATGCCTGCTGCTCGCCGCCCTCAGCGAATATCCGAACGCATCGGGCACGGGGGTAGATATCGATCCGGACTGCATTGCCGTGGCGAGCCGAAACGCGCAGAAACTATCTCTTTCCGACCGTGCACGAATGATCTGTTCTTCCTGGGGTTCGAACGTGACAGGTCCGTTCGATGTCGTGCTCTCGAACCCTCCCTACATCCCCACATCGGAGATTGATTCGCTGCAACCGGAAGTGCGGGACCACGATCCGCGAGGTGCGCTGGACGGGGGTATGGATGGGCTCGATGCCTACCGTAACATCGCGGAAAGCTTGGATTCCCTCCTCTCCGAAAAGGGGGTCGCCGTGCTCGAATTCGGTGAAGGTCAGGGTGACGACATCGCACGCCTCATGCGGTCGGCAGGACTCGTCGTGACCGGTTTCCGGAATGATCTCGCAGGCATTCGAAGATGCATTCTGGTGCGGCGAACCTGATCCGCCCCGGGAAAAAGCCCTTTTGGATTGCGGGATTTAGAACTTGGAATAGCTGTCTCAAACCGCTAGTCTCTTCCCATGCAACAGGTGCCGAGGGGGCAGACGCTGTTGCTGGAAACCATCCCGGTAAGAAATCAGCGCATCGGTTCGGAAACAGTCCGTCCGATGGCGACCGGATGTTTCGATCACACACGCGGTGTGGATCGGTGTTTTGGCTCGGGCGCCAAATTTGGCTCCCCTACACAACGGCAAAGTAATCGACCATGAGACAAGGTCCCCATTCAAAGCGTGGGCGGGGTCGCGGCAACAATCGCCGCCCGAATGTCCCCAACAGGAATCAAACGTTCGACAGCAACGGGCCCGATGTGCGGATCCGCGGCAATGCGCATCAGGTCTACGAGAAATACCTGACGCTGGCCCGCGATGCCTCGACGGCGGGAGACCGGGTGCTGGCGGAGAGCCTCTTCCAGCATGCGGACCACTATTTCCGCATCTACAGCATGTACAATGAAGAGAACGAGGCGCGCCGCAACGCCGCACAGCAGGAGAGCGGCTCCCAGCCGGACTTCCAGCAGCGTGGCGACAGCGACAACGACGGCGACGAGCAGAACGACCAGCCGCAGCCTCAGCAGCAGCAGCATCGGTCCGACGACGATCAGTCGTCGCCACGCCGGACTCGCAGCGAGCGGCGTCAGGATGCCGAAGCGGCCGAGCAGGACGACCAGCAGCAGGAACGGCCGGCACGGCCGCCGCGCCGGCGCCGGAACGGAGGCGGCGCTCCGGAAGCCGGAGCCAGCGGTTCGGACAACGATGCCGCCCTTCGCGCCATGCTCGGCGCCAGCGATTCGGGGCTGCCGAAGGCGATCCCCGGCACTGCCGCAGAGGAAGGCGAACAGGCCGATGCGGGCGAAGAACCGAAGCCGGTCCGCCGGCGCGGCCGCCCGCGCAAGGTTGCCGCTCCGGAGGAACAGGCCCTGCCGCTTGCCGGCGAGGACTGATACCGAAAAATTGTCGATGAAGACCGGCCTGCGGCAACGTAGGCCGGTTTTTCTTTGTCTGGACTCAGAGAATCTTGGTGAAGAACCGCGAGGCCGACGAGTTCCGATAGCCGAGCCGCTCGTAAAAGGCGTGTGCTCCGGCTCGGCGTTCGCCGGACGACAGCGACACGGCGGTGCAGCCGAGTTCGCAGGCGAGACGCTCCGCCTCCGCCATCAGCAGGCGCCCGGCGCCCGTTCCCCGGACGGTCTCGTCAACAACCAGCGCCTGCACGACGAGCCCCCGCCCCTTCTCGATCGACGGACGGTCGAAACAATGCAGATAACCGATCAGCTTCTCGTCAAGGAAGGCGCCGAAGGCATGGTGCCCTTCGGCATCCAGCACCGATGCGATCCGGTCTCCGGCCGTCCCGGGATCGAGCTCATAGCCGAGCTGCACCGTCAGGGCAGCAACAGCCGGTGCGTCCCCAGCCCTCAGACCGCGCAACGTCGGTACGGTTCGCATCCCGCTCAGACCGGCTCGACCGGATCCCCGACCTTCACGGTCCCGCTGCCGGTGACATCGACATAGATGCCGCAATCGGTGTGGCCGAAGCCGTTCTGCAGGTCGCGCGGGATGGTCAGGTCGCGTTCCGCGGTCGACGGATCGACATTGGTCGCGGCGCACCGTCCGATCCGCTCGGCCACCGTCACTTCCGCATCGCCGATCCGCACCTTCCTGCCGACCCAGGTGAATTCCTCCCAGGCGGGCACGCCCTCGATCAGGATATTGCCGCGGAACCTCAGCGGATCGACCTTGCGGCCGACCACGCGTTCCAGATCGCGCACGCTTTCCAGATTGATCATGGAGACGAACGGTACCTTCACGTCGGAATAGGGCTGCTCCCCGCTCTCGACAATGCGCGGCTGGCCCCGGCTTTCCTTCGCCATGAAGGCGGCGAAGAACTGTTCCAGGACCGTCCGTCCATTGACGTCGGTGAGCTTACCGCTGGAGACGTTGCGGCCCTTGCGCCAGATCTGCAGGATCTCGCTCCCGTCGTCGAAACGGGCCTCGAGCTGGGCGAGTTTCTCAACCTGGGCAAGCTGAAGAAAATTGGCTTTCGCTTTCCAGTCGCGGTCGCCCGCCTCGGCGCGCCGGGCGGCTCCGCCATGGAGGATTCCGAAACGACGGTCATTGGGGAGCATGCGCCCCGCCTCGAGCGGAACGCTCTCCAGGGACTCTCCGGTCATGCCCTTGACGGGGAATCTGTAGATCGCGCTGACTTTTCCCATAGTGCACCGCACCATAAATGGCTTCGGAAGGCTGTCAACACGGATCGCGGCCTCTTGCGGCGGGCAAGCGGCTCCCCATATCTGTGATGCGGGTTCCGGACGCCGCTTTCGGGTCATGGAACCTTCCCAGTCAGGGAGTAATCGGCGATGCTTAACGGTCGCCGGGGCTTTCTGAAAAATGGCTTCAGCACCGCCGGTTCGGGGTGTTCGGGGCCGTATCGGCAAACCTTGCGGTACGAAGGAGATATCCGTTGGATTTCGAAAAACTCTCGGAGCGGATGCGCGGCTTCCTGCAATCGGCGCAGACCCAGGCTCTCGGCGCGGGACACCAGCGCCTCACCCCCGAACATCTTCTGAAGGTCCTGCTCGACGACAAGGAAGGCATGTGCGCCAACCTGATCGAGCGCGCCGGCGGCGACGCGAAAGCGGCGCGCGCGGCGGTCGAGGCCGAGCTCGGCAAGCTGCCGAAGGTCGAAGGCACCGGCGCGGGGCAGGTCTATCTCGCCCCCGAATTCGCCCGCCTGCTGACCCAGTCGGAGGAAATCGCGGAGAAGGCCGGCGACAGCTTCGTCACCGTCGAGCGCATGCTGCTCGCCATGGCGATGGCCGAAGGCACTGCCGCCTCCCGTATTCTGAAGAACGCCGGCGTGACGGCGCAGGCCCTCAACCAGGTCATCAACGAAGTCCGCAAGGGCCGCAAGGCCGACAGCGCGACGGCGGAAAACGCCTACGACGCGCTGGAAAAATACACCCAGGACATGACCAAGGCCGCGCGCGACGGCAAGCTCGATCCGGTGATCGGCCGGGACGAGGAAATCCGCCGCACGATCCAGGTCCTCTCCCGCCGCACCAAGAACAACCCGGTTCTGATCGGCGAGCCCGGCGTCGGCAAGACCGCGATCATCGAGGGCCTCGCCCAGCGCATCGTGAACGGTGACGTGCCGGAGCCGCTGAAGCAGAAGAAGCTGCTGACGCTGGATCTCGGCGCGCTGATCGCCGGCGCGAAGTTCCGGGGCGAGTTCGAGGAGCGGCTGAAGTCCGTGCTGCAGGACGTCTCCCATTCCGAGGGCGACATCATCCTCTTCATCGACGAGCTGCACACGCTGGTCGGCGCCGGGGCGGCGGAAGGCGCGATGGACGCCTCCAACATGCTGAAGCCGGCGCTTGCCCGCGGCGAGTTGCACTGCGTCGGCGCGACCACGCTGGACGAGTACAGGAAGCATATCGAGAAGGACGCGGCCCTCGCCCGTCGCTTCCAGCCGGTCTTCGTCGAGGAGCCGAGCGTGATCGACACGGTCTCGATCCTGCGCGGCCTGAAGGAGAAGTACGAGCTGCATCACGGCGTGCGCATCACCGATAGCGCTCTGGTCTCGGCGGCGAACCTCTCCAACCGCTACATCACCGACCGGTTCCTGCCCGACAAGGCGATCGACCTGGTCGACGAGGCGGCCTCGCGCCGGCGCATGGAAGTGGACAGCAAGCCGGAGCAGATCGACGAGCTCGACCGAAAGATCATCCAGCTCAAGATTGAGCAGCAGGCGTTGAAGAAGGAGACCGACAAGGCCTCCAAGGAGCGCCTGGAAAAGCTCGAGGGCGAATTGGCCGATCTTGAGAAGACCTCCGGCGAACTGACCAAACGCTGGCAGTCCGAGAAGGAAGTCGTCGTCGGCGTGCAGAAGGTTCAGGAGAAGCTCGACAAGGCCCGCATCGAACTCGAGAACGCGAAGCGCGAGGGCAATTTCGAGAAGGCCGGCGAGCTGATGTACGGCGTCATTCCGGACCTCGAGGCCACCATCCAGAATGCCGAGCACGCCTCGGCGGAGAAGATGGTGAAGGAAGAGGTGACGGAACGCGACATTGCGTCGGTGGTCTCCCGCTGGACCGGCATTCCCGTCGACAAGATGCTCGAGGGCGAGCGCGAGAAGCTTATCGAGATGGAAGAGAACCTGCACAAGCGGGTCATCGGCCAGGACGAGGCGGTCGCCGCGGTCTCCAACGCCGTGCGCCGTGCCCGTGCCGGGCTGCAGGATCCGAACCGTCCGATCGGCTCGTTCCTCTTCCTCGGCCCGACCGGTGTCGGCAAGACGGAGCTCACCAAGGCGCTGGCGGAGTTCCTGTTCGACGACGAGCAGGCGATGGTCCGCCTCGACATGTCCGAATACATGGAGAAGCACTCGGTCAGCCGCCTGATCGGTGCCCCTCCGGGCTATGTCGGCCACGAGGAAGGCGGGGCGCTGACCGAGGCGGTGCGGCGCCGGCCCTATCAGGTCGTGCTGTTCGACGAGGTCGAGAAGGCGCATCCGGACATCTTCAATATCCTGCTGCAGGTGCTGGATGACGGCCGCCTGACCGACAGCCAGGGCCGGACCGTGGATTTCCGCAACACGCTGATCATCCTGACCTCGAACCTCGGCTCCGAGTTCCTGGCCAGCCAGCCCGACGGTGAGCCGGTGGATGCGGTGCGCGACAAGGTGATGGAGGTGGTGCGCCGCGCCTTCCGGCCGGAATTCCTCAACCGTCTCGACGAGGTGCTGCTGTTCTCGCGGCTCGACCGCGCGAACATGACCCACATCGTCGACATCCAGCTCGGCCGCCTGCGCCAGCTGCTGGACGACCGGAACATCGCGCTGGAACTGGACGATGCCGCGCTGAAGTGGCTCGCCGACACCGGCTACGACCCGGTCTACGGCGCCCGGCCGCTGAAGCGGGTGATCCAGCGCTCGCTGCAGAACCCGCTGGCAAACCAGATCCTCGAGGGCACGGTGCCCGACGGGAGCAAGGTGACGGTGACGGCGGAAGACGGACGGCTCATCATCAACGGCAAGCCATCCGCACCGGAAGAGGAAGTCCGGATCGAGGCGGCGGAGTAAACAGATCAAACCTGAGCGAGAAACGGCCCCTTTCGAGGGGCCGTTTCTGTTTCAGTCAACCAATGTCCGCACCTGCTTCATCGTCATGAACATGCGTGCGGGATTGCTCGCGAAGGGTTGGAATCCGAATTCGGCGTACCAGCCTCTGCGCCGTTCGAAGGCCTCTCCACCACCGTCCGACATGACGTCGAGTACAATGGCGAAACACCCTGCATGATCCGCGATGGCGCAGGCCTTCGCGAAAACATGATGCATCAGGATCGAGCCGATCCCCTGCCCCTGAGCGACCTCGCTCACGGCGACCTGTCCAAGGAACAGCACCGGCAGCTCGCCATGCTCCGGCGCGCTGCGCGGCCGCTTTTTCAGCGCATCCGCGTTCATCATCCCGAGATTGATCGCGTGATAGCCGAGGATCCGCGTCTGACCATCCTCGACCGCGACATAGACCCGCGTCATGTCCTCCTTCTGCTGCTTCTTCGCCGTCAGCTTCAGGAAATTGTCGAGACGCTGCACCCCGCATGAAAAACCGGCGCGGTCGTGCCGCGCCGGGTCGAACAGCTCGATACGGAGTGCGCCGCCCTCAGTCGGCATGCACGACGCGAGTGCGGTAAGCCTTTGCGGCGGCCAGCGCCCGCGGGGTCGGTGGCGGCGGCGTGTCGAGAGCGGCCGCGAAAAGCTCGGCATCCTTCGGGGTAAGGGCGTGGCGCGACCCGGCTTCGAGCACCCGCGCCGCCTCTTTGGCGATCGCCGCGCGCAGGAATACCGACTTGTCGACGGCCAACGCGGCGGCCGCGCGCGCGATCAGGTCGCCTAGCTTGTCGCCGTGCCGGATCTGCGTCGTCCGAGTCTGCTTCTCGCTGTCGGGGTCACCGTTTTCAAAGTCGAGCATGGCGGCTCCTTCCGAACAAAATGTAATGCAATTTGCACCACATTTCAATCAAAGCCTATCCCCGCTTCTCCAGCAGGAACCATGTCATGTCGTCCGCCGGGAAGTTCGGGTCCCGGTGGTACATGAAGCCGTAATCGACCAAGGCCAGATCCGGGAAACGCTCAATCAGATCTCCCGCGAAGTCGCGCTTGAAGAGCCGGTCCTCATGCCCCCGGTAGGGAATCGCGACCGGGGCCGGGTTGTAATATTCCGAGACCGCGATGTAGCGCCCGCTCGCCGCGTAGAGGTTGTCGTAGACCCGCGGCAGTTCGTCCGGGTTGATGTGAATGAGCACGCCGGAGGTAAAGGAGAGGTCGTGAGGCTCCTTCACCTGCGGGTCAAGGATCGAGCCGTGATGAACGTTCAGATCCGGCTGCGTCTGCAGCGCCTTGACCGCTTCAGGATTGATCTCGATGGCCGAGAGTTTCGCCTCCGGCAGCAACGTGCGGAGCGCCAGCATGTTGAGCCCGATATTGGCCCCGAACTCGACCACGGAGCCGACCCTGCCCGCCCGCGATAGGATGCGCGTAAACATCGCCGTGCGCGAGGCGAGGATCGCCGCGTCGCGGTTGCGGTCGATATAGGCATTGCCGAACGCACCGGCCCAGAAGGCTTCCTGTTCGGTGCGGTAACTGTCGGTCATCGGGTCTCTCCTGATCTCTCGTCCGGCCCTTATGCCTCGTCCGGGTAGGCGCCGTCCTCATTCTTAACCGGTTTCGGCTTGGCGGAAACCGTGCGGTTGATCTCGATCCAGTCCGGATGCGCGGCGAGCAGCGCCAGCACGTCCCGGTAGGTGAAAGCCGGGTTCTGCGGATAGAGCGCCTCGAGAATGCGGCGCACCAGTTCGAAATCCTCCGGCTGGTCGACGGTCCAGCGCTGTCCCTCGATCGGCGGCTCGTGCCGCAACATCCGGCAGGCGAAGCGTTCCCGGTGATTGTAGATGAATGGCGTCACGTGTTCCCGCTCCTGTCGCTCGACCGCCTCCGCATGCGCGGCGAAAAGCGCTGCCGCCCGCATCACCTCGGCATCGAGGCCGGCCGGCAGGGTTCCGCTCCCGGCGTTTGAGACATAGTCGAGTGGCGGGTCGCTTTCCGTCAGGGTCCGGACCACCTCGTCGACCAGACCCGGATCGACCAGCGGGCAATCCGCCGTCAGCCGCACGACGATATCGGCCCCGGCCATTTCCGCCGCGCCGGCGAAGCGGGCGAGCACGTCCTCCTCCGAGCCACGCCAGAAGCGCAGCCCTTCGGCTTCGGCAAAGGCTGCCACCGGATCGTCGGTCGCGTTCACGGTCGTCGCCAGGACGATCTCGTCGATTGTACAGCAGCGCCTGAGCCGCTCGACCTGATAGCCCAGCAACGGCTTGCCCAAGACCTCGCGCAGGACCTTTCCGGGAAGCCGCGTCGAGGTCATCCGCGCCTGTATGATGGCAACGATCTTCACGTGGCGCCGCCTCCCCCGCCGATCTCCAGCATGGCATCTATAACCCGCTCCACGCCCTCGCCGTCGACCAGTGCCGCCGCGGCCCGGGAAAGCTTTTTCCGCTCCTCGGCATCCTGCAGGAGACGGACCGTCTCGGCGGTGATCCGCTCGGGCGGACATTCTGCGAGACGGCCGAGATACAGCGCCGCGCCCTCCGCCGCCATGCCGGCCCCGACCGGTTCTTCCACCGGCACGCTCGCACCGAGGATCATCGGCGTGCCGTGCAGGGCGAGTTCCCAGACCGTCGAGCCGGCAGAGGAGAGCACGATATCCGCCGTGGCGATCAGCGCGCCGAGATCCCGCACGCCGACACGGTAGACAACGGAGCCGGAAATCAGCGCCTCGGGCCGCCAGGCATTGGCCGGACCGATGACCGCATCGACCTGACCACCCGCGATCCCCGCCTCGACGAGCGCCGCGGCGCCTGCCTCGACGAGGGTGGCGAGATAGCCGTTCGGGTCCGCGCCGCCGACGAGCGCGAGAATCCGCTTCGGGGCCTCCGAGATCTCGCGCTCCACCAGATCCTGGCGCAGATCGGACCGGATCAGCGCGTAGCGCGGCCCGGCGAGAACCCTGGCCGCGGTGCGTCCCGCGTAACTCGCATCGTTGGCCTGTACGTTCTGGTTCAGCAGCAGGTCCGCCGGATAGGTGTCCCTGTCGGCCGCGTCGTCGATCAGCAACACGGGTGCGGCGGCGCGCGCCGCCGCTACGAAGCCGGCATCGGCAAATGGTCCATCCGCCACCAGCCACACCGCATCGCAATCCCGCACCGCTGCAGCGACGGTCTGTCCCGCCTCCGCGTCTTCGAGAATGCGGAACCCGATGCCCGCCTGTTCGAGGCGCGCAGCAAGCTGCTCCGGCAAGACGTCGCCGGAGAAAAACACCGCCTCCCCGCCGCGCGCGCGCCAGCCCTCGGCGAGGGCGAAGCAGCGCATCGCATGGCCGAGTCCGATCCGCGCATTGGCGTCTGCGCGGATTGCAAGCATCCCCGGACTCACGCTGCGGCCATCCCTTCTATCCCCCGGTAAAAAAAGCTATTCTGGCTGCAACCCTAGCCGCTGTCACGGAAACCATGGCGAAAGATTTCAAGATCGACGGCCGTCCGGTCGGACCGGACCATCCGCCCTACGTGGTCGCCGAGATGTCCGGTAACCACAATGGAGAGATCGGCCGCGCCCTCGCCCTGATCGACGCCGCCAAGACGGCCGGAGCGGATGCGGTGAAGATCCAGACCTACCGCGCCGACACCATCACCATCGACCATGACGGCCCGGAATTCGTCATCGAGAAGGGGCTCTGGGCCGGACGGCGGCTGTTCGAGCTTTACGAGGAGGCACATACCCCCTGGGAATGGCACGAGGAGCTCTTCGCGCACGCGCGCAAGATCGGCATCACCCTCTTCTCAGCCCCATTCGACCCGACCGCCATCGACCTGCTGAAGAGCCTCGACTGCCCGGCCTACAAGATCGCCTCGCCCGAGATCGTCGATATCGACCTGATCGAACGCTGCGCACGCACCGGCAAACCGCTGATCATCTCCACCGGCATGGCAAGCTTCGAGGAAATCGAGGAGGCCGTCGCCGCCGCCCGCGGCGCCGGAGCGGAGGAAATCCTCGTCCTGCATTGCATCAGCGGCTACCCGACGCCGGTCGACCAGGCCAACCTCGCCACCATCCCCGATCTCGCCGGCCGCCTCGACGTCGCCATCGGCCTCTCGGACCACACGATGGACACGGTCGTCGCCGAGGCGGCGGTCGCGATGGGCGCCGTGCTGGTGGAAAAACATTTCACCCTGCGCCGGGCCGACGGCGGGGTCGATTCCGCCTTCTCGCTCGAGCCGGAGGAACTGGCGGTGCTGGTCCGCAACCTGCGTGCCGTCTTCGACGCGAGGGGCAAACCGAATTACCGGCCGACCGACGCCGAGAAGGAAATGCTGGCAATGCGCCGCAGCCTCTACGTCGTTGCCGACGTCGCCGCGGGCGAGGTTCTGACGGAAGCAAATGTCCGCTCAATCCGCCCGGCGAACGGCCTGCCGCCAAAATATCTCGGCCAGGTGCTCGGCAAGCGCGCCACCCGCGCCCTGAAGCGCGGCGAGCCGCTTGCAGGCGAGATGGTCGAGGGTTTCGCGGACTGACATGGCCGAGGCGATGCCGCAGACCCTGTTGCATGAGGCGCTGCAGAAACACCGGGCGGGCGATCTCGTCGGTGCGGCGCCGCTCTATCAACAGGTCCTGAAACTCTCGCCGCGCCATCCCGACGCGCTGCATCTGCTCGGCTTCCTCCTGCATCAGGCCGGGCAATCCGCCGAGGGACTGAAACTGGTCAACGCGGCTGTGGCGACCGCACCGCTGCATACCGATTTTCGCGGCAACCAGGCGCGGATCCTGCTCCATCTCGGACGTGAGGCCGAGGCGGACAAGGCCTTCCGCGCAGCACTGATCGCCACCCCTGCAAATCCGGACGCGCTTCGGGATCTCGCAATCACCCGGCGCGACAGCGGCCAGGTCGTCGCAGCGGCAAAGCTCCATGCCCGCCTTCTCTGTCTCACACCGGCTGATCCGGCCACTCTGCTGGCCCACTCCGGCAACCTGATCGATCTCGGCCGTCACGACGCGGCAAGCGCGCTGCTCAGAAAATGCCTGCTGCTTGCCCCTGCGCTGATCGAAGCCGCCAACAGCTTCGCCTTCCTGCAGATCACGATCCGCGACCTCGACCTCGCACGGGACTGGTTCCGCCGCACACTCGCGGCCCAGCCGCTCTATGCAGCGCCGCATTCCGGGCTCGCCGAAGTCTGTTTCTTCGAGAACGATCTTGAGGCCTGCCTTCGCCATTCGGAACGTGCCCTGGAGCTCACGCCGGACGACCCGCAG
Organism: Nisaea sp.; assembly: GCF_017640745.1. Classification (GTDB taxonomy): domain Bacteria; phylum Pseudomonadota; class Alphaproteobacteria; order Thalassobaculales; family Thalassobaculaceae; genus Nisaea. Next base: position 119,104 of record NZ_JAEPQA010000002.1, on the reverse strand, counting down.
ATCCATGTCCGGCACGGCTTTCGCCTGCTGGCCGCAGGGCATGTCCGCGAGGGCTGGCAGGAGTTCGAGTGGCGCCTGAAGCGCGCCGACCGTATCCGGCGGGAAGGATTGCCGCCGCGCTGGCAGGGCGAGCCTCTCGCCGGAAAACGCATTCTGGTATGCGCGGAAGAGGGTGTCGGCGACGAGCTGCTTTATGCTTCCATGATCCCGGATCTCATCGCAGCCGGAGCCTCCGTGGTGATCGAGTGCGCGCCGCGCCTGCTGTCCGTCTTCAGGCGATCGTTCCCGGGCTGTGCGGTTCATGCCTACAAGCGGGAGGGAGACCGGTTCCGCCCGGTCCACCGCTACGACTGGCTGCCGAAAGATCCCCCGGTCGACTATGCGATCGACGCTGGCAGCCTTCCCTCGATCCTGCGTCCCGACGTCGCGTCCTACGCGCATCAGCGTCCCTACCTCACCGCCGATGCAGAACGGGTCGCGCAAATGCGGGACCGCCTGGCCGCCCTACCGCCCGGCCCGAAGCTCGGCTTCTGCTGGCGCTCCAAGGAGGTCGCCCCGTTCCGTAATCTCTACTACACCGGCCTCTCGGACTGGCGCTCCCTTCTGACCGATCCCGCTATTCAGGTCGTCTCGATGCAGTACGGAAGAGGCTGGCGGGAGGAAATCGCGGCCGCGCAGAAGGCCTTCGGCGCCCGGCTACACGTGCTCGAGGGGGTCGACATGACCGACGATTTCGAGGACATCCTCGCGCTCGGCGTCGCCGTCGACGCTATCGTCTGCCCGAGCACAACGCTTGTCTGGGTCGGCGCCGGGCTCGGCAGACCGGTCATGGAGTTCGGCGTCGAGCCGCATTTCGAATTGATGGGGACCGGCAAGCATCCGGGTTTTCCGACCGTCCGTGTCTTCACCAGATCTCTTGCGCAATCCTGGGAAGCCGTAACGGGCGCCATTACCGACGCCGTGAGAACGCTGTGAGACCGTATCGGGCCACGTCCCGTTTCCGCTATATTGGCATTGTCCAAGCGCCGGTAACGGCCTGAACCTGCTCGCAAAACAGGACGGATCTCGATCGAAGCATGTCTTTTCCGCAAACCCAAAGCCTGATGCAAGCGGCGCTTGCGCATCACCAGCAGGGCCACCTTGCGGAAGCGGCCGCGCTCTATCAGAAGATCCTGCAACAGAACCCGAAAGAGCCGGACGCGCTCCATCTCTTCGGTGTCCTGATGCATCAGGGGGGGCAGCACGAGGCGGGACGCCGACTGGTGGAGGCCGCAATCGAGATCGCGCCCGGCCGCCCGGAGTTCCTCAGCAATCTCGGCCAAATTCTGAAAGCTCTCGGCAAACCGGAAGACGCCGAGACCGCATATCGCAAAGCGCTGGCGAAGGAGCCGGGATTCGTCGATGCGCTGGCAAATCTCGGCGCCCTGCTCCAGGAACGCGGCGCCGTCGCGGAAGCCATAGGCCTGCTCCGGAGCGCCATCGAAAAGGCTCCGCAACACGCGAACGGACATATGAATCTCGGCAACGCCCTTCGTCAGGACGGGTTGGTCGAGGAGGCGGAGGCCGCGCACCGGACCGCAGTCCGGCTCGCGCCGCTCAGCCCGGAAACCCACGCCAATCTCGCAACCACGCTGATGGACCGGGGCGCGCTTGACGAGGCCGACAAGGCTCTGAAGCGTGCACTGCTCCTCGCGCCGGCACTGGCCGAGGCGGCAAACAGCACCGGCTTCCTTCAATTCAACCGGCTCGACTACGACGCGGCACGGCGTTGGTTCAACCGCGCCATTCTTCTCGCCCCCGGCTACGCCGCCCCGGAGACGGGTCTGGCGGAACTCGCTTATTTTTCCGGCGACATCGAGACATCGCTGAAACATTCCGAAGCCGCATTGCGTCTCGCACCTGATGAGCCGCAGATCCATCTGCGGCATGCGATCCGCCTGCTCGCCGCCGGACGCCTCGAGGAAGGCTGGCGGGAACGGGAATGGCGGCACAAGGCACCCGACCGTGTGCGCAGACTTGGTCTGCCGCCGAGCTGGCAGGGGGAACCGCTGGCGGGCAAACGTCTGCTGATCTGCGCCGAGGAAGGAGTAGGAGACGAGATCCTCTACGCCTCGATCTATCACGACGTTATGGCTGCCGGCGCCGAGCTGGTCGTCGAATGCGACGCGCGTCTGCTCCCGGTCCTCCGGCGCGCTTTCCCCGAAGCGCTGGTGCATCCCTATGCGCGCGCGGGTGACGGTTTCCGCCCGGTACAGAAATACGATTGGCTGCCGAAGGACCACCCCGTCGACTACGCCATCGACGCCGGGAGCCTGGCGCTGCATTTCCGCCGGACGCTCGGGGATTTTGCGGGCGAGCCCTACCTGAAGGCCGACCCGGAGCGCGTCCGGACGGTCCGCGAGACGATGGGGAGAAAGGGCGACGGGCTCAAGGTCGCGCTCGCCTGGCGCTCTCGCAACCGCACCGCCTTCCGCGACATTCATTACACGGCGCTGTCAGACTGGCTGCCGGTCCTGCGGGAACCAGGCATCGACGTCTTCTCGATCCAGTATGGCGACGACTGGGAAGAGGAGATCGAGGCCCTGTCGAAGGAAACGGGTTTTGGCCCGCATATCCTGCCAGACCTGGATCTGACCGACGATTTCGACGACATTCTCGCCCTCGTCTCCGCCGCCGATATCCTGATCTGCCCAAGCAGCACGCTCGGCTGGGTCGGCGGCGCGCTTGGCAAGCCGACCTGGCTGTTTCATCCGGTCCCGCTTTTCGTGCAGTACGGCACCGATCACTTCCCGGGGTTCCCAAGCATCCGCAGCTTTCCGAAAGCCGTTGACGCATCCTGGCAGAGGACTATTGACGCGGTTCGCGTCGCCCTTGGCTATCTGAGAGCGCGCTGATGCGGCGACCCGCTCTCGACCGGGCGCTGGCCCTTCACAGACAAGGCGACCTCACCGGCGCAGCTGCGGCCTACCGCGCACTGCTCGAGGAAACGCCGGACGATGCCGCAATCTGGGAATATTTTGCGGTCGCCAGCGCCTCCCGGGAAGACAAAGCGACAGAAGCGACCCTGTCCTTCCGCAAAGCCCTGGTTCTCGATCCCGCGAACGCCTCCACCCTCTTCAACCTTGCCGCATTTCACGTCCGGTGCACCCAGGACCCCCTGGCGCTCATCGGCTTCCGGCGGGCAACGGCGGCCGCGGCCGCAAATGCCGAGGTCTGGATGCAGCGGGCGAACACCGCCATCCGCCTCGGCCGCAACGCCGAGGCCATGGCCGCGCACCGGCAGGCCACCCGGCTTACGCCGCTCGACCCGTACAAATGGGAGCAGCGCGCCACCCTGCTCCGCCGCGTGGCGAAGCACGACGAAGCAGATAGGGCGACCCGCACCGGTCTGGTTCTGAGCCCGGATGCGGCCAATCTCTGGGCCGCGCGTTCCGCCGTCTTTTTCGAGATCGACCAAACCGGCGTCGCCCTGCTATGCGGCAGACGCGCCGTCACGTCGGATCCGAGAAATGCCGACGGCCGCGCCAACCATGCGCAGGCGCTCTACCGCGCGGGCCGTTACAGCGAGGCGGCCGCGGAAGCGGGACAGGCCTTCCGGCATGCGCCGGACAATCCGGTCATCGCCTTCAATCTCGGACTTTATCTGCTCACAGACGGCAAACTCGAGCATGGCTGGCGGCTCTATGACGCGCGGCTTGTCCCCACCGCGAGATTGCGGCGTGGCCTGCCTCCCCGTATTTGGGTGAGCGGCGCTCCGGAATCGGGCCGCAATCTAATCGTGCCGGCTGAGCAGGGCCTCGGAGACGAGGTTCTCTTCGCCAGCTGCTTCGCCGATCTCGCGGCCGAGCTCGACGCCGGCCATCTCGACAGCATAACCGTAGAATGCACGGACCGGCTGCGCACCCTGTTCGAACGGTCCTTCCCGGACTTCCGCTTTTTCGACCGCCTGCGGAAACCGGAAAATCGCCTGTCTCCGGCCGACTACAGTCAGATCACGGCCGCCTCCGGAGCCGACTGTTTCGTGATGGCGGGGAGCCTGCCTGGCCTGTTCCGCAAATCGCTCGAGAACTTCCCCGCCGGCGCCGGCTTTCTCAAGCCCGATCCGGAGCGTGTCACTCACTGGCGCATGGAACTCGAAAAATTCGGTCCACCGCCCTATCTCGGCCTTTCCTGGCGGTCCCGCGCCGGCCGCAACTTGAGTACGGTCTATTATCCCGGACCGGAGAACCTTGCAGCCGTCCTCCGGCTTGCCGGCGTGCGTTTCGTCACGCTGCAATATGATCATTCCGAAGACGAAGTCGCCGGTATGGAGAAAGCGAACGCGGTCGAAATCATCCGACCGGACGGTCTCGATCTGACGAATGACATCGACGACACCGTCGCGCTGATGGCTGCACTCGATGCAGTCGTCGTTCCGAACAATTTGCTGATGAGCCTCGCGGGAGCACTCGGCAAACCCGCCGAAGCCATGGTTCATGCGGCGAACTGGACGTTCCTCGGAACCGATCAGGTACCGTTCTGGCCAAGCATCCACATCCACCGGCGAACCGCCGAAGAAGGCCTCGACTGGAAGCCTCTGATGGACCGGGTCGCCGGCCGGCTGAAAACGAAGCTGGGCCTCTGATTCAACGCGCCGCCGCCGCCTCTGTCGCCACGCCTGGCGTGCGCGTACGCTTGGCTTCCCGGTAGGTGATATAGAGCCCGCTGACGACGATGATCCCGGCGCCGAGCCAGGTCATCGCGTCCGGCAGGGTTCCGAACAGCAGGTAGGTCAGCAGCGTCGCCATCAGGAGTTGACCGTAGTTGAAGGGCGAGAGCAGCGAGGCCTCGCCGAGTCGGAAGGCCTTGATGACGAAGAAATGCCCGAGCCCGCCGAGGAAACCGACCAGCGCGAATAGACCGTAATCGAGCGCGTTGTCCGGCAGTTTGTAGTCGAAGGGAAGGATAAAACTCGGGATCAACGCGCCGATCAGCGCGATATATGTGATCGAGGTCTCGGCGGAGTCGCTGCTCGCATATTTTCGCGTGAGAACCTGATAGACGGCATAGAAGAAGGCCGTCCCGAGCACGCAGAGCATCGCCCAGTGGCTCTCGGCGCCGCCCGGACGGATGATAATCAGCGCGCCACCGAAGCCGACCAGCACAGCGACCCAGCGGCGCCAGCCGACCTTCTCGCCGAGAAAGGGAACCGCGAGGGCTGTCACGATGATCGGCGAGGTGAAGTTGATCGCGCTCGCGACCGGCACCTCGATATAGCGCACGGCGAGGAAAAACAGGCAGGTGCAGACGAACATCAGTACCGAGCGGATGATATGCACGCCCGGCTTCTGCGCCCTCAGCAGCCCGAGACCGTGGCTCGGCAGGAAGATCACGAGGGCGAAGAGCAGGTGCCCGGCATAGCGGGCCCAGACGATCTGCGTGGTCGAATAGTCCGTCGAGAGATAGCGCACGAGCACGTTCATGCAGGGCAGCACGGTGATCGCGGCGAGCATGAAGAGAACGGCGGCGGTGAAAGGCTTGGCGAGCGGCGCAGGTGCCGCCGCAGCGTGGTCTGATGTCATGCTGGAAGCCTAGGCGCGCGCGGTTTCCCGGGCAAATTCCAATGCGTCAGCACAGTGCGCGCCGAAGAGGCACGAGTTACCCGCTATTTCTTCAGCGTGGCTGGGGTCACCGTCAGGTACATCGCGTTGAGGGCGGCATCCGGATGCCGTCCCTTTTCCCGGAAGCCGGCGCGCTTGAGAGCAATGATCGCCGGCCAGTTGTCGGCATGCGGGCAGACGACGATGCGGTCGATCCCGGGATCGCGGAACACCTGAGCCGCCAGCGCATTCAGCATGCGGCGGCCGAGCTTCTTGTTGACCATGTCAGTCGCGCCGATCAGAAAGTCGATCGCGCGCGTCCGCTCGGTCACGTCGGCAACCCCGGCCCAGCGCTGATCGCCTTGGGCCTTGTAGACATGAACGAGACCGATCGGGCGGTCATCCAGTTCGGCGATAAAGAGGCCCGCCAGCGGGTCCCTCAGAACATCTTCCAGGGTCTCGACGATATCCGAGAACAGCCTATAGGTCCGGCGGGCGACATGCGGCGCGACGAGCCAGCGGCGGATGGTGCCCTCATCGGCTGGTCCGGCCCGGCGGAGAACGATCTCGGCGGTCTCAGCGGACATCGGAACCGACCGCTGCCACGGTGGTCATGTCCTTGCCCTTGGCACTGCGGACCGCATCGCGGCGATCCGGATTGAGCCTGTGCTCGATAAAGGCGACGAGCCGGGTCACGACGAAGACCAGCGTCAGGTAGAAGACCGCGGCAACGAGGAAGATCTCGAGCGGCTTGTAGGTCTGCGAGATCATCTTCCGCGCGATCCCGGTCATTTCCAGCAAGGTGATGGTGCTGGCGAGCGAGGTCGACTTGATCATCAGGATGATTTCGTTGCCGTAGGCCGGCAGGGCCTGACGGATCGCCTGCGGGAACACGATGCGGCGGAAACGCATCAGCGCGTTCATGCCGCAAGCCTTGGCCGCCTCGACCTGGCCGAACGGCACCGAGAGGATGCCGCCGCGGATGATCTCGCTGGTATAGGCACCGGTATTCAGCGTCAGCGCCAGGATCGCGCACCACCAGGCCTCGCGCAGCACCGGCCAGAGAAAGCTTTCCCGCACGACCTCGAACTGCCCGGTGCCGTAATAGATCAGGAAGATCTGCACCAGCAGCGGCGTGCCGCGGAAGACATAGACGAAGCCATAGGCGAAGGCCGAGACCGGCCTGAAGGAGGACAGCCGCATCAGCGCGATGCCAACGGCGAGGAAGAAGCCGGCGAACAGCGAAGTCGCCGCGAGGGCCATGGTGACCGGCAATCCGTCGAGGATCTTCGGCAGGGCTTCCGCCATGAGATCGAAATCCATCGCTCAGGCCCTCCGCACGCCGCGGTTGGCCCAGAGCTCGGCAAGCCCGAAGCCCTTGTTCGAAAAGGCGGTCAGCACGAGATAGAGCACGCCGGCGGTCAGGTAGAAGGTAAAAGGCTTCTGCGTCGAGCCGCTGGCGACGGATGCCTGCCGCATGATCTCGACAAGGCCGACGACGGAAATCAGCGAGGTGTCCTTCAGGGTGAGCTGCCAGACATTGCCGAGCCCCGGCAAGGCGTAGCGGGCGACCTGCGGGATCATGATCCGGCGGAACAGCAGGAAGCGGCTCATGCCGCAGGCCTTGGCCGCCTCGATCTGCCCCTTCGGGACGGAGAGCACGGCACCGCGGATCACCTCGGTCGCATAGGCGCCCGAAATGGTGCCGAGCGCGATGGTGCCAATGGCGAAGGCGTCTAGCTCGATGTATTCGCCGTAGCCGAACACTCGGGCGACCGCCATTACCGCCATGCTGCCGCCGAAGAACAGCAGGTAGATGATCAGCAGGTCCGGAACGCCCCGGATCAAAGTGGTGTAGGCCTCCCCGACGAAGCGGAGAACGAGATAGCGGGAGAGCTTGAGCGCGGCACCGAACATGCCGATCACGATGCCGAGCAGAAAGGCGGCACAGGCGACGGCAAGCGTCATCAGCATGCCGCGGACCATCTCGTCGCCCCAGCCGTCGTCGCCCCATTGCAGCAGCAGCATCCAGTCAGGCATGCATCGCGCCTCTTCGCCTCGTTTCTCATGCACACGGCCGCCCCGAGAGGCGGCCGTGCGTCTTTCAGGTCACTCGGACGATCAGTCCTTCGGCGTGCCGTCGAAGCCGAACCACTTGGTGGAGAGCTTCGAGATTGTGCCGTCGGCGATCGCCGCGTCGATGGCCTTGGTGAACATGTCGGCCAGTTCCTGATCGTCCTTGCGGATGCCCGCGCCGACGCCGTTGCCGAACGGACCACCGTCCATCTTCGGACCGGTCATGGTCATTTGCTTGCCCTTGTCGCCTTCGAGCAAAGGCACCCAGTAGGAAAGCGAGGCCAGCGCCGCGTCGATGCGGCCGGCCGCGAGATCGAGGTCGAGGTTCTCCTGGGTGTCGTAGGTCTTCACGGTGACCGTGTCGCCCATGAACTCGTTCAGAAAATTCTCGTGGGTGGTGGAGATCTGAACGCCGACGGTCTTGCCCTTGAGCGCAGCCTTCATGGTGTCGATGGCGGCCTTCTCACCCGCATCGATATCGGCCAGCGAGACGGTCTCGAGCTTGACGCCCAGATCGCTCAGCGGGCTGGATTTCAGCACCACGAAGGAGGCCGGGGAGCCCATGTAGTTGCGCGAGAAGGTGATGACTTCCTTGCGCTTGTCGGTGATCGACATGCCGGCCATGATCGCGTCGAACTTGCCGGCCTGCAGCGCCGGAATGATGCCTTCCCAGGCGGTCTGCATCAGTTCGCACTGAACCTTCATGCGCTCGCAGAGATCGGCATAGAGATCGACTTCGAAGCCTTCCAGCTTGCCGGAGCTGTTGGTGAAGTTCCACGGTGCGTAGGCGCCTTCGGTCGCGATGCGGACCGTGCTGCCTTCCTTGAAATCCTTGGCGTAGGCGGCACCGCTGAAGGCGATGGACGCGAGCGCCACTGCAGTCAGAAAACGCTTCATTTTGTAAGCTCCCGTTTTTTTTCCCTGTCGGTAATCGGCGCGGCCGTCAGTTCTTGCGTTTGACGAACTGGCGGCAGCGTTCCGATCGTGGGTCGTCGAACACCTGTTCGGGCGGCCCCTGTTCTTCCACACGCCCCTCGTGCAGGAAGACAACCTCGCTCGAGACGTCGCGAGCGAAATCGATTTCGTGGGTGACGATGATCATGGTGCGCCCCTCATCGGCCAGCTGGCGCATCACCAGAAGCACCTCGCCGACGAGTTCCGGATCGAGCGCGGAGGTCGGTTCGTCGAACAGCATGACCTGCGGCTCCATCGCGAGCGCGCGCGCGATCGCGCAGCGCTGCTGCTGGCCGCCGGAAAGATGGCTCGGATACTGGTCCCGCTTGTCGCGGATGCCAACCTTGTCCAGCAGGGCCTCGGCACGGGCAATGGCCTCTTCGCGCGGCACGCCAAGCACGTGGACCGGCGCCTCGATGACGTTCTCCAGAACCGTCATGTGGGTCCAGAGATTGAAATTCTGGAACACCATGGCGAGCCGCGAGCGGATGCGGTCGACCTGGCGCATGTCGGCCGGTTGCTGGGTGCCGTTCGGCCCCGGCTTCATGGCGATGGTCTCGCCGTTCACCGAGACGACGCCGCGGTCGGGGATCTCGAGCAGGTTGATGCAGCGCAAAAAGGTACTCTTGCCGCTGCCGGAGGAACCGATCATGGAGATGACGTCGCCCTGGCGGGCCTCAAGGGAAACACCCTTGAGCACTTCGAGGCCGGCGAAGCTCTTGTGCAGGTCCTTGACGACCAACGCAGCCGATGCTGAGTCCGGCGCGTGCGCTAAAGCCATGTTATCGCTATCCCAACGGTGACAGTCAGGCGCAGCATAATGGCCATTCCAGAACCGGCAAGATTTATGTCACGGAATCGACATGAAAATAGCGCCGGCCGGACGCTCTTTCGCCTAACCCCCGAGAGCCTCGATACGGCGTTCGAGCATGCCGCGAGCGGGAGCGTTCGGCCCCATCCTCTCGAGCAACGCGCCCCAGAGCTCTTTCGCGGTTGCGGCATCGCCCCGGGTCGCGGCGACGAGTCCGCCATAAAAGAGACCGTCCGGACTGTCCGGCGCGATCTGGCGGATATGGTCCACCAGCGCCGCGAACTCGTCAGTGATCCCGCTCTCCGGCGTACCTGGCGGGAACAGGGCGCGCGCATAGTCGAGCTGGATCTGGAGATCGTCAGGCGCCAGCCTGGCCGCGTTGGCATGCGCCTTCAGCGCTTCACCCGTCCGGCCAAGCACGCCGTAGGCCCTCGCGAGCCGAACCCAACCGTCGAGATCGTCAGGCTCCTGCTCGAGCCGGGTGGCGAGCCGGTCGACCATGGACTGGATCATCGCCGAGCGGTCCTCAGCGCTCATTTCGCCGGCAGCCTTGACGTCTTCCTCGGTCGGTCCCGGCACGGGCGCGCGGGAGATTTGCGGCGCAGCAGATGCCGGACGGTTTGCACGCTCCGCCGCCCGCAGCGCCGCGACGTCGATGCCAGCTTCGGCGCCAACCTCTTCGATCCGCTGGGTGACGAGGGCCCGCCACGGCGCATCCGCAGGCGAATCAGCTTCCAGCGCAATCCACCATTTCAGCGCCCCGACCGGATCCGCCGCCTGGCTGCGCGCGAGCCCGAGATAGTAGCGCGAGCGCGGCTCCTGCGGCTGTGCCATGTTGACCTTGCGGAAGTCCTCCACCGCTGCCGGCGGGACCATGCCGTCCGCAGCCAGCACCAGCGCCTCGCCGCGCGCCGCAACGAGCTGGATATTGTCCGGCACCATAGCCAGAGCCCGCCCATAGGCCGTGACGGCTTCCCGGTATCGCTCGGTCACCATGTAGGAGCGGGCAAGCAGAGCCCAGCCGTCCGCATCCTCCGGATTGGCCTTCAGTTTCTCTTCGAGACCGGCAACCATCTCGGCGACACCCGGCTGCGCTGCGGCGCCAGCGGGCTGCTGAGGCTGAGCGGAGGGTTGTGACTGTTGCGCCATGCGGGTCGTGCCGGCGCCGTCCGTCCTCTTGGCGAGTGGCAAATCCGGCAAACCGGGACGCCCGACGCCGACGTAAGTCAGCAGGGCACCGGCGGGCAGAAGGAAGATCACCAGCACGGCCGCCGCGAGACGGCGCTTGCGGATCGTGGCGGGAGACGCACCGTCTCCGCGGCCCTGTTCCGCCGAAGCCGCCAGCATCCGGCGCTGCACCTCGACCCTCGCCGCCTCGAATTCCTCTTCACCGAGCCGTCCGGCTTCCAGATCCCGCTCGAGCTCGCTCAGCTGGTCGCGATAGACCGCCAGCGCCTCGTCGCCTGCTTCGCGCTCCGCGGCGTCCTCGCCCCCGGCGGACAGCACTGGCCAGAGCAGCAGGAGAATTGTTCCGAAGGTCAGAACCCCGGCGACGACCCAAAACACCATCAGGCTTTCCGATCCTGCTCGTCCAGAAGCGCCGCGATACGGCGCTGTTCCTCATCGCTCAAGGGGGCCGGCGCCACATCTTCGGCCTTGCCGCCGCGTCTGCGGAGCAGGAAGACCGCGACGCCGATGGCGCCGAGCACACCGACCGCGAGCGGCCCGTACCAGAGCACATAGGTCGAGGCCTTTACCGGAGGTTTAAGCAGCACGAAATCGCCGTAGCGCTCGACCAGGAATTCCTTGATTTCCGCATCGCTGTCACCGGCGACCAGCCGTTCGCGCAACAGCACACGGAGATCCTTGGCGAGCCCCGCATTGCTGTCGTCGATCGACTGGTTCTGGCAGACCAGACAACGAACCTCCTTGCTGAGTTCCCGCGCCCGGGCCTCGAGGGCCGGATCCTTCAGCATTTCCGCCGGCTCCACCGCGAGGACGGGCAGCGTGAGGCAAATCAGCACGAGGCCAAGAATCGAGTGTCGGATCATCCTTTGCCCGCCCGGAGCTGTTCGACCATCGGAAGGATCGTGTCGTTCAGGGCCTTACCCGTCAGCGGCCCGACATGGCGGTGGCGGATATGCCCCGCGGCATCCACCAGATAGGTCTCCGGGACGCCATAGACACCCCAGTCGATGGCCGCGCGGCCGTCGGCATCGACGCCTATGCGCCCGAACGGGTCTCCGAGTTCCCGGAGCCAGCCGATGGCGGCTTCCGGACGGTCCTTGTAGTTGATCCCGACCAGCGGCACCGCTCCCTCGGCGGCGAGCCGCATCAGGATCGGATGTTCCGCCCTACAAGGGCCGCACCAGGAGGCGAAGAAGTTGACCAGCTTGACCTCGCCTTTCAGATCCTCGGGCCCGAGACCGGGCTTGTCCTGCAGCAGGGCCGGCAGGTCATGCCCCGGCGCCGGCTTGTCGATCAGCACCGACGGCAACAGGCGCGGATCCTTCTTGGTCAGGATCGGAATGGTGAAATAGCCCGCAATGACCGCGAAGATCAGCAGCGGCAGCAGATAGAGCACGCGCGACATCTCAGTCCGCACCTTCCGCAACGGCCGGGCCGCCCGGCCTTTTCGCCGATCGCTTCGGCGCACCGACCCGAAGGCGGCGGTCGGAGAGCGAGAACAGGCCGCCGAGCACCATGATCATTGCTCCGGCCCAGATCCAGGGCACCAGCGGCTTCACCCAGACCCGGACGATGATGCCGTCGGCCGCATTGCCCTCCCCGATCGCGACATAGAGGTCGCCCGCGATACCGGAGCGAATGGCGGCCTCGGTCGTCGGCATCTGCTGCACCGGATAGAGCCGCCGCTCGGGATCCAGCACGGCGAACGGTTCGCCGTTCTTTGTCACGCTCAGCGTCGCGGTGTCGCTGTAATAGTTCGGGCCCTGAATGCGGCTCAGATCGTCCAGCACCAGCTCGTACTGGCCGAGAGTCATGCTGTCGCCCGGCTTGGCGACCACAACCAGTTCGCGGGTCCAGTTGGTCTCGCCGGTAGCGCCGCAGATGAAGATCGCGATGCCGATATGGGCGAGGCTCATGCCGTAGGCCGCGCCCGGAAGCTTCACCAGCCGGCGCAGGCTCTCGCCGACGGGGATGCGGAACAGGCGGATGCGCTCGGCCAATTCGGTGACCACACCGCCCGCGACCCAGGCGGCGAAACCGAAGCCGAGAACCGGCGCCAGCGGCGCCTCGTCGGAGAGCACCAGAATGCCGCCCGCCACCACGACGGTGAAGAGCGCGCTGACCCAGAGCTTCTCGACCGCGACCCGCAGGTTGCCCCGCTTCCACGGAAGCAGCGGGCCGAGTGCCAGCAGGACCAGCAGCGGGATCATGACCGGCACGAAGGTGGCATTGAAGAACGGCGCGCCGACCGAAACCTTGTCGCCGGTCATGGCGTCCAGGAAAAGCGGATAGAGCGTGCCGATGAAGACCGTCGCCGTCGCCACGCTGAGGATCAGGTTGTTCAGCACCAGCCCACCCTCGCGGCTGACGGGCGCGAACAGGCCGCTCGCCTTCAGCGCCGGAGCACGCACCGCGAACAGGGTCAGAGAGCCTCCGACCGCGACGATCAGGATGCCGAGAATGAAGAGCCCTCGCTCCGGATCGACGGCGAAGGCATGGACCGAGGTCAGGATCCCGGAGCGAACCAGGAAGGTGCCCATCAGGCTGAGCGAGAAGGTCACAATGGCGAGCAGGATGGTCCAGGCCTTCAGCGCGTCACGCTTCTCCACCACGATGGCGGAGTGCAGCAAGGCGGTGCCGGCGAGCCAGGGCATGAAGCTCGCGTTCTCGACCGGATCCCAGAACCACCAGCCGCCCCAGCCGAGCTCGTAATAGGCCCACCAGCTGCCGAGCGTGATGCCGGCGGTCAGGAAGGTCCAGGCGCCCAGCGTCCAGGGCCGGACCCAGCGCGCCCAGGCCGGGTCGACCTTGCCTTCGATCAGCGCCGCCATGGCGAAGGAGAAGGCGAGCGAGAAGCCGACATAGCCGACATAGAGCATGGGCGGATGGAAGGCGAGCCCCGGGTCCTGCAGCAGAGGATTGAGGTCGCGGCCGTCGAGCGGCGCAGGATCGAGCCGCTCGAACGGGTTCGAGGTCAGCAGGATGAAGGCGAGGAAGGCGAGGCCGATCATCCCCTGGATGGAGATCACCCGCGCCTTCAGGCTGTCGGGAAGCTGGCTCCCGAAGGCGGCGACGGCGAAGCCGAACAGGGCGAGAATGAGGACCCAGAACAGCATGGAGCCCTCGTGGTTCCCCCAGACACCGGAGATCTTGTAGAGCAGCGGCTTCAGGCTGTGGGAGTTCTCGGCCACGTTGGCGACGGAGAAATCGGAGGTGAGATAGGCGTGGGTCAGCGCCCCGAAGGAGATCGCGATCAGAAGGAACTGCGCTGACGCGGCCGGTCCGGCGAAGGCCATCAGGGCCCGGTCCCGCCGCGCCGCGCCATAGAGCGGCACCGCGGTCTGGGCGAGCGCGACGAAAAAGGCGAGCGTCAGGGCGTAATGCCCGATTTCAGCGATCATTGTTTTTCCGTTGCGTGCTGCCAGCGACCGGATTTTTTAAGCGCATCCGCGACCTCGCGCGGCATGTAGTTCTCATCGTGCTTGGCGAGCACTTCGCTCGCATTGAAGACCCCGCCCTCGAACTTGCCCTCGGCGACCACGCCCTGCCCCTCGCGGAACAGATCCGGCAACTGGCCGCGATAGACCACTTTCACCGAATGCTCGAGATCGGTGACGGTAAACTCTGTGCGCAGACCGTTCTCGAAGCTGGCGACGCTGTTCTCCTGAACGAGGCCGCCGACCCGGATACGCCGATCCGGAGCGATCTCCTTCGCCTGCAGCTCGGTCGGGCTGAAGAAGAAGACGAGATTTTCCTCGAACGCTGTCAGCACCAGCGCCGCGGCGGCACCCAGCATGGTCAGTCCGATCAGGACGATCGAGAGACGGCGTCTCTTAGGCGTCATTGGCCATTTCCTCCACGCGCCCCTGGTTCCGGCGCTGCCGGCGTCCGCCGACCCGTTCCTCGAGCGCCTTCAGTTCGCTGTCTCGCGCCCGTAGTGCATTCAACGAAGCGATCAGCATGCCGGCGAGTACGACAAGAACGACGGCATAGGACGACCAGACATAGGTCGCGTATCCGCCCATTTCGAGAAAGTCCCTCAGCATCCCGCTCCGCACTCATTCGCTGACATAGATCATTTAGTCTGAACGCCGCCGGTTCAAGGCGACTTTGCGTCGCGCCTCAAGCCGCATCCGAGAGCCGCAGCAGCCGGATCCGGCGCGCCGTCAGCTCGCCCCGCATCCGCACGATCAGCAGATAGAGGAAATAGAGCTTGAAGGCGGCCGCCATCAGCATGAGCGGCAGCAGCATCGAGGGATCGATCGCCGGTCCATCCATGCGCGCCACGCTCGCCGGCTGGTGCAGCGTGTTCCACCAGTCGACGGAAAATTTTATGATCGGAATATTCACCGCACCGACCAGCAACAGGATCGCCCCGGCCTTCGAGCCGCGCTCCGGATCGTCGAACGCGTTCACCAGCGCGATGTAGCCGAGATAGAGGAAGAACAGGATCAGCACCGAGGTCAGGCGCGCGTCCCAGACCCACCAGGTGCCCCACATCGGCTGGCCCCAGAGCGAGCCGGTGACCAGCGCCATCAGCGTGAATCCGGCACCGATCGGCGCTGCAGCCTGCGCCGCGACGTCGGCCAGCGGGTGTTTCCAGATCAGGAAGCTGGCCGCCGCCACCGCCATCATCGTGTAGACGAACATCGCCATCCAGGCCGACGGGACATGGACATACATGATCCGCACCGTCTCGCCCTGCTGGTAGTCGGGCGGCGAGTCGAAAAGGCCGTAGTATAGCCCGGCGGCCCCGGTCGCGAGGCCGAGCACCATGATCCAGGGCTGCAGGCGCGCCGCGAGCCGCATGAAGCGCGCCGGGTTGGCAAACCAGTGGAACCAGTTCATCCGCGCATGATCTCCCGTTGCCGGTCTTGTCCGACCGTTTCGTCCGTTGAACACCAAAGGGCGCGAAACTTCAACTGACAGCCTGTCGCAAGGCCGCCGCGGTCGCCCAGGGCGCGAGCGGCAGGGTGGCGAGCAGCATGGCACCGATGATCAGCAATTGCGCCTTCGACGACTGCCCGGTCACCGCCGCCTCGATCGCTGAAACGCCAAAGATGAGCAGCGGGATGGTGAGCGGAAGCACCAGCAGCGCGACCAGCGCCCCTGCCCTTCGCGCGCCAAGCACGAGGGCCGCGCCGATGCCGCCCAGCAGGCTCAGGACCGGCGTGCCAAGCGCCATGGTGGCGAGCAGCACCGGGAAGGCGTCCGCCTGCATGTTCATGAACAGCCCGAGCAGCGGCGCGATCAGCAGCATCGGCAGCCCCGTGGTCAGCCAGTGCGCGAGACACTTGCCGAGCACCAGCAATTCCAGCGGTGCCGGCGCCAGCAGCATCAGCTCCAGCGTGCCGTCGTCGTAGTCGGACTGGAACATCCGGTCGAGCGAGAGCATGGCGGCCAGCAGCGCCGCCACCCAGACGATGCCGGCAGAGATCCGCTCCAGCACGCCGGGTTCGGGGCCGACGCCGAGCGGGAACAGAGTGACGACAATGACGAAGAACATCAGCGCCATGGTGGCGTCGCTGCCCTGGCGGAGGGCGAGCGAGAGATCGCGGCGGACGATTGCGAGGAAAGCGTTCATGACAGCTTCAGACCGCGGCGGCGAACAGGTCGCCGGCCGCGTCCAGATCCGCTGGCCCGGGCGCGAATGCGGAGAGGTCGAGTTCGGCGACCGCGTCGCCGGTTTCGAAGCGGATATGCGTGGCGGCGACGATCATGCCGCCCCGCGCGCGGTGCGCCGCGATCGCCTGCTCGAGCGACCCGACACCGTCAGCGTCAAGCCCGACCGTCGGTTCGTCGAGGATCCAGAGCGGCGCCTCGCTGACCAGCAGGCGGGCAAGCGCCAGGCGGCGTTTCTGTCCGGAGGAGAGATAACGTGCCGGAAAGTCGGCCCGGTGCGCGATCCCGAACCGCTCCAGCGCCTCGCCGACGGGACAGCCCGTACCGCCGCGCATCCCGCGCCAGAAGGTGAGGAGTTCCTCGGCTGTCATGGCGGGCTTGGCGGCGTCGGAGTGCCCGACATAGTGCAGCCGCGCGGCGTGTGCCGCCGGATCGTCGCGGACCGGCGCGCCGTCCCAGAGCATGTTTCCCGCTTCCGGGCGCACGAGCGAGGCCATAACGCGGAGCAGGCTCGACTTGCCGCTCCCGTTCGGTCCGCGGAGTATAAGCACACCGCCCGAGGCCAGTTCGAAATCGAGCCGATCGAAGACGAGGCGTCCGCCCCTGCGGCAGCGCACGGCCTTACCCTCGAAGCGGTGGTCGCCGAAATCATGCATTGAAGCAGTGCCCTCATCCCTGCCCCGCCGGTGGGGCGGGCTCACAATAGGGGAGGTCGCGCCGCGCCTCAACGCGTCAGGGCGCCGCGATCGATTTCCGGATTACACGCAAAGAAAGCGGCGCCGGTCTGGGGGAGGGGGGAATGCGGCGCCGCTTTTTCAAGTTTCCGACCCTTCAAAGAGTCGGAGAAGGGGACCAGTTCTTGACGGAACCTCCGCCAAGCCGGTTTACCGGGGACTGCCGGTATATGAAAAATATAGGAATCCAATATGGCGATTTCGAGATCTGTCGGTGTATTTTTTCCGGCCAATCACGAAACACCGTCGCCAATGGGCGTTTCCTTTCGCCGGCGCATGGTTCAGATATAAAAAATCAGCTTCAAGGGAGAAATGAATTGCCCGCGATCCACGCTTCCGCCGCCCTCTCCCGCTTCACGGTCCTGGACCTGACGCGGGTCCGTTCCGGTCCGACCTGCGTGCGCCAGCTCGCCGACTGGGGCGCCAACGTGATCAAGATCGAGCTCCCCGAGGCGATGGAGGCCGGCAACCAGCTCGGCGGCGCGCGCGAAGGTTCGGACTTCCAGAACCTGCACCGCAACAAGCGGGCGATGACGCTGAACCTGAAGGATCCCGAAGGCCTCGCCATCCTGAAGAAGATGGCGAAGACCGCCGACGTCATCGTCGAAAACTTCCGTCCCGACGTGAAACAGCGCCTCGGGATCGATTACGAGACCCTGGCCAAGGACAATCCGGGCCTGGTCTATGCCTCGATCTCCGGCTTCGGCCAGGACGGTCCCTATGCCAAGCGGCCCGGCTTCGATCAGATCGCGCAGGGCATGGGCGGTCTGATGTCGATCACCGGCGCGCCCGGCGAAGGCCCGATGCGGGTCGGCATCCCGATCGCCGACCTGACCGCGGGCATCTTCGCCTCCCAGGGTATCATGCTGGCGCTGCTCGAGCGCGAGCAGTCCGGCAAGGGCCAGTGGGTCCACACGTCGCTGCTGCAGGCGCAGATCTTCATGCTCGACTTCCAGGCCTCGCGCTGGACCATGAGCGGCGAGGTCGCGAAGCAGGCGGGCAACAACCACCCGACCAGCATCCCGACCGGCGTCTTCAAGACCAGCGACGGCTACATGAACATCGCGGTCTCGGGCGAGAAGATCTGGACCCGGTTCTGCGAAGCCATCGGCCGTCCGGACCTGCCGAAGAACGAGGACTACGACACCGCGCCGAAGCGTTCCGAGAACCGCGACACGCTGAATGCCATCATCCAGGACGTGATTCTGACCGAGACCACCAAGCACTGGGTCGATCTCTTCAACAAGGAGGGCGTGCCGGCCGGGCCGATCTACAATATCGACCAGACCTTTGCCGACCCGCAGGTGAAGCATCTCGGCATGCAGCAGACCGTGCACTCCGAGGAGCTCGGCGATATCGATCTCGTTGCCCAGCCGATCACTCTCTCCCGCACGCCGAGCAAATTCGTCGCCGCGCCCCCGTCTTACGGCGAGCATACCGACGAGATCCTGGGCGAACTCGGCATGAGCGCCGAGGAGATCAAGGCCCTGCGCGACAAGCAGGTCATCTAAGCCGAAGCAGAAAGCAGACCCAATGCCCGCTAGTGCCCCGCAGCCGATCCTGACCGAGTTCAAGAACGGCATCGCCCGCCTGATCTTCAACAATCCGGCCCGCCACAACGCCATGTCGCTGGAAATGTGGACCCACGGCGCCGAGCTGCTGGAGGCGTTCGGGCGGGACGAGAATGTCCGCGCCATCCTCTTGACCGGCGCGGGCAGCGAGGCGTTCGTCGCCGGCGCGGACATCTCCAAGTTCGGGGACGAGCGGGCAAGTCGGGAGGCGGTGGAGACCTACGACCGCGCCGTCGCCCGCTTCCAGCAGGTGATGCGGGCACTGGAGAAACCGACCATCGCGCGGATCAACGGCTTCTGCATCGGCGGCGGCCTCGCCGTCGCGATCGAGTGCGACATCCGGGTCTGCTCGGAGAAATCGCGCTTTTCGGTGCCGGCGGCCAAGCTCGGCATCGGCTATGCGATGGACGGCATCCGGCGCCTGCGCACGCTCGTCGGCCCCGCCTTCGCCGCCGAGATTTTCTACACCGCCCGGCAGTTCACCGCCGACGAGGCGGTGATGATGGGGCTGGTCAACCGGGTCCTGCCAGAAGCCGAACTCGACGCCCATGTCGAGGACCTGCTGTCCCGCATCTCCGAGAACGCACCGCTCGCCATTCACACCGCGAAACGGGCGCTGATCGAGCTGGAGAAACCGGAAGAGGATCAGGACGCGGCAGCCTGCGACGCGCTGGTCCTGAAATGCATGGAGAGCGAGGACTATGTCGAGGGACGGACTGCCTTCATGGAAAAGCGAAAGCCGGTTTTCCGGGGACGCTGACCTGGTCTAGATTGCGGCCCGCGAAACACATATGAGCGGGACCGGGTCCGGAAGGCTTCGGATCCGACTCCTTCGAGGACGACTGAATGCCCGATCCGTTCGACGCGGTCCATGCCCGTCTGCTGGAACTCCCGGTCTTCTTTGTCGGCGGCATGCCGCGGTCCGGGACGACCTGGATGCAGCAATTGCTGAACGCTCATCCGAACGTGCTCTGCATGGGCGAGTCGCGCTTCTTCGAGGACATGATCCCGAATCTCTATGAGATGCTTAAGAGCTACAGCCGGCGCCGTCACGACCTGGTCGACACTTGGGGGCCGGGCGTCAACGGGCTCCGGGGCGTCCATATGGGACCGATCTTCAAGGCCTCCTTCGCCTCCCTCGCCGGCGCCAATCTCGGGGACAAGGATGTCGCCGATCTGGTCACGGTCGGCGAGAAGACGCCGGACAACATAACCAGTCTCCGCCGCATCTGGCAGATCTATCCGGAAGCGCGCGTCATCCATGTCATCCGCGATCCGCGCGACGGCGCGGTCTCGGGCTATATCCGCTTCAATTCGAAACTGGTCGGGCACATTTCGCGCGAGGACTACATCCCCTCCTATTGCGAACAGTGGCGCAACCGGATTCTGGAGGCGCGCAAGCTCGCAGCGGGCCATGCCTTCTTGGAGGTGCGGTACGAGGACCTGCATGCGGACGCTGAGAATACGGCGGCAAAGCTGTTCCGCTTCCTCGGCGCACCGGACGATCCGAAATTGGTCGCGGCCGCGGTCCAGAAAGCCAGCTTCGAGAGCCTCTCCGGCGGCCGCAAGCGCGGCGAGACGGATGCCAGCTCGCATTACCGCCAGGGCGTCGTCGGTGGCTGGCGCGCGGAGCTCACGGAAAAAGAACAGGCGGCGGCGATCGAAGCGGCGGAACCGATGCTGTCGGAACTCGGGTATCAGTAGGCCGTCGACCGCAATTTTCCGTCCGCACGACTATCCTTTCAAGACGAACTCACCGGCGTCACACTAGGCGGAGTCGGCATTTGACGGCCTTTCATCAAGGAACTTTATCGAAATCAAAACTGCTACCGAGATACTCGTTAAAAAGAAAACAAATAAAATGATTCCGGTTGGAATAAGTAAAAATATATTCAAAAATAATTCCCGCTTCACTTGCGATACAAATGGATAATTAAAATTACCATGCTTGATACCCACAAACTCTGGAATCAAAACGAAACTCAAAACATACAAAAAATAAAATCCGCAAAATCCAACACACCGCAAATTAGACAGAAGATCAAAATAATTATAATTAATAAATTTTCTATTTCTAATCACAGAAACGACTGCCAAAACACTCACCACCACGGCAGAAAACGCGTAGAGAATTCCTGACAAGAGCAGCACGTCACCATGGTACATAAGCTGCGCAGGAATGTCGCCGCGGTCAAAATCGGCGCACACCCCCCCAATTCACTCTTGAAAAGAGTAAAATTTTTGCAGATCGGATCAATAAACAAGAAACAAATCGACAAACCTACCCAAACCATAACAATTGTGATGGCAAATGAAATCAAAGAGTCATTTAATATGCGACAGTACCTTTCCGACAAAACAAAAAACTCACCAATTTTCGAACCCGAACTCAAAATTTTAAAATAATGAAAATGCAATATAAAATAAAAAATTAGAATTAAAAAAATTAAAACTCCAAAATTCTCACCAATTTTTTGATAATATGAAAAATTTATCAAATGCATTACAAAGAAAAATACCATCAATCCAGAAAACAATCCAAATCCATTTTCCATTTTTGGCGACTCATAACCAAAAAGCCACCCTCGATAAAAGAAAAAAGTCTTTATACTCATAGAATCTTTTGTGCTGTCCATTCGCAATTACCCAAGTTTTAGAGAGCAATAGTCTTTCAGAATATTACCATGAACTTATTGCGGCGCATTACCCCGCGAACCGCCCCTTGAACGGCACCCCCGAGAGCAGCGTCACCAGATGCGCCGCGAGCACGAGGCAGGTGACGACGGCAAAAATCTGGATCATCGTATAGGGGATCAGGGTAACATTCCCTGGAAGCCGTTCCTTGCGGTCCTGAAGACGCGCGAACGCGAAGATCAGGATTGCGGCGGCAAGCGCGATCAAAGTGGTCAGGAGGTCCATGCGCACCTAAGTGATTCAGAAGAACCCAACGATAAAAAACGACAGGGGGAAACATAAGCATGAGTGTTGCCAACCGCCAGCAGACCGCGACCAGCGGCAGCTACGATCCGGCCAGCCAGAAACTGCTCACCTTCCACGATGCGGTTCCCGCCTTCCGTGACGGAAGCGACAGTCCGCGCGCCTATCTGGAGCGCTGTCTCGAGGTGATCGAGGCGCGCGAGCCGGAGGTGCAGGCCTGGGTCACGATCAATCGCGACGGCGCCCGCAAGGCGGCCGACGAGGCGAGTGCCCGTTACAAGGCCGGCAAACAGCTTTCCCCCATCGACGGCATGCCGGTCGGCATCAAGGACCTCTTCATGACGAAGGACATGCCGACCGAAATGGGCAGTCCGCTCTTCAAGGGCAACGAGACCCATGCCGACAGCGCTCTCGTCTACGGTCTGAGGATGTCCGGCGCGGTGATCCTCGGCAAGACGGTGACGACGGAGCTAGGATTCTCGCATCCCGGCCCGACCCGCAACCCGTTCGATCCGGACCGCACGCCCGGCGGCTCCTCCAGCGGCTCGGCCGCGGCGATCGGTGCCGGCATGGTGCCCGCCACCATCGGCTCGCAGGTCGTCGGCTCGGTGATCCGTCCGGCGAGCTTCTGCGGCAATTACGCGATCAAGCCGACGCTCGGCGCGCTGAACCGGGGCGAGCGGGCCGGCACGCTCAGCCAGAGCCATATCGGCGTCCATGCGGGCTCGCTCGAGGACATGTGGGCGGTCGCCTACCAGATCGCGGCCACGGCAGGCGGCGATGCGGGCTATCCCGGCCTCTACGGCGAGGAAGCGCCGGCGGGACCGAAGAAGCCGACCCATCTTATCCTGCTGCAGACCGAGGGCTGGGAGATGCTTGACGGCACCACCCGCGCCGCCTTCGAAAAGATCCTGGACCAGCTCCGCAGGCAGGATATCCAGATCCTCACCCGGGCCGACAGCCCGACGATCGACGCCTGCGAGGTGGCGATGGCGGAAAGCCTGAAGCTCGCCCGCGACATCTGCTGCTGGGAACTGCGCTGGTCCCTGCGCAATCTCGCCGAGAAGGACCGCAGCCTGATGAGCGAGAGCCTGCAGCAGCGCCTCGCGCTCGCCGAGGACATGAGCCTCGCGGACTATCGGGCCGCGCTCGACCAGCGCGAGCGGATGCGTACCCGCTTCAAGGCGCTGGCACCCTTCGCGGACGGCTGCATCACCCTCTCCTCTGTCGGAATCGCCCCGCCGTTCGACGGCACGGGCAGCACCGGCGAGCCGGGGATCACGCACCAGACCGGTCTGCCCGCCTTCAACGCGGCGACCTCGGCCCTCGGCGCGCCCGCGATCACCCTGCCGCTGATGGGCATCTCGGGCATGCCGGTCGGCGTTCAGATCGTCGGCCAGCTGCACCGGGACCAGGACCTCACCGGCCTCGCCGCCTGGGTGCGGGAGAACGTAAAACCAGTCACGATGTGAGCCATCGATACACCGTCATCCCGTCGCAGGCCGGGATCCAGGGATCATAGAGCGGTCTCTGTAATCCTCTGGGCCCGGCCTCAGCCAGGGGTGACGGTTGTTGTCGTTTCGTGAAAACGTGCCAGCACCGGTGACATTTCCGGATTAACCTCCTAAATCATGTCTCCCGCCTCTTGCTGCACCGGACTGTCATGTTCTCGGCCATCATCTTCGACTGCGACGGCGTCCTCATCAATTCCGAGTCGATCCTCCGCGCGTTCTATATCCGGCGTCTCGGAGAGCTCGGCCTGAATTACGAACCGGACGCCTACAGCAAGCGCTTCAAGGGCGCAGCCTGGCCGCAGTTCCTGGCGCTGGTCGAAGAGGAGCACCGGGAAAAGTTCGGCAAGCCGCTGCCGGACGGCTGCTTCGACAGAATCAAGGACGAGACCTGGGCCGAATACAAACGCGCTCTGACCCCGACAGAGGGCATTGCCGCTCTGCTCTCCACCCTGACGCTGCCCAAGGCCGTCGCATCAAACAGCGGCGCTGCCTCGCTGGAACGCAAGCTGCGCCACACCGGCCTGCTGAGGCATTTCGACCCGCATCTGGTCTCCCTCGACCATGTCGCGCGCGGCAAACCGGCGCCGGACATGTTCCTCCTGGCCGCAGAACGTCTTGGCGCCGCACCCTCCGAATGCCTGGTCATCGAGGACAGCACCACGGGCATCACAGCGGCCACCAAGGCCGGCATGACCTCCTGGGGCTATGTCGGGGAAAGCGGCGGCGACGCGGACCTGCCGGAAATGCTCCGTGACGCCGGCGCCAGCGAGATCTTTTCCCACCACGACGAGATCCGGGAACGGTTGGGGTAATATCCTCGACCGTCATCCCGGCCTGCGCCGGGGTGACGACTGAATTGTATCGGAGCGAAAAACCCCTACCCCAGATCCTGCTCTGCCATCGCGATGCGGGCATCGTGGAAGCGCGGATTGAGGGCGAGGCACTGCTCGTAGCAGGTGCGGGCATGGTCGCGGTTGCCGGCGGCGTCGAACACCTGGCCGAGGGTGAACCAGGGCTCCGGATCGTCCGGTTTCAGATAGATCGAGCGGTTGAGCGCGGTCGCGGCGGGCTCCAGCCATCCGGCCTCGAAGCAGGTCGTGCCGAGCTGGCGCTGATGATCCGCATCCGACGGGTCGAGTACCGCGGCCATGCCGATCAGCTGCGCCGCTTCGGCATGACGGCCATTCTGCATGGCGAGGATGCTTTTGACATGGAGCGAACGCGGGCTCTCCGGCTGCCCCTTCGTGACCTTGCGGTAGAGGTTCTCCAGCCGTGCCGTGCCGATATTCACCACCCCGCCGAGGCGCGACGGGGATGGATGTGAGGTCCGTGCCATGACGCGGGTATCTTAGCCCGCGATCGACGGGAGCACCACCCGCCCTGCATGCCGGTCCGCAATCAGCCTTTCAGAACCCGTCCCGCAACCGCATCCAGCTTGGCGACGACTTCCGGATCGCGCGCGTCCGGATGGGTGATCAGGGCGAATTGCAGCGCGTTGTCGCCGCCCTGCTCGTCCACCTCCGGGCGCTTCGCCAGCATGGGGGCGACGGTGCGCACCAGATCCCGTGCCTTTTGCGCATTCCCGGTCAGCACCTTGATGACCTGCTCGACCGTCACGCTGTCGTGGTCCGGATGCCAGCAGTCGTAATCCGTGATCATGGCGACGGTGGCGTAGGGAATCTCCGCCTCGCGGGCCAGCTTGGCCTCCGGCATGTTGGTCATCCCGATCACGTCGCAGCCCCAGGAACGGTAGAGCGTGCTTTCGGCATAGGTGGAGAATTGCGGACCTTCCATGCAGATATAGGTCCCGTTCACGCTATAGGGCAGGCCGAGCTGCTCGCAGGCCGCCGCCAGCGCCGCCTGGATCCGCGCCGAGACCGGATGGCTGAAGGAGACATGCGCTGCGCAGCCGTTGGTGAAGAAGGTCTTCTCGCGCGCGAAGGTGCGGTCGATGAACTGGTCGATCAGCACGAAATGGCCCGGCGCGTATTCTTCCTTGAGGGAGCCGACGGCACTGAGAGAGACGATGTCCGTGACGCCGGCCCGCTTCATCGCGTCAATATTGGCGCGGTAGTTGATCCCGGACGGGTTCAGCTTGTGGCCCCGGCCGTGGCGCGGCAGGAAGACCAGCTTCTGGCCGTCGAGCTCACCGAACAGGAGCTGGTCGGACGGCGTGCCGAATGGCGACGTGACCGTCTCCCAGCGCGTGTTGGCCAGCCCGTCAATCTCGTAGATCCCACTGCCGCCGATAAAGCCGAGCACCGCGTCGCGTGTCAGGTCCGTCATGATATCGCCCATCCAGATTGCTGTCCGGTTTCTGGGTAGCCGAAGGACACAGACTTGCCAATCGCAAAAGAAAAGGCCGCGTCCGGGGACGCGGCCTACTTTCTAAGAGATGTCGGCTGGATCAGTGCACGTCGGCCCAGATCTTCCGCTTGGAAGCATAGAACAGGCCGGAGAGCACGATCAGGAACAGGATCACCGCGATGCCGGTCCGCTTGCGGGTTTCCATGTTCGGCTCGGCCGCCCAGGCGAGGAAGGTGGTCACATCCTTCGCCATCTGGTCGATGGAGGCCTTGGTACCGTCCGCATAGGTCACGCCGTCTTCATAGAGCGGCTGCGCCATGGCGATCTGGTGACCCGGGAAGTACTTGTTGTAGTTCATCCCGGCCATCATCGTGACACCGGCCGGCGCTTCCTCGTAGCCGATCAGCACGCCGTAGACGTAATCCTCGAAACCGGCCCGCGCATCTACGATGAGCGAGAGGTCCGGCGGATAGGCGCCGCCATTGGAGGCACGCGCCGCCTTCTCGTTCGGGAACGGTGCCGGGAAACGGTCGGCGGGCGTGCCCGGACGGGTGAACATCTCACCTTCGTCATTCGGGCCGTCCTGGACCTCGTACTCGGCCGCGATCGCCTTCACCTCGTCTTCCGAATACCCGAGATCGGTCAGGTTGCGGAAGGCGATATAGTCGAGCGAGTGGCAGGTCGCGCAGACTTCCCGGTAGACCTGCAGACCGCGCTGGGCCGCTGCCCGGTCGACCGTGCCGAAGATGCCATTGAACGACCAGTCCTGCTTCGGCAGGGCAACGGCTTCACCGGCGGCATTCGCCGGCTGGGTGCCGCCCAGGGCGAGAACGGCGACGGTAGCGGTGGCCGCGATCAGAGACTTGATACCCATTATGCTTTCTCCTTCGCGGCAGCCGGTGCTGCGGCTGGTCCTCCGGCACCGCCGAGAACGGACTCACTGATGCTCTTGGGGAGCGGCTTCGGTGTCTCGAAGATCGAGAGCAGCGGCAGCGCGATCAGGAAGTAGAAGAAGTAGTATGCGGTCGCGAAGCGGGCCGCGATGACATAGACGCCTTCCGCCGGCTTGCCGCCGAGCCAGGTCAGCAGGATGCAGTCGAGGAACAGCAGCCAGAAGAAGATCTTGAAGACCGGGCGGAACTTGCCGCTGCGGACCGGCGAACGGTCGAGCCACGGCAGGATGAACAGCACCGCGATGGCGCCGAACATGGCCAGAACGCCGAGCAGCTTGTCCGGAACGGCGCGCAGGATCGCGTAGAACGGCAGGAAGTACCACTCCGGAACGATGTACGCCGGGGTCACCAGCGGGTTGGCCGGAATGTAGTTGTCCGGATGCCCGAGGAAGTTCGGCGCGAAGAACACGAAACCGCAGAACGGGATCAGGAAGACGGCGAGGCCGAACATGTCCTTGATCGTGTAGTACGGGTGGAACGGAATGGTGTCCTGCGGGCCCTTCACGTCGATCCCGAGCGGGTTGTTCGAGCCGAAACGGTGCAGCGCCACGATATGCAGCACGACGACCGCGAAGATCACGAACGGCAGCAGGTAATGCAGGGCGAAGAACCGGTTGAGGGTCGGGTTGTCGACCGAGAAACCGCCCCACAGCCAGGTCACGATGCTGTCGCCGACGACCGGGATCGCGGAGAACAGGTTGGTGATGACGGTGGCGCCCCAGAAGCTCATCTGGCCCCAGGGAAGCACGTAGCCCATGAAGGCGGTGGCCATCATCAGCAGCATGATCACGACGCCCAGCATCCAGAGCAGCTCGCGCGGCGCCTTGTAGGAGCCGTAATAGAGGCCGCGGAAGATGTGGATGTAGACGGCGATGAAGAAGAAGCTGGCGCCGTTCATGTGGATGTAGCGGATCAGCCAGCCCGAATTGACGTCGCGCATGATGCGCTCGACGGAGTCGAAGGCGTAGTCCACATGCGGCGTGTAGTGCATCGCGAGCGTGATGCCGGTCACCAGCATGATGACGAGCATGATCCCGGCGAGCGAGCCGAAGTTCCACCAGTA
This sequence comes from Nisaea sp., assembly GCF_017640745.1. GTDB lineage: Bacteria > Pseudomonadota > Alphaproteobacteria > Thalassobaculales > Thalassobaculaceae > Nisaea. The sequence goes on along the minus strand of NZ_JAEPQA010000002.1, from coordinate 91,795 downwards.
GCTGAGGTTCTTCGGGGTCGGGTATTCGTGCGCTTCGTGATGCAGGAAGCTGAAGATCGGCAGGCGGTGGTCGATCCACCGGACAACCGGATTGGAGAAGTTAGCAGTGCTCATCGATCAGCCTCCTCAACCGATTCTAATCGCGGCGTCGCCGGTAAAGGCATAGGGCGGCACGGGAAGGTTGGCCGGCGCCGGGCCTTTACGGATACGACCGGAGGTGTCGTAGTGAGAGCCGTGACAGGGGCAGAACCACCCGCCGTAATCGCCGCGCGGCTCGGTCGTCTTCTGGCCGAGCGGCACGCAGCCGAGGTGGGTGCAGATGCCGACGAGGATCAGCCATTCCGGCTTCTCGACCCGCTGCGCATCCGGGGTCGGATCGGGCAGATCGCCGAGATCGACCGCTTCCGCTTCCTTGATTTCCTCTTCCGTGCGGTGACGGATGAAAACCGGTTTGCCGCGCCAGACCACGGTGATCGACATGCCCACTTCGATCGCGGAGAGATCAACCTCCGTGCTCGCGAGGGCCAGCGTATCGGCAGCAGGGTTCATCTGATTGATGAACGGCCATACTGCGGCCGCGGCGCCAACTGCACCGACGGCACCGCTGGCGACGTTGATAAAGTCGCGCCGTGTCGCGCCTTCTTCCATCTCAGCCATTGTAATTCAGCACCTCTCGCCCACTTTTAATTCGACAGGGAACTTATCCCGTCCCCCACCGCGGTGAGTGCGACACAAGGTCGCGCGCGACCGGCAGGAATTCTAGCCTGCTCCGACGTCATTGCTCCGTCCTATACTACCCCCTGAACCCAATTGCAAAGTCTCCCTAACCTCTCGCGAGCAATAGGCGTCAAACCGTGCGAATTGCGCTCTATCAACCGGATATCCCACAGAATACCGGAACCATCCTCCGCCTCGCGGCCTGCTTCGGCGTCGGGGTCGATATCATAGAGCCCTGCGGCTTCGCCCTGAGCGATGCACGGATGCGCAGAGCCGGTATGGATTACGTCGATCACGTCGACTGGAACCGGCATGTTTCCTGGGAGCGTTTCCGGGAGAAAACGGGGCCGGGGCGCCTCGTGCTGCTGACCACCAAGGCGTCGGTCCCGTTGCAGGAATTCAGTTTTTCCGAAAGCGATACTCTGCTCTTCGGACGGGAATCGGCCGGCGTTCCGGACGAGGTTCACGCCGCCGCCGACGCGCGGGTGCTGATTCCCATGCGGCGCGGCCTGCGCTCCCTCAACATCGCGGTCAGCGCCTCGATCGCGCTCTGGGAAGCGCTTCGGCAGACCGGGCTGTGCCAAACAGACGAGGGCTAGATTTCCGCGAGCGGTGACACATCCGCACCAGACCTCTTTCAGCGATAGGCATAATCATTGCCCAGCCATGGGCTATACTCGATCCCGTCGGGCGCCACGGCCGTCTCACGCGATATTGTTTGGACTATTAATGAGTTTTTAGTGACACCTGACGCATGAAAGAACGTGTGTTCCGCCCATTCTTGACAATCCCCGCTCAGAGATCATCCTAACCTCATGGCAAGACAGAAAGAGTTCGACCGGGCAGAAGTCCTGGAAAACGCGATGCGGGCATTCTGGCGCCGCGGATACGAGGCGACGTCCGTGCAGGATCTGGTCGAGGCGACCGGGATCAACCGGGGCTCGATGTACGACACCTTCGGCGACAAGCGCGGCCTCTTTCAGGCCGCCGTTCAGCACTACATTTCCAGCGTCAGCACAGAACGGCTGAGGAAAGTCAGCGAAGCCGAGCACCCGGTGACCGGGATCAGGGACTATTTCGAAGGACTGGTCGAGTTTTCCGTCGGCGACGGACGCGAACTCGGATGCCTGATCACGAATTCCGTGGTCGAACTCGCGCCGCACGATGCCGTCATCGGCGAGACCCTGCGCAAGAGCTTCGCCCGGGTCGAGGATACCTTCTACCGCGCCCTCCTGAGGGCGCAGCAGGCCGGCGACATCGCCCGCGGTCAGGACATCCGGGCGCTCGCCCGCTTCCTGACGGCGACGACGAACGGATTGCGCGTGCTCGCCCGCGCGGATGCCGATGTCGCGACTCTGCGCGACGTGGTGGACAGCGCCATGTCCGTGCTCGAAGACCGCAAACCGGACCTGCCGGCAGCGGCCGAATAAGCCTTCCCTCGAACGCCCAGCCCCTCACCTCCTTCGCGCCGACGAGACCCGTTCCGATTTCGCAGCTATCTCCTTGTTGTGTTTTGGAATGAATGTTCCATAATTATCCGAACGCCCCATCCCCAAGGAACATCCCATGTCGCAGCTCACCCCCCTCTTTCCCCGCAAGCTGGTTCCCGCATTGTCGATCCCGACACTCGACGGCGGGACCTGGAGCCTCTCCGATTCCAAGCCTGAGAATTTCACCATGGTCGTCGTCTATCGCGGCCTGCATTGCCCGATCTGCGGCAATTACCTGAAGGATCTCGACCGCAAGCTCGCCGACTTCAGGGAACGCGGCGTCGAGGTGATCGTTCTCTCGAGCGACGACGAGGCGCGCGCCAAGCAGGCCAGGGAAGACTGGAAGCTCGAAAACCTGACCATGGGCTACGGCCTGACGCTCCGGAAGGCGCGCGAATGGGGGCTCTATATCTCCTCCGGCCGCGGCAAGACCTCGGTCGGCATCGAGGAACCGAGCCTGTTCGTCGAACCCGGCCTGTTCCTGGTCCGGCCGAATGGCGAGCTCTATTTCGCCACGGTGCAGACCATGCCGTTCGCACGGCCGGATTTCGGCGCGATCCTGAAAGCCCTCGATTTCGTGATCGCGAAGGACTACCCGGGCCGCGGCGAGATCGTCGACATTCCGGCCGAAGCCGCCGAATAACCTCCGCCTCGACCGGAGGCTGCCCGGCGGCCTCCGGTTCCGGCAGGGAACGTGGTCAAATCCACTGGCACGGCGCCCGGCCATGCGCTACTAGGGCTGCGTGACCGTTCATCCTTTGAAAAAACTGAGGTTCCGGCTCGAAGCCTGGCTCGTTCGCGGCCTGCTCGTCCTGCTGCGCCAACTGCCTCTCGACTTTTCGTCCTGGCTCGGAGGCGCCGTCATGCGCTGTGTCGGCCCCATGCTGCCCGCACACAAGGTTGCGCGCCGCAATCTCGAACTTGCCTTCCCGGAGAAAGACAGCGCCGGGATCGGCCGGATCCTCTCGGGCATGTGGGACAATCTCGGACGGACGGCCGGCGAATATCCTCATCACGAAAGGATCGGGCGCGAGGCCGGCCGGCGCGTCGAACTGCTCGGCACCGGCTTCATCGAGGCACTTGCCGCCAAACCGCGGCCGGCGATCTTCGTCTCCGCGCATCTCGCCAATTGGGAAATCATGCCGATCGTCGGCGCCCTTCATGGCGTCTATCTGAGTTCCGTCTATCGCCGCCCGAACAATCCCTATCTCGCTTCCGTGTTCGAGGACCGGCTGACGCATCCGCAAATGAGCCTGATCGCCAAGGGGCCTTCCGCCGGACGCGAGCTGCTTCGGGTTCTGAGACAGGACCGGCCGGTCGCAATGCTGATCGACCAGAAACTGCGCGAGGGGATCCCTGTTTCTTTTTTCGGCCGCGAGGCGATGACACCCAGCGCTTTCGCCGAATTCGCCCTCAAGCTCGGCTGCGACGTCGTCCCGACCCGGATCGAACGGCTCGGCGGCGCGCATTTCCGGCTGACCGTGCTGCCGCCGATGGAGAAACCCGACAGCGGAGACCATGCGGAAGACGTCAGGAGCCTGACGCAGGCCGCGACGTCACTGATCGAGGACTGGGTGCGCGAACGTCCGTCGGAATGGTTCTGGGTCCACAAGCGCTGGCCGGACTGACACGTTCCTTCTATTCCCCGGCCCTTGCCGCCTGGTCCGCCGGGCCGAACTGCAAACCGTGCAGATGGGCATAGAGCCCGCCCCTGGCGAGCAGGGCCGCATGGTCGCCGCTTTCGACCACCTTGCCAGCGTCAAAGACGTGAATGACGTCGGCATGCTGGATCGTCGAGAGACGGTGCGCGATGACCAGCGTCGTACGGCCCTTCATCAGCTCGTTCAGCGCCGTCTGGATCTGCCGCTCGGACTCTGTGTCGAGCGCGCTGGTCGCCTCGTCGAGCAGCAGGATCGGCGCGTCCTTAAGGATCGCCCGGGCGATCGCGAGGCGCTGGCGCTGACCGCCGGAGAGCTTCGTGCCCTGCTCGCCGATCACCGTCTCGTAGCCGTTCGGCATCGCCGAGATGAACTCATCCGCCGCCGCCGCCCGTGCGGCCGCACGGACTTCCTCGTCGCTGGCGTCGAGCCGGCCGAACCGGATGTTATTGATCACGCTGTCGTCGAAGAGGACCACGTCCTGGCTGACGATCGCCAGCGACTCCCGGAGGCTCTCCAGGGTGACGGTCCGAATATCCTCGCCGTTCACGCGCACCGTTCCGCCCGCCGGATCGTAGAACCGCGGGATCATCGAGAACACCGTGCTCTTGCCGGCGCCGGACGGCCCGACCAAAGCGGTGACCTTGCCCGACGGCGCCTCGAAGCTTACGCCCCTCAGCGCAATGTCCCGCTCCGCATCCACGCCGACCTCATAGGAAAACCGGACATCGTCGAACACGACCGAACCCGCCATGCGCGGCAACGGCTTCGCGTCCGGCGCGTTGCGGATCGAGGACTCACGGTCGAGCAGCGCAAAGACGCGCTGTGCCGCCGCGAGGCCTTCCTGCAGGTTGGTGTTGATCTTGCCGAGGGCGCGCAGCGGCTGATAGGCCATCAGCGTCGCGGCGATGAAGGAGAAGAATGCGCCCGGTGAGGTGTGTCCCTCGATCACCCGCGCGCCGCCATAGAGAATGACCGCGGCGACCGCGACGCCACCGAGAAAGTCGATGATCGGCTGCGGCGCCGCCTTCACCCGTATACCCCGGTAGTTCAGCTTGAAGAGGCGCTCGACGAGCTGCTGGATCCGGCCGGCCTGATGGGTCTCGAGACCGTAGGACTTGATCATCCGGATGCCCTGGAAACCCTGCGTCAGCAGGGTGGTCATCGAACCCATCTCCTCCTGCGTCTCCGCCGAGACCCGGCGCATGCGCTTGCCGAGCTGGCGGATCGGATAGGCCGAGAGCGGCGCCACGACGAAGGTTATGCAGGCAAGCAGCCACTCCTGATAGAACATCACCCCGACCAAGAAGATCACCGAGAGACTGTCCCGCCCGAGGCCGACCAGCGCGTTCGCCACGGCGTTGCGCATGGTGTTGATATCAAAGGTGAAGTGCGAGATCAGCGTACCGCTGTGCCGGTCCTGGAAGAGCCCGAGATCGAGATTGATCAGGTGCCGGTAGAGACGCGCCTGGGTATCGGCAACGACCCGCTGGCCGACATAGCCGACCAGCACTTCCTGGGCATAGGTCGCCACGCTCTTCACGAAGAAGGTGGCGATCACCGCCCCGGCGACCAGCCACAGCACCGACAGATCCTTCTCGATGAAGATCTTGTTCACCATCGGATCCATCAGCCAGGCGGAGGCCGCGGTCGCCCCGGCGACGAGGACCATGCAGATCAGCGCGAGGAATAGCCGGCCCATATAAGGCCGGACCAGCTCCCGCACCACTCGCTTCATAAGCGAGAGCGAGGCCTCGTCCGTCAGGCTGACTTTCGTGCGGTCCGATTTGCGCGACATGCGATCCCTTCCGAGCGATTCCGGGCCCTTCCTTACAACAGGCCGGGGCCGGGCCGCCATCGAATTGAACTTCCGGCCTTTCTCGCGCCACGCGCGAAACCACAAGCGACATTGTTGATTTAAATCCGACTTCCCGTACTATTGAGCCGTCGAATATGCGGTCGGTTCGCGACCCAATCGGCGCCAAACAAAGCAATCAAAAATGCATGGCGCCTCAAAAAGTGAGCAAACAGGAGGCTCTCATGACATCCAACAAAAAGCTGACAGCGCCGCTGTCCGGCGACGTTTCCCGCCGTGGTTTTCTCGGCGGCACGGCCGCGCTCGGCATCACGGCTGCGTCCACGTCTGCCCTGATGGGCCGGAAAGCCTACGCCGCCAAGAAGGGCGGTCACCTGCGCGCCGGCATCGGCCACGGTTCGACCACCGACTCCCTCGACCCCGCGACCTGGGAGAACGGCTTTTCCCTCTCGATGGACTACACGCTTTTCAACCATCTCGGCGAAGTCGACCACACGGGCGGCGTGAAGCCTGAACTGGCCGAGAGCTGGGAAGCCTCCCCGGACGCCAAGACCTGGAGCTTCAAGCTGCGCAAGGGCGTCGAGTTCCACAACGGCAAGAGCCTCGAGGCGGAAGACGTCATCGCCTCCATCCAGTACCACATGGGCGAAGACACGAAATCGCCGGCCAAGTCCCTGCTGAAGCAGGTGACCTCCATCAAGGCCGACGGCAAGCATGAGGTCGTGATCGAGCTGGAATCCGGCAATGCCGATTTCCCGTATGTCATCAGCGACTACCACATCGCCATCAAGCCCTCGAAGGACGGCAAGATCGATCCGACCGAAGGCATCGGCACCGGCGGCTACGTGCTTGAGAACTACGAGCCGGGCGTCCGCTTCATGGCGAACAAGAACAAGAACTACTTCAAGTCCGACCGGGGCCATTTCGATCAGGTCGAAATGATCACCATCATCGACCTTGCGGCGCGCCAGAACGCGCTGACCACCGGCGAGATCGACATGATGGACCGTGCAGACCTGAAGACCGTGCATCTGCTGAAGCGCAAGCCCGGCATCAACGTCATGGAGACGGTGGGCTACAAGCACTACACCTTCCCGATGCGCACGGACACGGCGCCGTTCGACAACAACGAGCTGCGTCTCGCGCTGAAATACGCGCTCGACCGTGACGAGCTGGTGAAGAAGATCCTGCGCGGCCACGGTGTGGTCGGCAACGACCATCCGATCAGCCCGACCAACCAGTATCATGCCGACGGTCTGGCGCAGCGCAGCTACGATCCGGACAAGGCGAAGTTCCACTTCAAGAAGGCCGGCATGGACGGCACCGTGATCCAGCTCTCGGCTGCCGACGCGGCCTTCCCGGGCGCGGTCGACGCGGCGGTGCTCTACAAGGAACACGCGGCCAAGGCCGGTATCAATATCGAGGTCGTGCGCGAGCCGAACGACGGCTATTGGTCGAACGTCTGGATGAAGAAGGGCTGGGGCGCCTGCTATTGGGGCGGCCGTCCGACCGAGGACTGGATGTTCACGACCGCCTATGCCGCCGGTGCGGACTGGAACGACACGTTCTGGAAGCACGACCGGTTTAACGAGCTGCTTCTCGCGGCCCGCGCCGAGCTCGACAGCGACAAGCGCCGGACGATGTATTACGAGATGCAGGAAATCGTCAGCAACGAGGGCGGTGTCGTCGTCCCGATGTTCGCGAACTACGTGTTCGCGGCCTCGGACAAGATCCTGCCGTCGGAGCAGATGGCGGGGAACTGGGAGCTCGACGGCGCCAAGTTCGCGGAACGCTGGTCCTTCGCGTAAACCCGCGACGTTCCGGAACAGAGTTCCATGGCACAAATCATGAAAATGGTCGCCCAGCGCTTTGCGCTGGGCTTCCTGACGCTGTTCGTCGTCTCGCTCATCATCTTCCTCGGCATCGAATTGCTGCCGGGCGACATCGCCGAGGAAATCCTCGGCCAGGGCGCGACTCCCGAAACCGTGGCCGCCTTCCGGCGCGAGCTCGGCCTCGATGTGCCGGCGCACATCCGCTATGTCGAATGGCTCTGGAACATGCTCCAGGGCGACATGGGCCGCTCGCTCGCCAACAAGCGCGAGATTTCCGAGCTGATCGGCCTGCGCTTCGGCAACACGCTGTTCCTCGCCGTGACCGCCGCCGCGATCTCGGTGCCGCTGGCGCTGACGCTCGGGGTGCTCGCGGCGCTCTACCGCTATTCCTTCTACGATCGCGCGGTGAACGTGGTGACCCTGAGCTCGATCTCCTTTCCCGAGTTCTTCGTCGCCTACATCCTGATCTTCTTCCTCGCGGTGACCTATCCCGTATTCCCGTCGATCGCCAATATCAGCGACGCGACGCCGTTCTGGGACAAGGTCTACAAGGTGCTGCTGCCCGCGCTGACGCTGACCCTCGTCGTGGTCGCGCACATGATGCGGATGACACGCGCCGCGATCATCAACCTGCTGGCCAGCCCCTATATCGAGATGGCCAACCTGAAAGGCCTCTCGCGCGCCCGGATCATCGTGAAGCACGCCTTGCCGAATGCGCTGGCGCCGATCATCAACGTGGTGGTGATCAACCTCGCCTACCTGATCGTCGGTGTGGTCGTCGTCGAGGTGGTGTTCGTCTATCCGGGGCTCGGCCAGCTCATGGTCGACAGCGTCTCGAAGCGGGATCTTCCCGTGGTGCAGGCCTCGGCCATGATCTTCGCCGGGACCTACGTCCTTCTCAACCTGCTCGCGGATATCCTGTCGATCCTGACAAACCCGCGTCTGCTGCATCCGCGCTGAGGGAGGGGAGACCATGGACGCCACTCTCAGACTGCTTCGGAGCGCGCCGCCGACGGCGCTGTTCGGGCTCTTTATCATCTTCGCCTACAGCTTCATCGCGATCTTCGCCCCGGTCCTCACGCCGTACGGCGAAACCGAAATCGTCGGGGCGGAGTTCGAACCTTGGGGCGAAGGCTTCGTGCTCGGCACGGACAGCCTCGGCCGGGACATGCTCACCCGGCTGATTTACGGCGCGCGGAACACGATCGGCATCGCGTTCCTCACGACCGCGCTCGCCTTCCTTCTCGGCTCCGTCACCGGCTTCCTCGCGGCGACGATCTCGGGCTGGGTCGACCAGTTGCTCTCCCGCATCGTCGACGTTCTGATGGCGATCCCGGCGCTGATCTTCGGCCTTCTGGTCCTGACCATCGTCGGCACCTCGATCACCAACATGGTGCTGGTCATCGCGGTGCTGGAATCGACCCGGGTCTTCCGGCTCGCCCGCGCCGTCGCCATGGGGATCGTGGTGATGGATTATGTCGAGGCCGCGCGCCTCCGCGGCGAGGGCCTCTGGTGGATCATGACGCGCGAGGTGCTGCCGAACGCCCTGCCGCCGCTTGTGGCGGAATTCGGCCTGCGCTTCTGCTTCGTCTTCCTCTTCATCAGCGCCCTCAGCTTCCTCGGCCTCGGCATCCAGCCGCCGACCGCCGACTGGGGCTCCATGGTCCGTGACAACGCGACCCTGATCACCTTCGGAGACATCACGCCGCTGATGCCGGCAGCCGCCATCGCGCTGCTGACGGTCGCGGTCAATTTCGTCGTCGACTGGTTCCTCCACAAGGCAAGCGGATTGAAGGAATGAGCGAGCACAACGACAAGGACATCCTCGTCCGCATCCGCGGGCTGCGCATCGAGGGCCAGAGCGGCGACCACTGGACCGAGATCGTGCACGGCGTCGATCTCGACCTCCACAAGGGAGAGGTGCTCGGCCTGATCGGCGAGTCCGGGGCCGGCAAATCCACCATCGGCCTCGCTGCCATGGGCTTCGCCCGCGACGGCTGCCGCATCACCGGTGGAGAGATCCTGTTCGACGGCACCGATCTCGCCAAAGCCGGAGAGGACGAGAAGCGCAAGATCTGGGGCGCTCGCATCGCCTATGTGGCGCAGAGCGCGGCGGCGGCCTTCAACCCGGCGCACCGGCTGATCGACCAGTTCACCGAAGCGCCGGTCCAGCACGGGCTCAGCAGCAGGGCGCAGTCCGAGGAGGAGGCGAAGGCCCTCTTCGCCCGCCTGCAGCTCCCGGATCCGGACGGCATCGGCCTGCGCTACCCGCACCAGGTTTCCGGCGGTCAGCTGCAACGCGCAATGACCGCGATGGCGATGTCCTGCAAGCCGGACCTGATCATCTTCGACGAGCCGACCACGGCGCTCGACGTCACCACCCAGATCGAGGTTCTGGCGGCGATCCGCGACGCGGTCGAGGCCTTCGACACGGCGGCGATCTATATTACCCACGACCTTGCCGTGGTGGCCCAGATGGCCGACCGGATCATGGTTCTGCGCCACGGCAACCTGGTCGAGGAAGGCGAGACCCGCGCCATGCTGGCGGCGCCCAAGGAAGACTACACGCGCGACCTGCTCTCGGTGCGCAGCTTCCGGCGCCCGGAACATCCCATACCGGCCGGGGAGGCCCCGCTGCTCAAGGTCGACAACGTGACCGCCGCCTATGGCGACGTGCCGGTGTTGCATGGTGTCTCGGTCGATATCCATCGCAAGCGCACCGTTGCGATCGTCGGCGAGTCCGGCTCGGGCAAGAGCACGCTCGCCCGGGTCATCACCGGACTGCTGCCCGCGAAGAGCGGGGCCGTGAGCTACGACGGCGAGGAGATGCCGCTCAGCTACAAGCAGCGCGGCAAGGACCAGCTCCGCCGCATGCAGATGATCTACCAGATGCCCGACACGGCACTGAACCCGCGCCAGCGCATCCGCGACGTGATCGGCCGCCCGGTCAGTTTCTATCTCGGCCTCACGGGCAAACAGCTCGAGGACCGGGTGCGCGAACTTCTGACCATGATCGAGCTCGATCCCGATGACTATATCGACCGTTTGACGACGGAACTCTCGGGCGGGCAGAAGCAGCGCATCTGCATCGCCCGGGCGCTCGCCGCCGAGCCGCAGCTCATCATCTGCGACGAGGTGACCTCCGCGCTCGACCAGTTGGTCGCGGAAGACATCCTGAAGCTGCTGCAGCGCCTGCAGGACGATCTCGGCCTCTCCTACATGTTCATCACCCACGACCTCGCCACGGTGCGGGCGATCGCCGACGAGGTGGTGGTCATGTATCAGGGCAAGGTTGTCGAGCACGGGCCGAAGACGGAAATGTTCAAGCCGCCGCACCACGACTACACCGACCTGCTGCTCTCCTCCGTGCCGGAAATGGATCCGGACTGGCTCGACAAGCTGCTGGCAGACCGGGCCGAACAGGCAAAGCAGGGCCGGGTGCTGAAAGCCGCCGACCACTAAGACCGAGGACGTCCCGATGAAGATTGTCGGCCAGTTTCCGCACCAGGTGCGGGAAATCGAGAACACGTGGATCACACTTTCCGACGGCTGCCGCGTCGCCGCCCGGATTTGGCTGCCTGAGGGCGCGGAGAAGGCGCCGGTTCCGGCGATCCTCGAATATCTCCCCTACCGCAAGCGCGACGGCACCTCGGTGCGCGACGCCCTGACCCATCCCTATTTCGCCGGTCACGGCTATGCCGCGATCCGCGTCGACATGCGCGGCAACGGCGAGTCCGAGGGGATCATGGAGGACGAGTACCTCGCCCAGGAACAGGACGACTGCCTGGAGGTGATCGACTGGCTGGTCGCGCAGCCCTGGTGCTCCGGCGCGGTCGGCATCATCGGCATCTCCTGGGGCGGCTTCAACGGATTGCAGGTTGCCTTCCGCCAACCGGACGCCCTGAAGGCCGTCATCACGCTCTGCTCGACCGACGATCGCTACGCGGACGACATCCACTACAAGGGCGGGGCGATGCTGAACGAGAATATGGGCTGGTCCTCGACCATGCTCTCCTACTCGTCCCGCCCGCCGGATCCCGCCCTCGTCGGCGAGAGCTGGCGTGAGACCTGGCTGAAACGGCTGGAGGCGGAACCGCTGCTGATCGCCAACTGGCTGAAACACCAGACCCGGGACGCGTTCTGGAAGCACGGCTCGATCTGCGAGGATTACAGCAAGGTCGATATTCCGGTGCTCGCGGTCGGCGGCTGGTCGGATGCCTACAGCAACGCCGTCCCGCGGATGCTGGAGAAGCTTCCCGGCTTCCGCCGCGGCATCATTGGACCCTGGCTGCACAAATATCCGCATTTTGCCGTGCCCGGTCCCGCCATCGGCTTCCTGCAGGAAGCGTTGCGCTGGTGGGACCAGTGGCTGAAGGGCCTCGACCGGAGCGTCGAGGCCGACCCGATGCTCCGGGTCTATATGCAGGCCTCGGCCCCGCCGAAGGCCGCCTACAGGGTTCGCGACGGCCGCTGGTGCGCCGAACCCGCCTGGCCCTCGCCGAACGTGACACCGAAACGCTATCACCTGACGGACGGGACTCTGTCGGAGACCCCGGGCACGACCGGGAAAGCGATCATCCGCTCGCCCGAAACCGTCGGTCAGGCGGGCGGGGAGTACTGCATGATCTGGCTCGGCCCCGAGGGTCCGACCGACCAGCGGGTCGACGATGCGGGCTCGCTCTGCTTCGACACGGCTCCGCTGGAGACCGACTTCGAAATCCTCGGCGCGGCGGAACTCGACCTCGAACTCTCGAGCGACAGACCGGTCGCGCACCTTATCGCACGACTGAACGACATCGCGCCGGACGGGACCTCCACCCGGATCACCTACGGCGTGCTGAACCTGACACACAGGAACAGCCACGAGACGCCCGAAGCGCTCAAGCCGGGTCAGGCGTACCGCATCAGCCTCAAGCTCGACGACGTCGCCTACGCGGTGCCGGAGGGACACCGAATCCGCCTCGCGCTTTCGACCAACTACTGGCCGATGATCTGGCCGGCGCCCGAACCGGTCACGCTCACTCTCTCGACGGGCACGAGCACGCTCAACCTGCCCGAACGGCGCGCCGAGCACCTGGCCAAGCCTTATGAACCCTTCGAAGAGGCCGAAGCCGCGCCGCCGCTGGAGAAGGAGATCCTGCGCCCCGCGACGAACACACGGACGGTGATCACCGACGTGGAAAGCGGCCTGCAGCGGATCGAGATCTTCGACGATTTCGGCCGCGACAGGATCGTCGAACTGGACCTGACGACCGGACATATCGCCCGCGAGAGCTACACGATCCGGCCCGGTGATCCGCTCAGCGCCCGCATGGAGACGCACTGGAGCCAGGACCTCTCGCGCGAGGACTGGCAGGTGAGCACGGAGACCTATTGCACGCTCACCGGCGATGCGACGCATTTCCACGTCACAGGGCGGATCGAGGCCTACGAGAGCGGCGCGCTTATCTTCGAGAAGGATTTCGAGGAAGCCATTCCCCGCAATTTCCTCTGACCGCAATACAAAAAAGCCCCGCCGAAGCGGGGCTCTTTCAGTGCTCGTCTAAGCAATTTACTGGAGACGGTTCGGAAGCTCGTCTACCGCGCTTTTCAGGATCTTGGCATTGACCTCGGGGGTCACCTTGTCCGCCAGCAGCTTGCCGGTCGCGGCCATGGCAAGTTCGACTGCCTGATTGCGCACGTCCTGCAGGGCCTGGGCCTCGGCGCGGGCGATTTTCTCGGCCGCCTGCTCTTCCCGGCGCTTCAGGGTCTCGGCGAGGTGCTCTTTCGCTTCCTTGCGGATGCGGGCGGCCTCTTCCTTTGCATGCGAAACGATCTCTTCGGCTTCCTTGAGAGCGTCGCGCTGCAGGCGCTGGTAATTGGCGAGCGCCGCCTGAGCGTCTTCGCGCAGGGACTCTGCTTCCTGCAGTTGAGCCGCGATCGCAGCGGACTTCTCGTCCAGCATGCCGCCAACCTTCGAGACCACCGGCTTGATCGCCAGGACGACGAAGATGACGAAGGCAATCGCGACCCAGAAAGTCGGATCCTGGAGCATTATTTTGCCTCCATCGCTGCGGCCACGGCCTTGTTGAGCTCGGTCTTGGTGACCTTGACGCCGATCAGCTTCTGGACCGCTTCACCGGCAACCTCGCTCACCACGTCCTTGACGTTGGAGAGGGCTTCGGTGCGCGCGGCCTCGATGCTGGCCTCGGCTTCCTTGACCTTCTTCACAGCAGCGGCATCCGCTTCGGCCTCGGCCTTGGCGTTCGCCTTGGAAGCTTCGTCCTTGGCCGCGCCGACCAGTTCATGGGCCGAGCCGCGGGCATCCGCCAGCGCCTTCTCGTAGTTGGCCTGAACCTCTTCGGCGTCCGCCTTCAGCTTGCCGGCCTTGTCGAGATCTTCCGCGAGCTTGCTGTGCCGTTCTTCAAGCACGAACTCGATGCGCGGGATCGCGATCTTCGTCATCGCGATATAGAGCACGATGAACGTGACGAAGAGCCAGAAGACCTGGGTCGGGAACGTACCGATATCGAGCTGCGGCAGGGTCCCGCCGCCGTCGCTGGCAGCCAGCGCACCTTCGGCCGCCAGAGCAATCGCTCCGGTGATGCCGAACGCAGCCGAATTCTTGAGATAGCGTGTCATGCCGCCGTCCAATTCCGTTCCAGTACTCACTTGAAACCGCGGAAGCCGGCCGGAGCCGGCTCCCGGAAAACCGGTCTTAGGAGAACAGGATGAGGAACGCGATCAGCAGCGCGAACAGCGCGACGGCTTCCGTCAGGGCGAAGCCCAGGATGCCGATGCCGAAGACTTCACCGCGGGCCGCCGGGTTGCGGGCGATGGAGGCAACGAGCGTGGAAAAGATGTTTCCGATACCAACGCCAACACCCATGAGGGCGATAACAGCGATACCGGCGCCAATCATCTTCGCGGCTTCAACGTCCATGATCTAATCCTTCCTTTGGATCACGTAGTTCACAAAACGGGCCGGTGACCCGGCCCGCGTTCAGTTCGTCTCAGGCCTCAGTGCAGATGGATCGCATCGTGCAGGTAGAGGCAGGTGAGAATGGTGAAAACGTATGCCTGAAGCACCGCCACCAGGATTTCGAAGGCGGTCAGTGCCACAATCAGGGCAAGGGGTGCAACCCCAAAGACGCCGAGGGCGATGACGAAGCCGCCGAACACCTTCAGCATGGTGTGGCCGGCCATCATGTTCGCGAAGAGACGAACCGAGAGGCTGACCGGACGCACGAAGTAGGAAATCACCTCGATCGGGATCAACAGCGGCGCCATGTAGACCGGCGCGCCGGACGGGAAGAAGAAGGTGAAGAAGTGCAGGCCGTGCCGTGCAAGCGCGATGATCGTCACGCCGATGAAGACCACGAAGGCCATGGCGAAGGTGACGATGATCTGGCTCGTCGGCGTGTAGCTGTAGGGCAGCATGCCGAAGAGGTTGCAGGCCAGGATGAACATGAAGAGGGAGAACACGAACGGGAAGTACTTGCGGCCCTCGCTGCCGACATTGTCCTTCACCATGTTGGCGATGAACTCGTAGGAGAGCTCGGCCATCAGCTGCCAGCGGCCCGGAACCAGGCGGCGGCCGCTCATGGACAGCGTCAGGAACGCGGTCACGCCGGCGATCGCCAGAACCATCCAGGCGGCGGAATTGGTGAAGGAGAGATCGACACCGCCGACCTCGATCGGGATCAGCGTTTTCAGCTCAAACTGTGCGACCGGTGATGCCACGCCTCGTTCCCCTTACTCGTCCCCGGTCTGTCCGTCAGACCGTTTGTTCGTCGAGGACCGCTTGTATCCCACCTGCAACCCTTCTCCCGTCGCGGCGCGGTAGACATTCATCATGCCGCCGGCAGCGCCCAGGAAGAAGAACAGTATGAGCAGCCAGGGTGCGGTCCCAAGCCAACTGTCCAGGAGGTACCCGATACCGGCCCCGACGCCGACGCCGGCGACCAGCTCCACGCCGATCCGCATCGCCATTCCGAAACCCTCGGCGGCAACCGAACCACGCGTCCCCTTCGGTCCGCTCTCTCCCTGATCCTCTCCCCGGGCCCGGCGCAATCTGGCATCCAGATCGTCCAGCGAGGGAGGATCGCTAGGTTTTTCACCTGACATGGAGCGATCCCGAACGGCCGAAGCCGGTGAAGTACCCCGCTTCCGCAGGCCTGACCCGCAAAAGCGCCGCAAACATACGGAGGCACCCCTCCCCTGTCAAGGCGGAAGCCGCAGCGCGAAAAAGCTCGTAACTTATTGATTTTGAATAGGTTTAAAGAAGACGCAGAAGACCGCCGCCGACTAACTCGCGTCGCGGAGCTCGACGGCGCCCGCCAAATCGACGGAAACGAGCTGGCTGACGCCGCGTTCTGCCATGGTCACGCCGAACAGCCGGTCCATGCGGGCCATGGTCAGCCGGTGGTGAGTGATAACGAGAAAACGGGTCCCCGTCTGCTTGCTGATCTCCTGCAGCAGGGTGCAGAAACGGTCGACGTTGGTGTCGTCGAGCGGCGCGTCGACCTCGTCGAGCACGCAGATCGGCGAGGGGTTCGTCAGGAAGGCGGCGAAGACCAGCGCCACCGCGGTCAGCGCCTGCTCGCCGCCGGAGAGCAGCGACATGACCTGCATCTTCTTGCCCGGGGGGCTGGCCATGATCTCGAGCCCGGCATCCAGCGGATCGTCGTCCTCGACCATCTTCAGATGCGCCTGCCCGCCGCCGAAGAGCCGGGTGAAGAGATCCTGGAAGTGCGCGTTCACCTTGTCGAAGGAATCGAGCAGGCGCTGGCGGCCCTCGCGGTTCAGGGTCTGAATCGCGCCGCGCAGCCGGGCGATCGCCTGGATCAGGTCGTCGCGCTCGCTCTCCATGCCGGCGATTCTCTCCTCCAGCTCGGAGACCTCCTGCTCGGCGCGCAGGTTGACGGCGCCGATGCGCTCGCGCTCCTGGGTCAGGCGTTCCAGCCGGCGGCTGACTTCCTCGGCATCGGGCAGCGGCGCTGCCGGATCGATCCCGGCCTTCTCGAGGATCTCATCCGGGCGGCATTCGAGCCGTTCAAGGATGCGCTCGCGCAGGGCGGCGATGGCCTGGTTGATCTGCTCCAGCACGCCTTCGGCGCGGATATGCGCCTCGCGGGCCTCGGCCAGTTCGCGGTCCGCCTGCCGAGCCGTCTCGTCCGCCGCGCGCTGCCGCGCTTCGGCCTCCGCCAGCACGTCGGCAGCCTCCTTGCGCTTCGCCTCGGACGCCGAAATGGAAGAGATCAGGGCAGTGCGCTGCTTCTCGATCTCCGCCGGGCGCGCGTCCAGCCGTTCGATCTCAGCCGTCTCGGAGACCTGGCGCTGGGTCAGCTCCTCCTTACGCGCTGCCGCCCGCTCGTTACGGTCCGACCAGCTCTTGATCTCGCCCTCGATGGCGGAGAGGCGGGTGCGCCGCGCCTCCGCCTCGCGCATCAGCCGGTCGTGGGCGCTGCGGGCCTCGGCCAGCGCGTTGCGCTTGTCGGCGAGCTCCTGACGGTAGCCGGCGCTCTCCGCCCTGAGCTTGGCGACGTCGTCGAGTTCGACCTCGGCGGCTTCCGCCTGCGTGCGCTGACGCTCCGCCTCCTCGATTTCCCCCTCGTACCGCACTTTCGTGTCGTCGAGTGCGGAGAGCTTGGACTCGATCTCGGCGAGCAGCGCCGCCAGCTTCGCGCGCCGGGTGCGGGCGGTCTCGTTCTCCTGCAGCGCGGTCCGCATCGCCTCGCGCGCGGCCTTCTCGGCTTCGACGGCCTCGCGCTGGGAGACCCGCGCCGCCTCCAGTTTCTCCGCCGCCGCCGCGCGGGTCGTCTCGACACTGGCAATCTCGCCCTTCAGCGCCGCCAGACGGTTGCGCTGCTGCAGGCGGACGGCGGCGCTGCTCGGAGCGCCCGGCGCGGTGACGAACCCGTCCCAGCGGCAGAGCCCCCCGTCGCGGCTGACCAGACGCTGGCCGTCCTTCAGGGCCGGCTGCAGTTTCCGCGCGGTCTCGAAATCCTCGACCACGCCGGTCGCCGCCAGACGGCGCGCGAGGGCGGCCGGGGCTTTCACGCGTGCGGAAAGCGGCTCGACACTGTCGGGCAGCGCGGCGCCGGAGGGCGTGCCGGACGCCCCGCTCCAGTAACGTTTCTGCGCCGCCTCGCCCTCGACCAGCGGCGCGGTCAGGTCGTCGCCGAGCGCCGCGCCGAGCGCGGTTTCGTATCCCGGTTCCGCCGAGAGAGCATCCAGGATCGGGGCGGCATCGCCCTCCTCTCCGTCGCCGGCGAGGATCTGTTCCAGCGCCGAAGCCTCGGCGGTCAGCCGCGCCAGCCCCGATTCGACCTCCTGCAGGGCCGTGCGGGCCGCGCTTTCGGCCTCGGAGGCCTCGTTGCGTGCGGTCTCGGACGTCTCGGAGGCCTCGCGGGCGGCTTCCAGCGCCGCTTCCGAATCGGTCACCGCCTTTTCCGCCGCTTCGACCTCGCCCGGTCCCGCCGCCGAGTCCTTGAGCCGCTGGCGATCCTCCTCCAGCTTCTCGATCTGCCGCGTCAGCCGCTCGACCTGCTCGCGCGCCATTCGCGCCTGACGCTGCAGGCTGGCCCGCCGTGCCTCGGTGGTGGCGATATGCTCGGTCATCTCGGAGAGCCGGGTCTCCAGCGCGTCGGCCGCCCGGTTGATCTCGGCTAGCGCCGCGCTCGCCTCCGCCTGCGCCTCGGCCTCGCCCTCGCGGGCGGCGGCGATCGCGGCATGCTCCGCCTGCAGCCGCTCCAGCGCCTCGGCCGCGTCCACCGACAGCGATAGCTCGCGCTCGAGGTCGGCGGCGATCTGGCGGAGACGGGTTTCTGCCTCGCTCTTCGCCGTGACGATCCGGCGTTCCTCGTTGTCCAGTTCGGCCCGCGCCAGGGTCAGGCGCTGCAGTTCCGCCGCAGCCGCCGCCTCGGCCTCGCGGAGCGACGGCAGCGTCGCTGCGGTCTCGGTCTGCACAGTACTCGCCTCGGCGGCCTTCTGAGTCGCCGCCGCGACCGCGTCCGAGGCCTCGGCCAGCACCTTGCCGGCGGCGGCCCGCTCCTCCTTGGTGGCTCCCCAGCGCCGGTGCAGCAGCACCGATTCGGCGGAGCGGATCTGCTCGGCGACGGTGCGGTAGCGCTGCGCCTGCTTGGCCTGCTGGCGGAGACCGTGGAGCTGGCCTTCGAGCGCCTTCAGCACGTCTTCCAGCCGTTCGAGATTGGTTTCCGCCGCCCGGAGCCGGATCTCCGCCTCGCGCCGCCGCGTGTAGAGGCCGCGGATATTGGCGGCCTCTTCCAGCAGGATGCGGCGCTCGGACGGTTTCGCGTTGATGATGGCGCCGATCCGGCCCTGGCTGACGAGCCCGGCGGAACGGGCGCCGGTCCCGGCATCGGCGAAGAGCAGTTGCACATCGCGGGCCCGGACCTCGCGGCCGTTCACCCGGTAGGCAGAGCCCTTGCTGCGCTCGATCCGCCGGGTCACCTCAAGTTCGGGCGAATCGTTCAGCGCCGCCGGGGCCGTCCGGTCCTCGTTGTTCACCAGGAGGGCGACCTCGGCGAGGTTGCGGGCCGGCCGGTTGGAGGTACCGCCAAAGATAACGTCGTCCATCTCCCCGCCGCGCATCTGCTTGGCGGAGGTCTCTCCCATCACCCATCTGAGGGCCTCGACCAGATTCGACTTGCCGCAGCCGTTCGGCCCGACAACCCCGGTCATGCCCTCCTCGATCACGAGCTCGGTCGGATCGACGAAGGACTTGAAGCCCGAAAGACGGAGTTTGGAGAGATGCACCCGTTAGACGCTCCTCAATGCCGGCCCCGCGCCGCGCCTCAGAGCGCGGCCGAGATCGCCTCCTCGAAGGACTCGAAGGTGAACACACCGTCGAGCTTGCGTCCATTCATCATGAAGGAGGGCGTCGCGGTGATGCCGAGATCCCGGCTCGCCGTCAGGCGCTCGTTCAGGATGTAGTCGATCAGCTTCTCGTCGTTCATGCAGGCGTCGATCTGGGCTTCCGACAGCCCCGCGAGCTTGCCGAGCTTGACCAGCGCGCCATAGGGATCGTTCGCCCGCGACCAGGCTTCCTGCTTCTTCATCAGGATCTCGACCATCGCGAAGTAGCGCTTGCCGTCGAGGCAGCGCGCCATGGCGGAGGCGCGAAGCGCCCACTGGTCGAGCGGGAAGTCCTTGAATTCAAAGCGGATCTTGCCGGTATCGATATAGGCTTCCTTCAGCTTCGGCAGGACCTCGTTGTGGAAGCGTGCGCAGTGCGGGCAGGTCATGGAGAAATATTCCGTGATCAGCAGCTTCGCGTCCGGATTGCCGAGAATCCGGGGTGCGGTCGCGACCTCCATATCCACGCCTTCGGCCAGAGCCGGCAGCGGCAGCATCCCCGCCACGGGCGCGATCAGACCAAGACCCAACACAAGATTTAGTGTTCTACGGCGCACTTATTGCCTCCTGTTACAAGATGTTGAAATTCTAGTGCGGCTTTTTCCCGCCCGCAACCGTCTGAAAACACGGCCTCGGACCGCGACACCGGACAGACTGCCCCGCAATCATGTCAGGAATTGGTCCGTTTTTTCACGGTGCCGTCAGCGCCCTTTGCCTTCGAGCGGGCGGTGACGGCCTTGCCGAGATCCTCCAGCGCCTGCCGGAGGTCACTGCGCCCGACGCCGGAGACACTCTCGTGGATCCGGCTTTCCTCCTGCGGCGCGAGCGGACGCAGCTTCGGCCGCGTGCTCTCCCGCCGTTTCGGCAGCGGGCCCTGCTTCAGCGCGATTCGTCCGATGGCGCCGTAGCCGAAGACGGTGTTGATACGTTCGATGATCTGGGGAATCTGATGCTGCACCTCGAGCGCCGCGGCCCCGGCGACCCTCAGATGCAGGGTGCCCCCGCCGGTCGAGCCGCGGGCGAAGACCAGCTTTTCCGGCGCCGTGTCGAGCGCCAGCACCTCTCCGACGATGGCGGGCCAGTCGCTGACGATGCGCGATTCGGTGAAACCGCGCTGCCGCATCGCCTTGTCGCCGAGCCCCGGCGCGACGGCGGCGACCCGCGTCAGGCCGCTGTAATGCCGCTTTGCGCGCGCCGTTTGCTCCTTGGTACCGTCGTCAGCCATTGCCGCCCACTCCTCCTGCCCTAATGTAAGGGCTCCGGCCCGAGACCCAATGGAAATTCGCTGAAGTGCCCGCGCCCGCGTCCCTGCCCGCCCTGCTGCTCGACTGGTACGACCGCCACCACCGCCGCCTGCCCTGGCGCAGCGCCCCCGGCGGAACGGCGGATCCCTACCATGTGTGGCTCAGCGAGATCATGCTGCAGCAGACCACGGTCGCCGCCGTCGGCCCCTATTTCACCCGCTTCCTCGCCCGCTGGCCGAACGTCACCGCGCTCGCCGACGCGCCGGTCGAGGACGTGCTCGCCGAATGGGCGGGGCTCGGCTATTACGCCCGCGCCCGCAACCTGCACAAATGCGCTGGCGTCGTGCGCGACGAACACAAGGGCCGCTTTCCCGAGACCGAGGAGGGCCTGCTGACCCTGCCGGGAATCGGCCCCTATACCGCCGCCGCCATTGCCGCCATCGCCTTCGACATTCCCGCGACCCCGGTCGACGGCAATTTCGAGCGGGTGATGGCGCGGATGCACGCGGTCGAGACCCCGCTGCCCGACGCCAAGCCGGAACTGAAGCAGCTCGCCGCCGCGCTCACGCCCGAGCATCGGCCCGGTGACTACGCCCAGGCGGTGATGGATCTCGGCGCCACGATCTGCACCCCGCGCAAGCCGAAATGCCTCACCTGCCCCTGGAGCGCCCCTTGCGCCGGACGGATCGCGGGCATCGCGGAGGAGCTGCCGAAGAAGAAAAAGAAGGCTCCGAAACCGACCCGCAAGGGCGTCGCCTTCTGGATCGCCAACGGCCGCGGCGAGATCCTGCTCCGCCGCCGACCGCCGAGCGGGCTTCTGGGGGGAATGGTCGAGATCCCGTCAAGCGAGTGGCGGGAGGAGGAGCAGCCGCTGAACCGCGCCCTCGCCGAGGCCCCGGTCCGGACGGAATGGGTGAAGCTGCCGGGACTGGTGCGCCACACCTTCACGCATTTCCATCTCGAGCTGGAGGTCTATCGCGGCCGCGCGACAGGCTCGAAGCCGGCGGACTGTTTCTGGCATCCGGTCGAGAAGGTCGGAGAAGTGGGGCTACCGTCGGTCATGGCGAAGATCGCGAAGCACGTTCTCCGCCACACCTGATCGTTCTTCCGGCTTAATGCCGGAAGTGGCGCATCCCCGTCATGACCATCGCGAGGCCTTTCTCGTCGGCCGCGGCGATCACCTCGTCGTCGCGCATGGAGCCGCCCGGCTGGATCACCGCCGTGGCGCCGGCTTCGGCGGCCGAGAGCAACCCGTCGGCGAAGGGGAAGAAAGCGTCGGAGGCGACGACCGAGCCGATCGTGCCCGGCTGGCTCGCGCCGGCGGCCTCCGCCATGTCGCGGGACTTGGAGGCGGCGATGCGGGCGCTGTCGACCCGGCTCATCTGCCCGGCGCCGATGCCGACGGTGGCGCCGTCCTTCACATAGATGATCGCGTTCGACTTCACATGCTTGCAAACCCGGAAGGCCATCAGCATGTCGGCGAGCTCTTGGGCGGTCGGCTGGCGCTTCGTGACGACCTTGAGGTCGGCGGCCGTGACGCGTCCGTTGTCCTTGTCCTGCACCAGATAACCGCCGGCGACATTGCGCACGGTGCGGGCGGCGGCATTGGGGTCCGGCATCCCGTGGGTCAGCAGCAGGCGGAGATTCTTCTTCGCGGCGAGCACCTTCAGCGCATCCTCGTCCGCCTCCGGAGCGATGATGACCTCGGTAAAGATCTTCGAGATCTCCTCGGCCGTCGCGCCGTCGAGCTTGCGGTTGGCGGCGATGATGCCGCCGAAGGCGCTGACCGTGTCGCAGGCGAAGGCGCGCTTGTAGGCGGTGACGAGATCGTCCGCCACGGCGACGCCGCACGGATTGGCGTGCTTGATGATGGCGATGGCCGGCTTGTCGTCGAACTCGGCGACCAGCTCGAAGGCGGCGTCGGTGTCGTTCAGGTTGTTGAAGCTGAGTTCCTTGCCCTGGATCTGCTCGGCATTGCCGACGCCCGGACGCGGATCGCCGCTGCTGTAATAGGCGGCGGACTGATGCGGGTTCTCGCCGTAGCGCATGATCTGCGGGGCCGCGCCGGAGAAGGTGATGCGGCGCGGGTATTTGTCGCCGATCTCGGCCGCGAGCCAGGTGGAGATGGCGCTGTCATAGGCCGCTGTCCGGGCATAGGCGATGGAGGCCAGCTTGCGGCGGAGCGCGTAGCTGGTCGCGCCCTTGTTGGCGTCGAGCTCGCCGATCAGCTCGGCATAGTCTTCCGGATCGACCACGGTCGCGACATGGCCGTGGTTCTTGGAGGCGGCGCGGATCATCGCCGGGCCGCCGATATCGATATTCTCGACGCAATCGTCGTAGCCGGCACCGGAGGCGAGCGTGCTCTCGAAGGGATAGAGGTTCACCACCAGCAGATCGATCGGCGCGATCTGGTGCTTCTCCATCGCCGCGACGTGCTCCGCATTGTCGCGCAGCGCCAGCAGGCCGCCATGGATCGCCGGGTGCAGGGTCTTCACCCGTCCGTCCATGATCTCGGGGAAGCCGGTATGGTCCGCGACCTCCTTCACCGGCACGCCGGCCGCGGCCAGCGCCTTGGCGGTGCCGCCGGTCGAGAGGATCTCGACGCCGTGCGCGGCGAGCGCCTTGCCGAGCTCGATCAGCCCAGTCTTGTCGGAAACGGAGATGAGGGCGCGGGAAACGCGGACGAGATCGGCAGCCATTGGTCAGGACCCGTTCTGAAAATGGAGTTGCGGAAACCGGGCCTGCTTATGCGCGGGAAGCGGCTCCGGGTCAACCGGGCCGCGCTTTATGCCGCAGCTTTCGCCGCCTGCTTCTTCAGGCGGGATTCACGCACCGCGATATAGGTGGTGGAGACGAAGATCATCGCCCCGCCGATCCAGGTGTAGATGTCCGGCAGTTCCTCGAAGATCACGAAGCCGATAAAGGCGGCCCAGATCAGCTTGCTGAAATCGACCGGCAGCACGACCGAGGCGTCGGCCAGCTTCAGCGACTGGTTCATCGCGGTCTGCGCGACGGTGCCGAGCAGCGCGATCAGGCAGAGCCAGCCCGCCTCCTCCGGCGTGGGCCAGCGCCAGAAGAAGGCGGCGGCGGCGAGCGTGAAGGGCGAGAGGAAGATCGAGGCATAGACGGTGATGGTGACGCTGGATTCCGTCCGGGTCAGGAACTTGATGATGATGAGCGCGAAGGACCAGACCACCGTCGCGGCGAGGATGAGCAGCGGCCCGAGCCCGACATCCACCATCCCCGGCCGGATGATCACCAGCGTTCCGGCGAAACCGATCAGGATGGCGACCCAGCGCCGGAGCCGCACCACCTCGCCGAGGAACAGCATCGCAAGCAACGTGGCGAAGAGCGGCGCGGTGAAGCCGAGCGCCGTCGCCTCCGCCAGCGGGGTGATGGAAAGGCCGTAGAAAAACATCAGCATCGCCGCCGAATTCACCGCGCCGCGCAGAAAGAGCAGCTTCAGATTATTGGTGTGGAGCGGCCGGAAGCGCTGGCGGATCAGCAGCGGGGCCAGAACGAACAGGCCGAGGAAGCTGCGGAAGAAGGCGATCTCGAACGGATGCAGCCCCTCGTTCTTGCCGAGGTCGCGGATGATGGCGTGCATGCAGACGAACATGGCCGCGGCAAGGGCCATGAGCAGCACGCCGCGGACCGGGGCCGGCAGACGGGCGGAATAGAGCTTCAACGAATGGATATAGGACACAATGGCAGGGTATGGGCCGCCATCATTTCGCACAAGCGAAGAGCCGGCATATCAATGGTGCCGGAAGGCCGTGAATCCGAAGCCTAGAAGCGCGCCCAGTCCGGCTTCACCGGCAGCACTGTACTGCCGCCTGCACTGAGCACCGCATGCTCCAGATCCTCCAGCGCGTTGAGGCGCAGCATCGCCAGCGCCATGTCGCCGCTGCCGGAGCGGATCTCGCCGACCTCGCGCTCGTCGCGCAGGATCGGGGTGCCGGGGGCGGGCATCTCGCCGTCGAGGATCTTCACCGGCATCAGGCGGCGCTTCACCAGGCCGCGATACTTGGTGCGGGCGGTCAGTTCCTGGCCCATGTAGCAGCCCTTCTGCCAGTCGACGCCGTTCAGCTCGTCGAACCCGGCCTCGAGCAGCACGGTCTTCTCGACCTGCATGTCGCGGGTGCCGTCCGGCACGCCGAGACGGATGCGCGTGCGGTCGTA
Source organism: Nisaea sp. (assembly GCF_017640745.1). GTDB lineage: Bacteria > Pseudomonadota > Alphaproteobacteria > Thalassobaculales > Thalassobaculaceae > Nisaea. The sequence goes on along the minus strand of NZ_JAEPQA010000002.1, from coordinate 66,997 downwards.
GGCTTCAGAGGTGCCTTCTGAAAGCCCGGCCCCGGCGAGGAACGCGTCCCGCCTGCCCTTCTCCACGATCACCCGCGCGCCGAGACCGGCGTGGCGCGGATCGACGAAGACCGCGCCGCCCTCGATCTCCTTCGCCGCGCCCGCCTCGCCTTCAAGCCCGAGCGTGTCCGCCGCGTCCTCGCCGGTCACCGCGAGCACGGCATAGCGGTCGGACGCATCCGCGATCTCGACCTTGGAACGCAGCTTGTAGAGCCGGAGGCGCTTCTGGAAATCGGCCAGCCTGTCGGCCTCGCAGTCGAGCAGCAGCACTCCCGCGACCTCGGCAATGAAGAAATCGAAGAGATACTTGCCCTGCGCCGTCAGGAAGGCGGCATGGATCGCCCGTTCCGGCGCCACCTTCTCCACGTCGTTGGAGACAAGGCCCTGGAGGAACTTGCGCGCATCCGGGCCGGAGACGGAGAGGACGGCGCGGGATACGAGATCGATGTAGTCAGGCATCTTTCATCCGAGGCTGGATGGCGGGCGACAGCACCCCGGCATCGAGGCGCGCATTACGTCCCTAACTTGCCATTCGCCGGGCGAACTTCAACGGTCTTCTGGCAGAACGTCCCGGATCAGCAGGAAACCGGGGCCCGGGTTCTATGCCGGCCAAGCGTTTCGTAGAGCCTGACCGGGTCGATCGGTTTCGCGATGTGATCGACCATGCCGGCCTCGCGCGTCCGAATCCGGTCCTCGCCAAAGGCATTTGCGGTCATGGCAATGATCGGAACCGACCGATAGGCCGGGTCGCCGAGTATCTTGCGTGCGGCGGTGATGCCGTCCATCTCCGGCAGTTGAAGGTCCATCAGAATGGCCGAGAACGCGGACGCCGGCTGCGACAGGACTTTCTCGACCGCCTCGCGCCCGTTCGCCGCGACTGTCACATGGATTCCGATCCGTTCCAGCATCTCCCGGGCGACCTTCTGATTCACCGCATTGTCCTCGACGACGAGCACGGAAATCCCGCTCAAGTCGGCGGAGAGCCGTTGTTCGAGATCCGAGTCGGGACCGATGGCGGACGGCTGCAGCCCGAACTGTTTGAGCAACAGGTCGCGCAACTGCGCCGGTGGAACGGCCTTTGCCATCAGACCGTCCATGCCCTCCAGCAAACTGTCCTCGTCAGCCTGGAGACCGCTCGCGGCGACCAGGAGCCTGCGGCCGGTCCGGGATCCCTCGGCGGCGGGTCTTTCATCGAGAGCGGACCGCAGCCGCGCGGCATTCTCCGGGCTGGCCAACGTCCGGTCGAGCACGACCAGATCGAACGGCGGCGTCGCCGCTCCAATCGCTCTTGCGGCTTCGTCGCAGTCCGCGACGGCGTCGACGATGACACCGGCGCGCGCAAAAGCGGCAGAGATCAGGCCCCGCCCTATCTCGGTCCCGTCCACAACCAGGGCCCGCAGCCATTCGGCCCCCTCATCCCGATGGCTGGCGAGGGAGGCTTCCAATTCCTCCGCCACCGCGAGCTTCAATGTGACATGAAAGGTGCTGCCCCGATCGATCTCGCTTTCGACGCCGATCTCCCCTCCCATCAGTTCCACGAGCGCGCGCGAGATCGCCAGCCCGAGACCTGTTCCGCCATATTGCCGCGTCGTGGATGAATCGGCCTGACTGAAGGCCTTGAACAGCTTCGCGACCTGATCCGGCGTCATTCCGATGCCTGAGTCGATAACATCGAAGCGCACGGTGGCAGCTTCTGCTTCCCGTTCGACAAGGGAAAGGCTCAGCGTGATCGCACCGCGGCGGGTGAACTTGACGGCATTGCTGGTGAGATTGAGAAGAACCTGCGCAAGCCGGAGCGGATCGCCGACAAAGCTTTCCGGCACACCGTCGCCGACAGACAGGTACAGGTCGACCTCGGGAGACCGTATCTGGTTGCCTGCCAGCGTGAGGACGTTGTTGAGGATCTCGTCGCGGCCGAAGCAAACCTGCTCCAGTTCGAGCATCCCCGCATCGATCCGGGAAAAATCGAGAATGTCGTCGATAATCCTCAACAGCAGCTGACTGGAGCCCTCGACCTGAGTGAGCTGGTCGCGATGCTTGTCGCTGAGATCTCCCCGCAGCACCAGTTGCGTGAACCCGATGATCGCGTTCAGCGGCGTGCGGATCTCGTGGCTCATATTCGCGAGGAAGGTCGCCTTCGCGCGCGCGGCGGCTTCGGCATCCTCTTTCGCTCTCTGGATCTCCTCCTGATCGTTCATCCAGTCGGTAACGTCGACCAGAACGGAAACCCAGCCTCCGGATGCCGTCTGTCGCGTTCTGCGTTCGATGTGTTTTCCGCGCTTCGGCCAATACTGGTACGAATAATCGAGATCCGGCGTCTTGTAGTACCGCTGGTACTGCTCCCAGACCTCGTCGAATGTCATGTTCGGGACCGTCTTTTTCGTCTCGAGCTCGTACCGCAACAGGCCGGCCATGCCCCCCATCTTCCTCATGAGCTCGTTCGTGTATCCCTGAATCTCGACGAAAGCGTCGTTCCAGGCGCGGAAATTGAAGTCCTTGTCGTAGATCACGATGGGGTGCGGAATGGCCTGGAGCGCGGCTTCCAGATCTTCATGCAACTGACGCGAACGATCCCGTTCCGCGGCGAGATCGCCGGCTCCGTTCCGGAACGCAAACAGCATTGCCGCCGTCGGTGCGGCGACGGAGCGAACGATGTCCCGGTCGGTGCCGGAGAACGCATCCGCGTTTTCGGATATGGCGACGACCGCGCCCAGGATTTCTCCTGCGACGATGAGCGGCGCCGCGATCGCCGACAGACGGTCAGGGTCTTCCGCCGGGAGCCGGGGCTTCGCTATCGCATCGCGGGTCTGAAAGCAGGCGTCCACAAACGCGCTGAGAGAGGAAAGGTCCGCGACCTCCTCCGGCCGCTTCGGCTCGACAACCTGCGCCCGACCGTCGTCGCCCCTGACCACGAGCAGGGCGCGATCGCAATCCAGGATCTCGGGTAACCGCGAGGCGATGAGGTCTCGAACCTCCGAGAGGTTCGTCGACGCCACCAGATCATTCGAGAGATCCGCAAGGAGGCTGAATTGCCGTCCGGAACCGCCGGACGATGGCCTGGAGTTCGGTTCTGTCATTCGAAAAACTCTCGAATCCAGGCAGTAGACCGTAGGAAACCCTAGAGATCGCGCGCGCTCTCAAATGAGTCGTAAGTTGATATGAGAGCAGGAAGTCGGACCTAAAGCAAGGCCCGACTCACTGCATAATCAGTTAGGATTACTGATGTTTTCTCTTGCAGAAAACGGCGCCGCGCTCGGACAGGTTGATCACCCGGTGCTCGAACGGCCCCGACCGGGTTATGATCGATTCCGGCTGAAGATCATACTCTTCCACGTCAGTGCTGCCGTCTTCGCGGCGAACCTCGCGCCGGAACTTGAACGGCGTCATTGCTCTGATGGAATAGGTCTCACCGGCGCCATATTTGTGCCAGTCCGTCGCGTCCCCGGCTTCCGGAAGCACGATGATGTTTCCCGGCCGGTCGGGAGACCCGACCTCGACACCGTCGCCTTTGGCGGTCTCGTGAAATTTAACAGCCATCTCATTTCCCCAACGTTATTGAGCTGATTCTACTAGAGCCCGACGGAGAAAGAGGTCAAACAAATTTACCGTGTATATTGAGGTAGATTTCCCGCAAACCGATCAGATGCCTCTTGATTGATGCCAAGGACGAGCGGGCGCCAAAGGGCAAGCCGATTGCTATACGCCATCGCGCTCAGTCCGCCACCTCAAGTCCGGCGATGGCCTCGTGCGAGAGCACCTCGAGTTTCGGCATCAGGTCCAGCAGATGGCGCGTATAGGGATGCTGCGGCGACTGGAACAGCGTCTCGGTCTCCGCCACTTCCACCAGCTTGCCGTGCCGCATCACGCCGACCCGGTCGCACATCTGCCGGATCACCGGCAGATCGTGGCTGATGAACAGCATGGTGAGCCCCAGCTCGGCCTGCAGGTCCTTCAGCAGGTTCAGGATCTGCGCCTGGATCGAGACATCGAGCGCCGAAGTCGGCTCGTCGCAGATCAGGAAGCGCGGCCGGGTGGCGAGCGCGCGGGCGATGGAGATGCGCTGGCGCTGGCCGCCGGAAAACTCGTGCGGATATTTCCGCGCGGCCTCGGCCCCGAGCCCGACATGTTCGAGCAGATCCAGCACGATCCGCCGCGTCTCGGCGCCGCCCGCGGCGAGGCCGTGGAAGCGGATCGGCTCGGCGACGATGTCCATCACCTTCATGCGCGGGTTCAGCGAGGAATAGGGATCCTGGAAGATCATCTGCAGCTGCCGGCGATAGCGGTCCATCTCCGCCTCGCTCTTCACCGCGGTGAGATCCGCGCCGGCGAAATGGATGTGCCCGCCCTTCGGCTTGTAGAGCCCGGCAATGGCCCGCGCGATGGTCGACTTGCCGCTGCCGCTCTCACCGACCAGGCCGAAGACCTCGCCCTGGCGGATGTCGAAGGAAACATGGTCCACCGCGTCGACATAGAGCCGATGCTTCTTGAAGAAGCTGAAGCGGGTGAGGAAGCGGACCTGGAGGTCCTCGATCCGGAGCATGGTGCCGTCAGGGGCTTTCTCGCCCCTTCCGGCGCCGAGCCAGTGGGTGGCGATGTCGATGCTGTCCCGCCGGTCGCCCGCGCTCTCGATATATTCCACCACCGGGAAGCGCGCGAGCCGCACGTCCGGGCGCGGCACGGCGCTGATCAGGCTCTTGGTATAGGGATGGTCCGGATTACCGAGGATCTTTTCCGTCGGCCCCTCCTCGACGAGGCGGGAGCGGTACATCACCGCGACCCGGTCGGTCACGTCCGCGATCACCCCCATGTCATGGGTGATCAGGATCATGCCGACGGAGCGCTCCCGGCAGAGCTCGCGCATCAGCTCGAGGATCTGCGCCTGGATCGAGACGTCGAGCGCCGTGGTCGGTTCGTCCGCGATCACCACTTCCGGGTTGGCGCAGAGCGCGAGCGCGATCACCACGCGCTGGCGCATGCCGCCGGAGAACTGGTGCGGATACTGCTTGATCCGGACCTCCGGATCGGGAATGCCGACCCGGTCGAGCAGCCCCACCGCGTTCGCCCGCGCCGCGTCGTCGTCCAGCTTCAGATGCAGCTGGATCGTTTCCATGAGCTGCTGCTCGATGGTCTGCAGCGGATCGAGCGAGGTCAGCGGATCCTGGAAGATCATGCCGATCCGGTTGCCGCGGATGGAGCGGAGCTCGTCCTCGTCGAGGTCGTCGATCCGCTTGCCCTTGAGATAGATCTCTCCGCCAGCGAGGCGTCCCGGCGGCTCGAGAAGGCCGATGACGGCGTTGCCGATGGTCGATTTTCCGGCGCCGGATTCCCCGACCACGCCGAGGATCTCGCCCGGATTGACCGAGAGGCTGACGTCGCGCACCGCGGTGAAGACGCCGCGCCGCGTCGGGAACTCCACCGTCATGTTCTTGATATCGAGCAGACTCATCGGACGGTCACCGCAGTTTCGGGTTCAGCGTGTCGCGCAGCCAGTCGCCGAGCAGGTTCACCGCGAGAACCAGGACGACCAGCGCGACGGCCGGGAAGAAGGTGATCCACCAGAGGCCGGAGAAGAGATACTCGTTCCCGACCCGGATCAGGGTGCCGAGCGACGGCGTCGTCGGCGGCACGCCCTGGCCGAGGAAGCTGAGCGTGGCCTCGGCGATGATCGCCAGCGCGAGGCCGATCGTCGCCAGCACCAGCACCGGGCGCATCACGTTCGGTACGATATGGCGGGCCATGATCAGGAACGGGCGCAGGCCGATGACGCGCGCGGCCTGGATATATTCCTTCTTCGCCTCGACCAGCGTCGCGCCACGGGCGACGCGGGCGAATTGCGGCCAGTCGCTGAGCCCGATGGCGAGGATCACGACATAGATCGCCATCTCGTCGCGGAGCTCCGGCGGCAGCACGGAGCGCAGGATGCCGTTGATCAGGATCGCGGTCAGGATGCCCGGGATGGTGAGCTGCACATCCGCGAGGCGCATGATGATCGTCTCGAACCAGCCGCCGACATAGCCGCTGATCACCCCCAGCATGACACCGAGAAACATACCGAGAAAGACCGAGGCGAACCCGACCAGCAGCGAGATCCGGCCGCCGTAGAGAATGGTGGAGAGCATATCCCGGCCCTGGTTGTCGGTCCCGAGCAGATAGGCGGGATCCCCGCCGGCTTCCCAGGCCGGCGGCTTCTTGCCGTCCCAGAGCGAGATCTGCGCCGGATCGAACGGATCGAACGGCGCGACCAGCGGCGCGCCGAACGAACTCAGCACCATGAGCGCGGTCACGAACGCCGCCGCCATGGCAAGGGGCGAGTGGAAGAAGGAATAGACGACGTCGTTGTCGTTCAGACGCGCCCAGAGCGAGGGTTTCTTGTCGTCCTGCGGAACGGCCATGGCTCAGTGCCCCCCCTCCGCGCGCAGGCGCGGATCGATGACGAAATAGAGGATGTCGACCACGAGATTGATGGTGACGAAGATCAGCGCCACGAAGCAGAGATAGGCCGCCATGATCGGCACATCGACGAAATCCACCGCCTGGATGAACATCAGCCCGGTCCCCGGCCACTGGAACACCGTCTCGGTGATCAGCGAGAAGGCGATCAGGCCGCCGATATTGAGGCCGATGATGGTGATCACCGGGACCAGCGTGTTCTTCAAAGCGTGGCTGTAGTTCACCTTGCGCTCCGGCAAACCACGGGCGCGGGCGAACTTGATGAAGTCGGTGCGCATGATCTCCAGCATCTCGGCGCGGACCAGGCGCAGGATCATGGTGACCTGAAACAGACTGAGAGTGAGCGCAGGCAGAATGATGCTGCGCCAGCCGTCGACGGTCAGGAAACTCGTCCGCCAGCCGCCGAGATCGACCGTGCCGCTCCGTCCCGAGGACGGCAGCACGCCGAGATGAACCGCGAAGATATAGATCAGCCCGATACCGATGATGAAGGTCGGCAGGCTGACCCCGACAAGCGAGACCGTGAGCACCGCCTTGCTGATCCAGCTCGATCGGTTGATCCCGGTATAGACCCCGAGCGGAATGCCGAGACCGAGCGCGATCAGGGCGGAGACGAAGACCAGCTCCAGCGTCGCCGGCAGCCGCTCGACGATCATCTCGGTCACCGAGCGCTTGGTGCGGTAGGAAATCCCGAACTTGCCCTGCACCGCGTTCTGAAGGAAGCGGCCGTACTGGACGTAGAACGGATCCTCGAGACCGAGGACCTGGCGGATATAGGCCCGGTCCTCGAGCGTCGCCTCCTGCCCGACCATGTTGTCGACGGGATCGCCCACATAGTTGAACAGCGAGAAGGAAATGAAGGACACCGCGGCCATGACCACAAGGGCCTGGAGCATGCGGCGCGCGATGTAGGTGATCATGCGCGGTCGGCTCGTCTCGTGTGAGGAAAGTGCCTAAGGCCCGGGGGCGGCGGTCAGACCGCCGCCCCCGAAACGAAGCAAGCCCTTATTGCATCTTCGCCCAGCGGAACTGCGGCGAGTCGTTCGGCAGGATCGGCAGATCGAGCTTGGTCGACATGCCCCAGCCGATGACCTGATGGTGCAGCGGCAGATAGACCACGTCGTCCTTCACGATCTTCCAGGCCTCGGCGATCATCTGATCGCGCTTCGCGAGGTCGGTCTCGACGGCAAAGGCGTCGGTCAGCTCGTCGACCTTCGCGTTCGCGTAGCCGGTGCCGTTCCAGCCGCCCTTGCTGTGCAGCAGGTAGGCGAAGACATAGTGGGAATCCAGCGTCGGCACGCCCCAGCCGAGCATGTAGAAGTCGCTCACCCGGTTCTTGATCTTCGGGAAGTGCTGGCTCTTCGGGATGGCGTCGAGCTTCACCTTCACGCCGATCTTGGCAAGCATCGCGACGGTCGCCTGGCAGATCTTTTCGTCGTTGTTGTAACGGTCGTTCGGGCAGTCGAGCTGAACCGAGAAGCCGTCCGGATATCCCGCTTCGGCAAGCAGCTTCTTCGACGCCTCCGGATCGAACGGCGGCCGCGCATCAAGCTCCTTGGTGAAGCCGTGCACGCCCGGCGATGTGATCATGCCGGCCGGGAAGGACAGGCCTTCCATGACGACGCGCTTGATCGCCTCGATGTCGATCGCCTGGTAGAGCGCCTGGCGCACCCTGACGTCCTTGAACGGGTTCTTGCCCTTGACGTCGGAGCTGCGCAGCTCGTCGACGCCCTGGTCCATGCCGAAGAAGATGGTGCGGATCTGGTTGATGGTCTGCGTCTTCAGGCCGTCCTGGGCCGCGATCCGCTGCAGGTCCTGCAGCGGCGGGTCGAGCACGAAATCGACTTCGCCGGAAAGCAGGGCCGCAACGCGCGTCGCGGCGTTTTTGATCGGCCGGTATTCGACCTTGTCGAGATTGTGCTCCGCAGAGGCCGCGCCCCACCAGTTCGGGTTCTTTACCAGAACCGTCAGCTCGTCCGGCAGGCGCTGCTCGACGATGAAGGGACCGGTGCCGTTGGCGTTGCGGACCGCGAAGGTTTCCTCGCCGGCGGCATAGTCCTGCGGCGTGAGGACCTTGTTCTTCTCCGCCCAGCCCTTGTCCATCATATAGAGGTTGGTGATCTCGTTCGGCAGGATCGGGTTCGGACCGTCAGTCACGAACTGGACCGTGTGGTCGTCGATGATCTTGACCTCTTTGATCGACTTCACCTGCTCCTTGAAGTCGGAGCTCTTGGACTGCGCACGCGTGATGCTGAAAGCCACGTCCTCGGCCGTGAAGTCGGCACCGTCATGGAACTTCACGCCCTTGCGGAGCTTGAACTCCCAACCGGTGGCACCGACCGGCGCCCAGGATTCGGCGAGGGCGGCCTCGAGCACCATCTCGCGGTCGCGGGTGACCAGCGGCTCGTAGATCTGGCCGTTCATGCTGTTGGTCGGCCCTTCGTTCTGGCTCATCGGATCCAGCGTGAGGGCATCGCCCTGGCTGGTCCAACGCAGCACGTTCTCGGCCTGCGCGATGCCGACGAACGAGGTCGTCGACATGATCGCGGCCAAGGCGATCGCACGAATTTTCATGAGGATTGTCTCCTGTCCTAAATGTGAAGCGACCCTGTGTGTCCGATTATTAATTGTTGAAATACATCGGCATCTTCCGACGCCAACCGGATCACTGACAAAAATCTATGCAGGAGAAAGCAGAATGAAAAGTCCAAATAAGATACCGGGCCCCGCCCGGGGCCCGGTATCGGAATTGTGAAGCCTCAGGCCTTGAGCGCCAGGTTCTCCGGATCGTAGGGGCTTTCCGCCACAATGCGGGCCGGGCGGAGCTGGTCGAGCACGCGGACCTGGCACTCGGCGCCGATCACCGCCTTGTCGGTGCGGATATAGCCGAGCATCAGCGACTTGCCGACATAGTGACCGTAGCCGCCGGCGGTTCCGCGGCCGACCACCTCGCCGTCCATGAAAACCGGTTCGTTGCCGAAGGGATCGGCGTCGTCCGCGTCGATCTCGATCGTACAGTAGGTGTTCGGGATACCCTCTTCCTGCTGCCGCACCAAGGCCTCGCGGCCGGTGAACTCTCCCTTGTTGAGGCGCACGAAGCGCTTCAGTCCGGCCTCGAGGATCGAGTTCTCGGCATTCAGGTCCGTACCCCAGAGGCGGTAGGTCTTCTCAAGGCGCATCGAATCCATCGCACGCATGCCGACGAGGCCGATATCATATTCCTTGCCGGCCTCCATCAGAGCGTCGAACAGATGCAACTGATACTCGATCGGATGATGCAGCTCCCATCCGAGCGACCCCACGAAATTCACACGCAAGGCACGCACCTTCGGGCAATAGCCGACAGGGATCTCCTGCATGGTGAGCCAGGGGAACGCCTCGTTCGACACGTCCGCGTCGGCCAGCTTCTGCAGCACCTTGCGGGCATCGGGCCCGGCCAGCACGAAGACGCCGTACTGGGTCGTGATATCCGTCAAGAAAACCGATCCGTCGCGGGGCAGCGTCTTCTGCAGGAAGTCGAGATCGTAATCGTGACCGGCGCCCGGGCCGATGACGAAGAAGCGTTCGCCGTAGAGACCGTCGGCCATGCGGGTGATGGTGAACTCCGAGCGGATCGAGCCTGACGGGTTCAGCGCGTGGCAGAGATTGATGCGGCCGATGCCTTTCGGGATGGCGTTGGCAACCATTCGGTCAAGCCACGCACGGGCGCCCGGCCCCTCGACCTCGTATTTGGCGAAGGATGAGAGTTCCAGGAGGCCGACACGCTCCCGCATGGCGCGGACCTCGTTGCCGACATGCCCGAACCAGTTGGAGCGGCGATAGGAATATTCGTCTTTCCGCTCGACGCCTTCCGGCGCGAACCAGTTCGGACGTTCCCAGCCGAAGCGCGCGCCCCAGACCGCACCCGCCGCGTCAAGCCGGGGATAGGCCGGCGTCGTCTTGGCCGGACGGCCCGCCTCGCGCTCTTCCATCGGATAGTGATTGAAGAAGACATGCTCGTAGGCTTCCTCATTCTTGATCTTGGCGAAGTTCTTGGAAACCACGCCGAACCGGCGCGGATCGACGCCGATCATGTCGACCGAGGGTTCGCCGTCGACAATCCAGTTGGCGAGCTGCCATCCGGCGCCGCCGGCCGCGGTCACGCCGAAGCTGTGACCCTCGGAGATCCAGAAATTCTCGAGACCGAAAGCCGGGCCGACCATCGGGTTTCCGTCCGGCGTATAGGAAATCGGACCGTTCACGATGTCCTTGATGCCGGCATTCTCGAAGGAGGGCACACGGGCCATGCAGGCCTCGACATGGGGCATCAGGCGCTCGAGGTCGCCCGGGAAAAGGTCCTTCTCGAAGGTCGAGGGCACGCCGTCGACGAAGCAGGCCGGCGCGTGGCGTTCGTACGGGCCGAGGATCCAGCCGTGACGTTCCTCTCGGAAATAGTACTGGGAATCGGACTCGCGCAGCACCGGCAGTTCCTTGTTCCCGGCCTCGCGATATTCCTTCAGCGTCGGATCGACGTCGGTGACGATGTACTGGTGCTCGACCGGGATCGCCGGAATCTCGAGCCCGACCATCTTCGCCGTGGTGCGGGCATAATTGCCGGTCGCGCAGATCACGTGCTCGCAGCGGATGTCGCCCTTGTCGGTCTTGACGATCCACTCGCTGTTCTCGCGCTCGATCCCGTTGACCTGGGTCTGCTGGTAGATCTCGGCCCCGCGCATCCGCGCGCCCTTGGCGAGTGCCATCGTGAGGTCCACCGGTGCGATATGCCCGTCGGTCGGATGCCAGAGCGCGCCGACCAGCCCGTCCATGGAGGCGAGCGGCCAGAGCTTCTTGATCTCGTCGACGCCGATCAGGTGCGCCTCGACGCCGATCGTCTCGGCCGTGCACTGGTAGTTCCGGTACTCGTCCATCCGGTCCCGGTTGGTGGCCAGACGCAGGTTGCCGGTATTGTGGAAACTGACCGCCTGCCCGGTTTCCTCTTCGAGCGTCTTGTAGAGCTCGACCGAATACTGGTGCAACTGACCGACGCTGTAGCTCATGTTGAAGAGCGGCAGCAGGCCGGCCGCGTGCCAGGTCGACCCCGCCGTCAGTTCCGTCCGTTCCAGGAGGACGACGTCGGTCCATCCCTTTTTGGCAAGGTGATAGAGGGCGCTGACCCCGACCACACCGCCGCCGATCACCACTGCCCGTGCCTGCGTCTTCATTTGCCCATTCCCCAGTACCGGTTTGCCGGTCGATTTCGTTCAGGGGGAGAGCTTGCACCTTTTCTTCCGTCATAATTCACGAAAAGCGACCCGGTTGTGTCGGATTCGGAATGTTGGGGAATGCTGGTTTTCTGCGGAATAGACGCGATGAAGTACCGGCGCTTTGACATTATGGAATGAGCGTGTTTAGGCTAAATGCCAGATCGTGAAAAACACGACACATTGCTGGTGAGCGAGAGGAACGCGCCACCGCAGGGGCAGAACAGGGGCAATAAATCACATGGCAGACGGCAATCAGCCGTTCGTTCAATTCAAGAACGTTCAGAAGACTTATGACGGTGAGATTCTCGTCGTCAAAAATCTTAATCTCGACATCGCGAATGGCGAATTCCTGACCATGCTGGGACCGTCCGGCTCAGGCAAGACAACCTGCCTGATGATGCTCGCAGGATTCGAAACGGCGACACACGGCGAAATCCTGCTCGACAGCAAGCCGATCAACCGCATTCCGCCGCACAAGCGCGGAATTGGAATGGTTTTCCAGAACTACGCCCTCTTCCCGCACATGACGGTCGCCGAGAATCTGAGCTTCCCTCTGGAAGTCCGGAAGATGAACAAGGCCGACCGGGAAGCGAAGGTCGCCCGGGCGCTCGACATGGTGAAGATGTCCGAGTTCGGCGGCCGACGTCCGGCGCAGCTCTCAGGCGGTCAGCAGCAGCGCATCGCCCTCGCAAGGGCCCTGGTCTTCGAACCGGAACTGGTGCTGATGGACGAACCGCTGGGCGCGCTGGACAAGCAGCTGCGTGAGCATATGCAGTTCGAAATCACCAATCTTGCGCACGATCTGGGCATCACGACGGTCTATGTGACGCATGATCAGACGGAAGCGCTGACCATGTCGGATCAGATCGCGGTCTTCAACGACGGCAAGATCCAGCAACTGGCAAAACCGGCCGATCTTTACGAACGCCCCGAGAATGCGTTCGTCGCCCAGTTTATCGGCGAGAACAACACGCTCGAAGGCGTGGTCAAGTCGATCGACGGCGAGACATGCGTCGTCACCCTCGATGACGGCAGCGAGATCGACGCCAAGCCGGTCAATGTCAGCAAGCCCGGCGACCGGACACTGGTTTCGATCCGGCCGGAGCGCGTGGAATTCAACAAGGACCGGTTGCACGCCGACGCCCATACGCTGAAGGCGAAGGTCAAAGAATTCTTCTACATGGGTGACATCTTCAGGTTTCGCCTGTCCGTGGCAGGCAATGACGAATTTATCGTCAAGGCGCGCAACGCGCCGGATGCGGTTCGCTTGAAACCCGGCGAAGAGATCGAGATCGGATGGCTTCCGGCGGACTGCCGGGCGCTTGATGCGTGATCGATCGGACTGCAAGCACATTTCGGGAATAACAGTGGGTGGGGCCAAAGCCCGTGGCTCAGACCCGCTAGTTCACTACAACGGGCGAAGAACAGGAGAAGCTATGAAATTCGCCAAATTAATGGTCGCCACAGCGGCGTTCGGCATGGCGGCCGGAGCCGCCCATGCCGCAGATATGGCCACCGACATGACCCTCGTTAGCTGGGGCGGTGCCTACCAGTCCTCCCAGCAGCGCGCCTATGTCGAGCCTTACATCGCCAACAATTCGGGCGTGAAGGTGGTCTGGGACGAGAGCTCGGCCGAGGCTGTCGCCAAGCTGCGGGCCATGAACGAAGCTGGCAACGTCACCTGGGACCTCGTGGACGTCGTCGCGTCCGACGCCATTCGCCTTTGCGACGAAGGCCTGGCCATGGAAATCGATCCGGATAGCGATCTGGCCGCGGCCCCGGACGGCAAGCCGGCCTCGGAAGACTTCGGCGACCTGCTGGTCAGCGACTGCTTCATTCCGCAGATCGTCTATTCGACCACCTTCGGCTACCGCACGGACATGGTAGGCGACACGCCGCCGACCGATGTCTGCGCCGTGTTCGATCTCAAGAAATATCCGGGCAAGCGGGCGCTTGAGAAGCGGCCGATCAACAACATGGAATGGGCGCTGCTCTGCGACGGCGTTGCGAAGGACAAGGTCTATGACGTCCTCGCCACCCCGGCCGGTCAGGAACAGGCGCTGAAGAAGCTCGACACCATCAAGGATCAGGTGATCTGGTGGTCCGCTGGCGCTGACACCCCGCAGCTCCTTGCCGATGGCGAAATCGTCATGGGTTCCACCTACAACGGCCGCCTGTTCTCCGTGATTGAAGAGCAGAAGCAGCCGGTCGCCATGCTCTGGGACGCCCAGGTGTTCGATCTGGACGGCTGGATCATCCCGGCCGGCCTGCCGGCGGATCGCCTTGCCCGCGTCAAGGACTTCGTGAAGTTCGCGACCGACACGCAGCGGCTCGCGGACCAGGCGAAGTACATCTCCTATGGCCCGGCCCGCGCCTCTTCCGCGCCGCTGGTTGGCAAACATGCCGACCTCGGTATCGAAATGGCGCCGCACATGCCGACGGACCCGAACAACGCCAAGAACACGTTCCTCTACAACTACGAGTTCTGGGCTGACTATCGGGACGACATCGACGCCAAGTTCCAGGCCTGGCTGGCCAAGTAATCGAGGCGTAATGCACCGGGGCCGCCACGGCGGCCCCGGTCCCCTTGGCGGAGACAGCTAATGAGTGACGGAGCAACAACCATGTCAGGGCACGCCGAACCGGAAACCGGCCCAATACTGGCCTCTGACGGTACACCGCTGAAAAAGCGGCTTGCACGCTCCCTCCGCATGCAGAAGCTCCGCGCGCTGGCGCTGATCGCGCCCTTGCTGATTTTCGTCCTTGTGACATTCATCGCCCCGATCGCGGACATGCTGTTCCGGTCGGTTGAGAACGAGATTGTCTCCAATACACTTCCGGACACCGTCGCCGCAGTTTCCGACTGGGACCCGAAGGCTCAGGAGCTTCCGTCCGAGCCGGTCTATCAGGCGCTCTATTTCGACCTTTTCCTCGCAGCCGAAGCGAAAGAGCACACCAAACTCGGTACGCGGCTCAACTACGAACAGGTCGGCATTTCCTCCTTGTTCAGAACCTCGGGCCGCAAGCTGGACGACATCGGAAAAGTCTACGAGAAATGGCTCATCGGGCTGAACCCCGCCTGGAAGAGCGGAGAGTTCTGGAACGAACTGATGCGGGGAGCTGCGTCCGCCGCACCCGATACCGACCTTCTTGCCGAACAGCGCGCCCGGCTGACCGCCCTTACAGACGACCCGATGCAGCAAGACATCGGCTTTGTGCCGGGATCGGAGATCGCGAGGATCCTCCCCCTTACGGCACGCGAGTACACGGCCAACGCGCTTTTCATCGCCATCGACAAGAACCGTGACATCAGCAAGAGGGGTCCCTGGGAAGCCGTCTACACCGCCCTTGCCGTCGACCTCGGCGACCCTGAGGTCCAGCGCGCCATCTCTGGCTATCAGGGCCCAGGCAGTGACGAACTGAGAGCCGCCGCGGCAGCAATCGATACGGCGCCCCCGCGCGACTTCACCGCCGCGATGATCAAGGTGGACAAAGACTGGGCGAAACCGGAGAACATCCAGGCGATCAAGATCTATTCGGGGAAATACACCGCCGGGTATTACCTGAATGCGATCGACATGCAGAAGACCCTCGACGGCGTATCGGAGCGTCCCGAGAACCAGCAGATCTACATGATGCTGTTCGGCCGTACGCTGTTCATGTCGCTCCTGATCACCTTTTCCTGCATTCTCCTCGGTTACCCGGTCGCGTGGATCCTTGCAAACCTGCCGCTGCGCACCTCCAACCTGCTTATGATCCTCGTTCTGCTGCCTTTCTGGACCTCGCTTCTGGTCCGGACCTCCGCCTGGAAGGTCATGCTGCAGCAGCAGGGCGTCATCAACGACACCCTGGTCTGGCTGGGTTTGCTGGATGATGCGAGCAGGCTGATCATGATCAACAACCAGTTCGGCACCATCGTCGCGATGACGCATATTCTGCTGCCCTTCATGATCCTGCCGCTCTATTCGGTGATGCAGACGATCCCGCCCTCCTATCTGAGAGCCGCGAAATCGCTCGGCGCGACGAATTGGACGGCCTTCTGGCGGGTCTATTTCCCGCAATCGATCCCAGGTATCGGAGCGGGCTCGATCCTCGTCTTCATCCTGGCCATCGGCTACTACATCACGCCTGAGATCGTCGGCGGCACTACCGGTACCTTCATTTCGAACCGGATCGCCTTCCACATCTCCAGTTCGCTGAACTGGGGGCTGGGCGCGGCGCTCGGAACGATCCTCCTGGCAGCGGTGCTCGCGCTCTACTGGACCTACGACAAGATCGTCGGCATCGATAACGTGAAGCTGGGAGGCTAATCCATGGCACAGCTGACTTCAGTCTCCCGGACGTCACCGGCTTTCTATGTCTCGACGACGGCCGCCGCCGGCGGTATCGCCGGCCTCCTCGTCGGCACGGCCCAGGGCAACTCTCTTATCGGGCTGATCCTGGGAGCCGCGATAATGGCGGTCACGGCTTACGCGGTGACACACTTCGTTCCCCAGGAACGTATCGCCCGCTGGGCCATTCTCGGCGCCATGGCGCTCGCCGGTATCCTTCTTGGCGGAGTGGCGGGACTCGTCGTCGGCACTGCCTTCGGCTGGTTCTTCGGCTGGTTTATCTATTGGCTCTACGAGTCGCGCTACCGGAAGAAGATCCCGCCCTATCTCACTCCGGGGCAGGTGCTTTGGCATCACGGCTTCCGCGTCATCTGCGGACTGATCTTCTTTTTCCTGATCGCGCCGATCGTCGTGGTGATGCCGCTCAGCTTCAACGCGGAGGATTTCTTCACCTTCACGCCGGAAATGCTGCGCTTCGACCCCGCCGGCTACTCGCTCAAGCACTACAAAGATTTCTTCACAAGTTCCGACTGGCAGCACTCGCTCTGGAATTCCCTGAGCATCGCGCCGGCGGCAACGCTGCTTTCGGTCAGTTTCGGAACTCTGGCGGCCATCGGCCTCAGTTCCGAACATGTGCCTTTCCGGCGCTCGATCATGGCGATCCTGATCTCTCCGATGATCGTGCCGTTGATCATCTCGGCGGCCGGAATGTTCTTCTTCTACAGCCGCATCGGGCTGCAGGGGACCTATTTCGGCGTGGTGCTGGCCCATGCAGCCCTCGGCATTCCGTTCGTGATCATCACGGTGACGGCAACGCTGGTCGGATTTGACCGTTCCCTGACACGCGCCTCGGCGAATATGGGAGCCGGTCCGATCCGGACCTTCTTCAAGGTGCAGATGCCGCTGATCCTGCCCGGGGTGATTTCCGGTGGCCTGTTTGCCTTCATCACCTCCTTCGACGAGGTTGTCGTGGTGCTGTTCGTCGGATCCGCCGGACAGAAGACTCTGCCCTGGCAGATGTTCACCGGACTGCGTGAGCAGATCAGCCCGACAATCCTCGCCGTGGCAACGATCCTGGTCTCCATATCTATCCTGCTGCTGACGACGATCGAGCTGCTGCGACGCCGCTCCGAGCGGTTGCGGGGCATGAGCCCGGGTTAATTTTTCGCGTCCCCCTTTACTTCTGCGGCGAATGACCCCATTTTAAGAACGATTCGCAAAACGCTGCGAGGCAGGACATGTATCGCGACAATTCCCTCATCCCGAAGGAAGCCATCCGGATGGCGGCGCTCGGCGCGCTCTCGGACGGCCCGCGCGCTTATGCGGATATCGCAAGCGAGGTCCGTCAGTTCGCCGCACGGATCGTCGGACCGTCCCTAGACCTTCTTGGCAGCTCCATCGAGCTTCTGAAGTTCGAAGGCCTGATCGCTCCGGTCGCGGGGGAAGGTTTTGAGGACAATGCCCAGCTGCGTCTCACCGACGATGGCTGGGAGGCGCTGAAGGATTACCTGACAGCCGCGGTCCGTCCCGGCGTCAACGATCTGAACAAGCTCGTCGTCGCCCTGAAGCTGCGCTTCCTGCACTTGCTCGAGAAGCAAGAGCAGATCGAGCAGATCGATGCCCTGCGTGGTCTCTATGAGGGCGAACGGGCGCGCCTGAACGACCTTCTCTCGCACGAGGAATGGCAGCAGGGCCATCTCCGGGCATGGATCGAGATGGAAATCGCGCAGGTCGAGGACCGGATCGCCTGGTGCGACCGGCTGGCCGCTTCCCTCTGATTACCTGAAACAGGACCACTCGGCCGGGCTATCGGGCCCGCCAGGCGAGAAAGACGCCATGCGCTTCGCTGGAAGGCACCGTGGGAGCAGCTGTGCTTCCCGCGAGCTCAAGTCCGGCCATGACGGTACTTCCGTCGTCCGGACCCACAAAGGACGGATCCAGCGCCGCGATCGCATCCGGCGAGAAGACCCGGAGTTCCTGCTCCTCTCCTGCGGCGACGGCGAAGCCGCCATCGCGGAGCGACACCCGGCCACCGAACAGTTGCGCGAGGAACGCCGCGTCGCGCTCCGGCATCTCCGAGCGGAAATAGACGGCCGAGATCGACTCCGCCCCGTTCCGGTGCGTCTGGAAGTCCGGCTTCCAGAAATAGTCCTGCGCCCGGTTCTCGCAGACGAAGAAGGCTAAACGCGGCATGTCCGGGCTGGTGGCGAATCCGAGCGAGAAGGAAACCGTGACCTCCTTGCCGTCCGGAAGCCTTGCCTGACGCTCGAAATCGAACGGCGCATAGGTCGCAATACCCTCCTCGGCGAAACTCGCGATGTCCGCCCGCGCATCTTCGGTCCGGAAGACCAGCATCGTCATGCCCTCGCCGAACCCGGCCATTGCCTTGTTGTGCGCCCCGAAGCCGAAAAAGGGCGGCGTTGCCGCGAAATCGTGCGGCTGCAGCGTCTCCGGCCGGTCGACTTCCAGCAGTTCGATGAAATTCCGGCCGCGAAACTGCGCGAGCCTGTTCCGCGTCCCCATCCGGTCCTCGTGATAGGCCGTCGGGGTCAATGTGAAACCGAGCTTCTCGAAGGTCGCGGCGGCGCGGTCGAGGTCGTCGACGCGATGCACGACGTGATCTATGGGGCGTCCGTTCATCGAGCTCTCCCTCTCCTATGAAGTCGCAGGCCGCGGGGAGCGGCTCAGAACATGTGCTGGCCGCCGGTGACGAAGATTTCCGTGCCCGTCACATAGGCCGAGTCGTCCGAGCAGAGATAGTGGATCGTCGAGGCGACGTCCCGCGGCGTTCCCAAACGGTTGAGCGGAATCCGCGGGATCAGCATTTCGTATTCGGGCGACAGCATCGCGGTTTCGATTTCCCCCGGCGCGACCGCGTTCACCCGGACGCCGAGTTCGGCGAACTCGTTCGCCATTTCCCGCGTCAGCGAGGAAAGCGCCGCCTTCGAGGTGCTGTAGGCGGAACCGGCGAATGGATGGATGAAATGCCCCGCGATCGAGGTGATGTTGACGATCGCTCCGTTTCCCCGGTGCAGAGCGGCGGCAAAGCCGCGCGCGAGGCGCAGGGGCGCGAAGAAATTCAGTTCGAACACCCGCCGCCATTCGTCGAGATCGCCGTTCAGGCAGCCGAGCCGTTCCTTGAACGGCGTCTTCGGCGACCAGCCCGCGTTGTTCACCAGTGCGTGCAGCGGACGATCGCCGAGCAGCTCGTTCGCCTCGTCGATGAAATGATCGAGGCTGCCGGAGTCGGTCAGGTCGGCCGTGATGTGGTGGCTCCAGTTCGGATCGCGGCGGCACTCGGCCGGCGGCGCGTCTCTGGAGCAGGTGATGATTTCCCAGCCGCGTTCACTGAAGAACCCGACGGTGGCGTGGCCGATGCCCCGGCTGGCGCCGGTCAGCAGCATGGTTTTTTGCGAGGTGCTCATGGCGCCGGAGTGTAAGCAATTGCGGCGGCCCGAAAAAGGGCCGCCGCAAGGCTTTGGTCACGAAATCATCGTGCCGTCATTATTTCACCGAGGCGACCCGGAACGTCCGCTGAACGCCGTCATGTTCCGTGATGGAAACATATTCGCCCTCGACGAAATGATGACGGTCGAACTTGAAGATCGGCTCGTCGTCTTCCTCGCCTTCTTCGTAGCTGAAGACCCATTTGCGTCCCCGGGTGTGGATCAGCTGCCCCTCCTCGTCCGGCTCACCCTGCCAGAAACGGTGAACGGTGCAGTCACCCTTGACCTTCTGCCACGCGTCAAGATCCAGACTGCCGTCACCGGTAAGCGGGGCCTTGAACTCGTAGCCGTGATTGATGCTTCCTTCCGGAAAATCCGGATTACGCGCAAGTTCGAGGCGAATGGTACGCACGCTCAAGGGACTTGCTCCTTCCATCGAACAGATGATGTGAATGTCTCTAGTGGGCCATCAGAACCGGAATCCGCGTCTCCGTCAAAATATCGTCGGTCACACCGCCGAAAATCGACTCGCGGAAGCGGCTGTGGCTGTAAGCGCCGAGCACCAGGAGCTGCGCCCCGGCTTCGCGCGCTTCGGCCTGCAACCGGCCCGAAATGCTGCCGCTGGAGGCATCGAAGGTCTTCGCTTCCGCCTTGACGCCGTGCCAGCGCAGGGAATCGACGAAAACGTCGAGTTTCTCCTTCGTCAGGTCGCTGTCGACGCCGGACATGACGAGGACCTTGTCGGCCGTCTCCAGCAGGGGCATCGCATGGGCAACCGCGGCAGCGGCCTCCTTCGACGCGTTCCAGCCGACCGCGATCGTCTTGACGACCGGAACCTCGACATCGTGCGGCACCACCATCGTCGCCTTGCCGCTCTGCAACAGGGCCGCCTCGGCAACCGCCATGGCGTCGCTGCTCTCTTCGTCGGTCGGGGAAATCACACAGACCACATCCACCATGCGCGACCGCTCGGCCACCTGCAGCGAAGGTTCGCCGACCAGCGTTTCGAACGAAACGGTTACGCCGTCCGCGCCGGCCGGCTTCTCGATCTGGACCAGCTTGTTCGCCTCCCGCCATTTGTCGAAAGCGGCAAGCGACGTGGCGCGGGCCTCGTTGGCGAAATTCTCAGCCTGCTGAACCAGGGACTCGATCATCGAGGCGCTCATACCCATGCCGACCTGCGGCACCAGGACGTCACGCGGGTCGCGATGGATATGGGCGACAAAAATGTGGGCACCGTGCGGCGTGGCCACGGCGAGCGCCGCATTCAGGATGGCCGCGTCGGCTTCATTGCCGAGCACCGGGGCTAGAACCGTCTTCAGGGACATGAGAGCACCTCAGGGATAAATGCCTTTGATAAATTAACCCTATGCCCCGCATGGCAACGCCCTCATTGACCTAGATCAAGAAATCCGCGGCGCCTGAAATTTCCCCGGAAGGCTCAGGGGAAAAGACGTTCGACGCCCCAGGGGGCATCCTCCATCGCCCGGCTGAACCGGAACCGGTCGTGCAGCCGGAACTCCCCGTCCTGCCAGAACTCGATCGCCAGCGGGGTCAGCCGCCAACCCGACCAATAGGGCGGACGCGGCACATTTTCGCCCGGATGGGCCTTGTCGGCCTTCTCGACCGCCGCCATGAGCGCCGGGCGATCGGCGAGCGGACGGGACTGCTGCGACGCCCAGGCCCCGACACGGCTGCCGCGTGGCCGCGAATTGAAGTATGCGTCGGCCTCTTCGTCGCTGACCCGGACGACGGGTCCGGTCACACGCACCTGCCGCCGCACCGACTTCCAATGGAAACAGAGCGCTGCGAACGGGTTCACCGTCAGCTCCCGGCCTTTCTGGCTCTCGAAATTGGAATAGAAGACGAAACCGTGCTCGTCGAAGTCCTTCAGCAGAAGAATCCGCGCGGAAGGGCGGCCGTCCGCATCCGCCGTCGCGACGGTCATCGCGTTCGGGTCGTTGACCTCGGTCTCGGACGCTTCCCGGTACCACCGGTCGAAGAGCTGAAAAGGATTGTCGGTATCGGGCTCGAACATGGCCGTTCCTCTTTGCGGAAGTGGCGAAACACACTCGACGGGCCGGGCGGCCTTTATTGTGCCTCAAAGATCGCCACATTTAAGGCTATATGCCGTATCACTAGCGAGCACCTGCGCGCCCTGTCCAGCGTTGTATCGTCGCACGGACAAGGAGTTGGGTGCGCGGCCAGAGCGGAGCCGCAACATTCGCACGGAAATGGTGCGACGGAATTCCCGGAGCCAAACGTTATATCTCCGGGCCGATGCAATCTTGAGGTAATCGTATCATGAAGAAAACAGCCGCATTCGTCGTTGTCGCAGCGCTCGCTCTCGGTGCCTGCGAAGGCAACCAGATGGGTCAGAAGCAGATGGGCGGCGGCATTCTCGGCGCGGTCGGCGGTGCGCTCGCGGGCTCGACCGTCGGCAGCGGCAAGGGCACCGTCGCGGCGGTCGCGGTCGGCACCCTGCTTGGCGCGATCATCGGCAGCGAAATCGGCAAGTCGCTCGACAACGCCGACAAGGCGGCCATGGCGCAGACCACCCAGCGCACCCTCGAAAGCACCCCGGTCGGCGTCACCACCACCTGGAACAATCCCGACAGCGGCAATTCCGGGACGGTCACTCCGACCAAAACCTACCAGGCTTCCAGCGGCCAGTATTGCCGCGAATACACGCAGACCGTTCAGGTCGGCGGCCAGACCCAGGAAGCCTACGGCACGGCCTGCCGGCAGCCGGACGGCACCTGGAAAATCCAGAACTAGGCATCGCGCCCAGGCTCTGCGAAGATCGGACCGGTCGGTGATTTTTTGCCGCCGGTCCGATTGTTTTTTCCATATAATCCCGTGCCATGAGCGATCCATACAAGATACTGGGTGTGAAGTCCGACGCCTCGCAGGACGAGATCAAGAAGGCGTACCGCACGCTTGCGAAGAAGCTGCACCCGGATCTCAATCCCGGCGACAAGAAGGTCGAGCAGGAATTCAAGGAGGTGACCGCCGCCTACGACCTGCTGTCCGACGCCAAGAAACGGGCGCAATACGATCGCGGCGGCATGCAGCAACCGGGCGGCGGCGCTTCCGGCAAGACCGCGAGCGGTTTCTGGAAGGCCTGGACTTCGGCCCGCAAGCGCCAGGGTAGCGGCTTCGGCTTTTCCGACATCTTCGACGATGACGACGCGGACGTGTTCGACGACATCCTGCGCCGTCAGGATCAGGGCGGCGGTTCCGGGCGCGGCGGCGGCGCCTACACGGTCGGGCCGGATGTCAACTACAAGCTGAAGGTCGGTTTCGTCGAGGCCGCGGCGGGCGCGACCAAGCGCGTCACGCTCTCGGACGGCAAGACCCTGGACCTGAAGATTCCGCCGGCGACCGAGACCGGCAAGACGCTGCGCCTCAAGGGCCAGGGCCGCAAGGGCAGCAACAACGGCCCGGCCGGCGACGCCTTCGTCGAGATCACGGTCGAGCCGCACAGCTTCTTCGAGCGCGACGGACAGAACGTCAAGGTCGAGATCCCGGTGACGCTCTACGAGGCGGTGCTCGGCGGCTCGATCACGGTGCCGACCGTGCATGGCAACGTCGCGCTGAAGATCCCGCCGAAATCCAACACCGGCTCGACCCTGCGCCTCAAGGGCAAGGGGATTCCCGCGGTCGGCGGCAAGGCGGCGGGCGATCAGCTCGTCACCCTGAAGATCGTGCTGCCCGACAGCGAGGACCCGGAGCTCATCAAGCTGATGCAGAAATGGGCCGAGGAAAAAGGCTACAACCCGCGCCACAAGATGCGGTTCAACTGAGCCTGGGCGGCTTTCTACTCGGCGACTGCGGGCAGACGGATCAGCGGCGTCGCCCCGCCTTCTCCCGTTTCAAGTTTCTCGAGTAGCTGCGAGACCGGTTGCCCGAGCGCGCCGCGCTCGGCGGCGGATAGCTCGTCGAGCAACGCGGCGATAGCTGGCGCGATGTCGTCCCCCGAAGTGTGGACCGAAACGGAGGCGCATCCGAGCCCGAGGTAGAGGTCGTAGACCGTGGCGCTGCCGAGATCCCGCGCAAGGGCAAGACGGCCATCCTCCGTCCGGGCGACAAAACCCGCACTCTGCAGGCGTCCCAGCACCTGAGAAATGGCCTCGGCATGCGCCACGTCTTCCAGCTCGATTTCCCGCACGGGACCGCTACTCTTAGACTCCCTCCAGAGCACCGCGAGAATGGAGAGCGCGACGGAGAGCACTCGGTCCGATCCGAGCTCCTGCTGCGTTTCGAGGTGCCGCGACCGCCACCAGTCCGGGAAGGAGGCGGCAAAGACCGCGCCGAGCAGGATCACCGTCCAAGAGGCATAGACCCAGATCAGGAAGATCGGGATCGCCGCCATCGCGCCGTAGATGTTCTGGTAGGTCGGAAAGGCGGTGAGATACCAGCCGAACCCCTGCTTCAGAGCTTCGAAAGCGGCCCCCGAGAGAACGCCGCCGATCAGCGCGGCCCGCCAGCTGACGGAACGGTTGGGGACCACCATGAACAGCAGCGTGAAGCCGAGGCTCTGCATCACGACCGCGATCGCGCGCTCACGCAGCCCGCCGCCGAGATCGAGCGTTTCGGCATCGAGCCCCGCATCGGTCCAGGTCTCTCTCAGGAGCGAGAAAACGTCGCTTGTGCTTGTGATGGTGAGACCCGCCAGGATCGGGCCGAGAGTCAGCACCGCCCAGAACGTCATGAAGCGGATCAGGATGTGTCGCTGGCGCTCGACCCGCCAGATCTTGTTGAAGGTCGATTCGATGGTTGCCAGCAGCAGGATCGCGGAGATCGAAAGACCGATGGTTCCCGCCGCGCCGAGGTTGGACGCGTTGTGCATGAAATTGTCGATATGCGTCCGCACCGGCCCGGCAAGTTCCGGGACGAGATTCTCGAAGATCAGTTCCTCGATCGCAACCCGTGCGGCCTCGAAGGACGGGAAGGCGCTGAAAATGGCAAAACCGATCGCCAGCAACGGTACCAGCGCAAGCAGCGTCGTGTAGGTCAGCGCGGCGGCGGACTGCATACCGCCGCCACGATAAAACCGGAGCAACGCAAAACCGACATACTCCGCCACTTCCCGTAGCACGGCGGCGGCGGCAAGCCCCTTCCAGCGTTCTAGGCGGTTCGTCTGGTTGCTCATCCCGGCAACCCTAGCACGAAAGCGATTCGCAAATGCGATACCAGCGCGCAGAGCCCCCGTTTCATTGCTTTCCAACAGGCCCCGTGCCGGTTTGCCGAACGCGGCCTTTGGTGTAGGATCGCGCGAATCACGCTTTTACTTTTCCGGCAACCTGCGTCGAGAGGCATCGAATGAGTCAACCAAGCCCGATCATGAGTGGCAAAAAGGGGCTTGTCATGGGGGTCGCGAACGACCGCTCCATCGCTTGGGGTATCGCGAAGGCGGTGGCGGCGCAGGGCGCGGAACTCGCCTTCACCTTCCAGGGCGAGGCATTGCAGAAACGGGTCGCCCCGCTGGCCGCCGAAGTGGGCTCGGACATGGTCCTGCCGTGCGATGTGACGGACGATGCCGATGTCACCCGCACCTTCGATGCGATCCGCGAGAAATGGGGCAAGCTGGACTTCCTCGTCCATGCCATCGCCTATTCGGACAAGGAAGAGCTGAAAGGCAAGTACGTCAACACGACGCGCAGCAACTTCCTCAAGACGCTGGATATTTCCTGCTATTCCTTCACCCGGATCGCGCGCGAAGCCGCCCCGCTGATGACCGACGGTGGCGCGCTGCTGACGCTCAGCTATTACGGCGCCGAGCGGGTCATGCCGCATTACAACGTCATGGGTGTCGCGAAGGCCGCGCTCGAAGCCAGCATCCGCTATCTGGCGGCCGATCTCGGAGGCGACAATATCCGCGTCAACGGTCTCTCCGCGGGTCCGATGAAGACGCTCGCCGCCTCCGGCATCGGCGACTTCCGCTACATCCTGAAATGGAACCAGTACAACTCGCCGCTGCGCCGGAACGTGACGCTGGAAGATGTCGGCGGCGCCGGCATGTACCTGCTGAGCGACCTTTCGAGCGGCGTCTCCGGCGAAGTCCACCATGTCGATTGCGGTTACAACATCGTCGGCATGAAGGCGGTGGACGCGCCCGACATTTCCACGGTCTGAGCCGGGAAAGCGCTTAGCAAATGGCTGGAAATTCCTTCGGTGAAGCCTTCCGCTTCACCACGTGGGGCGAGAGTCACGGCCCCGCCATCGGCTGCGTTGTCGATGGCGTGCCGCCGCGCCTGCCGGTGAGCGAGAGCGACATCCAGTTCTTTCTCGACCGCCGCAAGCCCGGGCAGTCCCGCTTCACCACGCAGCGCCAGGAACCGGATCAGGTGAAGATCCTCTCCGGCGTCTTCGAGGGCCAGACCACCGGTACGCCAATCGGGCTGGTGATCGAGAATACCGACCAGCGCTCGAAGGATTACGGCGACATCATGAGCCGGTTCCGGCCGGGCCATGCTGACTATACCTACGAAGCGAAATACGGCATCCGCGACTATCGCGGCGGCGGGCGCTCCTCGGCGCGCGAAACCGCGATGCGGGTCGCCGCCGGCGCCATCGCGCGCAAGATCCTCGCTGCCCGCCTCGGCAACGCCTTCCACATCCGCGGCGCTCTGGTGCAGGTGGGTCCGCACAAGGTGAACCGGGACAACTGGGACTGGGACGAGGTCGAACGCAACCCGTTCTGGAGCCCGGACAAGCAGGCGGCCGAAACCTGGACGGAATTCCTCGACGGCGTGCGGAAGTCAGGCTCTTCCGCCGGCGCGGTCGTGGAGATCGTCGCCGAAGGCGTGCCGGCGGGGCTCGGCGAACCGGTCTACGGCAAGCTCGACAGCGACCTCGCGGCGGCGATGATGACGATCAACGCGGTCAAGGGCGTGGAAATCGGCGACGGCTTCGCCGCGGCGGAAATCCCCGGCCACGAAGCCGCCGACGAGATGCGGATGGACGGCGACAAGCCGGTTTTCCTCTCGAACCATGCGGGCGGCGTGCTCGGCGGGATTTCCTCCGGACAGCCGGTCGTCGTGCGTTTCGCGGTGAAGCCGACCAGCTCGATCCTCACCCCGCGCCGCTCGATCGACAGGGACGGCAACGAGGTCGAGGTCGTGACCAAGGGACGGCACGACCCCTGCGTCGGCATCCGTGCGGTCCCGGTCGGCGAAGCGATGATGGCCTGCGTGCTCGCCGACCATCTGATGCGCCACGCGGCCCAATGCGGGAAATAAGCCGCGGGGCATGAGCCAACCGGACATCAGCCGCGGGCGCTGAACGGTCACGCCACAGAACTGCCATCGAAATGTTTTAGGCCGCTCCCCATATGGCTATGGAGAGCACGAGAGGAATATGGCCGCCATGATGAGATTCCTGAAAGGACTCCTGATCACGTTCGGGATTCTGTTCATCGCGCTGGTGGTCGGCGGGATCGTCGGCCTGCGCTTCCTCTCCGAGCAATGGGAGGAGGAGCCGCTTCCCGACCGTTTCGTGCTGTCGCTCTCCCTGAAGCCGGGCCTCGACGAAACCAGCGAGCCCTTTCCTTTCGCCGCCTATATCGGCGGGCCTTCGCCGTCTCTGCTCGACGTCATCAACCTGCTCCGGACGGCCGGCGAGGACGAACGGGTGCAGGGCCTTTTCCTTGATCTTTCGGCGGCCAGCGTCGGTCCGGCGGAAGCGCAGGAATTGCGCGCGGCGCTGTCGCGCTTCCGGGCGAGCGGCCGCTTCGTCCATGCCTATGCCGACAGCCTCGAAGGCAATGGCGGCATAGCGCTCTACCATCTCGCCACCGGCGCCGAGACGATCAGCCTGCAGCCCTCCGGCCTGCTCGACATTCGCGGCATCGAGCTGACCACGCCCTATCTGGGCGAGGCGCTCGAGAGTCTGAAGATCAACGCCGATTTCCGTGCCCGGCACGAATACAAAGGCGCGATGACACCGCTGACGGACGACGCGATGCCCGCACCGGTGCGGGAGAATTACCGGCGTCTGGTGGACTCGCTCTATGCCGGGATCGCGGCGGACATCGCGACCGCACGCCGGCTCTCCCCCTCCTCCGTCAACGCCCTGATCGACACCGCGCCGCTCACCGCCGCCGAGGCAAAGAGCAACGGCCTGATCGACGAGACGCGCTACCGCGATGAAGCGGCGGATGCCGCGCGGGCGAAAGTGCAGGGAGCCGAACTCGTCGGCGCGGCACGCTACCTGCGCGACGATCTGGATTTCATCAACGGCGAGGACACCGCCCGCATCGCCGTCATCGCCGTCGAGGGACCGATCGTGCGCGGCCGGGCGGAGCCGTTCTCCCGCAGCCGCCAGGCCGCCGCCGAGAACATCGCGGACGCGATCGAGCAGGCGCGCGAGGACAAGAGGGTCAAGGCGATCATTCTCAGGGTCAACAGCCCGGGCGGGAGCTACACCGCCTCCGACACCATCCTGCACGCCCTCTCGAAAGCCCGGGCAGACGGCCTTCCGGTGGTGGTATCCATGAGCGACGTCGCCGCGTCCGGCGGATATTTCGTCGCCCTCGATGCGGATCACGTCGTTGCCCATCCGACGACCATCACCGGCTCGATCGGCGTGGTTTCCGGCAAGGTCGATTTTTCCGGCTTCCTCGCAGAGCACGGCATCCGGGCGGACAGCGTCAGCGCCGGCCGGAATGCGGGCATGTTCAGCCCTGCACGGCCGTTCAGCTATAACGAAGGCAGACGGCTCGACGAGGTGCTCGACGCCATCTATGCCGACTTCACCGGCAAGGTCGCGGCCGCCCGGCGTCTCGGGCCGGCGGAGATTGACGCCGCCGCGCGCGGCCGGGTCTGGAGCGGCGAGGACGCGAAACGCATCGGCCTCGTCGATGTGCTCGGCGGCTATGCCGAGGCGGAGGGGCTCTCCCGTGACGCCGCCGGGATCGCGCCGGGGAAACCGACCGAACTCGTCGCCTATCCGACCGATCGGGACAGCCTCAAGGATTTTCTCGGCGCGCTTGAGGCGGGCGAGCTGAGCGAAGCCGCCATGCGCCTTGAAGCTCTCTTAACGATTTTGCGCTACAGTGACGTTCTGGTGACCATGCTGGGCGGTACCGGCGGCGACCGCATCAACGCCACCGCGCCGCCGCTCACGGTCCGCTGAGGAGAAAATCAATGCCGCGTCTCCTGACGATCCTGGTTCTGAGCCTGCTCGTTGCGGGTGGACATGCTTCAATCGCCTTCGCCCAGAGTGCCGGCGACAAGGCGAACGCCAAGGCCGAGGCCGAACGCCAGCAGCAGGAGAAGGCCCAGCGCAAGAAGGACAAGGAATTCAACCGCGACATCAGCTACCGGCATGTCATCGGCCCCGACGTGCTTCCGCTCGGCCCCTTCACCGTCTCGCTCTATGTCGGCGGTCAGTTGACCGAGCATCGGGTTAGGGTAGCGCTCCAAGCGGTGGACGTGACGAAAAAAGCCGAGTTGGAAAACGCGAAGACCCAGCTCAACGGTATCGTCTATCCGCTCTGTCTTCGGCTGTTCGAGAAGGGGCGCCCTTCCGCTTCCGACATTCTGCTCTTCAAGGCCGATGTCGAGAAGCATGTGTCCAACCGCTTCAAGGACAGCCTGAAGGGCGTCTTCATCGAGTCGGTTCTCTGAGGTCCGGCAGCGCCCGCTAGAGCGCCTTCGCCTGGTCCCGCAGCACGAATTTCTGGATCTTGCCGGTCGAGGTCTTCGGTAGTTCGCCGAACACCACCGTCTTCGGCGCCTTGTAATGCGCCATGCGCTCGCGGCAAAAGGCGATCAGTTCGGCCTCGGTGACCTTTGCGCCGTTCTTCAGGGTCACGAAGGCGCAGGGCGTTTCGCCCCATTTCTCGTCCGGCCGCGCCACCACCGCCGCATCCATCACCGCCGGGTGGCGGTAGAGCACGCCCTCGACCTCGATGGTGGAAATATTCTCGCCGCCCGAGATGATAATGTCCTTCGAACGGTCCTTCAGCTCGATGTAACCGTCCTCGTGGCAGACCCCGAGATCGCCTGTATGGAACCAGCCGCCGCGGAAGGACTCCTCGGTCGCCTTCGGGTTCTTCAGATAGCCCTTCATCACGATATTGCCGCGCATGAAGACCTCACCCATGGTCTCGCCGTCCATCGGGACCGGTTCCAGGGTCTCCGCATCGGCCACCATCAGGCCTTCCTGGACCGGATAGCGCACGCCCTGGCGTGACTTGAGGCGCGCCTGCTCGTCGATCGGCAGGCCGTTCCATTCCTCGTGCCATTCGCAGACCACGGCGGGCCCGTAGACCTCGGTCAGGCCGTAGACATGGGTCACCTTGATGCCCATCGCTTCCATGCCCTCGATCACCGAGGCGGGCGGCGCCGAGGCCGCCGTCATCATCTGCACCTGATGGTCCCAGCTCCGCTTCTGGTCGTCCGGCGCGTTCAGCAGCATCGACATGACGATCGGCGCGCCGCAGAGATGCGTGACGCCGTGATCGGCGATGGCGTCATTGATGTCCTTCGCCACCACGCGGCGGAGACAGACATGGGTCCCGGCGAGCATGGTGATGGTCCAGGGGAAGCACCAGCCGTTGCAGTGGAACATCGGCAGGGTCCAGAGATAGACCGGGTGATGCGCCATGCCCCAGACCAACGCATTGCCGAGCGCGTTCAGGTAGGCACCGCGATGGTGATAGACGACGCCCTTCGGATTGCCCGTGGTTCCGGACGTGTAGTTGAGCGCGATCGCGTCCCACTCGTCCTTCGGCGGAATCGCGATAAACTCCGGATCGCCGGTCGCCAGGAAATCCTCGTATTCCATCTCGCCGAGCCGCTCTCCGTCAGGAGCGGCCGGGTCGGCGATGTCGATCACCAGGATCTTGCGCTTCACCTCCTTCAGCGCCTCGCGGATGACCGGCGCGAATTCGGTATCGGTCACGAGGACATCCGCCTCGCCATGCTCGAGAATGAAACCGATGGTCGGGGCGTCGAGGCGGATATTCATGGCGTTCAGCACGCCGCCGGTCATCGGCACCGCGAGGCTGGCCTCGAAGGCGGCGGTGATGTTCGGCGCCATGACGGCGACTGTATTTCCCTTACCGATCCCGCGTTTCGAGAGGGCGGACGCGAAACGGTGGCAGCGTTCCCGAGTCTCCGCCCAGGTGAAGCGGCGCGCGCCGTCGATCACCGAGGGACGCGTCGGAAACACGGCGGCGGTCCGGGCCAGGAAGGAGATCGGCGACATGGGCACGTAGTTCGCCGCGTTCCGGTCCAGATTTTCCTCGAACGGATTTCCGCTCATTCCCTGTTTCCTCTCGATTTATTTTGCCGGCTCCGCGGCCACGTTTCGAGGAGGCTAGCGCCCCTGCGGCACGGCTGCAATCCGTGCGCGCGTGGAAGTGAGCGATTGCGGAGCGACGGCCGGGACGGCATGCTTGGTCTCTCTCCTTACAAGGACGAAGCCGGGTCGACACCCCATCGGCCTTCAGTCCATTGCGCACCTGAACCGGATACCCGCCATGACCGCCAAGCGCCCCGCCGCCGTTCCGACCCAGCTTCTCGACGACGAGAAGGTCCGCATCACCCGCTGGGATTTTGCCCCTGGCGCCGAGACCGGGCATCATGTCCACGGGATGGATTATGTCGTCGTGCCGATGACCGACCTCACCCTGCTGCTGGAGGAGCCGGCTGGTACGCGCACGGTCAAGACACCGGCCGGTGCCGCCTACCGCCGCGATGCCGGGGTCGAGCACAATGTAATCAACGGCGGCGAGACGCCGATGTCCTTCATCGAGATCGAATACAAGTAAGACCATGCCCGAGAACCGGAACTACGATCATTTCCTGACGCCCGACGAGGAAGAAGCGCTTATCGCCTTCCGCCGCGAGCTGCATCGCCATCCGGAGCTGTCCGGCGAGGAGGAGAAGACCGCCGCGCGTGTGGTCGAGTTCGTCGGCAGACGCGGCCCCGACAAGGTGTTGACCGGACTCGGCGGACACGGCGTCGCCGCGATCTTCGAGGGTGCCGAACCGGGCCCGACATTGCTGGTGCGCTCCGAGCTCGACGCCCTGCCGATCCAGGAACTGTCCGGCCTCGACTACAGCTCCGAAACCCCTGGCAAGGCCCATCTCTGCGGCCATGACGGGCACACCACGACGGTCGCCGCGCTCGCTTACGGGCTGGAGCGGCAGCGCCCGGCGAAGGGCCGCGTCGTGCTGATGTTCCAGCCGGCGGAGGAGACCGGCGCCGGCTCGGCCGCGGTGATCGCCGATCCGCGCTACGGCGATATCCGCCCGGACATGGCGATCTCCCTGCACAACATGCCCGGCATCCCGACCGGCCATGCGACGATCGCTCCCGGCATCGTCTGCTGCGCCTCGCGCGGCATGGAGGTGCGCCTGACGGGCAAGACCGCCCATGCCTCCCAGCCAGAGACCGGCACCTCGCCGATGACCGCGCTCTCCGCCCTGATGCCGGCCCTGACCGCGCTCGGCGCCGGCGACGTCAAGGATGAGCATTTCTCCATGGTAACGGTGACCCATGTCTCGATGGGCGAGCCCGCCTACGGCGTCGCCCCCGGCGCGGGCCGGCTGATGGCGACGCTGCGTACCAAGTCCGACGGAGAGATGGCGGCGCTGGTCGCCGCCGCCGAGGGACTGGTGGAGAAAGCCGCCAATGAGGCCGGGCTGACGTTCGAGATCTCCTATGACGACGTCTTCGATGCCTCGGTGAACCATCCGGATGCGGTGCGTCTACTGGAAGAGGCACTGAACGCGCGCGGCGTCAGCCACGACGCGGGCGATTTGCCGTTCCGCGGTTCGGAGGATTTCGGCCGCTTCGGACAGGGCGCGAAAGGCGCGATGGTCTTCCTTGGCGCCGGCGAGAACTGCCCCCACCTGCACAATCCGGACTATGTCTTCCCGGACGAGATGATCGCCGCCGGCTCCGGCATCTTCATGCATGCGATCCGGAGATATCTCGGTTGAGGCCTCACGGCCAGAGGATGAAATCCGCCTTTGAAAATACAACCTGGTCACGCGTATCCTGAGACGCTGGAACAAGCGCTATAAAGGGTGACCCGAGTGGAGGCCACGGCCGGAACAAGGGGTGAAAAGTTCCTCTTCAACCTGCGCGAACTCGGCGGCGCGCTGGGAGACCTCGGCACGCTCCTGCCTTTAATGCTCGGCGCGATCGCCCTTGTCGGTCTGGCGCCGGCCCCGGTCATGATCGGCTTCGCCGTATTCTACATCTCGACGGCACTCTATTACCGCCTGCCGATCCCCGTTCAGCCGATGAAGGCCGTCGCGGCGGTGCTGCTCACATCCGGCATCATGCCCGCTGGCCTTGCCGTGAGCGGTGTCATGATTGGCGCCGTTCTCCTGGTTCTGGGGACGACAGGATGGATCACGCGGATCGCCCGGGTGGTTCCCCAGTCGGTGCTGGCCGGACTGCAAGCCGGCCTCGGCCTGACGCTCGCACTGGTGAGCCTGGACATGATGGCCACCTCACCGCCAATCGCGCTGGCAACGCTTGGCCTGCTCGTCGGATTTCTCTTCGCCCCGCGCTTTCCCTCCGCCCTGATAGGGCTTGCCGCCGCGATCGCACTGGCGCAGTTGCTGGACGTTCCCGGGATGCCGTTCGGAACGGTTGAAGCGGTCGCCTTCCCGATCCCGCCATTGCCGACATTCGCGGAACTGGAGCGCGCAATATCGCTGTATGTGTTGCCGCAACTGGCCCTGACCTTCACCAATGCCATTCTGCTGACCGCGCTTGTCGCGGGCGATTATTTCGGTGAGCGTGCATCCCATGTCACCCCGGCCCGACTGTCGGTGACGAGCGGTCTTGCCAACCTCGCCCTGACACCGTTTGGTGCACTGCCCATGTGTCACGGCGCAGGCGGACTCGCGGCGCATTATCGTTTCGGTGCCCGCAGCGGCACTGCACCGCTGGTGCTTGGCGCTGCACTCCTCCTCTTCGCGCTGCTACCGGACGGACTGGGCGTGGCGGCACTTGCCGCCATTCCCGCCGCCGGGCTCGGCGCGCTCCTGCTGATGGCCTCGGGGGAGCTCGCGTTCTCCAAACGCCTGTTCGACAGCAAGCCGTCCTGCTGGCCTGTGATTGCCGTGACCGCCGGCGTCACCGTCTGGGCGGACCCTTTCTGGGCTCTGCTGGCGGGCTCCGTCGCGGAATTGATACGCATGGCGATCGTGCGCCTGCTCATGCACCGGAAGGCGAAGATCTGACGCGAGCGAGCAGAGCGGCGAAGCGTCAGACGCCGTAAACTTTCCCCGCCTGTTCCGTCACCCAGGCCATCATCTCGCGCCACGGGCCGGGGCCGTAGCTGATGCGGGCGACGCCGAGCGCGGCGAGTTCGTTCGGCTCGGGCACGCCCGGCATGATCAGGATGTTGAGCGGCAGGGAGATTTCCCCGGCGACGCGCTCGATCAGCTCCGGCGTCTTCAGCCCCGGCATGAAGATCCCGCTGGCACCGGCTTCGTTATAGGCCCGGGCGCGGGCGAGCGCTTCGCCGATCAGAGCCGGATGGTTGGCGGGCTCCCGGTCCTTCAGGAAAAGGTCCGTGCGGGCATTGATGAAGAACGGCAAGCCGGCATCCTCGGCGGCATCCCGCGCAGCACGGATCCGCGCCGCCTGCTCGGCGACCGGGTAGAGCCCCGATCCGCCGACTTTCTGGTCCTCGAAATTCACCCCGACGGCACCGGCGGCGATCATCCGCGCGATGTTCTTGCCCACACCGGTGGGACCGGTCGCGTAGGCACCCTCGAAATCGACGCTGACCGGCAGATCGACGGTTGCCGCGATCCGCTTCACGATCGTCTCCAGGAGATCGAGCGGCAGCGCCTCCCCGTCGCCATAGCCCTGCGCGCCGGCGACCGACCAGCTTCCGGTTGCCAGCGCCTTCGCGCCTGCATCGGCGACCGCTTTGGCGCTGCCCGCGTCCCAGATATTGAAAAGAACGACCGGATCGCCCTTACGGTGCAGATCCGCGAAGGCCCTGGCCTTGTCCGCTCGCGACATGCGTTTCTCCCCCAACTTGTCTTGCATAACTTTCTTCCAGATCGATCAGCTTGCGCTTGCGCCAGAGCCCGCCGCCATAGCCGGTGAGAGACCCGTCCGCGCCGATCACCCTGTGGCAGGGGATTGCGATGGCGATCTGGTTCGCCCCGTTGGCGCGGGCAACGGCGCGGGTGGCACTCGGACGGCCGATAGCCTTTGCGAGATCGCCGTAGCTCCTTGTCTCGCCTGCCGGGATACGACGCAGCTCCAGCCAGACCTCGCGGGTGAAGACCGAACCGTGATAGGCGAGCGGCGTCTCGAACCGCGCGCTCTTGCCAGCGAAATAGGCTTCGAGTTCCGCCGCGATCTGTTCGGTCGGCGGCAGCCGTCCGATGCCGATCCCGCCCGGTGCCGCTGCGCGCAGCTTCTTCAGCTCGCGCGGCAGGGCCTTGCGGTCGACGAATTCGAGCAGATGCAGGTGGGTCCGGTCGCCGACCGCGACCAGCGCGCCGATCGGGCTGTCGATCCAGTCCGCCTTCAACAGCTCGCCGCCGGTGAAGCTTTGCGGCGACTGGCCGAGCAGGCGGGCGAAAGCGGCGCGGAAGCCGCTCGGCGAGTCGAAACCGGCATCGAGCTGCGCGTCGATCACCCTGCCGCCGCCGGAGAGCGTGACGAACCCGTCGCGCAGCCGGCTGAGCCGCGCCATTTCGAGGAAGGTCATGCCAAACTGGCGCTTGAAGCCGCGCCGCACGGTCGAGGGATCGAGCCCTAGGGCGATAATGTCGCCTTCGGTCCAGCGCCGCTCAGGCTCCGCCTCGAAAGCCGCCATCAGTTTCGTCACCGCCGGATCGCCCTCGGCCGCCTTCGCCAGCGGACGGCACCGCTTGCACGGCCGGAAACCGGCCTCGATGCATTCGCCGACCGTGGCGAAGAAGCGGCAGTTCTCCGATTTCGGGTTCCGCGCCGGGCAGGAGAGCCGGCAGAAGATCCCGGTCGAGGTTACGGCGACATAGGCCCGCCCCTCGAAGGCCGGGTCGCGGCGTTCGAGGGCGGCGTAGAGAGTGTCATGGTCGTATGTGTCGTACAGCATGACCAACGCCTAACAGATCGCCCGGAGCCGGTACGCCGATTTTCGGGCGTGTATATCCGTAATCGTCATCCCGGACCTGATCCGGGACCTTGTCGAACACGGAGCGCGCTCTTCGGAAGGTCCCGGCTCGGGGGCCGGGATGACGAAGTAAACTAAATCTCGATATGCCCCGAGAGATACCGAGCGGCCTTGCCGGCCATCTCGACGCGGTCGCCCTTGAGGCTGCATTTGAGCTCGCCACCCCGGGCCGAGATCTGGCGGCCGAGCAGCTGCTTCTTGCCGAGCCGCTCCGCCCAGTAGGGGATCAGCAGGCAATGGTTCGAACCGGTCACCGGATCCTCGTCGATGCCGGCATTAGGGGCGAAATAGCGGGACACGAAATCGACGTTCCAGCCCGGCGCCGTCGCCATGACGGAGACCGTCGGCAGCTTCTTCAGCAGGCCCATGTCGGGACTGAGCGCCCGCACCTGGTCCTCGTTCTCATAGACCGCCATGAGCCGGTCCCGTTCCTTTTCCTGCGGTGCGTGGAGAAGGGCGACGGGCTCGGCGCCGAGCGCTTCGTAGAGCCCCTTCGGTACCTCGCGCGGGGCCGGCGGATAGCTCGGGAAGTTCATGACGTAATACTCGCCGTCGCGCCGCACCTTCAGGATCCCGCTGCGGGTCCGGAAGCTGATCTCGTCCCGGTCCGGCATCAGGTCGCCGAAGATCAACGCGGCGCTGGCGAGCGTCGCGTGACCGCAGAGATCGACCTCGTGAACCGGCGTGAACCATCGGAGATGGAAATCGGCATCCCCGGTCTCGTCGGGAACGAAGAACGCGGTTTCCGCCAGATTGTTCTCTGCCGCGATCGACTGCATGGTGAGGTCGCTCAGCCAAGTATAGAGCGGACAGATGGCCGCCGGATTGCCGGCGAAAACCTTGTCCGTGAAAGCGTCGATCTGATAAATCGGAACCCGCATTGTCCTTCTTCCTCTTGGTGACGATTGCTAATCCACCAGCGAGATATTGATCCGCCGGTTCTGCTTGCCCTTGTTCTCGATCTTGCCGACCTGGATCCGCCCGATCTCGGCCGTGGAGCGCACATGCGTTCCGCCGCAGGGCTGGTAGTCGACATCGCCGATCTTCACCATCCGAACCTTGCCGCTGCCCATCGGCGGCTTCACCGACATGGTGCGCACGAGATCCGGATTGGCCTCGAGTTCGGCATCGGTGATCCAGGAGAGCGAGACCGGGTGATCGCCCGCGATCACCGCGTTCAGCGCTTCGGTCAGCGCCTCCTTCTCCGGCCGTTCGCCCGGGATGTCGAAATCGAGCCGTCCCTTGCCCGCGCCGATCTGGCCGCCGGTCACGCCGCCGTCGACGACGGAGCAGAGCAGATGCAGGGCCGTGTGGGTGCGCATGTGCAGGTAACGGCGGTCCCAATCGAGGGTGACCTCGACCTCGTCCCCGGCAGCGGGCAGCGCCGCGCCCTCTTCCAGGACATGCAGGATCCCACCCTCGCCCTTCACCGTGTCGGCGATCGCGACGTCGCCCGCGGCACTCTTCATCGTGCCGCTGTCGCCGGGCTGGCCGCCGCCGGTCGGGTAGAAGACGGTGCGGTCGAGCACCACGCCCTCGGGCCCGGCGGACAGCACCTTGGCTTTACAGGATTTGAGGTAGGAATCTTCGCGGAAGAGTTCTTCGGTCACTGTGCGGCCTCCTTGAGCTTGTCGGCTTCCATCAGGACCTCTTGATAGACCTCCCGGTCGACATTGCCACCCGTCAAGATGACACCGATCTTTTTCCCTTTGTTCGCGGCCGCCTCTTTCAGGCAACCCGCCAGCGGCACGGCGCCCGCACCCTCGGCAATATTGTGGGTGTCGGTGTAATAGTGCCGCATGGCCGCGCGGATCTCCGCCTCGGAGACCGTGACGATGCGCTCCGCACCCTTGCAGATCAGCTCTACAGCCGCCGGCACCGGGACCCGGCAGGCGACGCCGTCGGCGAAGGTGTTGGCGCTGTTGGTCGAGACCGGCTTCTTCTGGTCGAAGGAAAGCGCATAGGCGGGCGCGTTCTCGGACACGACGCCGATGACCTCGGTCTTCAGGCCGAGCGCATCGCGCGCCGAGATCACGCCGGAGATGCCGGAGCCCAGCCCGATCGGAACATAGACCCGCTCCAGGTCCGGACAGGCGGTGAGCAATTCGAGCCCGTAGCTCGCGACCCCGCGGATCAGGTCCTCGTGGTAGCTCGGCAGCAGGTGCAGGCCTTCGCTCTCCGAAAGCGCGACGGCGTGCTCGAAGGCGTCCTGGAAGTCCGACCCGTGTTCGATCAACTCGGCCCCGAGCGCGCGCATCGCGGCATTCTTCTCCACCGAGTTGCCGTGCGGCACCACGACCACCGGACGCAGCCCCGCGCGGGAGGCGGCGAAGGCGACGCTCTGGCCGTGATTGCCGCGGGTCGCCGTGATCACACCCGGGCAATCGGGCATTCGGCGCTTCAGGCCGTCGATATAGACCAGCCCGCCGCGCACCTTGAAAGCGCCGAGTGGCGTGTGATTCTCGTGCTTGACCCGGATCTCGGCACCGGCGCGGGCGGAGAGCAGCGGCCAGTGATGCTGCGGCGTCGGCGGCACGACGCTGTGAACCAGGTCTGCGGCCTCTTCGAGCTGCTGGCGCGTAAAGGAGATTGCCACGGGTCTTTCCTTTCGATGTCGCGTTTGGGTTCGGCATCATGGCAAAGCGCCCGAGCCCGATCCATCCATGACACGATCACATTGTCATCATCCAGAGGGATACAAATCGATACAATTGAACGATTGAACCCCTTCATTAACCGCGTAATATCGATTCAATTCTTATTCAACCGGAACATTGTCACAGAGACAAAGATGCATCGCCCCGCGCTTGAATGGCTTCCCGACCTCTCGGGGAGCGCCGGACCGAAGTATCTCGCCATCGCCCGCGCCATGGCGGAGGACATCGCGACCGGCCGGCTCGCGCCGGGCACGCAACTGCCGACCCACCGCGAACTCGCCTACCAGCTCGGCGTCACCGTCGGCACGGTCTCGCGCGCCTATGCGGAAGCCACGCGGCGCGGCCTGATCGACGGCGAGGTCGGGCGCGGTACCTTCGTGCGCCGCCGGATCGGCCGCGACATGGGCGAGATCCCCATCGGCGCAAACCGCGGCGGGATCGATTTCGGCCTCAACTACCCCCCGCTCGGCGCCTCGGAACGCGAGGCCTTTGCCGCCGCCATGCACGAGATCGCGGACGGGCGCGACCTGATGAACCTGCTCGCCTATGCGCCACACGGCGGCGCGCCGCGCCACCGGAGGGCGGCGGCGGACTGGATGGTCAGCCTCGGGGTGAAGACCGATGCCGACCGGGCGATTGTCACCACGGGCGGCCAGAACGGCATGCTCGCCGCCTTCTCCGCGCTGGTGCAGGCGGGAGATACAATCCTGGTCGAGAAGCTGACTTATCCCGGCATTGTCCCCCTCGCCGAGATGCTCGGCCTCAAGGTGCAGCCGGTCGAACTCGACGGCGAAGGGCTCAGCCCCGATGCGCTGGAGGAGGCCTGCCGCAGCTTCGCGCCGCGCGCGCTCTATTTCATGCCGACGCTGCAGAACCCGACCAACACGATCATGAGCGCGAAACGCCGCGAACAGGTCGCGGAGATCGCCGCGCGCTACAACCTGATCCTGGTCGAGGACGACATCTACCGCTTCCTCGTCGAGGACGCGCCGGAACCGCTCTCAAATCTCCTCCCAGACCAGTCGATCTTCATCACCTCCGCGGCGAAGCAGCTCGCGCCCGGCCTCCGCATCGGCGGCGTCAGCGCGCCGCGCGCCATGGTCCCCCGCCTCGAGCGGGCGATGCGCGCCTCCACCTGGATGGCGGCGCCGGCGATGGCGGAGATCTTCGCCCTCTGGGTCGATCGCGGCATTGCGCTGAGGCTCGCCCGGGAAAAGGCGGAGGAAATGCGCAAGCGCCAGCAGGCGGCGGCCGAGATCCTCCAGGGCTTCGAGTTTGCCCAGCACCCGACCAGCATGCATCTCTGGCTCATGGTCCCCGCACCCTGGACCGACCGGGACGCGGTCGCGGTGCTGGGCGAGCAGGGCGTTTCCGTCTCCTCCGGCCAGGTCTTCGCCACCGCCCCCGGCGCCGGCCGCAACAGGCTCCGTCTCTCCCTCGGCAATCCGAAGGACCTGAAGACAGTGCGCCACGGCCTCACCCTCGTCGCCGACACCCTTGCCGGCGCGCCGCATCAGGCCGCCTCCATCGTCTGAGCCTTTCCTGCCTCTTCCCCAACCCGCGTATCCCGAACCGCATACCAAGGAAATCACGAGAATGAAGGTCGAACCCGTCACCCTCACCGGCAAGCATGTCCGCCTGGAGCCCCTGAGCGAGTCTCATATTCCCGCTCTCCAGAAGGCCGCCGAAGATCCGGCGATCTGGAAATGGACCTGGCCGGGCACCGACCCGAAGGCGGTCGAGGCCTATATCCACCTCGCGCTGGAGAACCAGGAAAAGGGCATGGACTGCCCCTTCGCGACGGTGGACGTGGCGAGCGGCGAGGTCGCCGGCTCGACGCGCTACATGACGATCGACACCAAGAACAAGCGGGTGGAGATCGGCAGCACCTGGATCAACCCGCGCTTCCAGCGCACGCCGATCAATACCGAAGCGAAATACATGATGCTTCGCCATGCCTTCGAGACGCTCGGCTGCATCCGGGTCGAGTTCAAGACCCATCACCGCAACGAGCAGTCCCAGAACGCCCTGAAGCGCATCGGCGCGATCTACGAGGGCACGCTCCGCCAGCACATGATCCACACCGACGGCACGCTTCGCGACTCGGTCTATTTCTCCATTCTCGACAAGGAATGGGCCGGCGTGAAGGAGATGCTGGAAGCGAAGCTGGCGGCGCGCTAGGCGCCGCCGGGAACCAGCTCCGGCCCGGTGGATATCCGGGCCGGAGAAGTCGGGATCAGCCGAGCCAGGCGTCGGAGAAGGCGATGGTGACGTCGGCCTTCGCGGCGAGATCCTCGGGCGTGAAGTCGAGCGGCAGCGCGCCGCCCTGCACGTAGTCGATGTCGTTGTTGCCGTCGAGCAGGAAGAGCTGGCCCTCGCCCGGGCCGAGATCGGCATTGTGGTTGTTGCCGGCCTTGATCGAGACCGCCAGCAGGTCGGCGCTGCCGAAGCGCTCGCTCAGGAACTCGCCGTAATTGACCGAGTCGAGATCGCTCACGCCGCTCCAGCCATCAACCTTGACCTTGAGCAGGTCGCCGTCTTCCTCGCGCAGGTAGAACACCACGTTAGAGATATCCTGAGCGATGCCCTTCTTGTTCGTGAAGACGCCGAAATGGTCACCTTCGGGGATCGCACTGCCGATGCCGTCGATCGAGATATGCACCGTCGCGTCGGCATAGCCGCCGTTACCGTCGGAAATCGTGTAGGTGAAGGAATCCGTCGCGCTCTGGCCGCTCTTCAACCCGTCGAAGGTGTGGTTCGGATCGTAGATGTAGGTGCCGTCCGCCGAGAGCGTGACCTTCGCGCCCGAGTCAAGCGTGATGGTGCTGCCGACGCCCGCGTCGTCGCCTTCCACGGCCGAGACGAAGAAAGTGTCCAGCCGGTCGATGTCGCTGTCGTTCAGGAGCACGTTGCCCTGCAGCGCCGTCGCCTCGTCCGTGCTGCCGAAATCGTCGCGCGCGGTCGGATCGTCGTTCTCGCCGGTCACGGTGACGGTCACCTCGGCGATATCGGAGCCGCCGTTGCCGTCATTTACGCCGTAGCCGAGCTTGTACTCGACGCTCTCGCCGGCGGAGAGATAGTCGGCACCGGAGGCATCGACGGCGAGGGTCCCGTCCGCCTGGACTGTCGCCGTGATCCCGTCGCCGAGCACGATCTGCTGGCCGACACTGCCTGCCTCGCCGTTCACCGAGGTGACGGTCAGACCGTCCGCGATGCCGTTGCCGTCTGCGTCACCCGCGTCGAGGTCAATATCGTTGGCGAACAGATTGCTGGTGGAGACCTCATCTTCCGCGAGAGCGACGGCGTCGTTGATCGCGTTCACCGCATAGGGCGCATCACCATAAAGCTTGTCGGAGTCGCCGCGTGCGCCCCCTTCCTCGCCGACGGAGGTCTGCCGGACGGTGAAATTCTCGAGCGAGATATCGTCCAGGGTCAGGCCCCGCCAGTAAGAGGAGAGGGTGAAGCTCGTCGTCTGGATATCGTCGGTCGCAGCCCCGGAGGTGCCGATCTCGATGCCGACCTCATAGGCGCCGTGCGGAACGCCCGAAGAGGTCGCACCGCCGCCGAGATTGCTGACGCTGCCGCTCTGGTTGAATTCGGTGACGTCGCCGCCGTTCACCGCAAGCGTGCCGAGAAGGCCGTTATCGGCGACATCGAAGAACAGCGCACGGATGTCGCCGATCATCCCGTCGGCGTCGTTCTCGTTGCTGATCGTGAAGTTGAGGCTGCCGACGGCGGTCTCGGTGATCGTGACCATCGCGGGCGCCATGCCGTCGGAACCGGTCTGGGTATCGAGGGTGAAAGTCAGACTGCGCATTTCTTGCTCCAGCAAAGCGACGACGGTCCGGTTTCCCACTCTCACGGCCGCGAGGAGCATTCTGATAACTATTTGTTAGAATTTTATATATATTTTGTTTGAATAGTGTTTGGAAGTAACCGTGAATGTACATCCCTCATATCGCAATCGCGGAAGACGACCCGTCTACGGCCGACCTCATCGCCCTGGCGATCGGCCAGATTGGCAGCTTCAGGCTGTCCCGGGCAACAACAGCCGGTGACCTGTTCAGGCTCCTGACGCGCGGTCCCCTGGACCTGATCCTGCTCGACCTCGACTTGCCGGACGAGCACGGCATCGCCGTCGCCCGCCAGCTCAGGGCGCGGACCGACGTCCCGATCATCGTCGTGACGGCATCCAACGGCATGGAGATGCGCCACGGCGCGCTCGAGGTCGGGGTCGATGATTTCATCACCAAGCCGTTTGACGTCAAGGAACTGCAGCTCCGTGTCCGCAACATGCTCCGGCGCACGGCACGGCCGGGGAATGACGGCACGGCACGGAGCACCAGGCCGGAGATCGCCTTCGGAAATTTCGTGCTGCGTCCGGGCGGGCGCTATCTCGCCGACAGCGCGGGCGAACAGGTTCCGCTCACCAAGAACGAGTACCTGATCCTCTCCGCGCTGGCCAATGCCAATGGCCGCACGGTCTCTCGCGACAGCCTGCTCGACGCGATCGCGGACGGGGACGACGCGCCGGGCACGCGCGCCGTCGATATCTATATCCGCAATCTCCGCGAGAAGCTTGGCGACGACGCAAGGACGCCGAGCCTGATCATCACCGTCCGGGGGATGGGCTACCGACTGCGGCGGTGAGGCCGTGGCTCACCCCTCCACGAACCCCGCCGTCGCGACCAGCGCCAGCAGTCCCGCACTCTGGCCGCGGAGGCTGAGCTCCGGCTCGACATCGATCCATTCCTCGAGCGAATGCGCGCGGCCGCCGGCACCGCCGTGGGAGAACTTCACCGCGGGCACGCCGAGCGACATCGGGATGTTGGCGTCGGTCGAGGAGGCGGAGAATTCGGGCTCGAAACCGTAGGCCTTGATCGCCGCGATACTCGCCTCGACGATGGTTGTATTGTGCGGCGTCTTGCCCGCCGGGCGGTTGCCGATCTGGGTCAGCTCCACCGTGATCACACCGTTGCTCGTATCGCCGCGCGCGTTCTCGCCCTTCACAGCCTCCTCGATCAGCGCCTTCACCTCGGCATCGACCCGGTCCAGCACTTCCGCGGACTCGGAGCGCAAGTCGATCTCGGTCCAGACCTCTTCCGGGATGGCGTTGACGGAGGTGCCGCCGGAGAAGGTGCTGGCGCAATAGGAGCTGCGCGGATCGCCCGGCACCTCGATTTTCGACATGCCGACGAGGAACGTGCCGAGCGCATAGGCCGGGTTCACCGTGCCGAAGGCGCCGAGACTGTGCCCGCCCGGCCCCTTGAAGGCGACCTTGTAGCGGTAGGAGCCGACGCCTGCGGTCACCAGGTCCTGGGTCTCGATGCCGTCGAAGGTGAAGAAGGAGGCGATGCGCTCGCGATAGGGGTTCTCGGTGAAGAGATAGCGGATGCCGCGGAGGTCGCCCTTGCCCTCCTCGCCGACGTCGCCGACGAAGAGGATGTCCTGCTCGGTCTCGATCCCCGCCGCGTCCAGCGCGCGGACGAAGGCGAGCAGGGTGGCAAGGCCGCGCGTGTCGTCGCCGACGCCGGGGGCGAAGAGCTTGGTGCCCTCGCGCCGAACCTTCACGTCGGTGCCTTCGGGGAAGACCGTGTCGAGATGGGAGGCGGCGACCACGATCGGCCCGTTGCCGCGCCCGCGCCGCAGTCCGGTCACGTTGCCGATCCCGTCGCGCTGCACGTCTTCCAGGCCGAGCGCGCGGAACA
The DNA here is from genome assembly GCF_017640745.1 of Nisaea sp. Lineage (GTDB taxonomy): Bacteria > Pseudomonadota > Alphaproteobacteria > Thalassobaculales > Thalassobaculaceae > Nisaea. The sequence continues at coordinate 22,967 of NZ_JAEPQA010000002.1, read as the reverse complement.
TCTCCTCATAGGCCGCGGCCCGCTTCTCCTCCTTGAAAGGCGGGGCCGGGATCTCGGTCAGGGTGATGAGTTCCTCGACGAAACGGTCATGCCCGGCGCGGAGCGCGGCTTCGGCTTTCTCGAAACGGGGATGGGACCGGATGAGGCCGGTGTCGTTGGTCATGGGCGTGGTCTCGGACAGATGGACAGACGGATTGGAACGGACAGCCTAGCCGAAAGACGGGACGGCGCGCATCATCTTTGCCCGATCCTGAAGTTCCAGGCGATTAGGGCGTTGAGGATCGCCGCGCCGACGAAGGAATAGAGGATCTGCTCCGGCTCCAGCACGAAACAGGCGCCAAGGAAAATCGCCGCGTCGAAACACATCTGGAACCATCCGGCCTTGAAGCCGGTCTTCTCCTCCACCACCAGCGCCAGCACGCCGAGCCCGCCCGCCGACGCATTGTGGCGGAACAGCGCGATCAGGCCGACGCCGGCACAGGCACCCGCAAGCGCGGCACCGAAAAGCGGATGCACGCGCTCGATCACGATGAACTCCGAGAGCACCGGCGTTCCGAGGGAAATGCAGGCGACCACGAAGAGGGTGCGCAGGGTGAAGGCGATGCCGCGCCGCATCAGGGAGAGCGCGAGAAACGGCAGGCTGACGACGAAGAAGACCGTACCGAAGCCGAAGGGCAGCAGATACGAGAGCAGGATCGAGAGCCCCGCCGTCTGCCCCGTCACGAGGCCGGCCTGCTCCAGGAAAATGACGCTCAGCGACATCATGAAGGCGCCGAACAGGATGCCCTGCGCATCGTAGAAGGAGATCGGTGATTTCATCGGGTTCCGGAAGGGGTCGGCGGTGTGGCGAGGGGTTCGTCGGGAACCGCGCGACTGGTTAGCCGAACCACCGCCGGATGGCCAGCGGATAGCGGTTCCGGGGCAGGACCGGACTTCTACCCGCGCGTCGCCATCCGCCGCACAAGATTGGCTGCGACAAGATCGCGCTGGAAATTGCCGTCGCGCGACTTATCTTCCGCGCTCCCTGACCGAACCCGCACGCGCGAAAGAACCGGAAAACGCAATGAATATCGACCTTCTGCTGACGAACTGGCCGCTCCTCGCCGGGATGATTCTCGCCGGGGCGGCGGGCGGCCTGCTCTCCGGGCTGCTCGGGGTCGGCGGCGGCATCATCGTCGTGCCGGTGCTCTTCTCGGTCTTTTCCTTCCTCGACGTCTCGCCCGAGATCATCATGCATCTGACGGTCGGCACCTCCTTCGCGGCGATGATCCCGACCTCGGTCTTCTCCTCCTACGGACATTACAGGAAGGGCGCGATCGATTTCGGGGTGCTGAAACTCTGGGCGCCCGCCGCCTTCCTCGGCTGCATCCTCGGCGTGCTCATCGCCGGACGCTCGAAGAGCGAGGTTCTGATCTATATCTTTGTTACCGGCGCGCTCGTGGTGGCGGCCTACATGTTCTTCTCCGGATCGCGGCCCGTCGAGAAGAACCGGATGCCGGGACGGCTCGGCGCGGGAGGTCTCGCAGGGCTGATCGGCACCGTCTCCGCCCTGATGGGGATCGGCGGCGGCACCTTCTTCGTGCCCCTCTTCACGGCGCTCGGCACGAAGGTGCACCGGGCTGTCGGCACCTCGGCGGCGCTCGGCATCGTGGTGTCGATCCCGGGCTTCATCGGCTATGTCGTTGCAGGCTGGCAGATCGAGGCCCTGCCGCAGCTGAGCTTCGGTTTCGTCAATGTCCTCGGCGCGGCGATCCTGATGCCGGTTTCCGCGATCTGCGCGCCTCTCGGCGCCGCCATCGCCCACCGGCTCAGCCCGCGCCTCCTGAAGATCTGCTTCGCCCTCTTCCTGCTGGCGACCGCCGCACGGATGCTCGCCACCACGCTCTAGCGCAAGCGACGGCCCGCACGATCCCGGATGCGCCGAGCGGCACAAGCAGATATGCTTGGCGCCGTAACGAACGAGCGCGGGAGCGGAACATGCGCATCTCCATCTGGATTCTGGTGCTCACTCTGGGGCTCGGCGCCTGCGCCGGCCTGCCGGACGGCGATCCGGCCTCCCGCACCGCCGCGCATTTCGAGGCGATACGCTCCGACCGCACCCTCACCCGCGCCTTCCTGCAGGCGATGCCGAAGGGCGCGGACCTGCACACCCATCTCTCCGGCGCGGTCTATGCCGAGGCCTATATCGACTGGGCCGCCGATCCGGATCTCGATCTCTGCTTCGATCCGGCCGCGCGCTCCATCGTCGCCTGCGCCGCCCATGTACCGCCGGTGGCGAAGCCGGATTGCCGCGAGGCCGTGCAGGTACGGATGAGCGACGCCGCCAGGAGCGATGCCTGCCGGGCCGCCATCACCGACAATCTCTCGATGCGCAATTTCCAGCCGAACCCGCTCTCGGGCGAGCGCTCCGGCCATGACCAGTTCTTCGCCACCTTCGCTCGCTTCGGCGCGATCTCCGGCGACCGCAAGGCGGAAAGCCTCGCCTGGCTCGCCCGCAACGCGGCGCTGCAGAATATCGTCTATGTCGAACCGATGATGACGCTCGGCTGGGTCGATCCGGCAGCACTCGGCGTGAAACAGAAGCTAAGGGGCGGCAGCGATGCCGAACTCGCCGCCTTCGAAAAGGCGCTGCTCGACAACGGCTTCGGGAAGCTGGTCGATGCCGGCGCGACGGTGCTGAACGATGCCATGGCGGGCGCCCGCGCCGAGATGGGCTGCGACGGCAGCGCGCCGGAGCCCGGCTGCGCCGTCACCCTCCGCCAGCTCGGCCAGAGCATCCGCACCCAGCCGCCGGAAAACGCCTTCGCCCAGATCATGCTGCACTACATGATCGCCGACCGGGAAAAGCTCAGCGTCGGGGTCAATTTCGTCGCGCCGGAGGACTATCACGTCGCGCTCCGGGACTATTCCCTGCACATGAAGATCTTCGGCTACTTCAAGCGGAAGTACGACCGCGTCGGCCTCTCGCTCCATGCGGGCGAGCTCTGGCTCGGCGTCACCGAGCTCGGGGACATGACCTTCCATATCCGCGAAGCGGTGGAGATCGCGCATGTCGACCGCATCGGCCACGGCGTCGCCATCGGTTTCGAACAGGGCAGCGAGGATTTGATCCGGCGCATGGCGAAGGACGGCATCGCGGTCGAGATCAACCTCTCCAGCAACGAGCAGATCCTCGGCGTCGCGGGCCGGGACCATCCCTTCCCGACCTATCTCCGCGCCGGCGTCCCGGTGATGCTCTCGACCGACGACGAGGGCGTCGAGCGGATCGATCTCTCGAGCCAGTACCAGCTTGCGAGCGAACGCTACGGCCTCGGCTACGAGGAACTGAAGATGCTCTCGCGGCAGAGCCTGGAGCAGAGCTTCCTCACCGGCGCCTCGCTCTGGTACGACTTCCGCGTCTTCCAGCCGATCGGCGCCTGCGCGCACGGCTTCGAGACGCCGGACTGCAAGGCGTTCGTTGCCCGCAGCGACAAGGCGCGGGCACAGGTGGAGCTGGAGAAGCGCTTCGCGGCGTTCGAGGGGCGGTGGTAAGGAAAATTTAGAAGAAAAGAAACGCCTCATGGATGATCTTTAAAATGAACAGGCAAAGTTTTAATGCCTACGACAGCTCAAGTTGTATGAATCCTCATTTGGTATCCGAGAGCAGAGGAAACAGCTTTTAACTTAGAGGCGATCACAATAGCGTCCAAAAACCCTTTTCGGCATTTACGGATTTTTTCGGCAGCTTGTTTTGCACTTTTGGGAGGATGACTGGCTGTATTTCTAAATTCTTTTATAAAATCACGAGCCCCACCCAAAGCTGCGCGATGATTATTGAATGCATTGGCTGCATAAAGATCGTCAATTTGGGATCCTAGGGGCTTTGACAAAGTCCCGTTTGAAACCACATTTTTTTTGTGAGCCTGCTTTGCAAGCTCCGAAATCATAGCTTCTATAATTTGTCCGGCATCCTGTAAGCCCTGCCCTTCATTAGTATGATATACATCATGTGCCGAGCGAAATGCCACTTTGAGCTGCTTACTCAAACTACGTATTTCACGTTCAAGGACATCAGGAGAAATATGCTGCGCCAGAGGCACGCAATTATGTTGAATCACTACATTACCGTCGTCGTCAACGGTTATGATACCAAACCCATGAGACCTTAATAAATTAACCTTCTTATGTTTAGGATCACCTTGGTAGGACTCTAAAGAGCACGCTTGATATACAGAAACCGGCATCTCGTAGTGACTAATTTCGTATGCTGCTCCTTTTAAGCTCTCCGGATAAAGATTATCCTCAACTTCAACTGCAATAATTTTATATTTTCCCGCCTTTAAATAATAAGACGGCCTCCACATAATTGCCTCAGAAAGACCTTGCTCAACTTTTACACCATTACCACCATACCTCGCTTTACAATGATTAAGCGAGCACATAGCGACCATTTTGAGTCTATCACTTAATGTTTCAAACGGCATTATTTTCCTCAAGAATTTTATCAATAATATTCTTGAGCTTATTCAGTCGTAAAATTAGATCATCACCAATTCCCCGGACTTCATCGCTTTCAAGTGCCGCATCGAGATATTCATATATTGAATCCACACTGAGATTAATCTTGCGCTCATCATAGCGCATCTCAAATTGCTCGACCCAAACATCATGAATACTAACCTTCAAATTCATGTTAAAAATATCATCGATAGCACTTTTCGCCTTACTTTCCTTAACTCCAACATTATCAATAGATGTAGCAATTTTCGAAAGCTTTCTAAAATCTGCAATGTTGTTTATAACGCCATCCCGAAATTTCTGTATCAATGCATCCCTTGCTACATTGAGATTCTCGACTGCGCTCGGAACACGTTTCTGCACAGTTTTTAACGCGCGCTCCATCTCAATGAAAAAATCTTCAGAAATTCTTTGTAAATGCTTCGGGAGAGATAATTCTTCTTCAAGTTGCTTTCGATAAGACTCGGGAAGATCAAACAACAATCGACAACGTCTAATCTGCCCCCTTGTCAGTCCCGTTATTTCACTGAGCTCTTGTTCATTTGGGATACGGCCTTCGTTTTCATCAGAAAATAGGCTAATTACAGATGGAAGCTTATTTGCAATCGTCAGGTAATCCCACTGCTCCCTAAGAGCATGGATATTGAACATAAGAAGTAGATTGTTCAGTTCAGTAGGCTTCGGCTGCACCAAAGCCGGAACACGCTTCATATTTAACTTCAGTGAACACCGCCATCGTCTCTCTCCATCAATAAGAACGTATTCGTCACCTTCCTCGTAGACGGTAATGGGAACCTGAATGCCGTAGCGCCGTATTGACGCCATCAGCGTGTCCATCTCCTCTGGCCGGAAGAATAATCGCGGGTTCTCAGGATTTCGCCGGATCAGATCTGGCGACAAATCTTTCAATTTACCATGCGGCTGTTTTTCGATTGTCATGCTCGACCCAAGAAAATCTGTTCTGTTACAGCCGCCTTAGCGGATCCTTTCGAAGCCCCAAACGTAGAGTGATCATGAGAAATTGCATAACATCTCTCGACTACGCGAAAATGTTTCTTCATAATTTTGAGTGGATCGCATCCAACCTCATACATCAAGCCATTAGTAGGATAGCTGAGAACAATATCGGCGCCAGTCATTGAAATTTTTTTTACGAGCCTCTCGAAACTCTCGGCAACTCTAGACCGAAGAGAATATGGTGTTCGAAATCTATCTGTTCGATATAAGCCAGCGCCAACAATATCTGGATAATCATACATTACTAGGGTCTCTAATATATGATAGTATCTTGAGTATTGGTCATCCGTATAAGGTGGATCCGCATAAATTACAGATGGACGGATATCCGAACACAACAAGTCGTCCATGAGATCAGAACAGTCCATATTGAATGTTCTATTTTCTGCGCGCCACTCCACAGTCCCAACCGGCGCCATCTCTTCTAATGAGCTTAACCACTCGAACCACAAATCACGCCTACGCTGACGCAGGAATGTTTTAAAAGAACCAACTTTTGGTTTTAGATATTGAGCAAAATGTCCAGTCGAGTTGGCTGTGCGCAACATTGCGCGCCCTAGAGCGATGGTGAGCCATCTTCTATGGTCACTTCTAATATCGTTACGTAGGTAGGCCCTCCTAATTGCCGATAATATTGAGTCTATCTGAATAACTTGCTGCAATCCGAAATAAGTGTCCGCATACCGCGATGTAAAAAGAAAAAACTCTTCCTTAGAAAATGTTTCTTTTTCCTCAGAAAGCTTGCTTTTAAATTTTTGATATAACAACTCGAATTTTTCGAACGAACCGCACTCCAACAAATTATTTTCTAAATCTATCGATAAAACATATTCCATCTCGAGAGAATTTTTGTGATCTTGATAGTCATCAAAAAGAATATCTGAAACAACATTTCTACAAAGAGGAAAATCGCAATCAGTAAACACAGCCGTAGCTACTTCGAACGCAAATTTCTGAACATCATTCGCCCATACCTGACGAAATGGCTGTAACGCTTCTCCCACTGAACACATCCCAGCAAAAACGTCGAGGACAGTTCCTTCTTGTGCATTGCTAATCACGTCAGCTACAGCCGGGGCGAATTCGCGCTTGGTGCCCATATAACTAATATTTACGCTCATATTTCACTCTGAGTTCGTGCAAGCTCCACAAAGCTCGCAACCATAACACGCACGATATGCAATCAGTTCGCAGACGCAAGCCACTATTGCGACTTAAAGCGATAAAGTTACGATTTCCAAGTGGGGAAATAATCAGCATTCCCCATTTTTCGATCGCGATGGCGCCATTTTCTCCAACGTCCAACCCGTGATTTTCTCGACGCCGTCAGCCGGTCATGCATCACACTAAAGAAAAAAGATCACGGCCCCGCATATGCTCACGACTATAGTTTCTTCCAGAAATCTTTATCTGTTCCTCGGAAATCAGCGGCATCAACCAAGATATCGAATGAGCGAAATGACACCATGAGCACGATATCGCCATCTCCCCCCTTCAGCACGCGCACCATGAACCTCGCGCATCTGGTCGAGCAGCAGGCGCGGCGGCTGCCCGATGCTCCCGCCTTCGTCTGGGGCGAGCGCATCTGGAGCTGGCGCGACTTCGACCGGCGGGTGAAGGCAATGGCCGCCGTGCTCGCGAACGAGGGCGGGATCGGCAAGGGTGACCGGGTGCTGGTGCAGTCGCAGAACTGCAACCAGCTCTTCGAGAGCATGTTCGCCTGCTTCCGGCTCGGCGCCGTCTGGGTGCCGGCCAACTTCCGCGGCATGCCGGACGATCTCGCCTGGATGGCGGAGCTCTCCGGCGCGAAGGCGATGATCTGCAACGCGGCCTTCCCGGATCATGCCGCTGTCGGGGGACCGGAGCTGACCGCGCGTTTCGCCATCGGCGAGGCGGAGTTCGGACCCGACATCGACGGGTTGATGGACTGCTACGCCGACGAGGTGCCGCCGCTCGCCGCGGTCGACCGGGACGATCCGGCCTGGCTCTTCTTCACCTCCGGCACCTCCGGACGACCGAAGGCCTCGGTGCTGACACACGGCCAGCTCGGCTTCGTCATCAACAACCATCTCTCAGACCTCGTTCCCGGCGTCACCGAGAAAGACGCCTCCATCGTGGTGGCGCCGCTCTCCCACGGGGCGGGGATGCATCAGTTGATGATGGCGGCGCGCGGGGCGCCGACGATCCTGCCTGCCGCGACGCGCTTCGACACCGCCGAGATCTGGTCGCTCATCGAGCGCTGGCGGGTCAGCAACATGTTCACCGTGCCGACCATCCTCAAGATGCTGGTCGAGGCGCCCGAGGCGATGACGGCAGACCATTCGAGCCTGCGCTACGTGATCTATGCGGGGGCGCCGATGTACCGCTCCGACCAGATCAAGGCGCTGCAGGTGCTGGGGCCGGTGCTGGTGCAGTATTTCGGCCTCGGCGAGGTCACGGGCGCGATCACCTACCTGCCGCCGCGCGACCATTCCGCCGGCGACGACATGCGGGTCGGCACCTGCGGCTATCCCCGCACCGGCATGCAGGTCGAGATCCAGGGCGATGACGGCGCCGCGCTCGGCCCCGGCGAGACCGGGGAGATCTGCGTCACCGGCGGCGCGGTCTTCGCCGGCTACTGGGAAAACCCCGAGGCCAACGCCAAGAGCTTCCGCGACGGCTGGTTCCGCACCGGCGATATCGGCCACATGGACGCGGAGGGCTATGTCTACATCACCGGCCGGGCCTCGGACATGTACATCTCCGGCGGCTCCAACATCTATCCGCGCGAGATCGAGGAGAAGATCCTGCTGCATCCGGCGGTGACCGAGACCGCGGTCTTCGGCATGCCGGACCCGAAATGGGGCGAGATCGGCGTCGCGGTCTGCGTGCTGGAGGAAGGCCATTCCCTCGATGCCGCCGCACTCGACGCCTATCTCCGCGAGAAGATCGCCTCCTACAAGCTGCCGCGGCAGTATTTCTTCTGGGACAGCCTGCCGAAGACCGGCTACGGCAAGCTCTCGAAACGGGTGATCCGCGCCGAGCTGGAAGAGCGGCTCGCCGCCGGCGAGAGCGCCGCCTGATGCGCGCCGTCACCCATCCGGGCCCGGTCGCGGAGGAACGGGAGGAGATCCTGCCCGCGGAGGGCCGCCCTGTCGCGCTGACACTGAATGCGGGCCTTCCCTTCGAGGACGCGGTGGCCGAGGCGATGGCGGCGGAGGGGCTGGACGGCGCCTGGCTCGAGATCGAGGAGGCGATCGTCTCCAGCCTCGACTACGTGATCCCGGCGCTCTCTCCCGACGAGGACCATGTCGCCTGGTATTCGGATATTCGCTCCTTCGGCGGCCCTGGCCGGATCGAGCGGCTCGGCATGATGGTCGGGCGCGACAACGGCGCCTCCTTCCTGCACGGCCACGGGCTCTGGGCGCCTGCCGGCGGCGAGATCGCGATGGGCCACATCCTGGCGCCGCGGACCATGCTCGCCGCGCCAGCAGTCGCGCGCGGCATCGGTCTGACCGGCGCCCGCTTCGAGCGCCGTCCGGACCCGGAAACCAACTTCACGCTGTTCCGGCCCTCGGGAGAGGAACGGGGCGGAGACGATGCCGACTACGCCCTCGTCCGCCTCGCCCCGAACCAGGATTTCGCGGGCGCACTCGACACGACCTGCGCCCGGCTCGGCTGGGAGGGCGCGCAGGTGCACGGCCTCGGCAGCCTGATCGGCGCGACGTTCGAGGACGGCTCCGTGCTCGGCAGCCTGCCGACCGAGTTCCTGGTACTGGATGCCGAAGCACGTGCCGAGGGCGGGAGCGGGAGCGGCCCCGAGATCGCCATCGTCGGCATCGAGGGCAGAGATATCCGCGAAGGCGCGCTGAAACGGAGCGAGAACGCGGTGCTGATCACGGCGGAACTGTTGCTGGAGCGCTGTTGAGGCGGCGGCTCAATCCCCCTCGAGAGCCCGCATCACCCGGCGCATGATTTTCTTGCGCGACTTCTCGTCCGCCGCGGCCTCCAGCTCGGCCCTGAGACGGAGGGAGAACTCCGCCAGCTCGTTGTGCCAGTCCGGACCGCGCACCGCTTCCGGAGTGAGCCGCCGGACCGCCTGCTTCTGCCGGAAGACCGCACGGCCGCCGGAGAGATCGACCACATCGTCCAGCTTCGGGATCAGGATGCGTTCGGGCTCCACGCCCTTCGCCTCCAGCGCGTCGCGCATGGCCGCGAGCGCCTCTTCCTCGCCATGGGTGAGAAAGATCCCGGACTTCACCGGCAGCCGGTCGGTGAGCCAGTCCACCAGCTCTTCGCCGTCGGCATGGCCGGAATAGACGTCGATCTGCCGGATCGCCGCCTTCACGCGAAGCTCCTCACCGAAGATCGTTACCGCCTCGGCGCCGTCCGCGAGGATGGCGCCGAGCGTTCCCGGCGCCTGGTAGCCGACCAGCAGGACCGTCGCGTCGGAACGCCAGAGATTCTGCTTCAGGTGATGGCGGATGCGGCCCGCCTCGCACATGCCGCTGCCGGCGAGGATGATCGCCCCGCCATGCACCCGGGCGATGCGCTTGCTCTCGTCCACCGTCTCCGTGAAACGGATGTTCGGCCGCCGGAAACCGTCCCCGTTGGCCGGCATGTCCTCGAGCATGGCCGCGTTCTTCTCGAACACCTCCGTCGCCCGGATCGCGAGAGGCGAGTCGAGGAAGACCGGCGCCTCCGGGATCGTCCCCCGGTCGAAGAGCGTGCCGAGATCGAGCAGCAGCTCCTGCGTCCGCTCGACGGCAAATACCGGGATCAGCAGGTTGCCGCCCCGCGCGAGTGCCGTGTTCACCTCCTCGGCAAGCACCTTCCGGCGGCGTTCGGGACCGACGTCCTCGCGCTGCCGTCCGCCATAGGTCGCCTCGCAGCAGATCCAGTCCCAGTTCTCCGGCGCCTCCGGATCGGGATGGAGCAGCTTGCGGTCGGGGCCGATATCGCCGGAGAAAAGCAGCCGGGAGAGTCTTCCGCCACGCTCGCCGGTCGAGACCTCGACCTCGATCGAGGCTGAGCCGAGAATATGCCCCGCATTCCAGAACCGGGCGCGGACGCCGTCGCCGACCTCGCGCCAGCTGTCGTACTCGACGGCGGAGAAGTGCTCCATCGCCGTCTGTGCATCCTCCTTGCCGTAGATCGGGGTCACAGGCGGGCGGCCGCGCTGGGCGTTGCGGCGGTTCAGCCGCTCCACCTCCATCTCCTGAATGGAGCCGCTGTCGGCCAGCATGTAGGTGAGGAGATCGATGCTGCCTCTTGTCGCGAAGATCGGGCCGGAAAAGCCCTGTTTCACCAGCTTCGGGATCAGGCCCGAATGGTCGATATGGGCATGCGTCAGCAGTACGAAGTCGATCTTCTCCGGGTCGAACGGGAAGCTTCCGTAGTTCAGCTCTTTCAGCGTCTTCGAGCCCTGGAACATGCCGCAATCGACGAGGAACTGACACCGGTCCGTCCTGATCCAGTAGCAGGACCCGGTCACGGTTCCGGCGGCGCCGCAGAAAGTCAGGATCATCCGATGTCACTCCATTGATCGAGCCGGGGTTCCGGCAAACTAGCCTTCGGCAACATTTCCGGTCGCTCTCTTTTTGCGCGGCCCGAGCTTCGCCAGCTGGCCGAGCAGCCACGGCACGAGGCTGAGACCGACGGCCAGCATCCAGCCCTCCATGTCCGGCGGCGAGAGGCTCAGGATATCGGCGAGGCCCGGCATGTAGACCGCGCCAACCGTCAGGGCGAGGCACCAGGCGATGGCCGCCCAGACATAGAGGTTCCGGGTGATCTCGTTCCGCAGGAAGCCGGTCCCCCGCTCCCGCATGTTGAAGACATTCCAGAGCTGGGACAGCGCCAGCGTGAGAAAAGCGATGGTGACCGCCTGCTCCGGGTCCATTTCGAGCAACGTCATCGCGAGGTAGAAGGCGGCCAGCGTTGACGCCGTGATCGCCGCCCCGAAGCTCACGATGGTGATCCAGTGCCGCCTTGCGAGCAGCGGCTCCTTCGGGTTCCGCGGCGGCCGCTCCATGACGTCGGCCTCGCCCTCCCCGGCGCCGAGCGCGAAAGCGGGGAACACGTCGGTCACAAGGTTCAGATAGAGGATCTGCAGCGGCAGGATCGGCAGCGGCATGCCGGAGAGCGATGCGAGCCCGACGACCATGATCTCGCTCAGATTACAGGACAGCAGATAGACGATGAACTTGCGGATATTGGCGAAGATGACCCGGCCCTGGCCGATCGCGGCGACGATGGAGGCGAAGGCGTCGTCGCGCAGCACCATGTCCGCCGCTTCCCGCGCCACCTGAGAGCCGCGCTGCCCCATGGCAACGCCGATATCGGCCTTGGTGAGGGCCGGCGCATCATTCACCCCGTCGCCGGTCATCGCAACGACGTCGCCCGCGCCCTGATGCAGCGCGATCAGGTCCAGTTTCTGCTTCGGGCTGACGCGGGCGAAGATTCCGGCCGAGAGGAAACGCTCCCGCTCAGAAGCGGACATGGCGTCGAGCGGCGGGAGATCCCGGCCGTCGACGACCAGTTCCCTGTCCTGAACGCCGAGGCCGACCGCCTCGGCGACCTGCTGCGCCGTCACCGCGTGGTCGCCGGTCGCCATGATGACCCGGATGCCCGCCTGCCGACAGGCGGCGATGGCACCGGCGACATCCCGGCGTGGCGGATCCTGGAGGCCGACAAGACCAAGTAGCGTCAGTTCTCCGTAAACCGGCTCACCGGCCGCACGAGCCCTTTTGGCCGCGAGCGCGAGCACCCGGAGGCCCCTCCCGGCAAGCTCCGCACTTCGCTCCCGCCACGCAGCCCGCTCCACTTCGGACAGACCGGCGGCACCGTCCGGAGACGCGACGCTCACGATGTGTTCCAGAACCGCTTCCGGCGCCCCTTTCACTGCGACGAAATGGCCTCCGGCCGCCTCGTGGATCGTCGCCATCATCTTCAGTTCCGGATCGAAAGCCTCCTCGCTCATCTCCGGCATAGCAGCGAGCAACTCGTCGCGCTCAAGTCCGGCTTTCGCGGCGAGCGAGAGCAGGGCCGCCTCCATCGGATCGCCGATCGCCTTCGCCTCCTACCCGCTGTCGCCAGAAGGTCCTATGGAGGCGTTGTTGCACAGTACGCAGACCTCCAGCAGCCGGCGCAGCAGCGCATTGCCCGAGGCATCGGGCAGGCGCTCGCCGACAGCGAGATCGCCATCCGGCAGCGCCACGACCGTGACCGTCATCCGGTTCTCGGTCAGGGTGCCGGTCTTGTCGGTCAGGATGACAGTCGTCGCACCCAGAGTCTCCACCGCTGCAAGACGCTCGATCAGCGCATTGCGCCGCGCCATGCGCCACATGCCCCGAGCGAGCGCGAGGGTCGCCACCATCGGCAGTCCCTCCGGCACTGCCGAGACGGCAAGCGCGATGGCGGTCTCTATCATCAGGAAAGTGGGCTTGCCGGTGAGGATCCCGGCGAGACCGATGATCGCGGTCAGGACCACCGTTGCCCAGACGAGCTGCCGGCTGAGACCGTCGATGCGTCTTTCGAGCGGCGTTGCGGTATCTTCCGCCTCATCGACGAGCGCGGCGATGCGCCCGAGTTCGCTCGCCATTCCGGTGGCGACGACGACACCTTCCGCCGTCCCCTTGGTGACCGCCGTTCCCTGGAACGCCATGTTCGAGCGTTCCGGCAGCGGGGCGTCACCGGCGACCGGACCCACCCCCTTCTCGACCGGCAGCGACTCCCCGGTCAGCACCGACTCGTCGCAGCGCAGCTTCGAGGCTTCGATTAGCCGGAGATCCGCGCTGACGATGTCGCCGCCTTCCAGCAGCACGATGTCGCCCGGGACCAGATCGCCGGCCGGGATCTCCGCCACCGACCCGTCGCGGCGCACCTTGGTCAGCACGACTCCGAGGCGGCGCAGCGCTTCCATCGAGCGCACGGCCCTCAGTTCGGTGAAGAATCCGAGCGCGGTGTTCAGCAGGATGACGACGACGATCGCCAGCCCTTCCACCCAATGCCCGAAGGCAAAGGAAACAGCCGTCGCCACGCTGAGGAGCGCGACAATCAGGCTGGCAAACTGGTCGCGCAGGATGCCGAGCGCACTCCTGGAATGGCGCTCTTCCAGCCTGTTCGGGCCGTACAGTCTTCTGCGGCGTCCGGCCTCGTCTGCGCTCAGCCCTTCCTGCGAAGCGACGTCCAGACGGGCGAGCGTTTCCTCTACCGGCAAAGCGTGCGCGTCCGTGACGACCTCGGCCGGTTTCACGGAGGACCCACCGGATCCTTCATCATGCTCTGCAAGTTGCACCCGTTGCACTCCGCTTTCCCTACCGGCCGATAATTCCCCGGCCATTGTTCCAAGGCTAGCAGGTCGCGGGATAGATCTCTCTCCCGGCGTGGCAACAGGACGCACCGCCGGGGATTGCCGGTCGGCTGGAAAGAGCTGACCCTCACCCGGTTCTTGCCAGGAGCGGCCTTGGATTTCTAAAGTCGGAGGCGTCGATGGCCGGGATCTTCTCTCCCGTCGCTCTCCCGCCCTGCAACGCCTACATAAGAGGCATTGAATGAGCACCCTTTCCGGGGAAGACAACGCCTATTTCCTCGATCTCTATGCCCGCTACCGGCGCGACCGCCACTCGGTCCCCGCCGACCTGGCGATCCATTTCGACAGCCTCGACGGCGGCGGCTCCAATGCCGCATCCGGCGCTTCGGCCCTGGCACACGATCTTCAGGATGCCTACCGGCGCTTCGGCCATTTGGAGGCGGACCTGGACCCGCTTGCGCCGAACGAGCACCGCGACCCGGTCCTTTCGCGGCTGAGGGACCGGATCGCAGCGGCAGGCCGGCAGAGCGCCGGGCTGAGCCTCGCCGGCGAGACGCGTCAGCGTCCCCTCGCCGAGGCCGACACCCTGCTGCGGTCGGTCTATTGCGGGCCCGCCGCGCTCGAGGCCAGCCACTTGCAGGACGAGGCGGAAAGGGCCTGGCTCCACGAGGCCTTCGAGAAGGCGGTCTCGACGCCGCTCACCGAAGCGGCGCTGGCGGCAACCCTCGACTCCATCGCGCTCGTCGACGCGTTCGAGACCTTCATGCACAGGAAGTTCACGGCGAAGAAGCGCTTCGGCAGCGAGGGGGCGGAGGCCTCCATCGTGCTGCTGCGGGAACTGCTGCGCACCGCCCCCGGCCACGGCGTGAAGGAGGTCGTGATGGGCGGCATGCACCGGGGGCGCCTCGCGACGCTCGCGGTCGGTTTCGGCAAGAACCCCGCTACCCTGGCCGCCGAACTGATGGGCCGCGACCTTTCGGACGGCGCCGCCTTCACCGGGGACGTTCCCTATCATCTCGGTTATGTGGGCCGCTCTGAAAGCGGCGGGCAAAACCTGGCGCTGACCATCCTTCCTCATCCCTCCCACCTGTTGGTCGTCGCGCCGGTTGCCCTCGGCTATGCCCGCGCGAAGACGCGCCGGGACGACGGCGGAACGGGCGCGACCCTCCCGATCCTCGCCCATACCGACGCCGCCTTCGCCGGGCAGGGTCTGAGTGCCGAACTGCTCCAGCTCGGCGGCCTCGACGGCTACAGCGCTGGCGGCTCGATCCATCTGGTCGTCAACAACCAGATCGGCTTCACCACGATGCCCTCGGAAGGCCGGAGCGCGCATTACTGCACCGACGTCGCGAAACTCGGCGGCGCGCCGGTCCTGCACGTCAACGGCGACGATACGGAGGCCGTGGCGCGGGTCGCCGGGCTCGCGATGGACTGGCGGGCCCGGTTCGGCAGGGACATCGTGATCGACCTCGTCTGCTACCGCCGCAACGGCCATAACGAACTTGACGAACCGCGCTTCACCCAGCCCGGCATGTGGCAGCGGATCGACAGCCACCCGACTCTCCGGCAGATCGCCGCAGAGAGGTTCCGGGACAGGGCACCGCATCTTCTGGCCGCCGCCGACGCCGCCGCCGAGGCCTACCGCATCCGCCTGCAGGACGGCTTCGATCGGGCGGCGGACGTGATGCCGAACGAGGAAAGCATCCAGAACGGTGCGTGGACCGCGCAGACGGCGGCCACCGAAGAAACCCTACTGCAGCCCGTGACAACCGGGGTCCCGGTGGAACGGCTTCGCGAGATCGGACTGGCCGCAAGCCGGATCCCCGATGGTATCGACGCCCATCCGAAGGTCCGGAGGTTCTATGAGGCGCGCGCGGAGACCATCCGGTCGGGCACGGACATCAATTTCGCCACCGCCGAGGCGCTCGCCTTCGCCAGTCTGCTGGGGGAGGGCTCGCGGGTCCGCCTCTCCGGCCAGGACGCGGTGCGCGGCACCTTCACCCAGCGTCATTCCCGGGTGCATGACATGGCGACCGGCGAGACCTGCATTCCCCTCGCCGCAGCCGTGGACAAGCCCGGAATGCTGGAGCTGATCAACAGTCCGCTGACGGAATATGGCGTGCTCGGCTTCGAATACGGGCACAGCCTGCTCGATCCGATGCAGCTCACGCTCTGGGAGGCGCAGTTCGGCGACTTCATGAACGGCGCGCAGATCGCGGTCGACCAGTACATCGTCTCCGCCGAGGCGAAATGGCGGCTCCGCTCGGGCCTGGCGATCCTTCTTCCTCACGGGCTGGAAGGCCAGGGGCCGGATCATTCCTCGGCCAAGATCGAGCGGATCGCCCAGCTCTATGCCGGCGGCAACCTGATCCTCGCCAACCCGAGCACGCCGGCCAATCTCTTCCATGTGCTGCGGCGGCAGATCAGGGCGCCCTGGCGCAAGCCGCTCTTCCTCATCGCCCCGAAATCGCTGCTGCGCTCGCGCGACGCGGTCTCGACGCTCGAAGAGATGGGCGAGAAGACCGGCTTCGAACCGGTCATCGCCGCGCCCTGCCCCCGGCCTGAGCGCGTCCGGCGCGTCGTGCTCTGTTCCGGCAAGATCTTCTACGATTTCGACCGGCGTCGAATAGAGGCCGGACTGGAAGAAACCGTTCTTCCGATCCGTGTCGAGCAGATCTGCCCGTTCCCGCTCGAGGCCGTGCGGCGCGCCCTCGCCCCGTTCGGAAAGGCCGAGTTCGTCTGGCTCCAGGAGGAAGCGGAAAACCAGGGCGCCTGGCATTTCGTCCGCGACGCGCTCGCGGCCGGCGGAATCGAGCTTTCACGGACAGCGCCGGTCATCGCCCGCCCGCCCCTGCCGGTCGCGGCCGGCGGATCGATCGAGCGCCACGAGCGCGAACAGGATGCGATCCTGAGGCGCGCGCTGTCTCTTTGAAACGACTGATCGGAAAAGGAATGGTGGGCCCGGAGGGATTCGAACCCCCGACAACACCGTTATGAGCGGTGCGTTCTAACCGCTGAACTACAGGCCCTGATCCGGCGGAAAGCACCGGTCCGCTGTTATGCGCACCCGCGGCGGTGCCGTCAACCGGGCTGCGTGCCCCAGGGCGGCTTCGCACAAAAAAGAGCCCGGCCGAAAGGCCGGGCGAGTCAGGCTTACGTCGGGCCGGAGATCAAGAGACGGCCCGAACCGCCAGGGATTGAAGTCAGTCCCGCCCGGTCTCCCGGGCCACGGCGCTCCGGCTCAACCGGCGGCGCCCTCCTGCACGATGGTGTAGCGGGCCGTGCAGATGCTGCGCGTCTCGCTGGCGATCTTGTCCCAGACCGCCCGCGCCTCGCTCTGGTTCCCGAACGGGCCGAACAGTTGCTCGGTGCCGTCGATCAGCTGGCTGAAGCGGGTGTCGGTGTATTCCCCGCCGATGACCCAAAAACGCTTGCTCATGTCCTGTCTCCTTGTCTTCACCGATTGTCCGGGAGCCGACGGGCGTGAATGGTGTGGTGGCGCCCGCCGGTCCGGCTCTCCCGGACCCGTTTCCTCCCTTGGCCCTGCTTATTCCGCAGCCGTGCGGGCCGCTTCCTCTTCGCCGTAGAACTGGGCTTCCTCGGTCGAGCCTGTCAGCGCCGTGGTCGAGGAGGCATCGCCCTTGATCGCGGTCGCGACCGCGTCGAAGTAGCCGGTGCCGACCTCGCGCTGGTGCTTGGTCGCGCTGTAGCCGCGCGCCTCGGCGGCGAACTCGGCGTTCTGCAGTTCGGAATAGGCCGCCATGCCGCGATCGCGGTAACCCGAGGCGAGCTCGAACATGCCGTAGTTCAGCGAATGGAAGCCGGCCAGGGTGACGAACTGGTACTTGTAGCCCATGGCGCCGATCTCGCGCTGGAAGCGGGCGATATCGTCCTTGTCGAGGTTCGCCGACCAGTTGAAGGAGGGCGAGCAGTTATAGGCCAGCATCTGGTCCGGGAACTCTTTGCGGATCGCTTCGGCAAAGCGCTTGCACTGCTCGAGATCCGGCGTCGAGGTCTCCATCCAGAGGAGGTCGGAATAGGGCGCGTAGGCGAGCGAGCGGGCGACACAGCGCTCGAAGCTGGTGCCGTCCTTCAGGCGGAAGAAGCCCTCGGCGGTGCGCTCGCCGGTGAGGAACGGACGGTCGCGCTCGTCGACGTCGCTGGTGACCAGCTTGGCGCTCTCCGCGTCGGTGCGGCAGATCACCAGGGTCGGCACGCCCTCGACATCGGCGGCGAGGCGCGCGGCGTTCAGGGTGTTGATGTGCTGCTGGGTCGGGACCAGCACCTTGCCACCCATGTGACCGCACTTCTTCTCGGAAGCCAGCTGGTCCTCGAAATGGACCGCGGCGGCGCCCGCATCGATATAGGCCCGGGTCAGCTCGTAGGCGTTCAGCGCGCCTCCGAAACCGGCCTCGCAATCGGCCACGATCGGCAGCATCCAGTCGGTGCTGTCGTCGCCTTCCAGGTGATGGATCTGGTCGGTCCGCAGCAGGGAATTGTTGATCTTGCGGGCCAGTTCCGGGCCGCTGTTGGCCGGATAAAGGCTCTGGTCCGGATACATCGCGCCGGCGACGTTCGCGTCGGCCGCGACCTGCCAGCCGGAGAGATAGATCGCCTTGAGGCCGGCCTTGGCCATCTGCACCGCCTGGCCACCGGTCACGGCGCCGAGGGAATGCACGAAATCCTCCTCATGGATCGACTTCCAGAGCCGCTCCGCACCACGGCGGGCGAGGCTGTGCTCGATCCGGACCGTGCCGCGCAGCCGCTCGACATCCGCCGTGGTGTAATCCCGCTTCACGTTGTCGAAGCGTCCGGAAGCGGTGGACGTCAGTTTCTCGAACTCACCAGACATGTCTCTCTCCTCGTTTCGCGACCGCGTCGCGTGGCTGTCGGTCTCCGCTGCGGCACCTGTCGTTGTCTGTGTGCGCCGCAAAACTGAAACGAGCCTGAGGGAGAAAATCCGAACGGTCCATAAGCCATTGAAAGTAAAAAAGTAAATCTGTCAAACTTGTAAAATTAAATGGCATGGATTTGAAAATCGTGAAAATCATTGTGCAATAGCGAAAGCGCCATAAGCTGACAGGACATCCTTTGCGGATGCGGGAGGACAGAGCGATGGAAGCGCTTGACCGCAAAGCGATGCTGGGGCCGAAGATCCGGCGTTTCCGGACCGACCTCGGCATGAGCCAGACGGAAATGGCGGGCGAGATCGGCATCTCGCCGAGCTACCTCAACCTGATCGAACACAACCAGCGGCCGGTCACGGTGCCGCTGCTGTTCAAGCTCGGCCAGGCATTCGATCTCGACCTGAAGCAGTTCGCCGAGGATGACGACGCCAAGATCGTCGCCGAACTGGCGGAAGTCTTCAGCGATCCCCTTTTCCGGGACCAGCCGGTGCGCCCGGTCGAGCTGCAGGAATTCGCCGTCCGCTCGCCCAATGCCGCGCAGGCCATGCTGCGGCTCTATCATGCCTACCGCCAGGTCTGGGAAAATGCGCGGCACGGCTCGGCCGGCGACGGACGCGATCCTCTGCCGGACCCGGACCAGCCGCTCTCCCCGGTCGAGGCGGTGCGGGACCTGCACCAGCGCGAGGCCAATCATTTTCCGGAACTGGAGGAAGCGGCCGAGGCGCTCTGGAAGGATGCGAAGCTCGAGCGCAACGATCTCTTCCGGGGGCTGACCGCCTATCTCGAGCGCGAGAAGGGCATCGCGGTGAAGGTGATGCCGGTGCATGTCATGACCGACACGCTGCGCCGCTACGATCCGCATGGGCGCCGCATCCTGCTGTCCGAGGCCCTGCTGCCCTCAGGGCGCTGTTTCCAGGTTGCCGCGCAGATCGCCGCGCTGGTCCATCATGAGCTGATCGAGAGCGTTGTCGGCCGGCTGGAACCGGCAGATATCGAGACCCGGAACATGCTTTTCGTCGCGCTGAGCAACTATTTCGCCGGTGCCGTGCTGATGCCCTACGAGGCGTTCCGGAGCTCGGCGCAGGAACTCAGGCACGACCTCGAACTGCTCCGCCGCCGCTTCGGTGCGAGTTTCGAGCAGGTCAGCCACCGGCTGACCACCCTGCAGCGCCCGGGCGCACGTGGGATTCCCTTCTTCTTCATCCGCGTCGATGCGGCCGGAAACGTTTCCAAACGCCTGAACGGCGGTGGCTTCCAGTTCGCCCGCTACGGCGGGACCTGCCCGCGCTGGGTGGTGCACGAGGCCTTCCGGACCCCGGGTCAGGTCCACACCCAGGTCGCCCGGATGCCCGACGACACCACCTTCTTCACCATCGCCCGCACCCTCGACAATGCCGGCGGCTGGCACCAGCAGCTGCAGCCCCAGTTCGCCGTGGGCCTCGGCTGCGAGATCAGGGATGCGAAGCATCTGGTCTATGCCGACGGACTCGACCTTCCGAAGGCAAGCGGCGCCACGCCGGTCGGTGTCTCCTGCCGGCTCTGCGAGCGGCTCGACTGCAGCCAGCGCGCCCATCCGCCGCTCAACCGGACGATCCGCGCCGATCAGCATATGAAGAAGGCGTCGGCGTTTTCCTTCGAGGAATGAACGTCGGCGGAGCGCAAGAACCGAACCCCTTATAGAAGGACATGGCGAGACTCGCGCTATTGCTGCTTAAGGGCGCCATCGATTAACCTAAAGATGCAAGCCAACTGGGACCGGGGAACAGTTGGGAGAAATGCGTGACGTGGCAATTGAAAGAGCCGACAGGTAAGGCGTCCGTAACTGCGCCCGAGGCGGAGTCGCGCAATAGGATCGCCAAGTCATACGCATATGGAGCAACTCGCGAGCTGATCGAAGCGAGATGTTCCGTTTTCGAGACCGTCCGGCACGCCGCGGCAATTCGTCCTGATTCTCTCGTCTCTCCAAAGTTCCAGGCCGCGTCACGCCGAACCATGAGCCAGGTCTGATTTGGCAACGCGCGATTTCAGATATTCGACAATCATCGCGGCCGCCACGTTCGTCGCGCTTCTCCTGGTTTCGGCCATCGCCGTCTGGTCCGGATACTGGTTCGCACAGAAAGTTCTGGAACAGGAACTTAACCGCCAGAAACAGCATTTGCGGCTGATCGTAGAACTCCATTTTCAGAAGCAGCTTCTGCAACTCCAGAGCTACGTCAGAGGACTGGCGCGCGATCCCGCCCTGCTGCAAGCGATCCGGGCCGAGGATAACGCACGCATGGACGCGATCTTGCGGCAGGCGTTCCACTCTCCCGAGGGATTGAATCTCGATATTCTCTTTCTGGTTCCACGAGACAGCGAGGCTCCCCTCGATGTCAGCCCGAACCCCAGCCGGACGGGGCCAATCGTCACTCATGCGGCAAACCATCCCGCGCCCGGGGTCGTCCGCTTGCTGCGCTCGGATCCCGTACATGGCGTCACCGTCTATGCTTTCGTGAAAGGCACCCGCATCATCGATCCGGACACGGGAAATGCCGTGGCAAGGCTTATCGCCGGGATAATGCTGAACGACAATTCGCGCATTCTGCAGGGACTTCTGGAACGGACCGAGCTTGCCTCGGCTGCCTTGACGGTCGAAGAGACAGAACTTGCGCACGCGGCCCGTGACGAGAGCATCGATCCTGGCGCGAAGCAGAATGGTCAACCTGGAAGCGAGACCTCTCTAACCATTCCGTTCTCGGCCGCCGCCGGGCCGCCACTCGTCCTGAAAGTCGCCACGAGATCCAACCCGGCCGACCAGTTGCGGGCGACCTATTTCGGCCTGCTTCCCGTGATTGCCGGATTGATCCTGGCGCTCTCGCTCGCTCTCAGCGTCTTTGTCAGAACGATCACCAAGCGATCCCTTTCGAAACTTGCAAACTACGCCACCATGGCCGCGACGACAGCCGGCGAGCACAGCGAAATCCCCGCCTTCGAGCCCGGGCCGATCGAGGATTTCAACAATCTCGGCAGCTCGATCGAGCAGGTTTTCGACGTTTTGAGGACGAGCGAGAACCGGGCGGAAGCGGTCATCGACCGTGCGCCCGCGCTTATTTTCGCAAAGGATCTGAACGGCCGGTACACGATTGCGAACAGCCAGTTCCTGACGACATTCGACTTCAGCCGGGACCAGGTGATCGGAAAAGCCGACAATGACCTGTTCACGGAAGACGTCATCCTCGAAATGAGGGCCTTCGAGACTGCCGCCAGCGAGAGAGGCGAAGGTGCCGCCCGGGAAGTAACCCTGACCACGCCTTCGGGCGAACGGGTCTTTCTCGGGGCGTCGTTCCCGCTCAGGACCGAGGCAGGCGACACCTATGCGCACTGCACAATTCTCTCGGACATCACCGACCGCAAGAAAGTGGAAATCGCGCTGCTTCACGCCAAGGAAGAGGCGGAATTTGCAAACTCCGCAAAAACCAGCTTCCTCGCAGGCGTGAGCCACGAATTGCGCACACCTCTGAACGCCATCATCGGCTTCTCCGAAATGATTGCGAGTGAGGTTCTCGGCAGGATCGAGAACCGGAACTATGTCGACTATGCCCGGCATATCCAGTCGAGCGGTACCCACCTGCTCAGCCTGATCGGCGATGTGCTCGATCTGTCGGTCATCGAGTCGCGCAAGGAGACCGTGCGCGAGGAAGCCCTCGACGTCGAAGAACTCGGCGAAGATTGCCTGCGCATGATCCGCGAACAGGCCGCGGAGGCCGGCGTCGAGGTGCGGGCGGAAATGGATATGCGCGGCCATGCGCTCAAGGCGGACGCGCGCAGGATCCGGCAGATCCTGATCAATCTGCTGACCAATGCAGTGAAATTCACGCCCGCCGGCGGTCACGTTGTCCTGACCTGTAAGGTCGGAAAGGACCGGCGCATTCTTCTCTCGGTCACGGATGACGGTATCGGCATGGACCGGACAACGCAGGCCCACGCTTTCGAGCCCTTCATGCAGGGGAACTCGAGCATGGTGCGCAAGGCGGAAGGTGCCGGACTCGGGCTCGCACTCGTCAAGCGCCTGACGGAACTGCACAACGCGGAGCTACAGTGCACCAGCGCGCCCGGGAAAGGGACCACGATGACGATCATCTTCCCCGCGTCCCGATCGGTCTCGGCCCCGCCCCATATCCAGGCGGAAACTCCTGCAGATTGAAGAAGGCGGCCACCATTCGGCGCCGCCTTCCCTAAAATCGGATTTCTGGCCGATCCTTCCGGTCTAGTAGTCG
>NZ_JAEPQA010000029.1 GCF_017640745.1 Nisaea sp. | reverse complement strand
AGCTCGGATCGAAGGGCCGCACGAGGCGTCCGGCGGCGAGATGGTCGGCGACCAGCACGTCTCCGACCAGCGCGACCCCGTAGCCGTCGAGGGCGGATTGCACCGCCATGCTTTCCATGCTGAACCACGGCCCGCTCGCCGGGACGATATCCTGCAGGCCGGCAGCCGCCAGCCACATGCGCCAGCTCGGCTCCGTGTCTGTCCAATCGATATGCAACAGCGTGTGATGACGGAGGTCCTCCGGCGTGCGGAGGGGGTGTTCCCCAGCGAGCAGCGCGGGGCTGCAGACCGGGGTGTTGATCTGGCGGAAGAGCCAGTCGATCCGCACCCCCTCATAGCCGCCCGGACCGTAGCGGATCGCGATGTCGGCCTCTCCACGGGCAAGGTCGGCCAGCCGGTCGGTGCCGTCGATGCGGATCTCGATTTCCGGATGCCTGCAGCGGAAGCGCTCCAGCCGGGGGACCAGCCACATGCCGCCGAAGGACGGGCTGACGCTGATGGTCAGAACCCCGCTCTCTGAATGCGCGCGCATCGCCTCGACGCCCTGGGCCAGCCTGTCGAAACCCTGCCCCAATAACGGCAGGGCTGCCTGCCCGGCATCCGTCAGCACCAGCGCCCGGGTCAGACGGCGGAACAGGGGCGTGCCGATCAGATCCTCCAGCGCCTTCACCTGATGGCTCACGGCTGCTGGCGTGACATTCAACTCGGCCGCCGCCTTCGTGAAGCTGAGATGTCGGCCGGCAGCCTCGAAGGCGCGAAGGGCATTCAGCGGAGGGAGCGGTCGAGCCATCGCCTACCTTCAAATTTTTCTAATTTATATACCGAGATCTTCTCGTTTGTCCGCCCAACGGCATACCCCCATTCTCCCTCCATATCAACGCATACAAAAGTCAGATCCGCTCTTCCGGATTACCGGTCTTCAAATGAAATTATCTCATTCGAACGAGGTATCCGGACAGATCAGCCGATGGAGATCACCCGTGTCACTTTGCTGCGCTTCGCCAAAACCGGAACCCCTCCTCTCGCCGTCAACTGCATTGGCCCGCCTGTTCAAGGTCGTGAAAACGGCGGTCGTTCAGGGCATTGCCGAAATCCTCCGTGCACAACGGCGGCGCGCGAACATCCGGACCCTGGACGCCATGAGCGATCGCCAGCTGCTCGATATCGGCATCGACCGCTCCGAGATCCCGGGCGCCGTCGATCGCGCGCTCGATGCCAGAAAACTGCCGATGTGACGGCTAGGAAGAAACGTCCGCGGGCGGTTCGGCTATATCGAAGGGGTTTCCACCCGGCGGCAGCTGCCCGAAGCAGTCCGCCCGCCCCCCATCGAGATTTTCCGCCGCAGGCCGATAGAGGAGCTAGGGAGCAGGTGATGTGAACCCGGCCCGGACCGCCGCCACCTTTTCCCGCACCACGCACTCCTCCGCATGGTCGTTGATCAGACCCATCGCCTGCATGAAGGCGAAGACCGTGGTCGGGCCGACGAACTGCCAGCCGCGCTTCTTCAGCTCCTTCGAGATCGCCTTGGAAACATCGGAGACCGACTGGCTCTGCGGCGTGCCGAGCGTCGCCGGCTCCGGCTCGTAGGACCAGAAGAAGGCCGCGAGCGAGCCCTCGCGCTCCACCATCTCCAGGGCTCTTTGCGCGTTGTTGATCACGGCCTCGATCTTGCCCCGGTGGCGGACGATGCCCGCATCCTGCAGCAGGCGCTCGATATCGGCGGCGCCGAAGCGCGCCACCCTGGCGAAATCGAAATTCTCGAAGGCCGCGCGGAAATTCTCCCTCTTCGCGAGGATGGTCCGCCAGCTGAGACCGGACTGGAAGCCTTCGAGGCAGAGCTTTTCGAAGAGACGCCGGTCGTCGCCGACGGGGAAGCCCCATTCGCGGTCGTGATAGTCAAGAAATTCCGGCGCGGCTCCGCACCAGCGGCAGCGTGGTTCCCCGTCCGGGGCAATGAACGGTTCGCTCATGGCTCAGGCCGCAAGAAAGGAGAGTCGCGCGTCGCTCATGGACGGCGACCAATCAAGGATTTCGGCACTCACGACGCCCTCCACTACGAACGGGTCCTCGGCGACACGGGATTCCACCGCCTGCCGGGACGCGGCGTCCGCGAGGATCGCCCCGCCCTGCCCTTCGCCGAGCGTCCCCGCGAGCAGGAATGCGCCCTCGTCGAAGCCGCGCTTCAGCCACGCCTTGTGTCCCTCGACAAAGGTCCCGGCGTTGGCGCGGTTCTTGGCAAATCTGAGCAGGATGATGAACATTCTCGGTCTCCAGAGGGGATGAGTGTCTGTTGTAAGGGCTCAGGCTGCGCAGTCGCGGACGCGCGCGCGCAGCCAGCCGGTGATTTCCTCGACCTCGCGCCGGACGAAATCCTCGTCCCGGTAGGCGTTCGCGAGGGTCGCGACGCCCTGGCTCCAGGCCAGAACGCGCATCGCGTTCCGGTCGGACTCCGCGCCGCAGCCGAGCCGCTCGAACTGCAGCCGGAGCCAGTCGCGGAACAGGGTGAAGATCCCGTTCGCGGCGCCCTGCGCCTGATGGTTCAGCTTGGCGAGCTCGGAGGTCAGCGTGCCGACCGGGCAGCCATGCGCCATGATCTCGCTCTGGTGGTCGAGCAGGATGCGGATATAGCAGCAGATGCGCCCTTCCGGATCCTCCGTCTCCGCCTCCCAGGCCGCGATCATCGCCCGGGTATCGGCGAGACGCGCCTCGATGACGGCGTTCAGGATCTCGTCCTTGCTCTTGAAATGATAATAGAAATTGCCGCGCGAGATGCCGACCTCGGCGGCAATGTCGGCGAAGGACGTGTTCTCGAAGCCCTGGCGGTAAAAGAGATCGTCTGCGGACGCGACGATCTGCTCGAAGGTTTTTCCGTCGCTCATTCCCGCCACCCACATGCCCAGAACAATTTAGGACATTTGTCCTACGCACTCTTTAGGACATACGTCCTAATCCGTCAAGCGAGCCAATCGAGAGATGCGGGCCGGCCTGCCTTTAATCGGGCGGACCGCGACCATATATGTCCCAACGCAGGGAGGCCGCCGGCTGGTTCGGGTGGCAGCCCAGAAAATGAGAAAACGGCTCCACGACAGGAAGGAATTTCCCCGATGCAGAACCTCTTGATGGCAACGGACCTCTCGGCGCGCTCAGAACGCGCTCTGGCACGCGCGATCGGGATCGCTCGCGACCACGGCGCGACACTGACCGTGGTCCATGTCGTCGACGAGGATCTGCCAGACTCCGTCCGGGCCGCACTGGAAAGCGGTGCCCGCCAGATCGTCGGCGATCAGATCGCGAACCTCGCGCCGGCGGGAACAGGCCCCAAGGTGTCGCTCGAAGTCGTCACCGGGCGGCCGCACCGGGAAATCCTTGCACTGGCGGAGAAAACCGCCAGCTCGGTGATCGTGCTCGGCGTGCACCGGGAGGACGCATTCGCGGATATCTTCCGCAGCACCACCGCGGAGCGGATCCTGCGTGCATCCGCCGTACCGACTCTGCTGGTCAAGGATCCGGCGGACGCCCCTTATCGCAAAGCCATGGTCGGGGTCGATTTCTCGGTCTATTCGCGCAGAGCTATTGAGTTCGCGGCCGGCTTCGCTCCCGGCGCCGCCTTCCACCTGGTCCATGCCTACGACATCCCGTTCAAGGGCTTCGTCGGGGAGGACGAGGACCGGGGACGGATCGGCAAGGAGCATCACGACACGCTTCAGCGCCTGATCGACGAGGAGATGAAGACGCTTCTCTCCACGCTTCCTTCGGGAGCGCCGACGCTGACGCCGGTCATGGCGGAAGGTTCGGTGCGCCAGGTCCTGCGACAGCAGGCGGAGCGCCTGAAGCCGGACCTTCTCGTGCTCGGCACCCACGGACGGACCGGTGCGGGCCGCGCGATCCTCGGTAGTGTCGCCGAGGACTTTCTCGGAAACCCGCCCTGCGACCTTCTCGCGGTCAAGGCCTGGTAGAGCGGAGGGCGGTTCAGAGCTTTTCTGGCGGCGGCTACACGCAACTCTTCGTCCGCCCGCGCTTAAACTCCCTTTGAGAGCCGTCATCCCGGACTTGATCCGGGACCTTGTGACACTCAACCGGTGTTCGACAAGGTCCCGGCTCTTCGGCCGGGATGACGATTACATTTCAGAGAGCATGACGCTCAGAACTTCAGCGCGTCGACCCGGGCGACGTTCGGCAGGCTCTTCACCTTCGCCAGCAGATCCTCGCTGACTGCGCTGTCGACCTCGACCAGGGCGACGGCCTCTCCGCCCTCTTCCCGGCGACCGAGATGGAAGGTCGCGATATTGACCCCCGCATCGCCGAGCGTGGAGCCGAGCGACCCGATGAAGCCGGGCTTGTCATAGTTGCGCACATAGAGCATGTGCTCGCCGAACTCTGCCTCGATGGCGATACCCTGCACGTCGACCAGACGCGGCAAGGTGCCGGCGAAGAGCGTGCCGGCCATGGAGCGCGTGCGCTCGCCGGTCTCCACCGTGACCCGGAGCATCGTCTGATAGTCGCAGGGCCGGTCATGCTTGACCGTGGTGACCGCGATGCCGCGAGCCTGCGCCTCGGCAGGCGCGCTGACCATATTGACCGAGGCCAGTGCCGGTTTCAGCAGACCCGCGAGCGCGGCCGCGACCACCGGAGCCGGATTGATCTCCGCCGCCTGCCCCTCGAACTCGATCGCCACCGACTTTATCGCGCTGCCGATGACCTGCCCGGTGAAGGCGCCGAGATTTTCGGCGAGCTTCATGTAGGGCTTCAGCAGCGGCGCCTCCTCGGCGGTCACCGACGGCATGTTCACCGCGTTGGTGACGGCGCCGGTCAGCAGGTAATCGGACATCTGTTCCGCCACCTGAAGGGCAACCTTCTCCTGCGCTTCCGTGGTGGAGGCGCCGAGATGCGGTGTCGCGACGAAGTTCGGCGCACCGAACAGCACGTTCTCCTTTGCCGGCTCCTCGACGAAGACGTCGAAGGCCGCTCCCGCGACATGGCCGGTCTCGAGCGCGCCGCGCAGCGCCACCTCGTCCACCAGGCCGCCGCGGGCACAGTTGATGATCCGGACGCCCGGCTTCATCTTCTGGATCGCACCCGCGTCGATGATGTTGCGGGTCGCGTCGGTCAACGGCGTGTGCAGACTGATGATGTCCGCTTCGGCGAAGAGTTCGTCCAGCTCCAGCTTTGTCACTCCGAGCTGCGCCGCACGGTCGTCGCTGAGATAGGGATCGTAGGCGGCGACCTTCATCTTCAGGCCCCGCGCCCGGTCGGCGACGATGGCGCCGATGTTGCCGCAGCCGATCAGGCCGAGGCGCTTGCCGGTGAGCTCGACGCCCATGAACTTGGACTTCTCCCACTTGCCGTCCTGGGTGGAACGGTCGGCGGCGGGGATCTGCCGGGCGAGCGCGAACATCATGGCGATCGCGTGTTCCGCCGTGGTGATGGCGTTGCCGAACGGCGTGTTCATGACGACGACGCCGGCGGAGGTCGCCGCGGCGGTATCGACATTGTCGACGCCGATGCCGGCCCGGCCGACGACCTTGAGGTTCGTCGCCTTGGCCAGCACTTCCGATGTCACCTTGGTCGCGGAACGGATGGCGAGACCGTCGTAATCGGCAATGATCTCGAGCAGTTCCTCGGCCGAAAGACCGGGCTTGAAATCGGTTTCGAGACCGCGCGCGCGGAAGATCTCCACGGCGGCGGGGCTCAGCTTGTCTGAAATAAGGACTTTGGGCACGGCTTGCTCCTCGTGCTCGGAATTCTGCATGTCTGGGAAAGACGCTCCCGGCGGCCTCGCCGGGAGCAATCAAGGGCGTCAGGCAGCCGCGGAGACGGACCGCTTCACCTCGCCATAGGCCCAGTCGAGCCAAGGCAGGAGCGCTTCCATGTCGGAGGCCTCGACCGTCGCCCCGCCCCAGAGCCGGAGCCCGGCCGGCGCATCGCGATAGCCGTTGATATCGTAGGCGACGCCTTCGGCCTCGAGCAGGCTGTCGATCTGCTTGGTCGCAGCCCGCTGGTCCGCCTCGGAAAGCCCGTCGAACCAGGGATCGGAGATCGAGACGCAGATCGAGGTGCAGGAGCGCACCGCCGGATCCTTCGCCAGAAAGCCGGCCCAGTCGCTCCTCGCGACCCATTTCTCGACCGCGGCGAGATTGGCCTCGGAGCGGGCGATCAGCCCCTTCAGGCCACCGACACCCTCGGCCCATTTCAGCGCGTCGAGCACGTCCTCGACCGCCAGCATGGAGGGCGTGTTGATGGTCTCGCCCTTAAAGATGCCCTCGATCAGCTTGCCGCCCTTGGTCATGCGGAAGAGCTTCGGCAGCGGCCAGGCCGGGACATAGGTCTCCAGCCGTTCGACGGCGCGCGGGCTGAGGATCAGCATGCCGTGCGCGCCCTCGCCGCCCAGTACCTTCTGCCAGGAGAAGGTGGTGACGTCGAGCTTGTCCCAGGGCAGGTCCATCGCGAAAACGGCCGAGGTGGCGTCGCAGATCGTCAGGCCCTCGCGATCGTCGGCGATCCAGTCGCCGTTCGGCACGCGCACGCCGGATGTCGTGCCGTTCCAGGTGAAGACCACGTCGCGCTTCGGATCGACGGAGGAGAGGTCGGCGATTTCGCCGTAGCCCGCCTCGATCACACGGACGTCTCCGAGCTTGAGCTGCTTCACCGCGTCGGTGACCCAGCCGGAGCCGAAGCTTTCCCAGGCAAGCAGATCGACGCCTCGGGCACCGAGCATGGTCCACATGGCCATCTCGACGGCTCCGGTGTCGGAACCCGGCACGATGCCGATCCGGTAATCGTCCGGCACGCCGAGCACGGCGCGGGTGCGGTCGATCACTTCCTTGAGTTTTGATTTTCCGATTTTCGAGCGGTGAGACCGCCCGAGAGCGGCGTCAGCGAGAACAGCGGGGCCCCATCCGGGTCGCTTTGCGCAAGGTCCGGATGAGAACTGGGGAGCGCGCGGGGTTGCCGTCGGCTTCATCGTATCATCCTTCAATGTGACCACTCGTTGGGGAGTGGCGGCCCGCCGCTGACGCTATGGATTTCCGCGTCGCTGTCAACCGGCTTGTTCGCACCAAAAATGTTGCGGCGCACCAAAATCCATCCAACCTCTCTTGTATGTAGCGGTTGCGTAACCCGCTCTCCACATTGTTGGACAAGCCTGAATTACATCGATAATTGGCTTAAATCACCTGCAACAGTTGCAAATTCGACACATTCCCGGACAGAAACCGGCTCGTGCGCATTCGAAATCAATTTGTCCCCAGGAATGGGTTGCACCGCGAAAAATTGCGACCTATATTGTGCACTGCAATACGGACTGCCCAGCCGTATTGTTTACTTCTTGGGCGTTTCCTCCCTTAACTCGGGCCGCTGCAAAGCGGCCCTTTTTTCTTGCCTACCGGCCGGATCTGACCGGCAAGTTCCGCCCCCCGAGGGCGGCAGAAATCTCCTGCCCGATCACCCAGAAAATACGTTTTATCATTCTTTTTCAACACGTTAATAGCCTCCGATGCACTTGGCCCCGGATTTGCTTCGTTGCTTGCAACAACGAACACAGCATCCGAGACCTGGAGCATTAAAATGGCTGATATCGATTTCCGGACCTGGCCCGCACACGCTTCCGACAGCGCACACTCACGCCAGGAATGGATGGTTCCCGCCGGTCGCTTCAATCGCGGCCACGGCACGGCTAATCTCGGAAACGGCGCTTCCGATGCCGCGAACCAGAATTTCGGAGCACCCGAATTTTCCCTGCTCGACCAGCTTCCGGACGTCATCGTCGATGCCGTCGGAGAATGGGCTTTGCACCTTCAGGGCCAGTCCTGGCGCCTGCGCCGACGCGCCCTGAACCGTTTCGCGGAAGCTTTTGCGGACCAGTTCCTCGCTCTCAACCCGTCCCTCACGGACGAGGAGTACGAGAGCCTGACCGACATCGGATATACCTGCCTGCTCGAGCTTCTCGACGAAGGCCAGCCGCTGTTCGATCTCGACCAGGCGCATTGCTACAAGCGCAGCGTTCATGACGCCCATCGCGACGCGGCGGAACTGTACCTCGCGCTGAACGGCCCGTCGCCCGCGACCGTGCACTGATCCCCCCAGGCGCCGCCCGGCGCCTTCTCCCCCGGACTAGGGCCGCAGGTGCGGCCCTATTTTTTGTCTGCTGGCGGAATAGGCGAGTCGGTTCAGATGCCCTGCCCGCAGCCGCCAAACTGCCGGGTCTCAGGGATGGCGTTTCCGCCGAGCCATGCGAGAGCCGCATCGTGGGAGCGGAAGATGCGGCGGTCGTGGTCAGGAGAACTCGGCGAGATCTCAAGCATTTCCTTGTAGAGCTTCATGATCAGCTCATCGCCTTCGCTTGCGACAAGGAACACAACCCTCCGCGCCGACTGGGTGCGG
The DNA here is from genome assembly GCF_017640745.1 of Nisaea sp. Classification (GTDB taxonomy): domain Bacteria; phylum Pseudomonadota; class Alphaproteobacteria; order Thalassobaculales; family Thalassobaculaceae; genus Nisaea. The sequence continues at coordinate 44,279 of NZ_JAEPQA010000029.1, read as the reverse complement.
GATACCGCATCCTGCTCCGACAGGCGCGAGGTTGATCCTTTCAGGGACTGCATGAAATTCAGATCGAGGGAAGAGAGCTCGGCCTGCCGCAAATCGAACAGAAGATTCATTCCCCGCTGGTAATGCTCATTCTCGACGAGGCGCCCGATACGGTCCTGGGAGCTCGCGATGCTGAGCGGTCCCGCGATCCGAATTTCGATAAACGGCCGCTCGAAACCGCGACGCACCTCGTAGTCCATGTCACCCAGCTCGAATAATATTCACGGACTATATTGTAGTATCGCAGCTGCGGAAAGACCACCACGCGGACGGGGCCCGCGTTATCCTGAGCCGGTCAGCCAGCGGTGTGCGTCTTCGCGATCGGTGAAAAGCTTCGTCGTCTGGCCGTAACGCCGGTTCGAGACTGCCTGCCAGAGCTTCAGGAGCAGGAGATCCGCCGCACCCGCGACCAGAACAGCGATCTGTACGTCCTTTCGCCGCGGCGTCTGTTCCATATATTCGAGCACGGCTTTCATATCGTCGGCCGCGAAACCGGAAAGATCCGCCTCACGGAAATCCCAGAGCGCGCTCAGACCATCGACATAACCATCGATCCTGCGCAGATCCGCGATCGCTTCCATCAAGCCCTTGCGGTCGACAAAGCCACTACACACGGCTTCGACATATTTGTCGTCCGTATGTTTCCTGATCTCCAGGCGCATGCGCCCCCCTTGCGCACGGATTGTCTGCTGCGCCGGTTGCGAGTGTTCTGGTAGTCAGCAAAACGGCCCGGCCAACTTAGGTAGTTACTCCGGAGATGCCGAGATAATTTTGTTTTCCGTGGCCTTACCGCTTCTTCATGCCGGTCACGCTGATGTCTCCGGCTTCGATGGCATCTCGCATCGCTTCGAAACCTTGGGTCATTTCCTCGTACATCTCGCGATAGAAGCGCAGCTCGGCGATTTCGGCCTCCTGCAGGAAACCGTGGCGCGGGGCTCCGGCATCTAGCAGCTTGGCGAAATAGCGTCCCCGGGCCTTCGCGGCCATCTGGGCTACACCTTCCAGCTCGCCGGCGCCGACCTCCATGACCGTTTCCTGGGTCAGCTGGCGGTTCTGCTCGGTCATGTAACGATCGAGTTCGCGGGCATACTGCTGCGGATTGACCCGCAGACCGGCAGCCTTGCCCTGAAGCCAGGGGGCACCCGCCGCCTCCCGGCGCGCGCGCGGCGCTTTGGGCGCCGGAGCGGACGGCTCTTCGCTGTTCGCATTGGCCGGGCGCGGCGTTCTCGCGACCGGCGCAACGGCGTTCTGGCGGTCGGCGCGCAACGGCTGGACCGCGCCGGTCTTCGCGGCGCTGGTTTTCCCGGCTGCTTTGGATGGGACCTTGGCCTCGGCCGCAGCCTTGTCGCGCGCTTCCTCGGGGTAAGGATCCCAGTCCGCACCGGCACCGGTACCGGAAAGATCCTTCAGGCGTGCGCCAAGACCCGCTTTCAATGCCGACGACAAGGACATGTTCTGCTCCTCCGAGATAAGCGCCGGCCCTTCGCCGGCTTTGTCGGAGGTATCGAAGCAAGGACCGTGCCGGTTTCCCGTCAGGCCGCCAGCAGACGGTGCCGGTCATGCGGACCGTCAAACTCCAGCTCCGGCCCTTTGGGCACGATCCCCTTCGGATTGAGGCTCTCGTGGCTGCGGAAGTAATGCTCCTTGATGTGCCGGACATTCACCGTCTCCGCCACTCCGGGCATCTGATAGAGTTCACGCAAATAATTGGAAAGATTATGATAATCGTCGATCCGCTTCCGGTTGCACATGAAGTGGGTAAAATAGACCGCATCGAACCGGATCAGCGTGACGAAGAACCGCCAGTCCGCCTCGGTAATGCGGTCTCCGACAAGGTACCGATTGCGGCCGAGACGTTCTTCCATTTCGTCGAGACGGGCAAAAAGTGCATCGAAGGCCTCTTCGTAGGCCTCCTGGGTCCCGGCAAATCCGGTCCGGTAGACACCATTGTTGATGTCCCGATAGATCCGCTCGTTCACCGCATCGATCTCCGCTCGGAGCGGCTCCGGATAGAGGTCGAGAGAAGCATCGACCCCCTCGAGGCCGTTGAAGGCGGCATTGAACATGCGCAGGATTTCGGAAGACTCGTTGGAAACGATCGTCCCTTCCCGCTTGTCCCAGAGCACCGGTACCGTGACCTTGCCGGAAAACCTGGGGTCGGCGGCGGTATAGACCTCGCGCAGGTAACGGGCACCGTTGATCGGGTCGTCCGTCGCGTCGGGATCGTCGCCAAAGACCCAGCCGTCCGCTCCCATCAGCGGATCGACAACGGACACTGCGATATGGGGCTCAAGTCCTTTCAGCTTTCGCGCGATGAGCGTCCGGTGCGCCCAGGGGCAGGCATAGGAAACATAGAGATGATAGCGGCCGGATTCCGGCGCGAAACGCGCGCCAGCACGATCCTCGACAAAATCGCGAAAAGTGGATTCCTTGCGCTCGAACTTGCCGCCACGTCCGCTCGAGCCGACCTCTCCGGTTTCCCATTTCCCGTCTACCAGGGCACCCATCTGCCGCTTTCCTCTCTTCCGTTTCTCTTGTCTGAAAGGTGGCCGCAAATCGCCTGACATCAAGGCTCGCAATCGGAAACGGTCCTGTTACGATGGCGGCCAATTTCACGACTTTCCGGGGGACGGGACCATGGTGGCGGTCATACGCGAGCTGCTGAACAAGGATCAGGTCAAGGCGATTGCAGCAAAGCTGTTCTCGGCCCAGTTCGTGGACGGCAGCTCCAGCGGCGGACCGCTCGGCAAGGACATCAAGAAGAACACCCAGGTACCGCCGAACAGTCCGCACTATCGCGAAATGTCGGAAATGGTGCTCGGCGCAATCCGGGCGAACGAGACGGTCGCCATCAAGGGCATGCCACGGCGCATCCTCTCCCCGATCTTCGCCTCCTACATGACCGGCAACCAGTATGGCGAACATATCGACGCCGCCCTGATGGGCCCCTACCCCGGCATGCGCACCGACCTCTCGATGACGATCTTCCTCAACAAGCCGGACGCCTATGAAGGCGGAGATCTCGTGCTCAGCACCGATTTCGGCGAGATGGTCTACAAGGAAAATCCAGGCGACGCGGTGCTCTATCCGACCCATTACCTGCACCGGGTGAACCCGGTGACCAAAGGGCGGCGCCTCGCCATCGTCACCTGGATGGAGAGCATGATCCCCGACCCTATGAAGCGCGAGATCATCGGCGATCTGGCGGAAACGCAGGCGATTCTCACCGGCTCTAACGTGGACAAGAAAGCCGTCCTGATGCTGGAGAAAGGTCGCCTCAACCTGATGCGGATGTGGGCCCAGACCTGACGGGGCCCATCAGAGAAAATGCCGCGCCAGATCTCCCGGTAATGCCCCGCGCCGCGCCAGGAGATCCGCCTTCAGAAGCATGGTCTGCGAGAAGGCGTCGACAATCTCGCCCTTCATCGCCATCTCGACCACCTCGCGTACCGGAACGCGCCTGACCTCAAGCCGCTCGCAGGCCTCGGGCGCCGCCGTGCCTTCCTTAAGATCCCAGGCAAGAAACCCTATTGCCTGCTCGTCTGTGATCGCGTTCGAAAGATCCATGCGGAGCAGTTCCAGCCAGCTCCGCGCCGTCAAGCCGGTCTCCTCGAGCAGCTCGCGTTCGGCGGAGCCCTGCGGATCGTCGAACGATCCGCCGCCTTCCGGCAATTCCCAGCTGTAATAGTCCCTCGGGAAACGCTGCTGCCCGACGAGCCAGGTCATGCCTTCCGCATCGACGGGCAGAACCCCGACCGCAAGGCCGCGCACGCGGACAACGCCGTAGAGCCCCGGATTTCCGTTCGGATCGAGCACGTCATGCTCGGTCACACCGATCCACGGGTTCTCGTAGACCTCCCGGGTTTCCAGCACCTGCCAGACTGCCCGCTCCCGCTGCTCCGTCATGACCCGATCACCGCTGCCTCAGACCAGCGGCAACGTAATCGAGTGCGTGCGAGGAAGAAAGCCGGAGCGGCTTCGCTCAGGCTGTCTCCGGGTCGGCGAGCGGCCGGAGCTCGGCGGCCGTCGGGACGGCAGGCAGTGTCAGCACGCTTCCAAAATCGACCGGCTCGGCAATACGGCGGAGCGTTTCGGGGACCTCGAGTTCCTCCGGAATGGCGCAGAGACCGGTCCGGAACATGGCACGGCCCAGTCCCGGCAGCGAAGTGACGGTAGCGACCGGCACGGCCAGCAGAAGCCCGGCGATCACCGGCGTCGCCCAGGGCAGGACCTGGGGAGCCACCGTCCAGAGCGTCGCGAGGAAGATCCCGCCGAGAAGGGTCTGCGGCCAGAGCCCGCTCATGGCTTCGATTAAGGTGACGCGACGGTCGTCGCGCTCCTGCGCGTCCCAGCGGATCCGCTTTCCGAAGAAAAGGCCGCCGATGAAGATCGTCTGCGCGAGCGCGGCCACGGGCGAGACCAGCATTGAGAAGACAAGCTCCACCAGCGTGCCGGCGAGGATTTTCGCCATACCGCCATAGCTCCGGCGTGCGGACCGCCGCAGCGCGACGTCGAGCACGCCCAGGATCTTCGGTGCGAAGGTCATAACCATGACCGAGACAAACAGCGCGAGACCGAAGCCGGGCACACCCGGAGCCGCCTCGGCCACCGGACCACCGATGGTCTCGAACGGTCCGAAAACCAGATCGACAAGCCCCAGCCCCATGAAGGCGTACCAGAGCGGCGCGCCGGTATACATCATGATGGCCAAGAGGAGCTGGAGCCGTCCCATCGGCCGGACGCCGCGGATCAGCGACGGATGCAGGAACAGTTTCACATACTGCATATTGCCCTGACACCAGCGCAGGTCGCGGGTCAGGAAATCCGGCAGGTTGGTCGGGTTTTCCTCGTAGCTGCCGTCTTCCAGCGGCAGCACGCGGACCTCGTATCCGGCGCGGCGCATGAAAACGGCCTCGACCTGATCGTGGCTCAGGATCTCCCCGCCGAGCGGCCGTTCGCCGGGAAGCGCCGGCAGATGGCAATGGGCACGGAAAACAGGCAGGCGCAGGATCGCATTATGACCCCAATAGGGTCCGTCCGGGCCCTGCCACCAGGCGCTGCCCGTGGTGTAGGAGCGCATGCCGTGCCGCATGCCGAACTGGAACATCCGGGCGAAGGCGCTGCTCGCCGGCATGCCGGTGACCAGCGTCTGCAGAATGCCGACATTCGGGTTCTGCTGCATCAGCCGCACCATCCGGAGGATCGCCTCGCCGGACATCACACTGTCTGCATCAAGCACGATCATATAATCGAAGCCGTCGCCCCAGCGCTCGCAGAAATCCTCGATATTGCCGACCTTCTGGCGCGTGTTTTCCGCGCGGCGGCGATAATGCAGCCGGTCAGGCCGCGCGTTACGGTCGCGCCATGCCTCGAACAGGGCCAGCTCTTCCGCGGCGATCTCCGGCTTGTTGGTATCGCTCAGCAGGAACAGGTCGAAATTGTCAGCCTGCCCGGTGGCGTCCAGCCCGTCGGTGACCGCACGCAGATTGCGAACGACAAGGGCAGGGTCTTCGTTGAAGACCGGCATAACGATGGCGACGCGCGAAGTGATCGGCGACTGGACGTCCTCGAGACCGGCGAGCCCCGTGACCTGGCGGAGCCAGTCGCGGCGGAAATGCAGCAGGCCGAAACCGATGATCGCGTTCCAGAACCCGATCACCATCCAGGGCGTGTTGAGGGCGAAGACCGCGATCATCGCGATCTCGACCCAGGTGAGCCCATTGCGGGAGAAAATATAGGAAAGAGCCGCAACGAGAGCGCAGATCGTGCCGGCCACCAGACCGGCAAAAATCAGGCGCCGCGCACGCAGGGGCGAGCCCCGGTGCGCCGTGTTGCGTTCGTCAGAAACCATCAGGTGAGCTGCGTCCATTGTCCCCAAGCCCCGAATTGACGGGCCGGGAATTTACTCTTCGACCCGGGAATATCAATTGATATCGGCAGGGCGGGATTTCGATCCCTGCACCATGCTCCTCGACAAAAAAATTGGGCGCAGACCGGGCGCTGTCAGCAAAACAAGCTTCACAAAGGCGCGATAGCGAATTGACTGGATGCGGGCGCGCTTGCGGCGCTATCTCGCCCTATATATTACAGCGGCGAATATGAGGACGGTCCCCGGGACCGGATACGAAGACCATGGCAGAGCAAGCAGCAAAGAAGCTGAAGCAGCGCGATCCGAGGCTGGATTTCTTCCGCGGGATCGCGATGCTGATCATCTTCATCGCCCATGTCCCGGAGAACCATTGGTCGAACTTCATTCCGGCGCGTTTCGGTTTCTCAGACGCCGCGGAAATGTTCGTCTTCTGCTCCGGCTTCGCGGCAGCGATCGCCTTCGGCGGCACCTTCATCCGCGCCGGCTTCTGGCACGGCACCGGGCGCGTGCTCTACCGGATCTGGCAGCTCTACACCTCGCACATCCTGATCTTCTTCCTGATCGTCGGCCTCATGCTTGCGGGCAACGCGCTGTTCGCCGAGCCGGACTACATCAATCGGCTGAACCTCGAGTTCTTCTTCGAGGAAACGCCGAAGGCGCTGCTCGGTCTGCTCACCCTGACCTACGTGCCGAACTATTTCGACATCATGCCGATGTATATGGGCGCGCTGCTGATGATCCCGGTCTTCATGGCGCTGGCGCATATCCATCCCTGGCTCGCGATGGGCTTCTCGGTCGCGGTCTATTGCGCGAACTGGGCCTTCGACGGCGGCCTTCCGGCACATCCGAACTACGAACACATCGAATGGTTCTTCAATCCGTTCGGCTGGCAGCTCGTCTTCTTCACCGGCTATTCGATCTCGCGCGGCTGGCTGAAAGTCCCCGGCTTCAACCGCTATCTGATGGCAGCCTGCGTCGTCTTCGTCGTCGCGGCGGCGCCGATCTCGCACTGGTGGTTCTTCGTCGGCTACCAGGACAGTTTGCCGTTCCTTGCCGAATGGCACGCGGCGACCCAGCCGTGGCAGGCAAAGACCGATTACGGGATCCTGCGCTTCGTCCACTTCCTCGCGCTCGCCTATATCGTGATCAATCTGGTGCGCGGCCGGGAAGAGCTGCTGGCGCACAAGGTCTGTCACCCGATCCTGACCGTCGGACAGCAGGCGCTGCCCGTCTTCCTGCTCAACATGTGGCTGGCCCAGCTCGGCGGCATGGTGCTGGACCAGATCGGCCGGAACCAGCTGACCTGGGCGCTGGTCAATGTTGCCGGGCTCTCGATCGTCGTGCTGTTCGCCTATCTCGTGACCGCCATCAAGACCGAATGGTGGCGCAAGGCGATCAACGAGCGTTCCTGGGTCGCCGCCGCACCGGGCCGCGCCGAAACGCCGCGTGCGGCAGCGACTTCCGCTCTTTCCCCGGCAGAATGACGCTTCGCGCTCTCCTCGCGGCCGGTGCCGTCTATCTGTCGCTCATAGCGGCGGCGGCAGCGGATCTGCAGGAAAGCCTTTCCCTGAAGAGTCCGGCGCTCGGCCGGGAGATGAAATATTCGCTCTATCTGCCGGAGCAGAGCTCAGGGTCCCTTCCCGCGCTATACCTGCTGCACGGTCTCGGCGGGAACGAGCGCGACTGGCAGACCCTCGGGAAGATCCGGCAAACGGCGGACAGGCTCATCGCGGAAAAGGCCATTCCTCCCATCGCCATCGTCATGCCCGATGCCGGTGACAGCTGGTACGTGAATTCGCCGGTGCACGGTGCCTATGAGGACGCGATCCTCAAGGACCTGATCCCTGCAGTCGAAGCGCGGCATGGCATCGGCGGCACGGCGGCGGACCGGGCCGTCGCCGGTCTTTCCATGGGCGGCTACGGCGCCTTGCGGCTGGCCTTCCGCAATCCCGGAACTTTCGCCATGACGGGCGCGCTCAGCGCGGCGATCTTTCCCGATCTCGCCCGACGGGAAGATGTCACGGAACAGCAGATCGGCTTCTTCAAGGGGGTGTTCGGCTCTCCCTTCGACATCGCCGCCTTCAACCGGGAGAACTTCTTTGCCGATATCCCGTCGCTCGCGGCAGCGAAAACGCGACCGGCGATCTTCGTCACGGTCGGAGACGATGACGGGTTCGGCCTCTACGAGGGCAATGTCGCGCTCTATCTGGCGCTGAAACGCGCCGGCGTCCCGGTCGAGTTCCGGATGACCGACGGGAACCATACATGGCGGCTCTGGCGCGAGGAGATCGAGGAAGTCCTGCGCTACTATGGAGAAGTGCTGCGCGCCAGAGCCGGATAGGTCGGGCTCAATTGACCAGAACCATGTCCAGTTCGAGCACGTCGTCCTCTTCCAGCGACCAGTCGTCGCCGAGAAGCTCGAGCATTTCGCTGCTGTCGTTATAGAGGAACGACGCGTCGAACGCCTCGTCCAGGCCGGTCACACCGTAATCGTCCGCATGTTTCGGAATGTAACGCATTCTCGCCTCCTCAAAGAGCTGATCCGTTCAGCGTTTCGCTCACTCCCGAACTCACATTTCAGTCACAGCAAATGCCGTGCCAATTCGCCACTCCCGGCGCCTGCGCAGCGGCAGCTACTGGTCAGCGCAACTTCCCAGCTGGTAGCATCCGGCAAAAGACTGCATTCAAGGGTGGGGGAACGCGGATGAACCAGGCCGCGATACTGGCGCAGGTGGCGCGCATTCACGGCGATCGTCCGGCGATCTCCGAGGGCAAACAGGTTCGCCGGACCTACCGCGAACTCGGCGAGCGGGTCGCCCGCCTCGCGGGCGCGCTCCGCAACGAACTCGACCTGCAGCCCGGCGATCGCGTCGCGCTGGCGATGAAGAACCACCCGCTGTTCCTCGAGATCCTCTATGCGATCTGGCATGCCGGTCTTGCGGCGGTGCCGATCAACGCCAAGCTGCATCCGAAGGAATTCGCCTACATCCTCTATAACAGCGGCGCCCGGGCCTGTTTCGCGACGCCGGATCTCGCCGGCACGCTGGCCGACGCGAAGAGCGAGGCGCCGGATCTCGTGCATCTGATCGCCGTGGACGATCCGGACTTCGAGGCGCTGTTCCGCGCCGCGCCGATCCCAGCGGCAAGCGTGGATCCGGAGGGGCTCTGCTGGCTGTTCTACACCTCCGGCACCACCGGGCGGCCGAAAGGCGCGATGATCACCCATCGCAGTCTGATGTTCGCCACCGCGAACTACCTTGCGGACGTCGACACCATCGCGCCCACCGACTGCATGATCCACGCCGCGCCCTTGAGCCACGGCTCCGGCCTCTATGCGATGCCGCATGTCGCCCGCGGTGCCAACAACATCGTGCCGGAGAGCGGCGGTTACGATGTCGAGGAGACGCTTGAGTTGATCGCCCACTGGCCGGGCGCAAGCTTTTTCTTCGCCCCGACCATGGTCAGCCGGCTGATCAACCATCCGGGGCTCGAGGACGCGAACCTTTCGAACCTGAAGACCATCGTCTATGGCGGCGGGCCGATGTATCTGGAGGACGTGGTGAAGGCGCTCGACCGGATCGGCCCGAAGCTGACGCAGATCTACGGCCTCGGCGAGGCGCCGATGACCATCACCGGCCTGCCGAAATCCGCCTATCTCGACACGGAACATCCGCGCTATCTCGCCCGCCTCGCCTCCGCCGGCTTCGCCCGCACGGGAGTCGAAGTCCGCGTGGTCGACGCGGATGGAAAGGACGTCCCCTTCGGCGAGACCGGGGAGATCATCTGCCGCGGCGACATCGTCATGGGCGGTTACTGGCTGAACCCGGACGCGACCGCCTCGACGATCCGTGACGGCTGGCTCTGGACCGGCGATCTCGGCGCCATGGACGAAGACGGCTATGTCACCCTGAAAGACCGCTCCAAGGACATGATCATCTCCGGCGGCACCAACATCTATCCGCGCGAGATCGAGGAAGTGCTGCTGCGCCATCCCTATGTCTACGAATGCGCCGTGGTCGGCCGCCCGCATGCCGACTGGGGCGAGGAGGTCGTCGCCTTCGTCGTTCCCCATCCAGGCAAGGAAATCGACACGGCGGAACTCGACCGGCTCTGCCTCGACAACATCGCCCGTTTCAAGCGGCCGAAGGCCTACCGGGTGGTCACGGCGCTGACCAAGAACAATTACGGAAAGATCCTGAAGACGGAGCTGCGCGACTTGCTGGCGAAGGAGGCGGAGGGCTAAGCTGCCTGCGTCTTACCTGATCACCCGCTCCGGATCGTCCATATGTCTTCTGGCTCGAACGCCTTCGCCGTCGGCTCCGAATACGGCGTCTTGCGCGACGTCTATCTCTGCCACCCCGACAATTTCCAGTGGTCCGACATCGCCAAGGAGGACACGACGGCGAACGCCGTGGTCCGGGCGACCCTGCGCGACGGCGTCGCCTTCGACCGCAAGTCGGCCGAATCCGGTTACCGCGAGTTCATCGACGCCTACGAGGGCGCCGGCGTCACCTGCCATTTCGCCGAGACCGATCCCGCGCTGAGCTACCAGATCTACACCCGCGACCCCTCGGTCATGACCCCCTGGGGCGTCTTCCTCTGCCAGATGTACCGCCAGCAGCGCCGCGGCGAGATCGCGCCGACCTACCGTTTCTACGAGAAGCTCGGCATTCCGGTCTGGAACTGGGCGACGGCGGGACCGATCGAGGGCGGCGACATCCACCTGATCAAGCCGGGCGTCGCTGTCGTCGGCTATACCGGCCAGCGCACCACCGAGGTCGCCGCGAAACAGCTCCAGACCTGGCTCGAGGCCGAAGGCTGGGAATGCCGCCTGCAGCGCTTCGCCGAGCATTTCCTCCATCTCGACCTGCTCTACGCCACGGTGAACGAGCGCCTCGCCCTGATGTGCCTCGACGTGCTGCCGGAGGATTTCGTCGCCTGGGTGAAGGACCACGGCATCCAGCCCGTCGCCGTCACCTACAAGGAGGCGATGCAGCTCCAGTGCAACTGCATGTCGCTCGGGAACGACCGGGTGATCTCCTCGAAGGGCGCGAAACGGGTAAACGAGGCACTGCGGGCCGAAGGCATCACCGTGCTCGACCCCGACCTCTCCATGTTCACCCAGGCCGGCGGCGGCCCGCGCTGTCTCTCGATGGCGCTGAAACGGGAGGCGGTCTAGCGCGGAAAGGTCACCGCCTCGATCTTGTTGCCGTCCGGATCGCGGATGAAGGCACCGTAACAGACCGTTACCGTCGCCTGCCGCTCGCCCGGCGCGCCGTCGCTGCGTCCTCCGCCCGCGAGCGCGGCTGCGTGGAACGAGTCGACGGCTTCCCGCGACGGCGCACGGAGGCAGATATGCATGCCGGTCCCCTCCTCCACCGTGGCCATGCGCTCGCGCAGGTTCAGCCAGAATTCCGGATATTTCTTGCCAAAGCCGATCGTCCGTTCCCGCTCGGCGAGCCTGACAAGACCGAGCGGCGCCAGTACCCGGTCATAGAAGGCGGCGCTGCGGGGGAGGTCGGAGACAGCGATGGAGACATGGTCGATCATGCCTATGCCCTTCAGGCAGCCTTTGCCGCAACCCGCTCGAGGTAGCAAAGCAGCGCATCCCGGAACGGCGGCAGGCTCTTGTAGCGCTGCATTCCCTCCGGCATCTCGCCGAGGGAAGACCGGAGGGCCGCCGCCAGATCCGGCCGCCCCTCAAGCGAGGACATCGGATCGACGAAAGTGCGGATAGTGAACAGGATGTCGCCCGATGTCTCCAGACGCCGGAGGGTCTGCCGCTCGATCCGGAGCCAGAGCTTCCCGCCTGCATTCTCCGGCGTAATCGCGTCCTCCGCCTCCGTGCGAAACTTGCCGCCGGTCTGGAACAGGGCCGGATCGTCCATGATCGACCAGTTGAGCCGCTGGACCGGCTTGTCTGACCTGAGGTGCTCGAAGAACCGGTCGACCGGACGCCCCAGCTTCTCGGCATAGCCCGAGACGCGTTCATGGATCCGCATCATCGGCTGGCCGAGCTTCTCGGCGAGCACCCAGCGTGCCGGAAAACAGAGCGAGGCGGCAATAAGGACATAGCCCTCCTCGCCCGGCCGCATCAGGCAGAAATCCTCCTGCACCAGACGGCCGGCAAGGTCGAGTGCATGATCCGCGAAATCCGCCATCCGGTAGCTCTTGCCGGTCTCGTATACCGTGATGATGCCATCCTCGAACCCGATCAGGTCCGGATGATGCTCCTCCAGATGTTCCAGCAGGAGCACAAGCACCTCGCGCTGCGCCTCCTCGCTGCCGTGAAGATCGTCGAACACCGCCTTGCGGTCCGCGGCGAGGAGTCTTTCCTTTTCCTGGAGTTCCAACGTGCGATTGCCGTCCACGTCGATCCAGTCCTTCGGATCGAGCGCAACCAAGCCCATCGTCAGCGCGAACTTGCCGTTGGCATAGGGCGCGTAACGCGGGCCCGCCGTTTCTGTTGCTGTCACCGGAAGATCCTACTTCTCGACCGGATTGCCGTCCTTGGTCCAGCCGACAATTCCTGTTTCGTGATTGTAGACCCGGGTGTAGCCGGCCTGATCGGCCATCGCCCGGGCCAACGCCAGGGACCGGTTCCCGGTGCGGCAGATCAGGACGACCTCCTGATCGCGGGAGACCAGCTTGTCGACCGCTTCCGGGAAACTCGGGACGAACTGTCCGCGCCCGTCGAACGCGGTCAGCCGCTTCGCACCCGGCACCGTGCCGGTCTGCGCCCATTCGTCAGGCCGCCGTATGTCGATAACCGTGACCCCGCGATCCATCAGGGCCTTCAGGTCCGCATTGCCGATCGTCTTGAATTTCGGTGCCGCGACGGAGATCAATTCGACCTCGAACTTGAGCGTCGCGTTCGGCGGAATGAGACCCGCGCCCGCACCTTTTTCGCCATAGGCCATGTCGGCCGGAATGATCAGCTCTCGCTTGCCGCCGGCCTTCATGCCGTCCACGCCCCGATCCCAACCGGCGATCACCTGTCCCGCGCCGAGCGTGAAGGTGAAGGGCGTATTGCGGTCGAGGCTCGAGTCGAACTTGGTGCCGTCCAGCAGCCAGCCCGTGTAGTGCACCGTCACCGAAGAGTTCGCCGAGGCCACCGCGCCGGTGCCGACGGTCAGATCCTTTACTGTCAGATGACCGGGCTGGTGATGCGCTTCGCTTGCACCCGGAAAAAGGATGAGAGCGAGCGCAGCCAAAGCGGCGCGCAGAATATTCGGCATTTCCCTGATCCTCGCGATGAGACGTTTCGCTCAGGGTAATGGGTGACGCCGGGAAGTCCAATCAAACAGCGCCGCGTGACAATCCGTCCTACTCGGGCAGGGTCATGCGCCAGGCATCGGCCCGCTTGACCGCTTCCGCCTGGTCCTTGTCCTCCATTGCCGCGCGCACCGTGACCATAGCCTGATGGACGCCGTCCGCGCCGGCACGCTCCGCCAGGATCAGCCATTTCAGGGCCTCGATCAGGTCGCGCTCCACGCCTTCGCCGCGGGCATAAAGAATGCCGAGCGGCAGGAAAGCCTGTCGCACGCCCTTTCCGGCCGAGATCTCGTAAAGCCGAGCCGCTTCCTTAGGGTCCCGAGCGCCGCCGGTTCCGGTTTCCAGCATGATCGCGTAGTTGAATTCCGCCTCGCGCAGGCCGGCATCCGAGGCCGCGCCGAACCATCTGCGGGCTTCGGCAAGATCCTTCGGGACACCCTGCCCGATCTGGTAGAGTACTCCGAGCCGGTACTGGGCGAGCGCGTATCCGCCTTCTGCGGCTTTCTTGTAAAGGTCCAACGCGCGCGCCCTGTCGGCATCGCCCTGGCTGCCCTGCGCGCCGCGTTCCAGCGCCAGGCCGTAATAGAACTGGGCCTTCGCATCGCCGGCCTCGGCCTGCGCACGATACCAGTCCATGGCCTCGCCATAGGTCTGCCGCTGGCTGTCCGTGGCGGAGGCGGAAGCGGAGCCGGCGAGCACAAGAGCGGAGGCTGCGAAGAGTGGCGGGAGTACCCGTTTCAAGGAAAATTCCGTCAAATCTATGAACTGAAAGCCCCGTCAGGGCGAAAGAGGACCGGTGCCGGCGTTCGGCCTCGGGGATGGGCCCTCATAGCCGACAAGCCGGTTGGCTTCCTTGCCGTCGAGAGGCTGGGCATAGCAATTGACCTTGCCGAGGGTCTTGTAGCAATAGCGTGGCTCCAGGGGCCGTGGTGGCTCCACCTCGTCTTTCTGCCCGAGTTGCAGGGGCAACTCTGCACAGGCCGCCGTCAGGAGGCACGCCAGCAGGATCAGGGTCCGGACCGCCACGGATGGCTCCAATTATTGTCCAAGTCGTTCGGAATGTGACGTTATTACCCGTAATTGGCAATTGAAAAGCGGACGGGGAGCAGATCTGCCGCATCCTCGTCGAGCCGGAGAATCCACAAGTCCGGCCAGATTTTACTCGGGTTTCAGGTAGCGCTCGAGGACGGCCGGAACCCTCCGCAAAGCGTCTTCCCGCGCCGCATGGCCGGTCCCCTGAAGCAGCGCCTCGCCCGCAGCGGTGAGCGGTGCCAGCCGCTCGCGCAGCGTCATGTTCGGGGCGTCGACGGAATGCACGGCACCCTCGTAAATCACGATCTCGGCCGGCCGCCCCCGTTTTCCCTTTCCTTTTCGCGCGCCCCTGGAAAAATGCATGAAGCGGGCGCCGCCTCTTTCTCTGCTTGTCGAGGATTTCGAGAATGACATGGGTCATGCCGCCGGAAACGGCTCCCCAGGACCGGATCTGGATGGCGTTTCCGCGCGAGGGCGCAACGCTCGGCTCCGGCCCTTCCGAGCGGGAGGCCGGCTATGCCGCCTGGGCGGAGGTCGCCAACGAGATCGCCGCTTTCGAGCCCGTGACGATCCTCGTCAATCCGTCCGAAACCGCGCGGGCCCGCCGGATGCTGACGGGCGAGATCGAGATCGTCGAGCGCGTCATCGACGATTTCTGGATGCGCGATCCGGGGCCGACCTTCGTTCATGCGGAGGACGGATCGCTGGCCGCCATCGACTGGATCTTCAATGGCTGGGGCGGCGGCGACTGGACCTCCGCCCGGAACGATCGCGGCATCGCCCGCTTCGTCGCGGGGCTTGCCGGCGTGCCGGTGATCTCCTCCCTGCTCGTCAACGAGGGCGGCGGCCTGCATGTGGACGGCGAAGGGACAATCCTCCTCACCGAGACGGTGCAGCTTGACCCCGACCGCAATCCACATGCCGACAAGGAGCGTGTCGAGGCGGAAATGGCCCGCACCCTCGGCGCCACGAAGGCGATCTGGCTGCCGCGCGGCCTGACGCGGGACTACGAGCGCTTCGGCACGCGCGGCCATGTCGATATCGTCGCGACCTTCCCCTCGCCCGGGACCGTGCTGATGCACAACCAACGCAATCCCGGCCATCCCGACCATGCGGTGATGAGGGAGATCCGCGCGCTGCTCTCCGAAGCGACGGACGCGCGGGGCCGCAGTCTGGAGATCATCGATCTGCCGGCGCCCGACACCTTGACCGACGCCCACGGTCCGGTCGACTGGAGCTACGTCAATCATCTCGTCGTCAATGACGGCGTGATCGCCTGCGGCTTTGGGGAAGCGGAGGCGGACGCGCAGGCGCGGGATATCCTCGCCGACGCCTATCCGGGCCGCCGCGTGGTGACGATCGATGCCCGCGAACTCTTCGCGCGCGGCGGCGGCATCCATTGCATCACCCAGCAACAGCCGAAGCCGAAGACCAGGTCATGAGGCTGGTAGACGCCTCCATCGCCGAGCTGCGCGCCGCGCTCGACGCCGGACAGACCAGTTCGGTCGCCCTCGTCGCAGGCTATCTCAACCGCATCGCGTTCTATGACCGTCACGGCCTGCGGCTGAATTCCGTGACGGCGCTCAACCCGGCAATGTTCGAGGAGGCGCTGGCCTCCGACCAGCGCCGTGCTTGCGGCGAAGTACTCGGACCGCTGGATGGTATCCCCTATACGGCCAAGGACAGCTACATGGTGAAGGGGCTTCGGGTTTCCGCCGGATCGCCCGCCTTTGCCGATCTCATCGCCGCCGATGACGCCTTCGCCATCGCCCGGTTGCGCGCCGCCGGCGCCGTCTTCATCGGCCATACGAACATGCCGCCGATGGCCAATGGCGGCATGCAGCGCGGTCTCCATGGCCGCGCGGAATCGCCCTATAATGCCGACTGGCTGACGGCGGCCTTCGCTTCCGGATCCTCCAACGGATCCGGCACCGCGACGGCGGCAAGCTTCGCCGCTTTCGGGCTCGGCGAGGAAACCTGGTCCTCCGGCCGGGCGCCCGCCTCCAACAACGCTCTTTGCGCCTATACGCCGAGCCGGGGCGTCATCTCTGTACGCGGCAACTGGCCGCTTGTGCCGACCATGGACGTGGTCGTGCCGCATACCCGCACCATGGCCGACATGCTGGAGCTGCTCGACGTGATTGTCGCCGACGATCCTGAGACACACGGCGACTTCTGGCGCATGCAGCCCTGGGTCCAGATCCCGAAAGCCTCCGGAATCCGCCCCGCTTCCTATGCCGCACTAGCCGAGGGCGCGTCGCTGAAGGGCAAGCGTATCGGCGTGCCGGCGATGTATATCAATGCCGATCGGCATGCGGGCACGGCGGAGCACCCGGGCATCGGCGGCCCAACCGGACAGCGCATCGAAACACGGCCGTCGATCATCGCGCTCTGGGAGGCTGCACGACAGGCGATGGAAGGCGCCGGTGCCGAGGTAGTGGTCGTCGAATTTCCCGCTGTCTCCAACTACGAGGGCGACCGTCCGGGCTGCCCTACCATCGAGACCCGCGGGGTTGTTGGCGCCGACTATCTCCAACGTGAGATCATCGATCTCTCGGTCTGGTCCTGGGAAGAGTTCCTGTCGGCCAACGGCCGGCGGCTCGCCGATGTCGATGGCGAGAAAATTTTCCCCGCGCCGAGGGGCAGCCTGCCGGACCGCTATACCGGCTTCGACGACACGATCAGCCTTTATCCGGACTATGCAAGCAGCCTCGACATCTCCGATTTCAGGGCCATTCCGCATGTCGCTGAGGGCGTTACGGGTCTTGAGGAAACCCGCCGGATCGATCTCGAGGACTGGATGGACTGCCTCGGCCTCGACGCGCTCGTCTTTCCCGCTGTCGCCGATATCGGCCCGGCGGATGCGGACGTCAATCCGGCCTCCGCCGATGCGGCCTGGCGCAACGGCGTCTGGGTCGCCAATGGGAATCTCGCCATCCGCCATCTCGGCATTCCGACGGTCACGGTGCCTATGGGGCTGATGGCCGATACCGGCATGCCAGTCGGACTCACCTTCGCCGGACGGGCCTATCACGACACTCTCCTGCTGCAACTCGCAGCGGCTTTCGAGGCCACGGGCAGAAGGAGGGTCCCGCCGCCGCGCACGCCGGAACTCGATGATCCCTTTGTCGCGTCGGGAGCGGCATCGGACGGCGCGGTCGCGCCGGATTTTTTGGCCTCGGCGGAGTTGCTAGATACGGGCCGGGTGCGGATCACGGCCGATTTCGGCGCGGAGCCGAAGCCCGCCGCCGTCACCGTCGACGGCGAACCCGTCCGCTGCACCGAGACGGCGAGCAGCTACCACATCGAGCACATTGCCCGGCGCAACGACTACCGCCACAGCGAATGGTCGGAGCCCTGGGGGCATTTGTTGATTGTGCTCTTCGACAACGGCACGGCCGGTTATCGCGAGCTGTCGCCTTAACCGATCCTGCTTGTGAGATCCGCCGGAATGGACTGCAATACGCGGACGCACCCTCCTCTCAGTCCGCCGGGATCCCTTCATGTCAGCGCACGGTTACGAAACGGGCCGCCTCAACCTGCCCTTCGTCGGCATCTCCACATTCGGCAAATACCCCTACCAGCCGGACTGGGACGCGATCGAGGCGGATGTCGCGGTGCTAGGCGCGCCGTTTGATTTCGGCACCCAGTTCCGCGCCGGTGCCCGCTTCGGTCCGCGCGGGATCCGGGAGGCCTCCACCCTCTTCTCCTTCGGTCATGGCGGTGCCTACGACCACGAGGACGACATCACCTACCTGCCGGCGGAGACGACGCGGATCGTCGATCTCGGCGACGCCGACATCGTCCATACCGACACGGCGCAGAGCCACGCCAATATCGAGTTCGGCGTGCGCAAGATCCTCAAGGCCGGCGCCATCCCTGTCGTGCTCGGCGGCGACCATTCGGTGAACATTCCCTGCATCAACGCCTTCTCAGAGGTGGAGCCGGTCCATCTGGTGCAGATCGACGCCCATCTCGATTTCGTCGACGAGCGCCACGGCGTCCGTTCAGGCCACGGCAACCCGATGCGGAGGGCCGCGGAGAAGGACTATGTCACCGGCCTGACCCAGATCGGCATCCGCAACGTCTCCTCGACCGCGCGGGAAGGCTACGAAGCCGCGCGTTCTATGGGCTCCGACATCCTTTCCGTCCGCCAGTTCCGCAAGCTCGGCGTCGAGGCGGTGCTGGAGCGCATCCCGGCCGGAAAGCGCTACTACGTCACCATCGATATCGACGGCTTCGACCCCTCCATCGCCCCCGGCACCGGCACACCGAGCCACGGCGGCTTCACCTATTACGAGGGGCTGGAACTGCTCGACGGGCTGACAAAGCGGGGCAAGGTGGTCGGGGTGGATCTGGTCGAGGTCGCGCCGGACTACGACCATGCGGGCTGCACGACGACACTGGCGGCTCAGCTGCTGCTGAACTTCATCGGGCGGATTTTGCATCACCGCCGATAAAGAAAGGGGCGGCCCCGAAGGTCCGCCCCAGGCTTACGCGGGAGGAAGCCGTCAGATCGACTGCTTGAACAGTTCGGTCAGGTTCTCGACCGTGAGCTCCACCGGATTGCCGCCGCAGCTCGGGTCCTCGATCGCCATCGCGGCGAGTTCGCCGATCCGGTCGGTGCCGACGCCGAGTTCCGCCATCTTGTCCGGGATCGAGAGTTGCTCGCGCAGCTCCAGAACATAATCGTAAAAGCCATCGAACCCGCCGGAGATGCCGAGATAGGCGCCCGCCATCGCGAGCCTGTCCTCGATGGCCGGGCGGTTGAACTGCAGCACCGGCGGCATGACCACCGCGTTGGTGGTGCCGTGATGGGTGTTGTAGACCGCGCCGAGCGGGTGGGAGAGCGCATGGATCGCGCCGAGACCCTTCTGGAAGGCGGTCGCGCCCATGGCAGCCGCGCTCATCATGTGGGCGCGGGCCTCGATGTCGCCGCCGTTGGCATAGGCGCGCGGCAGGTATTCCTTCACCAGCCGCATGCCCTCGAGCGCAATGCCCTGGCTCATCGGGTGATAATGCGGGCTGCAGAAGGCCTCGAGGCAGTGCGCGAAGGCGTCCATGCCGGTGCCGGCGGTGATCGGCTTCGGCATGCCGACGGTCAGTTCGGGATCGCAGATCACCACGCTCGGCAGCACCTTCGGGTGGAAGATGATCTTCTTCACATGGGTCTCGGAATTGGTCAGCACGCTGGCGCGGCCGACCTCGGAGCCGGTGCCGGCCGTGGTCGGCACGGCGACGCTCGGATGGATCTTGCTGGCGTCGGCGCGGGTCCACCAGTCGCCGATATCCTCGTAATCCCAGACCGAGCCCTTCTGGTCCGCCATGAAGGCGACCATCTTGGCAAGATCGAGGCCGGAGCCGCCGCCGAACGCGACGACGCCGTCATGGTTGCCCGCTTTGAAGGCCTTGATGCCGGCTTCGAGGTTCTTCTCGTTCGGGTTCGGGTCAACCTCCGAAAAGATCGCGCGGCCGAGGCCGGCGGCCTCCAGCAGGTCCAGCGTCTTCGCCGTGATCGGCAGGCTGGCGAGACCCTTGTCGGTGACGAGCAGCGGGCGCTTGATGCCGGCGGCGGCGCAGGCCTCGCCGATCTCGGCAATGCGTCCGGCGCCGAAGCGGATCGCGGTCGGGTAGCTCCAGTTGGCTTTGATGGTCATGGCCGTCAGGCTTTCTTCAGATGGTAGGATTTCGGGCGTGTCAGGTTCTGGAACCCGATCACGGAAAGGGCGCCGCCGCGGCCGGTATCCTTGCAGCCGGTCCAGCAGAGCCCGGGGTCGAGATAGTCGGCGCGGTTCATGAAGACGGTTCCGGTCTCGATCCGCGCACCGATGGCGGCGGCACGTTCCGCGTCCTTCGTCCAGAGCGAGGCGGTCAGGCCGTAATCGCTGTCGTTCATCAGACGGATGGCCTCCTCGTCGCCGGAGACCTTCATGATGCCGACGACGGGACCGAAGCTCTCCTCGCGCATCACCGTCATGTCGTGAGTGACGTCGACAAGGATCTGCGGCATCAGGTAGGCGCCGCCATCGTCCTCTGGGAAAAGAGCTGGATCGATCAGCGGTTTCGCGCCCTTGGCAATGGCGTCGGCGGTCTGCTCGCGCACCACCGCTGCGAAGCGCTTGTGCGCCATCGGGCCGAGGGTGGTCGCATCCTCCAGCGGATTGCCGAGCTTGTAGCCGGAAACGATCGCCACCGCCTTCTCGATGAAGGCGTCGTAGAGGCTCTCATGCACGTAGATGCGCTCGATGCCGCAGCAGCACTGGCCAGAATTGAACATCGCGCCGTCGATCAGCGTGTCCGCCGCCGCCTGGACGTCCGCATCCTCCATCACATAGCCCGGATCCTTGCCGCCGAGCTCGAGGCCGAGCCCGGTGAAGGTGCCCGCCGCCGCCTTCTCGATCGCGCGGCCGCCGCCGACGGAGCCGGTGAAGTTGATGAAGTCGAAGCTCTTCGAGGAAATCAGCGCCTCGGTCGTGCCGTGGTCGAGGAAGAGATTGACGAAGAGCCCCTTCGGCAGTCCCGCCTCCTCGAAGGCGCGGACCATGCGCTCGCCGACCAGCAGGGTCTGTGTCGCGTGCTTCAGCGCCACCGCGTTACCGGCGATGAGCGCCGGCGCGACGGTGTTGATCGCCGTCATGTAAGGATAGTTCCAGGGCGCGATCACGAAGACGAGGCCGTGCGGCTCGCGCAGGATCCGGCGCTCGAACTTGTCCGAGTCCTCGACCACGATCGGCGCCAGCGCACTCTCGGCGATATCCGCCATGTACGAGGCGCGCTCGTTCGTGCCTCCGAACTCGCCGCCATAGCGGACCGGCCGTCCCATCATGTGCGCCAGTTCCGGCACCATCTCGGCCTGCATCTCGCCGAGCCGGGCGACGCCGGCGCGCACCAGCGAAACACGCTCCGACAGCGGCCGCGCCGCCCAGGCGTGCTGGGCCTCGCGAGCCGCGGCGAGGATCCCCCGCACCTGATCGAGACCGAGTACCGGCCGCTCGGCGAAGACCGAGCCGTCGATCGGCGAAATACATTGCAGCATCTTGCTCATTTGGGTGTCAGGCCCTTTCAAACCCGCGATTCACTTCCCAGTCGGTCACCCGACGGTCGTATTCGGCCTGCTCCCAGCGGGCCGCATGGACATAATGGTCGATCACATCGTCGCCAAACGCGGCGCGCAGCATCTTCGAGCCGTCGAGCTCGTCGGCCGCCTGGCGGAGCGTGGCGGGGATTTCCGGGACGCCGCTTCCGACATAGGCATCGCCCTTGAACTCGCCTTCCAGCTTCAGCTTCTTCTCGATCCCGTCGAGCCCCGCGGCGATCAAGGCCGCCATGGCGAGATAGGGATTGAGATCCGAGCCGCCGATCCGGCATTCAACGCGCACCGCCTTTGTGCCGTCGCCGCAGACACGGAACCCGGCGGTCCGGTTGTCCATCGACCAGACGATCTTGGTCGGCGCGAAGGTGCCGGCGACGAAGCGCTTGTAGGAATTGATGTAGGGCGCAAGGAAGCAGGTGATTTCCTTGGCATGCGCCAGCAGGCCCGCGAGATAGCTCTGCATCATCTCGGACATGCCGTACTTCGCGTCCGGGTCGAAGAACAGCGGCTTGCCGTCCAGCGTCCAGAGCGACTGGTGGATGTGCGAGGAGTTGCCCGCGTAGTCGTAGTTCCATTTCGCGAGGAAACTGATCGCACGGCCTTGCGCCCAGGCGATCTCCTTGCAGCCGTTCTTGATCAGCACATGGCGGTCGGCCATGGTCAGCGCCTCGGCGTAGCGCACGTTGATTTCTTCCTGGCCGGCATCGGCCTCGCCCTTGGAATTCTCCACCGGAATGTCGGCGCCGTGCAGCCCGTTGCGGATCGCCCGCATCAGGCCCTCTTCCTTGGTCGTCTGGAAGATGTGGTAGTCCTCGTTATAGGGGCTGATCACCTCGATATTGCGGTAGCCCATCGCGTGGGCTTCCTCGAAGCTCTGCTTGAAGACGAAGAACTCGAGCTCGGAAGCCATGAAGGCCTTCATGCCCAGCGCCTCGAGCCGCTTGACCTGCTTCTTCAGGATCGCGCGCGGCGAGTGCGCCACTTCTTCGTGGGTGTGATGGTCGAGCAGGTCGCAGAACACCAGCGCCGTGCCTTCGAGCCACGGGATGCGGCGGATCGTCGAAAGATCCGGCTTCATCGTGTAGTCGCCGTAGCCCTTCTCCCAGCTCGTCGCCTTGTAGCCCTCGACCGTGTACATCTCCATGTCGTTCGCCTGGAGATAGTTGCAGCTGTGGGTCTCCTCGTAGGCGCTCTCGCAGAAGAACTCGGCATGGAACCGTTTGCCCATGAGACGTCCCTGCATGTCGATCTGGACCGCGAGAACGGTATCGATCTCGCCGCTTGCGACGGCCGCCTTCAATTCGTCGAAGCTGAGCTTGCCTGCCATGACGCTACCCCATCACTCCATTGATCCGGGCCCGGCCCGGAAGTTTCTGCCGGCGGCGGGACGCCGCGCGGCAACGAAGTAGTATCCGGCCGCCCGTGCGCGCAAGGTCCGCGCATCGGGCGGCCGGAGAAATGCCGCTCCCGGAGGAGACGATCAGGTCTTAGCTATAGCGGTACGGCTTGCCCGCCGCCTTCATGTCCGCCGCATATTTCTTGAAGATGTCGATGACCTTCTTGGTCCGCGGCGTCTGGGCAGCGATTTCGTCCCAGAACTTCTCGGCCTCGGCCTCGACCTTCGCCCACTCGTCGTCGGCGATGGTGGTCAGCTTCATCTTGGTGCCCTCGACGCGCAGCTTCGCCTCGCCGCCCCAGTACCAGTGCTGGCGATAGTAGTGCGAGCTGTCCATGCAGAGCTTGAAGAGTTCCTTCAGATGCTCCGGCAGTTCGTTCCAGCGTTCGGAATTGGCGAAGTAGGACCCGCACCAGGCGCCGGAGATGTTGTTGGTGAGGAAGTAGTTGGTCACGTCGGCCCAGCCCACCGTGTAATCCTCGGTGATGCCCGACCAGGCAATGCCGTCGAGCTCGCCGGTCTGCACCGCGACCTCGATGTCTTCCCACGGCAGGGTCACCGGAATGACGCCGAAGCGGGACAGGAACTTGCCAGCGGTCGGGAAGGTGAAGACGCGCTTGCCCTTCAGGTCGTCGAGCTTATTGATCGGATCGACGGTCGCGAAGTGGCAAGGGTCCCAGGCACCGGCGCTGAGCCAGGTCACGCCCTCGACCTCGCCATAGGCCTCTTCCCAGATTTCCTTCAGGCCGTACTGGTTGAACAGCACGGGCACGTCGAGGCTGTAGCGGGTCGCAAACGGGAAATAGCCGCCGAAGACCGAGATATCGACCGGCGCGGCGATGGAATCGTCGTCGCTCTGCACCGCGTCGATGGTGCCGCGCTGCATGGCGCGGAACAGCTCGCCGGTCGGAACCAGCTGATCGGCGAAGTAGAGCTCGATCTCCATCTCGCCGTTGGCGACCTTGTTGAAGGCGTCGATCGACGGCTTGATCACGTGCTCGGCAAGGGCCGGACCGGCATAGGTCTGCAGCCGCCACTTGATCTTGCTCTGCGCCTTCACGGCCGGCGCGGCGAGCGTCGCGGCTCCGGCAACGCCCGCCGTCGTCGCGGCGGCGGCCGTCTTCAGAAATTCACGTCTGTTCGTCATGTCACCTGTCTCCCTTAGGTGATGGGCCCTCGGGCCCGGTTAACCCTCAATGGAACGGTTCCCAGGCCGTTCCATCCGCACTGTCGTGGCGCGATGCGCCTCCCCTTCCCCGTTTCTTTTTCTGTTCGGTCCCATCGCCAGACGACTACCTTCCGTAGAACTGGTTGGGCAGCCACATCGCGATATCGGGGAAGATCATGACCAGAATGAGCGCCAGTGTCATGACCAGCACGAAGGGGCCGATGGACCGGTAGATGTCCGACAGCGTGACCTCCGGCGGCGCCATGGCGCGCATCAGGAAGAGGTTGTAACCGAAAGGCGGCGTCATATAGGCGATCTGGCAGGTGATCGTGTAGAGCACGCCGTACCAGACCAGATCGAAGCCCAGCATCTTCACCAGCGGCACGTAGAGCGGCGCGACGATGACCAGCATCGCCGTGTCGTCGAGGAACATGCCCATCAGGATGAAGGAGAGCTGCATCAGGATCAGGATCTCCCACGGGCCGAGACCGAGCCGGTCGACGAAGAAGCTCTCGATCGCACGCACTGCTCCGAGACCGTCAAACACAGCGCCGAAACAGAGCGCGGCGAGGATGATCCACATGAACATGCAGGAGATGCCCAGCGTCTTGCGCAGCACCTCTTCCATCACCTCCGCCGTCAGCCGGCGCTTGACCAGCGCGGCCAAGGTGGCGGCAGTGGCACCGACGGCGGAGCTCTCCACAAGCGAGGTCACGCCCATCAGGAACAGCCCGGTCATCGAGAAGAAGATGAAGAGCGGCAGGATACCGGCCTTGAGCAGGCTGATCTTCTCTTCCCAGGTGATCTCCGCCCTCTCTTCTTTCGTGAGCGAGGGTCCGAGGGAGGGCTGCATCCAGCAGCGGATGACGATATAGGCGATGAACATGCCCGCCATCATCAGGCCGGGGATCGCGCCGGCGAGCCAGAGCTGGCTGACCGGCTGGCGCGCGATCATGCCGTAGAGCACGAGCACCACGCTTGGCGGGACGAGGATGCCGAGCGAACTGCCCGCCTGGATCACGCCGGTCACCATGATCTTGTCGTAACCGCGCCGGAGCAGTTCCGGCAGTGCGATGCTGGCGCCGATCGCCATGCCCGCGACCGAGAGCCCGTTCATCGCCGAGACCGCGACCATCAGGAGTATCGTTCCGATCGCGAGACCGCCGTTCAGCGGTCCCATCCAGACATGGAACATGCGGTAGAGATCGTCGGCGATCTTCGACTCCGACAGCATGTAGCCCATGTAGACGAAGAGCGGCAGGGTCAGCAGCGGATACCATTTCATCAGCTTCATGGCCGCGCTGAAGGCCATTTCCGAGCCGCCGTCGCCCCAGAGCAGGAGCGCGGCCGCGGAGGCGACGAAGCCGATGGCCCCGAAGACCCGCTGCCCCGTCAGGAGCAGCAGCATCATCGACGAGAACATGAGCATCGCGATCAGTTCGTAACTCATCAGAGTTCCTCCCCGCGCACGGCCGCGATGTCCTTGAAGAGCGTCGCGATGGCCTGCAGCAGCATCAGCAGGACCCCGAAGGTCATTACGATCTTCACCGGCGCCATGTAGGGCGCCCAGGCCGAATAGCTCTGCTCGTTGTACTGGATGGCGTAAGCGGTCGAGGAATAGCCGCCGTAGAGCAGCAGGCAGAGATAGAAGATCAGGAAGAGAACGGTGATCGAGTCGACCAGAGAGCGGGTGCGCGGTCTCCAGTTCGTATAGAGCAGGTCCATGCGCACATGGTCGCCGAGCTGCATGGAATAGCCGCCGCCGAGCAGGTAATAGGCGACCATGAGGAACTGCGCGGTCTCAAGCGTCCAGAGCGACGGCAGGAACACCGCTTTCGAGAGCGACGAATAGAGCAGCACGCCCAGCATCGCGAAGATCAGATACATCGCAAACCGGCCGATGAAGCGGTTCATCTTCTCCACATAAGCGACATAGAGCCGTATCGCTCTTGGCATCCTCCGCCCCTTATTTCTGCTGCCCGACGCGGTTGCCGTCCGCGGCCGCACAGAGCTCCAGCGCTCTCGCGACCGCGCGCGACAGCCTCTCCGCCATGACGCGCTGCTGCGCCGTCTCGCGGATGATGTCGTTGCGGATTTCGATCATGACGTTGAGCAGGCCACGCGGTAGCGCATGAACCTTCAGCGTATGCGTGACGCCGTCGGCCGGCCCGTACGGCTCGTTCCGGCGCACATCCAGCCCATCGAAGGCCTCCGGCTGATCCAGCATCGCGTCCGCGAGGCGGCTGTCCGCATCGTGAAGAATGCCGAGATCGAAGGGTCGTTCGACCCCCTTATAGATCGGCGTGAAGGAATGAACGGTTACGATAGCAGGATGCAGTCCCGCCGCGACGCGGTCTTCGATGACCTGCTCCAGCGTGTCGCGGAACGGGAAGTAGATCCGTTCCGCGCGCTCGGCGCGTTGCATCTTCGTCAGACCGGCATTGCCCGGAATTTCATAGATCTCGCTGACCGCCGGCATGGCGCTTTCGGCTTCGGGCGGACGATTGCAGTCATAGACCAGACGGGAAATCTTCGCCGCGACCAGCGGCGCGTCGAGTGTGGCGGCCATGGTCGAGGCCACGGCAAGCGCTCCCGGATCCCAGGCCACATGGCTTCGCTGCACGGCTTCGTCGACACCGAGCCCACCGAGGTCTGCCGGAATATGGTTGGACGCGTGTTCGCAGACGACGATCGCGGCACCTTTGCCGCCCGCGTTCGTCACGCTGACCGGATTGCCCCATGCGGACAGATCCGCGATCGGCTGCGCCGACAGTGCCACTCGCCCTCTCCCCTGACGTTGCCGTCATCTTTTCAACTTTGATCAGGCAGTCAAGGATAATCCTGAAAATTCCTCTTCTATAAATCTGAGATTGTCGCATTATTTTCAAAACGACACGGCGCGGTCGCGCCCGGGAGGATAAATTGTCGGAGCCCCTGACCGGAACGGTGGCGGAGCGCATCAGGCGCCGGTTCGAGTCGCTGACCCGTGCGGAGCGTCAGCTCACCAACGTTATTCTCGAGAACTATCCGGTCTCCGGCCTCGGTACGATCACGACGCTGGCCGAAACCGCCGAGGTCTCGACACCGACGGCCGCGCGGATGGCACGCAAGCTCGGCTTCGGCGGTTTTCCCGAAATGCAGGCGGCACTCCGGTCAGAGCTTGAGGCCACCCTCTCCAATCCGATCGCCAAGCATGACAGCTGGGCCGCCAACGCACCGGACACCCATATCCTCAACCGCTTCGCCGACGCCGTGACGGACAATCTCCGGCAGACCCTGCAGCAGCTCGATCTTGATGATTTCAATGCGGTCGTGGACCTGTTGAGCGACCCGGAACGAAACATTTACCTTGTCGGCGGCCGCATCAGCCGCTCGATGGCGGATTATTTCTTCACCCACATGCAGGTGATCCGCGACGGCGTGACGCTGATCTCGCCGAACTCGAACACCTGGCCGCACTATGTGCTGAACATGAAGGAAGGGGACGTGCTCGTCGCCTTCGACATCCGGCGCTACGAGCACGACACGCAGCGGCTCGCTGAAATGGCGAAGGAGCGCGGGGCGAAGCTGGTGCTCTTCACCGACCAGTGGGGCTCACCTGCCGCGAAACATGCAAGCCACAGCTTCCGCGCCCGGATCGAAGTGCCGTCGGCCTGGGACAGTTCCGCGGTGATCCTGTTCATCATCGAGGCGCTGATCGCGGCGGTGCAGACGGAGCGCTGGGAAGAGACCCGCGACCGTATGAAAGCCCTGGAACAGCTCTTCGACCAGACGAAACTGTTCCGCAAGTTTACGTAAGACGGCCGGTAGGCCCCGGTCCTACTTCGTGAGAGATCCGAGAAGGTCTAGGTAGTGCCCGACGACCGTGCGCTCGCTGAAACGAGCTTCGTATTCGGCCCGCCCGGCATCGGTCAGCGAGGTCGCGAGCGCGCCATCGGAGATCACACGGTTCAGCTGCGCGGCAAATCCGTCCGCATCCTCGATCTCGGCCAGAAGCCCGGTTTCCCCATCGCGGATCAGATGCACCGGCCCTTCGCTCTTCGCAGCAACGACGGGCAGACCGTGAGCCCATCCTTCGATCACGACGTTGCCGAGCCCTTCGACCCGGCTCGGGCAGACCAGAATGTCGGCGCTCGCAAGCAGATCCGCCGTGTCGTCGCGCCATCCGAGGAAACGGACCCGCGGGGCGACCCCCAGTTCTACCGACAGTTCTTTCAGCGCTGCTTCCTCCGGCCCCGCGCCGGCGAGCCATAAATAGGCCTCAGGCGTCTTCACGAGAGCGCGGAGCAGGACGTCATAGGCCTTGTTCCGATGCAGCCGACCGAGCGCAAGCAGAAGCGGGGCACCGTCCGGCGTTTCGAATGCGGCACGTTTGAGCGGTGTTCCGGGGTCGGCACGGACAAAGTTCGGAACATAGTGGGTGCGTTCCGTCGGCCAGCCCTGCGCCGTCATGTGATCGACAAGCCCCGGGGCATTGCAAATCAGGTGATCGAAGCCGCGATAGTATTTCACGTCGTAATAGCCGCCGATCCGGCCGACCCGGAGATAATCGCCCGGAGGCGTCTTCACTGCGGCGCGGTTCATCCAGGCGAGCACCACGTCCGGACGGAACGCCCGGATGTCCCGCTTGAGCTGCCAGCGCGTCAGGAAGTCGAAGGCCCCGCCAAAGCCGAATTCAGTAAGATCGACACCAGCCGCACGCAGAATTCCGGCCCGCCTGTCGTCACGCCGGATCGCGACGCGCTGCGTCAGGGCCCCGCTCCATTCCGGCTTTGCCATCGCGGAGACCAGGCGTTCGAAAAATGCTTCGGCGCCGCCGTGGCGCGCCCCTGCCATGGTCTGGTAAAGACGGATCATCGAGGTTTCGGAAAAGCTTGTGACAACGCGGCGCATTGTGGTGTAGCCCGTGCCCGACCGCAAGCGCAGTGCGGACCGAAGACGGGAGCCGAAGAGTGAACGCAACGATTGCCGGAACCGACCCGCGCCCCATCGGCGGTACCCTCGTCATCCAGCCGCTGCCCGGCATCGGCGACGTGATCTGGCACCTGCCGCATCTGAAGAGCATCGCCGCCCAGACCAAGCAGAAGACCGTGACGCTACTGACCAAGCAGCGTTCGCAGGCGGATGTCCTGCTCGACGGATCGGGTTTCGTGCGCGACGTGCTGTGGCTGGACGAGAAGCGTCACCGTGGTCCGCTCGGCGGGCTCGCGCTCGGCAATGCCCTGCGTCCCTACGGCTTCGACACGGTCTGGATACTGCACACCTCCGCGCGTTATGGCCTCGCCGCGTGGCGGGCGGGCATCGGCGAACGGATCGGCTTCGGGATCGGCTGGCAGGATGCCTTCCTGACGACCCAGCACGCCCTGCCCCGCGACGCGAAGAAACTGGGCGCCATCGAAAAGGCGAACCGCCTGCTGCTCAATCACTCGGTCCCAAAGATCGAAACGGCGCCGAACCTCGATATTGAAAGCGCTCTGACCGACCTGGCCCGCACCGAACTGACTGCTCTGCCCCGCCCCTGGATCTCCCTGATCCTTGGCGCCAGCGAAGGTTTCAAGCAGTGGGGCGTGGACAATTTCGGCGCGCTGGCCGACCGCCTGCACCGCGAGACCGGCGGGACTTTGCTCCTTATCGGCGGAGAGGCCGAGGCGGACATGGCAGCCCGCATCGCCTCGCGATTCTCAGCCCCTGACTGGATCCGGCCGGTCATCGCCCGCCCGCTGAAGCAGGCGGCTGCCTTCGCCGCGGTTTCGGACATCGCCATCGGCAACGACACCGGAATGCTGAATATCGCCGCCGCCGTCGGCACGCCGTCCATCGGCCTCTTCGGCGGTTCCGTGCCGATCGCCGAAGATCCGCGCATCGATGTGGTGATGCCGCCGGGCGCCGTACGCTACGGGAACAACCGTATGGCAGAGATCTCGATCGGCGCGGTGACCGACGCGGTGCGTTCAGGACTTGCCGGCGAGTAGTCTCTCCGCCGCCGCGACCACGCGATCCACCGGCAGGTCCCACATCAGGCTGTCTTCCGGATCCTTGCAGAAGCCGGGATCGCGGCGCAGCGTCTCGTAGTCCCGGTCGGTCCTGACAATAGCTGTTTGAGCCCCCCAGGGCCTGTACTGCTCGTCCCGGCTCGGCCCGAAGAGCCCGAGGGTCGGCGCGCCCGCCGCCGCCGCCAGATGCATCAGCCCGCTGTCGTTGCCGATATAGAGCGCCGAACGCGCCAACAGCGCCGCGAGCACTCCGAGCGGCTCGGTGCCGGCGAGATCGATCCGGTCGCCCTCGGAAACAGCGGAAAGCAGAGGAAGCGCCTCTTGGCGCTCCGCCGGTGCGGAAAGCACCGCGAGACGGGCTCCGGGGAGTGCTCCGCCGGGCACGATGAGCCGGCGCACGGTTTCCTCGAAACGTTCACGCGGCCAGGTCTTCGCACGCCAGTTCGCCGAGGGACCGACAGCGAGAACCGGACGCGGATCGTCGCCGATCAGATCTGCCGCCCGTGCCCGGTCCGCGTCGGAAAA
The DNA here is from genome assembly GCF_017640745.1 of Nisaea sp. Taxonomy (GTDB): domain Bacteria; phylum Pseudomonadota; class Alphaproteobacteria; order Thalassobaculales; family Thalassobaculaceae; genus Nisaea. Next base: position 13,889 of record NZ_JAEPQA010000029.1, on the reverse strand, counting down.
CCAGGCGCGCGGCGCCGGCACCGGGTCCAGATCCAGTAGGGCTGCCAGCTGCTCGATCCGGTGCCCGGAATTTGAACCCCCGGAGAAGATCCGGCGCCTGCGGGTCGGCAAAACCCACGCCGAGGCCGAGCCGCGCAAATCGACGATCAGGTCCCAGAATGTGGAGAAACAGGCCCCGAGCAGGGTACGCCAATGCGCGAGATAAGGCCCCTTGCGCATCACCACCAGACGTTCGAGCGCCGGAAACGCCTCGAAGACCGGCGCTGCTACCGGACCGCAGGCAATCGTGAAGCGGGCTTCCGGATAGCGCTGGTGCAAGGCGTCGAGCAAACCGGTCGACAGCACCGCATCGCCGAGGCGGGTGTAGGAAATGAAAAGGATGCGCATGGCGCCGCTTATACCCCGCCCGGCCCGGATCGCAAGCCTGTCAGACGGTCTCGGTACGCGTGCTTTCCTGTTCGTGCATCATGCGAACCCAGACGGAGACGACTGCGCCGGCTTCGGCGGAATTGAAGCTGACCCGGGCGCCATGTTCGTCATTGGCGATCAGCTTGCCCTCGAGATGAAGCCCCGAGGCCGGATGCAGGATCTTCAGGGCGCTGCCGGGCTTCGCGGCCACCGGCGGCTCGAGGCGCAGGCCGCCGACGGAAACGTTCTCTACGATGCAGGTATGGGCAACGCCATCCACGGTCACTTCGAGCGGGGTTGTGACCGGATAGCGCTCGAACTGCCGCCGCTCACCCTTGGGAGACAGGCCGATGGCACGAAGGATCGAGTTAAACATGGCTTTTTGCTCCTTCGGCGGGGAATGCCGAATGTTCAACTTATGATACGAAGTACCGCACGCTTTTGAAATGCGGTCTGTGCGATTTCGCGCATAGGGACGATAATTTCATCCATGAATTAGTTTCTTATTTTCGAAACAGATACATCCTGTCCCACCGATTGTGAAAGCCGGATCCGCACCTTGCCGAAACTCTCCCTTGAGAATGTGCGCCATAGTTTCTCGGTCGATACGCCTCCGAAAACGGTTCATGCCGTCGGCCCGATCAGCTTCGCCCTCGAGGAGGGAGAGTTCGTCGCGATCGTCGGGCCGTCCGGCTGCGGCAAGTCCACCTTGCTCCGCCTTGCTGCGGGATTGCTCGAAGCGGATGAAGGTGCGATCCGCTTTACTGGAGAACGAATCGACGGACCGAGTCCGCGCCGCGGCATGGTGTTTCAGCAGCCCGCCCTTTTCCCCTGGCTCGACGTCACGGGCAATGTCGCGTTCGGCAGCCGGTTCCGCTCGCTTGGCCCAGCGGCAAGCCGGGACCTGACGTCGAACCTGATAACCGCGGTCGGTCTCGACGGTTTCGAACACTTCTATCCGACCGCGCTGTCCGGCGGCATGCAACAGCGCGCGGCGCTCGCACGCACGCTCGCGGGAGGCCCGGAGCTGCTGTTGCTGGATGAGCCGTTCGGCGCGCTCGATCAGCAGACCCGCGCGCAGATGCAGGCCTGGCTCGCCGGACTTCTCGGCGACCGCGGCATCACCGCGCTTCTGGTGACGCACGACATCGAGGAAGCGGTCTTTCTCGCCGACAGGGTTCTGGTGATGAGCGGACGTCCCGGAAGGCTGCGCGCCGCTTTCGACATTGGCCTCCCTGCCGATCGCCGGCAGCGGGTCAGAACCGGTCCCGAATTCGTCGCGCGCAAGGCCGAAATACTCGCCGCACTGGAGAGTTAGGCCCGAAGCGGGAACGATTGCCGCACCGGCGCACCAATTTCTGGAACGAGTCCAAACAAGTCGTGGCACTGCCCCATAATTTTCTGTTATCAAGGATGGAATCGTTCGGTCGACCACTTCTGTGACGCGACCGGTTTCAGGTTCATCCCTTACCGTCCCCACGGGCCCGATGTACATCTACCTGCCCATCGCAGAGATGTCGGTAAACGTCTTCCTCATTCTGGGGATGGGCGGGGCTGTCGGATTTCTCTCCGGCCTGTTCGGCGTCGGCGGCGGTTTTCTCATGACCCCGCTGCTGATCTTCCTCGGCGTCCCGGCGCCGGTCGCGGTCAGCACCGGCGCCAATCAGATCGTCGCCAGCTCGATCTCCGGCGTGATCGCGCACTGGCGCCGCGGAAACCTCGATTTCACCATGGGATTCGTGCTGCTCGCGGGCGGCATCGTCGGCTCGAGCCTCGGCGTGTTGATCTTCAAATGGCTGGAAACGCTCGGCCAGATCGATCTGGTGATCAAGCTCTGCTACGTGATCTTCCTCGGCATCATCGGCGGACTGATGCTGCTGGAAAGCGTCCGCACCATCCTGCAGGTCCGCAAGAGCGGGGCTCGGCGGCGCAAGCTGCACGAGCACAACTGGATGCACGGACTGCCGCTCAAGATGCGCTTCCGTAAATCAAAGCTCTATATCAGCGCCCTGTTGCCGCTCGGGATCGGCTGCCTGGTCGGCATCCTCTCCGCGATCATGGGTGTCGGTGGCGGCTTCATCATGGTGCCGGCGATGATCTACATGCTCGGCATGCGCACCTCGATGGTGGTTGGAACCTCGCTGCTGCAGATCATCTTCGTCACTGCGAACGTAACCTTCCTGCAGGCGATCTCGACCCAGACCGTCGATGTCGTGCTGGCCATCCTGCTGCTGATCGGCGCGGTCTTCGGCGCCCAGTTCGGCAGCCAGCTCGCGGTCAAGCTGAAGGGCGAGCAGCTGCGCGTCCTGCTCGCCCTGATGGTCGTCTCGGTCTGCCTGAAACTCGCCTTCGATCTGGTGGCGACGCCGGACGACATCTATTCGATCGTCGTAGCGAGCGGAGGCTGAACGGATGTCCATCGCCGACCGTTCCCGTCTCGCTGGCATCGCCGTCATCGCCTTCGCATTGATCTGCTCCGCAAGCGCGCGGGCGCAGGACCTGATCGCCGACCTCTCCAGTCACCGGGTCGATATCACCACCGGGTTCACCGGCGCCGACCTTCTGCTTTTCGGATCGGTCGACGATACCGGCGATATCGTCGTCACCGTCACCGGTCCCAAGGAAAACATCACGGTCCGCCGCAAGGACCGCGTTGCCGGCATCTGGATGAACACGAAAAGCATTCAATTCACCGGGGCACCCAACTTCTATGCCGTTGCGTCAAGCCGTCCGCTTGAGGAAATCGCTCCGCCGGAGGTTCTGGCGCGTCAGGAGATCGGCGCCGACCAACTGCGTCTGAAGGTGGCCAACGGCCAGGATAGCCGGGCCCGGGAAGAGGTGGCCGAGTTCCGCAAAGCGCTGATTCGGCGCAAGAGAGCACAGGGCCTCTATGCTCAGACCCCGGGCGACGTCACCGTGATCGCGTCGAAACTGTTCCGCACCCAGGTGCATTTCCCGGCAACCCTCGCGACAGGTATCTACACAGCAGTGGTCTATCTGATCCGGGACGGGCGCGTCGTTCATGCCCAGACGACGCCGCTCGTGGTTGAGAAAGTTGGCATCGGCGCCGAGGTCTACACCTTCGCGCATACGCGGTCGGCTACATATGGCCTCGCGGCGATCATCATTGCCGTCGTCGCAGGCTGGCTTGCCGCAGCGGTTTTTCGTAAAGTTTGATCAAAGTCGCGGCAGATCGGACAGAACTCGCATGAGCCAGTTGACGGATGGATCGAAGCCCAGGGTCTTCCTCGTCGTTGTCGATGACAGCGACGAGATGATGATCGCGCTGCGCTTCGCCTGTCGCCGGGCCCGCCATAGCGGAGGCCACGTGGCGCTTTTCCGCTCCATCGAACCGCAGGAATTCCAGCACTGGATGGGCGTCGGCGAGATCATGCGCGAGGAGGCCCGGGAGGATGCGGAAGAACTCCTGAGCGGCCTCTCCGAGAAGGTCGTCGAGATTTCCGGACAGATCCCCATCATCTATGTCCGCGAAGGTTCGACCCGCGATGAGTTGCTGAAGCTGATCGACGAGGAACCGAGCATTTCGGTGCTCGTGCTCGGCGCCAATACGCAAGGCGAAAGCCCGGGGCCGCTGGTCTCCTACATGGCCGGCAAGGGCGCGGCACGGATGCGGGTGCCGATCACGATCGTGCCCGGAAATCTGACGGACGAGCAGATCGACGCCGTCACCTGACGCGCCGCGACAGTCAAATCGTCCACGCATTCCGGATCGAAGAAAAAAGCTTGTTTCGATCCTGACTTTCCCGGACCGGTCCTGCTAAGCTTCGCGGCAACGACAAGAATCCGAATGGCCGAAACGCGCCTTCCCGCCCCGGAGAGAGAATGAGCATCAACCCGTTCGAAACGGTTGTTGAGACTGTCGAGACGTCCCCCCCGGTATCGGACGAGACCAAGTTCACGACCTGCTACATGTGCGCCTGCCGCTGCGGCATCAAGGTGCATCTGCGCGACGGCACCGTTCGCTACATCGAGGGCAACAGGAACCACCCGGTGAACAAGGGCGTCCTTTGCGCCAAGGGCTCCGCCGGGATCATGCAGCATTATTCGCCCGCCCGCCTGACCAAGCCGCTGATGCGGGTCGGCGAACGCGGCAGCGGCGAGTTCCGCGAGATCGAGTGGGAAGAGGCCCTTGCGACTGCCGCCGGCTGGCTTGGCGACATCCGCAAGAGCGATCCTCGCAAGCTCGCCTTCTTCACCGGCCGCGACCAGTCGCAGTCCCTCACCGGCTGGTGGGCGAGCCAGTTCGGCACCCCGAACCACGCCGCGCACGGCGGCTTCTGTTCCGTCAACATGGCGGCCGCCGGGCTCTATTCCATCGGCGGCTCGTTCTGGGAATTCGGCGAACCGGACTGGGAACATACGAAATATTTCATGATGTTCGGCGTCGCCGAGGATCACGATTCCAACCCGATCAAGATCGGCCTCGGAAAACTGAAGACCCGTGGCGCCAAGTTCGTCTCGGTCAACCCGGTGAAGACCGGCTATTCCGCCATTGCCGACGAATGGGTCGGCATCCGTCCCGGCACGGACGGGCTTCTGATCCTCTCGCTGATCCACGAACTGCTGCGGGCAGGCAAGGTCGATCTGCAATACCTCGTCCGCTACACCAACGCGCCGTGGCTGGTGATCCAGGATCCGGGCGAGGCAGAGCACGGGCTCTTCGCGCGCGACGCGGACGGGCACCCACTCGCGTTCGATAAGCAAACCAGAAGCGTTGTCTCCGCACTCGAAACCGATATCACGCCCGATCTCTCCGGTGAGCATGTCCTGCCGGACGGCCGCAAGGCGGTGCCGTCCTTCAAGCTGTTGGCCGAACGTTATATCGATCCGTCCTACGCGCCGGACGCGGTGGCAAAGGAATGCGGACTGAAGGCGGAAACCATCAAGCGTCTCGCGGCAGAACTCGCGCACGCGGCCTTTGAACAGGAAATTACCCTCGACGTCCCATGGACCGACTGGGCCGGACGGCAGCATGAGAAGATGACCGGCCGCCCGGTCGCGATGCATGCGATGCGCGGCATCTCGGCCCATTCCAACGGCTTCCATACCTGCCGCGCGCTGCATGTGCTGCAGATGCTGCTCGGCAGCATCGATGTGCCCGGCGGCTTCCGTTACAAGCCGCCCTTCCCGCGCCCCTGCCCGCCGCCGCTGAAACCGGCCGGCAAGCCCGGCACGGTCAAGCCGGACACGCCGATGGCAGGTCCGCCGCTCGGCTTCCCGATGGGGCCAGAGGATCTGCTGGTCCACGAGGACGGCAGCCCGGCGCGAATCGACAAGGCCTTCTCCTGGGAAGCGCCGATGGCCGTCCACGGCATGATGCACATGGTGATCCACAATGCCTGGGCGCAGGATCCCTATCCGATCGACACGCTCTTCATGTACATGGCGAACATGTCCTGGAACTCGACGATGAATTCCAAGGGCGCCATGGAGAAGCTGACCGACAGGGTTCCGGCGACCGGCGAATACAGGATCCCGCGGATCATCTACTCGGACGCCTATGCCTCCGAGATGGTCGCCTATGCCGATCTCGTCCTGCCGGATACGACCTATCTCGAGCGCTGGGACTGCATCTCGCTGCTCGACCGGCCGATCTGCGACGCGGACGGCGCGGCGGATTCGATTCGTCAGCCCGTGGTGCAGCCGGACCGCGACGTGCGTCCGTTCCAGGACGTGCTGATCGAGCTCGGCGTCCGCCTCGGCCTGCCCGGCCTAACGAAAGAAGACGGCTCGGCGAAATATCCGGGCGGCTATCCCGACTACATCGCCAACCATGAGCGCGCGCCCGGCGTCGGCCCGCTTGCAGGCTGGCGCGGCGCGGACGGCAGCGAGGGCGGCAAGGGCGCGCCGAACCCTGACCAGCTGCAGCGCTATATCGAGAACGAGTGCTTCTGGCGCCACGAATTCGCGCCGGAAGAACGCTACTACAAGCATTCCAACAAGACCTACCTGGAGACCGCGACGAAGCTCGGCTTCATCGGCGCGCCGAACCAGGTCGTCCTGCAGCTCTATGTCGAGCCGCTGCAGCGCTTCCGCCTTGCCGCCGAAGGACACGGGGAGCTCCTGCCCCCGGAGAAAGACCGCGAGCGGCTGAAACGCACCTTCGATCCTCTACCCATCTGGTACCAGCCCTTCGAGGAGAGCGAGGTCGATACCTCCAGCTTCCCGATGCATGCGATCACCCAGCGCCCGGCCGCGATGTACCATTCCTGGGGCTCGCAGAACGCCTGGCTGCGACAGCTGCACGGCAAGAACCCGCTCTTCATGAACCGCGAACGTGCGGAGAGCCTCGGCATCGCCGACGGCGACTGGGTCACCGTCACCTCCCATCACGGCCGCATCAAGGTGCCGGTGAAGCTGATGGAGGGTGTCAATCCGGACACCGCCTGGACCTGGAACGCCATCGGTAAGCGCCGCGGTGCCTGGAACCTCGGCAAGGATGCGCCGGAAGCGACCAAGGGCTTCCTGCTGAACCATGTGATCTCGGAACTGCTGCCGGCGCGCGGCGACGGCTACCGCTACGCCAACGCCGACCCGGTGACCGGACAGGCGGCCTGGTACGACCTGCGCATCCGGATCGAGAAGGCCGAAGCGGACCGGCCCGGAGCGGTCTCCGAGCCGCAGTTCCCCGAACTCGGCAATCCCTCCAGCGTCGAGCGCCCGAAAGGGCCGCTGCAGTTCCGTGGGAGGCGCAACCAATGACCTCTCTTCCGACCGCAACGACAGGCAAGAAGCTCGGCCTCGTCATCGATCTCGATATCTGCGTCGGCTGCCATGCCTGCGCGGTGAACTGCAAGGAATGGAACACCGGCGGTCATTCCGCGCCGCTGACCGACTGGAACGCCTATAGCGCGGACGCGGAGGAAGACGGCGACGAGGGCGCCTGGGGCGTCTGGTTCAACCGCATACACACCTTCGAGGCGGGCGAAGGCGAGGACGCGCGCACCGTCCATTTCCCGCGCTCCTGCCTGCATTGCGAGACACCGGACTGCGTCACCGTCTGCCCGACCGGCGCCTCCTACAAACGCGAAGAGGACGGCATCGTTCTGGTCAATGCCGGTCTCTGCATCGGCTGCAAGCTCTGCTCCTGGGCCTGCCCGTATGGCGCGCGGGAGTACGACAAGACCGAAGGCGTGATGAAGAAATGCACGCTCTGCGTCGACAAGATCTACAACGAGAACCTGGAAGAGCGGGACCGCGTCCCGGCCTGCGTCTCGACCTGTCCCGCCGGCGCACGTCATTTCGGTGATCTCGGCGATCCGGGCTCGGACGTCTCGCGACTGGTCGAAGCCCGCGGCGGCTACGAGCTGATGCCCGAGATGGGCTACAAGCCGGTCAACCGCTACCTGCCGCCACGCCCGCGCCGCACCGAGGCCGCCGATATCGGTGCGCCGGAGCGTCTCGCCGACCTGGCGGACAGAGTTCCTCCGTCTGACTCGACCGCCGGCGCCACGGGCCTGCTCGGCTGGCTCGACCAGATGCTCTCCCGCTGAGGCCCGCGCCATGCATCCAGCACTTTCCGTCATCTTCTTCACAACGGCCTCAGGCGCGGGCTATGGCCTGCTCGTCTGGCTCGCGCTCCATGCCGCACTCACCGGCAACGCCGATCCCATCATCGGCTGGATCGGCCTGCCGCTCTCGCTCGGACTGGTTACAGCCGGCCTGCTCAGCTCGACCTTCCACCTTGGCCACCCCGAACGGGCATGGCGCGCGCTCAGCCAGTGGCGCAGCTCCTGGCTCTCGCGAGAAGGCGTGATGGCGATCCTGACCTACGTCCCGGCAGTGATATTCGCCGCTGGATGGCTTGCTTTCGGCCGGATCGACGGAGCGTGGGCCATCGCCGGGCTTGCCGCAGCGGTGCTTGCGCTCATCACCGTCTATTGCACGGCCATGATCTATCGCAGCCTGAAGACGATTCCCCGCTGGTATTCGGGATACACCGTGCCGGGCTATCTCATCCTGGCTCTGGCCAGTGGCGGGTTGTGGATGCTTCCTCTGATAGCACTCGCCGGAGAGGACGTCCCCTCAGCCGCGCTTCCCGTCCTGACGGCCCTTCTCTTCTCCGCCGCGATCAAGTGGCGCTATTGGGCGTCGTCAGACCACGCCGGCGCGACGGCGACGTCCGGAAGCGCGACGGGGCTTGGTTCGCTCGGGCAAGTTCGCCTGCTCGAAGGACCGACCACGTCCGAGACCTATGTCATGCGCGAGATGGGCTACCGGATCGGCCGCAAGCATGCGGCCCGGCTTCGTCAGTTCACCGCCTTGTTCGGATTTCTGATCCCGGTTGCGGTACTCGCGGTCCTGATGTCCGTTCCCGGCACCGGTACGATGGCCGCCGGCCTCGCCCTGATCGCCGCGCTATCCGGCAGCATCGGCGTTGTTCTCGAACGCTGGCTCTTCTTCGCCGAGGCGAAGCACGTGGCGACGCTCTATTACGGTGAAGACTTCGCCTGAACCAGGTCCTCGGCTTCGCCCTCGACGGCAGAGTCGATGATCTCCTCGTAGGAAAAGTCCTTCGGCGGGGTCTCGTCCATGACGTTCGGCTCGACCTCCTCGACGATTTCGGCGCGCGGATCGAGTTCGGCGGCAAGCGCGGAAGTCCGGGCATAGGCGACGTAGGGGCCCTGCTCCTCCATCGTCGGCGCCGCACGGCGGAGCATCCGGTAAACGGCGAACAGCCCGACCGCTCCGCCGATAAGCGCACTGAAGTGAAACAGCCCGCCCGGTCCGACCTGGTCCATCAGGAACGCACCCGCGACCGGGCCGATGGAGGATCCGAGGCTCGCGGCGATCAGGATGCCCGCGGAGGCCGGCACCAGATCACTGGCCTCGACATGGTCGTTCACATGGCTGATCGCGAGCGGATAGAGCGCGAAATTCAGTCCGCCATAGACCACCATCAGGCCGAGGAACATCCACCATCCGCCATCGAAGGAGACCGCGATGGCGAAGGACACGGCGGCGACCGCGAATAGAGCGACGGTAATGACGGTCCGCCGGTCGAAATAGTCAGAGAGCTTGCCGATCGGATATTGCAGCATCAGTCCGCCGAACATGGAGACCGACATCATCGTGGCGATGTCGGCGATCGACATGCCGACCTGGTTCCCGAAGATCGGCCCCAGCCCCATGATCGCCGCCCCGAGGGCGCCGCTGGCGAAGGCGCAGATCAGTCCGAGCGGAGAAATCCGAAACAGCTCCCGCAGGCTCAGCCGCGACGGGGTCAGTTCGCCCGCAGTCGCCCTCGAGGCGAGCGACAGCGGCACCAGCGCGAGCGAAAACAGGATCGATGCGACACTGTAGAGAATGAAGCTGGTCGGCGGGGAGACGTTCAGGATCTGCTGTCCGGCGGCCATGCCGAAATACATCACCACGATATAGATCGAGAGCATCCGCCCGCGGTTGGCGTTGGTCACCGCACCGTTCAGCCAGCTCTCCGCAACCATCAGGGCGCCGGCAATGCAGATTCCGGTCGCGAACCGCAGCCCGCCCCAGAAGAACGGATCGACGAAGATCGCATGCGCGACCGCGCAGGCCGAGATGACCGATGCGAAGGCGGCGAAAGAGCGGACATGACCGACGCTTTCGATGATACGTCCGCAGATCGCCGCACCAAGAAGCTGGCCGACGAAGTAGGACGAGGCGACTAGACCTGCGACGGTCGTGTCGAATCCTTCCTGGCTCATGCGCAGGCCGAGCAGACTGTGGAACAGCCCGTTCGCGGTCCAGAGAAACGCAACGGAGATCATCAGGGCGACGATCGGATGGCCGAGCACGGTCATGAAACAAAAGCTTTCTGCGGGTCGATGCTCACTCTTCCGGCACGCCTTAAGACGCGGGTACAGTCCCGGTCTCGCTTCTCCGCGACACGGGCGCCGGTTTTAGGATGGTTGCATGTCGGCTTTCAGAGAATTCACCTGGTTTTAATGCTTCGGCAATGGTTGACAGCCGCACCGGATGCCGCCTATCCGCAGCCATTGCAGATTTTCGGAGGCAGCCATGCGTTGGCGTACTGCACTCGGCGGATTAACGATTGTTTCGGGTTTGATCGCGTATATCGCGGCCGTCGTCACTTTCGCCAACCACTATCTACCGGAGCATTGGCTGGCCGAACTAATCTTTTATCCGCTGGCCGGATTCCTCTGGGTTTTCCCGGCAATCAGGATCATCGGCTGGACCAAGAAGGACAAGGAACCGCCCGCGCGAGGTCAGTAAATTTTAATTTTAATTTCCATGCGAATGCATTTCAATAAACTATAAGATGATTTTTTAATGCCCAAAAAAAATTAAAAAGATCCGATAAGTCGATGATTTTTCGAATAATCATTTTTTAACGATTACCCTATAGTTTACTCCTTCAGAAGCCGGGCAACAGATTCGCCCTCGGCACATCAATCCCAATTGACGAGTCAAATCGGTCTTCACCGGACGGATAGATTCGGCCCGAGTTCGCGCGGCAAGCGCGATCGGAAAACATGAAGGAAGCAAATATGGGCATGTTCGATACCCATCCCGCCCTGTCCCACTACTCCGCAGCGGATCACGGCGCGACGGTCGCGCCGGCGCTGCTGGTCGTGGCATCTGACGTCGCAGATCGAGGAGTTCTGCTACGTGAGCTGCCCGACAATGTACGTCTCCTGCGCGACGGAAACGGCACGACCCTCGAACGCATCCGCTGCGCGCTGACCACGATCCGGCTCGAGACCGGGAGGCTGGCCGCCCTCCATCTCGTCGGTCACGGCGCGCCGGGCGAAATCACCATCGACGATCTGCATCTGGACGCGGAGAGCGTGGATCACGTCGCGGCCACGCTTCGCAGGGTGCCGCTCTCGATGATCGCCCTGCACGGCTGCCACACCGGCGCCGAAGCCGCGGGAGAAAACCTGACCGACCGTCTACATGCGGGCCTTGGCGTCCCCGTGCATGCCAGCCGCGATTTCGTCGGCCGCGCGCCGGACGGAGAGAGCCGCTGGAGCCTCGACGGCCTCAATGCCGCGCTGCTGCCCTTCGCGGCGGAAGCCATCGCAGCCTATCCCCATCATCTCGCCAATATTACCGGGACGGCGGCAGGTGATCTGTTCCACGGTTCCACGACCCCAGCGACGACGACCGGCGACGACACGATCTCCGGCCTCGGGGGCAATGACACGATCAGCGCACTCGACGGCAATGACCTGCTCTACGGCGACGCCGACAACGACACGCTCTATGCGGGCGGCGGCGACGATACGCTCTACGGCGGTGTCGGCAACGACTTCCACTACGGCGAGACCGGCAACGACCTCATCTACGGCGGGGACGGCAACGACGGTTTGTCCGGCGCCGACGGAAACGACACCCTTTACGGCGGTGACGGCAACGACACAGCGGCCGGCAGTTCCGGCAACGACCTGGTGTTCGGCGATGCCGGCAACGACTGGCTGTGGGGCGGCCGGGGTAACGACATCGTCTATGGCGGCGCCGGAACGGACACGATTTCCGGCGGCGACGGTGAAGACACCCTCTATGGCGGTGTCGGCAACGACACGATTTCGGGCTTCAGCGGCACCGACCTCCTCTATGGCGAGGACGGCAACGACGTGCTGCGCGGCGGCAACCAGGCCGACACCCTGTTCGGCGGCGATGGCAACGACACCTTCACCGGCTCGGCCGCCAACCTCAACGGTGACACGATCAGCGATCTCGCGATTGGCGACATGATCCAGATCACGAGCACGGACCTGACCGCGCTCAACGGCACCACACTAGGCAGCACCATCGATCTTGGATCGGGCCAGACGCTCAATATCGGCGGTAATCCTGGATCGTTGACGATCAACGCGGCGCTGAACGGCTCCACCACAGAACTGACTTTCAGCGCGGCAAGCAGCGGGTCCTCGGGGGGCTCCTCGGGCGGCTCGGGAAGCGTGCTGACGGTTACGCAACAGACCACCGGCGACGTCGCCGGAACGGCGACAGGCCGCACGCTGGTGAATAACACCGGTAGCACCGCAACCGGTGCCTTGGTCGAAGGTACCGGTAACGGCAATGTGGTGACCGTGACGCTGCCGACAGGCATTTCCCTCACGAACTCCGGAACGGCTTCTGCGCAGAGCTCGGCCGTTGCCGGGACGACGCTGAGGGGCGAGATCCAGGCGACGGAGCCCGTGGCATCTTCGCAAAGTTTCCTCGATGGCCACGGTCAGACCTTCCTCGCCAGATCGAGCGGCATGACCCTCGATATCAGGTCCGTCACCTTCTCAAGCTCCGGCGGATCGGCGCAGACCATTGAGCTGACGGGACAGTCGTCAAGCGGCAGTGAAGCCTTCGTAATCAATACGACCGGCCTTCCGACCGGATCGACCCTGAAACTCAACAATATTGAGTTCGCGGCAATCGTCGGCAACGCCACCGTCACCGGAGGGTCCGGCCAGAACTACGTCGTCGGAGACGATTCGACCCAGTTCATTTCACTTGGCGCCGAGGATGACACGCTGGCCGGCGGCGGTGGCAACGATACCGTCGGTTCGGGCTGGGGTGAGGATCTCGTCTATGGCAACCAGGGCGAGGATTCCGTCTTCGGCGGCGGTGGCAGGGACACGCTGTTCGGCGGCCAGGACAACGACACCGTCAAAGGCGACAACGACAATGACTTCGTCTACGGCAACAAGGGCGACGATACCGTCTCCGGCGGCGAGAACGACGACATGGTCTATGGCGGCCAGGACAACGATCTTGTCTACGGCAACAGCGGCAACGACAGCCTGTTCGGCAACCTCGGCAACGACACGCTCTATGGCGGCCAGGGCAATGACGTGCTCTCGGGCAATGCTGGCAACGACCTGATGGCTGGAAACAAGGGCGACGATACCCTTGTCGGCGGCGAGGGCGCAGACGTCTTCGTCTTCGAGTTCGGCGGTGGCAACGATACCGTCAACGACTTCGCGGCCGGGACAGATACCCTGGCCCTCGAAGCCGGTCTCGGAGTCAGTTCCGCGACGGAGAGCGGCGGCAATACCACAGTCACCTTCTCCGATGGCGGCAGCGTGACAGTCATCGGCGTCTCAAAGACCGCGCTTTCAGAAGCAACTGGCTGGGTCTTTACCTGACGGCTGAGGCAAGACAAACAGATAAGGCCGCGTCCCATCCGTCGCATATTTCAGGCGACAGCTATGCTTTGTCGCTCCGCGGTCGGCGGCTTGATCATTGTTTCGCGTTTGCTCTCGTATACCGGCTCGGCGATCACGACCAAAGGCAATTGTTCAGCAGGCCATTGGTACGCCGAGCCGGTCTTTTATCCGCTCGCTGGCTTTCTAAGGGTTTTCCCAGCGACCTGGCCCGATGGCAGGAACAAAAAGGGACCGTTACTCAACAATCATAAAACACATAAATTTTCAAGGATCTAAGCCAGCCACCTCCTATCAACCTTAAGACGATTAAATACACTGACAATCAAAGAAAATTTCAATATGAAAAATTTG